>NZ_JYLL01000017.1 GCF_001439695.1 Pseudomonas veronii
CGACATCAGCCACTTTTTGATGCATCGCTACAACTGGATTAGGCCTCATCAATTCAACGATGGGTTGGCTCCAGCGCGGGCCGAGGAAAAACTTAACGTCGTGTCCGGGATTAGTTGACCACTACACCACGACTTTATTTCGCTCCGCTGATCGGAGCCATAAAAGAGATCCGATCTGAGATGCATAAAACCTACAACACAGAGTCAAAGAAAAATTAAGTGTTTCTTCGACTAACTCTTAGGTAGGTGGTAGATTTTTTACTTCTCCGCTACAGGCTATGCGCATGCTGAGGCGGGCCTCTCTACTTCAGCCATTAGTAGGTAAACTGCGTACGGCAGAGGAGAACAGGATGATCAGTGGTGAACGTCTTAGCGAGCAGCAGGCTACCACCGGGTTGAAGGTGGCTTTGCGCATCATCGGCGCCTGGGAAGCCACGCCCAGTCAGGCGTGCCGGATTCTCAGAATTTCACCCGCGACCTACCGTCGCGCATGGCGTGGCATTGCTGCAGGTCAGCGGCTCGATAAAGATCAGCAGCAACGCATCGGGATGGTGCTGGGTATCCACGCTTCGCTGCGGATGGTCTTCTCCAACCAGGCAAACGTGAAAGGTTTCCCTCGCTTCAAGAACGACAATCCGTTTTTTGCCGGCCGATTGCCACTGGAAGTCATGGCTCAAGGTGACATGATTGCGCTCTTCGAGACCTACAAGCGGATCGAGCACCTGGTGCTAGCCAGCTGAGAAGGCGACCCTTATCACAGAGACATTGAGGACATCATCATCATGCTTGACGGACGTCCAGCGCTACTGGCGGAAGTCAGTGAAGCCAGCGAAGAACTCAGGCATTACATCGCTGCGGGCATGCGGAGCAGCATACTCGTGCGTTAGTTTATCTCTACTGCGTGTTCGCTGGCCGCTTACGAGTGAAAGACCGTAGCATTGACACGTTCCTGACGATCAGCACGAGTGAAATTCACGACATTTGTCTTCATTGCAGCAGATAGATCGAACGGGCAGTGCAAGTCCTTGAGCTTATGTTTTTTGAGACTGCTCAGCGCCAGTAGCATTAGCTCCTCCACCTCACCGGCGCTCGCTGTGTAAGCTGTGGCACGGTATGCACGAGTAATATCGAGCTGGTTCACGCACTGCCGCCCCGAGTTGCGACATTCCACATAGGCCAGCTTCAACAGCTGTACCACCAGTCGCTTGATACCAAAAGTACAGCGGTACAGCTCAACGGCCGATTAACCAATATCAGCCTTTACGTAGGCATAGCTCGCTCTGAGACATTCAGCGATATCGTTCAGCCAATTCGCGCTGCCAGGCTCGTCCGGCAACATGCTTCGGGGATCAGCGAGCAGACGTTGCTTGTCCTCGCTGTTTCGGCCAAGTAGCTTATGAGCCAAGCTGTAGTTGCATACAAAAACCATCGGCACGCCAATGGCTGCCATGGTCAATAAAATGTCAGTAATCTTTGCAGCACCTGAGCCAGAGTTGGTGTGTTGCATCTCTTCTAATATCGCCAGGGAAAACTCGTTGAACGACCTGAGCCTGATTCCAGCAGGGTCACGTGAGGTGCCGCCCGAGATCAAGCGGCACATGCGACGGTTTTAATTCACACGCGATAGTTGTAATTCTCAAAAACCACCCTTCATGACTGCACTCTAGTTGTTCGTGTCAAACTATGTTGTGAGCAGCCGAGCCCTGTATTTGAAGCGCAGCCCATCTGTGTCAATCTATGTTGCTGTTGTCTTTACCCCGAATCATCCTACAGACCCCGATTTGCGCGAGGGGTTGTGTCAAATTATGTTGTTGGTACCCACCGTCTGGTTTCAGACAATCACTGCCAAAAGCCCCTGATCTCAGGGGCTTTTCTTTTTTATGTGTCTCCACCACATACCCTATTTTGGATTGTGATCTGGCTAAATATTCGTCTGTAGAGGTGCCTCAGCAGCATTTGCGGGGCAGAGCCTCGTCAGCACTGAAGTCTTTGAGACCGCACCGTTGTTCGGTGGCGTTAGCGAAGCGACGTAGCATTTGGATTGCACCCTCACGGGCTTCTTTCGATAAGTCAGATGCGAGATTGCGAGCCTCTGCGACTAAATCCGATCGAATACTTTCATAAAGCGTCACGCCTTCGGGCGTCACGGTGATCGCCAGCGCGCGGCCGTCAGTGGCATCTGGAACACGGCAAACCAGCCCCTGTTTTGCAAGCGAATCGACTAACCGGCTCGCGTTGCTCTTGTCGAGAAAAAGCTCACTGGCCAACGATTGAACGCGAACCGGCCCAGCCTTTATCACATGCTCAAGCGCATAGCATTGAGTGACGGACAGGCCTTCGCAGCAGCTGCGATCTCTGTCACGAAACTGGTAGACCCTAACCAAGTGACTCAGGGCTTCGTAAAGCTGTTCGGCATCCTGGTCGATCTGATCAATGTTTGGCATAGCACTCGGCTCGCAATTCCGGGAAAACGCTAATACCACCTTAGCAGGCGCAGCGACACATTTTTCTGGGCATAAGCGCCTGCGAAATTGTTCAATTATATTAGTTGCGGGTCGCAACGTATTTTGCGATTGTGAAGTGCAGGCACAACTTGCAGGCCTTTCAGAGGTGGTTCCGGTAACGCGGGGAGGTACATGGATGTTAGTAGAAGCGCTTAGGACGAAAACACGCTCTCGGTTACGGAACCTGGGGAGCCGTGTCTCCATTCCTCTCCCTGTCGCGATGTTGCTGGGTGCGATTCTGATCCCTCTTCTTGCCGGCACCAACAGCAGTGACGTGTTCCAATCGCTGAGCAAAGGATTCGCAAACAACCTTGGCTATTTCGCCATCGTCATCCTGAGCGCGTTTTTCATTGCCGGCTGGATCTCGACGCAAGGAAGTGCGTCCTTCGGAAAATTCGGCATCTCTCTGTCACCCTTGCTGGGTGCTGGCATGGTTTGTCCCGATACAGCCTATGCGTCTCTTGCTCCCATTGCAGGGCAACACCGCAAGTTCATTGCAATCGGATGCTACTCGGGATTCAAGCTGTTAATGCCCGCGGGCCCGCTGATCATTGGGATTGGGTTAGGGGCCAACACGCATGACCCAAAGTTTCTGTATCTAGGGTTGCTGCTGACAGTCGTCACCTGGGTTGTCGGGACGGTCTGGACGTACTGGACGACCCGCACAGATTGTTCATCACCCAACGATTCGACTGATCCCACCGTGCCTCACGACTCGGTTATCAAGGTGATCCTGCCTCTGGCTGTATTTTTCCTGCTCCTGATCACCGGCTACGCCATTCCAAAGAACCAGCACTCCATCATCGAGTTCTTCACTACTCCCGCCGGTGCGCTGATCGCCACATCGTTGTTGATTGCGCTTAGCTGCAAACCTGGTGAGGTTCAAGATCTGCTGTCCAAAGCGATGCGTAGAACCAGCCCGTTATTGTTCACCATCGGTTGTGCGTCTGCTTTGGGCCAAGCCCTCGGTTTGGTGCTTCCCAAGGAACTGATTCAGCACGCATTCAGCGCGTCGGGCAGCACCACGCATATTTTGGTTGGGGTGTTCCTGCTGGCTGCGGTATTCAAAACACTGAATGGCTCTTCCCTTGCGACCTTTGCCGCCATCCCTCCTGTTCTCTCTCCAATCCTTGCGTCTGGCGCGGTGGACTTGATGAGCGTCACATTCGCCGTCTGTCTGGGATCGTTCGTCGCCATTCTCCCTAACGACAGCTATTACTGGCTGGTCAAATCGGACGCCTTTCCCGAATACAGCACCGGCAGGTATATGCGTTTGATGACCGCCGGTTCAGTTCTACAAGCATTGATCGGTCTGGCGGTTCTTCTGCTGATATCGCCTTAACTTCGAACGCCTACAAAACCAACGGCGATCTCGAGCCACCGAATCGTCGTGCCTGAACTCAAAGAGAAAGAGAATGGAGTACTTGGTCGCCATGAATTACAACGTGAGGGTCGCTACACCCGCTGATGCCTCTGCCATTCAGGCTATCTATGCGCCGATGGTTTTGAACACAGCCATCTCGTTTGAGCTGACGCCACCAACTGTCGATGAAATGGCAGAGCGGATCGCCGCAACACTGCCGATGTATCCCTATCTGGTAGCCGAGATGAATGGCGATGTCGTTGGATACGCTTATGCAAGCCAGCATCGCGCTAGAGAAGCCTATCGCTGGTCGGTAGATGTCACCGTCTATGTCGACCCTGCCGTACACCGAAAAGGGGTTGGTCGTGCGCTTTATCAGCGGCTTCTACCGCTCCTCGAGAAACAGGGGTTTCATACGGCCTACGCCGGCATTGCCTTACCCAACGCGGGGAGCATCGGTATCCATGAAGCGCTCGGTTTTACCCATATCGGCACGTACCCTGAGGTTGGGTACAAGCACGGTCAATGGCATAGCGTTGGTTATTGGCGCAAACCACTTTGTGCAGTGACACCACCAATAGAAATCATCCCGTTCAGTGATGTAAAGGAAGAGTAGAGCAGCAAGAGAGGGCTGCCAGATGCTACTGCGCCAGCTTCGACATTGGTGTCTGCAGCCTCCAGGAGCTGATCGAGAATGCTGAAGCCTTCATGGTCGCGGATCATCAGGTGATTCACCAGGTCATTCGCATCTGACAAGCTGAAGACGGGCGTATTGGTTCCCAGCAAACAACCAAGTAGATTGCGAGTGTTTTAATTCTCTAGATCCACCGCCGGGTCTCCAGGCTCGACCCGGAACGGAAGCCCCCTACGAAAGGACGCGACATTCATGGACACTCCCTTCTGCCCAATCCACGCACGTTTGAACAATCGTCGCTTTACGGTCGCGAACAATGCCCACGGGCTATCCGGTGCCGGCACGGTGTTTCATTACCTTGTCGAAGGGGAGGCCATCTCCGGCTCTTACCAAGGCGGTCGAATCCGCGTGGGCACGCAGGTCGGGCGTGTGACAGGCGCCGATACCATCGAGTTGCTGTATCAATGCCTGACGCTTGAGGGCGAGCTGCTGGCCGGCTGGTCGCGTGGCACGGTGGGTGTGGATCAGGCCGGGCGTACCACCTTGAGCTTCGTTTGGGGATGGTTGTCGGGCGCGACGGGCGGTGGGGAGTCGAGTTACGTGGAGATCAGCGCCTAGCGGTCAGGCGCGTTCGCCCGCTCACGGCACAAACTCCACCCGCAGCGCCCGGCTCGCACTGCGGCCCTGATCGTCACTGACCCGCAATCGGTACTCCCCCGACTTGCCCGGTCGCCAATTCAGCGTGGATTGCGGCGGGCCTTGGCCGATCAGGGTCTGGTCGGCAAACCAGTACAACGTCGTCGCGTCGCTGGCCGCGTTGGCATTCAGCGCAATGCTTTCCTGCGGTTGGGACAGGCGCAATTGATAGCTCACCTGGGTCAGCGGCGAACGGATCTGCGGGGCTTCGCTCTGGTCGCCGATGCGGTTGGGCTGGCAGTTTTTCATCACCGTGGGCGGCGTGCGTCGCGCCAGGCCGGCGGCGCGGTACAGGCGTTGTACGTCGCTGGGCCAGAACTCGAAGACTTCTTCGCGGGTGTACTGCGGGTCGAACGGCGGGCAGGCGGCTTTGCCGGTGCGGGTGTCGATCAGCACCGGGCGGTGCAGGTTGGACACGCGGATCGGCGAGACGCCGGGGATGTACCAGGTTTTGCGGGTCTGTGGGCACCAGCGGTTGGGCAATTCGCCGGAGGCCGCGCAGACGTCGATACGGATCAGCCCGGGCGGCGGCTTGTCGGGTTTGATCTGCACGTTGGGCAAGGCCAGGGGCAGGGCGTCGGCGATGCGGAAGAACAGCGGCGCGGCGGTTTTGGCGCCGATGAACGCCGGGTTCGGTCGCCCATCGAAGTTACCGACCCACACCACCAGCACGTAGGGGCCGACCAGCCCGGCACTCCATGCATCGTGGAAGCCCCAGGAGGTGCCGGTTTTCCAGGCGGTGCGCCAGTGCCGGCCGGGCAGGCCATCCGGGCGCGGGTTGCGGCGCAGCATGTCGCGCACCATGAAGGCGGCTTGAGGCGTCAGCAGCGCTGGGCCGCTGGCCTGGGGCTGTTCCTGTAAATAGCGCAACGGCCGCAGGTGCCCGTCGCCGGCCAGCATCAGGTACAGCCGCGCCAGCTCTTCGGGCGTCATCTCGCCGCCGCCGAGGGCCAGGGCCAGGCCGTAATGGCTTTCACCGCGCAGGCCCTTGATGCCGGCGCGTTGCAACAAGCCGTATAACGAAGGCGATTTCACCTGGCTGGCGAGCCACACGGCGGGGATATTGCGGCTACGGATCAACGCATCGCGCGCCGTCAGTGGCCCGACAAAACTGCCGTCGAAATTCTCCGGTTGGAAGTAGCCGAAGTTACTGGGTAAATCCTTGAGGATGCTCATGGGGTGGATCACCCCCTGGTCCAGCGCCAATCCGTAGAGGAACGGTTTGAGCGTCGACCCCGGCGAACGCCGCGCCAGCACGCCATTGACCTGGCCATGGATGCCTGTGGATAAGTAATCCGCCGAGCCCACCAGTGCCTTGACGCTCTGGTCGCGGCTGTCGATCAGGATCGCCGTGGCGTTTTCCACCCCCGTGCCGCGCCGCTCGGCGATAAAGCCGCTAATCAAGCGTTCGAGCAATTGTTGCAAGGGCAGGTTGAGGGTGCTGTTCAGCTCGTTGCCGGGCTGGGACGCGAGCAACTGTTCGCTCAAGTGCGGCGCCAGAAACGCGATCTGCTGGCGGTTGCGCGCTTCCAGGGGCACGTCCAGCAGGCTGTCGTTGCGCGGGTCCTGTGGATAAGTTGCGCGCCAGTCGTTCATCAAGCGCTGCCGCGCGTTTTGCAACGAGGGCCCGAAGCGCGCGCGTCGCCCCGGCTGCTGGGGGATCACCGCCAGTGCCAGCGCTTCAGACAACGACAACTGCGCCGCCGCCTTGCCGAAGTAAATGCGACTCGCCGCCTCGGCGCCTTCGATATTGCCGCCCATGGGTGCCAGGTTCAGGTAGGCCTCAAGGATGTCGTGCTTGCTGTAACGCGCTTCCAGCCACAAGGCCAAGGCCATCTGTTGCAGCTTGCCCGGCACCTGGCGGGTGTTCAGATCCCACAAGCGCCGCGCCAGTTGCATGCTCAACGTCGAGCCGCCCTGGCGCTGGCCGCCGCTGTAAGTGGCCATGGCCGCACGCAGCAACGCCGGGGGATTGATCCCCGGGTGCCAGTAGAAATTACGGTCTTCCTTGAGCAGCAAGGCCTCGATCAATGACGGAGAAAACCGCTCCAGCGGTAGCCATAAGCGGTATTGCCCATCATCCGCCAAGGTCATGCGCAACAGCGAGCCGTCATCGGCCAGCACCACCCTTGAGGATGTCACCGCCTGTTCCAGCGGAGCATGTGGCCACAGCCGCAGCCCCGCCAGCAGTACCGCCGCTGCCAGCAGCGGCGTCAGGCGCCTAAGGCTTGGTAATTTCAAGCTGGCCTACTTTGCCGCGCCCTTGCAGGGTGGTTTCGTACATGCCTTCGGCGTAGGCCGGTGGCGTATTGAAAGTACCGGCGTTGGTGGCGCGCACGCGGTACACGAAAGTGCCTACGTCACGCAGTGCGGTGCCGTATAACACCACCCGATCATCGCGCACGTCCACGTAGTCTGGCTGCCAGTTGCTCAGCTCGGTTTCGCCGATCGGCGCTTGCCAGGCGTCAGGCGTTTCGCTGTCTTCTACGTATTCCGCTTCCTCGCCTTCACTGTCATCGGTGCTGGCGGCCTCCGGCTCCGGCGGCAAGTTATACACAGGCTCGACGCCACCGGGCAGCAGGTCGACCACCGCCACTTGCTGCACTTGATCGCGGTCGGTCGCCCTCAGGCGCAGGCGCACCAGGAACTCATCGCCCACCGCGACTGTGTTTACCGGCTCGCCGTTGAGGTCGAGGTACTCGTGGATAATTTCCAGGCCATTGTTGATCGGCTTGAGCTTGGCACCTTTATCAAAGCCGGCTTCGCTGAGCATGTAGAACGCTGCCGGGCCGTCGGATTTTTCCATCAGCAATTTTTGCGTGGCGCTCGGCACTGCGGCGCGCGGCGGTTGGCCGGCCATCTCCAGCAATTGTTGCTGTTTGTCGCCCAACCACGCGCTGGCCTTGAGGGTCATGTCGCTTTGTGCGCGCTGGCCGTAGTTATCCAGGGCGCGCAGTAACAGCGCCGCCGACAGCGAGTTGTAACGTTGCTCGTTAAGGCGCTTGCCGAGTTTATCCAGCAGCGCCGCCGGCACCTCGTCCAGCAGCTCGGGGAAATGCCGTGCCAGCAAGTGCAGGTGTTCGGCGTCATGCACCAACGGGTCGTAATACAGACCGTCGCTGTTCCACTTATCCACAAGCGAACGCCATGGAATCTTACGGAACAGCGTATCCGCCTGGCGATCCTGCTTGAGCAGCTTGTAGCTGGCGGCCAGGTAGGCGGCGCCCAGGTCGTTCTGCCAGGTGTCCTTGAAGTAGCGCTCGTAGCGCTCACGGATATCGCTCAAGGCGCCGCTCACCAGAATCCCCTGACGGCTCAGCAGGTAACTGGCGTAGGCACGGTTGCGCAATTCCGACAGGCCTTCGCTGGGGCCGTTGGCCAGGTCTGTCAGATAGGTATTGGCCCGTACCAGCAGGTCTTCCGGCACCGGCAGCCCGCGTTCCTTGGCTTCGATCAGGAAGTCGGTGGCGTACAGGCTGGCATATGGCGCTACGTCCGGGTTGGCCGCCCACAAACCGAAACCGCCGGCCTGGTTCTGGCGCTGGCGCAACATCCGCACCGCGCTGGCGAAGGCCTGTTCGGCCTCGGGCGCGTTGCCACCCCAGATCAACGCCGGCATGGCTTTGGACACCAACTGTTCGGTGCAGGCGTAGCCGTAGTCATCCAGGTAATGCTTGAGACCGTTGGCCCACACCAGTGGCGACGCCGCCACACCCAGTTGCACGTCGCGCAGTTGGCTGAACAGCTCGCGGGTGGGCTTGAGCTCTTTGCTGGCGCTGTCGAAACGGCCCAGGCTCAGGGCCACGCGGTGTTCGCTCAGAGGGCGGATCGAGGTGGTTTCCGCCACCTGAATGCGCTTGCCATTCGGCAACACGGCGATAAAGCGCAGATCTGCCGAGCCGAGGGTGTCGCCGACTTTGATCTTGAACTCGGCGGTGCCTTCCTTGCGCGGTTGCAGCGACAAGGTGCTGCCTTTGTCGCCCTGCACGTTGAGGCCGTTGCTGGTCTGCACTTCAAACTTCACATCCGCCGCCGCGTCGAGGTTGCTGAACACCCCGGCGCTCACGTTGAACACATCCCCCGGCGCGACGAAAGCCGGTACGTTTGGCGTGATCACGAGCGGCCCGCGCACCTCGGTAGTGGCCTCGCTGACGCCCACGCTGTCGGCATCCACCGCCACCGCGAACAGGTGCAGCTTGCCGTTGAAACTGTCCGGCACCTGGTAATGCAGCACGCTTTCACCGGCTGGCAAGTCCACCAGCCCGGACCACCAGGCCACAGGCGGCTGGTGTTTACGCTTGAACGGGTTGAGGTGATTGGCCAACGCGCCTTCGGTATCGCCACCGGGCGCGGCCCCACTGAGCAGGCGGCTGAATTCCGGCAGGATCAGGTCAAGAATCTGACTGGTGCCGACTTCCAGCGCACGTTTCTGGAAGAAGAAGCCCAGCGGGTCCGGCGTCTGGTAGCGCGCCACCTGCAGGATGCCTTCGTCCACCGCATACACCACCGCACGGCCCGGGCGGTCGGCGTTGACCTTGATATCCAGAGTCTGCCCCGGTTCGATCTGCGCCGGGCCGTCAACCTTCAATGGCATGCGCCGCGCATCCAGGTTGATGCTGAACGGCACCACGCCGTAGGACAGCGGGCTCATGTAGACCTCGGACGAACCGATGTCGCGCACAAACTGCACGTTGACGTAGGCATTGCCCTCAAGCCCTGCGGGCACGCGGATATGCTGCACACTGTTGGTGCTGTCGGCCTTGAACCACTGCTGGGTGTAGACCTTGTCACGCTCGATGGTGATCAGGCCCGCCCCGGTGTACGGCGCGCGGACACTGATGGCAATCTCATCCCCCGTTGCGTAACTGCGTTTATCCAGGCGCAGTTGCAGCTCGGCGTTGCGCTCCAGGGAGCGCGAGGTGTTGCCGCGCCCGGCCACGCTGTAGTCGATCTGGTTCAGCAGCTTGCCGTTGGCGTCCTTGAGTTGCAGGGTGAAATCGCCAGGGGTGGCGGTGTTCAGGGTTTGCTTGGCGCCGTCCTTGGTCATCACCAGCGGCGAGGCGGGCTGGCTGATGTTCTTGATCCGCGATTCGTATTTGTAGGTGCCGTTGGACTGCTTCACCAGCACCGAGACGTAGCGGTGCTCGACCACTTCGCTGGTCAGCCCGTCCACCGCCAGCGGCGTGAGATCCGGCGCGACGGCCAACCATTGCACCTGGCGCGGGGCGTCCTTGGCGACATACGACAGCGAGTCCTGACTTTTCACACCCACCAGGTAGGGCGCAGACGACACCAGCAACGCACTTTGCGCCGCCACATTGCGCCCGCCTTCAGCCTCGAACACCTGAGTCATTACCTGCAGGCGGTAAGTGCTGTTGGCGAAGCGTTGCAGGTTGAGGTCGAGCACGGCCTGGCCGTTGTCATCGACGGTGGTCTCGGCCAGGTCTTCGGTGCTGGCCTCTTCCAGCGCATCGTTGAGGCGGAAGCGGTAATCGGGGTAACGCTCGAACGCCGCGAGCGTCGGGCTCAGGGACATCTTCGCGGTCACGCGACGGCCGGCCGCCGGGGCGCCGAACAGGTGCATTGCGCTGACTTTGGCCACCACCTGCTCCGGTGGAATCCAGCCCGGCACTGGCGTGTCGTGCAGGCTCAGGCTGACTTTCATACGGTCCGGCTCGAAGTCGCGGACCTTGAAGCTGACACTGCCCAGGTCGGTGCGGGTCTGTTTCGCGCCGATCAGTTGCAAGGTCGCGGTGTAATCCCCGGCCGGGGCCACTTCGCTGCTGGGGAAATCAAAGGTTTCAAAACCGCTGGCGGACAGCTTCAGCGGCTGGCGAATCACTTCCAGGCCGCGAGGGTCGGTGATTTGCAGCTCCACCGGCAAGCCTTGCAGGGCGCCTTTCCAGTTGCCGCTGCGCACGATCATGCCCAGGTGCGCGGTTTCGCCGGGCCGGTACAGGCCACGGTCGGTGAACAGGTAGGCGCTGAGGCGGTCGATCGCACCGTCTTCTTGCAAACCGCCTACGTCGAAGCGCGACAGATCCAACTGCTGGGACTGACGGGCAATCGGCAGGAAGGATTGGTCATTACCGCGACTGACCACATACATCAGTGGCGTTTTCTCACGGCGCAGTTCATCGAGTTTGGCGAAATGCGCGTGGCCTTCGGCGTCGGTGTGGCCGCTGGCGACCGGCAGACCGTTACGGCCGATGATGTCGACTTGCGCGTCGGCCACCGGCGAACCGTTGCCGATGGACTGCACATACACGTCATGGCTGCCGTCGCTGGAGCGCTTGGCGATGATCCCGAGGTCTGTCACCACGATAAAGCGCAGGTCGCTGGTGCTGCTGCGGGAGTAGTCGAATGTGCGTTCGGCCGGGTCATCCTGTGGGCTGAGCTTGAGTACGAAAATACCGCGTCGGCCGCCGTTGGCGGTCAGGTAATGGCTGAGGTCGACGTTGTCGTAGACGGTTTTCGCCGGGTCGTTGGACGACAGCGGAATATCCAGCGACTGACGCTCGACCATGCGATCGAAGTACTCATTACCGAAGTTCGGCCGTGCAAAGCTGCCGCTGCTCTGGTCCACCAAATGCTGCAACTGGTTGGGCAGCAGGCGAGCGATTTCCACATGGGCACCGGGCACGCCACGGGCCATGAAACCCAGGCGTTTTTCGCCGGTGAGGCTGAGCAAGGCGCCGTCGGAGAGGAACTGCAACGTGCGCGGGTAGGCCGGCATGCTGATCAGCGACGCTGTGGGGTTTTTCGCCAGGTAGCCGCCGATGGCTTCCAGGTTGGCGGGCACGCGCACATACAGCGCACGACCGGCCGGGGCCTTGAACTTGAATGCGTGCAGGGTGTTGAGCGGTTCGACGCTGGGCACGTGGGTCAGGTTGACCTTGGTGCTGCGGGCCAGTAGGGCATCGTCGATGTCGTTGCTGTTATAGGGGCGCGTGTCGTCCTCGGCTTTTTCCGGTAGCAACCAGGCCTGGACCTTACCGGCGATGGTGTCATCGGCTACGGCGCTGGAACTGCTGAACATCAACACCGGCTCGGGTTCGCCGCGTTCGTTGTCGACAAAGCTCACTTCGGCAGCGGTAAACGTCAGGCGATAGCGACCGGGCACGGTGACTTCGGCCACCAATGGCGCGTTGCTGGCGTTGCCGCCGTCCCGGGCCTTGATGCCTTCGTCGAGCTTGGCGCTGACGGGCGTGCTTTCCAGCGGGGTGGCCAGGGCGGCGGAGCGTACATAGGCGTTGAGCTTGGTCTCGTCGAAGCTGATTTCCGGGCGATTGGGTAACTGGGCGTCGCGGTAGGCGAGGCCTTTGCCGAGAATGATCGAAACCCGCTTGCGTAGGCTTTCTTCGTCGACCGGGTGGGAAAAACGGAAAGTCGCCACCAGTTGTTTCAGCGTCGGGTTGGACGGGTCCTGATACAACTCGTTCTGCGAAAGGCTGGCGCGGAACGGTTGAGTGGAGAACTGGCCGCTGTACTGGCTGAGCAACACGCCGTCGGCGAGCAGGTTTTTCTTCGCCAGATCGAAGGTGTAATGGGTGTCGATGGGCCAGTCTTTTTCCGGCGTGAACAGCAATGTGCGGTCATCGGACCAGCGCCAGGCCCCGGCTAC
Source organism: Pseudomonas veronii (assembly GCF_001439695.1). Classification (GTDB taxonomy): domain Bacteria; phylum Pseudomonadota; class Gammaproteobacteria; order Pseudomonadales; family Pseudomonadaceae; genus Aquipseudomonas; species Aquipseudomonas veronii. Next base: position 12,822 of record NZ_JYLL01000017.1, read on the forward strand.
AGCGGGTTTAAGGGTAATGCCGGCGGTGACCGGCTTGCCGATCGCCGCCAGAGGCGCGACGGACTCGGCAAAACGCACCTGCAAGTTATCCACAACCGCGGGTTGCTGGGTGTAGTCGGTCAGGTTGGGTTTGTGCAGCGAATAACCCACGGTGTGCGGCTGCGGCAGGTTGGAGTACCACTGCCAGCCGTAGAACCCGGCGGCGGCCAGCAGCACCAGGCCCAACACTCCGCCTCCGGCCTGGCGCGGGTAAGCGCGGGCCTTGCTGCCCAGGTTCAGCACGCCCCGGCCGATGGCGCGTAGCCAGAACGGCGGCTGCCATTGGCCGAACAGGGCACCCACCACAGTTATTAACGCACCGAACAAACGGCGAAAGATCGTTTTTAACGCGTCGAACATGGTGAGCATCCCTGGCTAAGTGCGGCGTATCTTACACGCGTCTTTGCGACAAAAGATGAGGGCGATACGTCACATCAATGCCGAGCGTGCGGGAGCAAGCCCGCCCTCACATGTTGATCTTCGTCGGGCTTGAGGGCGGTGTCGGTCAGGTCCACCAGTAGCGCACAAGGTGGAAGAAAATCGGCGCCGCAAAGCACACCGAATCCAGCCGATCGAGCATTCCGCCGTGCCCCTCGATCATATGCCCCCAGTCCTTCACGCCACGGTCGCGTTTGATCGCCGACATCACAATGCCGCCGGCAAACCCCAGCAAGTTGATCAGCAGCGCAATCAGGAACGACTGCCACGGGTTGAACGGCGTGGTCCACCACAGCGCCGCGCCGATCAGCGAGGAGAGCAGGATGCCGCCGACAAAGCCTTCGACGGTTTTCGACGGCGACAGGTTGGGCGCAATCTTGTGTTTGCCGAACAGCTTGCCGCACACGTACTGCAACACGTCCGACAGTTGCACCACGATCACGAGGTAGGCGATCAGCAGCAGGTTGCGGCCTTCATAGCCGGGGATGTCGAGGGTGAGCAGGGCGGGCACGAAGGACACGCAGAACACTGCGATCATCAAGCCCCATTGCACCTTCGAGGCGCGCTCCAGGAAGTGTGTGCTGTCGCCGCCGAGGGAGGCGAGGATCGGCAGCAGCAGGAACACGTACACCGGGATGAAGATCGAGAACAGCCCGTACCAGTCGGCGTAGATCAGCAGGTATTGCAGCGGCAGCGCCAGGTAGAACGCGGCCACCAGCGCCGGGTAGTCGCTGCGCCGGGTCGGGGTGAGGGTGAGAAATTCACGCAGGGCATAGAACGACACGGCATAGAACAGCACGATCACCGCGCCGGTGCCGAGCCAGAAGGCGATGCCGATCATCACCACCATCACCCACCAGGCATTGATGCGGGCGTTGAGGTTGTCGATCACCGCATTCGGCGTGCCACGGGTGCGCAGCTTGAGGATCAGGCCGATCAGCGAGGCGAGTACCAGGATCGCGCCGATTCCGCCGAACAGCATCAGGGTTTGGCTATCCATCTCAGGAATGCTCCGGGGCGAGGGCGAGCAGGGCGTCGCGGGTGCGGGCTAGGAAGGCGGCTTTGTCTTCGCCTTCTTCCAATTGCAGTGGCGCGCCGAAGCTGGTGGTACACAGCAGAGGCAGCGGCAGGACGCGCCCCTTGGGCATGACGCGGTTGAGGTTGGCAATCCACACGGGGATCAATTCGGCCTGTGGGTAACTTTTTGCCAGGTGATACAGGCCGCTTTTAAACGGCAGCAAGCCGTCTTCCAGATTGCGCGTGCCTTCGGGAAAGATGATCAGCGAGTCGCCGCCTTCCAGTGCGGCGAGCATGGGCTGCAAGGGGTTATCCACAGGGTCTTTGCGCTCGCGGTCGATCAACACGCCGTTGAACACGCGGTGGATGATGTAGCGGCGCAGCGCACTGTTGTTCCAGTAGTCGCTGCCGGCCACCGGGCGCGTGAATTTGCGCAGGTTCTGCGGCAGCGATGCCCACAGCAACACGAAGTCGCCGTGGCTGCTGTGGTTGGCGAAGTAGATGCGTTGCACCGGCACCGGCGCGCAGCCCAGCCACAGGCTGCGGGCGCCGGTGACGGTGCGGGCCATCGAGGTAATCAGGGTGGCGACCACGGGTTCGAACATGGGAATTCCTTATCCGGCGAAAGGTAGCCAAGGGCTGGCGAGAATCACGCCCAGGGTCAACAGCACTTGCGCGCCCAGCAGCCAGGCTTGCTTGCGCAGCAGTTTGAGGGCGCCGCGACGGCGTTCGGTCCAGGGTCGGCCGGCGCGTTTGGGCGACTGCAGGCCGAGGGTTTGCAGGGCCTGGTCGAGGTCCGGGGTGCGTTCGGTGTTACGGGCGAGCAGGGCGAACAGGTCGGCATCGAAGGCCACGCGCAGCGCCCAGTACTTTTGCAGCAGGCCGAGGATAATCATCCACAGGCTGAGCAGCAGGCAGATCGGCGCGATGCTGGCCATCAGCAGTTGCGCCAGGCCGAACAACACGCCCAGCAGCGTCAGGCCTGTGGATAACTGATCCAGTGAGCGGCCGCGGCGCAGCAGGCTGGCGACGACCTGGAGTTCCATATCAGCAGGCATGGGGCAAGGCCTCCAAAGCATGGCGATGAGCGGGATGCAGGACCACCTCGGTCCGCGCTGTACGAATAATAGCCAGTGCCTGATCCACCGTGGCGGCGCGCCCGCTGTGCAGCAGCCAGGCCGCCACAGCGGTGGCGCTGCGCGAATAGCCAAGGGCGCAGCACACCAGCACCGGGCCGTTGGCGCGCAGGCGTTCGATGGCTTGCGCGGCTTGCAGGCATTCGGCGGGGGTCGGCGCGATCAGGTCGAGGACGGGGACGCTTTGATAGGCACGGCCCTGTGGATTAATCGGCAATTCCGCGCACAGATCGACGATGGCCTTGAATGAACCTTGCTCGCGCACGGTAGGAAGCCGACCGAGCGAGACGTTATCCACAATCAGGTCGGGCTGTGGATGCGTGCGCGTCCACAGCCGTGAATTGAGCCACGCCGCTGCCAGATACGGCGCATACAGCCAGCGCGCCGCGGGGGTCAGTCGACCGTCGGCACGCTTCTGGAAACCTGGCGCGCCGAGGACGACGTAATTCGCCATGATCAGCCCCAGGGACAGCGCCGGCCACAGCAGCCATAGCCACCACCCGCCGTAAGTCAGCGCGAGGATGAACAGCACCAGCGCGCCCAGGCCGTAGCGCAACCCCAGGCGCCAGCGCGTGGAATCACGGGTCAGCCGCGCATTCAGCAGCGGGCTCGGATGTTCCAGCGGCCACAGCCACACGCACAGCCAACCCGCCAGGGCACCTGTGGGTAAGTCGATAAAGTGGTGTTGATAAGTGGTCAGCACTGAAACCCCGATCAACCCGAACCAGCCATGCACCAGCCAGCGCCAGGCGCCCTGGGTGTGGCGTTGGTACATGATCCACAGGATCACCAGCAGCGCGATATGCAGCGACGGCGCCTGGTTGAACGGTTTATCGAAACCGGCCAGCACGGCAAACAGCCAGCCGAACACGCCATCCAGCTCCGGCCGTTCGAAGGTGAAGCGCAGCGGCCAGATCAGGAAGCAACTCACGGCGATGAGCTGCGCACTCAGCAGGCGCAGCGCATGTTGCTTCAGTTCATGGCGGCTGTTGGGCAGCAGCAGGGAGAAACCGTAGAGCAGGTCGATGGTCCAGTAGGGCACGATGGTCCAGGCCCAGAACGGCATGTGGGTTTCCCAATCGAACACCAGTGTGCCGACGTCGCTGCGCTGGCTGGTGACCCATGTGGCAAAACCGTAGGTGCTGAAAAACAGCGGCGCCAACAGCAACAGCCACAGGAACGCGGGCTTTAACAGGCCGGGTTCGCGCATGTTCAGATCTTCTGTGCCAGGGATACGGTAAAGATGCCCCACTCATCCACCCGCTGGGTGATCTTGCGGAAACCGGCGGCTTGCACCAGTTGATCCATTTCCGCCTGACTGCGCCGGCGCATCACCCAGGCCTGGCCCTGGCGATGGCTGGTCAATGCGCGGGCGATCAGTTCCAACTGCGGGTGCCATGGCTGGCCGGTGTAGACCAGATAACCGCCGGGCTCCACGGCTTCGGCCAGGCCCGCCAGCGAACCGCCGACCATGGCGTTGTCGGCAAACAGTTCATATAACCCGGAGACCACCGCCAGCGTCGGCTTGGGCGCCAGCGCTGCCAGGTCCGCACGGTCGAACGCATCGGCTTTGATGAACTGCGCAATCTCGCCCAGGCCTTTCTCGCGGATCAACGCGCCACCGTCGCGCACGTTGATGTCGCTGTAGTCGCGCAGCAGGATCGATTCCGGCAGCGGCGAAACGCCCTGCAAGGCTTCGAGAATGTAGCGACCGTGGCCGGCGGCGATATCGACGATACGCACTTCGCGATCATCGGTGCGCAGCGTGGCCATGGCCAGGCGCAGCAGCTCTTCGACGTTCAGCTTGCGCTGGCGAATGCCGCGCCAGCCGATGGAGTTGAGGTAATTGGTGTCGATCATCCGCCCCAGCGCGCCTTTGCCGGTGGGCGTGTTGCGGTACACGTAGTCCAAGGTGCTACCGGAGTCGAAACCGGTGTCGAAGCCCAGCTTGACGCCGTCCGACAGGTTCTTGCCCAGGCCCATGCTGGCGCGGGTCAGGCGCCAGTACAGGTCGCGCAGGGAATTGCGCGGCAGCGGCGCGGCGAGGGCTTCGGATTCGGCACAGGTGGCGCCCAGTTTGTCGGCATCGAGCAGCGAGGCGCGGTCCAGCGGGTGCGCGAAATTCTGCAGGATAAAACGCCGGGCGCTGCTCACGGCCACCGCACGGTCGCGCTCGCCGAGGGTGTCGTGGAAGAAGCCGGGGAGGATATGCAGCTCTTTTTTCAGGCTGCCGAGGCGGTCGAAGAACTGTTGTTGGGGTTTGCGGTGGACCACGAAGTCGGAGCCGGAGATCAGCAGTTGGGTCGGCACCTGGATCGCCTGGGCATCGGCGACAACCCGGTCGGCCGCTTCGTACAGCCCGAGCAGCACATTCACCGAAATCGCCTTGGTGATCAGCGGGTCGCTGTCGTAGGACGCGACGCGCTCCGGGTCGTGGCTGAGGAACTTGGCCTTGACGTAACTGTTGACGAAAAAGTTGCCGCGAAACCTGCGCATCAGCGCCAGGCCCGGCCGGGCGAAGGGCACGTACAGTTTGACTTTGAACGCCGGGGAGGCGAGCACCAGGGCGCGGATTTTCGGTGCGTAGTCGTGAACCCAGGTGGCTGCGATCACCGCGCCGACGCTTTGGGCGATGACTGCAAGATTTTCCGCCTCGACGCCGTAAGTGGCGCCGATATGCTCGCAGAACGTCTGCACGTCGCGGGCGCTGGTGGCGAAGCTGGGGCTGTCGCCGCGCTCGCCGGGGGATTGGCCGTGGCCACGGGCGTCCCAGGCGAAGAAGTCGAAATGGGGCAGGTTCAGTTCATCGACCAGATGGGCAATGCGCCCCGAATGCTCATGGCCGCGATGGAACAGCAGGATCGCCTTGCGCGGCTCGCCGCCTGCCGGGGCGGTGGCGGGCCAGTGCCGGTAGAAAAGCTCGACGCCATCATGGGTACTGAAGGTGTGTTCTCGCTGTTCGCGCATCGCAAAATCCTTATGCAGAAGGGGAAATGTGTTGTTCTTCTTTGAGGCCCTGGCGCACTCGGTTGACCACGGTGTAGGCGAGCAGGGCGGCGACCAGCCACATCACCGTGTCGACCCAGCCGGCACCGAGCCAGCCCAGCGCCACGCCGCTGGCCAGCACGCCGAGGACGAAGGCCCGATCACTCTTGCCCATCGGCCCGTCGTAGCGCCGCGACGCGCCGACCATCGGCCCGAGCACCCCGGCGTATTCGCTGAACACTGCCAGCAAGGTCACCAGCAGCACCGGCGCCAGGCTGACGCCGGGGATCAACGCAAAGGGCAGGATCAGCGCGCTGTCGGCGATCACGTCGCACAGTTCATTGAGGTAGGCGCCCAGGCGCGACTGCTGGCCGAATTCGCGGGCGAGCATGCCGTCGATGGCATTGAGGGCCATGCGCAGGATCATCCACAGCGGGATCAGCGCGAACAGCCAGAGGTGTTGGGCGAAGCCGGCGATCAGCAGGCCGACCAGCAGGGAGATGACCCCGGCCAGCACGGTGATCTGGTTGGCGGTGGTGCCGTTGTCGTAGAGGCGCTGCACGAGGGGGCGCAGCAGGTTTTGAAAACGCGGTTTGAGCTGATAGATCGAAATCATGGGAGTGACGTTTCCTTGTCCGTAAGCCCGCGAAAAACTGGCCTGAAGTGTGCCGATTAATCGTGGCCTGCACCAGTGATGGCACGTGTTTATGGGGGGTTAGTCACGTTCCGGAGCGCGATGCAGAACAAATGTGGGAGGGGGCTTGCTCGCGATGACGGCGGCCCCGCCAACCCATGTATCACCTGACCCACCGCCATCGCGAGCAAGCCCGCTCCCACAGTGGGTCTGTGTTGCAGGTGAATACGGTGTTTAACGAACAAAAATTTCACGCCATGTGTTATATCGTAACGAATTATGTGTGAACGGGCATGAGTGGATGCAAGTGGATCTAGAAGCTGACGGCGCTTCGGTTGAAGGACTGCCGCGTTTTCAGCAAGGGCTGTTCCATGCCCGTCGATTGAGGCAAGCCGGTATCAGCCTGACTGCGGTGGCTATCAGCGGCTGGGTGCTGGCGTTGTTCGTCGCGCTGTTTGCCCCGTTGTCGATCTGGCCGGTGGTGTTGATCAATTGTGCGTCTGCGTTGCTGGTGCTGGTGGCGGGGTTGCAGTCGGCGTGGTGGGTGGCCGATTGGCGTGCCCAGGCGCTGGAAGCGTCGGCACCTGAGTTACTCGAAGCAGAGGGTGAACCCGCTGGCTGGCAGGCGCGCCTGGTAGGGCGTTTCGGCAGAGGGTTGCTGGCGCAGATCGGCGCACCGGTGTTGTGGCTCGGCGGTTGGTCGTTGTTCGCGCTGGTCAGCATTGTCGAGTTCTGGAACCTGGGCTTGCCCGCGGCAGCGGTCGGCCAAGGCGCAAGTATCGGCGCTGCGCTGGCCTTGGCATTGGCCTTTGGCCTGCTGGTGTTCGAGCGGCGCCTGGCCCAGGAAACCGCCGCGCAATGGCCGGAAGCCGCGCAGTTGGCGCAACTGAGCCGGGTGGCGATTGCGTGCCTGGTGATCAGCGCGATTTGCCTGCTGTTTGCCAGTGCCGGGTCGGTGTGGCCGCTGCGCCTGGCGACGCTGGTCGGGCTGTTGCCGGCGCTGGTCGCGCTGGAGTTTCTGTTACGGGCCGCGCTGTCACTGTTCAGCCCGCGCCAACCGCGCCTCGAACCACGCCTGATGGCGCAGAGTTTTGTCGCCGGGCTGCTGCGCTGGCCGCCGCAACCGCTGCAGGCCTTGCAGCACGAATTGCACAACCGCTTCGGCATCGACCTGCGCCAGATCTGGGCGTTTACCTACATGCGTCGGGCATTCCTGCCGGTGCTGCTGGTGGTACTGGCCGTCGGCTGGGCGCTGACGGGGGTGCATGAAGTGCCCCTGCAAGGCCGTGGGATCTATGAGCGCTTTGGCAAACCGGTGCAAGTCTTCGGCCCAGGCCTGCATGCCGGGTTGCCGTGGCCGCTGGGCCGCGTGCTGAACGTGGAAAACGGCGTGGTGCATGAGCTGGCGACCAGCGTCAGCGAAGCCGCCAGCCCGGAACTCGCGGCGGCCGAAGGCCCGGCGCCGCTGATCGCCAACCGGTTGTGGGACGCCAGCCATGTGAACGACAAGTCCCAGGTGATCGCCAGCAGCCGTGGCGACAAGCAGAGCTTCCAGATCGTCAATATGGATGTGCGCTTCGTCTACCGTATCGGTCTGACCGACCAGGCTGCACTGGCCGCCACCTATAACAGCGCGGATGTGCCGACCCTGATCCGCAGCACCGCTAGCCGCATCCTCGTGCATGACTTTGCCTCGCGTACCCTCGACGAATTGCTCGGCGAACAACGCACCGGCCTGGCCGACGAGATCGGCCGCGCCGTGCAAGCGGACCTGCATACACTCGACAGCGGCGTGGAGATTCTCGCCACGGTGGTCGAAGCCATCCACCCGCCGTCCGGTGCCGCCAACGCCTACCACGGCGTGCAAGCGGCGCAGATCGGCGCCCAGGCGCTGATCTCCCGCGAACGCGGCGCCGCCAGCGAACAAACCAACCAGGCCCTGCTGCAAGCCAGCACCGTCCGCGACCAGGCCCAGGCCACCGCGCACGAGGTCAATGCCGGGGCCCGGGCGGCGGACCTGCGTTTTGCCGCCGAACAAAAAGCCTACGCCAGCGCGGGCAAGGCCTTCGTGCTGGAGCAGTACCTCGGCCAGCTGACCCAGGGCCTGGCCCACGCCAAGCTGTTGATTCTGGATCATCGCCTGGGCGCCGACAGTGCGCCGACGATCGATCTGCGTTCTTTTACCTTGCCGGCCGATCCTTCGGTGCCGCGTAAAGCCGTTCAATAAGGAGTCTGTCTGTTGAGCGCTCATTCTCACGATCATGGTCACCACCACCACGGCCACCATCATCACCACCATGGTGACGAACAGCCCGCCGGCCCATTCCCTTGGCGGCGCATGGCCTGGGCTGTGTTGCTGGTGTTGTTTGCGGTAGCGGCCGCCAGCCTGGTGCAAGTGCGCTCCGGCGAAGCCACGGTGATTACCCGTTTCGGCAACCCGTCGCGGGTGCTGCTGGAACCGGGCCTGGGCTGGCGCTGGCCGGCGCCGTTCGAAGCGGCGATCCCGGTGGACCTGCGCCTGCGCACCACCTCCAGCGGTTTGCAGGATGTCGGTACCCGCGATGGCCTGCGCATCATCGTGCAGGCTTATGTGGCCTGGCAGGTACAGGGCGATGCCGACAATGTGCAGCGCTTCATGCGCGCGGTGCAGAACCAGCCGGATGAAGCGGCGCGGCAGATTCGGACGTTTGTCGGTTCGGCGCTGGAAACCACGGCGGCCAGCTTCGACCTGTCCAGCCTGATCAATACCGACGCCAGCCAGGTACGCATCAGCGATTTCGAAGCGCAGTTGCGCCAGCAGATCGATCAACAATTGCTCACCACCTATGGCGTGCGCGTGGCGCAGGTGGGCATCGAGCGGCTGACCTTGCCGTCGGTGACGCTCACCGCCACCGTCGACCGCATGCGCGCCGAGCGCGAAACCATCGCCACCGAACGCACCGCCGTGGGCAAGCGTGAGGCGGCGCAGATCCGTTCCGCCGCCGAGCGCGATGCGCGCATCGTGCAGGCCGATGCCACGGTGAAAGCCGCCGACATCGAAGCGCAATCGCGGGTCGAAGCGGCGCAGATCTATGGTCGCGCCTACGCCGGCAATCCCCAGCTGTACAACCTGCTGCGTTCCCTCGATACCCTGGGCACCGTGGTCACCCCGGGCACCAAGATCATCCTGCGCACCGATGCCGCGCCGTTCCGCGCGCTGGTGGACGGGCCGAAGGACGTCCAGCCATGATCGAGCGTGACAGCCCGGACAGCCCATGGATTCAGGCCGGGCGCCTGACGTTCATGGCGCTGTACGCGGTGACGGTGTTGGCCGCCTTGGCCTGGGCGTTTTCCAATGTGCGGCAGATCGACCCGCAGAATCGTGCCGTGGTGCTGCACTTCGGCGCACTCGATCGGGTTCAGAATGCCGGACTGTTGCTGGCGTGGCCGCAGCCGTTCGAGCAAGTCGTGCTGTTGCCGGCGGCAGACCGGGTGATCGAGCGGCGGGTCGGCAACCTGCTGCGTTCCGATGCCGCGGTGCAGGCCGATCGCGTGGCCAGCTTCGCCACGCCGTTGAGCGATGCTCTGGCCGGGTCCGGCTACCTGCTGACCGGCGATGCCGGCGTGGTGCAGCTGGATGTGCGGGTGTTCTACAAAGTCACCGAACCTTATGCGTTTGTGCTGCAGGGCGAGCACGTGCTGCCGGCGCTGGATCGCCTGGTGACGCGCAGCGCCGTGGCCCTGACGGCGGCGCGGGATCTGGACACCATCCTGGTGGCGCGCCCCGAATTGATCGGCAGCGACAACGGCGCCGCCGAGCGCCGTGAACGGCTGCGCGGCGACCTGGTGCAAGGCATCAACAAGCGCCTGGCGGAGTTGACCGCCAGCGGCTTGGGGGTGGGCATCGAAGTCACCCGCGTCGATGTGCAATCGAGCCTGCCGAGCCCGGCGGTGAACGCCTTCAATGCGGTGCTCACCGCCAGCCAGCAAGCCGACAAAGCGGTGGCGAATGCGCGCACCGACGCGGAAAAGCTCACCCAGACCGCCAACCAGCAGGCTGACCGCCTGGTGCAAGTCGCCCACGCCCAGGCCAGCGAACGCCTGGCCAACGCGCAGGCGCAAACCGCCACCGTCGCCAGCCTGGCCCAGGTCAAAGACCCCGGCTTGCTGTTGCGCCTGTACCGCGAGCGCTTGCCGAAGATTCTCGGCCAGGCCGGTTCCGTGACCACGGTCGATCCCAAAGACGACTCCCGCTTGATCATTCAGGGAGCCGAACAATGAGCGCACCCATGCTGACATCCGCCGAGCAGCGCAGCGCCGCCCGGCAATTGACCCTGGCCATGCTCGCTCTGGGCTTGCTGGTGCTGGGCCTGGTGTGGCGCTGGCTGGCGCCGGACCAGAGCGGCGTCAGCCAGTTGCTGCTCGGCGTGGCCTCGCTGCTGGTGGCTGTGCCGGTGATGCGCTCGGCCTGGTACAGCCTGCGTTTTCCCAGCCTGCATGGCATCACCGACCAGCTCATCGCCCTGGCGATGCTCGGCGCGTGGGCCACGGGTGATCTGCTGACCGCCGCGTTGCTGCCGATCATCATGATCTTCGGCCATGTGCTCGAAGAGCGCAGCGTGATCGGCTCCCAGGAAGCGATCCACGCCCTCGGCAAACTGACCCGCAGCCACGCACGCCTGGTGCAGGCGGACGGCAGCATCAGCGAAGTCGACAACGGCACGCTGAACAGCGGCGACATCGTCGAAGTGCGCGCCGGTGACCGCGTGCCTGCCGATGGTGTGGTGCTGTCCGGCCAGGCCAGCCTCGACACGGCGCCGATCACCGGCGAGTCGGTGCCGCTGGAAGCCAGTGTCGGCGTGCAAGTGTTCGGCGGTGCGATCAACCTCGACGGGTTGTTGCGCCTGGAAGTGACGCGTACCGGCAACGAGTCGACCCTGGGCAAGGTCATCGCCCTGATGCAGAACGCCGAGCGCTCCAAGCCGCCGATCACGCGGCTGCTGGAGCGTTACGCCGGCAGCTATATGGTGTTGGTGCTGTTGCTGGCGGCGGTGACCTGGTTTGTCACCAATGACGCCCAGGCGATGCTCGCGGTGCTGGTCGCAGCGTGCCCATGCGCCCTGGTGCTGTCGGCCCCGGCCACGGCGATTGCCGGGATTGCCGTGGCGGCGCGGCATGGGATTCTGATCCGCAGCTCGGCGTTCCTCGAAGAGTTGGCGGACCTGACCTCGCTGGTGGTCGACAAGACCGGCACCCTGACCTTCGGCACTCTGCGCCTGCAGTCCATCCAAACCACCGCGCCGGACCGCCAAGGGTTGTTGAACCTGGCGGCCAGCCTCGGTTCGGCCAGCAGCCACCCGGTCAGCCGCGCGTTGGCCGGGTTGGCGAGCCAGGAACAGCTGTTGGTGCTCACCGACATCCGCGAACGCCAAGGCCTCGGCGTGGTGGCCCAGACCGCGCAGGGCGAAGCGGCCTTGGGCCGGCCGGAGTTGTTCGAGCAGTTGGGCATCGTTACCACCCGCGTCCCCGACCATGATGGCCCGATTGCCGGGCTGGCGTTGAACGGTGCGTTCCTCGCCTGGCTGTTGCTGGCCGACAGCGTCAAACCGGAAGCCCGCCAGGCCCTGCAAGAGCTGCGCGACCTTGGCCTGGGGCGGCAACTGCTGCTGACCGGCGACCGCCAAAGCGTGGCCGACAGCCTGGCCCTCGACGTGGGCATCAGCGATGTCGAAGCCCAGGCGTTGCCGGAAGACAAGCTCAACCGCGTGTTGGGCGAAATCAGCAGCGGTTTCCGGCCGATGGTGGTGGGCGACGGCATCAACGACTCCCTGGCGCTCAAAGCCGGCGTGGTCGGCGTGGCCATGGGCGCGGGCGGTGCGGACATTGCGCTGGCCTCGGCGGATGTGGTGTTGATTGGCAGCGACTTGCGCCGCCTGGGCACCTGTGTGCGCTTGAGCCGACGGTGCCGGCAGACGTTGCAGGTCAACGTGATCATCGGCCTGGGCTGGACGCTGGCGATCGTGGTGTTCGCTGCGTTTGGCTGGTTGGGCGCCGCCGGCGCAATGATCGCGGCGGTGTTGCACAACCTCAGCACCTTGCTGGTGCTGGGCAATGCCGGGCGGTTGCTGCGGTTTCAGGAGCCGCTGTCGAAGCTGGAGGAATAAATTCCAGGTTTTTTTCGATGGCGCTGTAACGGCAAGGGGGCACCTCACTCTAGTGCTATGTCGCGACTGAGCATTCCGCTCAGCCGACCTAACCACGATTTATGAGGATGACCCCATGACCATCAAAAACGTCGTTTCCGGTGCTGCCCTGGCTTTCGCTGCCGCCGCCTTGTTTGCCGGTGTCACCACCCAGGTCCAGGCCGCCGACGCTCCGGTTCATTGCTACGGCGTAACCTCCTGCAAAGGCATGAATGACTGCAAGACCGCTGAAAACGCCTGCAAGGGCCAGGCGGTCTGCAAGGGTCATGGCTTCAAGGCCATGACCAAGGCCGCGTGCGACGCGGCCGGTGGCAAAGTCGGCGCGTAATCGGCCCCGCGTACCCCGCAGCGGTCGCCGTCACCGCTGCGGACACTTTTGCCCAGGAGTGCCTGATGTCTACATCCCTTCCGAGCCTGGGTTACGGCCTGGGTCTACGCAGTGAGTACTACCAGCAGATCCTTGAACAATCGCCGGCCGTGGATTGGTTCGAAGTGATCTCCGAGAATTACCTGGTGCAGGGCGGTAAAGCCTTGTACTACCTGGACGCGATCGCCGAGCGCTACCCGTTGGTGATGCACGGCGTGTCCCTGTCCATCGGCGGGCCCCATCCGCTCGATACCGATTACCTCAAGCAGCTCCAGCAACTCGCCGCGCGCATCCAGCCGGCGTGGATCTCCGATCACCTGTGCTGGAGCCGCGGCAGCGCGCACCAATTGCATGACTTGCTGCCCCTGCCGTACACCGAAGAAAGTTTGTATCACGTGGCCAGTCGCGTGCTTCAGGTACAGGATGTGTTGCAGCGCCCGCTGGTGCTGGAAAACGTCTCCAGCTATGTGCGCGCCAAGGCGGATGAATTCACCGAGTGGGAATTCCTCAACGCGCTGACCCACTTGACCGGGTGCCAGTTGCTGCTGGACGTCAACAATGTGTACGTCAGCTCGCGCAATCATGGCTTCGATGCCTGGACGTTCATTCACAACCTGCCGCCGCAGAGCATCCGCCAGCTGCATCTGGCGGGGCATATGGACTACGGCGATTACGTGGTCGATACCCATGACCACCCGGTGTGTGATCCGGTGTGGGCGCTGTATCAACAGACCCTGGAGCACCTGGGCCCGGTCTCGACGTTGCTCGAGCGTGACGACCATTTCCCGCCGTTCGAAGACTTGCTCAGCGAGTTGGACAAGGCCCGGTCGCTGGGGGCGAGCGCCTTGCTCAGGAGAACGCTATGCGCCTGACGGATTGGCAACGGGCTTTCGAAGAGCATTTATTAGCCGAAACGCCCGTGGCCGGTACTGGCTTTGCCGCCACCTTGCTGGGTGGTCCTACGCTGGATGTGGAAACCGGCCTGGCGATTTATCACAACGCCTACCTGTCGCGCTTGCAGGACGTATTACGGCAGGACTTCGGCGCCCTCTGGTATTGGCTGGGCGATGACGAATTCGCCTCGCTGACCGAGGCCTACGTGCGTCGCTATCCGTCCGCCCATTACAGCCTGCGCTGGCTGGGCGAGCGGTTTGCGGGGTTTATCCAGGAGCACCTGGTGGCTGAACAAAGCGCGCCGTTGGCCGAGCTGGCACGGCTGGAGTGGGCGTTTACCCTGGCGTTCGATGCGCCGCCGGGCACGCCGCTGACCCTGGACGACATGGCGCGACTGCCGCCGCCCGACTGGCCGGGCTTGCAGGTCAACCTGGCGCCGACCGTTCAGCAGATATTCTGCCGCTTCAATACCGTCGAAACCTGGCGTGCCGCCAAGGCTAAATCGGCCTTGCACGCCGGCCAGCCTCTGGACGCGCCGCAGGTCTGCCTGGTGTGGCGCGATCAGCAGATATGCCGCTACCGCAGCCTGGAACCCGCGCAAACCTGCGCCCTGGCGGGCATGGTGAGCACCGGCTGGTGTTTTTCAGAACTGTGCGAACGGTTGGCGGTCAGTCATGGAGAGGGTGCGCCCCTGCAAGCAGTCTCATGGCTGAAACAGTGGGTTCAGGACGGTTTGCTCGAACGCCGGATTCCATAAGCGCAGGTTATCAGATCGATAGCTTCCTACCCGGTCGTCGGATGGTCTACCCTCTTTCCAGACGTCTGAAACAAGGGGGGACTACTCATGCTCGCGCAACTTCCACCGGCCTTACAGAATCTTCAGCTACCGCTGCGTCTTCGACTCTGGGACGGCCATGAATTCAACTTGGGCCCTGAGCCCAGTGTGACCATCGTGGTGAAGGACCCCACGATTGTGTCCAAGCTTTCCCATCCCACGCTCGATTCATTGGGCGAAGCCTTCGTCGAGGGCAAACTGGAGCTGGAAGGCTCCATCTCCGAGGTGATCCGGGTGTGTGACGAGTTGAGTCACGCCCTGGTCGATGACGATGGGGGCAATCGTCCGGTGCGCTCGTTCCACGACAAGGCCACTGACGCAGCGGCGATTTCCTACCATTACGACCTGTCCAACGAGTTCTACCAGCTGTGGCTCGACCAGGACATGGCGTATTCCTGCGGTTATTTCGAAACCGGCAGCGAATCCATCGATCAGGCCCAACAAGACAAATTCCGCCACCTGTGCCGCAAGTTGCGCTTGCAGCCGGGGGAGTATTTGCTCGATGTCGGCTGTGGTTGGGGCGGGCTGGCGCGGTATGCGGCGCGGGAGTTCGGGGTAAAGGTGTTCGGCATCACCCTGAGCAAGGAGCAACTGGCCCTGGCCAAGGCACGCGTGAAAGCCGAGGGCCTGGACGATCAGGTGGACCTGCAACTGCTCGATTACCGTGACCTGCCCCAGGACGGTCGTTTCGACAAAGTGGTGAGCGTGGGCATGTTCGAACACGTCGGCCACGCCAACCTGGCGCAGTACTGCAAAACCCTGTTTGGCGCGGTGCGCGAAGGCGGGCTGGTGATGAACCATGGCATCACCGCCAAGCACACCGACGGACGCCCCGTGGGCCGCGGCGCCGGGGATTTCATCGAGCGCTACGTTTTCCCCAACGGCGAACTGCCGCACCTGGCGATGATGACCGCCGAACTCAGCGAAGCCGGGCTTGAAGTGGTCGACGTGGAAAGCCTGCGCCTGCACTACGCACGCACCCTGGACCACTGGAGCGAACGCCTGGAAGACAACCTGGAAGCGGCGGCGAAGATGGTGCCGGCGCAGGCGTTGCGCATCTGGCGGTTGTACCTGGCCGGTTGCGCCTACGCGTTTGCGCGGGGCTGGATTAACCTGCACCAGATCCTGGCGGTAAAACCCCACGCCGATGGCAGCCATGAACTGCCGTGGACGCGGGAAGATATCTACCGCTGAAGCATTTTCCCACAGCCCTGCAGATCCAAATGTGGGAGGGGGCTTGCCCCCGATTGCGGTGTGTCAGCTAGCGGATTGGGCACTGATTCACCGCTATCGGGGGCAAGCCCCCTCCCACATTTTTACCGCAGCGTCTGTTGGTGCAGCGGTGAAACACGCCGTGGGATCCGCATACTGGCGGTAAAACCCTTCGCCGATGGCAGCCATGAACTGCCGTGGACGCGGGAAGATATCTACCGCTGAAGCATTTTCCCACAGCCCTGCAGATCCAAATGTGGGAGGGGGCTTGCCCCCGATTGCGGTGTGTCAGCTAGCGGATTGGGCACTGATTCACCGCTATCGGGGGCAAGCCCCCTCCCACTTTTTACCGCAGCGTCTGTTGGTGCAGCGGTGAAACACGCCGTGCGATCCGCATACTGGCGGTAAAACCCCACGCCGATGGCAGCCATGAACTGCCGTGGACGCGGGAAGATATCTACCGCTGAAGCATTTTCCCACAGCCCCGCAGATCCAAATGTGGGAGGGGGCTTGCCCCCGATTGCGGTGTGTCAGCTGGCGGATTGGGCACTGATTCACCGCTATCGGGGGCAAGCCCCCTCCCACTTTTTACCGCAGCGTCTGTTAGAGAATCGGTGAGATAAGCCGCGCGACCCGCATGCCCAGTTGTTGCAGGCGGCGGGTTTCGCGGCTTTCTTCCTGGCTGACTTCATGGGCCTGGGCGAAGTCATCGAGCAGCATGTGTTCCACTTGCTGGGCGAAGGCTTCATCGACGGTCAGCAACATCACCTCGAAATTCAGGCGGAACGAACGGTTGTCCATGTTCGCACTGCCGATGGCGCTGATTTCGCTGTCGACCAACACCACTTTCTGGTGCAGAAACCCCGGCGTATAGCGGAACACCCGCACCCCGGCGCGCACCGCTTCGATCGCGTAAAGGCTGGAGGCGGCATACACGATGCGGTGGTCGGGCCGCGACGGCAGCAGCAGGCGCACGTCGACCCCGCGCAGCACCGCCAGGCGCAGGGCGGCAAACACCGCTTCATCCGGGATGAAATACGGGCTGGTGATCCACACCCGTTCGGTCGCGGCGTGGATCGCTTCGACAAAAAACAGCGAGCAGGTTTCATAAGGGTCGGCCGGGCCGCTGGCGAGCAATTGGCAGAGCACGCCGTTTTCGGGGTAGGTGTCCGGCAGGATCAGCGGCGGCAGTTCCCGCGCCGCCCAGAACCAGTCTTCGGCAAACGACTCCTGCAGGCACGCCACCACCGGGCCGGTGACCTGCACATGGGTATCGCGCCACGGTGCCAGCGGCGGCTTTTTGCCCAAGTATTCATCGCCGACGTTATGCCCGCCGACAAACCCGGTGATGCCATCCACCACCACGATCTTGCGGTGGTTGCGGAAGTTGACCTGGAAGCGATTGAGCCAGCCGCTGCGGGTGGCGAACGCCTTGACCTGCACCCCGGCGTCGCGCAGCGTTTGTGCATAGTGAGAGGGCAGGGCGTGGCTGCCGATGCGGTCGTAGAGCACGTAGACGGCGACGCCTTGGGCGGCTTTTTCCTTCAGCAAGGCATGCAACTGCCGACCGAGCTCGTCGTCATGAATGATAAAGAACTGGAACAGCACGGCGGTTTTGGCGCGGCGAATCGCCTCGAAGATCGCACTGAAGGTGGCGTCACCATTGATCAGCAAACGCACTTCATTATTCGCCAGGCACGGCATGCGGCCCAGCTTCGGCATCGCCCGCAAGGAGGCGTAGGCGCTGGAGTTGCGCGCGGCCAGGGCTTCCTCGACCCACGGGCGCCAGTTCAGCTCGTTGATCGCAGTGTGCATTTCCTGGTTGGCCTGGCGCCGCGCCTGGATGTACGCATCGAAGGTGCTGCGGCCGAAGATCAGGTACGGGATCAGCGTGAGGTAGGGTATGAACATCAGCGACAACGCCCAGGCAATCGAGCCTTGGGCGGTCCTGACGGTCAGCACTGCATGGATCGCGGCGAGCGTCCCGAGAAAATGCAGCGTGGCGATGAAGTAGGCGAGCAGGTGCGGGCCAAAAAAATCCATGGACGATGGTACTCCAGGCAATCCAGTGCCTAACAGACCATGTTCGGTCAGGAATGTCGCTATTTTATTTGCCGTGCAACACTGGCGCTTTTGTGGCGTCTAATGCCCACAATTATCCAGGAGTTACCCGATGAATGCTCGTCTGCTAGGTTTGGCCATGGTTATTGGTTTGTCGCTGCCCGTGGCGGCCCAGGCGCAGATGCTGGCGCCTGGTTTGTGGGAATTGACCACGAGCAACATGAAAGTGGATAACCAGGACCTGCCGGATTTGTCATTGATCCTCGGTCAGCTCAAGCAACAAATGACCCCCGAACAGCGCGCCATGCTGGAGAAACAAGGCATCACCATGGCCGGTAAAGGCGTGCAGGTGTGCCTCACCCCCGCCCAGGTCGCCTCCGACGCGATCCCGCTGACCGATCCGCAGTCGGGCTGCAAACAGCAAGTGACCGACAAGAGCGGCAACCAGTGGAAATTCCGTTTCAGCTGCCCGAAAGCCCAGGGCACCGGCGTGGCCACCTTCCAGAGCCAGAAGGAATTCACCACCACGGTCAACGGCACCTTCAATGCCACCGGCATTCAGCAGAAGGGCAGCCTGGACAGTCACGCCCAGTGGCTGGGGGAAAACTGCGGCAGCGTCAAACCACGCGCTTAACGCTGAAAGTGCAGGGGCAGGCCCTGGCAGCTGTCGACCACCTGGCCGGTGTGCCAGGCCAACTGGCCCGACACCAGAGTGGTGCTGACGCTGTGGCGAAAGCGGCGCTCGGCGAACGGTGTCCAGCCGCAGCGCGCCAGGATCGGCTGGCTGCGGACCGGCTTGCCTTCGGGTTCGGGTTTGATCAGCACCAGGTCGGCCCAATAGCCTTCACGCAGGTAGCCACGGTCCGGGATCGCGAACAGGTCGGCGACGCGATGACTGGTTTTCGCCACCAGGGTGGTCAGCGGCAGCAGCCCATCGGCCACCAACTCCAGTAACGCCGGCAACGCATGTTGCACCAGGGGCAAACCCGACGGCGCCTCACCATACGCCAACTGTTTTTGCGCCCAGGTATGCGGTGCATGGTCGGTGCCGATCACATCCAGCCGCTCGCCGAGCAGGGCCAGGCGCAAGGCGTCGCGGTCGGCGCGGGTCTTGATCGCCGGGTTGCATTTGATCTGGTGGCCCAGGCGGTGATAGTCGCGGTCGTCGAACAACAGGTGATGGACGCAGACCTCGGCGGTGATGCGTTTCTGCGCCAGCGGCTGGTCTTCGAACAACGCCAACTCGCGGGCGCTGCTCAGGTGCAACACATGCAGGCGCGTGCCGTGGCGCTTGGCCAGTTCCACCGCCAGTGAAGACGAGCGATAACAGGCTTCGGCATCGCGGATCAGCGGGTGGGCGGCGGCAGGGAGGTTGTCGCCGAAACGCTCGCGCAAGCGCTGTTCGTTGGCCTGGATACTCGGCGTGTGTTCGCAGTGGGCCAGCAGGATCGTCGGCACATCGGCGAACAGGCGCTCCAGAATCCGTGGATCGTCCACCAGCATGTTGCCAGTGGACGCGCCCATGAACACTTTGACCCCGGCCACTTGCCGCGGGTCGAGCGCGGCGACGGTGTCGAGGTTGTCATTGCTGACGCCGAAGTGAAAACCGTAGTTGGCCACCGAGTGCTGGACGGCGCGGCGTTTTTTGTCGGCCAGCGCTTCCAGGGTGAGGGTGGCCGGCCGGGTGTTGGGCATGTCCATGAAACTGGTGATGCCGCCGGCCACCGCTGCGCGGGATTCGCTGTAGAAACCGCCTTTGTCCGGCGCGCCGGGTTCGCGAAAGTGAACCTGGTCATCGATCATCCCCGGCAGCAGCCATTGACCGTGGGCGTCGATTTCCACAGGCGCCGTGTGCCCCGTGATGCTGCTGGCGATCTTCTCGATACGGCCGTGGGCGACCAGCACGTCGGCGTCGAATACCTGGCCTTCATTCACCAGTCGGGCGTTGCGGATCAACAGGCGGCTCATGGTTCAGAACTCGTTTTGCAGGGCTTTGTAACCCTGCACCAGATCGACGTTGGTACGCGCTACGTCCTCGGAAAACTCCGACGCGCTGACGCTCACCGGCGGGAATTGCGACAGGTCGGTGTTGGGCCCGATGCGGGTGGTCGAAGGCACGTAGAACGCGGCGGGCAAGTCGCGGCCGTCGACCACCGAGTTGTGGCGCACCACGCAGCCGTCGCCGACGGCGCAGTTGAACAACACGCTGTTGAAGCCGATGAACACGCGGTCGCCGACGCTGCAGGGGCCATGGACGATGGAGCGGTGGGCGATGGAAGTGAACTCGCCGATGGTCACCGCCGCGCCGGATTTGGAGTGGATCACCACGCCGTCCT
Source organism: Pseudomonas veronii (assembly GCF_001439695.1). Classification (GTDB taxonomy): domain Bacteria; phylum Pseudomonadota; class Gammaproteobacteria; order Pseudomonadales; family Pseudomonadaceae; genus Aquipseudomonas; species Aquipseudomonas veronii. The sequence continues at coordinate 32,958 of NZ_JYLL01000017.1, forward strand.
GGATATTGGAGTTGGCGCCGATGGTGATCGGGTCCATGTCGCCGCTGGCGTCGACTTCGTCCGCGCGGATCACGGCGTAGGGGCCGACGAATACGTTCTCACCGATGATGACCTTGCCGCAGATGATCGCGGTTTTATCGACGTAGGCCGATTCGGCAATCACCGGCAGATCACCGGATGGGTTCTTGCGGATCATGGTTTGCCCAACGCGGCGCACAGGGTGTTGAGGTTGTATTCGAACAGCCCGAGAAAGGTGCTGGCCGGGCCTTCTGCGGCGAGGGCGTCGGAATACAGCGTGCCGCCGATCTGCGCGCCGCTTTCGCTGGCGATCTGTTTGAGCAGGCGCGAGTCCTTGATGTTTTCAATGAACACGGCTTTGACCTTATCCTTGCGGATCTGAGTGATCAGCGCGGCGACTTCGGCGGCGGAAGGCTCACGCTCGGTGGACAAACCCTGAGGCGCGAGGAACTGGATGCCATAGGCCTGGCCCAGGTAGCCGAACGCGTCATGGGAGGTGACGATGCGGCGGTTGCCCGCTGGCAGTGCGCCGAACTTGGCCTTGGCCTCGGCGAGCAAGCGGTAGATGTCTTTCAGGTACGCCTGGCTGTTGCGCAGGTAGTCGGCCTGGTTGGCCGGGTCGGCGGCCACCAGCGCCTTGGTGATGTTGTTCACATAGATTTCGGCGTTGGCCAGGTTATGCCAGGCGTGCGGGTCCGGGATGGTTTCGCCGTCTTCTTCCATGGTGTGGGAGATCACGCCTTTACTGGCGGTAACCACGGTGGCGCGGGTCTCGGTGCTGGTCACCAGGCGGTCCAGCCACGGCTCGAAGCCGAGGCCATTTTTAATGATCAGCTTGGCCTTGAGCAGCGCCTTGGCGTCGTCCGGGGTCGGCTCGTAGGTATGAGCGTCGGCGTCGGGGCCGACCATGTTGCTGATCTGGATGTGTTCGCCACCGATCTGGTGGGTAATGTCGTCGAGAATACTGAAGCTGGTCACCACCTGGAGTTTGTCGGCGGCCTGGGCCATGGACAACGGCAGTAGCAGACTGAACAACACGAGTAGAGCACGCATCGGGAGACACCTCATTGGGATGACAGCAAGGGCGGGCGGCGCAGCAAGCCATGCACCGGACCGAAGATCACGGACAGCAGGTACCCACCGCCAGCCACCAGCACAATCGCCGGGCCGCTGGGCAGTGAGTAGTAGAACGACAGCAACAAGCCAAGCCACACCGACAGGCATCCCAGCACTGCCGATACCGCAATCAGCACCGGCAAGCGCCGGCTCCAGAAGCGGGACGCGATGGCCGGCAACATCATCAAACCCACCACCATCAGCGCGCCGATGGCTTGGAAACCGATCACCAGGTTCAGCACCACCAGGGTCAAAAACAGCCCGTGGGCCAATGGGCCGAGGCGGCTGACGGTTTGCAGGAACAGCGGGTCGAGGGTGTCCAGCAGCAGCGGTTTATAGATCAGCACCATGGCGACCAGGCTGAAACCGGAGACCCAGAGCATGCCGGTCAAGGTGGTTTCGTCGACGGCCAGGGCCGAGCCGAACAGCAGGTGCAGCAGGTCCAGGCGCTTGCCGGCAAGGCCGAGGATCAGCACACCGGCGGCGAGGGAGATGGGGTAGATGGCGGCCAGGCTGGCGTCTTCGCGCAGGCCGGTGCGACGGGTGATCCACGCGGCCAACCCCGCCATGCTCAGGCCGGCGCCGAGGCCGCCGATGGTCAGCGCGGGCAGGCTCAGGCCGGCGAACCAGAAACCCAGGGCGGCACCGGGCAGGATGCCGTGGGCGACGGCGTCACCGATCAGGCTCATGCGCCGCAGGATCAGGAACACCCCCAGCGGCGCGGTGCTGCAAGCGAGCACCAGGCCGCCGATCAAGGCGCGGCGCATGAACACGAAGTCGAGAAACGGCATCCACAGGTGGGCGGTGAAGTGCATCAGGCCACCTGCATGTGCAGTTGCGGGCGGATCAGTTCTTTGCTCGGCCCGAACCGGCAGCCCGTGCTTTTGATCTGCACCACTTGCTGGGTGTGTTGACGCACGGAGGCCAAGTCATGACAGACCACGACCACCGTGCGGCCCTCGTCATGCCAGGCGTGGATATGTTTCCAGCACAGGGCCTGGCCGTCTTCGTCGAGGGCGGCGTGGGGTTCGTCGAGCAGCAACACCGGCGCTTCGGCCAGGCTCATGCGGGCGAGCAGGGCGCGTTGCAGTTCGCCGCCGGACAAGGCCATCAACGGGCGCTGTTCCAGGCCGCTGAGGCACCAGTCTTCCAACACGGCGTGCAGGCGTTCGCTGCGTTGTTGCGGGGTGAGTCGGGTGCCCCAGAAACCGGCGGCGACCAGCTCTTGCAAGCTGATGGGGAACTGCCGATCGAGGTGTTGTTGCTGGGGCAGGAAGGACACGCCGCCGCGACGCGGCACATCCACGCGGATTTTGCCCGCCAGCGGTTTTTGCAGGCCGGCGATGACTTTGAGCAGGCTGCTTTTACCGCAGCCGTTGGGGCCGATCACACCAGTAAGGCTGCCGGTTTCCAGGGTGAAGTCCACGGCGGGTGTCAGGGGTTGGCCGGGGGCACCCCAGCGCAAAGCGGTGCAGGTGATCATGCTGAGTGTCTCGTCCAACGGCTTTCAGCCACGGCATCGTGCGCGTGCAGGCTTTCGGCGTGGATCACTTTGAGGTGGAAGGCTTGGACGGCATCCGAGCGTTTCAAGGCGAGGTTCAAGCGGCGGGCGGCGTCTTCGCAGAACATCAGGTTCTGTCCGTTGGCCAGGGCGAAGGCTTGTTCGTCCGCACGTTTCACCGCGGTTTGCACGGCGGTGCCGAGGGCGGCTTCGGCGGTATTGATCAACTCGGTCAGCGCCAGCTGCTCGCCGCGCAACTGGACGCGCAGTTGCGCGCTGCTGCGCTGGCTGTGGGGCGTGGCGACGATGCCGTTGGCGCTGCCGAGCCAGGTCAGCACATCGGCGTGCTGCAACGGCGTGTTGCCGAAATCTTCGAGAAATTGCTGCTGAATCAACTGCCTGGCGAGGGCCGCCGAGCACGGGCAGGTTGAGGAATAAGTCACCTCAATGTTTAGTTCCACGTGGAACATCTGGTTTTCCACGCGCGCTTCGATACTCACCGGGTAGCCCTTCCAGCCAGCCAGTGGGCTGACCAATGCCGGGCGCTTGAGCAGCAGATCGGTGTGGATACGCAGGTAGGCGTTATTAGATAAACCTTCATGACTGTCGAGAAAACGCTGCAGTACCTTACGCAGAAGTGCCGGAGTCAGTGGCTGCTGGTCGAGCATCTCCAGCGCCAGGTACAGGCGCGACATATGAATGCCACGGGCGGCACCGTCGTCCAGGCTGACGCCGGCATCGGCCGTGGCGGCGAGGCGTTGGTCGTCGATCAAAATAGGCAAGGCGATGCCGCACATGCCCACCCAATCGAGCGGCAAGGCTTGGCGTGAAGCCTGCGCGGCGATATCCGGCAGAGTCAGCGCATTCATGAGCAGGTCCATCGTTGGCGATAAAAAAGACATGTTATATTATAACTATTGAGTCGACGATGAATTTTCTGCTCCGGCCTTTTTTCAGTCATGTCGAGTAAGGACGCTCCTTTATTTGCGGTATTTGTCATGCACAGACGTCAGCTCCTCAACCTGCTCCTGGTCAGCCCGCTGTTCACCTTGCCCTTCACCGCGTCGGCCACGCAGATTCGCAACGCCCGCCTGTGGCGCTCGGACGACAAGCTGCGGCTGGTGTTCGACCTCAGTGGCCCGGTGAACTACAAGACTTTTTCCCTGACCGCGCCGGAACGCCTGATCATCGACCTGAGCGGCGCCGGGCTCAGTGGCGACTTCTCTCAGTTGGTCTTGAAAAACAGCGGGATCACCTCGATTCGCTCTGGGCACTTCGGCAAGGCGGATACGCGCATCGTGCTGGACCTCGCCACACCGATGCAGCTCACCAGCTTTTTGTTGCCGCCCCAGGATGGGCAAGGGCACCGCCTGGTGCTTGATCTCACCAGCGCCACCCAGGTGCCTCACCCGATAGCGGCCGCACCCCGGCCGCTGGTCGACAGGGCGCACCCCAAGCGCGACATCATCGTGGTGGTCGACCCCGGCCACGGCGGCAAGGACCCCGGCGCTATTGGTTCCAAGGGCCAGCGCGAAAAAGACGTGGTGCTGTCCATTGCCCAATTGCTGGCCAAACGCTTGAAGCGCGAGAAAGGTTTCGATGTGAAGCTGGTGCGCAACGATGACTTCTTCGTGCCGCTGCGCAAGCGCGTGGAGATCGCCCACAAACACAACGCCGACATGTTTATCTCGGTGCATGCGGATGCGGCACCACGGATCAGCGCGTCGGGGGCTTCGGTGTATGCCTTGTCCGAAGGCGGTGCCACCTCGGCCACGGCGCGGTTCATGGCGCAACGGGAAAACGGCGCCGACCTGCTGGGCGCCACCAGTCTGCTGAACCTCAAGGACAAGGACCCGATGCTGGCCGGGGTAATTCTCGACATGTCGATGAACGCCACCATCGCTTCCAGCCTGCAACTGGGCAGCTCGATCCTGGGTAGCCTGGAAGGCATCACCTCGTTGCATCAGAAGCGTGTGGAACAGGCCGGGTTCGCGGTGCTCAAGTCACCGGATGTACCGTCGATCCTGGTGGAGACCGGGTTTATCTCCAATGCGCGGGACAGTGCGCGGCTGGTCACGGCGCGGCATCAACAGGCGGTGGCGGAGGGTTTGTTCGCCGGCCTGCAGCGCTATTTCCAGAAGAACCCGCCGGTGAACAGCTACATGGCTTGGGTCCAGGAACAGAAACACAACCAGGCCTAACAGCCGGTCACACGGCTGCAGGTGAACGTGGCGCTGGCGCCACCGGAGCTGGAAAACCGGTTGATTGTGGTCCAGCCCACACGCCGCGTGTAGCCGACCCACGCTTCACCGTCCGAGGCCAAGCCGGTGAAGAACGTCAGTTGCCCGTAGCGGCTGTTGGTTTGTGCCCAATAGCGCCTGCCGATCGCCTCGAAACCGCGCAGATACGTGGTGCTGCCAACCGTCGCCACGCTGTAGGCATTGCCCAGCGGATCGACGCAGGCCAGCAGGTTGGCGCTGCGCGTGCAATTGGCCGACAGGCTCGGCACTTGGGCGCCGGCCTGGGTCGTGATGAGCAACAGCAGGCTGCACAGTAGATATTTCATAGGCTTCTCGATGTAGACAGGCGCCAGCATTGCTCCGTTGGTCATGATGAGCAAGCGGGGGATTGGCTTATTTGTGTTGTTATAATATAACATTAAGTACAGCCCGGCTTGAACGGGCGGCCTGATGAGAATGACCTGATGCCCAATCGTCTCCCCGTTACCGTGTTGTCCGGCTTTCTCGGCGCCGGTAAAAGTACGCTGCTCAACTATGTCCTGCGCAACCGCGACAACCTGCGGGTGGCGGTGATCGTCAACGACATGAGCGAAATCAACATCGACGGCGGCGAGGTGCAGCGCGACGTCACCCTCAACCGCGCCGAAGAAAAACTGGTAGAGATGAGCAACGGCTGCATCTGCTGCACCTTGCGTGAAGACCTGCTCGAAGAGGTCGGAAAACTCGCCAGGGACGGTCGCTTCGATTACCTGTTGATCGAATCCACCGGCATCTCCGAGCCGTTGCCCGTGGCCGAAACCTTCACCTTTCGCGATGAAAACGAGCAGAGCCTGGCCGATATTGCGCGCCTGGACACCATGGTCACCGTGGTCGACGGCATGAACTTCCTGCTCGACTACCAGGCCGCCGAAAGCCTCGCGTCGCGGGGCGAAACCCTTGGCGAAGAAGACGAACGCTCGATCACCGACCTGTTGATCGAGCAGATCGAATTTGCCGACGTCATCCTGATCAGCAAAATCGACCTGATCGGCCGCCACGAGCGTGAGGAACTGATGGCCATCCTCGAACGCCTGAATGCCCAGGCCGAGATCATTCCGATGGTCATGGGCGAAGTGCCGCTGAACAAAATCCTCAACACCGGCCGCTTCGACTTCGAACGCGCCGCCCAGGCCCCCGGCTGGCTGCAGGAATTGCGCGGCGAGCATGTGCCGGAAACCGAAGAGTACGGCATCGCCTCCACGGCTTACCGCGCGCGCCGTCCGTTCCATCCGCAGCGCTTTTTCGAGTTTATCGACCGCCCTTGGGTGAACGGCAAACTCCTGCGCTCCAAGGGCTTTTTCTGGCTGGCCAGCAAGCCGCAGGACGCCGGCAGTTGGTCCCAGGCCGGCGGCCTGATGCGCCATGGCTTTGCCGGACGTTGGTGGCGTTTTGTGCCGAAAAGCCAGTGGCCGCAGGACGAAGAAAGCGTCGCCGCGATCATGGGCCACTGGCAAGCAAGCACCGGCGATTGCCGTCAGGAACTGGTGTTCATCGGGCAGAACATCGACTTCGCGCAGATGCGTACCGAACTGGACGCCTGCCTGCTGACCGATGAAGAAATGGCCCTGGGCGTCGACGCATGGCGCTTGCTGGCCGATCCTTTTGGCCCTTGGTATGAAGAGGCGGCCGCCTGATGCTGGCACCGCTCATCCCCCTGCGCCCGGTGATCCGCCAGACCTGCGGCGACACCCCGCTGGCGCTGTCCGAGATTCTCGAAGACGGCGTCAACCTGGCGCTGTGGCAGCGCCAATTGCCGTTGCACATCGCCGAGTTCGGCGCCTTGCTGGTGGCGCTCGACGAGCCGTTGGCCGAGTCGCTGGTCATCGAGTTGGCCAGCGACGACGCGGTGCCGAACGTGCAGGGATTAGCCGCCTGCTGCCGCGATCTTGAGGGTTACGAAGGGTTTATCGCCGATGTGTCGTGGCTGATCGGCGCGTTTGCCTGCCTGCTTGGCGCCCGTCGGATCGGCGTGCGTTTGCGCCTGTTGGACAAAGCCATGTGCCCGCGCTTTCACGTCGACCATGTGCCCGTGCGCCTGATCACCACCTATGCCGGCATCGGCAGCCAATGGTTGCGCGAAGGCGTGATGGACCGCCGCCAGTTGGGCCAGGCGGATGCCGAGCCCAGCGAGCGTATCGAGCAGATTCACTGCGGCGAAGTGGCGTTGCTCAAAGGGACGAAGTGGCATGGCAACGAAGCTCACGGCCTGATTCACCGCTCGCCGCAGCTTAAAGCCGATGAGCGACGGTTAATTCTGACGCTGGATTGGCTGGCATAACCGCGTAGGATCAAACGCTCTACACGGCTTGAATGATGCCCTCTATGCTGCAGAACATTCCTACTCATGTGATTGCCGGGCCCCTGGGCGCCGGCAAGACCAGCCTGATCAAACACCTGCTCGCCCAACGCCCGGCCAACGAGCGCTGGGCGGTGTTGATCAACGAATTCGGGCAGATCGGTCTGGATGCGGCCTTGCTGACCCAGGCCGACGACGGCATTGCCCTGGGCGAAGTGGCGGGTGGCTGCTTGTGCTGTGTGAATGGTGCGCCGTTCCAGGTCGGACTGGGTCGCTTGCTGCGTAAGGCCAAGCCGGACCGCCTGTTTATCGAGCCTTCGGGGCTCGGGCACCCGGTGCAGGTGCTCAAGCAATTGCGCGAGGCGCCATGGCAGGATGTGCTCGCGGTTCAGCCCTGCGTGCTGGTGCTGGATGCGCAAGCCCTGGCGGCGGGCAAACCATTGCCGGAGGCGCAGCGCGAAGCACTCGCCAGCGCCGGCCTGTTGGTCCTGAACAAGGATGAGACGTTGGACGCCGCACAGCGCGAGGCGATCGAACGACAGTTAGTCGAGGTTCCGTTTTACTGGACGCGTCAGGCGCAATTGCCACTGCAGCTTTTGCCAGGCCTGAACGCACAGGCTGCAGCGGCTGTGGATAACTTCGTGGCGTCCAAAGGCGTGGCGCAAATGCCGGCGGTGTGGAGCGATCCTGCGTTGCCGATCTGCTTGAGCCAGGCCCAGGAGGGCGGCTGGAGCATCGGTTGGCGCTGGCATCCGAGCCAGTCATTCGATCACCAGCGCCTGGCGCAATGGCTGACACACCTGGATTGGCGCCGCGCCAAACTGGTTATCCACAGCACCGACGGCTGGATCTCCGGCAACGCTGTGGATAACAGCCCACTCGTCTGGCAACCCAGCGAATGGCGGCGTGATTCGCGTATCGAACTGATTTTCAGCGCGCCACAGGACGTGGCCGCGCTACAGCAGGCGCTGGCCGCCTGCCGTCATTGACGGTGCTTGGCGTGGTCCTGGCGCCACTGGCTGAGTTCGATCACGTCGGCGCTGGGTAGCGGCGTCTTGATTTCGAACGGGTAGGGCGCCAGTTCGATCTGCGCGCTGTGGGCGCCGAACTGGGTGATGGTCCCGGGGTGGCGGGTTTCGCCGGTCACGGTGAATTCGAAATTGTAGATGCGCGCCAGGCGTCGCCGTCCTTTGGCATCCTTCACAAAACCGATGCGTTTCAGGGCCACGGCACCGTCGAGCAACTCGATATCGAGCTTGGCGCAATGCTGCTTGACCCGCTCCAACGCGCGCTCGCGCAGGCCGTGGTTGTGCCATACCCAGGCGGCGCCGGTCGCCAGCAGCATCAACACGAAGATGTTTCCCAGGGTCAGCATGCGAAAAAAACTCCAACGAAGTGAGAGCAGCTTAACTGTGTCGTTAGCCTGTCGTACAGGCTGTGTTTGGTCGCATACTGCGCGACCAGAATTTCAATGGTTTTACGGAAATCCCCTGCATGAAACGCACACCTCATCTGCTTGCGATCCAGTCTCATGTGGTCTTTGGCCACGCCGGAAACAGCGCCGCCGTGTTCCCCATGCAGCGGGTCGGGGTGAACGTGTGGCCGCTCAACACGGTGCAATTCTCCAACCACACCCAGTATGGCCAGTGGACGGGCGAAGTGTTAGCGCCGCAGCAGATTCCAGCGCTGGTGGAGGGTATTGCGGCCATCGGTGAATTGGGCAACTGCGACGCCATACTCTCCGGCTACCTCGGCAGCGCGGCCCAGGGCCGGGCGATCCTCACCGGCGTGGCGCGGATCAAGGCGATCAACCCCAAGGCCCTGTACCTGTGCGACCCGGTGATGGGCCACCCGGAAAAGGGCTGCATCGTGCCGCAGGAAGTCAGTGATTTTCTGTTGGACGAAGCCGCTGCCATGGCCGACTTCCTGTGCCCCAACCAGCTGGAACTGGACAGCTTTTCCGGGCGCAAGCCGCAATCGCTGTTCGACTGCCTGGGCATGGCCAAAGCCCTGCTGGCACGCGGGCCCAAGGCCGTGCTGGTCAAGCACCTGGATTACCCGGGCAAATTGCCGGAAGGCTTTGAGATGCTGCTGGTGACAGCCGAAGGCAGCTGGCACCTGCGTCGGCCGCTGCTGGCGTTTCCCCGCCAGCCGGTGGGCGTGGGCGACCTGACCTCAGGGTTGTTCCTGGCGCGGGTATTGTTGGGCGACAGCCTGGTGGCCGCTTTCGAGTTCACCGCGGCGGCGGTGCATGAAGTGCTGCTGGAAACCCAGGCCTGCGCCAGTTATGAACTGGAGCTGGTACGTGCCCAGGATCGCATCGCCCATCCCCGCGTGCGTTTCGAGGCCACGCCGATCGGCCTGTAACTACACAAAACCCAACGTGGGAGGGAGCAAGCCCCCTCCCACATTTTGCTTGGGTATACAGCCTGGTGCTTACAGCGCGTCGGCTTTGATTTCCTGGTAGCGCTTTTCCAACTCCTGGCGGATCTGCCGGCGTTGCTGCGCCTGCGCAAACCGGCGGCGGTCTTCGCTGTTGTGCGGTTGCAGTTGCGGCACGGCGGCGGGTTTGCGCTGGTCGTCCACGGCGACCATGGTGAAGAAGCAACTGTTGGTATGGCGCACAGAGCGCTCGCGGATGTTTTCGGTCACCACCTTGATGCCCACCTCCATCGAGGTGTGGCCGGTGTAGTTGACCGATGCGAGGAAGGTCACCAACTCGCCGACGTGGATCGGTTCACGAAAAATCACTTGGTCCACCGACAAGGTCACGACATAACGCCCGGCATAACGGCTCGCGCAGGCGTAGGCCACTTCGTCGAGGTACTTGAGCAGGGTGCCGCCATGGACATTGCCTGAGAAGTTGGCCATATCAGGGGTCATCAGTACCGTCATCGACAGCTGGGCGTTTCCGGGTTCCATAGCACACTCACGGGTTAGGCATTGGTGGGGAGGCACCTCTGTGGATGCTCGAGTCATTGCAGCGCCATCTCTTACGGGACGCCGGTAGGCGGCTTGCCGTCACGCCTGCAGCGATCTGTTTCCATATATTGCACCGGCTTTTCGGCGGAAGTCGCGGTGTTAACCTTCAAAAGCCTTTCTAAGGGCATTTCTTACGATCAAGGCAGACTTTTCCTTCCGCTCTTTACGAAGTTTCAAAGGTGCGGTGGACGTGGGAAAAGCGCCAGTACCCTCAAGGAGCCCCTCGCCATGCACGCCATCAGCTTTATCCAGGATCTGGCCGTGATCATGTTGGTGGCTGGGGTCGTGACTATCCTGTTTCATCGCCTCAAGCAGCCGGTGGTGCTCGGTTACATCGTCGCCGGGTTCATCATTGGCCCCCACACGCCGCCGTTCGGCCTGATCCACGATGAAGACACCATCAAGACCCTCGCCGAACTGGGGGTGATCTTCCTGATGTTCTGCCTGGGCCTGGAGTTCAGCCTGCGCAAGCTGTTCAAGGTGGGAGCCACGGCGTTTATCGCGGCCTTCCTGGAAATCGTGCTGATGATCTGGATCGGCTACGAGATCGGCCGCTGGTTCGACTGGAACACCATGGACTCGCTGTTCCTCGGCGCGATCCTGGCGATTTCCTCGACCACCATCATCGTCAAGGCGCTCAACGACCTGAAGATGAAAGACCAGCGCTTCGCCCAACTGATTTTCGGCGTGCTGATCGTCGAGGACATCCTCGGCATCGGCATCATCGCCTTGCTGTCGAGCATCGCCGTCAGTGGCACGGTCAGCTCCGGTGAGGTGTTTTCCACGGTCGGTAAGCTCTCGCTGTTCATGATCGTCGCGCTGGTCATCGGGATTTTGCTGGTGCCGCGCTTGCTGGCCTACGTGGCCAGGTTCGACAGCAATGAAATGCTGCTGATCACCGTGCTGGGCCTGTGTTTCGGTTTTTGCCTGCTGGTGGTCAAGCTGGAATACAGCATGGTGCTGGGGGCGTTCCTGATCGGCGCGATCATGGCCGAATCCCGCCAGTTGATTAAGATCGAGCGCCTGATCGAGCCGGTTCGCGACATGTTCAGCGCAATCTTCTTTGTCGCCATTGGCTTGATGATCGACCCGCAGATCCTGCTGCAATATGCCTGGCCGATTGCCGTGATCAGCGTGGCCGTGGTGCTGGGCAAGATGTTGTCCTGCGGCATGGGCGCATTTATCGCCGGCAATGACGGCCGCACGTCGTTGCGCGTTGGGATGGGGCTGTCACAAATTGGTGAGTTTTCCTTCATCATCGCGGCGCTCGGCATGACCTTGCAGGTGACCAGTGACTTCCTCTACCCGGTGGCGGTCGCGGTGTCGGCGATCACCACATTGCTCACCCCATACCTGATTCGCGGCGCCGACCCATTGTCGCTGAAGATTGCCGCCGTGATGCCCAAGCGCATGAGCCGGGTATTTGGCCTCTATGGCGAATGGCTGCGCAGCATTCAGCCCCACGGCGAGGGGGCGCTGCTGGCGTCGATGATCCGCAAAATCGTGCTGCAAGTGGGGGTGAACCTGGCGCTGGTGGTGGCGATCTTCTTTACCGGCAGTTACTTCGCGCTGCGTATCGGCGGGTATCTGGAGGGCTGGATCAGTGATCCAAGCTGGCAGAAGGCGTTGATCTGGGGCGCGGCGTTGCTGTTGTCGCTGCCGTTCCTGATTGCGGCGTACCGCAAGCTCAAGGCGCTGTCGATGCTGCTGGCGGAGATGAGCGTCAAGCCGGAAATGGCCGGGCGGCATACCCAGCGCGTGCGTCGGGTGATCGCCGAGGTGATCCCGATTTTGTCGCTGCTGGTGATCTTCCTGCTATTGGCGGCGTTGTCGGCGAGTATTCTGCCGACCAACAAGTTGCTGGTGCTGATCGCCGTGGTCGCGGCGGCGGTGGCGGCCGTGCTCTGGCGGTGGTTCATCCGCGTGCATACGCGGATGCAGGTCGCTTTGCTGGAGACTCTGGATAACCACAAGGATACGCCGGAACACTGAGGAGGCTGGGCCGCCCCGCGCGAGCAGGACGCAGGTGTCAGCTTTCCAGCCAGACGTCCCGTGCCCAGTGCCACACCGACTCCCAGGTTTCTTCGGTGACGAGTTCTTCTTCGGCGCACCACAGCACCACGGTGCCGTCTTCTTCGACGCAGTAGTAGTCGTCGCCGTCCTGGCAGATCGGGATCATGCTGCGGTCAACACCGGCATCCCAGGCGTTGGCCGCCACATCCGGCAGGTAGGTGTGGGACTGCGGGTCGGTGACGGTCACCGGCTCCAGGCTGCCGTACACCACGTCGCTGACGGTTAGCAGGAATTCGCGGAAGACAAACGGGATGTCGATGAACAGCTGTTCCTCGATTTCCACCAGTTGGTCTTCATCAGGCAGTTCCAGAGGAACCGGAACCGGTTCGTTGGCTTCACGCAATTGTTCGATGACTTCTTCCACGGCCGGGATCCTCTTGCTAGATGGCGCGGTTTACAGGGGCGTTTTATACAGTAGCGCGCTATAAGTGCAACCGTGAAATAGAAAACCCCGGAACATGTCCGGGGTTTTGCTTACGGCTTGTTCAAGCGTGTGGCTATCAGCCGTTCTGGCGGATACCGGCGACCAGCCAAGGCTGGTTGTCGCCTTGGGCGCGTTCCATGTTCCAGCTTTCGCTGAACACTTCGCCCTGGTCGAAACGCGAGGTCTTCGACACACCGCTGAACGTCAGGGTGGCGATGGTCTTGTCGGCGCGATCGTCCACACCTTCGAGCTGCACGCGCAGGTCGTCGATGTAGGTCGACTGGAAGCCGTCGCCCAGGTCGGCGCGTTCGCGCTTGAGGAACTCGAGCAGTTGCGGGGTCACGAACTCGGAGATTTTATCCATTTCGTTGGCGTCCCAGTGCTGCTGCAGGGACTGGAAGTGGCTGCGGGCCGCTTCGACGAAACGTTCTTCGTTGAACCAGGCCGGCGCATTGATCACCGGGCGGGCAGCAGCAGGTGCGGCCGAACCACCGAAGATCGAACCCATGGCTGGCTTCTGCTCGAACACTTCACGCTGCATCGGCGCGCCGGCTGGAGCCATGTGCTCCTGCTGCTTGCGACGACGGGCGGCGATGAAGCGGAAGATCAGGAAGGCGATGACCGCCATGATCAGGATGTCGAAGATCTGCATGCCCTGGAAGCCGCCGCCCATGAACATGGATGCGAGCAGGCCACCGGCGGCGATACCGGCCAGAGGGCCCAACCAGCGCGAAGCACCGCCGGCCTTGGCGGCTGCGCCAGCGGCACCGGCCGCGCCGGCAGTGGCGGCAGCACCGCCGACGCCGGCGGACGGAGCCATTTGGCTGGTCTGGTGAGTTGGTGCCGAGCCTATGCTTTTGCCGCCACCGAAGCGTTTGGCGTTGGCATCGAGGCTCATCGTCAGGCCAATGCACAGCGCCATGGCGATGCTAAGAAAACGTTTCATAAAGGGAATTCCCATTTGTGGATTGCACGCGCGCCATGTTGCACAGGTGTCGTGACAGTGGCTAGCGACATAATGTTTCGGGCTTTTGCGTAAGACAGAATCCGAAGGGTCTGTAGGACTAGTTACAGATATTGGCCCGCGCGCATCAAAAACAAGGGTGGACGCGAAACCTTCATGCTGAACCGTCCTTCTGTCTGTAGGAGCGAGCTTGCTCGCGAAGATCGCCAACGATAACGCGGGCATCCTGGATGAGACGCGTTGTCTGAGGGTTTTTCGCGAGCAAGCTCGCTCCTACAGGGGGAAGGGGTCAGCGTGTCAGACCGCTTCGAGCTTCGCGTAACCCATCATCAGCCACTTGCTGCCCTCGGCGAAGTTCACCTGCACCCGTGCCTGGGCGCCGGCGCCTTCGAAGTTGAGGATCACCCCTTCGCCGAAGATCGCATGCTTGACCTGCTGGCCAAGGCTGAACGGGGTTTCCGGGATCTCGGAACCGGCAAACAGGCTGCTGGAGTTCTGCTGCTGTCCGCCGCCGAACGGGCGACTGACGCTGTTGGACAGGCGCACTTCCTGGATCAGCCCCTTCGGCACTTCTCGCACGAAGCGCGACACCTTGTTGTAGGTCTCACTCCCGTACAGGCGGCGGGTCTCGGCGTAGGTCATCACCAGGTTCTGCATCGCCCGGGTAATGCCCACGTAGGCCAGGCGGCGTTCTTCCTCAAGGCGGCCGGGCTCTTCCAGGCTCATCTTGTGGGGGAACAGGCCTTCTTCCATGCCCACCAGGAACACGTAAGGAAACTCCAGGCCCTTGGCGCTGTGCAAGGTCATCAGCTGGATGCTGTCTTCATGCTCATCGGCCTGGGTATCGCCTGCTTCCAGCGACGCATGGCCGAGGAACGCGGCGAGCGGGGTCAGTTCTTCATCGGCCTCGGTGTTTTCAAACGCGCGGGCGGCGCTGACCAGTTCCTCAAGGTTTTCCACCCGGGCCTGGCCTTTCTCGCCTTTTTCCGCTTCGTGATAGGCAATCAGCCCGGACTGCTCGATCACGGTCTGGGTCATCAAATGCAGGGGCATGTCCGCGCACTTGGCCGTCAGGTTCTCGATCAGCTCGACAAACACACCCAACGCCCCGGCAGCACGGCCGGTCAGGCCTTTATTGGCGATCAGCAAGCGCATGGCTTCCCACATCGACACATCGGCGTGGCGCGCATGGTCGCGAATCGCTTCAACGGTTTTTTCGCCGATGCCGCGGGCCGGGATATTGATCACCCGCTCCAGCGCCGCGTCGTTGCCGCGACCTTCCAGCAAACGCAGGTAGGCCATGGCGTTCTTGATTTCGGCGCGCTCGAAGAAGCGCTGGCCGCCGTAAATACGGTACGGGATGCGCTCGCGCAGCAAGGCTTCTTCCAGCACCCGCGATTGGGCGTTGGAACGGTACAGAATCGCGATGTCGCTGCGCGCCAGGCCGGTTTTCAATGCGCTTTCGATGGTTTCCACCACGTAGCGCGCTTCGTCGTGCTCGTTGAACGCCGCGTACAGGTTGATCGCTTCGCCTTCGCCGCCGTCGGTCCACAGCTCTTTGCCCAGGCGCCCGGTGTTATTGGCGATCAAGGCGTTGGCGGCTTTGAGGATCCCGGCGGTGGAGCGGTAGTTCTGCTCCAGGCGGATGGTGACCGCGTCCGGGAAGTCTTCGGAATACTGGTAGATGTTCTCGATTTTCGCGCCGCGCCAGCCGTAGATCGACTGGTCGTCGTCGCCCACCACCATCAGGCTGTCGCCGCCCTTGGCCAGCAGGCGCAACCAGGCGTACTGCACGGCGTTGGTGTCCTGGAACTCGTCGACCAGGATATGCCGGAAGCGTTTCTGGTAATGGGCCAGCAGGCCGGGGTTATCGCGCCACAGGTCGAGGGCGCGCAGCAGCAGCTCGGAGAAGTCGATCACGCCGGCGCGCACGCAGGCCGCCTCGTAGGCTTCATAAATGCTGCGCATGGTGGCCAGGAACAAATCGCCGCTGGCCTGGATATGTTGCGGGCGCAGGCCTTCGTCTTTCTGGCCGTTGATGAACCATTGGGCCTGGCGCGCCGGCCAACGCTGTTCGTCGAGGCCCAGCTCGCGGATCACGCGCTTGACCAGGCGTTGCTGGTCATCGCTGTCGAGGATCTGGAAGGTCTGGGCCAGGCCCGCCTCCTGCCAATGCGCCCGCAGCAGGCGGTGCGCCAGGCCGTGGAAGGTGCCCACCCACATGCCGGCCGGGCTGATGCCCATCAACTGCTCGATGCGGTGACGCATCTCGGCAGCGGCCTTGTTGGTGAAGGTCACCGACAGGATCGAATGCGGGGACGCGTTCTCGACCTGGATCAACCAGGCGATACGGTGTACCAGCACTCGGGTTTTACCGGAGCCAGCACCGGCCAGGACCAACTGACGGCCAACGGGGGCCGCTACGGCCTGGCGTTGGGCATCGTTGAGGGAATTCAGCAAAAGGGAGAGATCATCGCGCATCGGCGCATTCTATGGCCCGCGGGGGAGTGGGGCAAATCCCATTGGCGGATGGCCGACGGAAAACCTGCGGCGCGTGCCGGGGCGGGCACGCGTTCCGGCGGGGCTGATGACTGGTTGGTCATGGGCCACAGGCCGCGCCGCGTCTCGCTCAAGCCGTCTGGCCCCGAGGTTTGCGCGGTACGCCTCGCTGGTTTTTATGACGCGCAGCAGTTTGGCCCGAGCGCTTGCTTGTGTATGCTCCGTCGACGTTTCGGGCTCACCATTATAAGAACACTGCCTATGACCCTCAGCACCGACCTGTTTAGCCCCATGGCGGCGCCCGCGCAGGTTATCCGAAAACACTACGCTACCGAGATGGCGGTCGAACGCACGCGCCTGCTCTACCAGGGTTCGCTGCTGCCGACCTTATTGATGCTGGTCAACGGCCTGGTCTGTGCCTGGTTGATCTGGAACCCCAAACATTACCTGCTCGACAGCATCTGGCTGGTCTGGCTGCTGGCGCTGGTCGCGCTGCGCGTGATCCAGGTGGCCGCCTTCGACTCGGCGATGCCCAGCCGCCAGGCCCAACCGATCTGGCGGCGCATGTTCATGCTCGGCTCGGCGGTCAGCGGCCTGACCCTGGCCATCGCCGCCATCGCCCTGGTGCCGGCAGACAGCTTTACGCAGCAAGCCTGGGTGTTCGGCCTGATCGGTGCGGCGACGTTGTCCGCCAGCGTCGCCTATGCGGTGAGCCTGCCGGCGTTCCTGTCATTCGCGCTGCCGTGCCTGGTGCCGGCCATTGTCTATCTCTTCTGGAACGGCGCCGCGCAGCAACAGGGTTGGGGTGTGCTCGGCCTGATCCTGCTGGCGTCCTTGAGTGTGGTGGCGTGGCAGGTCAACCGCCTGATCCAGCACGGGCTGTTGCGGCGCTTTCAGAACCAGGCGCTGATCGAGCATCTGCAACAGGCACAGCAGCGCAGTGAACAGTTGAATCAGGAGCTGGTGCGCGAAGTCGAGCAACGCCGCCAGGTCGAGCAGGAACTGCGCGAAGCGCAAATCGGCCTGCAGGACCGCGTGGCGCAACGCAGCCAGGAACTGGACGCCGCCAGCCTGGCCCTGAATAAAAGCGAAGCGCGCCTGGCGATGGCTCTGCAAGCCAGCGAACTGGGCCTGTGGGACTGGAACCTGCAAACCGACGAAGTCCACCACACCCAGCTCAAGGAACTGTTCGGCCTGGAGCCCGAGTTCGTCACGGCGATGCTCAGCCACCTCAAGCCGCGCCTGCACCCCGACGACTTGCCGCTGCTCAAGCGTGCCCTGGTGGAGCATCTCAAGGGCCGCAGCGAGGACTATCTGGTGGAATACCGGGTGCGCCATGGCGATGGCCACTGGGTGTGGATCGAAGACCGCGGCCGCGCCGTGGAGCGTGCGCCCAGCGGTCGCGTGACGCGCATGCTCGGCACGCGCCGCGACATCAGCGCAAGCAAGGCGCTGGAGGAACAGCAACGCCTGGCCTCGACCGTATTCGAAGCGGCCAGCGAAGGTATTGTGATCCTGGACCCGGACTACGCGCTGCTCGCCGTCAACCAGGCCTTCAGTCGCGTCACCGGCTTTGATATCGACGACATGCTCGGGCGCAATGTGGTGGAGTTGCCGTGCAGCCGCGACGCTCGGCGGCACTTTCCGCTGATCCGCCAGGCGCTGCTCAGTCACGGTACCTGGCAGGGCGAGCTGGTGGAAACGCGCAAGAACGGCGAGTTGTACCCGCAGTGGCTGCAACTGAACGTGGTGCGCGATATTCGAGGAAACGTCAGCCATATCGTAGGCTTCTTCGCCGATCTCTCGGCGCGGCGCGAATCCGAGGAGCGCATGCGCTACCTCACGCACTATGACGAGTTGACCGGCCTGGCCAACCGCTCGCTGTTTCGCGAGCGGCTGCGCGAAGCGCATCAGCGGGTGCGCCAGGGCGGGCGCAGCCTGGCGTTGCTGCATATCAACCTGGACCGTTTCAAGTTGCTCAACGACAGCCTGGGCCATGACGTCGCCGACCAATTGCTGCAAAAAATGGCGCGACGTTTGATCAATGCCCTGCCCGAGGCCGACACCATCGCGCGTTTGTCCGGGGATGAGTTCGCCGTGCTTTTCGATGCCTACGGCAACCTCTCAAGCCTGGCGCGGGTGGCCACGCGCCTGCTGGCCAAGTTGCGCGTGCCGGTGACGGTGGAAGGGCATGAATTGGTGGTCAGCGCCTCGATGGGCGTCAGCCTGCTTCCGGATAATGCGCGGGAAATTTCGGCGTTGGTTAGCCAGGCGAACATGGCCATGCAACACGCCAAACACCTGGGTGGGAATAATTTCCAGTTCTACACCGACAGCCTGCAAGCCAGCACCCTGGAGCGTTTGCAGCTGGAAAACCAGCTGCGCAAGGCCATCGACGAGCGCCAGCTGTCGGTGTTCTACCAACCGAAATTGTGCCTGGCTAGCGGCAAACTGAACGCCGCCGAGGCGTTGATTCGTTGGGAGCATCCGCAGTGGGGCACGGTGCCGCCAAGCGACTTCATCGGCCTGGCCGAAGAAACCGGCCTGATCGTGCCGTTGGGTGAATTCGTCCTGCGCCAGGCCTGCTGGCAGGCTTGTGAGTGGCAGCGTCAGGGGCTGGCGCCGATACGCGTGTCGGTGAACCTGTCGGTGCATCAACTGCGTCAAGGCAAGCTGGTCAGCCTGGTGCGCCAGGTGCTGGAAGAAACCGGCCTGGACCCGCAATACCTGGAGCTGGAGCTGACCGAAAGCCAGCTGCTCGACAGTGTCGAGCACATCATCGCCACCTTCCAGCAACTGCGCGATCTGGGGGTGAAGTTGGCCATCGACGATTTTGGCACCGGCTATTCGTCTCTCAGTTACCTCAAGCGCATTCCCGTGGACTACGTGAAGATCGACCAGACCTTCATCCGCGGCCTCGGCCAGGGGCGGGAAGACGCGGCCATTACCCGTGCGATCATCGCCATGGCCCACGGTTTGGCGCTCAAGGTGGTGGCCGAAGGCGTGGAAGATCAGCAGCAGCTGGATTTCCTGCGCCGGGAGCGTTGCGATGAGGTGCAGGGCTACTTGATCAGCCGGCCGATGAAGGCCGAAGGGCTGGCAGATTTGTTACGGAAGAATGCGGATTTTTCCTAGAGACGTGCCTTCAGCCTTTGTGGCTACAACTTGGCTGCCCTTAGATTCAAAGGGCAGCAGGGCGATTTAGTGATGCATCGGACGGGCAAAACGGCAATTCTTGTAGTATAACTACAAGCTTGCTACATCCCTGGCGTCTGCCAATAACAAGAGTCCTGTCCTTTGAACCTGTTGCAACATATCGCCCAGTCGCGCCACCTGTTACGCAAATCGGAACTCAAGGTTGCCGACCACGTGCTGCTTGACCCTGCGGCCGTAATGCACAGTTCCATGGCCGACCTGGCCCACAGCGTGGGCATCAGTGAGCCGACCATCGTGCGCTTCTGTCGTGCCATCGGTTGTTCCGGCTTCCAGGACCTGAAACTCAAGCTGGCCCAAAGCCTGGCCGCCGGCGCGAGCTTCGG
This sequence comes from Pseudomonas veronii, assembly GCF_001439695.1. GTDB lineage: Bacteria > Pseudomonadota > Gammaproteobacteria > Pseudomonadales > Pseudomonadaceae > Aquipseudomonas > Aquipseudomonas veronii. The sequence continues at coordinate 52,649 of NZ_JYLL01000017.1, forward strand.
GCAGTTTGCGATTCACGAAGACGATTCCGTCGCCGACTACAGCCTCAAGATCTTCGACACCACGCTGCACACCCTGATGGAAGTGCGCGAGAAGCTCGACCCGGTGGCGCTGCAAAAGGCCGTGACGGCGATGTCCCAGGCCCAGCGTGTCGAGTTCTACGGGTTTGGCGCGTCGGGTGCGGTGGCGGCCGATGCCCAGCACAAATTCTTCCGACTGCTGCTTACGGCGGCGGCCTACAGCGACCCGCACATGCAGGCGATGTCGGCCGTGACGTTGAAGCCGACCGACGTGGCCATCTGTATTTCCCAGTCCGGCCGCTCCAAGGACTTGCTGATCACCGCCAACCTGGTACGTGAAAGCGGCGCCACGCTGATCACCCTGTGCCCGAGCCAGACGCCGTTGGCGGAACTGTCCACGGTCAACCTGGCGATCGATGTCCACGAAGACACCGAAATCTACACCCCGTTGACCTCGCGCATCGCCCACCTGGTGGTGATCGACGTGCTGGCGATGGGCGTGGCCATGGCGCGCGGGCCGAGCCTGGTCAACCACCTCAAGAGCGTCAAGCGCAGCCTGCGCAGCCTTCGTCTGTCGCCCAAGTCCGTCAAAGCCCTCGACGACTGAGCGCGATACAGCGATCCAAATGTGGGAGGGGGCTTGCTCCCGATAGCGGTGGTTCAGTCGCAGATGCATCGACTGACACTCAGCCATCGGGAGCAAGCCTCCTCCCACATGTGCATGTCTCATCTGTCCAGAAGATTCATCGTCCTGTCATCCCCGCGCCGCCAAACCGTCATCCCTCGCGCCCATCCTGAACTCCCCGCACTCGCATTGGGAGACTCCAAATGGCCCGGCCCTACGAAGATAGCAACAGCTCCGTCAAGACCCGTCGTCAGCAGGAAGACCAGCGCCGCATGGCGTTCCGTCGCGCAATCGAAGACCGCTGTGATCAACGCCAATTGCTGCAAAGCATCACGGACTACCCGGAACTGCACTGGCAGGCACCCGCGGCTGCCCAGCGAAGCGCTCAGCCAGCGCGCTGATTTGCACCCGCTCGCTGCGGATAAAGCCCAGGAACGCATGGGCCACCGGTGACAGGCGCTTGGCCTTGGCCTGCACCAGGCACCAACTGCGGTACAGCGGTAGCTCTTCCACCGGCAGCTCCTTGAGCCCGCCGGTGGCCAGTTCCAGGTTCAGGGCGTGGCGTGTCAACAAGGCCACGCCCAGCCCGGCCAACACGCATTCACGCTGCGCCTCGGCCGAGGCGACTTCCACTGTCTGGCTGAAGTGAACGCGTTTTTCTTTGAAGTACTCCTCGCAAGCCAGCCGCGTGCCGGAACCCGGTTCGCGCAGTAACAGCGTGTAAGGCTCCAGGTCGCGCAGGCGCAGCGCTCCTTGCTGGCTCAAGGGGTGGTCGGGCAGCGCCACGGCGACAATCGGGTTGTTGAGGAACGGCAGGAATTCGAGGCCCATGTCTTGGGGCACCATGGACATGATCACCAAGTCGTCACGGTTGTCCGACAGCCGGCGGATCACCTGGGCGCGGTTGACCACCGTCAGATGCAATTGCACCTCCGGATGCTGGCGCTTGAACGCGGCAAACAGGTGCGGCACGAAGTACTTGGCGCTGGACTCCACCGCCAGTTTCAGTTGGCCTTGCAGCGAGCCCTGCATATCCGACAGCTGCATATCGAGGTTTTCCAGGCGTCCGAAAATATCGCGGCTGGCCCGTTGCAGCGCTTCGGCCGCCTCGGTCATGTAAAGTTTCTTACCGACGTAGTCGAACAACGGCTGGCCGATCAGCTCTTCCAGCTGACGAATTTGCAGGCTGACGGCCGGCTGGGTGAGGGACATTTCCTCGGCCGCCCGGCTGTAGGAGCGCAAATCACACACCTCATTGAAGATCTGCAGTTGACGTAATGTCAGCCTCATCAATGACTTACGCATTTTTTCAAACCTCTTGGCGGCGTCCGGTCCGCCAACTATAAGTCTTTACTTATGCATGACCCAATAATTATTGATTTTTGTTAATCCCTCAGCAGGCTTAGTGTGTGCCTCGCGACTGGCTTGAAACATTTAGTCACGCGCCGACCCGAGTCTAGCGGGTCGAAGAACGCAGCAATCGGCTCAAGGGAATTTCCAAGTGATAAAAAAGATCCTGATCGCCAACCGTGGTGAAATTGCCGTGCGAATCGTGCGTGCCTGCGCCGAGATGGGCATTCGCTCGGTCGCGGTCTATTCCGACGCCGACCGCCACGCGTTGCACGTCAAGCGTGCCGACGAGGCCCACAGCATCGGGGCCGAGCCCCTGGCCGGTTACCTGAACCCGCGCAAGCTGGTGAACCTGGCCGTGGAAACCGGTTGCGATGCGTTGCATCCCGGTTACGGTTTTCTCTCGGAAAACGCGGAACTGGCGGACATTTGCGCCGAACGTGGGATTAAATTCATCGGCCCATCCGCGGAAGTGATCCGCCGCATGGGCGACAAGACCGAAGCGCGCCGCAGCATGATCAAGGCCGGCGTACCGGTCACCCCCGGCACCGAAGGCAACGTCGCCGACATCGCCGAAGCCCTCACCGAAGGCGACCGCATCGGTTACCCGGTGATGCTCAAGGCCACCTCCGGTGGCGGCGGTCGCGGCATTCGTCGTTGCAACAGCCGTGAAGAACTCGAACAAGCCTTCCCCCGCGTGATCTCCGAAGCCACCAAGGCCTTCGGTTCGGCGGAAGTGTTCCTGGAAAAATGCATCGTCAATCCCAAGCACATCGAAGCGCAGATCCTCGGTGACAGCTTCGGCAATGTGGTGCATCTGTTCGAGCGCGATTGCTCGATCCAGCGCCGTAACCAGAAGCTCATCGAAATCGCCCCGAGCCCGCAACTGACCCCTGAACAGCGCGCCTACATCGGCGACCTGTCGGTGCGCGCAGCCAAGGCCGTGGGTTACGAAAACGCCGGCACCGTGGAGTTCCTGCTCGCCGAGGGCGAGGTGTACTTCATGGAGATGAACACCCGGGTGCAGGTGGAACACACGATCACCGAAGAAATCACCGGGATCGACATCGTTCGCGAGCAGATCCGCATCGCCTCGGGCCTGCCGCTCTCGGTGAAGCAGGAAGACATCCAGCACCGTGGTTTTGCGTTGCAGTTCCGGATCAACGCTGAAGACCCGAAGAACAACTTCCTGCCCAGCTTCGGCAAGATCACCCGCTATTACGCGCCCGGCGGCCCCGGCGTGCGTACCGACACGGCGATCTACACCGGCTACACCATCCCGCCGTTCTACGATTCCATGTGCCTGAAACTGGTGGTGTGGGCGTTGACCTGGGAAGAAGCCATGGACCGCGGCCTGCGTGCCCTGGATGACATGCGCCTGCAAGGCGTGAAGACCACCGCCGCCTACTACCAGGAAATCCTGCGCAACCCGGAATTCCGCAGCGGCCAGTTCAACACCAGTTTCGTGGAAAGCCACCCTGAGCTGACCAACTACTCGATCAAGCGCAAACCCGAAGAGCTGGCCCTGGCCATCGCCGCCGCCATCGCCGCCCACGCAGGCCTGTGAGGAATATAACAATGAGCAAGAAGATCTTTGTCACCGACACCATCCTGCGCGACGCTCACCAATCGTTGCTGGCCACCCGCATGCGTACCGACGACATGCTGCCGATCTGCGACAAGCTCGACAAAGTCGGCTACTGGTCCCTGGAAGTCTGGGGCGGCGCGACCTTCGACGCCTGCGTGCGCTTTTTGAAAGAAGACCCGTGGGAGCGTCTGCGCAAATTGCGCGCTGCGTTGCCTAACACCCGCCTGCAAATGCTGCTGCGCGGCCAGAACCTGTTGGGCTATCGCCACTACAGCGACGACGTGGTCAAAGCCTTCGTCGCCAAGGCCGCCGTCAACGGTATTGACGTGTTCCGCATCTTCGACGCGATGAACGACGTGCGTAACCTGCGCGTGGCCATCGAAGCGGTCAAGGCCGCCGGCAAACACGCCCAGGGCACCATCGCCTACACCACCAGCCCGGTACACACCATCGACGCGTTTGTGGCCCAGGCCAAGCAAATGGAGTCCATGGGCTGCGACTCGGTGGCGATCAAGGACATGGCCGGCCTGCTCACGCCATACGCCACCGGCGAGCTGGTCAAGGCACTGAAAGCCGAGCAGAGCCTGCCGGTGTTCATCCACTCGCATGACACGGCGGGTTTGGCTGCGATGTGCCAACTCAAGGCCATCGAAAACGGTGCCGAGCACATCGATACCGCGATCTCCAGCTTCGCCTGGGGCACCAGCCACCCGGGCACCGAGTCGATGGTCGCCGCCCTTAAAGGCAGCGAATTCGACACCGGCCTCGACCTGGAACTGCTGCAGGAAATCGGCCTGTACTTCTACGCCGTGCGTAAGAAATATCACCAGTTCGAAAGCGAATTCACCGCGGTCGACACGCGCGTGCAAGTCAACCAAGTGCCGGGCGGGATGATTTCCAACCTGGCCAACCAGCTCAAAGAGCAGGGCGCACTCAACCGCATGGGCGAAGTGCTGGCTGAAATTCCGCGGGTGCGTGAAGACTTGGGCTTCCCGCCGCTGGTCACCCCGACTTCGCAGATCGTCGGCACCCAGGCGTTCTTCAACGTGCTGGCCGGCGAGCGCTACAAGACCATCACCAACGAAGTGAAGCTCTACCTGCAAGGCGGCTACGGCAAAGCGCCGGGCACGGTGAACGGGCAACTGCGTCGCCAGGCCATCGGCAGCGAAGACGTGATCGACGTGCGCCCGGCCGACCTGCTCAAGCCGGAAATGAACAAGCTGCGCGGCGAAATCGGTGCGTTGGCCAAATCTGAAGAAGACGTGCTGACCTACGCCATGTTCCCGGACATTGGCCGCAAGTTCCTCGAAGAACGCGACGCCGGCACCCTGACTCCGGAAGTGTTGCTGCCGATCCCGGAAGCCGGCGGCGTGGCCCGTGCGGGTGGCGAAGGCGTACCGACCGAGTTCGTCATCGACGTCCACGGCGAAAGCTACCGCGTCGACATCACCGGTGTTGGCGTGAAAGCTGAGGGCAAGCGTCACTTCTACCTGTCCATCGACGGCATGCCCGAAGAAGTGGTGTTCGAACCGCTCAACGAGTTCGTCGGCGGTGGCGGCAGCAAGCGCAAGCAAGCCACCGAGCCAGGCCATGTGAGCACCACGATGCCGGGCAATATCGTCGACGTGCTGGTCAAGCCAGGCGACGTCGTCAAGGCCGGCCAGGCGGTGCTGATCACCGAAGCGATGAAGATGGAAACCGAAGTGCAGGCCGCGATTGCTGGCAAGGTGACCGCCGTTCATGTAGCCAAGGGCGACCGGGTGAACCCTGGCGAAATCCTGATTGAAATCGAAGGCTGATCCAGCCTTCGACACTACCGTTTAATCCTCGGGGGAGCAGGTGCTCCCCTTTTTTTTCGCCCGTAATTTGGCCGGCGCGCGCAGCGTGGGCTCAGAACCGCATTTGCCATTGGCCCATCAGGCCCTGGTTGCGGCTATGGTTGCCTGTTTCGCTGGCGTAGGTCAGGCCCACGGTGTGTTGCGGCGAGAGCGCGAGGTCCAGGCCGGCTCGGACGTTCAGGCTGTCGCGGTCCAGCGACGTGCCCTGGACAGTGAAGCTGTCAATCAGCCCCGGCGCAGCGCGAAAGGATTGGCTGACCCGGCTGTCGACGTCGCCGTACAGGTGTTTCCAACTGGCGCTGAGGTGGGGGGCCAGGCTCATCTGGTTATCGAACCGATACAGCGACGCCAGGCGAAGACCGAAGGTGCTGCTCAGGTTCTGTTGGTTTTGCGAGCCGACGTTCAGCGCGGTCAGGCCACCCCGCTCCTTGAAGCCGTCGCGGTGATAGCGCTGGTAACCGAGGCCGGCGAAGGGTTCCACGCTCAAATCCGCAGTGCCCAATTGGTAGCCCATTTCGGAGAAGACGGTTTGGCTGTTGGCGTTGTAATTGGCCCTGAGCTGCTCGGTGTAATCGAGCAACTTGACGCTGCGCTTGTTCTGCCCGTCATGGCTGCTGTAGATCGCTCCCAGGCGCAGGGCCAACGGGCCGTCCTGCCGCACGGCATAGCTGCCCAGGTGCCAGCTGTCGAGGTCGGCGGAAAAACGCGCGGCGTCGAGGTGGCTGCTGGATTTGGCGCCCATCACGCCGACACGCCAGGCGTGGTCCAGCGCCCAGTCGGCCCCCAGCAACAGGCCTTGGGTGCCATGTTTCAGACCGGCGCTGCCGCCTTTTTTGTCGAGCGTGCCGTCGTTGCCCAGGCTTTGCACCCAGAAGTGGCCAGCGTCGTCGGCGGGCAGGGTGCGCAGGATCGACAGCAGTTGGCTGCTCAGTTGCTGCGTGGTGTTCTGGGTCGCGGCGGCGAGGTTGGCGTTCTGGCTGGCGGCCAATTGCTCAAGGGCCGCGCCGATGCCGCCGGGCTGCTTGTCCAGCGCGTCGGCGAATTTTTCCAGGGCTTTGATCTGTTCGGAGGTCAGTTCGCCGGACTCCAGCAACTGAACCAGCGCAGGTTCCAGGGCCTTGGCGAGCTGCAGGCCATTGTGCGTGGTGGCGCGCTGAGTGAGGTAACCGTCGATGGGTTCGGCTTTTTCAGACGCTGCGTCGGCCCACTCATTATCAAGCGCCTCATAGGGTTGGAAATGGTACGGCCGGTATTCGATATCGCCCCGCGCCTGGGCGTGTTGAAGGCTGGCGGCGCTGATCGCAAGCGCCATGACAAGTGCAAATCGTGGGGGTGTAAAGGGCATGTGATCCCAACCTCTGATGAATGAGGCCGGAAATTTAGCGAGATGGCGGGGCGATAACTGTCAGGCTATCGACCCCTGGTTTGCGGGAGTTGTCTGTAGTGCGGTGCGATTAAAAACGCATCTGACTGAGTCCTCACCCCCGTCGCACATACCCCTTGCCGTAATGCCGCTCCATGCGCGCCTGGATCAGTTCCAGGCCGAGGGACATCACCCAGTAGATGATCGCCGCCGTGGTGAGCATTTCGATGTAGCGATAGCTGGAGCGGCCGTAGGATTGCGCGAGGAACATCACTTCCCACACGCCCATCACCGAGATCAGGGAGGAGTCCTTGAGCATCGAGATGAACTGGTTGGTGGCGGGCGGGACGATGGTACGCATGGCCTGGGGCAGGGTGACGTGCCAGAAGATCGCACTGTCGCGCATGCCCAGGGCCAGGGCGGCTTCCCGTTGGCCGTGGGGCACGCCGAGGATGCCGGCGCGGAAGATTTCGCTCAGGTAGGCGCCGTAGTTCAGCGACAGCGCGATGATCCCGGCGACGATCGCCCCCGGCACCAGGCCCAGTTGCGGCAGGCCCAGGTAGATCAGCAGGATCTGGATCAGCAGCGGTGTGCCACGGAAGAATGAGGCATAGAAACTCGCGACGCCAAAGGCCACCGCGCTTTTCGACAGGCGCCCCAGGGCGGTGATAAAGCCCAGTATCGATGACGCCACGATCGAGCACAGGCACAGGAACACCGTCAGCGCCGCGCCTTGCAGAAACCCGTTGGGCGCCAGATGCACGCCGACCAGATTGGGCAGCTTGTCGAGGATGATCGAGAACTTCAGGTCAAAGCTCAGGAAGAAGCTGGCGAACAGGCAGAACAGCGCGGCCCAGGTCAGGTACAGGCGCGTGCGAAAACCGAAGAATCGTTGTAGCCGCGACGCGCTGATCGGTGGTTTGGGTGGGGTGGGGAACGCGGTCATTGGCTGATGTCGGCGCCGATCCATTTTTGCGACAGCTTGCTCAAGGTGCCGTCCTGCTTCAACTGCGCGAAGACTTCACGCACTTTGCTGTCCCACTGCGGGTCGCCTTTTTCGATGGCCACCGAGTTGGGCTCGGCGTACAGCGCTTCGCCGGCCAGCTTGAAGCGCTTGTCCTGGCTCAGGCGCGGTTGGGCGGTGACCAGGTTGGTGAGGATCGCATCCAGGCGCACGCCGGCGCCCAGGCCCAGGTCCTGGAAGGCCACGTTGTCGGTGTCGTAGGGGGCAATCTGCACGTTCTCGAACGGGTACTGCAGTTGGGTGTCTTCGGCGCCTTCGATCACCAGGTTTTTGTTCAGGTAGCTCTCGTAGCTGGAGGCGCTGGTGAGGCCGACTTTCTTGCCGCTCAGGTCCTTGGCGCCGTGGATGCGCTCATCCTTGGCATTGACCACGATCACCGCAGGCGAGGCGTAGTACTCCACGGGGAAGTCGAACACTTCGGCGCGGGCCTTGCTTGGGGTCATCGAGCAGATGCAGATGTCGTAGCGCCCGCTCCAGCGGCCGGCGGCGATCACGTCCCAGGACGGGGTTTCCAGGCGCAGTTTGACCCCGAGTTTTTGCGCGACGGCCTTGGCCACGTCGACGTCGAAACCGTCGAGCTGGTTCTGCTCGTTGAGGAACGAGAAAGGCGGATAGCTTTCCATCAGCACGCCGACCAATTCGTGGTTTTGCTCAACCCGGTCCAGGGTTGCACCGCCGAAGGCTTGGGTGGAGGCAGCCAGCATGGTCAGGCCCAGGGCCAGTAGCGGTTTGAGTTTCAAGAGAGGCACCCGAATAAAAAAGAAGTTGTTATGAAGCGAATTTACCGTATTAAATAGTTATAAGAGCGACTCTCATAGTGAGTTATTTTCATAAGCTTATGAGTAAAAAGCATATGGCCGCAGTACGCACAGTAATTCTCGATGGTGGCATGGGCCGCGAACTGCAACGTCGCGGCGCGCCGTTCCGACAGCCGGAGTGGTCGGCGCTGGCGTTGAGCGAAGCGCCGCAGGCGGTGGAAGCGGTACACGCGGCTTACATCCAGGCCGGTGCCGACGTGATCACCAGCAACAGCTATGCCGTCGTACCGTTTCATATCGGCGAAGCGCGGTTTGCCGCCGAGGGCCAGGCCCTGGCGGCGTTGGCCGGTGAATTGGCGCGGCGCGCGGTGGTGGCGTCCGGCCAAGCAGTGCGCGTGGCCGGTTCCCTGCCGCCGCTGTTCGGCTCGTATCGGCCTGACCTGTTCGAGGCCGACCGGGTCAGCGAACTGCTGACGCCCCTGGTGACCGGCCTGGCGCCTTATGTCGACCTGTGGCTGGCGGAAACCCAGAGTTCGATCGTCGAGGCGCGGGCCATTCATGCCGGTCTGCCGGCGGACGGCAAACCGTTCTGGCTGTCGTTTACCTTGAAGGACGAAGACACCGACGAGGTGCCGCGCCTGCGTTCCGGCGAGCCGGTGGCCGAGGCGGCCGAAGCGGCTGCGCAACTGGGCGTGCAGGTGTTGTTGTTCAACTGCAGCCAGCCGGAGGTGATCGGCGCGGCGATTGATGCGGCCCGCCAGACCTTCGAGCGTCTGGGGGTGGCGATCCAGATCGGCGCCTATGCCAACGCCTTCCCGCCACAGCCCAAGGAGGCCACGGCCAACGACGGCCTCGACCCGTTGCGCGACGACCTCGACCCGCCGGGCTACCTGCAATGGGCTGCCGATTGGCAGAAGCGCGGCGCCAGCCATTTGGGCGGTTGCTGCGGGATCGGACCGGAGCATATTGCGGTGTTGGCCGAGCAGCTTGCCGACTGACACCCAGTGCGGATTGCACTGACGATCGAGTGTGGGAGGGAGCTTGCTCCCGTGGCGGCCTGTGGGCCGACCCTTCGCTCGGGTTGGAATGAGTACATATCCATTATTCAGGTGGCGGCCGCTATGGGTTCCGCCCTTACGGCGGCTCACTTTTGAAAAGCGCAAAAGTAAGCAAAACGCTCTTGCCCCACCACTCGGTGCCTCGCTTAGGCTCGGCATGCCCGAACGCAGGCTTGAATCCGTGGGCCGCCGTCATGGGCCATCCCTGGCCCAGGACGGCTAACCCGGCGTCCTGCCGGGTTGCCCACGGATTCAAGCCTGCGTTCGGCCAGCGTGGTTAACGGGGCGCCTAAGATCAAAATCAAAAACAGAGCAAAAGCAGAGCAACAGCAAAGCAACAGCAAAGCAACAGCTCGCGATACGACCGGGGTTTTCAGCGTCATCGGATGTGTAGATACCTACGCCGCGATAGCGGTAGACCAGTCGAAAATCAATCTCGACTGACCCACCGCCTCGCGGGCAAGCCCGCTCTCATATTCTGGTGCTGCGCTGTCTGTGGGATTTAGGCGCGGCACTCCGCCAGGCTTTTCAATTGGCCTGAACCTGCCTGATTGGCTTCCGACAGCCAGTGCTCAAACCCTGCCCCGATCGGCGGCCATTCCGAGTCCAGAATCGAATACCACGCCGTGTCCCGGTTCTGCCCCTTGACCACCATGTGCTGGCGGAACACCCCTTCAAAACTGAACCCCAGGCGCTCGGCGGCGTATTTGGAGCGGGCATTGCCGTTATTGCATTTCCATTCCAGGCGGCGGTAGCCCAGTTCGAAAGCATGCTTGGCCAACAGATACACGGCCTCGGTGCTTTTCGGCGAGCGCTGCATCGGCGCGCCGAAGGTGACGTGGCCGATTTCGATGCGCCCGTGGGCCGGGACGATGGACATCAGGCTGAGGATGCCCTGCACATCGCCGCTGGCGCGGTCGATCACGCTGAAGAAATACGGCTCGTTGTGCTGGGCATGGTTATTCAGCCAGGCATCGAACGCGGTGCGGTCGCTGAACGGGCCATACGGCAAATAGTCCCACAGCTTGGGGTCGGCGCCGGGGCCTTCGAGGGCTTGCCACAGACCGTCGGCGTGGCGCGCCGGGTCGAGTTTTTCCAGGCGGATGAAACGCCCTTCGAGCAGTTGGACCGTGGGCGCCGGGGCGCCTTGCCAGTCAGCGAGAGAGGTGGACATGCTGCGCTCCTTAAAGACCTTTGCAAAATTGGATGAAACCAGGGCGTTCGGCGATGCGTTCGTACAGTTGGATCGCGGTGGCATTGGTCTCGTGGGTCAGCCAATGGACCTCGCAGCAGCCGTCGGCTTTGGCCGTGGCATAGACGTGTTCGATCAATTTGCGGCCCACGCCGCCGCCGCGCTGGGCCGGCGCCACCAGCAGGTCTTGCAGGTAGCAGGAGTTTTCAATGCTCCAGTTGGAGCGATGGTAGATGAAGTTGACCATGCCTACCGCTTTGCCGTCCTGCCAGGCGAGCGCGGAGTGGGTCGGCTCACGGGCGTCGATCAGGCGTTGCCAGGTGCTCTGGCTGACGGCGTCTGGCAGTTCGGTGTTGTAGAACTGCAAGTACGCGTGCCACAGCGCCAGCCAGGCGGCGTGGTCTGCGGCGGTGACGGGGCGGATGTCGATCGGGCTCATTCTGGGGCTCCTTGGGGAATGAAACGGGCGAGGGTCTGGTCGCGCACGTCGAGGCTGGTGGCCAGCCCCTCGCGCACGCCCTGGATGTCGGCGGCACTGCGGTTCTGGCTGAGTTTGCGTTTGCCGATCAGACGTTCGATGGGCAAGGCGAAACCGACGATGGCCTTGAGCATGCCTTCAATGTAGTCGGCCGGGGCGTCGCTGACCTTCCAGGGCTGGGCGCGGCGGCCTTCGTGGCGGTCGGTGAGGGCGCTGACCACGCCGAGCAGGCGCTCGGCGTCGGTAAACACGTCGGCCGTGCCGTAGGCATGCACGGCCAGGTAGTTCCAGGTGGGCACCACTTTGCCGTGCTCGGCCTTGCTCGGGTAAAACGCCGGGCTGACATAGGCGTCGGCCCCGGCAAAGATCACCAGCGCTTCGCCGCCGTTCTGCAGGTCGTGCCACTGCGGGTTGGCCTTGGCCATGTGGCCGTAGAGCGTACCGTTCGGGCCTTCGTTGGGGTTGAGCAGCAGTGGCAGGTGGCTGGCCAGCAGGCCGTGTTCACCCACGGTCACCACCTGCGCCAGACGCGTGTGCTGGATCAGTTGCTGCAGTTCGGGCAAATCGTCGAGGGCAAAGGCGCGTGGTGTGTACATAAAAGTATTCCTTGGCGAATGCCTGCATCCTAGGCAGGCTAATGGTTCGTTGTAAGAGCCATCTATGACCCATTTCATGGGTCCAATTCCGGAGCCTGCCCAATGTCGTCCCTTGCGCCGCCGTTGTCGTTCAACCCTGCGGGAATCGAGCTGGATCGTCGTCAGGGGCTGACCCGCCAGCTGTACGAAGCCCTGCGCCAACGCGTGCTGGACGGGCGACTGGCCGGCGGCACGCGTTTGCCCGCCACGCGCGACCTGGCGGCGGCGTTGTCGATTTCGCGCAACAGCGTGGTGCGTGCCTACGATCAGCTGTATGCCGAGGGCTTTACGCAAAGCCGGGTCGGCGACGGGACGTATGTCGCCCAACTGCCCAGTTCAAAAAAACTATCCACAAAACTGTCCACAGGGTTTTCAACAGGCTTATCCCCAGCCTTATCCACAATCGAGCTGAAAAACGCCGATATTTCGAGCGAAAAAGTTATCCACAGCGCGGCGCTGGAGCGCCTCGAAAACAACCATTTGCCCTTGCCGCCCACGGGGCCTCCACGGGCATTTCGGGTGGGGGTTCCGGCCTTCGACCTGTTCCCTTTTGACGTCTGGGCCAAGCTGAATGCGGCTTTTTGGCGCAAGCCGGACCTCAAGCTACTGTGCTATGGCAACCCGGCCGGGGACGAGCGCTTGCGCAGCCTGATCGCCGCCTACCTGCGCAGCTCGCGGGGCATGCAGTGTACGGCTGAGCAAATTGTGATCACCAGTGGCGCGCAGCAGGCAATCAGCCTTTGTGCACAGTTGCTGGTGAGCCCAGGTGATGGCGTGGCGATTGAAAATCCCGGCTACCGCGCCGCCGGTCATGCCTTCGCCCTGGCCGGTGCGCAGTTGCAAGGTGTGGCGGTGGACAGCGAGGGGATCGACTGCAGCGTGTTGAACGGCCTCGACAACTGCCGCCTGGCCTATGTCACGCCGTCCCATCAGTACCCATTGGGAGTGGTCATGAGCCTGGCCCGGCGCCTGGAGTTGCTGGCCTGGGCCGAACGCAGCGGTGGCTGGGTCGTCGAGGATGACTACGACGGCGAGTACCGTTACAGCGGCGCGCCGCTGGCCCCGCTGGCGGCCCTGGATCGCAGCGGGCGGGTGTTGTATGTGGGGACGTTCGGCAAGGTCGCGTTCCCGGCGCTGCGCCTGGGTTACCTGGTGTTGCCGCCGACGCTGGTCGACGCATTCGCCCAGCGCCGCGCCGTGGACGTGCGGCACTCGGAGGTCAGCACCCAGGCGGTGATGGCGGAGTTCATGGCGGCGGGGCACTTTCAGCGGCATATCCGGCGCATGCGTCGCGCTGCGCTCAGTCGACGCAACGTCCTGTTGAACGGCTGGCCGGACGAGCTGCCGGGGGTCGGCAGCCTGCCGAACAGTGCGGCGGGCCTGCACCTCACTGTGCGGGTGGACAGCCTTGCCCGCGAACAACAACTGGTGGCGCAGGCCCGCGCAGTGGGCGTGGAGGTCAATGGCCTGAGCAGCTATTGGCTGGCGCAGGCCGGGCCCCCGGACGATCAACGCGCCGGCCTGGTGCTGGGCTTTGCCGCAGTGCCCGAGGCGGAGATCCGCCAGGCGCTCGCGCGGTTGCGCCAGGCCTGGACCGGTCAGGCTGAGGGCTGAGGCTTGGCTTTCAGGAACAGCGAGCGGGCCAGATGCAGACCGATTTCACTGCGGTACACGGCGATGTCGCTCAAGGGTTCGAACCGGCCGCCCATCAGGCGCTGTTGGCGGTTTTTCAGGTGGGCGGCGGTGTAGGCTTCCTCCGGCCCGGTGAGGGTGGGGTAGTGAAAGTGTGCGTACCACAACGGACGGTTCGTGTTGACGTCCACCACCGCATACTCCTGCAGGAAACCCTTGTCGCGGCCCCTGAGTCGGGTGCGGGCGCCGACAGGCGGGTCTACCGTGACGGCGCCCTCGCGCAACAGCAATTCGACGTGCGCCGCCTCCGGTGGTCGGCGCTTGAGCACCTCGAGCTTGATCCGTTTGCCTTCCCGGTAAAGCTGGGTGATCGCCTCATCAAGGCGGCGGTTAGTCAACGCAGCTGACGGCGAGGCGCTTTCGGTCTGGTTGCTGGAGGTCAACGCCTCTTCGATATCCTGGTTGGCCCGTTGCAGTTTTTTGGCGTGCTGGTGGAAGCGCTCTTCGATTTCCACCGGCAGTTGCCGGGTTTCCTTCGCCCAGGCTTCCTTGTTGGCGATAAAGGCTTCGACCCCATCGACCAGCGCCTGACCGTCGCTGATGCTGTTTGCCAGGTTACGCGCCTGGCTGCGGGAAGCGGGCTTGGGCGTCAGCTCGCGTTCGACCCAAACCCCCGGCTCCTTCTCATGGAAGGTTGCAATCACTTTGCCGGTCAGGGGTTCCTTTACGTCGACCAGCGTCTTGCCGTCTTCGTCGGGGCTTTCACGCTCTTCGCCGACCACCATCCCCTTGAAACGCGTCTTGATGTATTTTTTCTTCGCCCTGGGGACGGTGCGCGACGGGCCCGCGGTGGGCTCCATGGCTCTGCGTTCGCGAAGCAGGGTTGTCAGTTGTTTCTCTGCGAGCCGAGCGAACTCGTCCACTTGCTTGCGCAGGTTTTCCAGGTCGGGCTTGTTGAGGTCATTGGGAAACTCGGCCGGCAGATCCACCAGGTTCTGGTCAACCCTGGAAAACTGATCCATCAGGCTGTCCAGGGTTTCGATCAACTGCTCCGGCGGCACCAGGTTGCGCGGTTGTGCGGCCTCTCTGAAACTTTGGACCGCCAGCTCCGCCACATCGACGATACGGCGCAAGGCTTCCCTGGCGTCGGCGCGTGTGGCCGATGCGCCTTCGGCCACGCACAGGAAGTGGCCCAGGGTAATCTTGAACGCCTTGAGATCATCAAGGGCATAAGCGGGCAGGTGCGGCTCATGCTGCTGGATCAGCCTGACCCCGCGCGCACCCAGGGCACGAGCCTCCTTGAAGCGTGCCTGAAGGTAGCCCAGGCGCTCCGCCATGGCGTGTGTCGCGGTATACATGTTGCGGTAGTGAACGGTGGGCAAGGCTTCTTCTTCAACGCCCTCGATGTCGAGGTGGCCCTGTATGGCTTCCAGTCGTTCGCGAAACGGGATCTGTTGTTCGCTGATGGCGGAGCGCGCCAGAAACAGCTGATGTTCCAGGTAGCCGACCATGGCGTCCTGATAGTTGGGCACCGTGTCGAGAATATTCAGGGATTTGAGCTGGGAAATCGGTACGTCGAATTCTTTGAGACGCGTATCCACCTGTTCGAGAAAGGTGGTTCTGGCCGCGGCTTTGGCGTCACCCGCCGTGCGGTCGATGGCGCCTTGCAAGGCTTCAAGACCGTGCTGGCGCTGGGCTTGCTCGCTGTCGAAGGTTGCCAGTTGCCGGCGTAAATCGGTGATTTTCGGCGGCCTGAGGGCTTCGCCTTTTTTGCGCCGGCTGCGCAGGCCGCCTGCGCGTAGGCGCAAGCGCGTGTCGACGAACCATTGCCCCAGGCGATTGGCGATCAGCGGCGGGCCGCGCCGGCCGGGTTGGCGCGGATCGATGATCAACACGGTGTCGTTTTCGTCGACCATCACTTCAAACCATCGTGTACCCACCGGGGCGTACCAGTGTGAGGCTTTGGTATAGAGATGCTGATGAGGGCCTTCCACGGTCTGTTGCGTACCCAATTGATCGGGCTTGGCCTGCGCAAAACTGTCGAGGAACGTGCCCAGGTTCTGCGCGCTGCGGTTCAGGGCACCACTGATGTGCAGGGTGTGTTCGTGGTCGACGGGCAGCTCTGCCGTCGCGATATCCGGCTTTTGGACGACTTCTACCTTGACCTCCGGCGGCGGCAATGCGCGCGGCTTGGCGGGCTTCCCGATGGACGACTCGGGCCGATGCGCCGTGGCGACATGCGTCGTTAACACCATGCCGAGCGTCAGCAAGATATCCACCAGCGCCGAGAGCCCGGCGGAACGGTCACCGACCTCATTGGTGTCGACCATCTGTTGCAGGTCATCCATCAATTGCCAGATCCAGGTCGCGGCGCCCGCGGCGCGGCCCATGAACGGCAGCACGGTATTGAACATCAGCCACCCGGCGTGCTTGAAACTCTCCCAGCGCGCCTCGGCATTGGACACCGATTGGCGGTCGGCCAGGGTGACCAGCGCGTCGGCGTTGGCTCGGAACAGTGTGGCGAAGTCGTCGTTTGGCAGCACTTCCCGCCCCAGTTCGACGGGGCCGGTCATCACCAGTGCATTCAGCGGGTCGTTCAGCACACTGGTAAATACCCACGGCGAGGGCAGGCTGCCGGGAAACACAAACTGCGCGTAAGCCGTTCGCACCTTATCGGGCAGCCAAGCCAGGACCGATTGGCGCAATGGCGTGTCTTGTTTGATCGCGTACAGCAGGTTGGTCGGTGACGGGAACTGCATCAACGGTTGGTTGGACAGCGGGCGATAGAGCAGGCAAGGACCTTTTTTCGGGTCTTGAGGGCCAATGACGAACATGTTGCCGACGACGTCGACGGCCGAGCCCAGACGGCGTTTGGGGAGCAGGGACAAGCGGCGGATGACCACCGCCGCGCCGTCGACCACACGGGCTGCGCTGTCTGGATGCATCGCCGCGCAGACATAGCGATAGCCCTGTTCGCTCAGGTCGTGGACACCTCGTACTTTGTACTGCAACGCCAGTAGCGGCAGTTGCAGGCGTAATTGAGCGGTGTAGAGACGGTGCCTTCGCAGGGACTCGGCAGCGTCGTCAAGCAGCGTGCGTTTGACCAAGGCCGGGTAGTGCATGCCGACGTTCGCCTGGGTAATCAAGTGCTCCAGGTAGGCCGCCGTCATCCAGGCGGGCACCGCGCTGCCGTTTTCATAACCGACGGTTTTGTTGCCCAAGGGCAGGGCTATCAGGTTTTCCAGGGCCAACTCGGCGAGGGTAAAGGTTTGGGTCTGGGTGTTTCCCGGCACGATCAGGGTGCCCCAGGCTTGCACGCTGGTGACGCTGATCCGCACGCTGTCCAGCGTCGTGCGGGTCACGCCGGGGTGGTCCTTGACCATCAGGGTGTGGATCGCATCCAGGGCAAAATCGCCGATGTGCTTGATCCCATCATCAAAGGCTTTACCCGCGTGCCGCAGGTGCAGGGCCGCGAGGTCCATCATGTAGCGCCCGTAGGTGGCCTGATCCGACGAGGACGCGGTGAGTATCCAGTCGGGCAAGGCGCGATGTACCCAGCCGATTCTGTCTTGATTCAGCGGGGCGCGGGGGGCGATTTCGCTGCCTGGCTTGTCGTGCGCCATGGTCGGGATCAGCTCACCGCTGTTGAACGCGATTGCGCCGATTGCCTGAATCTGCAGGGAAATAAACGCACAGGCCTGCTGCTCGAAAAAGTCCCCTGAGGGTTGGAAGAGTCGCCAGTGGAGCTTGGTCGCCTGTGGAGTGGCCACTTGAATGCTCAGGGCGTCGCCAAGCGCTTGCAGGCTCTTGAAGGCGGCGTAACCGTCGGCGATCGAATAGCTGAGGATGATGTCGCGCTCGCCGAGGCGCCCGACCAGTACCGCCAATGCCGACAGGTTGAGGTGTTTGACCTGTGTGGCGTGTTCCAGGTCGACGTCGATCAGATAAGCCTTGGTCGCGTATTTGTCCTGGGGCAAGCGCTGGGCGTAATCCGGCGTGTGAAAAACTGCCCTGGCGACGTTGCATTCATCCTCGTCCCAACCCTCCACGCTGTCGACATTCCAGATCGTGCGCAAGGCGTTGGCAAAGGTGCGCCAGCGTGGGCCGTTCGGGTGGTTGCTGGCATTCCAGAACGCGAGTTGCTGCTCTTGGTACGCGACGCACAGCAACGGTGCCAGCTCATTGATCAGGCGGCCGACGGAGTCCACCTTGACCGGCAGATGCACGTTCGGCCCGGTGGCGGATTGATAGATCAGGTAGTGCTCGCTGTCGAGCCAGGTGACAGGTGCGCCGGATGTTGCACTGCGGCACAACGCGCCGGTCAGTGTTTGAAATCGCGGGGCTCCGGGCAGGATCGCCTCGGCGGTGATCTGCCAGTGCGGTGTCACCAGAAGGGTCAGATCGGGGTCGATGTCGAGATCCGGGTACAGCTCGCGCAAGCTCGAGCGCAGGGTGGCGGCCGCGACTTCGCGCAAGGAGGGGCCGGTGGTCAGTTGAGTCAACAGGTCGTTGGCACTGGGAGGCGATGAGGGCAAGGGCGGGCTCCTGACGGGCGAGGTGAGGCGGGTTGCCGACGGCAACCCAGGACCTCGACCACGTTAGGGCGCGTGCCCGTCCGGAGGTGGTAGTTAGATAGCGGGCGGCCTCTATGTCCCCGACTTGATCTTGGTCCACGCCCGCGTCCGGGCGCGCTCGGCGTCGCGGCCCAGGGGTTTGAGGGTATACAGCGTGGCCATCGCCGCCTCGGTGGGGTACAGGTTGGGGTTGTGGCGGATCGCTGGGTCAACCAGTTCCGTCGCGTCTTTGTTCGGGTTGGGGTAACCGACGAAGTCGCTGATCGGCGCGATCACCTGCGGTTGCAGCAGGTAGTTGATGAAGGTGTAGGCGTCCTGCGGGTTTTTCGCGCCTTTGGGCAGGGCGAGCATGTCGAACCAGATCGGCGCGCCTTCCTTGGGCAGGCGCATGTCCACGATCACGCCATTCTTGGCTTCTTTGGCGCGGTTGGCGGCCTGGGAGAAGCTGCCGGAATAACCGACGGCCACGCAGATGTCACCGTTGGCGATATCGGCCATGTACTTGGAGGAGTGGAAGTAGGTGATGTACGGGCGGACTTTCATCAGCAGCGCTTCGGCTTTTTCATAGTCCTTGGGGTTGCTGCTGTTGGGGTCCAGGCCCAGGTGCTGCAGGGCCAGCGGCAGGATCTCGGACGGCGAATCGAGCAGCGCGACGCCACACTGCTTGAGCTTGCTGATGTTTTCTTCCTTGAAGATCAGGTCCCAGCTGTCCACCGGCGCATCGGCACCCAGCGCGGCCTTGACCTTGTCGGGGTTGAAACCGATCAGGATGGTGCCGTACATGTAGGGCACGGCGAACTTATTGCCGGGGTCGTTGGCCTCGAGCAGCTTCATCAGCTTGGGATCGAGGTGGTTCCAGTTCGGCAGTCGGCTGCGGTCCAGGGGCTGGAATACTCCGGCTTCGATCTGCTTGGCGAGGAACACGTTGGACGGCACCACCACGTCATACCCGGAGTTGCCGGTGAGCAGCTTGGCTTCCAGGGCTTCGTTGGTGTCGAAGATGTCGTACACCAGTTTGACGTCGGGGTTCTGCGCCTTGAAGTCTTCCAGCGCCTTGGGCGTGATGTAGTCGAACCAGTTGTAGACCCGCAGGGTTTTCTCTTCGGCATGGGCCGCGCCACCGAGAACGGCGGCGCAGAGGACGAGCGACCTGAGCATGTTCATTGGATGGACCCCTCAAAACCTTCTAGAACGTTGACGGCGTTGATGCCGATTTCTGCCACGGCGTAGCCGCCTTCCATCACAAACAGCGTGGGTTTGCCCAGGCGCGCGATGCGTGCGCCCATGGCCAGGTAATCCGGGCTGTCGAGCTTGAACTGCGAGATCGGGTCGTCCTTGAACGTGTCCACACCCAGCGACACGACGATGATGTCGGCGTCATAGCGCTCGATCTCCCTGCACGCCTCGTCAAGCGCCGCGCTCCAGCGCGCCCACCCGGAACCGGCCGGCAACGGGTAGTTGAAGTTGAAGCCTTCCCCGGCGCCTTCTCCCTGCTCATCGGCGTAGCCCAGGAAAAACGGGAACTCCGCCTCCGGATGCCCATGGATCGAGGTAAAGAGCACGTCGTTGCGTGCGTAGAAGATCGATTGAGTGCCATTGCCGTGGTGGTAGTCCACGTCGAGGATCGCCACCTTGCGATGGCCCTGGTCGAGAAACGCCTGGGCGGCGATGGCGGCGTTGTTGAGGTAGCAATAACCGCCCATCAAGTCGCTGGCGGCGTGGTGCCCCGGCGGGCGACACAGCGCGAACGCACAGTGGGCACCGCGCTGGATCGCTTGCTGTGCGGTCAACGCGACCTGGGCGGCGCTGTAGGCCGCTTGCCAGGTGCCGGCGGTAATCGGTGCGCCGCCGTCGAAGCTGTAGTAACCGAGCTGGCCGTGCAGGCTGGTGGGCAGCACGCGGCGCAAGGTGCGCGCGGGCCAGGTGTAGGGCAACAGGTCGCCGTCCTCGCCGAATGCGGTCCAGCGTTGCCAGGCACCTTTGAAGAAGTCCAGGTAGTCGCGGCTGTGGACACGTTGCAGCGGCGCCAGGCCAAAGTCCTGCGGGGCAAGGACCGGGCCCAGCCCACGGGCTTTGACCCGTTGCAGTACGTGGTCGGCGCGCGAGGGCATTTCGAAGCAGGGCATCAGTTGCCCGTCCATCAGTTCACAGCGGCCGTGGTGCAGGTGGTGATCGTCCGAGTAGATCGTCAGCATTTTGTTGTTCTCCGCAGGCGGTATCGGTGCCTGCAGTCTTGCGGGCGGGGCGCTTTATGAGAACGGCAGGAGCGGCCAAAAGGGGATAAATCGGGCCAAATTGTGTGTCCGCAATTCGCCCATCAATGGGGCGTCATGCACGAAATTGGCTCGGCGCCACGCCGCTCCAGCGCACAAAGGCATGCCGGAAGCTGGCGGTTTCGCTGAAACCCAGTTGCTCGGCGATGCGGTAGATCGGCAGTTCATCCGCCGCCAGCCATTGCTTGGCGCGCTCGAAGCGCAGTTCGTCGAGCAGTTCCTGATAACTGCACCCCAGGTCGTGCAAGTGGCGGCGCAGGGTGCGCGGCGAGCAGTTCATCTGTGCGGCCAGGCCTTCGATCCCCGGCGCGGCGCCGAGTTGGCTGGTGAGCAACTGGCGGATTCTGCCCAGCCACGCCTGGCGGCCGGTGAACTCCAGGTTCTGTTTGCGGCATCGCTCGGCCATGGCCTGGTGCGTGACGGCGTCGGCCAGGGGCAGGGGCTGGTCCAGCCAGCGCTTGTCGAAGGCGAAGGCGTTGGTGCCGGCGTCGAACTGCAGCGGGCAGGCGAAACACTCGCTGTAGCGCGCGCGATAATCCGGCGCGCTGTATTCAAAGCGTGCGCCAAGCAGCGCCAGCGGCTGGCCGAGCAGGTCGTCGCAGATCACCTTCAGCGAGGCCAGGCACAGTTCGACGTTGAACATCTGCATGGCCGGGGTTTCGCGATAGTCCGCGGCGGTAAACCAGATGCGCTCGCCGTCCGCCTCCAGGCTCAGCTTGAAAAGTGTTCCCAGCAGCGCCGGATAGCGCAGCGCCAGGCGCAAAGCGTCACCGAAGGTGGCACTCGTCAGCAGCGCGTAACCGAGCATGCCGTAGGCCGATACATGCATCTGGCGGCCCAGCGCCAGGCCGACATCCCGGCGCAAGGCCACGGCATTGGCGCATACGCGCATTTCCTGATTGGTGGTAATGCGCGTGTCGGCGCGGCTCAAGTCCGCCGCGCAGATGCCGCTGCCCGCGAGCAAGGCCTCGCTGGGCAGCCCTTGGGCCTTGAAGGTGTCGAGCACCAGCGACACCGCGTTGAGGGTGGTGAGATGAGCGTGCAGCATCGACGGCTCCAACGTGTCAGGTACGGTGAAAGAGCAAGTTGTGTGCCGTCGGCCGTGTGTCAGGCGAGGTTGAAAAACAGCGTACTGGCCTGACTCTCGTTGATCTCGCTGCGGTGGAATGCCACGCGTTGTGCGCTGCTCAGGCCTTTGGTGGTGTCGGCTGCCGCGCCCAGGCTGTGTTCCTGCGGTGTCTTGAGGCGCGCGCTGATAAACGCCCTGGGCGTGGTCCAGTCGGTCGAGTAGTGGAAGTGTGCATACCACAGCACCTTATGGGTGCTGCGGTCGGTGATGGTGTATTCGTCCAGGTAATCCGGCCGGGCGGACTTGATGCGTCGGCGGCTGATGGTTTTTTTGATGCTTATCGCGTTGCGGGCCTTCAGCCATTGCACGCCGGAGGGTGTCGGCGGGTGCTGTTGGGTCATCCTCAGCACATTGTCTACGGATTGTTGATAGAGGGCTGTGGTGGCGTCGCTGAGGGTCTTTTTGACGGTGCTGGCCAGGGCCACGTCGCCTTGCGCGAGGTTCTTCTGGCTCAGGGCTTGCTCGATACTGCGCGTGGCTTGCTCCAGGCGCTGGGCGTGTTGATGGTACAAGTATTCGATGCCGATGGGCGTGCGTTGGGCTTGGCTGGCCAGGCCGGTGATCCGTTGTTTGAAGTCCGGTAGGCCGTCGAGCAGGTTCTGGCCGGCGTCCACGCTGGTTTGCAGGTCGATGGGCGTGTTCACCGTTTGTTCGCTCCTGGCCCGTTGCACCCAAAAGCCGTCCGGTTTCTCGTGAAACGTGGCCACCACGGTGTTGGACAAGGGCGAGCGAACATCCACCAGCCCGGTGTCCAGGCCTGTGGCGGACAATTGCGGCTCACCGACGACCATGCCGTGGTAACGGGTGCGGATGAATTTTTTCTGCGGGTGTGGCGGGACGGGCGGCGGGCTGGGGGTGGCTCTCAGTGAGGTGCGTCGGTCGGCCATTTGCGCAAGATGGGTGCTGGCGCGTTTGGTGTACTCGCCGAGTTGCTCGCGCAGGCGGGTCAACGGTTCCGTCAGGGAGACGCTGGGGAATTCCGTGGGAAAGTCCTGCAGGCGCTCGCCCAGCACCGTGAACTGTTCGATCAGGCTGCCCAGGGTCTCGATCTGTTCGTCGATGCGCTTGTCACTGCGCTCGCGCAGGGTGTCGCGCAGGGCCTGGATGGCGATGTCGCAGGCGTCGACAATATGGTCGATGGCGGCCCATGCCAGTGGTGCGCTGAGGGTGGTGGTTTCGCGCAGGCACAGGTTGCGGGCCAAGGTGACTTGCAACGCCTTGAGGTCGCCGCTGCTGTAGGCAGGCAGCAGGCTTTTGGTGTTCTTGATCAGGCGCAGGCCTTCGCCGGGCAGGTCACGCAGTTCGTTGAACCGCGTTTCGAAGTAGTCCAGGCGCTCGATCATGCCGTGCAGTATTGCGTTCATTTGCAGTGCGTCGGGGATGTTGCGCACGCGTGCGTCGGCGGCCTGCTTCGCGATGTGGTCGAGGATTGTACGGAGTTTGGGCGTAAAGGCTTTGAGCACTTCGTTGAGCCCGGCCCAGCTCAGGCTCAACTGAGCCTTGAGATACCCCACGGCGCTGTGCAGGTAGTCCGGCGTGGGGGCAAGTACATTCAATTCTTTCAGGTTTTTCAGGGCGGTCTCGTAGTCTGTGCGTTGGGCCTCCAGTTGATCGAGGTAAGCCCTTTGCGCGGCCTGGGCCGAGGTGGGCGGTGCGTCGACCAGTGCCTGATAAGTCTTTTCCAGGGTGTCCTGGGCGGTCTTTTTTTGTTGCTCGAAGGCGGTGATCTGCCTGCGCAGTTGGCTGGCCTGACGTTCGGCTTGCGCCCGGGCTTTGCGCTCCCGGCTTCTTGAACCGCCGCCACGCAGGCGCAGCCGGGTGTCGATGAACCACTCGCCCTTGAGATTGCCGATCAGAAAGGGACCGTTGCGCGCGGGTTGTTGGGGATCGGTGATCTGCACTTCGTCATTCTCATCCACCGTCACTTCGAACCAGCGTTCGCCGACCTGTGCGTACCATTTATCGAGCAGCGGGTAGAGGTGGCGATGGGGGCCGATGCGCGATGAGGCCTTGTTGCGCACCTTCGGCTTTTCGACCTTGAAACTGTCCAGCAGGCTGCCCAGGTCGCTGGGGCTGCGGTTGATCGCGGCCAGGGTGTGCAGTGCATGCGGGTGATTGCCTGGCAGCTCAACTGCCGAAAGGTTGGCCAATTGTTTGACTGTCACGGGCTTGGCGATCACCTCGGGCCTGGCGGCAGGTTTCGGTGCCGGCTCGTCCTTGCTCAAGGCGGGGGCTGACGGCGCTTCGCGGCTGGCGATGTGCAGGGTCAACACCATGCCCAGGTTGAGCAACAGCCCGACCAGGGCGGACCATTCGGCCGGTTTGTCCTTCTGCTGTTGCGCGTCGACGACCGCTTGCACCTGATCCAGGATCTGCCAGATCCAGGCGGCGGTGTTCACGGTGCGGCCCAGGAACGGCAGGGCTGCGTTGAATATCAGCCAGCCCGCCTGCTTGAGCGAGGCCCAGCGACTTTCGGCATTCGACGCCGACTGACGGTCGGCCAGCGTGATCAGCGCGTTGGCGTTGGCCTTGAACAGCTCGCCGGGCAGATCACCGCTGAGCACTTGCGTGCCCAGGTCCATGGGCCCGCTCATCATCACGAGTTTGACCGGGTCCGCCAGCAACGTCACGACTGCCCAGGGCGAGGGCAGTTCGCCAGGGAATGCGTAGCGTGCGTAGTCGTCGCGCACGTTGTCCGGCAGCCAGGCCAGGACCGAGTCGCGCAGGTGGCGTGATTGGCGGATCGCATACAGCAGGTCGGCCGGTGACGGATATTGCAGCAGTTGTAATTCCGCCATCGGGCGATACAACAGGCAGGGCCCGGCGTTCGTGTCCTGGGGGCCAATCACAAACATGTTGCTCACCACGTCTTGCGTGTCGGCGCTGCGGTTTTTCGGCAGGAAGGCCAGGGGACGAAGAACGATGGCTTGCCCGTCGACCTGACGGTCCGCTGCCTCTGGCGCCAGCACGGCAGCGACGTAGCGATACCCCAGTTCGTCGATCCCGGCGTGTCGGCTCATCTTGTATTGCAAGGCTTGCAGCGGCAGTTGGATGCGCAAATGGCTGCTGTACAGGGCGCGTCGGCGGCTGGATTCGAGCGGGTTGTCGAGCAACTTGCTTTTGGCCAGGGCCGGGTAGTGTTGGCCGACGTCCACCTTGCGGATCAGCGTTTCGATGTATGCCATGGTCAGCCACGCCGGCACGGTGCTGCTGTTGCGCAAGCGCACGCTTTTGTCGCCGAGGGGCAGGCCGATCAGGTTTTGCAGGGCCAGGTCGGCCAGGCTGAAGGTGGTGGTGTCGACCTTGCCCGGCAGGGTGAAACTGCCCCACACAATCGGGCTGCGTACCTGAATCTCGATGTTCTCCAGGCGCAGGTTCGCCGCGTCGGTGTGGTCCTTGAGCATTTCGGCGCGCAGTCTGTCGAGCGCGTAGGTCTGGATGTGCGGGATGTCATCGTCGTAGGACTTGCCCGCGTTGAGGCTGTGCAGCGCGGCGAGGTCTTTCAGGTAGCGTGCGTAGAGACTCAGGTCGGTGGTGGAGGCGGATGTCAGCCAGGACGGGAGTGCGTCGAGGTAGGGTTTGAGGTCGGGTTGCTTTTCGCCGACCAGCTCTTGGGTGGCCGGTGGCAGGTTGAGTGAGGATTCGCTGGGGGCGGTGCGCCGCAGTTGCTGAGTGTCGAGCTGCCCGATGAACGCAAGCTGTTGGGCAATCAGCGTGCAAGCCTGGTGATCGAAAAAATGCCCGGTGGGTTCGAACAGTCGCCATTGGATGTCAGTGGGTGCATGGCGACCTACGTAGCCGGGCAAGCTCTGGCCCAGTTGCTCCAGCGTGGCGAATTTCTCGTAGCCGTTGAACAGGGAGTACGTGAGGATAAGCGTCTCGCCGTCGTGGTTGCCGATCAGCACGGCAATCGACAGCAGGCCCAGGTGGGTGACGGTTGCGCCATCGACCTGATCGACGTCCACCAGGTAGGCGCGGCAGGCGAATGCATCGTCGCTCTGGCGGCGTGTCAGTTCCGGCGCGGCGTACAGCGTGCGGGCCATGGCGCAGTCCTGCTCGTCCCAGCCGTCGACGCGGGTCACGTTCCACACCGAGCGCAGCGTGCTGGACAAGGCTTGCCAGTGGGGGCCGGAGGTGCCGTTGCTGGAGTTCCAGAACGCCACTTGTTGTTCCTGGTAGGCGGTGAGCATCACCGGTGCCAGCAGGTTGATCAGGGTGGCGATCTGCGTGATGCGTACCGGCAGGTGTGCGGTGGGTTGCTGGTTTTTCGGCTGGATAAGGTAGTGCGCGCCTTCGATGTAGAGCGCGGGTTCACCTGAGATGGCCTGATTGGTGAGGATGTCGGTGAGGGTTTGGTGCGCGGTGGGGCCGGCGACGATTTCATCGTCGACAATGCCCCATGTCGGCGTGCCGACCATGGCGATGTCCGGGTCGATGCCCAGGTCCGGGTAGAGTTCTTGCAACGAGCGGCGTAACAGCGTGCTGGCGGCTTCCCGGAAGGCGGGGCCGACGCAGAGTTGGGTGACCAGCGTATCGGAGGGGTTGTAACGAAGGGTGGAGGTTTGTTGGCTCATGGGTTCCTGCCTTGCCATTTCATGGACGCTGCCGGAAGAACAGCTTCGGCATGCTAGAAAGCGGCAAGGCAGGGAGGAGGCTAACTATATAGTTGGCCGAGGGTTTTTACGCGGGTTCGGCTGTACGATTCAGGCCAGTTCACCGCACAGATCGAGTTCCACCAGGTGCCGGATGGTCTGGGTGTCGAGCCCGGCGCCGAGCAGCGCGTTGAGTTTGCCGAACGCCGCTTCACGGGTCATGCCGCCACCGGACAGCACGCCCATTGCACGCAAACGGCTGCCGGCTTCGTACACGTCCAGTTCCACGCCGCCCTCATGGCATTGGGTGATCGCGACCACGACCACGCCTTGCGCCTGCGCGCGCTGGAGGCTGGCGAGGAACTCGGGGTTATCGCTGGGCCCGGTGCCGCTGCCGAAGCATTCCAGGATCAGCGCCTGCAGGCCGCTGCCGATCAAACCGTCCAGTTGGGGCGCGCCGATACCCGGCACCAACGGCAGCACGCCGACATTGGCCAGGGCCTTGGGCTGACGGTAGTCCAGCGCTGCAGGAATCGACGCGGCGCGGGCCACGCCGCCCTGGCGTTGCAACGCGGCGAACGGGTGGCGCCCGAAGCTGCGGACTTTCGCGCAGCGTGTCGGCGCCATCAGCGTGCCGTGGAAGTACAACTGCACACCCGGCGCCAGGCCTTGGCCCAGGGCCAGCAGCGCACCGCTGACGTTTTCCCAGGCATCGCTGTCGGGTACGCCGGCCGGGAGCATGGAGCCGGTGAACAGCACCGGCGCCGGCAGGCCCAACAGTTGGAAGCTCATGGCGGCTGCGCTGTAGGCCAAGGTGTCGGTGCCGTGCAGGATCAGCACCGCGTCGCAACCGTCGTCCACGGCTTCGACCACGGCAGTGCGCAGGCGCTGCCAGTAGGCCGGGGTCATGTTGGCGCTGTCGATCAGCGGCGACATTTCCCGGAAGCGCCATGTAGGCACCGGCTGGCTGGCGAGTTGTTCGCGCATGCGGGCTTCGAAACCGGATGCGGGGGTCAGGCCGTTGGCACTGGCTTGCATGCCGATGGTGCCGCCGGTGTAGAGCACCATGACGTTGTTAGCTGCTTGCATCGAAAATCTCCTGAACGAAAAACGCCGCCAAGCCCAGAGCATGCCCAAGGCCCGGCGGCGTGTCATCTGCGCTTAGCGTTGCGACAGTGCGATCGATTCAGCAGGCGCTTTAGCGGCAGGCTCCGGTTTCACCGGGTTGGCCGGCCAGGCCTTGTGGTCCAGGTCCAGGTCGGGGAACTGGCTGGAGTCGAACACCGGGGTCTTGATCCCCGCCGCGCGCTGGTTGTCGTAGTCATTCAGGATACGCATGGCGATCTTGAACAGGAACGCCAGGGCGAACAGGTTGACGAACGCGAGCATCGTCATGGTGATGTCGGCGAAGGCGAACACGGTGCTCAGGTTCTCGATCGAACCCCAGAAAATCAGCACCAGCACCAACGCGCGGTAGCCCATCAGCACCTTGCGGTTGTTGCCGACCAGGAAGCGCAGGTTGCTCTCGCCGAGGTAGTAGTTGTACATGATCGAGGTGAACACGAACAACGCCAGGGCCACCGAGATGAACATCCGGCCCCAGTCGCCGACCACGGCTGCCAGGGAGTTCTGGGTCAGGGCAATGCCGTCGCCTTCAAAGCCCGGGGTGTAGAAACCGGAGAGCAGGATCAGCAAGGCGGTGCAGGTGCAGATCACGAAAGTATCGAGGAACACGCTGAACGCTTGCACCACGCCTTGGGCGATCGGATGTTCCACCGACGCGACCGCCGCCACGTTAGGCGCACTGCCCAAACCGGCTTCGTTGGCGAATACGCCGCGCTTCACACCCATGATGATCGCACTGCCCACCAGGCCGCCGAAGGCCTGGTCGAGGCCGAACGCGCTCTTGACGATGGTCGCGAGCATGGCCGGCACGTGGTCGAATTGCAGCACGATCACGTAGAGGGTCACCGCGATGTAGACCAGGGTCTTGACCGGCACCAGCAGGTCGGCGATCGAGGCGATCCGCTTGATCCCGCCGATGAACACCAGGCCCAGCAATGCCGCCAGGGCCAGGCCGGTGTAGGTGGTGTCGAGGCCGAAGGCGTTGTTCAGCGAATGCGTCACGGCATGGGCTTGCAGGCCGTTGAAGGCAAAACCGAAAGTCACCAGCAGCAGGAACGCCATCACCATGCCCAGCCAGCGCTTGTGCAGGCCGTGCTGGATGTAATAAGCCGGGCCGCCGCGGAAGGTGCCTTCGGCGTCGGTGCGCTTGTACAACTGGCCGAGGGAGCACTCGATAAAGCTCGAGGACATGCCCACCAACGCGGTGACCCACATCCAGAACACGGCACCGGGGCCGCCCAGGGTCACGGCAATGCCGACACCGGCGATGTTACCGGCACCGACGCGGCCGGCCAGGCTGAGCATCAGCGCCTGGAACGAACTGAGCTGGTCGGAGCTGTTTTTCAGGCTGTCGCGAAACACCGAAAACATGTGGAAAAAGTGACGCAACTGAACGAAACGCGAGCGGATCGTGAAATAACCGCCGAGCCCGACAATGAGCACGATCAGTACTTTCCCTGAGAGGAAGTCGTTGATGACTTCGAGCATGGAGTGTTCCTCGCTGATTTTTCTAATGGCAAACGCAGGACGGTTCGACGCTGTCACTTGGCACCAGGCAGTGCGCGACGGTTCGACCCGATCCTTTTGCGGGTGTTGTTATTCATGCGTTTTCGCGTGTGTCCGGGCCTCGTTACCGATGGCCGCTGGCGCGAAGAGGGGCGGCACTATACCTAGGCGAACGTGATCCGTCTGCCTGGGCTGATTAAAGGTTTCAGCCAGGGCGTGGCGGGCAGGTTCGATATTGGAATTTTTATGGGCGTCATTTCACAACCTTGAGGCAAAAAAAAGGGCCTGAAGAACGAGCCTTCAGGCCCTCAAAAGGTGAGAGGTGTCTAGTCCCTCAACCTGGTGAGCGGTGCAACAAACGCTTAGGCCTTCAGCGGGACCAAACGTGGAGCAATCATGTTTTCGGGGCGCAGGATGTCGTCGAGCATGGCGTCGTCGAGCAAGCCTTCTTCGCGCACCAGTTCCAGCACGCCGCGGCCGCTTTCGAGGGCGATACGCGCGATGCGGGTGGCGTTTTCATAGCCGATGTACGGGTTCAGCGCGGTGACCAGGCCGATGGAGTGCTCCACCAACTCGCGGCAGCGGGCTTCGTTGGCGGTGATGCCGACGATGCAGTGCTCGCGCAGCATGTCCATGGCCCGTTGCAGCAGGCGGATCGAGTCGAAGATCTTGAAGGCGATCAACGGTTCCATCACGTTCAACTGCAGTTGGCCGCCTTCGGCTGCCATGGTCAGGGCCAGGTCGTTGCCGATCACTTGGAAGGCCACTTGGTTGACGGCTTCCGGGATCACCGGGTTGACCTTGCCAGGCATGATCGAGCTGCCAGGCTGGCGGGCCGGCAGGTTGATCTCGTTGATGCCGGTACGTGGGCCGCTGGACAGCAGGCGCAGGTCGTTGCAGATCTTCGACAGCTTCACCGCGGTACGCTTGAGCATGCCGGAGAACAATACGAAGGCGCCCATGTCGGAGGTGGCTTCGATCAAGTCCGCCGCCGGCACCAGTGGCTGGCCGCTGATGGTGGCCAGGCGTTGTACGGCCAGGGCCTGGTAGCGCGGGTCGGCGTTGATGCCGGTGCCGATGGCGGTGCCGCCCAGGTTCACTTCGGTCAACAGCTCCGGCGCCAGGGTTTTCAGGCGGGCCAGGTCTTCGTTGAGGGTGGTGGCAAAGGCGCGGAATTCCTGGCCGAGGGTCATCGGCACGGCGTCTTGCAACTGGGTGCGGCCCATTTTCAGTACATGGTTGAACTCGACACCCTTGGCGGCGAACGCTTGGATCAGGCTGTCGAGGCTGGCCAGCAGCGCGTCATGGCCCAACAGCAGACCCAGGCGGATCGCGGTCGGGTAGGCGTCGTTGGTCGACTGCGCCATGTTCACGTCGTTGTTCGGGTGCAGGTACTGGTACTCGCCCTTGTTGTGGCCCATGGCCTCCAACGCGATGTTGGCGATGACTTCGTTGGCATTCATGTTGGTTGAAGTGCCAGCGCCGCCTTGAATCATGTCCACCACGAATTCTTCGTGGAAGTCGCCGCGGATCAGGCGGGCACAGGCTTCGCTGATCGCAGCGTGCTTGGCTTCGCTGAGCTGGCCCAACTCGCGGTTCGCGTCAGCGGCGGCTTGCTTGACCATTGCCAGGCCGACCACCAATTTCGGGTAATGCGAAATCGGAACGCCCGAGAGGCGGAAGTTATTCACCGCTCGCAGGGTCTGGATGCCGTAATACGCTTGAGCAGGTACTTCGAGTACGCCAAGCAGGTCTTTTTCTGTGCGGAATGATGCAGCGGAGGACATGACGGAAATCATCTCGATATGGACCCGGAACTGGCCGGAACGCTGTGAATGCTAGGCTTGTGGAAGTTTTTGGGCCAATGCTGTTAAACACTGGCCTATGCACAAACGGCATAATAGGCGTGTGACCCGGCTATCATGGCGGGCGTGTGTGCCAAAATGGTGCATACCCGTGGGAGGAACTGATGAACCTTGAGAGCAAATGGCTGGAAGACTTCAGCGCCCTGGCGGCGACGCGCAGCTTTTCCCAGGCTGCTGAGCGGCGCTTTGTCACCCAGCCGGCGTTCAGTCGACGTATCCGCAGCCTCGAAGCCGCGCTGGGCCTGACCCTGGTCAACCGCTCGCGCACGCCGGTGGAATTGACGGCGGCGGGGCAGTTGTTTCTGGTGACCGCGCGCACGGTGGTCGAGCAGCTCGGTGAAGTACTGCGCCATTTGCACCATCTGGAAGGCGGGCAGGGCGAAGTCATGCAAGTGGCGGCGGCCCACTCCCTGGCGCTGGGCTTCTTCCCGCGCTGGATCGCGCAGTTGCGCAACGAAGGCCTGAACATTGCCACCCGGCTGGTCGCCACCAACGTCGGTGATGCCGTGCATGCCCTGCGCGAAGGCGGCTGCGATTTGATGCTGGCGTTCTACGACCCCGACGCGGCAATGCAGATGGACCCGGAGATCTTCCCGTCACTGCACCTGGGCAATACCGAAATGCTCCCGGTGTGCGCCGCCGATGCCGAGGGCAAGCCACTGTTCGACCTGGAAGGTGAAGGCAGTGTGCCGCTGCTGGCCTACAGCGCCGGGGCATTTCTGGGGCGTTCGGTGAACCTGCTGTTGCGCCAACGTGCCCTGCGCTTCACCACGGTTTACGAAACCGCGATGGCCGACAGCCTCAAAAGCATGGCCCTGGAAGGCCTGGGCATCGCCTGGGTGCCGCAACTGAGCGTGCGTGCCGAGTTGGCCCGGGGTGAGCTGGTGGTCTGCGGCGGTCCGCAGTGGCATGTGCCGTTGGAGATTCGTTTGTACCGCTGTGCCTTGGTGCGTAAGGCAAACGTGCGGTTGTTGTGGCGCAAGCTGGAAGGTGGAGCCGCGCAGAATACGTGAGTCCAGCACCGCTTAACTGTGGGAGGGGTTTTGTGGGGTTTTCGCTGACTCTTAAGTCAATAAAACCGCCGGTTTGCGCCGCTAGACAGATGGTCATTCCAGGGGCTGTTTATCTGCGTTATTACGGTATACTGCGCGGCCTTCGGCCGGTCCAACCGGCCAAATTTCGTACACCAAGCCACGCCGGATTTCCCGCGTGGCTTGTTGTTTTTTGACGCGCCTGCGGGCGCCCAGAGAGAAGAGGCACGACGATGAGTGCATTGGTTGGCGTGATCATGGGCTCCAAGTCCGATTGGTCCACCCTTAGCCACACCGCCGATATGCTGGAAAAACTCGGCATTCCGTATGAAGTGAAAGTGGTCTCTGCCCACCGCACCCCGGATTTGCTGTTCCAGTATGCCGATGAAGCAGAATCCCGTGGCATCGAGGTGATCATCGCCGGTGCCGGCGGTGCAGCGCACCTGCCAGGCATGTGTGCGGCCAAGACCCACCTGCCGGTACTCGGCGTGCCGGTGCAGTCGTCGATGCTCTCGGGCGTGGATTCGCTGTTGTCCATCGTGCAGATGCCGGCCGGTATCCCGGTGGCGACCCTGGCGATCGGCAAGGCCGGCGCAATCAACGCCGCCTTGCTGTCCGCCAGCATCCTGGGCGCCAAGCACCCGCAGTTCCACGCGATGCTGAAAAAATTCCGTGCTGAGCAGACAGACAGCGTGCTGGACAATCCAGACCCACGTATCGCCTGAGGTTGTTGACGATGAAAATCGGTGTAATCGGTGGCGGCCAACTGGGTCGCATGCTGGCCCTGGCGGGAACGCCGCTGGGGATGAACTTCGCTTTCCTGGACCCGGCGCCGGATGCCTGTGCGGCCGCGTTGGGTGAACACCTGCGCGCTGACTACAGCGACCCGGACCATCTGCGCCAACTGGCCGAAGAAGTCGACCTGGTGACCTTCGAGTTCGAAAGCGTCCCGGCCGAAACCGTGGCCTTCCTCTCGCAGTTCGTGCCGGTCTACCCGAGCGCCGAAGCCTTGCGCATCGCCCGTGACCGCTGGTTCGAGAAGAGCATGTTCAAGGACCTGGGCATTCCGACCCCGGCCTTCGCCGATATCCAGTCCCAGGCGGACCTGGACGCCGCCGTCGCCAGCATCGGCCTGCCGGCCGTGCTGAAAACCCGTACCCTGGGTTACGACGGCAAGGGCCAGAAAGTCCTGCGCACCGCCGCCGATGTGGTCGGCACCTTCGCCGAACTGGGCAGCGTGGCCTGCCTGTTGGAAGGCTTCGTGCCGTTCACCGGCGAAGTTTCGCTGATCGCCGTGCGTGCCCGCGATGGCGAGACCCGCTTCTACCCGTTGGTCCACAACACCCACGACAACGGCATTCTCAAACTGTCCGTGGCCAGCACCGACCATCCGTTGCAGGCCCTGGCCGAAGACTATTCCAGCCGTGTGCTCAAGCAGCTGGAATATGTCGGCGTGATGGCGTTCGAGTTCTTTGAAGTCGACGGTGGCCTGAAGGCCAACGAAATCGCCCCGCGTGTGCACAACTCCGGGCACTGGACCACCGAAGGCGCCGAGTGCAGCCAGTTCGAGAACCACCTGCGCGCGGTGGCGGGCTTGCCGCTGGGCTCCACAGCCAAGGTGGGCGAGAGCGCCATGCTCAACTTCATCGGCGTGGTCCCGCCGGTTGAAAAAGTCATCGCCATCGACGACTGCCACCTGCATCACTACGGCAAGGCTTTCAAGACCGGGCGCAAGGTCGGCCACGCCAACCTGCGTTGCCAGGACCACGCGACGCTGCAAGCGCAGATCCTCAAGGTCGAAGCGTTGATCGCCGAGCAATAATCCCGGGGGCGGCGGGAACCATTGGTGGCCGCCGTCTCTCTGATTGCAGGATGATAAAGCCTGGCTAGGCTTTTTCATGACTCACATTCAATCAGAGGGAAATGCCATGGGTATCATCGGAACCATCTTTATCGGCCTGATCGTCGGCCTGCTGGCGCGTTTCCTCAAGCCCGGCGACGACAGCATGGGCTGGATCATGACCATCCTGCTGGGTATCGCCGGCTCCCTTGCCGCCACCTACGGCGGTCAGGCACTGGGTATCTACCAGGCAGGCCAGGGCGCGGGTTTCATCGGCGCATTGGTAGGTGCCATTGTGCTGCTGGTGATCTACGGCCTGATCAAAAAGAACTAATCGAGCGACAAAGTCCTCTGCGCTGCGCAGGCGCAGAGGGCTAGAATGCCGGCACTGTTTACCTTGTCGAGCTCCTCCATGCGCCGTCTCCTCTTGATGTTTCTCCTGCTGGGCCCAGGCCTGGCTCATGCTGGCGAACTGCCGGAAACCGACTGGCTCGACCTGATGCCGCTGTCGGACCAGAAAGCCCTCGAACAAATGCCGGAAATCGACCACAACTCTCCCGAAGCCCAGGGCACCTTTACCGACAAAGGTGGCTTGAAGCAGAGCAAAGGGTTGCCGGCGGTGATGTATTCCACCAAGACCGTGGCCGCCATGAACGGCAAGAACATCCGCATCGGCGGTTACCCGGTGCCTTTGGAAACCGACGCCAAGGGCCGCAGCACCCTGTTTTTCCTGGTGCCGTACCCAGGCGCGTGCATCCACGTGCCGCCACCGCCGCCGAACCAATTGGTGCTGGTGCGTTACCCCAAGGGGTTGAAGCTGGATGATATCTACACGCCGCTGTGGGTCACGGGCACGTTGAAGGTGGAGACGGTCAATAACGACCTGGCCGATGCGGCGTATGCGCTGGATGCGGGCAAGGTGCGGGCGGTGAAGGAGTCGGATCTCTAAACCACAACACCGACCAATGTGGGAGGGAGCAACACCCCCTCCCACATTTTGATTGGGTTTACAAAGCGCTACTGGTGATGCTCACGCCCAAGGTGTGGCTTTCGCCCGGCGCCAGCGTCACCACGTCATCCAGCACATTCGCCGTCTCGATGCACAGCATGCCCTGCCAGCCGTCGTCGGCCATGTCGTCGAAGGCTTTGGCACGTTCGGTCCAGGGGTTCCAGATCACGGTCGAGTGGGAGCCTTCGCTGCTGAGCCGGACGCGCCGCTGCCAGTCGTTATCGACGATGTGCAACTGCGCGGGGGTGTCGAGGTAGATGCGGTCGGTCTCGGCGCCGAAGTGCAGCGGCCCAGCCTGTTGCCGGGTGGCCCAGCCGTCGGCGGTATCGATATACGCAAGCCCGTCCAGGCCCTCGACCTGCACGTTGCGCACATCGCTCACGGCGAAGTAGGTGTGCAACGCCTGGCTGAGGGTCACGGTGTCGGTGCCACGGTTATGACTGGTCAGGCCGATGTGCAGGTGATCGTCCAGGCGCAGGCTCAGCTTCAGGTCGACCTGATGCGGCCAGCCGGGGAAGCCGCCCGCGGGTACGGGGAGCACCAGGTCGACGCGCAGGGTGTCGCCTTCGAGTTCGGTGGCGGCCAATTCCCAGAGTGCAGTACGCACGAAACCGTGGGCGCCCGCGGGCTGGTCGCTCTGGCGCATGGCCTGCACGCTGTGCGGGTTGCGATCGAACACGCCGAACCACGGCCAGCACACCGGTACGCCGGTGCGGATGCCTTTGCCAGCCTTGAAGACGGCTGCCTTGTTCGGCCAGATCAGCGGCTGTTCGCCTGCGCGTTGGTAACTGAAGAGGTGCGCGCCCTGTTGGGCCACCATCAGCTCGGCGCCGTTGTGGCGGATGCGCCAGCAGTCCAGCTCGTCGATTTTCACGGATTCAACGTGGGGCGTCGGCATAACAAAGCACTCTTAATAGCAGGCAATGGGGCAATTGACCGTCAAAACCCGGCGAGGTTTAACGCGCTCGCGACGGTACCGAACGGGTGCGGCCGCTGCCATCGATGGCGACGAACACGAACACCGCCTCGGTGACCTTGCGCCATTCGCTGGACAGCGGGTCGTCGCTCCACACTTCGACCATCATCTGGATCGAGCTGCGGCCGATTTCCAGGGCCTGGGTATAGAAGGACAATTGCGCGCCCACGGCCACCGGCACCAGGAACGCCATGCGATCAATGGCCACGGTGGCGACACGCCCGCCTGCGACCTTGCTGGCCATGGCCGTACCGGCCAGGTCCATCTGCGAGACCAGCCAGCCGCCGAAGATATCGCCGAAACCGTTGGTTTCACGCGGAAGCGCGGTGATTTGCAGGGCGAGATCGCCTTGTGGGATGGGATCTTCTTGTTCGAGTTCGATCATGCCGAGGGTGCCTCTGAGCCGTGACGCTTCATGGGTGTTTCAAATGGATAGCCGTCTTGTAGAAAAACATTTCAGCACCAACGCACGACGCGAGCTGTGTTTCTCGTAAGGCGTACTAAAGGGAAACTCTGCCAAACCGGCTGGATGGCACCCAACGGCGTTTTGGCACAGCAGCCCCTCAAGACTGCGGGTCTGGCGCTTGCAAGGGCCGAGTATATCGAGACGCTGGCGTCGCGACGACCTCTCGGCGCTCATTTGGTCGGTAAATAGACGCTGTAACGGAGCTTTTTCCGGCAACTGTTCTCCTGCCCTGGTTGACCGACTCCCTGCGCCGTGAATAGTTCACCGCGCTGCGCTATCAACCGTTCGACGCTGTGCTTTTTCCGGCGATTTGCTATCTTGCCAGACCGCCGCAAGTCCAGGGCGTGCCGTCTTTATTACGCTGATTACTATAAGAGAAGCCTTGCCATGTCCTCCGTGCCCGCAAGCAGTGCGCAACCGTCGCGCCCGCTGACCCGCAACGACTACAAAACCCTGTCGCTGTCTGCCTTGGGCGGGGCGCTGGAGTTCTACGACTTCATCATCTTCGTGTTTTTCGCCACCGTGGTCGGAAAACTGTTCTTCCCCGCCGACATGCCCGAGTGGCTGCGCATGATGCAGACCTTCGGCATCTTCGCCGCCGGTTACCTGGCGCGGCCCCTGGGCGGCATCATCATGGCGCACTTCGGTGACCTGCTGGGGCGCAAGAAAATGTTCACCCTGAGCATCTTCATGATGGCCGTGCCGACCCTGATCATGGGCCTGCTGCCGACCTACGCGCAGATCGGCCTGTGGGCGCCGATCCTGTTGCTGTTGATGCGCGTGATCCAGGGCGCGGCGATCGGCGGCGAAGTCCCGGGCGCCTGGGTGTTCGTCTCCGAACACGTGCCGCCACGCCACATCGGCTACGCCTGCGGCACCCTGACCAGTGGCCTCACCGCCGGCATCCTGTTGGGTTCGCTGGTGGCCACCGCCATCAACACGCTCTACAGCCCGGAGCAGGTCTCCGATTACGCCTGGCGTATCCCGTTCCTGCTCGGCGGTGTGTTCGGCCTGCTGTCGGTGTACTTGCGCCGCTGGCTGCATGAAACGCCGATCTTCGCCGAGATGCAGCAACGCAAGGCTCTGGCCGCCGAACTGCCGCTGCGCGCGGTGCTGCGCGACCACCGTGGCGCCATCGTGCTGTCGATGCTGCTGACCTGGCTGCTGTCGGCCGGCGTGGTAGTCGTCATCCTGATGACCCCGACCGTGCTGCAGACCCTCTACCACTTCAGCCCGACCGTTGCGCTGCAAGCCAACAGCCTGGCCATCGTGACCCTGAGCCTGGGCTGCATTGCCTCCGGCGCCCTGGCCGACCGCTTCGGTGCCGGCCGCATACTGGTGGTCGGTTGCGCACTGTTGCTGGCGACCTCCTGGACGCTGTATCACAGCCTGCTGGA
The DNA here is from genome assembly GCF_001439695.1 of Pseudomonas veronii. Classification (GTDB taxonomy): domain Bacteria; phylum Pseudomonadota; class Gammaproteobacteria; order Pseudomonadales; family Pseudomonadaceae; genus Aquipseudomonas; species Aquipseudomonas veronii. The sequence continues at coordinate 89,991 of NZ_JYLL01000017.1, forward strand.
CCACCCTGACTGGCTGTTCCCGCTGTACGCCCTGACCGGCCTGTTTGTCGGCACCATCGGCGTGGTGCCCTACGTGATGGTGAAAGCCTTCCCACCGGTGGTGCGCTTCAGCGGGTTGTCGTTCTCCTACAACGTGGCCTACGCCGTGTTCGGCGGGCTGACGCCGTTGGCGGTGTCGCTGCTGATGAAAGAAAGCCCGATGGGCCCGGCCTACTACGTTGCCGTCCTGTGCGTGATGGGGATGGGGGTGGGTGGGTATCTGTGGAAGCGCGGGCGGTAGATAGCTTTAGTCATGAAGGGTGTCGTTTCATTGGTTATCCAATGTCCATGCTGACTTTCTATATCACGCGCCAAGTCGAGAGTCTGGTTTGGCATTCTGATACGGGTAAGCGCGCGCCCCCGGTCAGCATATTTTCTAGTGCCGTTGCTGCAACGGCATTATTGATGACCTGATATTCGACCATTAGGTCGAGTAACCAAAGCGCACCATGCACTTGCAGTCCGTCCCGAATGGCCTGGCGACGGAGCTTTCCATCTCCAGTGAGTAGCGGTCTTCCGGTTGCTTGTGCGAGCAAGTAGCAGGAAACGTCAGCCAAGGAACTGTTGTTGTGTTCGACTTTAAGCGTTAAGAGCTTCTGCACACCGCCTTCGTCAAATGCCTCGACAACCAGCCCCCGGGCGAGCAGTTCATCGTGGGGGAAGTCCTCAAGTTCGTGCATCACGAAATCGGTACAGCACAGAGTGAATGGCAGCCTGAACATATGCTCCAGCAATCCCGCATTTCTGAAGTCAATCCAGATATTGGTGTCGCTGATATAGATCAGGCTCATGCACTCTCCAGTGAGCCCAAAAAATTAGGGTCTAGAGCCTTTATTGGGCGCCGAAGTAACTCTGCCGCTCTTGATTTGGTGATAAGGCCCTCCGCCAATCCCCAGAACACCAGTGATTCGAAACGCTGGGGCGGCTTGCAAGGTAGCGGTTCGGGTTCCGCCTTGCGCCAACCGTTGCTACTGAATTGGATGGTTAGGGATTTGTAACCACCTTCCCCCAGTAGATTGAGGTCCTTCAATCGACGGAGTGCTGCATGCATTGAGAGCCCATATTGGCGTTTGGCTATCAAGAGTTCACGGGGGTGGACGCGTGAACGTTGATGGCTCCCAAAATCGCCGGTGACGCTTTTAGCTGGATATAGAAAAGCCCCCGCAAAGCGGTGACAGCAGTTTTCTTTATCTCGCTCCGGCATATCGTCGGGCAGTTTCATTACCCAGTGCCCCAATTCATGGGCTGCGGTGAAGCGGATACGCTCACCTGGCCGCTGGGCATTCAATGCGATCAGTACATGTTCGCCCTCATTAGTGGCTGCGCAGGCACCGTCGAAATCATCGGGCCCTGCCAGCATTACTACCTTGATGCCATGCTCTTCCAATTGCTCAGTCAGATGGGCGATAGGATCTTCACCGATGCCCCAATATTTGCGGAGCTGATCTGCGGCTCGTTCAGCGTCGTCAATTGAGGACACCGACAGCATTTGTGCGGGAGTTTTGGCAGTCTGGATATCCAACGGATCGAAGCACTCTTCAAGGGCGATGTACCGCTCTAGATGCTCGCGGATCTGTTCCTCAACCTGTACTTGGCGGTATTTGGGCATTTTCGCCAGTTTGCGGAACTCCAGCGGCGCGAGTGGTAGTGCTTGGGGGCGGAAAAAATACTCAGGGCTCACCTCCAGCGCCTTTGCCAATTGTAGAAGGCGCCGCGAGTTCGGGGTACTCAACCCTTTTTCATATTTGCTCAGGCCTTGCTTGGTTATATCGCCGAGACTGAGCGCCAGTGCTTCCAGCGACATGCCACGCAATAGCCTTGCGCGGCGAATCCGGTCATTGATCATGTGCGATCTCCTTAGGTTGACAAGACTATGCTTTGGTTTTGTTTTGTCAACCTGGGACTCGCCGTTCGCTGGTCAGGCTGCAGGCAGCGTTGATGAAGCAACGATTACAAAGTGTTTCTAAATTCAAGCAACATGAGCGTTGCCGCCCCGCAGACTCCAGTTGTTCCGCATATTTCTCGCGCCTAGCCTGATTCCTTTCCAATACTGGCCTTTCATCTAATTGTCATATTCCAGACATAGAGTGTTCACACGGCCTATCAATACTTGGCCCCGATCCAACTATCCCTATCTGCTAGGAGTAAGGCATGAAACTGAAGCGTTTGATGGCGGCAATGACTTTTGTCGCTGCTGGCGTTGCGACTGCCCACGCGGTGGCCGCTGGTGTTGACCCGGCTATTCCGGCTTATACGAAGACCACTGGTGTGTCGGGCAACTTGTCCAGCGTCGGTTCCGATACCCTGGCTAACCTGATGACCCTGTGGGCCGAGGGTTACAAAAAGGAATACCCGAACGTCAACATCCAGATTCAAGCTGCTGGTTCTGCCACTGCGCCACCTGCGCTGACTGAAGGCACCTCCAACCTGGGCCCGATGAGCCGCAAGATGAAGGACACCGAACTGGCGGCCTTCGAGCAGAAGTACGGCTACAAGCCAACCGCTATCCCGGTTGCCGTGGATGCCCTGGCCGTGTTCGTGCACAAGGACAACCCGATCAAGCACCTGACCATGGAACAAGTCGACGCGATCTTCTCCTCGACTCGCCTGTGCGGTGCCAAAGCCGACGTCAAAACCTGGGGCGACCTGGGTGTGACCGGCGACCTGGCCAACAAGCCAGTGCAACTGTTCGGTCGTAACTCGGTATCCGGCACCTACGGCTACTTCAAAGAAGAAGCCCTGTGCAAAGGCGACTACAAGCCTAACGTGAACGAACAACCAGGCTCGGCTTCGGTCGTGCAGTCGATCAGCTCCTCGCTGAACGGCATCGGTTACTCGGGCATCGGCTACAAGACCGCCAGCGTGAAGACCGTGGCCCTGGCCAAGAAAGGCAGCACTGACTTCATCGAAGACAGCGAAGAAAACGCCCTGAACGGCAAATACCCGCTGTCGCGTTTCCTCTACGTTTACGTCAACAAAGCCCCGAACAAGCCGCTGGCACCGCTGGAAGCCGAGTTCGTGAAGCTGGTTCTGTCCAAGCAGGGCCAGGAAGTTGTGGTCAAAGACGGCTACATCCCACTGCCAGCCAAAGTTGCCGCCAAGGCACTGGCTGACCTGGGTCTGAAAGAAGGCAACTAAGTTGCTGGGCCGGGTAAAACCGGCCGTTCTGTAGGAGCGGGCTTGCTCGCGAAAGATGATAGAGCACCGCGTTTATTCAGAAGCGGCGCGTTATCGTTAACGCTCTTCGCGAGCAAGCTTGCTCCTACAGAAACTCCTAATTTTTAGTCCGCTGCCGGCTCTGCCATGCGGCGGATTTCTTGCGTCACTGCATTGTCATCTTTCTGTCATACAGGACCGCTAGGGTGTGCGCATGAATGATCTGGCCAATTCCACTATGACGACGACTTCTCCCCCCAAGCGTATTGACTTCAATACGCCTGAGTTGCAACGCAAGCGCCGCATTCGCGCGCTCAAGGATCGCCTGACCCGTTGGTACGTGCTGATCGGCGGCCTCGCCGTCCTCGGCGCTATCACTCTGATCTTCTTCTTCCTGGCCTACGTGGTCGCGCCCTTGTTCCAGGGCGCCTCGTTGACCAAGGAAGCCGCGCTGACACCGGCGTGGATACAAGACGCGGGCAAGCCGTTGATGATCTCGCTGGAAGAACAGAACCAAGTCGCCATGCGGGTTTCCGACAAAGGCCAGGCGCTGTTCTTCGACGTGAGCACCGGCGCCGAACTCAAGCGCATCGACCTGCCGCTGGCGGCCGGCGTCAGCGTCGTGTCGATTGGTAAAGACCAGCCGGGCAGCCCGCTGGTGATCCTCGGTTTGTCCAATGGCCAGTCCCTGGTGTTCCGCCACACCTACAAGGTGTCCTACCCGGACGGCAAGAAGACCATCAGCCCGGCCATCGAATACCCTTACGGCGAAACGCCGATCGTGCTGGATGACGCCGGTCGCCCGCTGGAACATGTCGCGCTGAACGTCACCGACACCTCGCTGGTGGTGGCCGGTTCGGCCGGTTCGCACTTGAACGTGCTGTCCCTGAGCCGTGAAGAAAACATGATGACCGGCGAAGTCACCAGCGAGCAGAAGCGTATCGAGCTGCCGCAGATGACCGAGCCGGTGAAGGCGATCTTCATCGACCCACGCCAGCAATGGCTGTACGTGATCAACGGCCGTGCCCTGGCGGATGTGTTCAGCCTGCGCGACAAGAGCCTCAACGGTCGCTATAAACTGCTGGAAGACGGCGACGCCGAAATCACCGCCAGCACCCAGCTGGTGGGTGGTATCTCGCTGATCGTCGGTAACTCCAAGGGCGGCCTGGCCCAGTGGTTCATGGCCCGTGACCCGGATGGCGAACAGCGCCTGAAGCAGATCCGCACCTTCGAGATGGGCACTGCGCCCATCGTTGAAATCACCGCCGAAGAACGCCGCAAAGGCTTCACCGCCCTCGACGCTTCCGGCAAGTTCGGCGTGTTCCACAGCACCGCCCACCGCACCCTGCTGGTGGACCCGGTGGTCGATGGCCAGGGCGTGTTCGGCCTGTCGCCACGGGCCAACCGTGTGATCGTCGAAGCCGGCGGCAAGCTGCAACCGTTGCTGCTGGACAACCCGCACCCGGAAGTGTCGTGGAGCGCGCTGTGGAGCAAGGTCTGGTACGAAAACTACGACGAGCCTAAATACGTCTGGCAATCGACCGCCGCCAACACCGATTTCGAACCCAAGATGAGCCTCGCGCCGCTGACCTTCGGTACGCTGAAGGCCGCGTTCTACGCCATGTTGCTGGCCGCGCCGCTGGCTGTTGCCGCAGCGATCTACACCGCGTACTTCATGGCGCCGGGCCTGCGCCGCAAGGTCAAGCCGGTGATCGAGCTGATGGAAGCGATGCCGACGGTGATCCTCGGCTTCTTCGCCGGCCTGTTCCTCGCGCCGTATGTCGAAGGGCATCTACCGGGGATTTTCAGCCTGCTGATGCTGGTGCCGATTGGCATCCTGGTGGCCGGTTTTATCTTCAGCCGCCTGCCTGAGTCCATTCGCCTGCGGGTTCCCGATGGCTGGGAAAGCGCGATCCTGATCCCGGTGATCCTGTTTGTGGGCTGGCTCTCGCTGTACATGAGCCCGTACCTGGAAACCTGGTTCTTCGGCGGCGACATGCGGATGTGGATCTCCCATGACCTGGGCATCACCTATGACCAGCGCAACGCCCTGGTCGTCGGCCTGGCGATGGGGTTCGCGGTGATCCCGAACATCTACTCCATCGCCGAAGACGCCGTGTTCAGCGTGCCGCGCGGCCTGACCCTGGGCTCTTTGGCCCTGGGCGCCACGCCGTGGCAGACCATGACCCGCGTGGTCATCCTGACCGCCAGCCCGGGGATTTTCTCGGCGCTGATGATCGGCATGGGGCGCGCCGTGGGCGAGACCATGATCGTGCTGATGGCCACCGGTAACACCCCGGTGATGGAGATGAACCTGTTCGAAGGCCTGCGCACCCTGGCGGCCAACGTCGCGGTGGAAATGCCCGAGTCGGAAGTGGGCGGCAGTCACTACCGCGTGCTGTTCCTCTCGGCGCTGGTGCTGCTGTTGTTCACCTTCATCATGAACACCCTCGCCGAGCTGATTCGTCAGCGTCTGCGCAAGAAATACTCGTCGCTTTAAGAAAGGTAGAAGTCTGTGAAACAGAACTCCCTGAATGGATGGTTCAAGAGCGGCGCCCCCGGCGTCTGGATCAGCGGTGGCGCGGTGTCCATCGCGGTCATCATGACCCTTGGTTTGCTGGCTGTGATTGCGGTGCGTGGTTTGGGCCACTTCTGGCCGGCTGACCTGATCCAGGCCAACTACGATGTCCCGGGCCAAGAAAACCATATCGTCATCGGCGAAGTGGTACAGAAAGAAGAAGTGCCGCGCGAGCGCCTGAAAAGCGCTGGCCTGCCCGTGCCCGACGTGGGCCCGGAATTCATGACCCGCGAGTTGATCAAAGTCGGTAACCGCGATCTGAACGGCAACGACTTCACATGGATCGTCGGCGAATGGCTGAAGAACCAGACCAAACCGCTGGAATTGATGACCATCGAGCGCCGTGAGTGGGGCAACTTCTACGGCACCCTGGTCAACGTCAAGCAGGATGGCAAGGTCATCGCCGAAGGCCAGGCCGCGTGGCCGGAGCTGCAGGCTCGGGTCGACCGCGTGAACAAGCTGGCGACCCAGCTCAAGACCCTTGAGAAGTCCGACATCGGCGCGATCAACGCCGGTCTTGAACGTATCCGTCTGCACGGTCGCAAGCTGGAACTGGAAGGCAAGCTCGACGCCGCCGCCCAGGCCGACATGGACTCGGGCCGCGCCGAACTGAATGCCCGTTACCAGGACATCGAAGCGCGCCTGGCCGACCTGCACGCCCAATTCAACCGCGACGCCTTGACTGCCCGCGATGCGAACGGCAAGGAAGTCGAAATCGGCATCGGCAAAGTGGTCCACGCCTATCAGCCGAACGCCATGGGCACGATGACCAAGGTCGGCTTCTACTTCAGCAAGGTCTGGGAGTTCCTCAGCGACGACCCACGGGAAGCCAACACCGAAGGCGGGATCTTCCCGGCCATCTTCGGCACCGTGATGATGACCCTGATCATGGCGATGATCGTGACCCCGTTCGGCGTGCTGGCGGCGGTGTACCTGCGTGAATACGCCAAGCAGAACACCCTGACGCGGATCATCCGCATTGCCGTGAACAACCTGGCGGGCGTACCGGCCATCGTTTACGGCGTGTTCGGCCTGGGCTTCTTCGTGTATGTATTGGGTGGCTCGGTTGACCGCCTGTTTTTCGCCGAAGCCCTGCCGGCCCCGACCTTCGGCACGCCGGGCCTGTTGTGGGCGTCGCTGACCCTGGCGCTGCTGGCGGTGCCGGTGGTGATCGTGGCTACCGAGGAAGGCCTGGCGCGGATTCCTCGCACTGTGCGCGAAGGCTCGCTGGCACTCGGCGCGACCAAGGCGGAAACGCTGTGGAAGATCGTGCTGCCGATGGCCAGCCCGGCGATGATGACCGGCATGATCCTCGCCGTGGCCCGTGCCGCCGGTGAAGTAGCGCCGCTGATGCTGGTGGGCGTGGTCAAGCTGGCCCCGTCGCTGCCGCTGGACGGCAACTACCCTTACTTGCACCTTGACCAGAAGATCATGCACCTGGGCTTCCATATTTATGACGTCGGTTTCCAGAGCCCCAACGTCGAGGCCGCAAGGCCGCTGGTATATGCCACCGCGCTGTTGCTGGTGCTGGTGATCGCCACGCTCAACTTGTCGGCGGTGTGGATCCGTAACCACCTGCGCGAGAAGTACAAGGCGCTGGACAGTTAATTGAAGTAAACGCGGACTAAATGTGGGAGGGGGCTTGCCCCCGATAGCGGCGTATCAGAAACACATATGCTGGCTGACACACTGCTATCGGGGGCAAGCCCCCTCCCACACTAGACCACGATATACGCAGAATTTGAGTAAACCGCCCCCGGCGGTTCAACAACACGAATTGGTAGCACAGGGAGCATCCCATGCAACAAGAAACCCATTCCCATGGCATCAACATGTCTGCCCTGGGTCGTGACAAGCAGAGCCTGAGCCTGGCCCAGGAAACCGTGGCCATCGAAGTGCCGGGCCTGAGCCTGTACTACGGCGAAAAACAGGCGCTGTTCGACGTCAGCATGAACATCCCCAAGCAGCGCGTGACCGCCTTCATCGGCCCGTCGGGCTGCGGCAAGTCCACGCTGCTGCGCACCTTCAACCGCATGAACGACCTGGTCGACGGTTGCCGCGTGGACGGTGCGATCAACCTCTACGGCAGCAACATCTACCGCAAGGGTGAAGACGTGGCCGAGCTGCGTCGCCGGGTGGGCATGGTGTTCCAGAAGCCCAACCCGTTCCCCAAGACCATCTACGAAAACGTGGTCTACGGCTTGCGCATCCAGGGCATCAACAAGAAGCGCATCCTCGACGAAGCGGTCGAATGGGCGCTTAAAGGCGCCGCGCTGTGGGACGAGGTCAAGGACCGCCTGCACGACTCCGCACTCGGCCTGTCCGGCGGCCAGCAACAACGCCTGGTGATCGCGCGTACCATCGCCGTGGAACCGGAAGTGCTGCTGCTCGACGAACCTTGCTCGGCACTCGACCCGATCTCGACGTTGAAAGTCGAAGAACTGATCTACGAGCTCAAGTCCAAGTTCACCATCGTCATCGTGACTCACAACATGCAACAGGCGGCGCGGGTTTCCGACTACACCGCGTTCATGTACATGGGCAAGCTGGTGGAGTTCGGCGATACCGATACCCTGTTCACCAATCCGGCGAAGAAACAGACCGAAGACTACATCACCGGTCGCTACGGCTAGGAAGCTGTGGTTCAGATTGCATTGACGCTGCGGTTCTCCGCACCTTTCCGGACGCTCCAAGGACGCCAACATGATTAGCAAAGAAGGCCTTACCCACCACATCTCCGCGCAGTTCAACGCCGAGCTTGAGGAAGTGCGCAGCCACCTCCTGGCGATGGGCGGGCTGGTGGAGAAGCAAGTCAACGATGCGGTCACCGCGCTGATCGAGGCCGACTCGGGCCTGGCCCAGCAAGTGCGCGAGATCGATGACCAGATCAACCAGATGGAACGCAATATCGACGAAGAATGCCTGCGCATTCTCGCCCGTCGCCAGCCGGCGGCTTCCGACCTGCGCTTGATCATCAGTATTTCCAAGTCGGTGATCGACCTTGAGCGTATCGGCGATGAATCCACCAAGATCGCCCGCCGCGCCATCCAACTGTGCGAAGAAGGCGAAGCGCCGCGCGGTTATGTGGAAGTGCGGCATATCGGTGACCAGGTGCGCAACATGGTGCGCGATGCCCTGGACGCGTTTGCCCGTTTCGACGCCGAACTGGCGTTGTCGGTGGCCCAGTACGACAAGATCATCGACCGTGAGTACAAGACCGCCCTGCGCGAGCTGGCCACCTACATGATGGAAGACCCGCGCTCTATCACACGGGTCTTGAGCATTATCTGGGTGCTGCGTTCGCTGGAGCGGATCGGCGACCACGCGCGCAATATCTCGGAGTTGGTGATCTATCTGGTGCGTGGCACCGACGTGCGGCACATGGGCCTCAAGCGCATGAAAGCCGAAGTTGAAGGATCTACCGATCAAATCCCTAATGTTCCGGGCGAATCTGACGATAAGTAAGGTTGCCCGAGATATTAACGCCCGGCCTTTGGTCGGGCGTTTTCGTTTGTGGGCGCTGATTTTTTTGTGCGTGGGGTGAAAGAAAGTCCCAACACAACTACAGAGTTTTGGCAAAATGCCATCAGTCAGGCGTTCTGCGTGCCGCGTTTTTATAGGATAAAGGGTCGATGAGTAAAGTCAGTGTATTGGTGGTGGATGACGCCTCGTTTATTCGCGACCTGGTGAAGAAGTGCCTGCGCAATTACTTCCCCGGGATCAAGATTGAAGATGCGGTGAACGGCAAAAAGGCCCAGGCCATCCTGATGCGCGAAACCTTCGATCTGGTGTTGTGCGACTGGGAAATGCCCGAGATGTCCGGCCTGGAGCTGTTGACCTGGTGCCGTGAGCAACCGCAGCTCAAAGCCATGCCGTTCGTGATGGTGACCAGCCGCGGCGACAAAGAGAACGTGGTGCAGGCGATCCAGGCCGGGGTTTCCGGCTACGTCAGCAAACCGTTCACCAACGAACAGCTGTTGACCAAGGTCAAGCACGCCCTGCACAAGGTCGGGCGCCTCGACGCCCTGGTCGCCAGCGCACCGACCAAGATGAACTCAGCGTTCGGCAACGACTCCCTGAGCGCCCTGACCGGTGGCAAGCCCGAAGCGGTCAAGGTCGCTCCTGTCGCGGCGGCTGCACCGAGCAAAGGCCTGCTCAACAGCCCGCCTGTGAAGGCGGCTGCCGCCGCTGCTCCCGCCAGTGGTCGCGGGCAGGGTCAGTTGCGCCTGTCCAGCGGCACCCAGCAATGCGTGATCAAGGGCCTGAGCATCAAGGAAGCGTTGCTGGTGGTCCGTCGCGGTGAGGTCCTGCCTCAGGTACTGGAAAGCGCGGTGCTCGACCTTGAGCAAGGCGACAACGCCGAAGTCGCGCGCCTCAACGGCTACCTGCACGCCGTCGTCGCCTTCGAGCCCAAGCCCGACAGCGACTGGCTGCAACTGACTTTCCGCTTTATCGACCAGGATGCGCAGAAACTGGACTACATCTCGCGGCTGATCGCGCGGGGTACGGCGCAGAAGCATTTTGTGCCGGGTGCCTGATTCACAGAACGCCACCTGTCCTCTGTGGAAGGGGGCGTGCTCCCGATGGTCTTTCATTCAACATCTTCGTTGGCTGAACTACCGCAATCGCGAGCAAGCCCGCTCTTACATGTGAAGTTCGTTGTTTTCAGTATCGGGTAAATCTCACACGGTCTTGTCATCAAGCCTTGCTAGCCTGCCATTCAGTCCCCCCGGCAGGTTCGCGTCATGCTCATTCGCCTACTGCTGCTCTGCGTATTGGCCACGGTTGCCACGTCGACCCCGGCCATGACCCTCTACAAATCCACCGACGCCAATGGCGAGGTGTTTTTCAGCGACCGGCAAACCCCCGGCGCCCAGGCGTTTGTGATCCGGGAGCGGGGGGCCGTGCGCGTGCAACGGCCGGTGCTCGACCGGCCAAGGCCCGGTTATCCCCAGCAGGCCTACCGCTACCCCTTGCCCTGGCGCGGCGGGCCGTTTCGCCTGAGCCAAGGCCCCAACGGCAGCTTCAGCCATACCGACGCCAAAAGCCGCTACGCCATGGACATTGCCATGCCCGAAGGCACGCCGATCATTGCGGCGCGCAGCGGCAGGGTGGTGAAGATCGAGAATGACCAGGCCGGGCGCGGCAACGATGCGTCAGGGAATTTCGTGCGGGTGCTGCACGATGACGGCACCCAGGGCGTGTACCTGCACCTCAAGCAAGGGTCGGTCAGCGTCAGGCCGGGGCAGCGGGTGGCGGTGGGCAGTGCGCTGGGGTTGTCGGGCAACACCGGCAACAGCAGCGGGCCGCACCTGCACTTTGTGGTGCAGCAGCGGACCGAGGCGGGGCTGGTATCGATCCCGTATGAGTTCAACCAGCCCGTGGGGGTATTGCCCAATTTTGCCTTGGGCAATTGACGGTCAGTCCAGCAGCAGGACCTTGGCCAGCACGATTTTCGGCCCTTTCATCTTCTTGATGATGATCCGCAGGCCTTCAACCTCGAGAACTTCTTCCTCTTCCGGCACCCGCTTGAGGGTGTCGTAGACCAGCCCGGCCAGGGTTTCCGCTTCGATGTGGTCGAGGTCGACGCCAAGCAGGCGTTCCACCTTGAACAGCGGCGTATCGCCGCGTACCAGCAGTTTGCCCGGCTGGTAGGCGAGGATGCCGCGCTCGGCCTTGCGGTGTTCGTCCTGGATATCGCCCACCAGCACTTCGAGCACGTCTTCCATGGTCAGGTAGCCGATGACCTTGCCGTCGGCCTCTTCCACCAGGGCGAAGTGCGCGCCGCCTTTGCGGAACTGCTCCAGCAACTGCGACAGCGGCATGTGCCGCGACACGCGCTCCAGCGGGCGGGTCAGTTCGGCCAGGTTGAACGACTCGGGGAGATGGTCCAGGTTCGCCAGTTCCAGCAGCAGGTCCTTGATGTGCAGCAGGCCGACAAACTCGTTGCGCTGCGCGTCATACACCGGGTAACGGCTGAATTTGTGGCGACGGAACAGCGCGAGGATTTCCTTGAGCGGGGCGTTGAAGTCCAGGGTCACCAGGTCTTCCCGCGAGTTGGCCCAGTCGACCACTTCCAGTTCGCCCATTTCCACGGCCGAGGCCAAGACGCGCATGCCTTGGTCGCTGGGGTCCTGGCCACGGCTGGAGTGCAGGATCAGCTTGAGTTCTTCGCGGCTGTACTGGTGCTCATGGTGCGGGCCGGGTTCGCCTTGCCCAGCGATCCGCAGGATGGCATTGGCGCTGGCGTTGAGCAGGTAGATTGCCGGGTACATGGCCCAGTAGAACAGGTACAGCGGCACGGCCGTCCACAGCGACAGCAGTTCCGGCTTGCGAATGGCCCAGGACTTGGGCGCCAGTTCACCGACCACGATGTGCAGGTAGGAAATCAGGAAGAAGGCGGAAAAGAACGACACGCCTTTGATCACTTCCGGCGACTCGACGCCAGCGGCGCCCAGCAGCGGCTCGAGGATATGCGCAAACGCCGGCTCGCCGACCCAGCCCAGGCCCAGGGAGGCGAGGGTGATACCCAGCTGGCAGGCCGACAGGTAGGCGTCGAGCTGGCGGTGGACGGTGCGCAGGATCTGCCCGCGCCAACCGTTGGTGTGGGCGATGGCCTCGACCCGCGTGGAGCGCAGTTTGACCATGGCAAACTCCGCCGCAACGAAGAACGCGTTGAGCAGTACCAGGATCAGTGCAAAAAGAATCATGCCGAAATCGGCGAAGAGTGTGGCGAGGGTGATACCTGGGGAAGGGTCCATGATGGGGTTTTGCGGGTTCCGTATGTTCAATAGGGGTGACAGGAGCGCCTGAAAGGCGGACACAAGTCGGCCAATGTAGCGGCTGGCGCGGCGCTTGCCTAGTGGTTGCTGCCTGGTGGAGCCAGGAATACCTGCTTTGGAACAATGCAATTCCAAATGTGGGAGGGGGCTTGCTCCCACATTTAGCGTTGTATTGTGTCCGGGCTATTCATCATTCACGACCATCCGCGAACGGGTTACCTGGGGCGGCGGAAAATGGCAGGTAAAGGTGCTGCCGTGGCCGAGCACACTGCTGATTTCCAGGCGTGCGCGGTGGCGCAGCAGCACGTGCTTGACGATCGCCAGGCCCAGCCCGGTGCCGCCGGTGTTGGAGTTGCGGCTGGAGTCGACGCGGTAGAAGCGCTCGGTCAGGCGCGGCAGGTGCTTGGCGTCGATGCCGATGCCGGAGTCTTGCACGCTCAGGTGCGCGCCCTGGGCGTCGGCCCACCAGCGGATGCGGATATTGCCCTTGTCCGGTGTGTACTTCACGGCGTTGAACACCAGGTTGGAAAACGCGCTGCGCAATTCGCCTTCGCTGCCTTTGAGCAGTACCGACGGGTCGGCTTCCAGGGTGATCTGTTGCCCGCGTTGGCCGGAGAGGGCCTGGGCGTCGTTCTTGATGGTCTGCAACAGGCTTTGCACCGCCACCGGGTGGTTATCCGACGGGTAATCGGTCGCCTCCAGCTTGGCCAGCAACAGCAGGTCATTGAGCAGGGTTTGCATGCGCGAGCCTTGCTGCTGCATCTGCTGCAGGGCGCGGCTCCAGCGCGGGTTGATCTCGTCGACGTTGTCCAGCAGCGTCTCCAGGTAGCCGCAGATCACCGTCAACGGGGTGCGCAGCTCGTGGGAGACGTTGGCAACGAAGTCCTTGCGCATCTGTTCCAACTGGTGGATGCGGGTTACGTCGCGCACCAGCATCAAGTGTTCGTTGTTGCCGTAGCGCGTCAGGTACAGCTGGATGCGTACGCGGTCGTTGGTGGGCGAGGGAATTTCCAGGGCTTCTTCGTAGTTTTCCTGCTCGAAGTATTCCTTGAAGCGCGGGTGGCGGACCAGGTTGGTCACCGGTTGGCCGCTGTCCTGGGGCGTCTTGAGGCCCAGCAGGGTCTCGGCGGCGCGGTTCCACCATTCGAGGTTGCCGTCGCTGTCGAGCATGATCACTGCGTCTTTCAGCGCGGCGGTGGACTCCTGCACCCGGTCGATCACCGCTTGCAGGCGCCCGCGTACCCGTTGGTCGCGGCGTTGCAGGTGATAGATGCTGTCGAACACCTCGCCCCACAGGCCGTAGCCGTCGGGTGGCGCTTCATCGGGTTTGTGTTGGCGCAGCCATTCATGCAGGCGCAGCAATTGCTTGAGGGTCCAGCCCAGGTACAGACCAATGCCGACGGCCAGGCTCCAGCCGTATTGGCCGCTGATCAGGCCTACCAGCAAGCAGCCGGTGATCAACAGCAGCAGGTGGCGGATCAGCGTGCCATGCCAGTTTTGGTTCACTTGAACATGCGTCCTTGTCAGCTGTTAAGTCAGGCTCTTGCGTTCAGAAACCGGCTGGCTCAGCCCTTGGTGGAAAACCGATAGCCGGTGCCGCGCACGGTTTGTACCAGATTCTCGTAGGCATCGCCCAGGGCTTTGCGCAGGCGACGGATATGCACGTCCACGGTGCGCTCTTCCACGTACACATTGCCGCCCCACACTTGGTCCAGCAACTGGCCGCGGGTGTAGGCGCGTTCCTGGTGGGTCATGAAGAACTGCAGCAGACGGTATTCGGTCGGGCCCATCTCGGCGGGCTTGCCATCGATGGTCACGCGGTGGCTGATCGGGTCCAGCAACAGGCCGCCGACTTCGATCGGTGCTTCGCCATCGGTCGGGCCGGCGCGGCGCAGTACGGCTTTCAGGCGTGCGACCAGTTCCCGTGGGGAAAACGGCTTGGTGATGTAGTCATCGGCGCCGACTTCCAGGCCCTGGATCTTGTTGTCTTCTTCGCCCTTGGCCGTGAGCATGATGATCGGGATGTCGCCGGTCAGCTCGTCACGCTTGAGGCGCCGCGCCAGTTCGATGCCGGAGGTGCCGGGCAGCATCCAGTCGAGCAGAATCAGGTCCGGTTTGCGGTCGACGATAATGGCATGGGCCTGCTGCGAGTTCTCCGCTTCCAGGCAGTCATAGCCGGCCATTTCCAACGCGACGGCGATCATCTCGCGAATGGGCGCTTCGTCGTCGACGATCAGAATGCTCCTGCCAACCATGCCTAAAATCCTCTTGTCATTTAACTGTCTTGCGCCGCATTAGATAACGGAATTATTGCAGTCGTGTGACAGTAATTTAGCTGCTCGCGCAATTCCCGCCTGCGTGGACTACGCTTTGGGTCCGAATCCTGACAACCACAAAAGGAAGGTTCCGATGACTTACAGTACTTTTTCCTGGAAGGCCCTGCTGGTCACGGCGGCGTTGACGCTGCCGACCCTGGCATTCGCGGCGGACCCCGCGACGACCAAAGACGGGATACTGGTCGATCACAACGGCATGACGCTCTATACCTTCGCCAAGGACGCCAATGGCAAATCCATGTGCAACGATAAGTGCGCCGCCAACTGGCCGCCATTGACGGCGGCGTCCACCGACAAGCCCATGGGCAAATGGACCGTGATCACCCGTGACGACCAGAAGAGTCAGTGGGCCTACAGCGGCAAGCCGCTCTACACCTTCGTCATGGACAAGAAGGCCGGCGACATGACCGGTGAAGGCAAGATGGACGGGGCCTGGAAAGTCGCCAAGCCTTAGTTGGGCCCTCGCGATGAGGGGCCTGGCCCCTCATCGAAACCCGTAATCCGCGACAATCCCGACAAAGATCGCCAACCCGGCCCAGTGGTTGTGCAAAAACGCCTTGAAGCACTTCATCCGGTCCCTGTCCCGGGTGTACCAGAATTCCCAGGCAAAACAGCCCGCCGCCGCCAGCAACCCCAGGTGGAACCAGCCGCCCAGCTCGAACCGCGCGCCGGCCAGCAACAGGCACGCCAGCGCCAGGCCTTGCAGGGTCAGAATGATCGCCCGGTCGGCGTCGCCAAACAGGATGGCGGTGGATTTCACGCCGATCTTCAAATCGTCGTCGCGGTCGGTCATGGCGTAATAGGTGTCGTAGCCCACCGTCCACAGCACATTGGCGATGTACAGCAGCCACGCGGCGGCAGGCAGGTTGCCGGTTTCGGCGGTGAACGCCATCGGCATGCCCCAGGAAAACGCCGCGCCCAGCACCACTTGCGGGTAATAGGTGTAGCGCTTCATGAACGGATAGCTCGCCGCCAGCGCCAGGCCGCCGAGGGACAGCAGGATGGTCGTCGCGTTGGTCAGCAGCACCAGCAGGAAGCTGATGCCCATCAGCAGCGCGAAAAACACCAGCGCCTCTTTCGAGCTGATCTTGCCGCTGACCAGTGGGCGTTGCTCGGTGCGCTTCACGTGGCCGTCGACCTTGCGGTCGGCCCAGTCGTTGATCACGCAACCGCCGGCGCGAGTGAGCACCACGCCGAGCACGAAAATCAGGATATTGATCAAGGACGGCGAGCCCTTGCCGGCGATCCACAGCGCCCACAGCGTCGGCCACAGCAGCAGGTAGATGCCGATGGGTTTGTCCATGCGCGTCAACTGAATGAAATCCCAGGCCCTGGGGTTCAGACGGTTCAAGGATTTGAGCAGGCGTTGATACATCAGCGGTTCTCCGGGTGGTCATGCACCGCGTGCCACAGGCTCGGCAGGAAGATTTCGGCGACCAGCACGCTCAGCGCCCCGCGATCGAACCGCGAGCGGCGCGCCCACAGCCCGTCGAGCTGATCCGCGGGGGGCAGCCATGGGCGCGGGTAATGGCAGACCTCGATCGCCCGGCGCGTGAAGGCGCGGTCGCAGAACAGCAGCTCGCCCAGGGAGCGGCTCCCCAGCTCGTCCATATGCAACCCGTCGCCTTGCAACGCACTGCGCGACGCCACGCTGCGGGCAAACACCCACGGCTGGCCATGCCCGCGCAAATACACCTCGCGCACCCAACCGATGCTGGCCTGGGGCAGGTCAAGCGCCGCGCACTCATCGTCGCGCAACGGCTGCCAGCCTTCGCACAGCGGCGTCACGCTGAAACTGTCGCTGGACAGCCCCGTCAGGCGCCGCGTCAGCGAGCCCTCGTCGAACAGCCAGTCAAGGGTCAACGGCGCGGGCAGGGGGCTCAGAAGGCTCTGGGTCAGCCATTGGCAAGCATCGGGAAGGGCGATTGAGTGCGGCACGGTGCGTCAATATTGGCAGCAAAAGAGGCGGCGAGCTTACCATGGCGTCCGGCTCTTTTGCCGGGCTGAACCGGTGCCTTGTGTCGATCGTACTTGCATCTGCAGGCCCCGATCAGTACAAAACGCGCTGAGCCGCACGGCAACGCGGGATCTATCGACCGTCGGCCAACCTGCCTGGACCCTGAGGAAGCAAGTAAATGAAGAAGTGGCAATGCATAGTCTGCGGCCTGATCTATGACGAGAAAGACGGCTGGCCGGACGACGGAATCGCTCCGGGTACCCTGTGGGAGGACGTTCCGGAAGACTGGCTGTGCCCGGACTGCGGCGTGGGCAAAGTGGATTTCGAAATGATTGAAATCGCGTAATCGCGAATTTAAGAAACGTACTACAAGGAGAAAGGAATGAACGCACCTGTCGTGATCATCGGCACAGGGCTCGCCGGTTACAACGTGGCCCGCGAGTTTCGCAAGCTCGACAGCGATACCCCGTTGTTGCTGATCACCGCGGATGATGGGCGCTCCTACTCCAAGCCCATGCTCTCCACCGGCTTTGCCAAGAACAAGGAAGCCGATGGCCTGAGCATGGCTGAACCCGGTGCCATGGCCGAGCAACTCAAGGCCGAGGTACGCACTCATACCCGTATCACCGGTATTGACCCGGGCCACAAGCGCTTGTGGATCGGCGAAGAAGCGGTGACTTACCGCGACCTGGTCCTGGCCTGGGGCGCGGAAACCGTGCGCGTGCCGGTCGAAGGCGACGCCGCGGAGCTGATTTTCCCGATCAACGATCTTGAAGACTACGCCCGCTTTCGCGCGGCAGCCGTCGGTAAACGCCGCGTGCTGCTGCTTGGCGCCGGCCTGATCGGCTGCGAATTCGCCAACGACCTGATCCTCGGCGGCTACGAAATCGACCTGGTGGCACCGTGCGAGCAAGTCATGCCGACCCTGCTGCACCCAGCGGCGGCCGCAGCGGTACAAGCCGGGCTGGAAGGCCTTGGGGCGCGCTTCCACCTGGGCCCGGTGCTCAACCGCCTGCAACGCAGCGCCGAAGGTCTGGAAGCGCACCTGTCGGACGGTGAAGTGATCCAGTGCGACCTGGTGGTCTCGGCCATCGGCCTGCGCCCGCGTGTCGACCTGGCCGCGGCTGCCGGCTTGCAGGTCAACCGTGGGATCGTGGTCGACCGCCACCTCAAGACCTCCCACGCCAACATCTATGCCCTGGGCGACTGCGCCGAGGTCGATGGCCTGAACCTGCTGTACGTCATGCCGCTGATGAGCTGCGCCCGCGCCTTGGCCCAGACGCTGGCGGGCAACGCCACGGCCGTCAGCTACGGGCCGATGCCGGTCACCGTGAAAACCCCGGTCTGCCCGCTGGTGGTTTCGCCACCGCCACGGGGCGCCGAAGGCGTATGGAGCGTCGAAGGGCAGGGCGCTGACATCAAGGCCCTGTGCCGCGATGCCAGCGGCCGCCTGCTGGGCTACGCGCTGACCGGCAGCGCCGTGATGGAAAAACTGGCGTTGAACAAAGAACTTCCGCCGCTGCTGGCGTAAATACTGGTCGTTCTGTCGGAATAACCCTATTTTTCACCCTAGAAAGGTCGCCACGAGACTGGCGCGGCGTCCGAGGGCATGCCATCCTCACTCCCGTCTGCCGCAGAGTAGAGCCTGCGGCGCCTTGGGCGCTGCTCCATTAGAGAGCAGCACGGACATAACAACAAAAAACCGTCAAAGAGGCTTCACTTATGCGTAAACCAGAACTCGCAGCCGCCATCGCTGAAAAAGCGGACCTCACCAAAGAACAGGCGAATCGCGTCCTCAACGCCGTTCTCGAAGAAATCACCGGCGCCCTGCACCGCAAGGACAGCGTCACCCTGGTTGGCTTCGGCACCTTCCTGCAACGCCACCGCGGCGCCCGCACCGGCAAAAACCCGCAAACCGGTGAGCCTGTGAAAATCAAGGCCAGCAATACCGTTGCGTTCAAGCCGGGCAAGTCGCTCAAAGACAGCGTCAACCCGTAATAGCGGTATCGTCTCGAAGGGGGCGGGGAGGTAGAAAAAGTGGGCACGCCGACTGGGTCGGGTGCCCATTTTTTGTGCGTGTGGAAAAGCAATCGAGGCGCAAGGAGGGGGCTCACGGCTTATACAGTTATTAATATTAGCGGGGCAGAGTTTTTTATTGTTTGTAAAGGACGATTACTTACGCACTGGAACTTAATGGGTATGAGGCGCCACCTATTAGTCGAGATTGCAGGGACGCGCTCAAGACTATTTTAAAGAGGTGTCTCAATGAAACTCACTGATCTAACTTATATTCCTCCAATTACTCCATCACCTCAGCCAACTGTGCCAGGAAACTCAGTTCCGTTGACGTCGGGTAATGGGCAGCAAACGGCTGACTCCTCGAAGATTGTATATGGTTCGAATGCGGGTAACGGAGGGGGTATTGAATATCCCACGGCGAGTAATGAGAAAATAGGTGCTTCTGAGTTAAGTGGCGCTACTAAGGCTGGCGGAGGACGCAGGGGGGGAGGGTCAAGTGGACATGGAGGTTCCGGAAGTGGACCGAATCCAGGTTCGAATCCTCTGCCAAATGGACAAGGAGGTTCGAATCCTCTGCCAAATGGACAAGGAGGTTCGAATCCTCTGCCAAATGGACAAGGAGGTTCGAATCCTCTGCCAAATGGACAAGGAGGTTCGAATCCTCCGCCAAATGGGCAAGGAGGTCCGAATTCTCACGCAAATGGATCAGGGGGCTCCAATCCTCGGTCAAATAAACAAGGAGGCTCCCATCCTCTGCCAAACCCCAAAGCCGCGTCACCTGGTATTAAGGATTCTTTAAAGACCACGCAAAATATTAACGATCTACACGATAAAAATGGGTTCCCGCCGCTCTCTTCTGAACTGGCGTCCAGCGCGCGCAACTCACTTATCAGTGGGGGGGTAAATTTACTGGTGAATATCCCCTTGAATGTGGGGGAACATTTGGCTTCCAAAGCCATCATCGATAGAATCGAAGCGCAAGCTGCAATGCCAGGCGCGGCAAAAAAGAACGCGGACGGCACGACCACGACCGTAGACCCGGCAGCAACAGAAAAGCAAAAAATAGACGCGCGCCTCGAAGACAGTGAAATAAAAACAGAGTTGATGGTCAACCAGATCCTTTCCATTAACGAAGGATCTGAGGCTAATGCGGTTAGTAAAAAATCGGATGCACCAAAAGACACAGCCGGGCGCTTGACCAATCAAGAAAAAACCATGGATGGCATAGAAGCCCAGCTGCAAGACCTGGGTACACGATACGACCTTGTTTATAAGCCGTATGAAGCGCCGAAGTCGTCGGACGCACCGACTGACAAGTCTCGTATGGATGCGATTGAACTGCGCCACAAGCACATGAACAGAATGATTAAAAGATTGATAACGCTTGTAGAATCGGATGTAACGTAGTTTTGATAGACTCTTGATTCAAGAGTGGAGAGTGGCGGATTTGTTTAGGCAAGTCCGCCCTTTAATTTTGAAGTGTTTTTCATACTGTGCAACTGAACCGCCATGTGGGTACGTAGCCTCATAGGCAGACTTTCTGACAAGCTGCATTGTTGTATTGCCGGATTTTGCGTCGAAGTCATCAACCTGGTGCCAGGTATAGTGTTTCTTGGCGCTTCTAGGAATACCTGGTTCTTTGTAGGCTTGAGTAAAGTCGCGCGATTTAGAGCCTTGCATCTTGATCGTCACGATACTTCTGTGTGAGCCTTTTATCGGATACAGGTCACTGCTGCCAGTAAAGTCCACCCCTGCATACGCCCAGCCCCATGGATCGGCCCATCCAATTGGGTTTGGCGCGTATTGGTAAAGATTGAGGCCACCTTCCAACCCAATCGGATCCGGCGTCGTAAACCGCCCCACATCCGGATCATAAAACCTAAACGTATTGAAATGCAGCCCCGTCTCCCGGTCCAGATACTGCCCCTGAAACCGCAAATTCTGCTCTTCAATGTAATAAGGCTCGCGCACCTCTATCTAGCGTGTTACCCCATATCTGATACGTTACCTGCCAGGCCCTGTGTCTGGGGTCAACTTCCCAGCACCGCGCTTCACTTCAAATATATGTGGTTTGCCGTGGCTGTCTTTGGCAACAAACGGAAAATTTCCGCTGCTGCGCCTCCAATTCAAAAGTCTCATCGTAGATCTGGCGACGTGCGATTTTAATTGAGCCAATAGGATGGGTTCCTGCCATATATCAATATAGAACCTTGCTGTTAGTCCTGGGTTTATTAAGCGGGGTATTTATTTGATCTGTGATTTTAAATAAGTTTGCCTCATGTGATATGGTTGAAGTTCGTCGATGTTTATTCCGGATTCTTAAGTTTGTCCGGAGGCAATTTTCGCACTTCCTTACGTATAGCGTTATAAATGCTATCGATTGGCTCCGACATCTGGATCTTTAATGCATCAAAGACCTCTTTTACACCTTTTTCGTGGTACTCAAGGTATTTTTCATAGCCTGTAGGGTCTTTGTTGATAGGTTGGCTGGGCATTCTCAAGGAGTAGCTCACTGCTTTATTTCTCTTAGATACCTCAGGGCCTGTAACATTTAGGTCCAGTAGCCCAGACACGCTTGAGTCCCTCAGGCTCAGCCAATAATTGTCACCATATTTTTTATCGAACACTTCGGTGTTTATTATCTGGCGTTCGAGTTGTTCTCGAATAATTCGGCTAACATGGTGCGATACATAAAAAACAGCAGCGGGATCTGGGAAAAGTCCGCTTATGGCGATAGGGTATGGGTTGCGCATTATTTATCCTCTCTTATTTGCCACATAGCGATTTAGGGCCTTTATAGCTCTTTTTGTTTCCTTCAGGAATCAGTCCGCCAGTTTTTTTGTAATGTGCATCCAATTTGGCAGTTTCGATGGTCTTGGCCGCCTGGGTCGTGCTTATGCCGCTTTCTAGAACGGTACCCTTAATCGTTTTACCAGGATTCAGCCGTTCTAATTTTTCTACTTGTTGGTGAAGTCTGGTCGGGTTGCCGCTGGATTTTGTTACACGGTTCATATCGGCCTTGCCGTACTTGTACAGCTCACCGTCTATTCGAATTTCGTACACACCGAAATTACCTGCAGCGCCGTTGGTGTTGAGATTAAGAAGTCCCCATGGGTCAATCCAAGAGATGGGATTTTGTGCGTATTTGTAGAGGTTGATTCCCCCCGTCAACCCAATCGGATCCGGCGTAGTAAACCGCCCCACATCCGGATCATAAAACCTAAACGTATTGAAATGCAGCCCCGTCTCCCGGTCCAGATACTGCCCCTGAAACCGCAAATTCTGCTCTTCAATGTAATAAGGCTCGCGCACCTCCTCCAGTGTGTTGCCCCACACCCGATACGTCGCGCGCCACACCGTTTCTCCATCTGCTTCGGTCAGTTGCTCCGGCAACCCGTTCAGATCGTTGTGGTAGTAGCGGATTTTCTGCAGCGGGCCGATGCCGTCGACTCGGGCCAAGGGTTCGTAGCCTTCGTCTTCATAGACATACAGGCTCGTCTGACTGTGTTTATGCTCCTGCAACAACCGCAGGCCATCCCACATGAACCGGGTTTCGCCCAGCGGATAGCCGTCGCGGCCATGCTCGGTTTTTTCAATACGCCGGCCCAGCGGGTCATAGGTCATCCTGAGCACGCTGCCGTTTTCATTGCGTACTTCAATCAGCCGGCTTTCGGCGTCGTAGGCAAAGCGCTGCACGCCGCGTTTGGCGCTGCGTTTTTCGATCAGTCGGCCAAAGCCGTCGTAGCGGTAACGCTTGTCCTGATAGGTCAGCAATCGGTTATGGCGCACCAAGCCGCCAGAGGTTTGCGGGCCGTCGAGCAGGTTGGCGGCCGCGTCGTAGGCGAAGGTTTCGCGCTGGCCGTGCAGGTTGTCCTGGCTGGCGATGATGCGGCCGGTGGCGTCGTAGTGCAGCAGTTGGCGATGTTGCGCTGCGGGTTGCTGGTCGAGTTTGCCGATCAGGTTGTCGGCGGGGTCGTACTCGAAGTGTTTTTGTGTGGCCGCCGGCATCAACGAGGGCTGGCTGGCGTGGCGGCGCTGGCGTGCGCGCAGGCGACCGCTGCGGTCGTATTCGCTACGGGTGCTGAGTTGGCCTTGGGTGCGCAGCACTTCGCGGTGCAGGCGGTCGCGTTCGAAGTCGCTGATGACCTGGCCGTCGAGGTTGATCTGGTGCAGGTGGCCGCTGCCGTAGTACAGGCGATTGAGCCAGCGGCCGTCGGGCAGTTGGGTTTGGATCAGGTTGCCGAGTTCGTCGTAGTGATGGTGCAGATTGCCCGCTGAACTTTGTTCGGCAAGCAACTGGCCAAGGGCGTCGTAAGCGAAACCAAGAGCCTGGGTATTGCCCTGCAAGTCGGTGAAGGTGACGGCGGTTAGCTGGTCCACCGCATCGTAGCTGTAGTCGGTGCGGCCATCGTCGGTGGTCTTGGCAATCAACCGGCCAACCACATCGCGCTCCAGCCGATGAACGATGGGGGGCGCTGGCATCTCGGGAACCACCGCCAAGCCATTGCCATAAGGCGCCGCAACGGCGGTCACTGCCGTGATGTTATCCAGCCGGTCGTAGGTGTAGCGCTTGGCGCTGCCGTCGAGGTCTTGTTGTTGGGTCAGCCGATCCCCTGCATCCCACGCGAACCGATAGCTTTCGCCGTTCTCGTTGACCAGCGCTTGCAGCCGCCCATAGCTGTCATAGCCGAATTGCACCTGCCGGCCATGGGCGTCGGTGCGCTGGCGTACCTGGCCGCGACGGTTGTGCTGGTAGAGCGTGGTGTGCCCGGCGGGGTCGGTATAGCCCACCAACTGACCGCTGACATCGCGCTGATAGCGCTCAATGCGTCCGTCCGGCAGTTGGCTGCTGAGCAAACGCCCGTTGGCGTCATAGCTGAATTGAGTGCGTTCGCCGAGGGCGTCGGTGATGACCTGCAAATAGCCTCGCTCGTCATAGCTGAAGCGCGTGGGGTAACCCGAGCAGTCAATGTGCTCGACCAGTTGCCCGAACGAATTCCACCGCAGCTTCTTGCGTTTACCCGTGGCGTCGACGATTTCCACGACCTGTCCATGGGCGTCGTAGCGATAGCGAGTGATATGACCCAGCGGATCGGTTTCGGCGATGCAGTTGCCGCGCGGGTCGTAGCGATACTGCCAGCTGTGGCCGGCGGCGTCGGTTTCCACCAGCGGTAAGGCCCAATGTTCCAGCCACAGCGTCGAATCGCTGCGGCCCAGCGGGTCGGAATCGTCGATCAGGTTGCCGGCCTCGTCGTAACTGTATGCGTGGCGCCCACCCTGTGGATCAGTGGCACTGAGCAATTGGCGTTCGTCGTTCCACTCGAACAACCAGGTCTGGCCGAGGTTGTCGCTGTATTGAATGATCTGATGCTGGGTATTCCAGTGGCGGCTGCTGACGCGTTGCAAGCCGTCCGTAATGCGGGTGAGGCCGGCTTTCAAGTCATAGTCGAACTGGTAGGCGTCACCCTCGTCGGTCCAGTGCCGGACCACGCGCCATTCCAGGTCTTCGACCAGCGCCCATTCATAGAAGCAACGCAACCCGGTGGGCAACTGATGCTCCACCATCCGGCGCCCGGCGTCGTAGGCGAAGCGCCGCTGCACCTGGCCGGTGGTATCGCGTACCTCAGCCAGATTTCCCGCCGTGTCGTAGGTATAGCTGACGAGCACTTCGCGGCGTTGATCGGGATAGATGCGTTCGATATGAGTGACGCGTTCACGCTCGCGCACCAGTTCGACTTGCACCAGATCGAAAGTATCGTGCAGGCGCACCAGGCGCCCGGCGGCGTCATAGTCGACGTGGATACGGTTGTCGTTGCGGTCACCGAGCTGAGTCAGGCGGAGCAAGCCGGCATTGGTCGGGGTCGGTTCGAACAGCCGGTACAGGCCGTCATCACTTTCGATCAGCAATTGCCCGTTGAGGTGGCGCCGCACGGAGAGTCCTTCACCGGCGCTGAACACCGCGCCGCCCAGGGCAATCGAGCCCATGTCGATCGGTCGGCCCTGCTCATCGGTGTAGACCAGCGTATCGCCGCCGTCGGGATGAGGGCGGATCTCGACGCACACCTCATAGGCGACACTCCAGCCCGCGCCGAACAGACTGCCGGGGCGTTCGTCGCGGCTGTTGTAGATGCGTTGCCAGTCGATTGGCAGGATGCCGGGCAGCACGAAATCCAGCTCCTCGACATCGCCCAGCACTTTCGCGCCGGTCGCCGCATGCACCGGGTTGGACGAGCCCATGGCCGCGTTGGCCATCGCGCCCATTGCACTGCTGACCGCCATCGAAGTCGCGCCGCCGATCAGCATGCACGGCAGCTTGCTGAAGAACTTGCCCTTGCCGCCCTTGAGCATCAACAACGCCGTGACTGCGAGCCCGACGCCGGGTGTCTTGCCGCTGCGGATTTCCCGCACCACCACTGAGCCGCCGCCAATCGTCACGTTGGGTGAAATCAGCCCGGAAGACACCACGCTGGCGTCGCACGTACTGCGGTCGCCGCTGCGCACCGCTGGTTGGCCATTGATCGTGACCTTGGACGAACCTTCGGCGAGAAACTGCGGCGGCATCGGTGGATGCTTCATGCACGCGACCAGGTCCAGCGGCTTTGGCACGGCGCCTGGCGCCGGAGTGGCAACCGTGGGGCGCCACATCTGCGAGAAGAAACTCTCGGCCATGTCCAGATAACTGGCCTCGGGTTCCGGCTCGGGTGCTTCCAGTTCGGTGCCTGCCGGCGCCACATGAGAGCTGATCGCCCCGGCGGCCCGGGCGGCAGGGATGTTGTTAGTCAGGGTATCGGTTGAGCCGGTGAGAATATTCGCCTGTACCGTGGGCGGGAAAAGGGCATTGCTGAAGCTATCGCATAAATTCGTCAGGCCTTTGTCTGCACCGGTCTTGCTCATGGCGAGGCCAACAATCGTGCCCACCACCGCGCCCAACAGGAAGCAGCCAAGCCCGCCGGTGGCGACGGTAATGCCAGTGGCGGCAACCACGGCCGCAGTCGCCACCGCAGTGATCGCGATATTGGCAGCCACCTCCAGCACACCGCCGAGGATGTCGGCCATCATCGAGGTGTGGGCCAGTGCATCGCCCATGCGAGCGGCCCAGAGTGCGTCAGACATACGCGGTGCCCAGGGCCGTGGCGATTTTCTTGAGACCTTCCATAGTCAATCAGTTGCTCCCTCGTCTGGTTACGGCATGCTCATCAAGGCTGTTCGCAGGCGTTTGATCAGCCGCGGATCTTCAAGGCAGTCGACAGGCCGCACATTGTCGAGAGCGGGAACTTTGCGTTCGATCCACCACAGCCCTTCCTTGAGCCCTCGCTTGCCTCGCAGCACAACGGCCACGTCGAGGTCGCCGGCCAATGCTTGCGCCAGGGTGCGCGCGTCTTCGTCCAGATAGTCTTCTTTGTACAGCGCTACCATGCTTTGCCAGTCGGCATCGCCGGGGTATTCATCTTCAAGTGGCATGATCAGAATCCTGCAAATGATATTAAGTTACTGCCGGTCGGGTTTCGCGCGGATGGGGCAAGAATCCCATCATAGCCATTGGCTTTTGCCCAGCTGCCGATCTGGTGAGTTTCGGTGTATTTGTTACCCGTAATGCTTTTGAGTGATACGCCTAACTGTTTGCGCACGTCGGCGCGCGTTAAGTCCAGCACGTTGTTTAGCTGCACCTTTTTGCTGACCAGTACCCGTGTGGACAGGTCGACATCCCAGTGGGTGACTTCGCCCAATGCGGTCTTTCGCGAGTTGGCGCCATACACGCCACCCAGTCCCCTGGCCGTGTACCGGTGTCGGGACTCCACATTCCACTTGTGTGCCTGCCAGGTCGTACCGATGCGTCCGGGCTCCTCGAATCGATACACCGTGCGATTGACCTTACGCCCCTTGGGTGGGCTTGAGCACTTCATCAGGCCCAGCGGGTCGATCCAGCTCAGGGGGTTGGGTGCGTACTGGTAGAGGTTAAGGCCGCCGGCCAGGCCGATAGGGTCGGGCGTCGTGAAGCGTCCGATCTGCGGATCGTAAAAGCGCAGCGTGTTGTAGTGCAGCCCGGTTTCTCGATCCAGGTACTGGCCCTGAAAGCGCAGGTTCTGTTCTTCGATGTAATAGGGCTCGCGGGTTTCCTCGACGGTATTGCCCCAGACTTCATAACGCGCCTTCCATACCGTATGGCCGTCGCTTTCCGTGAGCTGCTCGGGCAGGCCATTGGGGTCGTTGTGATAGTAGCGAACCTTTTGCAGAGCCCCGAGGCCATCGACGCGTGCGACGGGTTCGTAGCCCTCGTCGGCATAGATATAGAGGCTGGTCCGCTGGTTGCAGCGCTCCTGCAACAACTGCATCGCGTCCCAGGTGAATAGCGTCTGGCTCTGCTGGACACCGTTACGGTCAAACAATGTTTTGGCGATCCGTCGGCCCAGCGGGTCGTAGGTCATTTTGACCGTGGAGCCGTCGTTGTTGTTCACCTGCACCAGCCGCTGCTCGGCGTCATAGCTGAAGCGTTGGGTGCCGCGCTGGGTGCTGTATTTTTCGACCATGCGGCCGAAACCGTCGTAGCGGTAACGCTTGTCCTGATAGGTCAATAACCGGTTGTGGGCCACATGCCCGAGGCCATCTTGCAAATTGGCGGCCGGGTCGTAGGCGAAGGCTTCACGTTGACCCAGAAGGTTGTCCTGGCTGGCGAGAATGCGACCGGTGGCATCGTAGTGCAGCAGTTGGCGGTGTGTCGTGCCCGGGTGGCTGACAAAGCGCTCGACCAACTGGTCGCTGTCGTCATAGCCAAAGCGTGTTTGTGTTGCTGGCACCAGCAGCGACTGGTCCTGTTGCCGACGCTGACGGGCGCGGAGTCGTCCGCTGCGGTCGTACTCGCTGCGGGTGCTGATACGGCCCTGGGTGCGCAGGACTTCCCGGTGAAACCGATCACGCTCGAAATCACTGATGACCCTGCCATCAAGATTGATCTGGTGCAGATGCCCGCTGCCGTAGCGCAGGCGGTTGAGCCAACGGCCGTCAGGAAGCTGGGTCTGAACCAGATTGCCCAGCTCGTTGTAACGGTGTTCCAAACTGCCGGCGGCGCTGTGTTCGAGAACCAGTTGGCCGAGGACGTCATAACCGAATCCCAGACTCTGTTGGCCGTCACGCCCGGTGAACGTGATGGATGTGACTTGATCCAGCTCGTCATAGCAATATTCGGTGCGCCCATCCAGGGTGTTCTTGGCGACCAGCCGACCTGCGGCATCCCGTTCCAGGTCGTGAATGATGGCTGTCTCGGTGCCGTGTACTGCGATCGTCTCTACCTGCGTGACGTTGTCCAGTGGGTCGTAGGCGTAGCGCTTGAGACTGCCGTCCAGGCGGTGTTCCTGGGTCAACCGGTCGCCGGCGTCCCAGTCGAACCGGTAGCGTTCACCGTTCTCGTTGGTCAGGCTTTGCAGGCGGCCGTAAGCATCATGGTTCAACGTCACGCGGCGGCCATGGGCGTCAATGCGCTGATGTAACTGGCCACTCAGGGCATGCTGGAAGTAGGTAGTGTTGCCAGCGGGGTCGCGATAGCCGATGACCTGACCACAGGCGTCGTGCTCATAGTGTTCGCTGCGGCCGTCGGGCAATTGCTTGCGGGTGAGTCGGCCTTGATCGTCATAGCTGAACACCGTGCGCTCGCCCAGTGCATCGGTGCTGGTCAGCAGCAGGCCGCGCTCGCAGTAGCTCAAGCGAGTGGTCATTCCCGAACAGTCGGTGTGCTCGCTTAACTGGCCGAGCGGCGTCCAGCGCAGGGTTTTGCTCTTGCCACTGGCATCGGTGATTTGCACGACTTGCCCGTGGGCATCATGACGATAGGCCGTGACGTTCCCAGCAGCGTCGGTTTCGCTGACGCAATTGCCGCGCGAGTCGTAACGGTATTGCCAGGTATTGCCTGCGGCGTCGGTTTCTGCCAGCGGTAGTGCCCAATGTTCCAGCCACAAGGTCGATTCGCTGCGCCCCAAGGGGTCGAGCGTCTCGCTCAGGTTACCGGCTTCGTCGTAGCTGAATTGGTAGTGCCCGCCGTTGGGATCGGTGGCGCCCAGCAGTTGGCTTTCATCATTCCATTGGAAGGCCCAGGTACGTCCGAGCACATCGATAGACTCGATGATCTGATGCTGTTGATCCCATCGGCGGATGCTGATTCGCTCCAGCCCGTCGGTGATGCGGGTGATGCCAGCGTCCAGTTCGTAGTGGTAATCGTAGGTGTCCCCGGCGTCTGTCCAGTGCCGGACCACACGCCACTCACGGTCTTCCACCAGGGCCCACTGGTAGAAACAGCGCAAGCCGGTGGGCAATTGATGCTCGACCATACGCTGCCCGGCATCGTAGACAAATCGACGTTTAACCTGGCCGTCGGATTGACGTACACAAGCCAGATCGCCACGGCTGTCGTAGCTGTAATGCATCAGCACTTCGCGGCGCTGGTCGGGGTAAAGCCGCTCGATCTGGCTGACGCGGCGCTGCCAGGTTGCGTCGTATGCCAGTTCAACCTTGACCAGGTCAAAGGTGTCCCGAAGCCGCAGCAGGCGACCGTCGTTGTCATAATCCAGGTAGATACGGTTGTCGTTGCGATCACCTAATTGACTAAGGCGCAGCAAGGTAGCGTTCTGTGGCGCCGGGTCGAACAACCGATACAGACCGTCGGCACTTTCGATCAGCAACTGACCGCCCAGGTGGCGCCTGACGCTGAGCCCCTCGCCAGCACTGAACACGGCGCCGCCCAAGGGGATCGATCCCATGTCGATGCGTCGGCCTTGCTCGTCGACGTACACCAGGTGTTCGCCGCCTTCCGGGTGGCGCAGCAAGTGGACGCTGACCTCATAGGACAGGCTCCAGCCGGCACCGAACAAGCCATCCTGGCGCTCGTCCCGGCTGTTGTAGAAACGTTGCCAGTCGATGGGCATGATGCCAGGCAGGGCAAAATCCAATTCCTCGGAACCGCCGAGTACCTTGGCTCCGGTACTGGCGTGAACAGGGTTAGGCGAGCCCATGGTCGCATTGGCCAGGGCGCCCATGGCCTGGCTGACCACAAACGAATTGACGCCTGCGAGCAGCATACAAGGCAGGTTGCTGAGGAACTTGCCTTTGCCCCCTTTGAGCATCATCAAGGCGGTAACGGCGAGGCCTACACCCGGTGTTTTGCCGCTGCGTATCTCGCGCACCACCACTGAGCCACCGCCGATGGTCACGTTCGGCGAGATCAGCCCCGACGACACCACCGTCGCGTCGCAAGTGCTACGGTCGCCGCTGCGCACGGCGGGCTGACCGTTGATCGTGACTTTTTCCGAGCCCTCGGCGAGAAACTGCGGCGGCATCGGAGGATGCTTCATGCACGTCACCAGGTCCAACGGTTTGGGGACTGCGCCGGGGGCCGGGGTGGCGACGGTAGGGCGCCACATTTGTGAAAAGAACCCCTTGGCCATATCCAGGTAGCTGGGCTCTTCGCTGTGTTCCGGCTTCGACGGTGGTTCTTCGGCTTCGGTGCCGGAGGGGGCGACATGGGATGGCACCGTGCCGGCTGCCCGTGCAGCGGGGGTTGAGTTGATCAGGGTGTCAGTGGAGCCGCTGACAATCGTCGCCATGACGGCGGGAGGGAACAGCGCGTTGCCGATGCCTTCGCACATCGTGCTCAAGCCTTTGTCGGCACCGGTTTTGCTCATGGCGATGCCGACAACCACGCCGACGACGGCACCCAACACGCACGCGCCCAGCCCCCCCGTCGCAACGGTGATACCGGTCGCCGCCACCACCGCAGCCGTGGCCAACGCCGTTATCGCCACGTTAGCCGCGACCTCGAGCACACCGCCAAGGATGTCGGCCATCACTGAGGTATGGGACAAGCCATCCCCCAACCGTGCGGCCCAGAGCAGTGCGTCAGACATTGAGGCGCGTCGTCACTGTGGCATGTCGAAGGACAGCGAGTTTTTGATCAAAGCCCAATGCGCCGCCTCGGCATCCCCCAGCGTGTCTGCCTTGACGTAACTCAAGGCGAGCATCTTGCGCGTCCCTGGCAACACCAACGCCAGTTGATACTGGAACACCTTGTCATTGCCCTTGTTGAACTGGCTGCGCAGCTCGATACCTTCCACCTCTTGGGCGGCGCCCAAGCGCACGGTGACGCTCGGTTGGCAGCGCAAGTCCTGCACCTGTTTTTCCAGGCGCTTGAGTTGGTCGTCGAAATTGCTGTGCAGGGTTTCGCCTTCGGCGAGCAGGCTGCGGCTGACGATCAGAGAAGTGCCCAGCTCGGGGAACTTGAGGATATTGATCGACGCGTCCTGCAGCTCGCCGGCCGGCAGTTGGAACTGGAATTCGTTGATTCGGTACGTCATGGAAGACAGGTCTCGTCAGGAGCTTTTAGGCGCGGGGAACGCGGCTTTGATGTTGGCGTCGATGCTGGCTTTTATGCCTTGGCCATCGGGCGTCGCGCCGGGGCCGCCGCCATTGTTCAGGTGCAGCACGCCGCCGGTGTTGAACTCGGCATCGCCGCTGGCGTAGAAGCTGATTTGCACGCCGGTGAGGTTGATCTGCCCGCTGGCGTTCAACTCCAGGATGCTTTCGCCGCAGACCAGGCGTAGGTTTTCGCCCACTTCGATGACGTAGCTCTGGCTGATGCTGTCGGTCTTCCTCTGGCCCACCGAGAGGATGTCTTCCTGCTTGACGATGCGCAGGCGGTTGTTGCCAATCGTCACCGTCTCGTTGTGCCCAATACTCTTGTTGCGGTCATGCCCCACCGAATGGCTCTCATCCACCTCGACGACGATGTCCTGATTGCGCTCGGCATGGATATACAACTGCTCCAACCCCTTCTTGTCCTCCATGCGGATTTCATTGAAGTTGGCCGGCGTGCCGCCCTTGCTCGAACGACTTTTCATGCCGCTCTGGGTCGCGTTCTCCGGCAAATCGTAGGGCACCGTCTGCTCCGCGTT
>NZ_JYLL01000018.1 GCF_001439695.1 Pseudomonas veronii
TCAACTGGCCGGGACGCAGCGACTATCCCGGCGTGAGCCTCAGCTGGACCAGCGTGCATGCCGGCGAGCGGCTATTTGGCGACTACCCCGGCACCTGGGGCCTGATCCGCCTGCTGGAAAACGCCCAAGTCACGCCATTGGACGACGGCAACAGCCGCTACCGCCTGGCCCTCAAGGCGCCCGACGGCCTGAGCCTGACGTGGCACCTGCGCACCGAACTGGATGCGGGGCCGCTGGCGTTGCTCAAGCTGCGTGATTTCAGGTTGCCGCAACAGATATTTCTCAATGAGGGCTGAGCCTTCGAGTCGGTGAGACCGCTCCTTGCAGGTCAGGGAGTGCCCGGTACATTCGGCCAAAGATCCGCCACCAGAAACAACCGCTCGGCTTCCTCCCACTCCTCGCCGTTCTGAACCAGTCGCACCAGCAACTGAGCCGGTGCCATCGGTGCCAGGTCCGCCAGCCATTCCAGCATCTGTTCTTCGCTCCACACCGCTTCTGCCTGGTAATGCGCTGGCGCCAGCCACGCATGTCGGGGCAAGGGCTGCCAGCGGCCGGGCGCGCTGGCGCTGACAAAGTCCCGCCAATCACGTTGATGCAGCCAGCGCCCACGCAAATGCTGCGGGTGAGCGCCATAGGGCGGTTCAGCCTGGCCGGGCCAGGGGTAAAGCAAATAGCCGCCGAGCCACAAGTGTGCATCGAACTGCGCGATGCCCAGCGCGGCCAACACCTCGCGGCTCTCCGGTCGTGCCGAAATCGGCAACTGATGCTGGGCCAGGTGCGCCAGCTTGCGATCCAGCCGATCATGACAGCCCGGACCCAGCCACTGCGCGGTGTCCTGGCCATTGCCGTCCTGCGGGCCGAGGTAGAGTTTGATCGCCAGTTCCAGGTGATGCACGCCCTTGCGGTCGCGCAGCAGCATGTCCAGTTCGCCCAGGGTATGCCCGGCGC
Source organism: Pseudomonas veronii (assembly GCF_001439695.1). GTDB lineage: Bacteria > Pseudomonadota > Gammaproteobacteria > Pseudomonadales > Pseudomonadaceae > Aquipseudomonas > Aquipseudomonas veronii. Next base: position 949 of record NZ_JYLL01000018.1, read on the forward strand.
GGCGGATCGGTAGGTTGGCGGCCAACAGTTCCACGCCCGGCGCATGCTGCACGGCGAACTGCCACAGGCGTTCGTAGTAGAGGCCCAGGCGTCGGGTGCGCGCCAGGTTCAGCCAATGCTGTAGGGGGGTGCTGTCCTGGTCCAATTGCCGCAGCCAGTGTTCGAGACGGTCGGGCGCCTGTACCCAGTCGCTGCCGGCCAGCGGATGGCGTTGCGGCCACGGCGTTTGCGCGAGCATCGGCGGGGCGAGCATCACCCACGCAAGGTCGCGCACCTCGGGATGGCGCAGTTGGCGGGGCAGGTTGTGCAAGTCGGGGAACACGGTCATGGTCCGAGCATAGCCTTTTACACAGGGGAGGGTGGCTGAGAAGCGTTGTCATCAAGGCTTCACGGCGACAAAGGATTTTGCCTGACGCGGCCTTTCGCCCATAATCGTTCTTTTTTGCCACACCCCAATCCCGCAGGAGCCCCATGGAGCAATTTCGCAATATCGGCATTATCGGTCGCCTGGGCAGTACCCAGGTGTTGGACACCGTCCGCCGGCTGAAAAAGTTTCTGCTCGAGCGCCACCTGCATGTGATCCTCGAAGACACCATCGCCGAAATCCTCCCGGGTCATGGCCTGCAAACCTCGTCGCGCAAGATGCTCGGTGAAGTCTGTGACATGGTGATTGTGGTCGGCGGCGACGGCAGCCTGCTGGGCGCCGCACGGGCGCTCGCGCGGCATAACGTGCCGGTGCTGGGGATCAACCGTGGCAGCCTGGGGTTCCTGACCGATATTCGTCCCGATGAGCTGGAAGTCGAAGTGGCCAAGGTGCTCGACGGCCATTACCTGGTGGAGAACCGCTTCCTGCTGCAAGCTGAAGTGCGCCGCCACGGCGAAGCCATCGGCCAGGGCGACGCCCTCAACGATGTCGTGCTGCACCCCGGCAAATCCACGCGGATGATCGAATTCGAGCTGTATATCGACGGCCAGTTCGTGTGCAGTCAAAAGGCCGATGGCCTGATCGTCGCCACGCCCACCGGCTCCACCGCTTATGCGCTGTCGGCGGGCGGCCCGATCATGCACCCCAAGCTCGACGCCATTGTGATCGTGCCGATGTACCCCCATATGTTGTCCAGCCGGCCGATTGTGGTCGATGGCAACAGTGAGTTGAAAATCGTGGTTTCCAAAGACATGCAGATTTACCCGCAAGTCTCCTGCGACGGGCAGAACCATTTCACCTGCGCCCCCGGTGACACCATCACCGTGAGTAAAAAAGCGCAGAAGCTGCGGCTGATCCACCCGCTGGACCACAACTACTATGAAGTGTGCCGCACCAAGTTGGGCTGGGGCAGCCGCTTGGGGGGTGGAGGCGACTGATGCTCGATCCCGCGCGTAGCTACGACCTGATTGGTGATGTGCATGGTTGCGCCCACACCCTTGAGCACCTGCTCGACCAGTTGGGCTACCACAAGCACGCTGGCACCTGGCGCCACCCGTCGCGCATGGCGGTGTTCCTCGGCGATATCATCGACCGTGGCCCGCGGATTCGCGAGGCGCTGCACATTGTCCACGACATGACCGAGGCCGGGCAGGCGCTGTGCATCATGGGCAACCATGAGTTCAACGCCCTGGGCTGGGCCACGCCCGCGCCACCGGGCAGCGGCAAGCAGTTCGTGCGCGAGCACACCCCGCGGCATGAGCGCTTGATCCACGAGACCCTGACCCAATTCGAGGATCACCCGGCCGATTGGCACGACTTCCTCGGCTGGTTCTATGACATGCCGCTGTTCGTCGACGCCGGACGTTTCCGTGTGGTGCATGCGTGCTGGGATGACGGGTTTATCCAGCCGCTGCGCGCGACTTTTCCCGATGGCTGTATCGATCAGCATTTCCTGCAGGCCGCCGCCGTGCCGGGCAGCTTCGCCTGCAATGCCTTTGACCGCCTGTTGCGCGGCACCGACATGCGTCTGCCGGACGGTTTGACCCTGACCGGCGGCGACGGCCTGACACGCTCGTTCTTCCGCACCAAGTTCTGGGAAGAAGACCCGAAAACCTACGGCGACATCGTGTTCCAACCCGACGCGTTGCCGGAGCCCGTGGCGCGCACACCGTTGTCGTCTTCTGAAAAAAACTCCCTGCTGCGCTACGGCGTCGACGAGCCTGTGCTGTTCGTCGGGCATTACTGGCGCAGTGGCAAACCGGCGCCGATCCGTCCGAACCTGGCCTGCCTGGACTACAGCGCGGTGCTGTACGGCAAGCTGGTGGCGTACCGACTGGATCAGGAAACCCGCCTCGATCCGCATAAATTCGTATGGGTCGACGTTGAGCGCCCCGAGGTGATTACATGAGTGCCGTGCCCGTATTACGCTTGCCGCTGAGCGTCGACCTGGGCGGTTTCGTCAAACTGCTGCAACGCATGCAGGTGCCCCATCGCGTCAGTGAAGAAGCGGGCGAGCAGGTGTTGTGGGTGCCCGAGACCATCAGCGACGACGTGCGCGTCTTGTATCAACGTTTTCCGGCCGGCGATCCGGACCAGCAACTGGATATTCCGGAGCAGGCGGCGGTCACGCGCCCGGGGTTTGTTCAGCAAGTGCGCCATAGCCCGGTGACGGCGCTGGTGCTGCTGGCGAGCCTGATCGTTGGCGCGGTGACCTTGCTCGGTGAAAACCTGCAAGCGATGAGCTGGCTGACCTTCCTGCCGTTCCGGGTGATGGGTGAGTACATCCAGTTCACGCCGCTGGCCGACACCTTGGCCTCGGGCCAGTGGTGGCGGCTGGTCACGCCGATGCTGATCCACTTCGGCATCCTGCACCTGGCCATGAATGGCATGTGGTACTGGGAGCTGGGGCGGCGTATTGAAGCGCGCCAGGGCAGTATCAACCTGCTGGGGCTGACGCTGTTGTTCAGCCTGGCCTCCAATTTCGCTCAATACCTGTATGGCGGCCCCGGCCTGTTTGGTGGCTTGTCCGGCGTCTTGTATGGGCTGCTGGGGCATTGCTGGATCTATCAACTCATCTCGCCCAACCCGGCTTATCGCCTGCCCCGTGGGGTGCTGGTGATGATGCTGGTGTGGTTGGTGCTGTGCCTGTCGGGGCTGGTCTCGATGATCGGTTTCGGCGAAATCGCCAATGCCGCCCATGTCGGCGGCCTGGCCATCGGTTGCCTGACCGGCTTGTTGGGCGGTTTATACAGTCGTCGCAAATCCACTATTCGTTAAGGAAGAGCCTGAATGTCCTCTTTTGCTGAAATGATCGAAAACATCACCCCGGACATCTACCGGAGCCTCAAGCTCGCCGTGGAAATCGGCAAATGGTCTGATGGCCGCAAGCTCACCGCCGAGCAGCGGGAGCTGTCGCTGCAAGCGATGATCGCCTGGGAGATCCAGAACCTGCCGGAAGACCAGCGCACCGGCTACATGGGAACGCAGGAGTGTGAATCGAAGTCGACCACGGTGCCGAACATCCTGTTCAAGTCGGACGCGATCCATTGATTGAAATCGGTCGCGGTGCAGTCAGCAAAATGTCGGCGCAACTCGGTGAGCCGACCGTTCAATATGCGTTTCGTCTGGGCGATACCGAGGTGCCGGTCAACCCGTTGATCGGTACCCATGTGCGCCTGGAGTACCTGGGTGCGATCCATTGCAGCCATTGCGGCCGCAAGACCAAGACCAGCTTCAGCCAGGGTTATTGCTACCCGTGCATGACCAAGCTGGCTCAGTGCGACCTGTGCATCATGAGTCCCGAGCGTTGTCATTACGCCGCCGGCACCTGCCGTGATCCGGCGTGGGGCGAGCAGTTCTGCATGACCGACCATGTGGTCTATCTGGCCAATTCGTCGGGGATCAAGGTCGGCATCACCCGCGCCACCCAATTGCCCACGCGTTGGCTCGACCAGGGCGCCAGCCAGGCGCTGCCGATCGTGCGTGTGTCCACGCGCCAGCAGTCCGGTTTCGTCGAAGACCTGTTCCGCAGTCAGGTCGCCGACAAGACCAACTGGCGGGCCTTGCTCAAGGGCGATGCACAATCGGTTGACCTCAAGCAGGTGCGCGATGAGTTGTTCGCGTCTTGCGCCGAGGGCCTGGCGAGTTTGCAGGAACGCTTTGGCCTACAAGCCATCCAAACGATTGCCGACATTGAACCGATCGAAATCCGTTACCCGATCGAGCAGTATCCGACCAAGATCGTCAGCTTCAACCTGGACAAGAACCCGATTGCCGAAGGCACGCTGCTGGGGATCAAGGGCCAATACCTGATCTTCGACACCGGGGTCATCAATATTCGCAAGTACACGGCCTACCAGCTCGCCGTGCATCAGTAAAAGGATGCCACCCATGCGTACCGAACAACCGAAGATGATTTACCTGAAGGACTATCAGGCGCCGGACTACCTGATCGACGAGACGCACCTGACCTTCGAGTTGTTCGAGGACCACAGCCTGGTCCACGCGCAACTGGTGATGCGCCGTAACCCCGCACGTGGCGCCGGCTTGCCGCCGCTGGTGCTGGACGGTCAGCAGCTCGAACTGTTGAGCGTGAACCTGGCTGACCGGGAATTGACGGACGCTGACTACCAGTTGACCGACAGCCACCTGACCGTGCAGCCCACGAGTGAGACCTTCACCCTCGACACCAGCGTCAAGATCCACCCCGAAACCAACACGGCCCTCGAAGGCTTGTACAAGTCCGGCGGCATGTTCTGCACCCAGTGCGAGGCCGAAGGGTTCCGCAAGATCACTTACTACCTCGACCGTCCGGATGTGATGAGTACCTTCACCACCACCGTGATCGCCGAGCAACACAGCTACCCGGTGCTGCTGTCCAACGGCAACCCGATTGCCAGCGGTCCTGGCGAAGACGGCCGCCACTGGGCGACCTGGGAAGACCCGTTCAAGAAGCCGGCGTACCTGTTCGCGCTGGTGGCCGGTGATTTGTGGTGTGTCGAAGACCGCTTCACCACCATGACCAACCGTTCCGTGGCGCTGCGTATCTATGTCGAGCCGGAAAATATCGACAAGTGCCAGCACGCCATGACCAGCCTGAAAAAATCCATGCGCTGGGATGAAGAAACCTACGGCCGCGAGTACGATCTCGACATCTTCATGATCGTCGCGGTCAACGACTTCAACATGGGTGCCATGGAGAACAAGGGCCTCAACATCTTCAACTCCAGCGCCGTGCTGGCCCGCGCCGAAACCGCCACCGATGCCGCGCATCAGCGGGTTGAGGCTATCGTCGCGCATGAATACTTCCACAACTGGTCGGGCAACCGCGTGACCTGCCGCGACTGGTTCCAACTGTCGCTCAAGGAAGGCTTCACCGTGTTCCGCGACTCGGGCTTCTCTGCGGACATGAACTCAGCCACGGTCAAGCGCATTCAGGATGTGGCGTACCTGCGCACTCACCAGTTCGCCGAAGACGCCGGCCCGATGGCCCATGCCGTGCGCCCGGAAAGTTTTATCGAGATCTCCAACTTCTACACCCTGACCGTGTACGAAAAGGGCTCGGAAGTGGTCGGTATGATCCACACCTTGCTCGGCGCCGAAGGCTTCCGCAAAGGCAGCGACCTCTATTTCGAGCGTCATGACGGTCAGGCCGTGACCTGCGACGACTTCATCAAGGCCATGGAAGACGCCAACGGTGCCGACCTCAGCCAGTTCAAGCGCTGGTACAGCCAGGCCGGTACGCCGCGCTTGGCGGTGAGTGATTCCTACGATGCTGCGGCCAAAACCTACAGCCTGACTTTCCGCCAAAGCTGCCCGGAAACCCCGGACAAGGTGGAAAAGCTGCCGTTCGTGATTCCAGTGGCATTGGGCCTGCTGGACGGCAAGGGCGCCGCTGTCGCGTTGCGCCTGGCCGGTGAGGCAAGTGCTGCCGGTACGTCCCGCGTGATTTCGGTGACCGAGGCCGAGCAGACCTTTACCTTCGTCGATATCAACGAACAGCCGCTGCCTTCGCTGCTGCGCGGTTTCTCGGCGCCGGTGAAACTGAGCTTCGCGTACACCCGTGATCAGTTGATGTTCCTGATGCAGCACGACAGCGACGGGTTCAATCGCTGGGATGCCGGCCAGCAACTGTCGGTGCAGGTGTTGCAGGAGCTGATTGGCCAGTACCAGGCGGGTCAGCCGCTGAAGCTGGATCAGCGCCTGATCGACGCTCTGCGCACGGTATTGAGCGACGAAAGCCTGGACCAGGCGATGGTCGCCGAAATGCTCTCGTTGCCGGGTGAGGCCTACCTGACGGAAATCAGCGAAGTGGCCGACGTCGACGCCATTCATGCCGCCCGTGAATTCGCCCGCAAGCAACTGGCCGACCAGTTGTTCGACGGCTTGTGGCTGCGCTACCAGGCCAACCGCGAACTCTCCAAGCAAACCCCGTATGTAGCGGCTGCCGAGCACTTTGCCCGGCGTGCCTTGCAGAACATTGCGCTGTCGTACCTGATGCTCAGCGGCAAGCCGCAAGTGCTGGCGGCAACGTTGGACCAGTTCGACACCAGCGACAACATGACTGAACGCCTGACCGCGTTGGCGGTGTTGGTGAATTCGCCGTTCGAGGCGGAAAAAGCCAAGGCCTTGGCGGTGTTTGCCGAGAACTTCAAGGACAACCCGCTGGTCATGGACCAGTGGTTCAGCGTGCAGGCTGGCAGCGTGTTGCCGGGCGGGCTGGCGCGGGTCAAGGCGTTGATGGAACATCCGGCGTTCACCATCAAGAACCCGAACAAAGTGCGTGCACTGGTGGGCGCGTTTGCCGGGCAGAACCTGATCAACTTCCACGCCGCGGACGGCTCGGGCTATCGTTTCCTGGCGGACCTGGTAATTCAGTTGAACGGTTTCAACCCGCAGATCGCCTCGCGTCAATTGGCGCCGTTGACCCGCTGGCGCAAATACGACAGCGCGCGGCAGGCGCTGATGAAGGCGGAACTGGAACGTATTCGAGCTTCCGGTGAGCTGTCGAGCGATGTGTTCGAGGTGGTCAGCAAGAGCCTTGCGTAAACCACGCAATTAAAAAAACGGCCGACAGGCCGTTTTTTTTCGTCCCGGATAATCGGCGGCCGAACGGCTGCTGACATTTTCTGACAGGGTGCTCTGATAAGCTGTGCCACTTTCTTTTTTTGATGGGCTCAACGTGTCGCGTACCACTCGTCTACTGACTTTGCTCCAGGCTCTGCGGGGCAAGAAGCGTCCGGTGACCGCTGCCGTACTGGCGGCGCAGTTGGAGGTGTCCGAGCGCACGCTGTATCGCGACATCGCCGAATTGACCGCGCTGGGCGCGCCTATTTTTGGCGAGGCCGGAGTTGGGTATGTGTTGCGCAGCGGGCTGTTTTTACCGCCCTTGATGCTCAATGCCGAGGAAACCGAAGCCATCGTGCTTGGTCTGCGCTATGTGGATCAGCGTGGCGACGATGTCTTGAGCCATGCCGCGGCCAACGCCTTGGCAAAAATTGCCGACGTGCTGGACCCCGCCGCCCAGGAAGCGTTACGCAACCCGACGCTGCTACCTGGCCCGCCAGGGTTCGGCTACCCGGAAAACCGCGTACCGCTCAATGTGTTTCGCGAAGCCATTCGCAACCAGGCCAAGCTGCACATCGATTACGCCGACGCGAGCCAGACCCAGAGCCAGCGGCTGATCTGGCCCCTGGCGCTGGGCTTTCTCAATGAGGTGCGGGTGATCGTGGCCTGGTGCGAACTGCGTGACGCGTATCGCACCTTTCGCACCGACCGCGTGGCTGCCGCCGAGTCTCGCGGTGAGCGCTATCCGGGGCGCCGCAGTGATTGGTTGCGGGGCTGGCGCAAGTTGATGGAGCAGCAGCATTCCTCGCCGTTCACTCCTGACAAAAATTGACACAGCCCTGGTTTAGCATGGCGTCATAACTCATCACAAAGGAGCTGTGCCATGTCCCACGCTGATCTGGCCCCGGCCATCGCCGCCTACATTGCGGCAACCAATGCCTGCGACACTTCGGCCGTCGCCCATTGTTTTGCTGACGACGCCAACGTGTTCGATGAGGGCGCGCATCAGGTCGGCACCGCCGCCATCGCACGTTGGATGGAAGACACCGCGCAGCGTTATCAGCCCAGGGTCGAAGTGCTCAACGTGCAGCATCGCACCGGCAAGGTATTGGTCAGCAATGTGGTTTCCGGCAACTTCCCCGGCAGCCCGCTGGAGCTGCGCTACACCTTTCGCTTGAACGAACAGGGCAAGATTTCACGGTTGGATATCTCCTTGTAAGTCATAATGGCGCGCATGACTTTCGACTCGCCGCTCGCCGCTTATCAATACGCCACCACCCAACTGGGCTTCGTCGCCGACGATGCCCAGCGCCGTGCGGTGGATGCCCTGCAGACCTGCCACCAAGCCTTGCACCAAGGGCGCTCGCCGATTCTCGGGGTTTACCTCTGGGGCCCGGTGGGCCGGGGTAAAACCTGGCTGATGGACCAGTTTTACCTGAGCCTGCGCGTGCCTGCGCGGCGCCAGCATTTCCATCACTTCATGGGTTGGGTACACCAGCGTTCGTTCCAGCTCACCGGCACCCATGACCCGTTGCAAGCGCTGGCCCGTGAGCTGGCCCAAGAGGTACGCGTGCTGTGTTTTGACGAGTTGTTCGTCAGTGACATCGGTGATGCAATTATCCTTGGCCGTTTGTTCCAGGTGATGTTCGAAGAAGGCGTGGTGATGGTCTGCACCTCCAATCAACCGCCCGAACAGCTCTACGCTGGTGGCTTCAATCGTGAGCGTTTCCTGCCGGGCATTGCGGCGATCAAGCAGCACATGCACGTGGTGGCGGTGGACGGTGGTGAAGACCATCGCTTGCACCCGGGTGTCGGCGTGCAACGTTATTGGGTCGATCAGCCGGATGCGCTGGCGGCGGTGTTCGAGCAATTGAGCGAGGGCCAAGCGGTGCGCCATGGCCCGATCAGCGTCGGTCATCGCTGCATCGTGGCGGTGCAGGCCAGCGACACGGTGTTGTGGTGCCGGTATGCCGACCTGTGCGAGCAACCTTTGGCAGCGATGGATTTCATGCTGCTGTGTGATCGTTTCAAGGCGATCCTGTTGGGTGAGGTCCCCAACCTGAGTGCACAAAAGCGACCGGGACGGATTGCCCGAGGCACCGAGGACGGTGTCCAGCGAGTAGCGGCCGGTGATCGCGAATTGCCCGAGTTGTCAGTACACGATGACAGCGTGCGGCGCTTTATCGCTCTGGTGGATGAATGCTACGACCGCAAGGTGCCGCTGTTCATCGAGGCTAAAGTGCCGTTGGAAAGCCTCTACACCGAAGGCTATCTGGAATTCCCTTTCCGACGAACCTTGAGTCGCTTGCAGGAAATGCAATTGCAGCGCTTTGGGGGGTAGGAAAAAGCCTGGTGCAAGTCCTATGGCTGCTTTTGATGCGGGTAACCTTCGCGCCTTCTGGCAGCTATTTGTAGTTAATCTCCTTCATCTAGCGCCTGCTCCACGCTTACAATCGTCCTCCTCAAAGGGAACTGATTCCCTTGTTTGTCGTTATCGAGGACGGAAATGGATACCCCTGAAATCCTGGTGCTGCAAGCCAGCTACACCAATCCTGTGCATGCCGAGGCCATTGCCCTGCTGCTCAATCATTACGCTGAAGACCCAATGGGGGGCGGCCACAGCCTGCCCGCCGACCTGTTGCAACAACTGCCGGCTGAACTGGCCAAGCGCCCGCATGCGTTCAGTGTCCTGGCATTCGTGGGCGGCGAGCCTGCGGGATTGGTCAATTGCTTTGAAGGGTTTTCCACCTTCGCCTGTCGTCCGCTGGTCAATGTCCACGATGTCGCCGTGATGAATCGGTTCCGGGGCCTGGGGCTGAGCCAGAAAATGCTGCAGAAGGTCGAGGAAATCGCCCGTCAGCGTGGCTGCTGCAAGATCACCTTGGAAGTGCTCGAGGGCAATGCTGTGGCGCAGTCGGCGTACCGCAAGTTCGGTTTTGACGACTCGGTATTTGATCCGGCCCATGGGCGTATGTTGTTCTGGAACAAACCACTGTAATAAGGCACAGGCAAAAAAAAGGCGCCATTGAATGGCGCCAAGTTAACCTTTGCCAACAGAGCGGGTTGGCACAGGGTGATGCGAGTTAAATAAAAGTTAACTTAACTTTTAGGTTGTGCCTCGGTGCTGGATTGATCCGCTGTGTCGCGTTTTAAAGTTTTACCGTCAGCGGAGGCAGTTTGTTCATTGCTGCCGTGGAATTTCTGCTGCGTGAAGGTGAAGTTATTGTAGAACTCCTTCGAACGCTCCGAGCCGCCTTCTGCAAAAGCCGCCGCGGAAGTCAGGGTCATCAGGCCGGCAAGCATCAAAATCGAGGGTTTCATCAAGGTGTTCCCATTCAGTGTGGTCGGTATCCGCTCGGTCCTTGATCAGATTCATGGGGCGATTGTGCGGGCAGCTTATTAAGTGGGTATTAACGTGGGGAACTCCCGAAGTTAACAATGTTGTTAACTTCGGCGGAGGGTGGTTAGAGTTTCCAGTCGAGTGCCAAGGTTATCGAGCGCGGGTCGCCCCAGTACACGCCATTATAAAAACCGACGCGTTCATAGTATTTCTCATCGAATAGATTATTGACGTTAACCGAAGCCGAAACATGCTCGTCGAACTGGTAGCGCGACATCAGGTTGACCACGGTATAGGCCTGTTGGGTGATCTTGGTGGATTCGGTGAGCAGGTAACCCTCTTGGTCCCGGCCGCCGATTGGCCGCTCGGCGAAGTCGTAGAAGTCGCTCTGCCAGTTCACCGCGCCGCCCACCGTCAACCCGCGCCACTCGCCCGGTAAACGATAGGCTGTCGACACCTTCAGCATATTCATCGGCTGGCCAGTGTTGTTGCGTTGTTTATCGCCGTTGAGCGAATGGGTGTAGGTGTAGCCCGCCGTGAGATTCCAGTCCGGCATGACTTCGCCGGACACCTCCACTTCAAAGCCCTGCACCTTGTTGCCCTTGCCACCGGATTTGTAGAACTGCTCGCGGGTGATCGGGTCCGGCGGGGCCGCATTGTCGAGTTCGGCGACGTTATCCTGGGTGCTCCAGAAATACGCGGTGGCCAGGTTCAAACGTTCGTTGAGCAGGCTGCCCTTGAGGCCGATTTCGTAGTTACTGCCGACCACTGGTTCGAGGTACTGCTTGCTGGCGTTGCGCTCGTCCTGCGGGTTGAAGATGTCGGTGTAGCTGGCGTACACCGTGTATTCCGGCGTCAGGTCGTAGAGCAGGCCCGCGTAAGGTGTCCACATGTCTGTGTGGGTCTGGCTGGATTTGCTTGAGGCGGTCAATTGATTGTCGAGGTTGTACGTGGGCGAGGCGCTTTCGATTTCCCAGCTGCCATAGCGGCTGCCCAGTACCGCATGCAGCGTGTCGGTCAAGCTCAAGCGTGTGGCGAGGTAGCCGGCCTTTTGTTTTTTGCTGCTGTGTTCGCCCTTGAGGCCGGTGGTGCGGTCGGGGAATTTGCCGATGCCGCCCATGTGTTTCCAGTCTTCGATGGTCTCGTAGCCTTGGGGCGTTGCAAAACGTTGGAAGGGTGACGTGTCGCGCTGCTCGGATTCGCCATAACCCAGCATCAACGCATGCTCGCGCCCCAACAGCGCGTAGGTGCCGGCCAGGTTGAAGTCGACCACATCCATTTTCGAGGTGCCGACCATCTGGTTGGTCCAGGCCGTCATGCCGCTGCCATCGGCATTCGGAAAACCGGCGCCGCCGTAATACACCTTGCCGTCGGTATCGCTTTGCCGATGGGTGTAAGCGGCTTTCAGGCGCCAGTCCGTCGCCAGCGTGTGATCGATGGAGGCGAAGGTGGTCTTGTCCTTCAGGGGCCAGGAGCTCCAGTCGGCGGCGAGGTTGGCCGAGCGCGACAGGCGGGCCTTGCTGCCGTCACTGTTCCAGTAGGGCAGGGTGCCCCAGGAGCTGCCTTGCACGTGCTTGTTCTGGTAGTCGAAGCCGACGGCTACCACGGTGTCGTCCGTCAGGTCGGCCTCCAGAATGCCGTAGCCGACTTCCCGTTGCAGCGCGTAGTTGTCGCGAAAGGATTGGCTGTCACGGTAAGCCATCACCGTGCGCCCGCGCAGCCGTCCGTCAAACGCCAGCGGGCCGCCCACATCCAGGTAGCTGTAGTAGTTGTCATGGCTGGCGCCGCTGACGCCGGTCTTGGCTTGCCATTGCGCGGTCGGGCGCTTGCGGATCATGTTGACGGTCGCCGAGGGGTCGCCTGCGCCGGTCGTCAGGCCGGTGGCGCCGCGTACTACTTCGATACGGTCGTAGATGATGGTGTCCGAGTCGGACTTCATGCGCCCGAACGTATTGAGCATGCCGTCCACCTGGAAGTTATTGATCGAATAACCCCTGGAGGAATACCCGGCCCGGTCCGAATCCAGATGCTGGACCGTCACGCCGGTGGTCTGGCGCAAAGCGTCGGTCAGGGTATTGAGATTGAAATCGTCCATCTGTTGGCGGGTGACCACCGAAATGGATTGAGGCGTTTCCTTGATCGACAGGTTCAGCCGGGTGGCGGTACTCATCGAGCCGGTGGTATAGGCCCCTGTGTGCTCGGTATTGGCGCCCAGGCCTTCGGCGCTGATGTGGGTGCTGCCCAGCTCCAGCGCGGTGGCGGTTGTCTGTTCGGGGTCGGTTTCAGCCAGCAGTTCCGGGCTCAGCGCCAGGCTGAACAGGCCGAGGGTAACGGTCATGGAACGGGTAAAGGGCGCGAACATCGCGGAAGACTCCTTGTCGTCTTTGCGGCCTTCTCAGTATGAAAAGGCCTTGGCTCAAAGACGAAAGGAGGCGTGGAACTTTAGGTGTAAACGAGAATGATTGTTATCGTTCTGTTACAAGGCGGTATTTACTTGAGCACCACGTCGGCGTTTTCGGCCGTCTTCGGTTTGATCAGGCTAAAGTCGATCAGCGCTTTCTGCTGGCGCTCATAGGGGTTGCCGATCAACAGCGGGCGCGGTTTGAAGCTGTCGCTGACCAGGCTTTTGCTGTGGTCCAGCTCATCGAAATTCAGGCCGGCCAAGTCGGCCCAGGTGTGGATCAGCTGCGAGCTGCTGTAGGGCCGTTGCAGGTCGCCGGCAAATTTCCAGTCGTGGGTTTCGCGCCATTTCGGTGAGGCGTAGGCCATGAACGGGATGGTGTACATCGGCGCCGTCGGCTTGCCTTCGTTGCGGCCCAGGGTGGTGTGGCCGGCGGAGTCGAATACGTCTTCACCGTGGTCCGACAGGTACAGCAGGAAACCGTTGGGGTCGGTCTTGGCGTAGTCCTTGATCAGGCTCGACACCACGAAGTCGTTGTACAGCACCGCGTTGTCGTAGCTGTTGTAGATCGGCAACTGGGCATCGGTGATAGCGTCCGGAACACCCTGGCGATCGGTGAACTTCTCGAAGGTTGGCGGATAGCGGTACTGGTAGCTCATGTGCGTGCCCAGCAGGTGGACCACGATGAGCTTGCGCTCGGCGGGGTCGCTCAGGGCCTTGGCGAATGGCGCCAGCACGTCACCGTCGTATTGGCGGGCGTTCTGGTTGCGGTTGTTGTTCAGGTAGACCTGCTCGTCGGCCTGTTCGGAAAAGGTCGTGAGCATGGTGTTGCGCTTGGTCATGGTCTGCTGGTTGGTGATCCAGAAGGTCTTGTAACCGGCCTGTTTCATCACGCTGACAATCGACGGCGTCTTGAGGTACAGGTCCGGGTTCTCTTCGTCGGCGAAGGTCAACACCTGTTGCAGCGCTTCAATGGTGTAGGGGCGCGGGGTGATGACGTTGTCGAACACGGCCAACTGGTCACGCAGCTTGTCTAGCTCCGGCGTGGTATTGCGCGGGTAGCCATAGAGGCTCATGCGTTGGCGGTTGGTGGACTCGCCGATCACCAGCACCAGGGTCGAAGGCTGGCCGGCCATGCTGTCCTTGAGGTTTTTCAACGGCGGGATCTGGCTGGCGCTGGTCAGCATGCCTTGCATGTTGTCCAGTTGCTCGGTGTAGCGGCGGTAGGCGACGATCATCTGCCACGGCACGGCCGGCTCGATGCGGGTTTCAAAGCGGTCGATGGCCAGTTCCATGGTTTCGCTCGTGGCGATCTGCTTGACCAACGGGTAGCCGACGACGGCCAGCACAATGGCTACCGCTGCCAGTATCGACTGGCCGCGCGGCAGGTAAACCGGGCGCAAGCGCGTCCACAGGAAGATGGCGAAGGCGGTGTGGGCAATGAATGCCAGCACGATCCACCAGGCGAAATATTGGGTGGCGTATTCGCCCGCTTCAGAAATGTTCGACTCGAACATGATGAAGATGACGCTCTGGGAGAATTCCTGCTGATAGATGAAGAAATAACCCAGGCTGGCCATGGAGCAAGCCCACAGCACCACTCCGATCAAGGCGGCCAGCAGGCGAGTACGGCGCGGGAATAACAACATCGGCGCCAACCACAACGCACTCATGAAGAAGGCTTGGCGAAAGCCACTGAAACCGGAAGTGCCGGTCAGTTGAATCAGCAGTTGGGTAATACCCGAGAAGTACCAGAAGAACAGGAACAGCCAACCCAGGCCGGCCCAATCAAAACCTTTCGCAGACGTAGTGCTGCGTTTGAACATCGCCATCCAGCGCTCCAACCCGATAATTTTTCAGCTGACGCGCAGGGACGCACGCAGCAGAGGCCGCCCTTGTGTAAGGCGGCCCTTCGGGCGCGAGTATCGTGAAGGAGATGTGAAAACTTTGTGAGTTTTTTGTAGGAGTTACCTTACAAAACCGCTCAGCAGAGGGCGGGCTGTGTGCTGGAGGGCTGATCCAGCTGGCCTTGCAGGTGCGAGCGCAGGCGCAAGACTTCCTGTTGCAGTTGGTCGCGTTCGGCCTTCAATTGGCGCAACTCGTCGCGACGGATGCTGACGTAGAGGGTCTGTGGCGGGCGGGTCATCTGTGCTGTGCTCATTGCTTACCTCGCAAATAGCCGGTAGATCGCGGTGCCAGAACGCATGATTGGAGGTTCTGGGCATCAGTCGGAAGCAATTCTGGATTCTTTTATGTATCAAGGGAACTTTTTTATTTTTGGCGGTCGTGTGACTTTTGCGACGGTAATGGTGAAATGCTGGCTACTTTTTCTCATGAAACTATACCGATCCGCTCTGAACTAACCCTCATTAGCCTCATTGCGCTATAAACTATGTCACACATTTTTTAGTAGTTAGGAGCATCAGCACATGCAACTGGGGATTATTGGACTAGGCCGCATGGGCGGTAACATTGCGCGGCGCCTGATGCTCAATGGGCATACCACCGTTGTTTACGACCGTAACGAAGCATTTGTCAAAGGCCTGAGCGAAGAGGGCGCCACCGGCGTTGCCGATTTGAAGGCGCTGGTCGCCGGGCTGCAGAAGCCCCGCGCTGTGTGGGTGATGTTGCCGGCAGGCGACCCCACCGAAAACACCATCAATGAACTGAGCGACCTGCTGGACCACGGTGACGTGATCATCGACGGCGGCAACACCAACTACAAGGACGACGTGCGTCGTGCCAAGGCCCTGTCGGAAAAAGGCCTGCACTACGTCGACGTCGGCACCTCGGGCGGCGTCTGGGGCCTGGAGCGTGGCTACTGCATGATGATCGGCGGCGACGCCGCGACCGTGCAGCGCCTTGATCCGATCTTCGCCAGCCTGGCGCCGGGCCTGGGTTCCATCCCGCGTACCAAGGACCGCTCGGCCGCCGCAGACCCCCGCGCCGAGCACGGTTACATTCATGCCGGCCCTGCAGGTTCGGGGCACTTCGTGAAGATGATTCACAACGGTATCGAGTACGGGATGATGCAGGCGTTTGCCGAAGGCTTTGACATCCTCAAGACCAAAAACTCGGAAAACCTCGCCGAAGACCAACGTTTCGACCTGAATGTTGCCGATATCGCCGAAGTCTGGCGTCGTGGCAGCGTGGTGTCGTCCTGGCTGCTGGACCTGACCGCCGACGCCCTGGCCACCGACCCGAAACTCGAGGGCTACTCCGGCTCGGTTGCCGACAGCGGCGAAGGCCGTTGGACCATCGAAGCCGCCATGGAACAAGCCGTGCCGGTGCCGGTGCTGTCCACGTCGTTGTTTGCGCGTTTCCGCTCGCGCCAGCAGAGCACCTACGGTGACAAGATGTTGTCTGCCATGCGCTTTGGCTTCGGTGGTCACGTGGAGACGTCCAAAAAATGACCGCCAACGGCAAGAAACCCAAGGCCGAACCCGCTCCTCCCACCACGCTGTTTCTGTTTGGTGCCCACGGCGACCTGGTCAAGCGCCTGCTTATGCCGGCGCTGTACAACCTGAGTCGTGACGGGCTGCTGGGCGAGGGCCTGCGCATTGTCGGCGTTGATCACAACGCCATCAGCGATGCCGACTTTGCCAAGAAACTCGAGGACTTCATTCGCACCGAAGCCGCGAGCAAGGTCAAGGGCAATGCCGACAACGCACTGGACCCACAGCTGTGGGCGCAGTTGGCCAAAGGTATCAGCTACGTCGAGGGTGATTTCCTCGACGACAGCACCTACGCGGACATCGCCGAAAAAATCGCCGACAGCGGCACCGGCAATGCGGTGTTCTACCTGGCCACCGCGCCGCGCTTCTTCAGTGACGTGGTGCAGCGCCTGGGCAGTGCCGGTTTGTTGACGGAGAGCGACGATCACTTCCGCCGCGTGGTGATCGAAAAGCCGTTCGGTTCCGACCTGGCCACCGCCGAAGCCTTGAACGCCTGTTTGCTCAAGGTGATGAGCGAGAAGCAGATCTATCGCATCGACCATTACCTGGGCAAAGAAACGGTACAGAACATCCTGATCAGCCGTTTCTCCAACGTGCTGTTCGAGGCGTTCTGGAACAACCATTACATCGACCACGTACAGATCACCGCCGCCGAAACCGTCGGCGTGGAAACCCGGGGCAATTTCTTCGAAAAAACCGGTACCCTGCGTGACATGGTGCCCAATCACCTGTTCCAGCTGCTGGCAATGGTCGCCATGGAACCGCCGGCGGCGTTTGGCGCCGACGCTGTGAGGGGTGAAAAGGCCAAGGTGATCGGTGCCGTGCGCCCTTGGTCCGCAGAGGATGCGCGGGCCAATTCGGTGCGTGGCCAGTACAGCGCCGGAGAGATTGGTGGCAAGCCGGTTCCCGGTTATCGCGACGAAGCCAACGTCGCGCCCGACAGCAGCACCGAAACGTTTGTCGCCCTGAAAGTGATGATCGACAACTGGCGCTGGGTGGGTGTGCCGTTCTACCTGCGCACCGGCAAACGCATGAGCATTCGCGATACCGAGATCGTGATCTGCTTCAAGCCGGCGCCTTATGCGCAGTTCCGCGACACCGAAGTGAATGAGCTGCGGCCCACGTTCCTCAAGATCCAGATCCAGCCCAACGAAGGCATGTGGTTCGACCTGCTGGCGAAAAGGCCTGGGCCGACCTTGGACATGGCCAACATTGAGTTGGGGTTTGCCTACGAAGACTTCTTCGAAATGCAGCCGTCGACGGGTTACGAAACCCTGATCTACGACTGCATGACCGGCGACCAGACCCTGTTCCAGCGCGCCGACAACATCGAAAACGGCTGGCGTGCGGTGCAGCCGTTTCTCGATGCGTGGAAGGAAGACGACGGGATCCAGGCCTACAAGGCCGGTGAAGATGGTCCGGCGGCGGCCGATGCGTTGCTGGCCCGCGATGGCCGTGCCTGGCACTCGCTCGGATGAGTGATACTGCGAAGCATCCCATCCGGTTTGTGTTGAGTGATATGGACGGCACTTTGTTGCGCCCGGATCACACCCCGACCCAACGCACCCTTTCAACGGTTCGCGCCTTGCGTGAAGCCGGCGTGTTATTCAGCCTGGCCAGCGGGCGTCCGCCCAAGGCCATGATGCACATGGTCGAAGCGTTTGGCATCGATGTGCCGGTGGCGGGCTTCAATGGCGGCACACTGGTCAACCCTGACGGCAGCGTGCTGGTCGCGCACCGGCTGCCGGCGGAGGCGGCGCTGGTGGCATTGGCGCTGTTTTCCGGCGAGCCGGACGTGGAAGTCTGGCTGTTTGCCGATGGTGAATGGCTGCGGCGCGATCCGCCTGGGCCCATGGTGGCGGTTGAAACCGCGGGCTTGGGTTATGGGCCGCTGGTGGTGGAGAGTTTTGAACCGTACCTGGATCGGGTCGACAAGATCGTCGCCGCCAGTCGCAACACGCAATTATTGATGGAGCTGGAAGCGCAATTGCAGCCCAAGGTGCAGGGCTTGGCCCAGGTCTCGCGTTCGCAACCGATCTACCTGGATGTGACCGCCATGAAAGCCAACAAAGGCGAGGCCTTGAAAGCCTTGGCCGCGCACCTCGGAGTGCCGTTGGCACAGACCGCAGTGATCGGCGATGGTGGCAACGACCCGGCAATGTTTCATGTGGCCGGATTGTCGATTGCCATGGGGCAGGCTGAAGAGCCCGTCAAGCGCCAGGCCGATGTGGTCACCGGCAGCAATCTCGAGGACGGTGCGGCGCAAGCGATCGAGCGGTTTATTCTCAAGGTGCCACACAAAGTGTTCGATACGCCAAGTTAGACCATCGGCGTTTAATACTGAACTTGCGAGCCCTGTCTTTTACAATGCAGTGCTCGCAAGTTGCAGTTTTGGATTACTTCGGCATGGCCCAGGACTGCAACTGGTAGCCATCTTTATCGAGCTCGGCGCGCGCCTGTAACAACAAATCTTCCAGTTGTGCCGGGTCGGTATACGCGCTCGACGACAGTTGTTTAGTGCCGATGCGGGTATTGGTGCGGTCGATGACGCTCAGGCTGAGGGCACCGTTGCCATCGTGCCAGGCCACGCACTGGAAGGGTTGGAAAGCACGGTCTGCGATCAAAAGAGCTTCGTTGATGCGGAGCGGGGCGTTCATGTGGGTCTTCTCTCTAAATGCCCAATCAAGTGAGTGCCGTCGGCTGGGCTGACCGTGCGGCGAGTTACTTGTACTGATGCGCGATGGCGGGGTACGGGTCACATGTTAGAGCAACAATTTTCAACTTTCCGTGATTGGCGTCATGTAAGCGGCTGTTTTGAAAGCTGAATACGCGATTCGGCAGGTACAACTTTTTTGCCGGGATGTGACGGTCGAGTGGCTTTTTGCCAAGACATATAGCAAAACGATACAAGGCAACTGTCAAGATTTTGATACTGTAACTCCCGGGCGTCACAAACCTTTGTTTATAAATAACTTTAGCAATTCTGGCGCCAAGGAATAGTCATGATTGTTACACCTGTGCAGCGCCGCTTGCTCGTGGTCGACCCCTGTGATGACTGCTATGAGTTGTTACCGGGTTTGCGTGCGGCGGGGTGGGAGGTGGACAGTTGTACGTTGGCGGCCGTGGGTGAGCGATCCTGCGATGTCGGCTTGCTGCGCTTGCAGCCGTATCACCTGGAGCGGCCCGAAGCCGTCAAGGAACTGATCAGCCGCAGCGGCACCGAGTGGATCGCGGTGCTCACCCAAGAAGTGTTGCGCTTGCAGAACGTCGGCGATTTTGTCTGCGAATGGTTTTTTGACTTCCATACCTTGCCGTTCGATGTGTCCAGGGTGCAGGTCACCCTCGGCCGCGCCTTTGGCATGGCACGGCTGCGGGGCAAGGGCTACACCGCGGTGGACGAGCCCGAACATGAACTGCTGGGCGACAGCCGACCGATCCGCGAGCTGCGCAAGTTATTGTCCAAATTGGCGCCCACCGAGTCCCCGGTCCTGATCCGCGGCGACAGCGGCACCGGCAAAGAGCTGGTGGCCAAAACCCTGCACCGCCAATCCCAGCGCCATGCCAAGCCGTTTGTCGCGATCAACTGCGGCGCGATCCCGGAACACCTGATCCAATCCGAACTGTTTGGCCACGAAAAGGGCGCGTTTACCGGCGCCCACCAGCGTAAGGTCGGGCGGATTGAAGCGGCCAATGGCGGCACGTTGTTTCTTGATGAGATCGGCGATTTGCCGATGGAGCTGCAGGCCAACCTGCTGCGATTCCTGCAGGAAAAACAGATCGAACGCGTCGGCGGCAGCCAGCCGATCCCGGTGGATGTGCGAGTGCTGGCGGCGACCCACGTCGACCTGGAAGCGGCCGTTGCGAAGGGTACGTTTCGTGAAGACTTGTATTACCGTTTGAATGTGCTGCAAGTGGTCACGGCGCCGTTGCGCGAGCGCCACGGTGACGTCGCCATGCTGGCCAACCACTTTGCGCGCTTCTACAGCCAGGAAACCGGGCGCCGCCCCCGCAGCTTCAGCGAAGACGCCCTGGTGGCCATGGGGCACCACCCTTGGCCGGGCAATGTGCGTGAGCTGGCCAACCGCGTGCGCCGAGGCCTGGTGCTGGCCGAAGGGCGGCAAATCGAAGCCGTTGATCTGGGTTTGCAGAGTCAGCAGGCAATTTCGTCGCCGATGGCTACACTGGAAGACTATAAACACCGCGCCGAACGCCAGGCGCTGTGCGATGTGCTCAACCGGCACAGCGACAACCTGAGTGTCGCGGCCCGTGTGCTGGGGATTTCCCGGCCGACGTTCTACCGGTTGTTGCACAAACACCAGATCCGCTAGGGCGGGTAAACCGAAAAGCCCCGCAACGACCCTTATCGTTGCGGGGCTTTTCCCTGTGCGCGGTTTAGAAGTAGTACGGGAATTTCAGGCTGAAGGTGAAGTCCGGCGCATCATCCGTCATGCCAATGGCCAGGTTCGGCACGATCGTCAGGTTATCCGACGCCGCGATGGTCATGCCCACGTTGAAGTAACCGGCGTTGGCATCGCTGGAGACCACCGATTGCCAATCCCCGCCGCTTTGCTTGACCTTGCTCTTGCGTTGCACGAGGTCGGACACCGAGAACGACATACTCATTTTCTCGTTGAGGGCGAAGGCGACACCGACCCCTAACTGGAAGCTGTCGCCCAGACTGACCTTGCCGGGGATTTTCTGGTTGACGTTGGGGCTGATGTCGCTGAACGAATCTTCGAAGTTATGGGTGTAGGACAGCGAGCCGAACAGCACCGCCGGGTCGAAGGTCTTGACCAGGGAGATACCTGGCGTCACCGACCACACGCCGTTACCGGTCGGCAGGGTTTCCGGCACGGCGAGGTTGGTGTTGGTCGGCGATTCGATCAGCTTGATGCCATAAGGATCTTTGCCGGTAGGGGCCTTGACCCGTAACGACACCACTGCATCCGGCAGGCTTGCGCTCTCGTCGAGGAATTTATACGCAATGCCGAAGTTCACGTCGCCGATGGTCGGGTCGCGGGTAACCGAGCCTTCCGAGGTGGTGTTGGCGCTGCCGCCCGCACCGCCGGACTGGTAGGTCGACTCGCGATACACCACTGGCACGTTCACGTCGAACTGCCAACGGTTGTCCAGGTTGTAGCGCCCGGTCAGGTCCACGGTCCAGCTGTCGGACTTGATCCGGTCCAGGTTGATATTGCCGAGGAAGATCGAATCCAGCGCCAGAAAGCCGTTAAGGGATAACTGGCGTGCGTCATAGCGCGCATAGGTGACGCCGGTTTCAAAGCTGAACTTGCCATTGCCGAAGAAGCCACTGGCCTCGTTGTACAAGTTGCTCACGCTTTGTGCCGGCGCCGAGTCATCCTTCAGGCTTTGCCCATAGGAACTGCCACCGCCGGCGCCGCCCGATGCTGCCGCCGCGCCCACCCCAGGCGTGTTGCCTGCCACGGTGGTGCCGCCTTTTCTCAAGTCGGCAGGCGACTTGACCAAGCGTCTAGGGGCGGGTGTTGCGGGTTGGTCTTCTACCTGTCGAACGCGTTGCTCCAATACTGCCAGTGCTTTTTGCTGCACTTCATAACGTTGCTTGAGCTCCAGAAGTTCCTGTTTCAAGGTTTCAATATCGGTGTCCGGTGCGGCATATAGCGCGGACGCCGGCAGGAGCGTACTCAAACAAATCACGGCACGTAACGATAACGATCGATGCATGAAATAAGCCGTCCCATTCCTAATGCGTAAGTGTCGTGGCTCAGCGTAGTTCAATAACCGGAAGGGCGAAGGCCTTTGAGTTGATCTAGGTTAAGATTTTGCGTGATATTGTTCAGACCACTGTTTCCCAGCACCACATTGAGTTGGGTCAGATTGTTCACGAAGTTGCTGTTCCCTTGGATGACCGTGCCTTGCAGGACGTTGCCGCCGCCAATTTGCTGCACGACGTTGCCTTGATTGTTGCTGGCCAGCAGCGCCATCTGCAGGCCGCCGTTCTTGGCGCTCACCGTGACCTGGCCAGCGGCAGTGCTGCCGGTAATCGGCTGGCCGGCCAGTAACGCCTGGCCTGACTGGACATAGTTGGCCGGAGTCAAGCCGTCTTTGGTGACGTTGATGTCAACGCCGTTGGTGGCTGTGTTGCCATCACCCGCTGTGCGGACGCTTTGAACCACGCCCTGGCCGGTGCCGAGGCCGGAGCCACCGACGACGGTGCCGGTGCCGGTAGGCTGCTGGGTCGTGCCGTTGCCATCGCTGCCGGTAATCTGCACGTAAAATTGCGGCGTAATGGTGGTGGAGTTGACTTGCATGTTGGCAGTGCCGGTCACGGTTGCACCGGCGGCGTTGGTCCAGGTACTGCTCATCACAATGCCAAAGCTGACAATCCGCCCCGGCATCACATAGCGGCCGCGCAACTCGGCCATTTCCGAATCCTTGAGTTCAATCGGCTTGAACGCCGATGAAGCATAAACAGGTGCTGAGGCTGCCAGGCACATGACTGTCAGCCAACGGAGAGTATTCATCGTTTGCTCCTGGAGCTTCCTACCCCTTATTGCGCTTCTATCTAGAAGAAGTCGCTCTGGATAAAACCGAAGTCCATCAATTCGCTGTCGCGCACCGGGCTGAACTCGTTCAGCTTGTTCTTGGCAGTCAGTGGCGTGGGTGGGTCGAGCAAGGCGTTGGCCTTGTCGTAGCCGTCACCCAGTACGGCGAAGACGATGCCGTTCCAGCCCTTGATGAAATCGTCCTTGGCATAACGCTTGTGACCCAGCACGGGATCGCCGATATACACCCAGTCTTTGTCGGCGCGCTGCAACACCACGAAGTGCTTGTAGCCGCGAATATCAAGCAGCACGACGACCGGCACTTTGACCGTGATCAGCACTTCCGGAGTGATCCGGTAGCCCCTGGCGCGCATGTGGATGCTTTCCAGGTAGCGCTTCATGTCGAGCATGGAGAAGCCCTGGGTACGCACCAGATCCTGGTCGGCGTTGGCCAGCATGCCCTTGATGACGTGATCTTCATCCACGTCCATCCAATAGGCTTGGCGCAGGATGGTCGCCAGTGCGGCGGCCCCGCAGCTGAAATCGGTTTTCTGTTCCACCAGGTTGGCGAACTTGCGCTCACGGATGCTCTCGACCTTTTTGTAGATCAACCCACCGCCGGGCATGACCACGGCCATTTGCCCTGCCCAGGTTGGGCCGGTGAGTGCTAACAGCAGGCAGAAGGCGACGAGGCGCATGATCGTATGACCTGTTGGACACTGGAAATAAAAAGGGCCTTGTTGCCAAGGCCCGATCTGGATCAGAAGCGAGTGACTGCTACGTTGTTCTGAGCTTGGTTGTTGCTGCCAGACAGGGTGTTGGAGCCCACGATGCCGGAAGCGTGGTTGAACGAGCTGTTCACGCTCGCGTTGTTGGTAACAGGCTTGGTGCTCCAGCCGTGGCCGCTGCTGAGGTTGACGCTCAGGTTGCCCGACACGTCCTGTACGGCATTGACGGTTGCGCCGCCAGCGTTGCCATTGCCCGAGGCGATTGCAGTGCTGTTGCTACCTTGGTTCGAAGTGCCCGAGGCCACTGTGGATTGAATGATGCCCGAACCGTAGTTGCCGCTGTCGTTGACGGAGGCGTTGTTTTTGGTGCCGCCGTTGATCACCAGGTTGCCGCTGTTGGATTGAGCGGAGTTGACGGTTGCAAACACGAAGTCTGCATCGCCGGAGCCGATCGCAACGTCGTTTTTACCTTGGTTGTTGTCACCGCTCAGGGTGTTGTTGCCGACCACACCGCTGTAGTTATTCAGCGAGTCGTTGACCGAAGCGTTGTTTTTGGTTTTGTCGTTGAGCACGACGTTACCGTGGTTGCTTTGGCCGTCGTTGGCGGTCACGGCCAGCGTGGTAGGCGCAGGCTGTGGATGATGATAAGTCTCACCCGCTTGAGCAGCAACAGCCATGAGAGCAGCGAGAGCGAAAGCCAGTGGTTTAAGAGCCATTGTAGGTTTCATGGTGTATCTCCTTGCTTCTATTTAGTTGGTTAAGTGTTGGTGCGGTGTAGCTGGCGACTCAGCTCCATCAGTTGAGTCGGACATTCAGGGTGTTAGCCACTCGGTTCCCCACCCCGGCGCTCTGGTTGACCTGTACCACTCCACGGCTGCCGGTGAAGGCCTGGTCGCTGGTAACGACCTGGCGGCTGCCAGTGATAGGGTTCAACCCTGAGTCTGTTGCAAGTGCAACGTTCTGTTGCGACATGACACTGTCGTCGATGCTCTGCGGGCCAGCGTTGATGCTGATTCGCACGGCATTGATCATCTGGTTCTGGGCCCCGGCCGACTGGTTGACACTCAGTACACCGTTGCCATTGCTGAAGGAGGTGCCGTGGATCGCCGCTTTGGCATCCATGGCGCGGTCTGCGGCAGCGCCGCTGATTTTTTGCGTGATGGCGATGTTCGCCTGGGCGTTGTGGCCCACCGCGATCGCGACGTTGTTGCTCAGTTGTTGCTGGTCGCCTGCGGCCTGGTTGAGCGTCACGACGCCGTTGTATTGCTTGGCAGAGTTATCAATCGTCGCGTTGTTGCTGCTGTCGGCCATTGCCGCCGTGCAGCCCAGTACCGCGAGGAGCATCCAGGAAGCCTTCATTTCATTGCCCCCCCGATCATGCCGCCGATATTGCTCACCGGGGCCAGGCCGCGGGATACCGCGCCGTTGACCGTACCGGCGATACCGCCGCCGCCATGGCCGGCTGCGCTGCCTGCGCCTAGGCCGATGCTATTGGTGTTGGTCAAGCCGGCCAGGTCGCCATTGGGCATGATGTTGCGAGTGATGCTGACGCCACTGCTCACACTGGAGAAGTCGTTGTCGCTGAGTTCGCTGTTGGCGGCGCGAGAGATAACTGCGGACTGGTTGGCGTTGACTGTGCTGGGGTTTGGATCGGTGCCGCGTGTCCGACCTATTGCATAAGGTTGGACCTGGCGTTGAATCACGATCACACCATCGCCTGCCGCGAGCACTGGAAGGCTCACGCCGGTACTCAGTACACAGCTGATCAGCAGGAGGCTCAATGAGCCTGGATTATGCGTGTCCACGGCAGTATTCCTTATTCACCGCGCTGACCCTAAACAGCGCTGTAAGGGATAGAGCAGAAGGCGTGCCGCTTTCAATTTATTATTGTTAATCAAATAGTTATGAAGCTTAGCAGGCTAAGTGATGGCCATACTGTTTCAGCGTTGATACAGCCGGCCGACGCCGGCCGGCAATTTCCGATACGCCTGGCGCGCAGGCGGTGAGTTCGGGAGCCTGTATCAGCGCTGTAACACTTCGTGTAACAAAACCGGGAGTTCGCGCCGGTCGGGCCGTTCAGGGCAGGGAGGTGTTTCAAAAATGGACACTGCGGGCGCAATCAGGCCCGCAGGGACAGGCAGAAGCCTCAGCCCTTGGGCGCTTTACGTGGGATGGAGTTGAGGACGGGATTGCCATCCTGGTTCTGGGTCAGGTAGACCGGCAAAACCTTGGGCAGGGAGGGGACGAGGTTGTTGACCTCGCTGATGTTATAGATGCCGCCGATGCGGATCGTTCCGGTGCCGATATCGGCCAGCATCACCGGTTTGTTCAGGTAGCGGTTGATCAACGGTAACGCGTCGGCCAGGGCCAGGTTGTCCAGGACCAATTTGCCCTGGCGCCAGGCGAGGGCGCTGTCGTTGGGGTTGATCGGGCGCACGCTTGGGGTGGCATCGCCTGGTTGATAGCTGGCTTGCATGCCTGGAGTCAGCGGCACGCTGCCGTGTGCCGGGTCGCTGGAAATCTGCACCGAGCCTTCGAGCAGCATCACCCGCACCTGATTTTCGTATTTCCACACGTTGAATTGGGTGCCGGTCACGCGCACCTGTCCTTCTCCGGCCTTGACGACAAACGGATGGGTGCTGTCATGGCTGACCTTGAAAAACGCCTCGCCCTTGCTCAGTGTGACCCGGCGCTGGTCCTTGTAATCGGCGTAGACCAGTTCGGTGCCCAGGTTGAGCTCAACCTGGCTGCCATCGGCCAGGGTGACCTGGCGCAGGCCATTGCTGGCCTCGAACCGTTCATAGGCAGTCGGCAACCAGCCCGCTTCCCAGCCGGTGAACGCCGCCAGGGGCAGCGCGGCCAAGCACACTGCGGCAGCCACCGCGTAATCGCGCAGCCGGCGACGCGGTCTGAACGGCGCTACGAGCGGCGCATGGCGTGGCAAGTGATCGGCCACGTCCCAGATTTCCAGCATCGCCGCGTATTCGAAGGCATGCAGCGGATGAGCATCGTGCCATTGTTGAAAGGCCTGTCGTTCGTCCGCCGTGCAATCACTTGCATGCAAGCGCATGCACCAATGCGCGGCGGCGTCGGTGATGGCGTCATATTCGGCTTCTAAAGCAGACTTTTCGGTCATTAATTCATCCTGATTTCCCACATTCTAACCTCCCGAGACCGAGGGCGAGAACAGCCTTCATGGCAATTGCGCATCAATTGAACTTTTATTCTCGTTGGGGCACGCCCAAACAGGCTGGTGACGGAGTTGCGACACACCGTAATGGACGGCGAAGCGCGTCAGGCAGTAGATAACTCAAGCGCCCGTTGACAGCAGGCACGGGAGGCGTTGTTTAATCGTCGGTCTGGATTCTTGTTGTCTCTTCCAATTACAAAATCGGAGCTACAGATGTCTGCCCAGTCCCCGAGAGTTGACGATTCTTCAGCGTTCATCGGTTTCAACGACCTGGTGGGGTTGCTGCACGCGGTGTTTGTGAAGCACGGCACGTCGCCGCAAGTGGCGCAGATCCTCGCGCACAATTGCGCCAGCGCCGAGCGCGACGGCGCCCACAGCCATGGCATCTTTCGGATGCCCGGATATATCAGCACGCTGGAGAGCGGCTGGGTCGATGGCAAGGCCACGCCGGTGGTCACGGATGTCGCTTCCGGCTTCGTGCGGGTCGACGCCGCGAATGGCTTCGCCCAACCGGCGTTGGCGGCGGCCCGTGCGTTGCTGGTGGACAAGGCCCGCAGCGCCGGTATTGCGTTGCTGGCGATACACAACTCCCATCACTTCGCCGCGCTGTGGCCGGATGTCGAACCCTTCGCCGAGCAAGGCCTGGTGGCGCTGAGCGTGGTCAACAGCATGACCTGCGTGGTGCCCCATGGCGCCGATCGCCCGCTGTTCGGTACCAACCCGATCGCGTTTGCCGCGCCACGGGCGGACGGCGCGCCGATTGTGTTCGACCTGGCCACCAGCGCCATCGCCCATGGTGACGTGCAGATTGCTGCGCGCAACGGCGAGCGCCTGCCGCCGGGCATGGGCGTCGACAGCCTGGGCCAGCCGACCCAGGACCCCAAGGCCATCCTCGAAGGCGGTGCGTTGTTGCCGTTCGGCGGGCACAAGGGCTCGGCGCTGTCGATGATGGTCGAGTTGCTGGCCGCGGCCCTGACCGGCGGCAACTTCTCGTTTGAGTTCAACTGGGCCGATCACCCTGGCGCCCGCACGCCGTGGACCGGCCAGTTGTTGATCCTGATCGACCCGAGCAAAACCGCCGGGCAAAACTTCGCCGAGCGCAGCCAGGAACTGGTGCGGCAGATGCACGCGGTGGGGTTGCGGCGGTTGCCGGGGGATCGACGTCATCGCACGCGGGCGAAGTCGTTGGCGGCAGGCATTGAAGTGGACGCGCAGGCGTTGAATCAACTACGTGAGTGGGCCGTCTGATAACCCGCGTAGCCGCTACCTCGCCAGGGTTCGGCAGTGGCTACGCAAGGCCTACAGTATTAGTTGCGACGACCGAGCAGCAGGCCGACCACCAGGCCAAAGCCTGCCGAGATCGCCACGGTCTGCCACGGGTGACCGCCGATGTAGGTTTCGGTGGCATCCACCACCGGCTTGCTGCGCTCGCGCACATTGGACACCGAATCGAGCGCTTGCTTGAGCTTGATAGCGACCTGCTCGCGCAGCGTTTCACCTTCTTCGCCGACCAGGGAAGCACTGTTTTTGAGCAGTTTGTCCGACTCTTCGATCAGTGCAGTCAGTTCGCTGAACGCTTGATCCTTGATTTGATCTTCGACGACTTGGGCGGCAGATTTACGGGCCATTGTGTGACTCCTTGCAGGTAAATGTGACAGTGAACAATGGAGTGTCGGGCGGCGGCAAAAGTTGCAGTTTTTTGCCGGCCGGCGTGGGTATGCGAAATCCGAATCAGGAAACTTAGACCTACAGTGTAAGATGTCACCTATTTGTGCAGCAGGAAATTCAACATGAGCTTCAATCTCGCCAACAAGACCCTCGCCGAACGCGCCGAGCTGGAAGATGAAAAGTCCCGTCTCTACGACCTGTGGCAAAGCAACCTGGGCAAGGCCAAGGGCGAAGCCGCGCGCCTGTTCGGCGAGCGCGCCAAACGCAAGGGCAAGTGGGCCGAATGGGTTCGCGCGGAACTCGACGGCATGTCGCCGCCGGAGTTCTCCAACATGGTGCGCAGCGAAGTCAACAAGCTGATGGCGGCGGCGAAGTAAAGCTGGCGACAATCGCCTCGCGCACTTTCAGCAACATCGGATCAAGCTGAGCCTGAGTGCGCCAGCCCAGTTCCACCGGGTAGCGCGGCAGCGCCAGCGGGCACGGCAGAACCTGCAAGCCGGTCATGCCGGCGATGGCTTCGGCGGCGTGCCCGGGAATGGTCGCCACCGCCTGGCTGCCCTTGAGCAGAAACGGCAACGCGGCGAAGTGGCTGGTGGAGGCACATACCTGGCGGCTCAGCCCTTGTGCCGCCAGCCCTTCATCGGTGATCCCGATAAAACCGCCGGATGACACCAGCACATGCTCGCGGCTAACGAACGCGTGCAGGTCGATGCATTGCTGGCCTGGCGCCAGGCTGTGCGGGTCGACCAGGCAGCGGTAATCACCTTCTCCCAGCACCTGCCGGCTTAGGCGGCGTTCGGCAAAGCCGCCGGCGGTAATCGCCAGGTCGAGGCTGCGGTCGAGCAGGGCGGCGGCGACGATCTGGCTGTGGGTCTGACGGAAAATTACACGCAATTTCGGCAACCGCTGGGCAATTTCCGCCATCAGGCGGCGGCCGTAGGCAATCTCGAAGTCGTCGGATAAACCCAGCACCACGGAGCGTCCCTGATACTGCTGGGTGTCCGGGTGGGTCATCGCCAGGCTCTGTCGGCAGCGGTCCAACGCCTCACTGATCACCGGCTTCAACTGGTTGGCCCGCAAGGTCGGCGCCAGGCCACGGCCGGTTCGCACGAACAGTTGGTCGCCATACACCTCGCGCAAACGCCGCAGGCCCGCGCTGATTGCCGATTGGGTGACGCCCAGGCGCAACGCTGCGCGGCTGGCGCTGGATTCGTCGTGCAGGGCTTCGAAGGTTTTCAGCAGGTTGAGGTCGACTTGGGTGATATTTATCTGGCTCATATCATTCAGCACTGAGGTGGGCTTTATTCATGATCCGGGCTGGCTGGAGAATGGGCAACCCCTCATTGTTCGGAGTGATCCTGATGCCTGTTTCTATTGTGGCCGCCTTGCAAATCGGTTCCTTGCCCGGCGGCAAGGCTGACACCCTGGCGCAAATCCTGGCCTATGAAGAGCCGATCCTGCGCAGTGGCGCGCAATTGGTGGTGATGCCCGAGGCGCTGCTGGGCGGTTATCCCAAAGGCGAAGGCTTCGGCACGCAACTCGGTTATCGCCTGCCCGAAGGTCGCGAAGCCTTTGCGCGATATTTTGCCAACGCCATCGACGTGCCCGGCGCCGAAACCGAAGCGTTGGCCGGTTTGTCGGCGCGCACCGGTGCCAGCCTGGTCCTGGGCGTGATCGAGCGCAGCGCCAGCACCTTGTATTGCACCATGCTGTACTTCGAGCCGGCGCACGGCCTGGTGGCCAAGCACCGCAAGCTGATGCCCACCGGCACCGAGCGGCTGATCTGGGGCAAGGGCGATGGGTCCACACTGCCGGTGATCGACGCGGCGGTCGGGCGCATCGGCGGCGCGGTGTGCTGGGAAAACATGATGCCCCTGCTGCGAACGGCGATGTACGCCAAGGGCGTGCAGGTGTGGTGTGCGCCCACGGTGGATGAGCGCGAGATGTGGCAGGTGAGCATGCGTCACATTGCCCACGAGAGCCGCTGTTTTGTGGTCAGTGCGTGCCAGGTGCAGGCATCGCCCGCGGCGCTGGGCGTTGAGGTTGCCAACTGGCCTTCAGATCGTCCGTTGATTGCAGGCGGCAGTGTGATTGTCGGCCCTATGGGCGACATCCTGGCTGGGCCGCTGCTGGGTGAGGCCGGGCTCTTGAGCGCGCAGATCAATACCGACGATCTGGTGCGCGCACGGTATGACTATGACGTGGTGGGGCATTACGCCCGGCCGGATGTTTTCGAGCTGGTGGTCGATGAGCGGGCCAAGCCGGGCGTGCGCTACATCACGGACTGAGTGCGGTAAAACCGGTGGGAGTCAGCCTACTCCCACCGGTTGATATCTATCGCTTGAAAGAGCGGCGATCCAGCCACTCTTCACGGGTCATTTCCCAGATGTCCCGTGGAAAAATGCCCTCGACAAACTCACCTTCGTCGGCGCGCTTTGCAGGCGGATCGCCCAATGCCATTCCTCGCCCCGGGCCATGGCGGGCAACGCGATGTGTTCCAGGTAGTGACGCGCGCCGTCAGCCGGGTAGGGCCACGGCACCAGGGTATTGAGATAACGCACCACTTCCCAATGGGGGAACTGTTGCTGGATGCCCTCGGCATCGTCGAGCGTCAGCGGGCGCAGAATCAGGCGTTGGGTGACCAAGGTCGGTTGCATGGGGGGTTACCAAGTGGCGGTATTCGGCAGGTCCAGTGTTCCACGATCGACAAACCGCATGGTGCCGAACAGCCCACCGGCCAATTTGCCGCGCAATACGTAGGGCAGGTTGTTCAAACTCTGGGTCTGGCTCAGGCCGAGGGTTTGCCGCAACACGGAAAACGCTGAAACGCTGACCGGCACCATCAGAACCGTCTCGGAAAAGCGTGGGATGCTTCCGCGCTGATCACTCACCCCCGACGCCAGCGGCCGGCCATTGACCTCCAGGTCCAGGGCCACGCCGTTGTAGTCGATTGCCGTTTCATTGGGGTTCTGCACCCGCAGCTTCACGGCGAAGCGCACTTCCAGGTCCTGGCTTTGCAGCGGCTCGATGCCCACCACGTTGATAGTGACCGGGTCGCGATTGGGGAACAGGGCGCAAGCGCTCAAGGTCAGCAGCAGTATCGATAGAACCATGAGCTTACGCATACGAAGGTGCTCCTAGTGCGTGACGTCCGGGTCTTGCATCACTTTGAGGGTTGAGGACTCCGGATCAAATTCATCTTCTTCCAGTTCTAAGAACTCTTCCGGCAGGAAAATGTTCAGCAGGATTGCACAGAACGCGCCTACGGTGATCGGCGATTCGAAGATGTTGTGCAGCGCCTTGGGCAGGTCGCGCAACACTTCCGGCACGGCGGCGACACCCAGGCCCATGCCCAGGGAGATCGCCACGATCAGCATATTGCGGCGGTGCAGGCCGGCTTCGGCGAGGATCTTGATCCCCGCCACGGCGACGGTGCCGAACATGATCAGCGTCGCGCCGCCCAATACCGGCTTGGGCATCAGTTGCAGCACCGCGCCGATCATCGGGAACAGCCCCAGCAGCACCAGCAGGCCGGCAATGAAGTACGCCACATAACGGCTGGCTACGCCGGTGAGTTGGATCACGCCGTTGTTCTGGGCGAACGTTACCATCGGCAGGCTGTTGAAGGTCGCGGCCATCGCCGAGTTGAGGCCGTCCGCCAGCAGGCCGGACTTGATGCGCTTGATGTACAGCGGGCCCTTGACCGGCTGTTGGGAAATCATCGAGTTGGCCGTCAGATCACCGGCGGCCTCCAGGGGCGAAATCAGGAAGATCACCGCCACCGGGATAAACGCCACCCAGTCGAACGAGAAGCCATACTTGAACGGCACCGGCACGCTGATCAACGGCACCTGGGGCAAGGCCGCCATATCCACACGGCCCAGCCACCAGGCCACGATGAAGCCCAGGGTCAGGCCGATCACGATCGAACCCAGGCGCAGGAACGGGTTGTTGAAGCGGTTGAGTACCACGATGGTGAGCAGCACCAGCGCGGCCAGCCCCATATTGCTCGCGGCGCCGAGGTTGTCGGCGCCGAAGCCGCCGGCCATGTCGGTGACTGCCACCTTGATCAGCGACAAGCCCATCAGGGTGATGATGGTGCCGGTCACCACCGGGGTGATCAGCTTGCGCAACTTGCCGATGAACTGGCTGAGCACGACTTCGATAAACGCCGCGAAAAAACAGATGCCGAAGATCGTCGAGAGAATCTCATCGGTGCCGCCACCCCGGGCCTTGACCATGAACCCGGCACTGAGAATCACGCTGATAAACGAAAAACTGGTGCCCTGCAGGCACAACAACCCCGAACCGATCGGGCCGAACGTGCGCGCCTGCACAAAAGTGCCGAGCCCCGACACGAACAAGGCCATGCTCACCAGGTACGGCACCTCGCTTTCCAGGCCCAGCACGCCGCCGACGATCAGCGTAGGGGTGATGATGCCGACAAAACTCGCCAACACATGCTGCAAGGCGGCAAACATTGCGGCAGAGAAGTGCGGACGGTCTTCCAGGCCATAGATCAGGTCGGATTTATAGCGCGGGCGCGGGGCTTGAGCGTCAGACAAAATGCGGGCTCTGGACAGAAAATGGAGGCGCAGGATGCCAGAAACCGGAGATCGTCAGAAGTGTAAAAAAATATTTATGGAGGCCCTGCGAAAACCGCTGGGCCTGCCGATATCTTTTATAGGCCCACCCAACAATGACAACAAGTGGTGACCAAGGTCAGAGCAGCGTGTTGACGCCAGCTGATCAATCCGCTGCAGGGATGCGCGCAGACACTCCTTCTTGAGAATACCTCTATGTCTCTTCGTCATCTGAATATTGCCCCTCGAGCGTCTCTCGGTTTCGCATTCATTGCGTTGTTGGTGGTTGTATTGGGAGTGTTTGCAGTCAACCGCATGACGCTGATCCGTCAGGCGTCGGTGGATATGAGCAGCAACCAACTGCCCAGCGTGGCCTACTTGGGCAGCCTCACGGAAAACGTGTTGCGCATGCGTATCTTGTCGTTTCGCGTGCTGGTCAACCGTGAACCGGCCGCGTTGCAAGAGGCGCAAACGCGCATCGCCGCACTGATCGACAAGGTCAGAGCCGCCCAGGCCGGTTACTCAGCGTTACCTTCCGTGCCTGAGGAAGCGGCCCTGTACAAGACGTTTGTCGGCACCTTGGACAACTACCTGACGGCCCAGGCCGAGATGCTGGCCCTGTCCCAGCAAAACAAGGTCGATGAGATGCGCGACTTGATCAATACCCGGATCAAGAACGGCACCGATCAGATGGGCGAGCAGTTGAACAAGCTGATCGCCCTCAACTCCGCTGGCGCCAAGCAGGCCAACGAGCAGGCCGGACGCAGCTATGACAGCGCGATCAGCGGGATCGTCGTGGTGGCCGTGGCCGCCGCCTTGCTCACGGTACTGTTGGCCTGGTTGCTGACCCGCAGCATCGTCACGCCGCTGCGCAAAGCCGTGGAAGTGGCGCAAACCATTGCCGGCGGCGACTTGAGCAAAGTCATTGAAGACGATGGCAAGGATGAACCGGCGCGTTTGATCAGTGCGTTGTCGGCCATGCAAACCAACTTGCGCCAGACCATCCAGCACATCGCCGGTTCGGCCACGCAATTGGCCTCGGCGGCGGAAGAGTTGAGCGCCGTCACCGAAGAAGCCTCCAAAGGCTTGCAGCAACAAAACAACGAAATCGACCAGGCCGCCACGGCCGTCAATGAGATGACCGCTGCCGTGGAAGAGGTGGCGCGGAACGCCGTGTCCACCTCCGAAGCCTCCACGCAGTCCAACCAGGCGGCACGGGAAGGCCGCGACCGGGTGGTTGAGACCGTCGGCGCGATCCAGACCATGACCCAGGATGTGCAAAACACCTCGTTGCTGATCGAAGGTCTGGCCACTCAGGGGCGCGACATCGGTAAGGTCCTCGACGTGATCCGGGCGATTGCCGAGCAGACCAACCTGCTGGCGCTCAACGCGGCGATCGAAGCCGCCCGTGCCGGTGAAGCCGGGCGCGGCTTCGCGGTGGTGGCCGACGAGGTGCGGGCCCTGGCCCATCGCACCGCGCAGTCGACCCAGGAAATCGAGAAAATGGTCGCCGGTATCCAGAACGGCACCGGTGAAGCCGTGCAATCCATGCAACAGAGCAACCAGCGCACCCATAACACCCTGGAAATGGCCCGCGCGGCCGGCGTGGCTCTGGAGCAGATCACTCAGTCGATCAGCCTGATCAACGAGCGCAACCTGGTGATCGCCAGCGCCTCGGAAGAACAGGCCCAGGTGTCCCGTGAAGTAGACCGCAACCTGGTCAACATCCGTGACCTGGCGACCCAGTCGGCGGCGGGCGCCAACCAGACCAGCGCGGCCAGCCATGAGCTGTCGCGCCTGGCGGTGGATTTGAATGCGATGGTGGCCAGGTTCGTTATCTGAGCCACTTTGCAGTGCAATCCCAATGTGGGAGGGAGCTTGCTCCCGATAGCAATGGGTCAGTCAACTCATCTACTGACTGATCCAGCACCATCGGGAGCAAGCTCCCTCCCACATTTGCTCTGTGTGGTGTCAGAAGCTATTGCATCCAGGCGCCTGGATTCACCAGGTTTTTCGGCTTCTGACCGGCGAGCGCCGCGAGCAGATTATCCACCGCGCACTCGGCCATCGCTTCCCGCGTCTCATGGGTCGCCGAGCCGATATGCGGCGTGGCCACCACATTGTTCAAGCGCAGCAACGGCGAGTCGTGGGGCAGCGGCTCGCGCTCGAACACATCCAGCCCCGCCGCGCGAATCGTGCGCTGCTGCAAGGCCTCGACCAGCGCGGCTTCATCCACCACCTTGCCGCGGGAGATATTGATAAAGATCGTCTCCGGGCCCATCAGGGCGAATTCTTGCGCGCCGATCAACCGCTCGGTTTCGGCGGTGAGCGGCAGTGTCAGGCAGACGAAGTCTGCTTGTTGCAGCAAGTCGTTCAGGCGACGGTACTGCGCGCCGAACCGTTCTTCCACCTGTGGCTTGGGCGAGTGACTGTGGTAGAGCACCGGCATGCCGAAGCCGAAATGCCCGCGCTGGGCCAGCGCTTCACCAATGCGGCCCATGCCGATGATGCCCAGGGTCTTGCCATGCACGTCGCTGCCGAAATGCGCCGGGCCGATGTTCTTGTGCCACTGGCCGGCACGCACCATATCGGCCAGTTCGACCACCCGGCGTGCGGTGGCGAGGATCAGCGCGAAACCGGTGTCGGCGGTGGTTTCGGTCAGCACATCGGGCGTGTTGCTGAGCAGGATGCCGCGCCGGGTCAGGTACTCGATGTCGTAGTTGTCGACGCCGACGGACACGCTGGCCACCGCCTCCAGTTGCGGTGCCAGGTCCAGCAACGCGGCGTCCAGGCGCAGGCTCGCGCCCAGCAACCCATGGGCGCCGGGGAGGGCGTCGCGCAGTTTGGCCAGGCCGGGCGGGTCGAGCGCGTCGATCAGCGTGACCTCGGCGTGCTCATGCAGCCGGGCCATCAGCGGCGCGGAGAGTTTTTTGTACAGAACGACAGACTTTTTCATCAGGTCTTCACCTTTAATTCGAGGGACTGCAACGGCGCGCGCTCGCGGTCGCTGGCGCCGGGCTTGAGGAACATCGTCAGCACCACCGAAACCATCAACGCGCCGCTCATCAACAGGTAAGAGGCGCCGGGGGAACCGGTGCTGCTATTGAGGTAACCCACCAGGTACGAACCGCCGAACGAACCGAGCGCGCCCATGCTGTTGATCAACGCCATGGCGCCGCCGGCGACGTTGGCCGGCAGGATCTCCGGGACAATCGCGAAAAACGGTCCATAGGGCGCGTACATGCACGCGCCGGCAATCACCAGCAGGGTGTAGGACCACCAGAAATGTTCGGCGCCGAGCACGTAGGACGCATAGAAAGCGATAGAGGCGATCAACAACGGCGGCCACACAAACCGCTTACGTTTTTGCAGCTTGTCCGAACCCCACGACACCACCAGCATGCCGATCACCGCCGCGAGGTACGGCAGCGCCGACAACCAGCCGGCCTCGACCATGTCCATCTGCAAGCCGGCCTTGAGGATCGACGGCAGCCACAGCACAAAGCCGTACACGCCGATGCTCCAGCAGAAGAACTGCAGCGCGAGGATGATCACCTTGGGCGAGCGAAACGCTTCGGCGTAGTTCTTCACCGCTTTGATCCCCACCTGTTCGGCGGCGAGGGCGGTTTCCAGCTGGTGCTTTTCGCTGTCGCTCAACCACTGGGCATCCTTGGGCCGCTCATCGGCCAGGCGCCACCAGATAAATGCCCACAGCACCGCCGGCAGGCCTTCGACGATGAACATCCAACGCCAGCTGAAATGCTGCACCAGGTAGCCGGACACCACCGACATCCACAGCATGGTCACCGGGTTGCCGAGGATCAGGAACGTATTGGCCCGCGAGCGTTCGGCACGGGTGAACCAGTGGCACAGGTACACCAGCATCGCCGGCATCACCGCCGCTTCGACCACGCCGAGCATGAAGCGAATGGCGACCAGCATGTAGGCGTTGGACACCACGCCGGTCAGGGTGGCCAGGCCGCCCCAGAGGATCAGGCTGACGAAAATCAACTTCTTCACGCTGCGCTTTTGCGCGTAGATCGCGCCCGGCACCTGGAAGAAAAAGTAACCGAGGAAGAACAGTGCGCCGAGCAGGGACGACATGCCGGGTGTGATCATCAGGTCTTCAGCCATGCCGCTGGCGGCGGCGAAACCGTAGTTGGCGCGGTCCAGGTACGCCAGGCTGTAGGTGATAAAGACGATGGGCATGATGTACCACCAACGGCGGGTGGCGAGTTTCAAGGTATCCATGGGGTTGCTCCTGAGCTTGTTGTAGTTGTGGCAACAGGGAGTGGGTCAAGCAACGGATCGGGTCGGCAGCTCCGTGCGTGTGGGTAAGCCTTCCATATCGCCGCGGCTCTGCACGGCACGGCTGCCGATCCAGTTGCCGCGGTGTACCGCCTCGGGGAAGCTGAGGTTTTCCAGCAGGGCGCTGATCATGCCGACGGCAAAGCCATCACCGGCGCCGACGGTGTCGACCACTTTGTCCACGCTCACGGCGGCGACAAAGCCTTGGTCCAGTTGGGTGCGGTAATACGCGCCGTCCGGGCCGAGCTTGATGGCCACGGCTTCGGCGCCCTGGTCCAGGTAAAACGCGGCGATGTCCGCCGGGTCGTCGAAACCGGTAAGCAGGCGACCTTCGCTCAAGCCCGGCAAGACCCAATCGGCCAAGCCTGCGAGGGCGTTGATCTCGCGGATCATCTGCTGCTGGCTGGGCCACAGCGCCGGGCGCAGGTTCGGGTCGAACGACACGCTGCGCCCGGCCTTGCGCATTTGCGTCATCAGCTCGCGGGACAACTCGCCGGTGGCCTTGGACAAGGCCGGCGGGATGCCGGTGGCGTGCAGGTGGCGCGCCTGCAGCAGCGCCGGGCTGATGGCTGCGATGGATAAGTGACTGGCCGCCGAGCCCTTGCGGAAGTACTCGACCTGGGGATCATCGCCGGCTTCTTCGCGGGACTTGAGCTGAAAACCGGTGGGGTGCAGCGGGTCGACCGCCACGTGCCGGCAATCCAGGCCTTGTTGCTTGAGCGTGTCGAGCACAAAGCGGCCCAGGGAGTCGTTGCCCACCCGGCTCAGCCAGGCGACGTTGAAGCCCAGGCGCGACAGGCCGATGGCGACATTGCTGTCGGCCCCGGCGATGCGTTTGTGGAAGTGGCCCACCTGGGCCAGGTCGCCGCTCTGTTCGGCGACAAACATCGCCATGGTTTCGCCGAACGACAGGATATCGATCTCAGACATGGGCGTACTCCGCACGGGGTTGGCCAAGCAGGGCGAGGGTGGCGACCTGCTGGGCGGTGACTTCGACCAGGTCGTCGCCTTGCAGCGGGAATTCCACCGCCCGGGTAATACCTTGAGTCATGTGGCCCAGCAGTTGTTCCCACAGATGCAGGTCGGTGGCGCCGGGCGGCAGTGCCACCAGCTTGCCGTCCGCGCGACGCGCCACGGCCTTGCAGTGCAGGTAGTCGACATGCCGGCCGAGCAGGCGCGCGGCGGTGAGCGCGGACTGGTCCTGCCAGTGCCAGTTACCGATATCGAACGTCATCTTCACCGGCAGGCCAAGGCGCTCGACTTCGCTGAAGAAACGTTGCAGCGGTTCGATGCGACCGCCATGCAGGGTCTGGTCGTTTTCCACCAGCAACTTGACCGGGTGGCGGTTGAGCAGGGCGTGCAGGCTGTGCAGGTCGTTGGTGTCGGTGAAGTAGCCGAGGGAGACTTTCAGCCAGCGCGCACCAAAGGCCTGGGCGCGATCAAGGGTGGCGGCGAGCTCGGCATTCGGCTGGGCGCGGCCGGCGACCCACAGTTCCAGCGGCGAAGAGAACACGCACTCCAGGCCTTGTTCGGCCGCCGCCCGGGCCAGTTGTGCCGGTTGTTCAATGGTCAGCAGCTCTTCGCGCCACTCGATGCGCCGGGCACCGGCCGCCGCCAGCAGGGCGACAAAACTCAATTGGCCCTGCTGGCGGACGAGGTCGGCGCCGTAGCTGGAAAGGCTGATGGAGACGGGGTATTCATGCATGATTGTGTACCTCTGAAACCGGTTTCATTTTTCTGCGCAACCTATTGAATTGACGCCCGCGAGGGCTCGACAGCGGCTACGAGGTGGGTTGGGTGGAACCGCGAACGATCAGTTCGGGCAGGAAATCCAGGGTGCGGGCCGGCGCCGTATCGCCGCGCAGGCGCTTGAGCAGGCAGTCGAAGGCACTCGCGCCAATCGCCTGCGTCGGTTGGGCGAGGGCGGTGATGCCGGTGCCCACCAGCGGGTACCAGTCCAGGTCATCCAGGGCGATCAGGCCGACGTCCGCGAACAGGTCGCACTCCAGCGCCTTGAGCGCGCGGGTGCAGGCGAGGGCGGCGATGCCGTTGGCGCAGAACACGGCTTTGGCGCCGGGCTTGGCCAGGAAACTGCGCAGGCGCTTTTCCAGCGCGCCGTCCAGTTCCAGCACCGTGCCACTCAACGCCGGGCGGCGGGCAATCTCGGCGGTGAAACTGTCAAGGCGCTCCAGGCGCGAACTGGTGCCATCGGTGGCCTCGCTGACCAGCACTATCTCGCGGTAGCCCTGTTGCTCAAGGTGTTCCAGCGCCATGCGTACCGCGGCCGGGTTATCCAAACCCACCAGGTCGCTGCGCAACGGTGCGACCTTGCGGTCCACCAGCACCAGGGGCATTTCCCGTTGCAGTTCCAGCAGTTGTTCGAGGTGGTGGCCGAGGGTGTTCACGATCAGCCCTTCGATGTTGTACGAGCGTAGCGCCGCCAGGTGCTGGCGTTCCTGCTCGTCATCGCGGTCGGTGTTGCACACCACCAGGCTGTAGCCGTGCTGGCGGCAGGCAGTTTCGACACCGTGCATCACGGCGATGGAATAGGGGTTGCGGATATCGGCCACCAGCATACCGATCAGGCGCGTGCGCCCGCGTTTCAAGCCACGGGCCATCTGGTTGGGGCGGTAGCCGAGTTCGGCGATGGCGTGCTCGATGCGCAGGGCGATGGCATCGGAGAGCAGGGCGCGATCGTCGCCGATGAAGCGCGACACGCTGGCTTTGGACACGCCGGCGCGCTGGGCGACGTCGAGCATGGTCACGCGGCTGCGCTGGGCGGCAGAGAAACTGTTCACGGTCATCGACCTTCTATTTTTATTGGAATGACTGAAACCGGTTTCAGGAAACCACTAAAGTACGAAAGCCGTCAAGAAGTTGTAGGACAAAGCCAGATAGCCGGTGTGTTCAGGCCAGCACACTTAACCAAGCCGCCGCCAGCAGCAGCACGGCCATACCGCGGTTGAAACGCTGCATGGCGCTGGTCGAACGCAACACCCGTGCGGACCCGGCACCCAACAGCGCCCAGGTGCCCAGGCAGGGGATCGATATCAGGAAAAACGCCAGGGAGAGGTACACCACCTGGCTTTGGCGCTCCGCACCATTGCCGGTAAAAACGCTGACTACGGCCAGTGCCATCATCCAGCTTTTCGGGTTGATCAATTGCAGGCTGGCGGCGCCGATCGGGCTCAGGGGTTTTTGGCGTGTATCCGCTTCGATGGTCCGGGTGGGGGCGCTGAAAATCTGCCAGGCCAGGTAATTCAGCCAGGCAATGCCGATCCATTGCATGGCGGTTTGTACCTTGGGTAGCTGCACCAAGGATCGGCCAAACCCCGAGCCCACCACCAGCACGAGCAGCGCCGCGCCGGCGCAGGCGCCCAGGATGATTGGCAGCGTGGCCCTGAAACCGAAACGGGCGCTGTTGCTCAGTACCAGGATATTGGTCGGGCCGGGGGTAATTGAGGCGACGAAGGCAAACAGCATGAAAGGCAACAGCGTGGACAGCATGGGGGACGACTCCGATAGACCCATTGATGGCGTCGATCTTCACAAGCCCGCGTATCACCTGTCTGGAAGATTTGAGCAGCGCTTGCGGTAGGCCGCCGGTGTCAGGCCATAGGCGCGCACGAACCAGCGGCCCAGGTGGCTCTGATCGGCAAAACCCAGGGCGATCGCCACATCGGCCGGTTGTTCACCCTTGGCCAGCAAGTGCCGCGCGCGGGCCAGGCGCAGTTGCACCAGATAAGCATGGGGCGGCAGGCCAAACGCGCTCTTGAACGCGCGGGTCAGGCGGAAGCGGTCGACGCCGCAGGCCAGCGCCAGGGCATCCATGCCTACATCGTGATGCAGGTGGGCATGCAGGTATTCCCGGGCTTTGTGGGCGACCAGCGGCAGGCGTGGGTCGTCACGGTAACGGCTGCGCCAGTGGAGCTGGCCGGTGAGGCGTTCGAGCAACTGGTCCATGGCCCGTTGTCGCACGATGCGCAACTCGCCGCTGTGCAGGGTGCGAAAGGCTTGGCTGGTGGCGAGGGCCAGGCGCGGGTCGTTGGT
Source organism: Pseudomonas veronii (assembly GCF_001439695.1). Classification (GTDB taxonomy): domain Bacteria; phylum Pseudomonadota; class Gammaproteobacteria; order Pseudomonadales; family Pseudomonadaceae; genus Aquipseudomonas; species Aquipseudomonas veronii. The sequence continues at coordinate 42,187 of NZ_JYLL01000018.1, forward strand.
CAAGGTCTCGGCAAAACTCAGCTGGCTGTTGACGGGAGCCTCTTCGAAGACCGCGCTCACTTCCCGCGTCAACCACTGCGGGTCGAGGTAGAGCATGTGGTAGGTAAAACCGTCGGCCGTGGGCGCGTCGCCGTCATGCAACTCGCCGGGTTCCACCAGGAACACCTGGCCGGGCACGCTGTTGTGGCGCGTGCGGCGGCAGTTGAATTGCTGCACGCCTTGTTCGGTCACGCCGATCAGGTAGCTGTCGTGCCAATGGGGATCGTAGGCATGGCCTTCGAAATGCGCGCGCAGGGTCTCGATGCCGGTGTCGGCGTCCTGGGACAGATCGATCCAATTGTGCGCGGCCATCACAACACCGAGGCGGAATAGACGATGTTATCTAGCGCCCATCGAGTCGTGGGCGTCTAGAAGGTTTGTGCGGCGTCAACTGAACAGTCCCGCGGCAATATTGATCGAGAACCCAAGGATCGCTGTGTTGAACAGAAACCCGATCAGCGATTGCCCCAGCACCACCTTGCGCATGGTGCGGGTGGCAACGCCCACGTCTGCTGTTTGCACGGCGACGCCGATGGTGAAGGAAAAGTACAGGAAGTCCCAATAGTTGGGGGTCAACAACCCCTCGGCAAAGCGCAGCGCCGGCTCTTTGCCGGCCCAGGTGTAATAGAGCCGGGCGTAGTGAACGCTGAAGATCACCCCGATCAACAACCATGAGCCGATGACCGTCAGGCCGGTAAAACCGTAGTGCAACAGCCGCTCGGCGGTGCTCAGGTCCTTGCTGCCGACCAGTTCGAAGGTGATGGTGGCCAGGCTGGCGATGGCTGCGATGCACACCGTGAACAGCACCAGGCCGGCGTTTTCATCCTCGATCTCGGCGATGCGTTTGACGTCTTCGGCCTTGGCGCGGATGGTCAGCCACAGCATCAGCACCAGGTAGATCCAGACGCCGGCATTCCAGCCGATCAGGATTTTGCTCACGAGTGTATCGGCGGGTACCAGGATGCCAACGGCAAGGCCCAGGACGGCGGCGCAAGAGAGGCGAGGGTGGGTGCGGGCGAGGAAGGGCATGGGTGCTCACAACAAGGGCGGTTGTGAGCACCATAGCGCATTTTTGCGCGGGTTATGGACGCTTGCGCACCAGCTTCATGACGACCACAAAGAACACCGGCACAAACACCACCGCCAGCGTCGCAGTGATCATCCCGCCGATCACCCCCGTACCGATCGCTTGCTGGCTCGCCGAACTGGCGCCGGTGGCAATCGCCAGGGGCACCACGCCGAGGATGAACGCCAGCGAGGTCATGATGATCGGCCGCAAGCGCAGCCGCGCGGCCTTCAAGGTCGCGTCGAGCAAGTCTTCGCCCTGCTCGTACAGGTCCTTGGCGAACTCGATGATCAGGATCGCGTTCTTCGCCGACAGGCCGATGATGGTGATCAGCCCGACCTTGAAGAACACATCGTTGGGCATGCCGCGCAAGGTCACGGCCAACACCGCGCCGAGCACGCCCAGCGGCACCACCAGCAGCACCGACGTCGGGATCGACCAGCTTTCATACAGGGCGGCCAGGCACAGGAACACAATCAGCAGCGACAGGCCCAGCAACAGCGGCGCCTGGGAGCCGGACAGGCGTTCCTGCAACGACAGGCCGGTCCATTCCTGGCCCAGGCCCGCCGGCAGTTGGTTGACCAGGCGCTGGATTTCTTCCATCGCCTCGCCCGTGCTGTGCCCCGGTGCCGCTTCACCGGAAATGGCGATGGCCGGGTAGCCGTTGTAACGGGTCAACTGCGTCGGTCCCTGGGTCCACTTGGCTGCGACGAACGCCGACAGCGGCACCATCTCGCCGGCCTTGTTGCGCACGTTGATCTTCAACAGATCCGCGACCTGGCTGCGTTGGTCGCCTTCGGCCTGCACCACCACGCGCTGCATGCGCCCCTGGTTGGGGAAGTCATTGATGTAGGCCGAACCGATGGCCGACGACAGTACATTGCCCACATCGGCGAAGGACACGCCCAGCGCGTTGGCCTGCTTGCGGTCGACCTGCAACTGCACTTGCGGCGCTTCGGCCAGGGCGCTTTCACGCACGTTGGCCAGGATCGGGCTTTTTCCCGCAGCGTCCAGCAGTTCGGTACGCGCCGCCATCAACGCCGCGTGGCCGACGCCGCCACGGTCCTGCAAGCGGAACTCGAAACCGCTGCTGGTGCCGAGGCCGTCCACCGGTGGAGGCAGGATCGCATAGGCAATCGCGTCCTTCAGTTCAGTGAACGCCATGTTGGCGCGGTCGGCAATCGCGGCGGCCGAATCGTCGCTGCTGCGTTGCGACCAATCCTTGAGCGTGGTGAACGCCAGCGCCGCGTTCTGCCCGGAGCCGGAGAAACTGAAGCCCATGATCATGGTGGTGTCGCCAACCCCGGGCTCTTCGGCGTTGTGCGCTTCGATCTGTTCGGCCACCTGCACCGTGCGGTTCTTGCTCGCGCCCGGCGGCAACTGGATATCGATGATGGTGTAACCCTGGTCTTCCACCGGCAGGAACGAGGAGGGCAGGCGACTGAACATCAGCCCCAGGCCCACCAGCAGCACCAGGTAGATCAACAGGTAACGGCCGCTGCGCTTGAGGGCATACGCCACCCAGCCTTCGTAGCGGTCGGTGAGCCGTTCGAAACGCCGGTTGAACCAGCCGAAGAACCCGCCCTTGGCGTGGTGCTCATCCTTGGCGATCGGCTTGAGCAGGGTCGCGCAAAGTGCCGGGGTCAAGGTCAGGGCGAGGAACGCCGAGAACAGGATTGAGGTGGCCATCGACAGCGAAAACTGCTGGTAGATCACCCCCACCGAGCCTGGCATGAATGCCATCGGCAGAAACACCGCCACCAACACCAACGTAATGCCGATGATGGCCCCGGTGATCTGGCCCATGGCCTTGCGCGTGGCCTCTTTGGGCGACAGGCCCTCGCTGACCATGATCCGCTCGACGTTCTCCACCACCACGATCGCATCGTCCACCAGGATACCGATGGCCAGCACCATGCCGAACATGGTCAGCACGTTGATCGAGAACCCGAGCAACAGCATGGTGGCGAAGGTGCCCATCAACGCAATCGGCACCACCAGGGTCGGGATCAGCGTGTAGCGCACGTTCTGCAGGAACAGGAACATCACCGCGAACACCAGCGCCATCGCTTCGAGCAGGGTGTAGACCACCTTGGTGATCGAGACTTTGACGAACGGCGAGGTGTCATACGGGATCTTGTATTCGACATTGGCCGGGAAGTAGCGCGACAGCTCATCCATCTTCGCCCGCACCCGGTTCGCGGTGCTCAGCGCATTGGCGCCCGGCGACAGTTGCACACTGACGGCGGTGGACGGCTTGCCGTTCAGGCGTGTGGAAAACTGGTATTCCTGGCTGCCGACTTCCACCCGCGCCACATCGCCGATACGCACGGTGGAACCGTCAGGGTTGGCCTTGAGCACGATGTCGGCGAACTCGGCCGGCGTGGACAACTGGCCCTTGACCAGGATCGCCGCGGTGATTTCCTGGGTCTTGGTGCCCGGCAAGTCGCCGATGCTGCCGGCGGAAACCTGGGCGTTCTGCGCGCTGATCGCGGCATTCACGTCGGCCGGGGTCAGGTTGAAACCGATCAGCTTCTGCGGGTCGATCCACACCCGCATGGCCCGCTCGGCGCCATACAGCTGGGCCTTGCCCACCCCGTCGAGGCGCTTGAGTTCGTTCATCACGTTGCGCGCCAGGTAGTCGCTGAGCGCCACGTCATCGAGCTTGCCGTCGCTGGAGGTCAGGGTCACCAGCAGCAGGAAGCCGGCGGAGACTTTCTCCACCTGTAAACCCTGCTGGGTCACCGCCTGGGGCAAGCGCGATTCCACGGCCTTGAGGCGGTTCTGCACGTCGACCTGGGCCATCTCCGGGTTGGTGCCCGGCTGGAAAGTCGCGGTGATGGTGGCCGAGCCGAGGCTGCTCTGGGATTCGAAATACAGCAGGTGATCGGCGCCATTGAGCTCTTGCTCGATCAGGCTGACCACGCTTTCATCCAGGGTCTGCGCCGAAGCGCCGGGGTACACCGCGTGGATTTCGACTTTCGGCGGCGCGACGTTGGGGTACTGGGCCACCGGCAACTGCGGGATGGCGAGCGCGCCGGCCAGCAGGATAAACAGGGCGACCACCCAGGCGAAGATCGGGCGGTCAATAAAGAACTGCGGCATGGTCAAAGATCCTTATTGGCCGGAAGCCTGGGCGGGCGGTGGCGGGCTGTCATCCACTTGAACTTTTTCACCGGGACGCGCGTGTTGCACGCCCTCGACGACGATGCGGTCACCGGCCTTGAGCCCGGCGCTGACGACCCAGCGGTCATCGATCACCGCGCCCAATTCCACCGGTTGCAAACTCACGGTTTGTTCGGCGTCCAACAACAGCACCATCGGGATGCCGGCGCTGTCGCGGGTGATCGCGCGTTGCGGCACGCTGATGCCTTGGCGGTCGACCGCCTGTTCCAGGCGCACGCGCACGAAACTGCCGGGCAGCAGGTCGAGGTCCGGGTTGGGGAACTCGCTGCGCAGGATGATCTGCCCGGTGCCGGGGTCGACGCTGATCTCGGCGAAGAGCAATTTGCCCGGCAGCGGATACAGGCTGCCGTCGTCCTGGATCAGCGTGGCCTTGGCCTGGTCCTGGCCGACTTGTTTCAGACTGCCGGCGCGGAAGGCGCGGCGCAGCTCGTTCAACTCACGGGTGGACTGGGTCAGGTCGGCGTGGATCGGGTCCAATTGCTGGATGATCGCCAGCGGCGTGGCCTCGTTCTGGCCGACCAGCGCGCCTTCGGTCACCAGCGCACGCCCGATGCGCCCGGAAATCGGCGCGGTGACGGTGGCGTAGCCCAGGTTCAGTTTGGCCCGTTCGACGGCGGCCTTGTTCGCGGCGACCTCGGCGTTGGTCTGGCGCAGGGCGGCGCGGGCGTTGTCGTAGTCCTGGCCGCTGATGGCGTTGCCTTCGACCAACTGGCTGTAGCGCTGTTCTTGCAGGCGCGCCTGGAACGCATTGGCCTCGGCCTTGCTCAGGTTGGCCTGAGCGCTGTCCAGATCGGCCTTGAACGGTGCCGGGTCGATGCGAAACAGCACGTCGCCCTGTTTCACGTCATGGCCTTCCTTGAACACCCGCTGCATCACCACCCCGGCGACCCGCGCGCGCACTTCGGCAATGCGCGGCGCGGCAATGCGCCCGCTCAGTTCACTGCTGATGGCCAGGGGTTTGGCCTCGAGGGTTTCGATGCGGACTGTGGCCAGGGGCATTTCCGGTGCTTCGGCGGACGACTCGTCACACGCACTCAGGGCGAGTGTCAGTGCCAGCAAGCAAAACGGCGCAAACAGATTCTTCGACATGCTCTTATCCCAATATTGACTGGTGCATCCTAATGTCGCCGGCACTGCGCTGCTGTGAAGCTGTGTAGGTCGTCTGTGAAGAAATGTAAGGTGCAGCCCACGTTCGGCCGCGGGCGTATATCCTTGCACAACCTTGCAAACACTGAAGATCAAATGTGGCAGGGCGCAAGTCCCCTCCCACGTGGGATTTGTGTAAGACCCATAACCGCATTATTTGGAAACACCATGCCCAACATCCTCCTGGTCGAAGACGACGCCGCGCTCTCCGAGCTGATTGCCAGCTACCTGGAGCGCAATGGCTACCACGTCAGCGTGCTCAGCCGGGGCGACCATGTTCGCGAACGCGCGCGGCTCAACCCGCCGGATCTGGTGATCCTCGACCTGATGCTGCCCGGCCTCGACGGCCTGCAGGTGTGCCGTTTGCTGCGCGCCGATTCGGCGGGCCTGCCGATCCTGATGCTGACCGCCCGCGATGACAGCCACGACCAGGTGCTGGGCCTGGAAATGGGCGCCGACGACTACGTCACCAAACCCTGCGAGCCCCGCGTGCTGCTGGCCCGGGTCCGCACGCTGTTGCGCCGCAGCAGCTTGTCCGAACCGCAGGTGGCCAACGACCAGATCGTCATCGGCAACCTGTGCATCGACCTGTCGGAACGCACCGCGACCTGGCGCGAACAGGCGGTGGAGTTGTCCAGCGGCGAATACAACCTGCTGGTGGTGCTGGCGCGGCATGCCGGTGAAGTGCTCAGCCGCGACCAGATCCTGCAACGCCTGCGCGGGATCGAGTTCAACGGCACCGACCGCTCGGTGGACGTGGCCATCTCCAAGCTGCGCCGCAAGTTCGACGACCACGCCGGGGAAGCGCGCAAGATCAAGACGGTGTGGGGCAAAGGCTATCTGTTCAGCCGATCAGAGTGGGAATGCTGAGTCATGTTTCGTGTGCTGCTGCGTCTCTATCTGATCACGATCGTCACCTACAGCGCGGCGATCTTCCTGATTCCCAAGCTGGTGATCCAGGTGTTCGAGCACCGCTACGTGGACTACAACGTCGAACAGTCCCGCGGCCTGCAGAAACTCATCGTCAAGCAATACCAGCGGGCGCCGGTGGAGCGCTGGTCCCAGGTCACCGAACAACTGGGCCGTGACTTCGCGCCGCTCAAGGTCGAACTGCTGTTGCACCAGGACGCGCGCTACACCCCCGAAGAAGAGCAGCTGCTGGCCCAAGGCAAGCCGGTGATCCGCCTGGGCGAGTGGGGGTGGATGGCCGAGGTCAGCTCACCGATCAACCCGCAGTTTGCGGTCAAGCTGACGATCCCGCCGGACTCGCTGGACATGAACCTGCTGTACTGGTCGATGAACGTACTGATCGGTGCCGCGCTGCTCGCCTGCCTACTGGTATGGCTGCGCCCGCACTGGCGCGACCTGGAGCGCCTGAAAAGCACTGCCACGCAGTTGGGCAAGGGGAATTTTGGCGAACGCACGCGCATTCCGCCAAGTTCCAATATCGGCAGCCTGGCGACGGTGTTCGACACCATGGCCGACGATATCGAACACCTGTTGAACCAGCAGCGTGACTTGCTCAACGCGGTCTCCCACGAACTGCGCACCCCCCTGACGCGCCTGGACTTCGGCCTGGCCCTGGCGTTGTCCGAAGACCTGCCCCAGGCCAGCCGCGAGCGCCTGCAAAGCTTGGTGGCGCATATCCGTGAGCTGGATGAGCTGGTGCTGGAGTTGCTCTCCTATAGCCGCCTGCAAAACCCTGCGCAGCTGCCGGAGCGGGTCGAGGTGGTGCTCGACGAGTTTGTCGACAGCGTGCTGGGCAGCGTCGACGACGAACTGGAGCACCCCGAGATTGTGATCGACGTGGCGCTCGACTGCAGCGTCGAGCGCTTCAGCCTCGACCCGCGCCTGACCGCCCGCGCCCTGCAAAACCTGCTGCGCAATGCCACGCGCTACTGCGACAAACGCATCCAGGTGGGGGTCAAGGTATGTCCCACGGGCTGCGAAATCTGCGTGGACGATGATGGCATCGGTATTCCGCCGGACCAGCGCGAACGCATCTTCGAGCCGTTCTATCGCCTGGACCGCAGCCGCGACCGCTCCACCGGCGGGTTTGGCCTGGGCCTGGCGATCAGCCGGCGCGCCCTCGAAGCCCAGGGCGGCACCCTGACCGCGCAGGCTTCACCGCTCGGCGGTGCGCGGTTTCGTGTGTGGTTGCCGAGTGTGACGGATTAGAAAAACCGGGTGGGAAGGCGCACACTGTGTCCCCGCTTTACCCGAGGAGAGATTGGCAATGACCGGTGTTCACACGTCTGCGCAACAGGGTTTTTCGACCCAGGCCGTCACTTACGCCCAGGGCCGACCGAACTATCCGCGGCAACTCACGGGATGGCTGGCTGACGTACTGCGCATCGACGCGCAGTCGACGGTGATCGACCTTGGCGCCGGCACCGGCAAGTTCACGCGCCTGCTGAACGCCCTGGCGCCGACGCTGATTGCCGTCGAACCCGTGCAGGCGATGGCTGCGCAATTGGCCAGGTTGTTGCCGGATGTGCGCTTGGTCAACGGCACCGCTGAATCCATCCCCCTGGCGTCCGCCTGCGCCGATGCGCTGGTCTGCGCCCAGTCCTTCCACTGGTTCTCCACCCAGGCCGCGTTGGCGGAAATTCACCGCGTGCTCAAGCCCGACGGGCGTCTGGGGCTGGTGTGGAATGTGCGGGATGAATCGGTGGACTGGGTGGCAGCGATCACCGCGATCATCACGCCTTACGAGGGCGATACGCCGCGCTTTCACAGCGGAAAATGGCGCGAGGCGTTCACCGGCGAGTATTTTTCCGCCCCCGAGATGACCTGTTTTCCCTACAACCACGTCGGCAGTCCGCAGGAAGTGATCATGGATCGCTTCCTCTCCGTCAGCTTTATCGCGGCACTGCCCGCCGCTGAAAAAGCCGAGGTCACCGCGCAATTACGCAACCTGATCGCCACTCACCCGGCGTTGAAAGGCCGCGATACCGTGGCCTTTCCCTATCAGACCCAAGCCTACGTTTGCCAGCGACTGACGTAAAAGGCATAAAGTCAGATCATATTGATATAAGTGGTTATAAGAAAAATCGCTATCCTGCGGCCAGAATTTTACAAGGCCGCAGGTAGCTGTGATGGATGTGGGTAACGTTGGTTTCGTAGTTGCAGGCCTGATCGTTGGTTTTATCGTCGGCATGACCGGTGTCGGCGGGGGCTCCTTGATGACCCCGATCCTACTGTGGTTCGGCATTAACCCGGCCACCGCCGTGGGCACCGACTTGTTGTACGCCGCCATCACCAAGTCCGGTGGGGTGCTGGTGCATGGCAAAAACAAGAATATCGACTGGACCATCACCGGCTGGCTCACCTTGGGCAGCGTGCCCGCGGTGCTGCTGACCCTGTGGTTCCTCGCCAGCCTGCACACCGACCCCAGCGCGATGAACGCGGTGATCAAACAGGCGCTCGGCGTGGTGTTGCTGCTGACCGCCCTGGCGATTCTGTTCAAGCATCGCCTGTTGGCCTTCGCCCAGCGCCATGCTGGCGACGATTACCACATGCACCCGCGCAACCTGAACGCGCTGACGGTGGTCACGGGGGCGGTCCTCGGCACCATGGTGGCACTGACCTCGATCGGCGCCGGAGCCCTCGGCACCGTGGCGCTGTTTATCCTTTACCCGTTCCTCGCCACGCGGCGCCTGGTCGGCACCGAGATCGCCCACGCCGTACCCCTGACGCTGGTAGCGGGCCTGGGCCACGCCGGCATGGGCAATATGGATTGGCACCTGCTGGGCTTTTTGCTGATGGGGTCGCTGCCGGGTATCTACATCGGTAGCCACATGGCCGGTAAAGTCCCGGACGGCGTGCTGCGCCCGTGTCTGGCGATCATGTTGATGAGCATCGGTTATAAGCTGGCTTTCTAAGGTACGCGGTCGCGTATTGCCGCTGCTCACCGCCTCGATCAAGCAGGTGGCTTGAACAGCACCACCGCCGCGCGCAATTTGTTGTTGCCGAACCGGCACATGCGCTCGAACTCCGCGTGGCTGACCGGCAGGTGCTGGCAGTCCAGGGGCTGGCGGTGCTGGCTGTGGTCCACATCCGGGTCGTGCAAGTAGACGAAGTCGTCGTCGCAGTCGGTGACCATCACCCAATGCGGCGACTTGGAGCGGGTCAGCCGATAGCTGCTGATCAGCACCAACGGCTGCCCGCCGTCGCGCAGTACCCTGGGCAGATCCAGCGCGCCGCCGAGCACTTGCTCGACCGTGCTGGTGGCCAACTCTTCCTCGAAGGCGTCATGCACTAAACGCATGACATCCTTTTTATGCTGATCGCGCACGCCGTCGAGAAACAACGGCCCGCGTACATTCACCTGCATCCGCACACGAAAGCCCCGACGCCAGGCGGCCAGCGCCAGGCCTTGAGGGCTGCAACCGCCATGGCCGGCGGTCATGAACACGGTGGTCGCTTCACGCCAGATTTGCAGTTCTTCGCGGCGTGTGGCGACGCGCTCCGGCACCAACGCGCCCATGGCCATCAGCAGGCAGGCGGCGCCACAGGTGAAGTCGGTGGTTTGCGGGTAATACGGTACACGCTCCACGCGCGCGTCCTGGTGCTGGACGATGCGTTTTTCCAGGCGCAGGGCGGGAGCGTGGTCTTCGTAGTAATCGTTGATCAGCGCAAAGCGCCGGTAGCCGTTGCGTTCATACAGGGCGAGGGCGCCGGGGTTGTCGCTGCGCACTTCGAGGCGCAGGTACGCACAGTCGTGCTCCACCGCGCAGGCCTCGATGCGACTCAGCAACTGCTTGCCCAGGCCGAGGCCGCGCGCGTGTTCGGCGATGGCAATCGAGTACAGCCGCGCCAGGGACGTGCCGCGATGGAACAACACCAGCGCATACCCGAGCAATTGGCCGTCCTGTTCAGCCACCAGCAACTCGCCATGGGCGCGGCTGATCATCCAGTGAAAACTGCGCGGCGACAGTCGATCGGTGGTGAAACAGTGCTGTTCCAGTGCCACCAATGTCGGCACATCGCTGGGGCTTGCAACGCGAAAGAAAAGAGCCATATGACCGCCGTAAAAGTTGCGTAATGAAACGGGACTTCTCTAAAAGATCGTGCTTAATAGAAAAGGTCGAGTTCTCTAAAGCGGATCAAATATTATGTCGGCGGTACAAAGTCATTGGCGTGAAGTATCCGAGCAAACAGTCGCGGCGACAATAACTTCCAAAGGTTATTTTTCTGCTCCGCCCAGAGGCACGAGCCAAGTGGTGATCATTGTCGAACGCAAGGAAGACTGGGCCTCCTACTTCCCCAGCGAAGACATCGTCACGGCCCAGGAATATCTCGAACAAACCCGCGAAAGCGAGACCGGCAAGCGTGTGCAGGTGATCAACCTGTGTCGCGGCTACAAGTACCTGGGGCACGGTTACTACTGCTCACTGTTGGCCGAGGCTCGCGGGCACAAGGTGATTCCATCGGTGCGGACCATCAGTGAACTGACCAAGAAGTCACTGTACGGGCTGGCCCTGGACGACCTGGATAAAACCCTCGATAAAGCCTTGAGTCATCATCTTTACAGCAATACCGAAGGCTTTACGCTGACACTTTATTTTGGCCGAACGAATATAGAGCCGTTGCAGGAGTTGGCCCGCCAACTGTTTGAAGCGTTCCCGTGTCCGATCTTGTTAGTTGAGTTCAAAAAGAATAACGGCTGGCATATCGAAGGGGTCAAGTCTGGCATCTTGCACAAGTTGCGCGATGACCAGGAAGACCAATTCGCCCACGCCCTCGACAACTTCAGCCGCAAGATCTGGCGTCAGCCGCGCTCACGCCGATTGGCCCGCTATGACCTGGCGATCCTGCATGATCCCCAGGAGCAATTGCCGCCGTCCAACGCCAGGGCCCTGGAAAATTTCATCAGGGTCGGCAAGGGTTTGGGTATCGATGTGGAGCTGATCGAGCGCAAGGACTACGCGCGCCTGGCCGAATACGACGCCTTGTTGATCCGCGAGACCACCAGCGTCGACAACCATACCTACCGTTTCGCCAAGAAAGCCGAAAGCGAAGGTCTGGTGGTGATGGACGACCCCGCGTCGATCCTGCGCTGTACCAACAAGGTCTACCTCACCGACCTGCTCAACAGCCATCAACTGGGCATGCCGGCCACCGAGATTCTCTACAAGGAACGACCGGAAGACTTCGAACGGGTCGGCGAACGCCTCGGCTTCCCCCTGGTGCTGAAAATCCCCGACGGCTGTTTCTCCCGCGGGGTGATCAAGGTCGAAAGCCAGGAAGCGTTGCTCAAGGCCACCGCCGAACTGTTCGAGCATTCGGTGCTGCTGTTGGCCCAGGAGTTTTTCTACACCGAGTACGACTGGCGCATTGGCGTACTCAACCGCAAGCCGATCTTTGCCTGCCAATACTTCATGTCCAAGGGCCATTGGCAGATCTACAACCACAAGGCCATCGGCGCGGACATCAACGGCGAATGCCGCACCCTGGCGGTCCACGAGGCGCCCAAGGTCGTGGTGGAGCTGGCGGTGAAGACCGCCAACCTGATCGGCGACGGCCTCTACGGCGTGGACCTCAAGCAATCGGGCGACAAAGTGGTGGTGATCGAGGTCAACGACAACCCCAACCTGGATGCCGGTATCGAAGATGCCTACTTGCAGGACGACTTGTATGGCCTGGTGCTGGAGGAATTCGTCCGACGCCTGGAGTTGAAGCGTCAGGGCCAGGTCTGGTGAGTCGCGATGATCCAGCGCTTTGAATTGATCGATGGAAAGTTGCGCAGCGGGGACAGTGACGAGGCCCCGATCATGTTGTTCAGCAACCCTGACCATGCCGAGCGCAACTGGCTGCTTGAGCACCACAAACTGGACGAGCATGCCCTGGCCTCGGCGCTCGACCCGGATGAAGTCTCGCGCATCGAATTTCACCCCGACAACCTGTTTCTGATCTGGAAGCGCCCGGAGAACTACTCCGGCGGTGGCAACCTGGTGTTTGAAGTGTCGTCCTGCGGCCTGCTGTTTTCACCCGGCCGGCTGTTGGTGATCGCCACCGATGAAACCCCGCTGTCCGGGCTCGGCGCCCGCCGCCCATTGCACACACCGCTGGATGTGCTGCTCGACCTGCTGCTCAACAACATTCACCACTACCTCGGCCACCTCAAAGTGATCAAGCTGGTCGCGCGGGAGTTGCAGCAACAGTTCAACGCGTCCATGAGCAACCATCATCTGATGCAGATGTTCAACCTCAGCGAAAGCCTGATCTATTACATCAACGCGCTGCACAGCAATGGCGCCGTGCTGTCGCGGCTGCGCAACCACGGCGAGAAAGAGCATTTCAGCGCCGAGATTCTCGGCCTGATCGACGACCTGATCATCGAGAACCACCAGTGCTACAAACAGGCCGAGATCTATTCAAACGTGTTCTCCGGGCTGATCGACGCGCGCGGCAACCTGATGAACAACAGCATGAACAACCTGTTGCGCAAGCTGACGTTGATCAACGTGGTGTTTCTGCCGCTCAACCTGATCGCCAGCATTGGCGGCATGTCGGAGTTCAGCATGATGACGGCGGGTACGCCGTGGTGGGTGTCGTACCCGCTGTTTTTGTTGGCGATGGGCTTGGGCGCGGGGTTGATGGTGCTGGGGCTCAAGCGGATTGCAGGCGGCGCGAATGGGAGGTGACCCCCCATCCCTGGGGGGGCCGGCTCAGGACGTGGCTTGCAGGGTCAGCACCTCGAACCCGTCCGCCGTCACCGCCACGGTGTGTTCCCACTGGGCCGACAGGCTGTTGTCCTTGGTCACCACCGTCCAGCCGTCCTTCAGGCTGCGCACCTTGGCGCTGCCCTGGTTCAGCATTGGCTCGATGGTAAACACCATGCCTTCGCGCAGCTCCAGCCCGGTGCCGGGGCGGCCGAAGTGCAGGATCTGGGGGTCTTCATGCATCTGCCGGCCGATGCCGTGGCCGCAGTATTCACGTACCACGCTGTAACCATTGGCCTGCGCATGGTGCTGGATCGCATGGCCGATGTCGCCCAGGCGGGCGCCGGGCTTGACCTGGCGGATACCGGCCCACATCGCCTCGAAGGTCATCTCCACCAGGCGGCGTGCCTTCGGCGAGACGGCACCGATCATGTACATCTTGCTGGAGTCGGCGATAAAGCCGCCTTTTTCCAGGGTGATGTCGATGTTGACGATGTCGCCGTCCTTGAGGACTTGCGTGGCGCTGGGCATGCCGTGGCACACCACTTCGTTGACCGAGGTGTTGATGGAGAAGGGGTAGTCGTATTGCCCGAGGCTCGCCGGGCGGGCTTTGAGCTCGTGGCGGATGAAGGCTTCGACGGCGCTGTCCAGCTCCAGGGTGGAGCGTCCGGCGGCGACAAAACCGTCGAGCATGCTGAACACCTGGGCCAGCAGGCGCCCGGATTCGCGCATCACGGCGAGTTGTGCGGCGGTTTTGATCATCAGCTGCGCCCCCGGATCAGGTCCGGCTTGTCCAGCAACAGCTTGTTGATCAGCTCGTTGTAGGGCAAATGCGGGTTGAGTTCGGCGAGCAGGCCGATCTTGATCCAGAACTCGGCCTGGGCGTTGATGGAACGGTCCATGGCCGCACTGGCCAGGCGTAGTTGTTCGTGCAGTTGGTCGGTGATCTTGACGATGCCCATGTGCTTCACTGTGTCAGATGAATATACGGATCGTATACGTTTCGTATGTCCATCGTAAAGCCCCGTCAGTGAAATGGCCCCTTGCCATTGACTTGACCGGCCACCGCCGGGTAATTTCGTGACATGACATTTCAAACCCTGCGTTGCCAGCCAATTATTATTACCGCCATTCCTCATTTGGCGGGATAGCGCTCGGCTGCACCCAAACCCGCCCTAGAGGCGGGTTTTGTTTTTCCGTCTCCAGGTGCCCTTACCCAAGCCAGGAGACTCCCATGAGCACTTGCCCCGTCCCATCTACCGCTGTCTCGGGACTGCTTGAGCACTACGTCAAAAAGATCCTCGCCGCGCCGGTCTACGATTTGGCCGTGCGAACCCCCTTGCAGGTCGCCCCGGCGCTGTCGCTGTTGCTCGACAACCAGGTGTTGCTCAAGCGCGAAGATCTGCAACCGACCTTTTCCTTCAAGATCCGTGGCGCCTACAACAAGCTGATGCAACTCAGCGCCGAGCAGAAGGCCTGCGGCGTGATCACCGCATCGGCCGGCAACCATGCGCAAGGCGTAGCGCTGGCGGCGCGGGAATTGGGGATCAAGGCCACGATCGTCATGCCGTGCAGCACGCCGGAGTTGAAGGTGCTGGGTGTGCGCTCGCGAGGGGCGCAAGCGGTGCTGCACGGTGAGAGCTTTCCGTTTGCCCTGGCCCATGCGTTGCAACTGGCCGAAGCCTGCGGTTGTACGTTTGTCTCGCCGTTCGACGATCCGGACGTGATCGCCGGCCAAGGCACGGTGGGCATGGAAATCCTGCGCCAGCAGCAGGGCGCGCTGGACGCGATCTTCGTGCCGGTGGGCGGTGGCGGCCTGATCGGCGGGATCGCCGCCTACGTCAAATACTTGCGGCCCGAGGTACGCATCGTCGGCGTCGAAGCCGAAGGCTCGAGTTGCCTGTTGGCAGCCTTGCGCGCCGGTGAACGCGTGGTGCTGCCCAGTGTGGACGGGTTTGCCGATGGCACGGCAGTGGCGCAGATCGGCGCCTATGGCTTTGAGATCTGCCGGGATTGGGTGGATGACGTCATCACGGTCAGCAACGATGAACTGTGCAGCGCCATCAAGCTGATCTACGACGATACGCGTTCCATCGTCGAGCCGTCCGGCGCCTTGGCTGTGGCGGGCATTCGCCGTTATGTGGGGCAACACCGCGTGCGCGGGCAGACGCTGGTGGCGGTCAACTCAGGGGCCAATATCAACTTTGATAGTTTGCGACATGTTGCTGAAAGAGCCGCAGCACACAGTGCCGGTTAACGCAAAGCCCAGGGTTAAACGTTTAATCGAAGCTGTTCGGCGATGATGTTCGTCGAGTGAATTTGAGTTGAACAAAGTTATACAAGACTGGGTACTGCTTATGAGGAAAGGTTACAACGAGAACGGATTTTGCCGAGTAGGCTTATTGATTGTAAACGTCTTCCAGGGTTGGCAGGACGTGGCGGGCGAGTGCCTGCAAGACTTATAACAATCGATTGGCAGTCTCAAGAAAGGAGAGGTTGACCATGCTTTCGGAATTAGAACTTCGCAGTATCATTGAAGGAAGTTTCCTGCCTAAACGGTGCGAATGCACCAAAGCTGAAGATGCCTCGTTGACGATCAAGGTCTATGACGATCGCGACCGTGACCGGGTGGATCTGGAAGTCAAAGGCATCAATGCTGACAAACTCGACAGCAGTCGAGCCATTTGCAACCTGATCACCGGGTTGCGCGAAGACCTCAAGCAATCGCAGGGGCCTGCACTGCAAAGAGCAGCAGGGCGCGGCCACTACTAGATAGCGAGCGTTGCTTTCACCGATCTGCGGGCCTGGTAAATACCAGGCCCGATGCTGTTGCTACCCGTCAATCCATGCTGAATGCCGCAGCCTGTGATCGTTTGTTCACCCCAACTGTTGCCGATAGGGCAGGTCCGGGCCCGTTTTGCCGCAGGTCATGGCGGCCGCACGGATCGCAAAGCCCAGCATCGCGTCGATCTGGGCGCGGGTCAGTTGCTGCAGGCCCTCTACCGAATCCAGTTGCTGCTCGGTCAGCCAGGCAATCAACGCCGCCTGGAAGGTGTCCCCGGCACCCACGGTATCGGCCATCACCACCTTCACCGCCGGTTGCGACCAGTGTCCGTGCTGGCGGCTGAACACGCTGGCGCCGTTACCGCCGCGAGTGAGGAAGACCAACTGGCAGCGGTGTTGCAACCAGCCCTCAAGCACGCTTTCCGGCGATTGGTCGGGGTAGAGCAGGTGCAGGTCTTCATCGCTGACCTTGATCAGGTCGGCGTACTTGACCAGTTCGGCCACGCGCTCGCGCCACAGCTGGATATCCGGTTGCGGGTTGAGCCGCACGTTGGGGTCGAGGCTGATCAAGCGCTTGCCGCTTTCGCGCTGGACCAGGGCCAGCAGGGTGTCGCCAATCGGTTGCACCACCAGGGAGAACGAACCTACATGCAGCCCGCGAACCTCATCGCCTAGGGTTGGCAGGTGTGCGCGCGTCAATTGGCGGTCGGCGCAGCCTTCGCCGCGAAAGCTGTATTGCGGGGAGCCATCGGCGCCCACGGCGACCATCGCCAGGGTGGTCGGCGCGGCGAATTCCACCAGGAACTGCGGGTTGACGCCTTCGTCCCTGAGCACCTGCAACAAGCGCTGCCCGAGGAAGTCGGTGGACACGCCGCCGAACAGCGCGGCCTCGATGCCGAGCCGGCGTAAACCGACGGCGACGTTGAACGGCGAACCACCGGCAATCGCCTTGTAATTGAGTTTGGAGGCTTGCCCGCTGGGATCGTCCTCGCTGAAAAAATCAAACAGCGCTTCACCGCACACCAGATACATAGTCGTTCGCTCTTAAAGGGTTGCCACGTGCTGTTGATAGCGCTCGTAGGCGTGTTGATAGGCGCTGACATTGTCGGCCACCGGCAGGGTCCGGCTGGCCGGGTCGACGCTCACGCATTTTTCGCACAGGCTGGCCAGGGACTCGCCGGACTGGCTCCACGCCGCCTGGATCGCCGCGCCCAGGGCCGCCGCTTCGCTTTGTTCGGTGCAGATCACTTCGGTGTGCATGATATCGGCAACCATCTGCCGCCACACCGGGCTTTTCGAGCCGCCGCCGATCAGGCGGATGCTCTGGCTGTGCAGGCCGGTCTGGCGCAACAGATCAAGGCCGTAACGCAAGCCGAAGGTGGTGCCCTCGACCACCGCGCGACACAGGTTGGCGCGGGTCAGGTTGGTCATGGTCAAGCCATGCAGGCTGCCGGTGGCGTGGGGCAGGGCGGGCACGCGTTCGCCATTGAGGAACGGCAGCATGCTCACGCCGTCGGCACCGATCGGCGCCTGCTCGACCAGGGCGTTGAAGGCGTCGAGGTCGAGGTCGAACAGTTCGCGAATCACCCCGGTCGCGTTGGTCAGGTTCATCGTGCAGATCAACGGCAACCAGCCGCCGCTGGAGGAACAGAAGGTCGCGACCGACGCCTGGGGGCTGACGTTGGGCTGGTCGGCGAAGGCATACACGGTGCCCGATGAACCCAGGCTCATGGTGATCACGCCGGGGGCGATGTTGCCGGTGCCGATGGCGCCCATCATGTTGTCGCCGCCGCCGCTGGACACGATGGCGTCGGGGTTGATGCCCAGGCGTTCGGCGATGGCCGGCAGGATCGTGCCGACGGCTTGGTCGGCTTCGATCAGCGTCGGCAAGGCTGCCTGCAGGCGGCCGCTGGGGTCGATGTGCTGGAGCAGCGCCACGTCCCAGGTACGGCTGCGCACGTTGAAGTAGCCGGTGCCCGAGGCATCGCCGTATTCCGCGACGGCGCGGCCGGTGAGCCAGTAGTTGAGGTAGTCGTGGGGCAGCAGGATATGCGCGATGCGCGCGAACACCTCGGGGTGCTGCTCGCGGGTCCACAGCAGTTTGGACACGGTGTAGCCCGGCGCGATCGCGACGCCGAGACGCTCCAGCGAAGCGCTTTCGCCCCCCAGGTATTGCAACAGGCGCTCGTTTTCGGCGGCGGTTTCGGTGTCGCACCACAGCTTGGCCGGGCGCAGCACCTGGCCGCTGTCATCGAGCAACACCAGGCCGTGTTGCTGGCCGGACACGCCGATGCCGAGGATATCCTGGCCGTCCACGCCGGCCTGTTGCAGGGCGCGGTGGGTGGCTTCGGTAAAGGCGTCCAGCCACTCCTGGGTGTGCTGCTCGCGCCGGCCGTTGGCGCCGCTGATCAGTGTGTGTGCCGCGGCGCCCAGGCCCAGCACCTTGCCGCTGGAGGCGTCGAGGACGATGGCTTTGGTGCCTTGGGTGCCGCAGTCGATGCCGAGGAACAGGTTTTGCTGGGTCATGAGGGTTTGCTCAGCATTGTTGTTGGATTGTAAATGCGCTTCAAATGTGGAAGGGGGGCTTGTCCCTGATGGCGGTGTTTCAGTGTAAATGTTCTTTACTGACCCACCGCTATCGGGGGCAAGCCCCCTCCCACAGGTTTAAACCGGTTTCTTCAGGAGTTGCTGCAGTGTTTTTGTGACGCCGTTGTCGCGCAGGCTCGCATAGCACCGCTCGAACGCTGCCACAAACTCAGCCGACTTGGGAATAGCTGTGCCGAAAATCTCCTCCACGCCGAGCAGGCGCTGACTGATTCGCGCATCGTCACTCACCAGTCCCTGGCAAAACTCGGCGCGCGGGTCGGGGATTTTGTAGACCACGCCAGTCTCGTCGACACCCTTGAGGTACAACGCCCACGCGGCCACCACCAACGCTGCGCGCTCGGTCTCACGCCCATCGGCAATCAGGCGATTGATCGTTGGCACGGTGAACTTGGGAAACTTCGACGAGCCATCGGAACACACGCGCTCCAACTGGTCGGCAATCGCCTGGTTGGAGAAGCGATCGACCAGGGTCTGCTTGTACTGCGTGAGGTCGATGCCCGGCACCGGCGCCAGGTTCGGCGTGACGTCCAGGTCCATGTAGGCGCGCATGTACGCGACGAACAACGGGTCATTCATGGTCTCGTGAACGAACCGATACCCCTTGAGAAACCCCAGGTAAGTCAGGGCCAGGTGGCTGCCGTTGAGCAGGCCGATCTTCATTTCTTCATAGGGCGTGACGTCATCGGTGAACTGCACGCCGACCTTTTCCCAGGCCGGGCGGCCGTTGACGAAGCGGTCTTCCAGCACCCATTGCACAAACGGCTCGCACACCACCGGCCAGGCATCGTCGATGCCGTGCTCATCGTGCAATTGCAGGCGATGCGCGGTACTGGTCATCGGCGTGATGCGGTCGACCATGGCGTTGGGGAACGTCACGTTGGCCTGGATCCAGTCATGCAGTTCGGCGTCGTGCAGGGCGGCGAAGGCCAGCAGGGCCTTGCGCGTGACGGCGCCGTTGTGCGGCAGGTTATCGCAGGACATCACGGTAAATGCCGGGGTGCCGGCGGCGCGACGTTGGGTCAGTGCGGCGCAGATAAAGCCGAACACGGTTTTCGGCGCCTGCGGGTGTGCCAGGTCGTGCTGGATCTGCGGCAGGTGGGCCATGAACTCGCCATTGCTGTCGTCGATGCAGTAGCCGCCTTCGGTGATGGTCAGCGAGACGATGCGGATGTGCGGGCTGGCCAGTTTGTCGATCAGCCCCTGGGCGCCGTCCTCGGCCAGCAGCATGTCGCTGATCGAGCCGATCACGCGCACTTCGGTGTCGTCGCTGTCGCCCAGTTCATACAGGGTGAACAGGTAGTCCTGGCCGGCCAGGTCGTCGCGGGCCTTGCGGTCCTCGCTGCGCAGGCCGATGCCGCAAATGCTCCAGTCCAGGCCCTCGCCGGTATTCATCAGCGCATCGGTGTAATACGCCTGGTGCGCGCGGTGGAAACCGCCGACGCCGATATGGGCGATACCCTGGCGGGTATCGGCAATGGCGTAGGTCGGGATTTTCACTTCCAGCGCCAATTGGGTGAGGTTGTGTTTATTCAGTTTCATCATAACTCTCGCGAAATCAGGCGGCGGCGTGCAGTGGGCGGGTGACGGCCACGCCGTCGGTGTCGAACAGATGGCAGTGCGCCGGGTCCAGGTGCAGGTGCAGCGTCTCGCCATACTGGCTGGCCATGTCGCCGCGAATCCGCATGGTCAGCGGCTCGCCGTTGGCGGTGATGACGTGGCAGAAGGTGTCGCTGCCCAGGCGCTCGCCGACGTCGGCGGTGACGGTCAGGCCGGCCTGGCCCGGTGCGGCGATCTCCAGGTGTTCCGGGCGAATGCCCAGGGTCACCGCGCTACCCACGCTCAAGGTGGCGCCGCTCAGCGGCAGGCTGATCAGGCTGCCGGCGTCCAGTTGCACGTCGCAGCCCTGGCCCTCGACCCGCGTGACCTTGCCCTTGAGGAAGCCCATTTTCGGCGTGCCGAGAAAGCCCGCGACAAACAGGTTGGCCGGCTGGTGATACAGCTCCAGTGGCGAGCCGACCTGCTCGATGCGGCCGCTGTTGAGCACCACCACTTTGTCGGCCAGGGTCATGGCTTCGACCTGGTCGTGGGTCACGTAGATCATGGTTGCTTGCAGCTCTTTATGCAGGCGCGCCAGTTCCAGGCGCATCTGCACGCGCAGCGCAGCGTCGAGGTTGGACAGCGGTTCGTCGAACAGGAAGATCTTCGGGTTGCGCACAATCGCCCGGCCGATCGCCACGCGCTGGCGTTGGCCGCCGGACAGCTGCTTGGGCTTGCGCTCCAGCAGTGGGCCCAGTTCGAGGATGCGCGCCGCTTCGCTGACTTTGCTCTCCACCAGCTTTTTGTCGACGCCGGCCAGGTCGAGGGCAAACGACATGTTCTTGCGCACGCTCATGTGCGGGTACAGCGCGTAGGTCTGGAACACCATCGCCAGGTCGCGCTTGGCCGGGGTGACTTCGGTGATGTCGCGGCCATCGAGCTCGATGGTGCCTTCGCTGACTTCTTCCAGGCCGGCGATCAGCCGCAGCAGCGTGGATTTACCGCAACCCGACGGGCCGACGAAGACCACGAACTCCTTGTCGTTCACTTCCAGGTCGATGCCCTTGATGATGGAAAAGCCTTCGAAGCCTTTTTGCAGATTCTTGATTTTCAGGTTGGCCATGGGATGGGCCTCCGCTTCTGAATTCGTTTTTGTTAGAGAGAAGCCGTTATTTCACGGCGCCGAAGGACAGCCCGCGCACCAGCTGTTTCTGGCTGATCCAGCCAAAAATCAGGATCGGCGCGCAGGCCAGGGTCGACACGGCCGACAATTTGGCCCAGAACAAGCCTTCGGGGCTGGAGTAGGAGGCGATCAGCGCGGTCAGCGGCGCGGCAGTCGACGAGGTCAGGTTCAGCGACCAGAACGCCTCGTTCCAGCACAGGATCAGCGACAGCAGCACCGTGGACGCCAGCCCGCCCTTGGCAATCGGCAGCAGCACGCGGACCATTTCCTGCCACAGGGTGGCGCCGTCCAGGCGGGCGGCTTCGAGGATGTCTTTGGGGATGTCCTTGAAGTAGGTGTAAACCATCCACACCACGATCGGCAGGTTGATCAGGGTGTAGATGATGATCAGCGCGATACGCGTATCCAGCAGGCCAAAGCTCTTGGCCAGCAGGTAGATCGGCATCAATACGCCCACCGGTGGCAGCATCTTGGTCGACAGCATCCACAGCAGGGTGCCCTTGGTGCGTTGGGTCTCGTAGAACGCCATGGAGTAGGCCGCCGGCACCGAGATCAGCAGGCACAAGGCGGTGGCGCTGAACGAAATCAGCACCGAGTTCCACGCGTAGCTGAAGTAATTGCTGCGTTCGTTGATGTGCAGGTAGTTCTCCAGCGTCGGCGTGAAGATGAACTGCGGCGGCGTGGCGAACGCGTCGATCTCGGTCTTGAAGCTGGTCAGCACCATCCAGAAGATCGGGAAGAAGATCAGGATCGCGATGGCCCAGGCCAGGGTGCCGAGCAGCAGGCTTTGCAGGCGGCGGGATTGTTGAAGCGTCATGGCGCGGCCCTCAAGGCTTGTCAGTCAGGTTTTTGCCGATCATCCGCACCAGGATGATCGCCGCGATGTTGGCGATGACCACGGCAATCAAGCCGCCGGCCGAGGCCATGCCCACATCGAACTGCACCAGCGCCTGGTTGTAGATCAGGTAGGCGAGGTTGGTCGAGGCGTAGCCGGGGCCGCCGTTGGTGGTGGTGAAGATTTCGGCGAATACCGAGAGCAGGAAGATCGTTTCGATCATCACCACCACGGCAATCGGGCGCGCCAGGTGCGGCAGGGTCAGGTGCCAGAAGATCGCGATGGCGCCGGCACCGTCCAGGCGTGCGGCTTCCTTTTGTTCCTGGTCGAGGGACTGCATGGCGGTCATCAGCAGCAGGATCGCGAAGGGCAGCCATTGCCACGAGACGATGATGATGATCGACAGCAGTGGGTAATGCGCCAGCCAATCCACCGGCTGCGCGCCGAACAGCTTCCACACGGCGGCGAGAATCCCCGACACCGGGTGGAAAATCAGGTTCTTCCAGATCAGCGCACCGACGGTGGGCATGATGAAGAACGGCGAGATCAACAACACCCGCACCAGGCCGCGGCCGAAGAACTCACTGGCCTCCAGCAGGGCGCTGATCAATACGCCGAACACCACGCTGATCAGCAGCACGCTGCCCACCAGCAACAGGGTATTGGTGGCGCCGGGCAGGAAGCCCGAATCGGTGATGAAGTAGGTGAAGTTCTCCAGCCCCACGAACTGGTTTTCGCCGGGGTAGAGCAGGTTGTAGCGGATCAGCGAAAAGTACAGGGTCATGCCCAGCGGCACGATCATCCACAGTAGCAGCAAGGCTACCGAGGGGCTGACGAGAAACCAGCCGGGGTTGGCCAGGCGGCTTTTGCGTGTTGTATTCATGGTGATCAAGACCGATTAGAGGCAGGTGCGCAAAACTCCTGTAGGAGCGAGCTTGCTCGCGAAGGTATTTCAGGCGCATGTCGGCGTCGGATGTACCTTTTTCGCGAGCAAGCTCGCTCCTACAGAATCGGGGGTTACTTGGGATAACCGGCCCGCTTCATTTCACGCTCGGTGGTGGTCTGCGCGGCGCTCAAGGCTTGATCCACGGTTTGCTGACCGGTCAGCGCACCCGAGAAGAACTTGCCGACCTGGGTACCGATCGCCTGGAACTCAGGAATGGTCACCAGTTGGATACCGATATACGGCACCGGCTTGAGCGTCGGTTGGGTCGGGTCGGCGACTTTCAGCGATTCCAGGGTGACCTTGGCGAACGGCGCGGCCTGCATGTACGCGTCGCTGTAGGTCGACTTGCGCGTCCCTGGTGGGACGTTGGCGATGCCGTCGGTCTTGGCAACCAGGGCGCCGTATTCCTTGGAAGTCGCCCAACTGGTGAACAGCTTGGCGGCGTCCTTGGCTTTGGAGCTGGTCGGGATCGCCAGGCTCCAGGAGTACAGCCACGAGGTGCCTTTGTCGGTCTTCTCGTGGGGGGCGAAGGTGAAGCCGACGTGGTCCGCCACCTTGCTTTGGGTCTTGTCGGTGACGAACGAGCCGGCCACGCTGGCGTCGACCCAGATCGCGCACTTGCCGCTGTTGAACAGCGCGAGGTTTTCGTTGAAACCGTTGCTCGAAGCGCCCGGCGGGCCGGATTTCTTCATGTTGTCGACGTAGAAGTTCAGCGCGTCCTTCCATTCGGGGCCATTGAATTCAGGCTGCCATTTTTCGTCGAACCAGCGCGCGCCATAGCCGTTGGCCAGGGTGGTGATCAGCGCCATGTTTTCACCCCAACCGGCTTTGCCGCGCAGGCACAGGCCGTATTGCTCTTTGGTTTTGTCGGTGAGCTTTGCCGCGTATTCACCGATCTGCGTCCAGGTCGGGTGCTCGGGCATGCTCAGCCCGGCGTCCTTGAACAGGTCGGTGCGGTAATAGGTGATCGAACTTTCGGCATAGAACGGTAGGGCGTACAGCGAACCCTTGACGGACAAACCGTCACGCACGGAAGGGAACACATCGTCGAGGTCGTAGGACGCCGGCAGGTCCTTCATCGGTTCCAGCCAGCCCTTGGCGCCCCAGAGTGCGGCTTCGTACATGCCGATGGTCAACACGTCGAACTGCCCGCCCTGGGTGGCGATGTCGGTGGTCAGGCGTTGGCGCAGGACGTTTTCTTCGAGCACCACCCAATTCAACTTGATGTCCGGGTGCTCGGCCTCGAAGGTCTTCGAGAGCTTTTGCATGCGGATCATGTCGCTGTTGTTGACGGTGGCAATGGTCAGGGTTTGCGCGCCAAGGCTGACGGCGCTGAGGGTCATGCATGCCGTCATGCAAGAACAGGCAAGCAGTGTTTTTGCTGTGAACTTCATCGCGCACTCCTTTTCTGCGCCCAGGGGCTGCAGAAGGACAGTTATTGTTGTTGTGTCTTCCCACGCGGAGCCAGGAAGAGTGTGCGTTGATTACAGCCCTCAAATGGGGGGTGTGACAAATCCTTGGGCGCACTGGGACTGATACTTTTTTGTACTCGCTCACCAAAAGCCGAAACGATTAAGCCAGGTTCTGTTCGGTGAGCCGCTGCACCGCCAGGCGCCGGTAGTGGGAAGGCGTCATGCCTTTAAGTTGCTGGAAGCGGCGATTGAAGTTGGAAATGTTGTTGAACCCCGACTCGAAGCACACATCGGTGACGGCTTTGTCGCCATCGGCCAGCAGTTCGCAGGACTTGCTGATGCGCAGGCGATTGACGAATTCGATAAACGTGCGCCCGGTGGCCTGCTTGAACACCCGCGAGAAATACGTCGGTTTCATCCCCAGGTAATCGGCCACTTCCTCCAGTGACAACTCCCGTGCGTAATGCGCAAAGATGTAGTCCACCGCCCGGTTGGTGCGGTCGATGCTGTGTTCGTCGGCCAGTTGCGGCGTGGTCACGCCGGACAGCAGTTGGTAGTCCTCACACGCGCTCAACACGTCCAGCAGGATAAAGAAGTGCCCCAGGCGCGCCATGCCCTGGGCGTCCTCGATGCGTTGCATGAGCGTCATGGCCTGGGCGATGGTCTTCTTGCAGCGAAACTCGATGCCGGACTGCGCCCGCTCCAGTAGCGGCGCGAGGGTCTTGAGCTCAGTAAAAATGTGACTGCCGTTCTCAAGCAGCTCATCGGTGAAATTCACCAGCATGTCGCGCTTGGGCACCACTTCGTCTTCCTCGACCTGGCTGATCCAGTTGTGAGGCAGGTTGGGGCCGGTAAGGAACAGGCTTTCCGGGTAGAAGTTGCCGATGTAGTCGCCGATGAACACCTTGCCGGAACTGGCGACGATCAGGTGCAGCTCGTATTCCTTATGGAAATGCCAGCGCACCAACGGGCAAGGGAAACCGTGCTGGCGATAGATGATGGACAGACCGTTGTGATCGTCCATCAGCTCGTAGGAAGGGTCGGTGATTCGCGTTGCTCGGGTCATGCTGCCGTCGCTTTATTGTGGTTGTGCTTCGCAATAATGCCCCCTTGTGTGCTGTCGCTGCCAGCGGCAAGTTGGTTGGAGCATCCCTGAAGGCCGTTTTGGGTTATCGGCGACTTAATATATTTCACTGGCCTGTGCTATTAACAAAAGCGTTTACGAGCAGGCGTCGTGCTAATCGAGAGGGCATGGTCGCTAGGAGCAAAGAAGCGTTTTATCTGAAACAGAACACGAACAAGGAGTTGGTTATGATTCGTGATGCACTGCCCAAGGACGCGAAGAGCATTGCTGATGTTCATGTCAGTAGCTGGCAACACGCTTATGCGAATCTGATGCCGGCTGATTTTTTGGCCTCGCTGACTGCGACATTGCCAAAAAGGGAGGCTTATTGGGCTCAGGCAATCGAAAGCAAAGACTCTGACGTTTTAGTTTCAGAGGTGGATGGAAACGTTGTCGGTTGGATTTCAGTGGGCCGTTGCCGTGATGAAGACAAGCCCGCAGCGGAGTCGGGAGAGGTCATGGCTATCTATATTTTGGCAGCGTATTGGGGTAAAGGAATCGGTGCCAAATTGTGGGAGTCAGGTTTAAACCGTTTGTTTGATCAAGGTTATAAAAATATTACCTTATGGGTTTTATCTGCAAACGAAAGAGCTGTTCGCTTTTATCAGGGGCTCGGCGGAAGAGAAGAGCCTGGCAGCCGTCGCACGCTGGTCCGTGGTGGCGTGTCGCTGGATGAGGTGAGGTATGTTTGGGGACGTTAAGGTTTAGGGCTGCCCCGAGTGACGTGCCGCGCAGCGGCGGCACGTCGAAGTTACGATATTCACGCTTCCCGATGCGCTAAAGGTTACGGTTTTTTGCCTCGATCCACTGCGACATGTATTGCGTACTTTTGTGGGCATGGTGGCGCAGCATGCTACCGGTGAAATTATTT
This sequence comes from Pseudomonas veronii, assembly GCF_001439695.1. Taxonomy (GTDB): domain Bacteria; phylum Pseudomonadota; class Gammaproteobacteria; order Pseudomonadales; family Pseudomonadaceae; genus Aquipseudomonas; species Aquipseudomonas veronii. Next base: position 68,588 of record NZ_JYLL01000018.1, read on the forward strand.
CGGCGGTGGGCGGCGAGGTCGTTGCGGCACTGCTCCAGGCATTCCACCAACGCGGGGCCGTGGATGTTTTGGTCATACCGGCGGGCCAGGAGTTGGCGCCCGTGCTCCTGGGCCTGGGTCCAGCGTTCGCGGTCTTGGTAAAGGCTCACGGCGGCATCGGCCAACGCCATGGCGCTGTGGGCGATTGCCCCCGGCCACGGTTGCTCGTCGCCCATGGCTTCGGCGCCGACCGGTGTGGTGATATTCGGCGTGCCGCAGAGCATGGCATCCACCAGCTTGCCCTTGATCCCCGCACCGAAGCGCAACGGCGCCAGGCAGATGCGCGCCGCTGTCATCACTTGCAGGGCATCCTCGGCCCAGTTCATCACATGAAACCCCTGGGCCGCGTTGTGTAGGGCCGTCGCCTTGGGCGGGGTGTAGGCACCATAGATATGCAACTGGGCGCCTGGCAGTTGCTGGCGGATCAACGGCCACAGACTGTTCTTCATCCAGAGCACGGCATCCCAGTTCGGCGCGTGACGGAAGTTGCCGATGCTGAGGAAGTGCGCGCGCTCGTCAAAGGGGGCGAATGCTTCGGTTGGCGGCTCGAGCATCAATGGGCACCAGTGGAGCAGGGCGGCGGGCACCTTGAAGTGTTCGGTGAGCAGGCGGATTTCCACGTCGGAGATCATCAGGCTGATGTCGCAGCGATAGATGGCCGCGATCTCGCGCTTGGCCAGGTCAGTGTCGGCCATGCGCTGGAACTCGTCTTCCAGGCCCGGTGCGAACAAGGCGCTGAAGTCATCGTTGCCCGGTTGCGCCTTGAGGTCGTCCTTGAGCCGCTGCTGGCGTGCGTCGCGCAGGCTTTGCAGGTCGGAGGTTTCCAGCACCCGCAACGCTGCGGGGCAGTGCTTCTCGACGCGCCAGCCGAACTGTTCTTCCATCATGAAGCGGTCGAACAGCACGATGTCCGGGGCCAGTTCGCGGATAAAGTCGTCGAAACTGCTGTTATTGAGTTCGATGGCGCACTCGGTGATACCGAGTGCCGGCAGGTCGGCTTTGTGCTCGCCGATGGTCGCTGGGCTGCTGAAGGTAATATCCCAACCTTGTGTAAGAAAAGTTTCGAGAATCTGCATCATATGCCCGCCGGCAGCCGAGGAGCGCGGTTCCGGCCAGACATAACCAATGACCAGGACTTTGGTGGCGGGCTGATTCATCAACAACAGATTCCTTGAGCGGGGACGAAAACCGCGCAATTAAACCACAACCGCCCGCGTGCCCGGCCAGACATGACAATTTGTGTCTGGCGGTAGGTCGCCACGGCACTTTGTGGTTAACTTCCGCCTCTCGAATTCGTTTAACCAAACCCAGCATAAGGATTCCGTTCATGGCTCAAGTCACCCTTCGTGGTAACCCCGTCCAAGTTGAAGGCGAACTGCCGCAAACCGGCTCCAAAGCGCCAGACTTCACCCTGACCGCCGGCGATCTGTCGGACGTGACCCTGGCCACCTTCGCCGGCAAGCGCAAAGTGTTGAACATCTTCCCAAGCGTCGACACCCCGACCTGTGCCACGTCGGTACGCACGTTCAACGCCCAGGCCGACAAAGTAGCCAACACCGTGGTGCTGTGCATCTCCTCCGACCTGCCGTTTGCCCAGAAGCGTTTTTGCGGCACCGAAGGCCTGGACAACGTGCAGAGTCTGTCGGACTTCCGCAACGCCGATTTCGCCGTTGACTACGGCGTTTCGATTGCTGACGGCCCGCTCCGGGCTCTGACCGCCCGTGCCGTCGTTGTGCTGGATGAAAACGACAATGTGCTGCACAGCGAACTGGTCCCTGAAATCGGCCAAGAGCCAAACTACGAAGCAGCCCTGGCTGTTTTGAAGTAACTGTTTCTGCGCATTACTGTCGTTATGCAGTAACACTGCGCGGTACATAATTGCGGCCTGGCCTAGTCCAGGCCGTTTTTATTTGCTGGTCAGATGTTTAGCGAAATAGCCGGTGGACTAAGCTCAAAAGTTAAAAGTTGTAAGCCCAAGGTAAATAGCCGGTAAAGGCGCTTTTCTTAACGCGCCCCAGTGCTTATCTTTCAGCCTCCCAAAGAAGAAGCCCTCGCGCCCAATGGTTGATCACTCCATGCAATCCTCCCCCCGCAACTCCCGTCGCTGGCTGTTCGGCCTGCTCGTGCTGCTGGTTATCGCCGGCCTGTGCTGGAAATTCTGGCCCACCGGCGCGCCCCATCCAGAAGCGCCAGCCGGCCGCACCGGTAAAACGGGCATGGCGCGCCCTGGTTTCGGCGGCTCCACCGGCCCGGTGCCGGTGCGCGTGGCGCCGGCGGTGCTGGGGGAGTTCCCGGTGTACTACAAGGCATTGGGGACGGTCACCGCGCTCAACACTATTAATGTACGCAGCCGGGTGGGCGGCGAGTTGGTGAAGATCGCCTTTGAAGAAGGGCAGATGGTCAAGGCCGGCGACCTGCTGGCGGAAATCGACCCGCGCAGTTACCAGAACGCCTTGCTCCAGGCCCAGGGCACGCTGATGCAGAACCAGGCCCAGTTGAAAAACGCCCAGGTCGATGTCGAGCGTTATCGCGGCTTGTATGCCCAGGACAGTATCGCCAAGCAAACCCTGGACACCGCCGAAGCGCTGGTCCTGCAATACCAGGGCACGGTCAAGACCAACCAGGGCGCGGTCGACGACGCCAAGCTCAACCTCGAATTCACCAAGATCCGCGCGCCGATCACCGGGCGCGTCGGCCTGCGTCAGCTCGACGTCGGTAACCTGGTGGCCGCCAACGACACCACGGCGCTGGCGGTGATCACTCAGACCCAGCCGATCAGCGTGGCCTTCACTCTGCCGGAGAACAGCCTGGAAACCGTGCTCGCCCGTTACCACGCCGGCAACAAGCTGCCGGTGGAAGCCTGGGACCGCGGCGACGCCAAGCGCCAAGCCACCGGCGTGCTGCAGAGCCTGGATAACCAGATCGACGTCACCACCGGCACCTTGAAGTTCAAGGCGCGCTTCGATAACAAAGACCAGGCGCTGTTCCCCAATCAGTTCGTCAACGTGCATCTGCTCGCCGACACCCTGCACAACGTCGTACTGGCACCGTCCGCCGCCATCCAGTTCGGCAACGCCGGCACCTTTGTCTACAAGCTCGACGGCGACAAGAAGGTCAAGGTCCAGCCCCTGGTGGTCGGCGATAGCGACGGCGACAATACCGTGATCAAGCAAGGCCTGGTCGCCGGCGATCGCGTGGTGCTGGAAGGCACCGACCGCCTGAAGGACGGCAGTGAAGTCGAAGTGGTCAACGACAGCAGCCAAGTCCCGACCACGCCGACCGAGCACCTGCAAGGCAAGCCCGCGGCCAAAGGGGAGACCGGCGCTGACGCCGGCAAGGCGCAAAAGGTCGGTTCATGAACCTGTCGCGGCTGTTTATCCTTCGCCCGGTCGCTACCACGCTGAGCATGCTGGCGATTGTCCTGGCAGGGATCATCTCGTACCGCTTGTTGCCGGTCTCGGCCTTGCCCCAGGTGGACTACCCGACCATCCGGGTGATGACCCTGTACCCCGGCGCCAGCCCGGATGTGATGACCAGCGCAGTCACCGCGCCCCTGGAGCGCCAGTTCGGGCAAATGCCCGGCTTGACCCAGATGGCCTCCACCAGCTCCGGCGGGGCCTCAGTGCTGACCCTGCGCTTCAACCTCGATATCAATATGGATGTCGCCGAGCAACAGGTGCAGGCCGCGATCAACGCCGCGACCAACCTGCTGCCCAAGGACTTGCCGGCGCCGCCGGTGTACAACAAGGTCAACCCGGCGGATACCCCGGTGCTGACCTTGGCGATTACCTCCAAGACCATGCTGCTGCCCAAGCTCAATGACCTGGTCGACACACGCATGGCGCAAAAGATCGCGCAGATCAGCGGCGTCGGCATGGTCAGCATTGCCGGTGGCCAGCGCCAGGCCGTGCGTATCAAGGTCAACCCCGAGGCCCTGGCGGCCAACGGCTTGAACCTGTCGGATGTACGCACGCTGATTACCGCGTCCAACGTCAACCAGCCCAAGGGCAACTTCGACGGGCCGACCCGCGTGTCGATGCTCGACGCCAACGACCAACTGGTGTCGCCGCAGCAATACGCCGAACTGATCCTGGCCTACAAAAATGGCGCGCCGCTGCGTCTGAAGGACGTCGCGCAGATCGTCGACGGCGCCGAAAACGAACGCCTCGCCGCCTGGGCCAACGAAAACCAGGCCGTGCTGCTGAATATCCAGCGCCAGCCCGGTGCCAACGTGATCGAGGTAGTCGACCGTATCAAGGCCCTGCTGCCGAGCATCACCGATAACCTGCCGGCCGGCCTGGATGTGACGGTGCTGACCGACCGTACCCAGACCATCCGCGCCTCGGTCACCGACGTGCAGCACGAATTGCTGATCGCGATTGCCCTGGTGGTGATGGTGACCTTCCTGTTCCTGCGCCGCGTCAGCGCGACGATCATCCCGTCCATCGCCGTGCCACTGTCACTGGTGGGTACCTTTGGCGTGATGTACCTGGCGGGTTTCTCGATCAACAACCTGACGCTGATGGCCCTGACCATCGCCACTGGCTTCGTGGTCGACGATGCGATCGTGATGCTGGAGAACATCTCGCGTTATATCGAGGAAGGTGAAACCCCGCTGGCCGCCGCGCTCAAGGGCGCCAAACAGATCGGCTTCACCCTGATTTCCCTGACCCTGTCGCTGATCGCCGTATTGATTCCGTTGCTGTTCATGGGCGATGTGGTCGGGCGGCTGTTCCGCGAGTTCGCCATCACCCTGGCGGTGGCGATCCTGATTTCCCTGGTGGTGTCCCTGACCCTGACGCCGATGATGTGCGCGCGCCTGCTCAAGCGTGAGCCCGAGGAAGCAGAACAGAGCCGTTTCTACAAGGCCAGCGGCGCCTGGATCGATTGGTTGATCGCGGCCTACGGGCGCAAGTTGCAGTGGGTGCTCAAGCACCAGCCGCTGACGTTGCTGGTGGCCATCGCCACCCTGGGCCTCACCGTGGTGCTGTACCTGGTGGTGCCCAAGGGCTTTTTCCCGGTGCAGGACACCGGGGTGATCCAGGGCATTTCCGAAGCGCCGCAGTCGATTTCTTTCGCAGCCATGAGCCAGCGCCAGCAGGAGTTGGCGAAGATCATCCTGGCCGACCCGGCGGTGGAAAGCCTGTCGTCCTACATCGGTGTGGATGGCGACAACGCCACCCTCAACAGCGGTCGCTTGCTGATCAACCTCAAGGCCCATGGGCAGCGGAACTTGAGCGCGGCCCAGGTGATCACCCGCCTGCAGCCGCAAATCGACAAACTGGTGGGCATCCGCCTGTACATGCAGCCGGTGCAGGATCTGACCATCGAAGACCGCGTCAGCCGCACCCAGTACCAGTTCAGCATGTCGTCACCCGATGCCGAACTGCTGGCGTTGTGGAGTGAAAAGCTGGTCCATGCCTTGAGCCAGTTGCCGCAGCTCACCGACGTCGCCAGCGACCTGCAGGACAAGGGCCTGCAGGTGTACCTGGTGATCGACCGCGATGCGGCCTCGCGCCTGGGCGTCAACGTGTCGACCATCACCGATGCGCTGTACGACGCCTTCGGTCAGCGGCAGATTTCCACCATCTACACCCAGGCCAGCCAATACCGCGTGGTGTTGCAGGCCCAGTCGGGCGAGACCCTGGGGCCGGATGCGCTAAACCAGATCCACGTCAAGACCACCGACGGCGGCCAGGTGCGGCTGTCGAGCCTGGCCCATGTGGAACAGCGCCAGGCGCAGTTGGCGATTGCGCATATCGGCCAGTTCCCGGCGGTGATGATGTCGTTCAACCTGGCCCCTGGCGTCGCACTGGGCAAGGGCGTGGAGTTGATCAAACAGACCCAGAAAGATATCGGCATGCCGGTCGGCGTGCAGACCCAGTTCCAGGGCGCGGCCCAGGCGTTCGAAGCCTCGCTGTCGAGCACCTTGCTGCTGATCCTGGCGGCGGTGGTCACCATGTACATCGTGCTCGGCGTGCTCTACGAGAGCTACATCCACCCGGTCACCATCCTCTCGACCCTGCCTTCGGCGGCGGTGGGGGCGTTGCTGGCGTTGCTGCTCAGCGGCAATGACCTGGGCATGATCGCGATCATCGGCATCATTTTGCTGATCGGTATCGTCAAGAAGAACGCGATCATGATGATCGACTTCGCCCTCGACGCCGAACGCAACCAGGGCCTTGACCCGCAGACCGCGATCTATCAGGCGGCGCTGTTGCGCTTCCGGCCGATCCTGATGACCACCCTGGCCGCGCTGTTCGGCGCGGTGCCGTTGATGCTGGCCACCGGTTCCGGTGCGGAGCTGCGTCAACCCCTGGGCCTGGTGATGGTCGGCGGTTTGCTGGTGAGCCAGGTATTGACCTTGTTCACCACGCCGGTGATCTACCTGTACTTCGATCGCCTGGGGCGGCGCTGGCGCAAAGAGCCGCAACGCCTGGAGCCGGTTGAGTCATGAACCTGTCCGGACCTTTCATTCGCCGCCCGGTCGCGACCATGCTGTTGAGCCTGGCGATCATGTTGCTGGGCGGTGTCAGCTTCAATCTGCTGCCGGTGTCGCCGCTGCCGCAGATCGACTTCCCGGTGATCGTGGTGTCGGCCAGCCTGCCCGGCGCCAGCCCCGAGGTGATGGCGTCCACCGTGGCCACGCCGCTGGAGCGCTCGTTCGGCGCGATTGCCGGTATTACCACCATGAGCAGTTCGTCGAGCCAGGGTTCGACCCGGGTGATCCTGGCGTTCGATTCCGACCGTGATATCAACGGCGCGGCGCGGGAAGTGCAGGCGGCGATCAACGCTTCGCGCAACCTGCTGCCCAGCGGTATGCGCAGCATGCCGACCTACAAGAAGATCAACCCGTCGCAGGCGCCGATCATGGTGCTGTCGCTGACCTCGGACGTATTGCAGAAGGGCCAGCTGTACGACCTGGCGTCGACCATCCTGTCGCAAAGCCTGTCCCAGGTGCCGGGCGTGGGTGAAGTGCAGATCGGCGGCAGTTCCCTGCCGGCGGTGCGGATCGAACTCGAACCCAAGGCCCTCGACCAGTACGGCGTGGCCCTCGACGATGTGCGCAACACCATCGCCAACGCCAACCAGCGTCGGCCCAAGGGTTCCCTGGAAGACGCCGAGCGCAACTGGCAGATCCAGGCCAACGACCAGCTGGAAAAAGCCAAGGACTATGAACCGCTGCTGATCCGCTACCAGAACGGCGCGGCCCTGCGCCTGGGCGATGTGGCGAAGATCAGCGACGGTGTGGAAGACCGCTACAACAGCGGCTTCTTCAACAACGACTCGGCCGTGCTGCTGGTGATCAACCGCCAGTCCGGTGCCAACATCATCGAGACCGTCCGGCAGATCAAGGCGCAGTTGCCGGCATTGCAGGCGGTGCTGCCGTCCAGCGTCAAGCTGAGCCTGGCGATGGATCGCTCGCCGGTGATCACCGCCACCCTGCACGAGGCCGAGATGACCTTGCTGATTGCCGTAGGGCTGGTGATCCTGGTGGTCTACCTGTTCCTCGGTAACTTCCGTGCGTCGCTGATTCCAACCCTGGCGGTGCCGGTGTCGCTGGTCGGCACCTTCGCGGTGATGTATCTGTTCGGTTTCTCGCTGAACAACTTCTCGCTGATGGCGCTGATCCTCGCCACCGGCCTGGTGGTGGACGATGCCATCGTGGTGCTGGAGAACATTTCCCGGCATATCGACGAGGGCGTGCCGCCGATGAAGGCGGCGTACCTGGGCGCCAAGGAAGTTGGCTTTACCTTGCTGTCGATGAACGTGTCGCTGGTGGCGGTGTTCCTGTCCATCCTGTTCATGGGCGGGATCGTCACCAGCCTGTTCCGTGAGTTTTCCATCACCTTGTCGGCGGCGATCATCGTGTCGCTGGTGGTCTCGCTGACCCTCACGCCGATGCTCTGCGCGCGTTGGCTCAAGCCTCATATCAAAGGCCAACTGACCGGTTTGCAGCGTTGGAGCCAGAAGGTCAACGACCGCATGGTCTCGGCCTACGCCACCAGCCTGGACTGGGTGCTGCGCCATCGGCGCCTGACCTTGCTCAGCCTGCTGATCACGGTGGGGGTGAATATCGCGCTGTATGTGGTGGTGCCGAAAACCTTCATGCCCCAGCAGGACACCGGGCAATTGATCGGCTTTGTGCGCGGCGACGATGGGCTGTCGTTCAGCGTGATGCAGCCGAAGATGGAGATTTTCCGCAAGGCCGTGTTGCAAGACCCGGCGGTGCTCAGCGTGGCCGGTTTCATCGGCGGCAACAGCGGCACCAACAACGCGGTGATGCTGGTTCGACTCAAGCCCATCAGCGAGCGCAAGGTCTCCGCCCAGGCGGTGATCGAGCGTCTGCGCAAGAACGTGCCCTTGGTGCCGGGCGGGCGGCTGTTCCTGATGGCTGACCAGGACCTGCAATTCGGTGGCGGGCGTGACCAGACCAGTGCGCAGTATTCCTACATCCTGCAAAGCGGTGATCTGTCTGCGCTGCGCCTGTGGTACCCGAAGGTCGTGGCCGCACTGCGTGCGTTACCCGAACTCACCGCCATCGACGCCCGCGAAGGCCGGGGCGCGGCCCAGGTGACGCTGGTCGTCGACCGCGACCAGGCCAAGCGCCTGGGTATCGACATGAACATGGTCACCGCGGTGCTGAACAACGCCTACAGCCAGCGGCAGATCTCCACGATCTATGACAGCCTCAACCAGTATCAGGTGGTGATGGAGGTCAACCCGAAATACGCCCAGGACCCGATCACCCTGAACCAGATGCAGGTGATCACCTCCACGGGCGCGCGGGTGCCGTTGTCGACCATTGCCCATTATGAGAGCAGCCTGGCGGACGACCGGGTCAGCCACGAAGGCCAGTTCGCCTCGGAAAACATCGCCTTCGACATAGCGCCCGGCGTGACGGTGGAGCAGGGCACTGCGGCCATCGAGCGGGCGATTGCCAAGGTGGGCTTGCCGGAGGACGTCATCGCCAAGATGGCCGGCACCGCCGATGCCTTCGCGGCGACCCAGAAGGGCCAGCCGTTCATGATCCTCGGCGCGCTGGTGGCGGTGTACCTGGTGTTGGGTATTCTGTATGAAAGTTATATCCACCCGCTGACGATCCTCTCGACCTTGCCGTCGGCCGGCGTCGGAGCCTTGCTCTCCATCTACCTGCTGGGCGGCGAGTTCAGCCTGATCTCCTTGCTCGGCTTGTTCCTGTTGATCGGGGTGGTGAAGAAAAACGCGATCCTGATGATCGACCTGGCGCTGCAACTGGAGCGCAATGATGGCCTGAGCCCGCTGGATTCGATTCGCAGCGCCTGCCTGTTGCGTCTGCGGCCGATCCTGATGACCACGCTGGCGGCGATTCTCGGTGCCTTGCCGTTGTTGCTCGGCAGGGCCGAAGGTGCGGAAATGCGCCAGCCCCTGGGCCTGACCATTATCGGCGGGCTGGTCTTCAGCCAGATCCTGACCCTTTACACCACCCCGGTGGTTTACCTTTATCTCGACCGCGCGCGCCATCGTTTCAACGCTTGGCGCGGCGTGCGTACCGATGCTGCCCTGGACACTGCGCTATGACCGATTCAATTTTCGCCACATTGGCCATGCCCCGTGGTTCCCGCGTCGCCAGCCTGGTGCTCTGCGGGGTGTTGCTCAGCGCTTGCGCCGTCGGCCCCGACTACACGCGCCCGGAGGTCATCGAGCCGGCGCAGTTCAAGCAAGCCCAGGGCTGGCGCCAGGCTACGCCGAGCGATGCGCTGGCCCGTGGCGCCTGGTGGGAGCTGTACGGCGACCGTCAACTCAATGACCTCGTGGTCCGGCTGAACAACGCCAACCAGACCGTCGCCCAGGCCGAAGCGCGCTTCCGCCAGGCCCAGGCGCTGGTGCGCAGTTCCCGTGGGGCGTTTTACCCGACGGTGGACCTGAGCGTCGGGAAAACCCGCGCCAGCCAAGGCACCGGCAGCAGCAACGCCAGCCTCAGCAGTTCCAGCAGCGGCATCCGCGACACCCTCAACGCGCAGTTGGGCGTGAGCTGGGAAGCCGATGTCTGGGGCAAGTTGCGCCGGGGCCTGGAAGCCAAAGAGGCCAGCGCCGAAGCCAGCTCGGCGGACCTGGCCGCGATGCGCTTGAGCCAGCAGTCGGAGTTGGTGCAAAGCTACCTGCAACTGCGCGTCATGGATGAGCAAACCCGGTTGCTGCAAGCCACGCTGGACACCTACCAGCGCTCCCTGCAAATGACCGAAAACCAATACCGCGCCGGCGTCTCCGGCAAGGAAGCCGTGGCCCAGGCGCAAACCCAGCTCAAGTCCACCCAGGCCAGCCTGATCGACCTGATCTGGCAGCGTGCCCAGCTGGAAAACGCCATCGCCGTGTTGATCGGCGAGGCGCCGGCCAACTTCAACCTGGCCGTGAGCAAGGACATTCCGGCCTTGCCGCAGATTCCGGTGAGCCTGCCGTCGCAATTGCTCGAACGGCGCCCGGACATCGCCTCGGCCGAACGCTCGGTGATCGCCGCCAACGCCAATATCGGCGTGGCCAAGGCCGCCTATTACCCGGACCTGAGCCTGAGCCTGGCTGGCGGTTATTCCAGCAGCACCTATTCAGACTGGATCAGCCTGCCGAACCGCTTCTGGTCGGTCGGGCCGAAACTGGCGATGACCCTGTTCGACGGCGGCCAGCGCTCGGCGGAAGTCGACCGCACCGTGGCCAGTTACGATGAAACCGTGGCCAAGTACCGCCAGACCGTGCTGGATGGTTTTCGCGAAGTGGAAAACTACATGGTCCAGCTCAAGGTGCTGGAAGACGAAGCCGTGGTCAGCAACGAAGCCCTGGAGGCCGCTCGCGAATCGCTGCGCTTGACCCAGAACCAATACAAAGCGGGGCTGATCGCTTACCTGGATGTGGTCACCGTGCAGGCGACGGCGCTGAGTAACGAACGCACCGTGCTGACCTTGCTGCAGACGCGATTGGTGGCCAGCGTGCAACTGATCGCCGCGTTGGGCGGTGGTTGGGATGGGCAGACTCAAGTGGCGGAAAAGGAGTGAAGTCCGGGCCTTTTTGAATGGGCAGATTGACCTCAAAATGCCGGTGCTGGTCCTATTATAATTAATCGCCTGTTCAATAATTATTCTCGCTACAATCCGCGGCTTTGCCACCCGGGGCGGGTGTTTACAACCCGTCGCTCTCGAGAAGTTCCATGCTCATCGGTAGTTATTCTCCCTCTCTGGTCGTGATCTCCCTGTTCGTCGCGGTGCTTGCTTCCTACACCGCGCTCGACCTCTCCGGTCGCATCGCCACGGCCAAGGGTCGCGCCATCTACTTGTGGATGCTGGGCGGGGCATTGGCCATGGGCGTGGGCGTGTGGTCCATGCACTTTATCGGCATGTTGGCGCTCAGGCTGCCGTTCGCCCTGGGTTTTGACCTGGACATTACCGCGTTGTCGCTGTTGATCGCGGTGTTGTCCTGCGGCTTTGCCTTGTGGCTGGTCAGCCAGCAGCGCCTGCCTATGTGGCAACTGGGGTTTGGCGCGCTGATCATGGGCGCCGGCATCAGCAGCATGCATTACACCGGCATGGCCGCGATGCGGATGCTGCCGGGCATCGATTACGACCCCGCGTTGTTTGGCGCCTCGTTGCTGATCGCGGTGGCGGCGTCTGGCGCGGCACTGTGGATCGCCTTCAATCTGCGGCGCAACACGCCTTATGTGCGTCTGGCGCGCGGTGGCGCCGCCGTGGTGATGGGCGTGGCCATCGTCGGCATGCACTACACCGGCATGGCGGCGGCGCGTTTTGCCGACGACAGTTTCTGCGGCGCCGCGCTGACCGGCTTGAGCGGCAAGGGCCTGGATAACCTGGTGTTGGTCACCAGCCTGGCCGTGCTGGTTATCGCGCTGCTCACGTCGTTGCTCGACGCGCGCCTGGAGGCGCGTACCGCGGTGCTGGCCGACTCGCTGACGTTGGCCAATCAGGAACTGACCCACCTGGCCCTGCACGACACCCTGACCGGCCTGCCCAATCGCACCCTGCTCGCCGACCGGATTCAGCAAGCCATGCAGGCGGTGAAAGAGCAGGGCGGTTGCCTGGCCCTGATGTTTATCGACCTGGACGGCTTCAAGCCGGTCAACGATGCCTTCGGCCATCACATGGGCGACCAGTTGTTGCGCGAAGTCAGCCAGCGCCTGCGTGAAGATCTGCGCAGCCAGGACACCCTGGCGCGCATCGGCGGAGATGAGTTTGTGCTGCTGGTGCAACTGACGCAGCCCAATGATGCCCTGGGCCTTGCCGAACGCCAGGTGGTGCTGATCAATCGCGCGTTCCAGGTGGCCGAACACGTGCTGAAAATTTCAGCCAGTGTGGGTATCGCGATGTTCCCGGGCAACGGCAGTACGCCCCAGGAACTGCTGATGAACGCCGACGCCGCGATGTACCACGCCAAGGGCATGGGCAAGAATGGCTACAGCTTCTTCGATGTGTCGATGAACTCTAACGCGCGCAAGCAACTGCAGTTGTTGCAGGACTTGCGCAACGCAGTCGAGCAGCAGCAGTTCCGCTTGTACTACCAGCCCAAGTTCGACGCCGTCAGCGGTGCCCCGATAGGCGCCGAAGCCTTGCTGCGCTGGGAGCATCCGCAAGAGGGCTTGTTGCTGCCGGCGGCCTTTATCGAGCTGGCGGAAAAGACCGGGCTGATCATTCCGATTGGCGAGTGGGTGCTTGACGAAGCCTGCCGTCAGATGCGCGTGTGGTACGCCCAGGGTTATGAAGACTGGCGAATCGCGGTGAACCTGTCGGCGTTGCAGTTTTGCCACGCCGGCCTGGTCAAGAGTGTCGCCACCGCGTTGGATCGCCACCAGTTGCCGGCCAACAGCCTGACGCTGGAGATTACCGAAACCACCGCTATGAGTGATGCCGATGCGAGCATGACGGTGTTGCAGCAGCTGTCGGAAATGGGGGTCGATCTGTCCATCGATGACTTCGGCACCGGCTATTCCAGCCTGATGTACCTCAAGCGCCTGCCGGCCAACGAACTGAAGATCGACCGTGGCTTTGTGCGAGACCTGGAACATGACGGCGACGACGCCGCCATCGTCTCGGCCATCGTCGCCCTGGGCCAGGCCCTTGGGCTGCGGATTGTCGCTGAAGGGGTGGAAACCGATGTCCAGCAGAGCTTCCTCACCCGCCTGGGGTGCAACGCGTTGCAGGGCTATTTGCTCGGGCATCCGTTACCGGCGGATGGCTTCATGGCCGACATCCTGCGGGCACAAGCAGCGCTGGCGCCTGACAAGCAGCGTGCTTGACGGGTATTCTTGGGGCCAACTCTAAACATTTGGTTGATTCAGGAGAGCGTAGGCATGGACAAAGTCCTCATCATCACCGGGGGCGGTCGTGGGATTGGCGCCGCGACGGCATTGCTGGCGGCTCGCCAGGGCTATCGCATTTGCATCAACTTCCAGTCGGACGAAGAGGCCGCTCATCGCGTGCTCGACCAGGTCCGCGCGCTGGGTGCCCAGGCCATTGCGGTGCGCGCCGATGTGAGCATCGAGGATGAGGTGATCGCGCTGTTCCATCGTGTTGACAACGAGCTGGGGCGGGTGACGGCACTGGTCAACAATGCCGGCACCGTGGGGCATAAATCCCGTGTTGATGAAATGTCCGAGTTCCGCATCCTGAAGATCATGAAGACCAACGTGCTCGGCCCGATTCTGTGCGCCAAGCACGCGGTGCTGCGTATGTCGCCCCGGCATGGTGGGCAGGGCGGCAGCATCGTCAATGTGTCGTCGGTGGCGGCGCGCCTCGGTTCGCCGGGTGAATATGTCGACTACGCCGCCTCCAAGGGCGCGCTGGACAGCTTTACCATCGGGCTGGCGAAGGAAGTGGCGGGCGAGGGCATTCGTGTCAACGCGGTGCGCCCCGGCTATATCTACACCGACTTCCATGCCCTGAGCGGTGATCCGGACCGGGTCAGCAAGCTGGAGTCCGGGATTCCCATGGCCCGTGGCGGCCGGCCGGACGAGGTGGCGGAGGCGATTGTCTGGTTGTTGTCGGACAAGGCGTCCTATGCCACCGGGACGTTCGTCGACCTGGGCGGCGGTCGTTGAGGCCCTCGGCCTTCAGCTCGGCAGATGGCGCAGCACTTCATAACCTTTAAAGGAAAACGCCTTGAGCCGGCTGGCTTCGGAGTTTTCCAGGGTGCCATAGCCGTCGTTGAAGAAACCGTCGATACGCCCGTTGCGGGCCTGGCTGCCGTGCAAGGTGTGGTCGTTGAGGTTATCGACAAAGCGCAGCACTTGTTCCAGGTTGTAGGCCGCGCCCGCCCGTGCATTGGCGTCTGTATTGGATAGGCCCCAGTCACCGACCTGCTGCTTGAGGTCGTCGCCGATCGCGTAACTGTCGCGGCCTTGCAGGAAGTGCGTCATGACCGGGCTCTGGTCGATGATCTGCTGTGCCGAGCGCAGGTCGCCGGCCGGTCGGTCCAGCGGAGCGTACATCTCGCGAACCTGCTTTTGTTCGACGGCACGCATGTAGTTGGGCGGGATGGGCAGGTGTGCAAGCCTTGGGGGTACAGAAACGCTCATAGGAAACCTCCAGTTCGAACCAGGAATAGTGAGTGTCCTGTGTGGTACGTGCGTCGATCTGGTTCCGCGTCAAAACGAGCGCACAATGCGTCCCAACGTCTCCATCGCTTTTTCCGATGCTTCCGACCACGGGCTGCCGTAGTTCAGGCGGATACAGTTCCTGAAACGCTGGGTCGCCGAAAAAATCGGCCCCGGCGCGATGCTGATGCCCTGGGCCAAGGCCATCTGGAATAACTTCAATGAATCCGTCTGCTCCGGCAATTCCAGCCAGAGGAAATACCCGCCGGCCGGCTGGCTGACCCGCGTCTGCGCCGGAAAATACCGGGCAATGGCCGCGAGCATGGCGCTTTGCTGTTCTTCCAGGGCGTAGCGCAATTTGCGCAAGTGCCGGTCATAGCCGCCATGTTGCAGGTAGTCGGCAATCGCCGCCTGGGCGGGCATCGACGGGCACAACGAGGTCATCAGCTTCAAACGCTCGACCTTCTGCGCATAGCGCCCGGCCGCCACCCAGCCAATGCGATAACCCGGTGCGAGGCTCTTGGCGAAGGAGCCGCAGTGCATCACCAGGCCCTCGGTGTCGAAGGCCTTGGCGGGTTTCGGTGCCTGTTGTCCGTAGTACAACTCTGCGTAGACGTCGTCCTCGATCAACGGCACCTGATGGCGGCGCAGCAGCTCCACCAATTCCTGTTTCTTCGCTTCCGGCAGCGTGGCGCCCATGGGGTTCTGGAAACTGGTCATGGTCCAACAGGCTTTGATCGGGTAGCGCTCCAGACTTTGCGCCAGGGCGTTGAGGTCGATGCCGTCACGCGGATGCACGGGGATTTCCACCGCTTTGAGTTTCAGGCGTTCGAGCACTTGCAGGCAGGCATAAAACGCCGGCGCTTCAATGGCCACCAGATCGCCCGGCTCGGTGACGGCCTGCAGGCACAGGTTCAGGGCTTCGAGGGCGCCGTTGGTGATCAGCAGCTCTTCCATCGGCAACATCAGGCCACCGACCATATAACGCAGGGCAATCTGCCGGCGCAGTTGCGGGTTGCCCGGCGACATGTCGGTAACCACCAGGCGCGGGTCCATCTCACGGGCGGCGCTGGCCAGGGAGCGGGCCAGGCGGGGCAGCGGGAACAGCATCGGGCTGGGGAAGGCCGAGCCGAACGGTACGGTATTCGGGTCTTTGATGGACTCGAGCACCGAGAACACCAATTCGCTCACATCGACTTCGGTGGATTCATGCACGTGTTCACTCACCACCGGTTCGGAGAACGGGCTGGGCGCATGGGTGTTGACGAAGTAGCCGGAACGCGGTCGTGCCCGGATCAGGCCGCGGCGTTCCAGCAGGTAGTACGCCTGGAACACCGTGGACGGGCTGACGCCGTAGGTCTGGCTGGCATAGCGCACCGAAGGCACTCGCTGGCCAGGGCCGAGCACGCCGGAGCGGATCAGTTCTGCGATGTCGTCGGCGAATTTTTCGTAGCGTTTCATGGTAGCCAAATTAATCTTCTCAAGATGTACGCAGGGCGAAATGTGGCCGCCGGCTGAGCGGCTGCCACATTTGATCTCTTATGCCGGCCAACCCTCAGCGGTTCAACGGTGCCACGAAACGGCTGTCGGCAGCGCTGTAGACCCATGGTTCGTCGACGTCGGTGACCTTGAAGCGCAGGATCTGCGAACTGCTCGTCGGCTTGTCCGCCAGCAACGCCACCGACACCGGCACGTCGCTGATTTCCCCCGGCGCCAGGCTGATCTGGGTCTTGCCTTGCAGCTGGAAGCCTTCGCCATCCAGCAGTTCCAGGCGGTAGTCCTGGGGTTGCTGGGTCTTGTTGATGACCTTGAGGCTGTAGATGTTTTCGATCAGGCCCTGGCTGTTTTCGCGGAACATGCCGCGGTCCTTGGTCACGTCCAGCGACACCATCGGCCGCTGCACCAGTGCCACGACCAACGCCGCGATCATCACCAGCAGCACCGCACTGTAGCCGATCAGACGTGGTCTGAGCAGGTGGGTCTTGCCGCCTTGCAGTTGATGTTCGCTGGTGTAGCTCACCAGGCCGCGGGCGTAACCCATTTTGTCCATGATCGAGTCGCAGGCATCGATGCACGCCGCGCAGCCGATGCATTCCATTTGCAGGCCGTCGCGGATATCGATGCCGGTGGGGCACACTTGCACGCACAATTGGCAATCGATGCAGTCGCCGAGGCCGACGTCCGCCGGTTTGGCTTCACGCTTGCGCGGGCCGCGGTGTTCGCCACGGGCCGCATCGTAGGAGATGGTCAGCGTGTCTTTGTCGAACATCACGCTCTGGAACCGCGCATACGGGCACATGTGCATGCACACCGCTTCGCGCAGCCAGCCGGCGTTGAGGTAAGTGGCGGCGGTGAAAAACACCACCCAGAACAGGCTCACGCCGCCCATCTGCCAGGTCAGCAGTTCGCTGGCCAGCGGGCGAATGGGTGTGAAGTAACCGACAAAGGTCAACCCGGTCAGCACGCTGATACTCAGCCACAGCGTATGTTTGGCCGAGCGCCGCGCCAGTTTGTTCAGGCTCCAGGGTGCCGCTTGCAGCTTGATACGCTGGTTGCGCTCGCCTTCGGTGACTTTTTCGCACCACATGAACAGCCAGGTGAACGAGCTTTGCGGGCAGGTGTAGCCGCACCACACCCGGCCGGCGAACACGGTGATCGCAAACAGGCCGAAGGCGCAGATGATCAACAGCGCCGACAGCAGGATGAAGTCCTGCGGCCAGAACGTGGCGCCGAATATGTGGAACTTGCTTTCGGCCAGGTCCCACAGTACGGCCTGGCGCCCGCCCCAGTTCAGCCACACCGTGCCGAAAAACGCCAGGAACAGAAAGCCTGCACCGGCCACGCGCAAGGTGCGGTACAGGCCGGTGAAGCTACGGGTATGGATCTGGTTATCGCTGGATTTGGCCGTCACCTTCTTCGGGGGCGCAGGCTCGTGGATTTCCACGGTTCGGACGGGGATCATTTCGCTCATGGTCGTTTGCTCATCAGCCTCCATCAGGCCGGTGAACTATGCTCGTCGTGCTGTTTGCATAACAGACTCAGGTGTGGCGATAAAAAGCGGATCAGATGCGCTGCAAAGGCCCTGCTGCGACAATGTGCTGCACCCCGTGGCGCCTGGGGCGCAGCTCGATTCAGCGTGTGCTGATACAGATCAATCAAATCACCGAATCACTGTCGCTGGCCTTCAGGTGTTTGCGCCCATCCTGGGCGCCGGCGACGGTCAGCGCGTCGGCCTCGACCTCGGTGATGTAGATCCGGTCGTCGTTCAGCGCCACAAAAGACATGGATTTTTCGCTGTCGGTACTGACGGTGACCTGGGACGCCGGCAGGCTTTGTTCCTGGCCGTTGTCATCGACCGTGAAGTAGCAGATCTGGTTTTCGATACGTACAGGCATGGTGAACTCCTTGTCATCGTCTGGTGATGGTGAGCGGGTAGCCTTGCGCCAACGGTTCCTCCACCCGCACGGGCGGGTCTTGCGGCGGTTCCTCCTCAGGAGGCGCAGCCGGTTCGGTGGGCGGCAGGGTCGGCTTGTCGATATTCGGATCGGGCGTTTGCGCGGGAATCGGGATATTCATCGGTGTGGCCTCCTTTGTGCTTTGCTCTATCGGTGGACAGCCGCCCGGGGGAATTGATTCCCCCCGTCGATGGCGGCACATCCACCTGAACTTTTCACCCGGCCCCGGGCTCGGACCTTATGTGGCCCTGCTCAGGGAGAGCGGTGCCGTATCAGAATTCGGATCAAGCAAAGAGCGTCCACAGGGCGTAAGGGGAAGATGCTCGATGACTGCTGAAACACTGACTCCAGACGATTGTGTATTGCCGCTGTCCCAGGCGTTATTGCTGCCTCGCATAGCGATTGAAAGCACCATGCCGGTGATCGACGGCGGCGAATTTGCGGTCAAGGCCGTGGTGGGCCAACGCATCAATGTCACCAGCAAGGTGTTCGCCGACGGCCACGACACGCTCGCGGTGCTGATCCGCTGGCGCGCCTTGCACGATGAAAGCTGGCACAGCGAGGTCATGGCCGATATCGGCAACGACGGTTGGGAGGGCGCGTTTACCGTCACCGCCCAAGGGCCCCATGAATATTGCATCGAAGCCTGGATCGATACCTTTGCCAGCTTCTGCTACGAACTGCGCAAGAAACATGAGGCTGGCGTGCCGGTCAGCCTTGAGTTGCAGGAAGGCCGCAGCCTGGTGCTGCTGGCCGCCGAGCGCAGTGACAGTGAGCTGCGCGAGCGCCTGATGCGCTTGCACCACGAGCTCTCCGGCCTGCTGGAAACCGAGCAGGTTGCGCTGTTCCTGCACGAAGACAGTGCGTACCTGATGACCCGGGCCGATCACCGCGCCTATTTGAGCATCAGTCCCGCGTACCCGCTCGACGTGGAGCGCGAGCGTGCGCAGTTTGCCAGTTGGTATGAGCTGTTTCCGCGCTCTATCACCGACCATCCAGCGCGTCACGGTACGTTCCTCGACGTGCATTCGCGGCTGTCGATGATCCATGACATGGGGTTCGACGTGCTGTACTTCCCGCCGATCCACCCCATCGGCCGCAGCCACCGTAAAGGCAAAAACAATGCCTTGAGGGCCGAGCAGCACGATCCGGGCAGCCCCTACGCGATCGGCAGCGAGGAGGGCGGCCACGACGCGATTCATCCGCAACTGGGCAGCCGCGACGATTTTCGGCGCCTGGTCAAGGCCGCCGCCGACCATGGCCTGGAAGTCGCCCTGGACTTCGCCATTCAGTGCTCCCAGGACCACCCGTGGCTCAAGCAGCACCCGGGCTGGTTCAACTGGCGCCCGGACGGCACGATCAAATACGCGGAAAACCCGCCGAAAAAGTACCAGGACATCGTCAACGTCGATTTCTACGCCGCCGATGCGATCCCCAGCCTATGGACTGAACTGCGTGACATCGTGCTCGCTTGGGTCGAGGAGGGCGTGAAGACATTCCGCGTCGATAACCCTCACACCAAGCCGCTGCCATTCTGGCAATGGCTGATCAGCGATGTGCGGTCCAAGTACCCGGAGGTGATCTTCCTCGCCGAAGCATTCACCACACCGGCGATGATGGCGCGCCTGGGCAAGGTCGGTTACTCCCAGAGCTACACCTATTTCACCTGGCGCAACACCAAGGCCGAGCTGAGCGAGTACCTGGCGCAATTGAACGAGTCGCCCTGGCGCGAGTGCTACCGGCCGAACTTCTTCGTCAACACCCCGGACATCAACCCCGCTTTCCTGCATGAGTCCGGGCGCCCGGGTTTCTTGATCCGCGCCGCGCTGGCGAGCATGGGCTCGGGGTTGTGGGGCATGTATTCCGGCTTCGAACTGTGCGAAGCCGCGCCGGTGCCGGGCAAGGAAGAGTACCAGGACTCGGAAAAATACGAGATCCGCCCGCGGGACTTCACCGCACCCGGCAACATCATCGCCGAGATCGCCCAACTCAACCGCATCCGCCGGCAAAACCCGGCATTGCACACGCATTTGGGGCTGACGCTCTACAACGCCTGGAACGAGAACATCCTGTACTTCGGCAAGCGCAGCGAAGACGGCAGCAATTTCATCCTGGTGGCGGTCAACCTCGACCCATTCAATGCCCAGGAAGCGCAATTCGAATTGCCGCTGTGGGAGCTGGGCTTGCCGGACGACGCCCACACCCAGGGCGAAGATTTGATGAACGGCCATCGCTGGACGTGGTACGGCAAGACCCAATGGATGCGGCTGGAGCCGCAGATGCCGTTCGGGATCTGGCGCATCACCACGTACTAAGGAGCGACATGTGGGCGGGGGCTAGCTCCCGAAAGCGCTATGCCAGCCAATGGATCAAGTGACTGTCCTGCCGCTATCGGGCGCAAGCCCCCGCGCATCGACCCGCTTCAGTCTGCAAGAATCCTCGAGTTTTCAGGAGTTTCCAATGGCGAAGAAACCCAAGGCTGCCACCTTTATCAAAGACCCGCTGTGGTACAAGGACGCGGTGATCTATCAGGTTCACGTCAAATCCTATTTCGACTCCAATAACGACGGCATCGGTGACTTTCCCGGGCTGATCGCCAAACTCGACTACATCGCCGACCTCGGTGTGAACACCATCTGGCTCCTGCCGTTCTACCCCTCGCCACGTCGCGACGACGGTTATGACATCGC
This sequence comes from Pseudomonas veronii, assembly GCF_001439695.1. GTDB lineage: Bacteria > Pseudomonadota > Gammaproteobacteria > Pseudomonadales > Pseudomonadaceae > Aquipseudomonas > Aquipseudomonas veronii. The sequence goes on from NZ_JYLL01000018.1 coordinate 89,344, forward strand.
CGAGTACCGCGGCGTGCACAGCGACTACGGGACCATGGCCGACGCCCGGCGCTTTATCGCCGAAGCCCACCAACGCGGGCTGCGGGTGATCACCGAACTGGTGATCAACCACACCTCCGACCAGCACCCGTGGTTTCAGCGCGCACGCAAGGCCAAGCCCGGTTCGGCGGCGCGGGACTTCTACGTGTGGTCCGACGACGATCAGAAGTATGACGGCACGCGCGTCATCTTCCTCGATACCGAGAAGTCCAACTGGACCTGGGACCCGGTGGCCGGCCAGTACTTCTGGCACCGTTTCTATTCGCACCAGCCCGACCTCAACTTCGACAATCCGCAAGTGATGAAAGCCGTGCTGTCGGTGATGCGCTTCTGGCTCGACATGGGCATCGACGGCCTGCGCCTGGACGCGATCCCGTACCTGATCGAGCGCGACGGCACCAACAACGAAAACCTGCCGGAGACCCACGACGTCCTCAAGCAGATCCGCGCCGAGATCGACGCTCATTACCCCGACCGCATGCTGCTGGCCGAAGCCAACCAGTGGCCGGAAGACACGCAGATGTACTTCGGTGACAAAAAGGGCGACGACGGCGATGAATGCCACATGGCCTTTCACTTCCCGCTGATGCCGCGCATGTACATGGCGTTGGCCCAGGAGGACCGTTTCCCGATCACCGACATCCTGCGCCAGACCCCGGAAATCCCGGCCAATTGCCAATGGGCGATCTTCCTGCGCAACCACGATGAACTGACCCTGGAAATGGTCACCGACAAAGAACGCGACTACCTGTGGAACTACTACGCCGCCGACCGTCGCGCGCGGATCAACCTGGGCATTCGCCGGCGCCTGGCGCCGCTGATGGAGCGTGACCGGCGTCGCGTCGAACTGCTCAACAGCCTGCTGTTGTCGATGCCGGGCACGCCGACCCTGTATTACGGCGATGAAATCGGCATGGGCGACAACATCTACCTGGGCGACCGCGACGGCGTGCGAACGCCGATGCAGTGGTCCATCGACCGCAACGGCGGCTTTTCCCGCGCCGACCCGGCCAGCCTGGTGCTGCCGCCGATCATGGACGCGCAATACGGCTATCAGTCGGTCAACGTCGAAACCCAGGCCCAGGACCCGCATTCGCTGCTCAACTGGACCCGCCGCATGCTCGCGGTGCGCAAGCAGTCCAAGGCTTTCGGCCGCGGCAGCTTGAAGATGCTCTCGCCGAGCAACCGGCGCATCCTCGCGTATACCCGTGAATTCACCGGGGACGACGGCCGCACCGAGATCATCCTGTGCGTGGCCAACGTCTCGCGCAGCGCCCAGGCGGCCGAGTTGGACCTCTCGGCCTTCGCCGGCATGGTGCCGGTGGAGATGCTCGGCGGTAATGCGTTCCCGCCCATCGGCCAGTTGAATTTCCTGCTGACCCTGGCGCCGTATGGCTTCTACTGGTTCGTGCTGGCGGCGGAAAACCAGATGCCCAGCTGGCATGTGGAACCGGTGCAAAGCATGCCGGACTTCACCACCCTGGTTCTGAAAAAACGCATGGAGGAGCTGCTCGACGCACCGTGTCGCGCCGTCCTGGAGCACACCTCGCTGCCGGCCTGGCTGCCCAAGCGCCGCTGGTTCGCCGGCAAGGACACGGCCATCGACAGCGTGCATATCGCTTACGGCGTGCGGTTCGGCGACCTGCAGCACCCGGTGCTGCTCAGCGAAATCGAGGTGAGCGCCGGGGGGCAGGTCAGCCGTTACCAGTTGCCGTTCGGCTTTCTCGGCGAAGACCAGTTCACCAGCGCCTTGCCGCAACAACTGGCCCTGGCCCGTGTGCGGCGCGTGCGTCAGGTGGGGTTGGTGACCGATGCGTTCAGCCTGGAACACTTTATCCGCGCGGTGATCCAGGCCTTGCAGGCCGGCACCGTGTTGAACAGCAGCGAGGGCGAGCTGCGCTTTGAAGCCACGCCGCAGCTGGCCAGGCTGCCGCTGACCGATGAGTCGCCCGTGCGCTACCTGGCTGCCGAGCAGTCCAACAGCTCGGTGGTGGTGGGCGAGAGCCTGGTGCTCAAGTTGATCCGCAAGGTCAGCGCCGGGGTCCATCCGGAGCTGGAGATGAGCGCCTACCTGACCGCAGCCGGTTACCCGAACATTTCGCCGTTGCTCGGTTCGATGATTCGGCGTGACGGCCAAGGCCAGGACAACCTGTTGATGATTGCCCAGGGCTACCTGAGCAACCAGGGCGACGCCTGGGGCTGGACCCAGAACAACCTGGAGCGCGCGATCCGCGACGAACAGGCCGAAGCGATGTCCGAACAGGAGCAGCATTACAACGCCTTGGGCGAGCTGGCCGACTTTGCCGCTTTGCTCGGGCAGCGCCTGGGTGAAATGCACGGCGTGCTGGCGGCGCCGACGGCCAACCCAGACTTCCAAGCCGAAGTCACCACCGCCAAGGATGCCGAGGCCTGGGCCAAGGACATCGCGGCGCAGATCGAGCGCGCCCTGCAATTGCTCAAACTGCATCAAAACCAATTGAACCCGGCCGATCAGGCGCGGGTCAGTGAATTGTTGGAGCAGAAAAAAGCCATCGGCGCTCAGGTCCGGGCGTTGGCGCAGGCCACGTTGGGCGGCTTGCGCATTCGCGTCCACGGTGACTTGCACCTGGGCCAGGTGCTGGTAGTGAAAGGCGACGCCTACCTGATCGACTTTGAAGGGGAACCGGCGCGGCCGCTGCACGAACGGCGCGGCAAGCACAGCCCCTATAAAGACGTCAGCGGCGTGCTGCGTTCGTTTGATTACGCGGCGGCCATGGCCCTGAATGTGCAAGGTGTGGACCACTCACCCGCAGCGGACGCGGCGCGCCAGCGTGTGACCGAGCGCTACCTGATTGAGGCGCGTCTGGCATTTATCAAGGCTTATCACGCGGCGACGGCTACACTGGCGCATGACTGGCAGGATGCCAAAGGCCAGGACGCAGCGCTGACCTTGTTCAGCCTGGAAAAGGCCGCGTATGAAGTGGCTTATGAAGCGGAAAACCGCCCGACCTGGCTGCCGGTGCCCTTGCAGGGTTTACACGGTTTGCTCAGCGGGCTCATACCTGGATCGAAATCTGTACGCGGTGGGGAGACGTCATGAGTTTTACGAATAAAGAACCGCTGCAGCCGAAACTGACAGCAATGCCGGCGTCCAACGACGTCGAAGCGCTGGTGCGCGCCGAACACCATGATCCGTTCTCGATTCTCGGGCCCCATGATGACGAGCAGGGTGGCCAGTTTGTCCGTGCGTTCCTGCCCGAGGCCTTGAGTGTCCAGCTGCTGAGTCGCGACACTGGCGAGCCGATCGGCAGCCTCGACGCGACCCAGGTGCCGGGTCTGTTTATCGGGCATTTCAGCAGTCGCCAGGCCTACCTGTTGAAGATCCAATGGGCCGGTGGCGAACAGATCACCGAAGACCCTTACAGTTTCCAGCAACTGCTGCTGGGGGAAATGGACCTGTACCTGTTTGCCGAAGGCAATCACCGTGACCTCAGCAGTTGCCTGGGCGCCCAGTTGACCACGGTCGATGGCGTGCAGGGCGTGCGGTTTGCCGTGTGGGCACCGAACGCCCGGCGCGTGTCGGTGGTCGGTGACTTCAATATCTGGGACGGCCGCCGCCACCCGATGCGCCTGCGCCATCCGGCCGGTGTGTGGGAGATCTTTATCCCACGCTTGCAAGCGGGCGCGGCCTACAAATACGAGATTCTCGGGGCCCACGGCATTTTGCCGCTCAAGGCCGACCCGATGGCCCTGGCCACCCAGATGCCACCCGACACGGCATCGAAAGTCGCGTCGCCGTTACAGGTCGACTGGCAGGATCACACGTGGATGCAGGCGCGTGCGCAAAAGCAGAAGCCCACGGCGCCGCTGTCGATTTATGAGTTGCACCTGGGCTCCTGGCAGTGCGAACTGGACGAGGCCGGTGAGGTTTCGCGCCAGTACGGCTGGGGTGAACTGGCCGAGCGGCTGATTCCGTATGTGCAACAGTTGGGCTTTACCCATATCGAGCTGATGCCGATCATGGAACACCCGTTCGGCGGTTCCTGGGGCTATCAAGCGTTGTCCCAGTTCGCGCCGACTGCGCGCTTCGGTTCGCCGCAGGCATTCGCCGAGTTCGTCAATGCCTGTCACCAGGCCGACATCGGCGTGATCCTCGACTGGGTGCCGGCGCATTTTCCCACCGATGCCCACGGCCTCGCGCAATTCGATGGCACGGCGCTGTACGAATACGCCAACCCGCTGGAAGGCTTCCACCAGGATTGGGACACACTGATCTACAACCTGGGTCGCACCGAAGTACATGGCTTTATGCTGGCCTCGGCGCTGCATTGGCTCAAACACTTCCACGTCGATGGCCTGCGCGTCGATGCCGTGGCCTCGATGCTGTATCGCGACTATTCGCGCAAGGCCGGCGAATGGGTGCCCAACCGCCATGGCGGCCGCGAGAACCTCGAAGCCATCGACTTCCTGCGGCACTTGAACGACGTGGTCGCCCTCGAAGCCCCCGGCGCGCTGGTGATCGCCGAAGAATCCACGGCCTGGCCGGGCGTCAGCCAGCCAACCCAACAGGGCGGCCTGGGCTTCAACTACAAGTGGAACATGGGCTGGATGAACGATTCCCTGCATTACATCCAGCAAGACCCGGTGTACCGCGCCCACCATCACAATGAACTGAGTTTTGGCCTGGTGTATGCCTGGTCCGAGCGTTTCATCCTGCCGATCTCCCACGATGAAGTGGTCCACGGCAAGCACTCGCTGATCGACAAGATGCCCGGCGACCGCTGGCAGAAATTCGCCAACCTGCGGGCCTACCTGAGTTTCATGTGGACGCACCCGGGCAAGAAGCTGCTGTTCATGGGCTGCGAGTTCGGCCAATGGCGCGAGTGGAACCACGACCAGCAACTGGACTGGTACCTGCTGCAATACCCCGAACACCGTGGGGTGCAGAAGCTGGTGAGTGACTTGAATCGCCTGTACCGCGAGGAACCTGCCCTGTATGAACAGGACGACGCGCCCCAGGGCTTCCAGTGGCTGATCGGCGACGATGCGATCAACAGCGTCTACGCCTGGCTGCGCTGGAGCAAGGACGGCAGGCCGGTGCTGGTGGTGGCCAACTTCACCCCGGTGCCCCGTGAAGCCTACAAGGTCGGCGTACCGTTCGCCGGGCGTTGGAGCGAGGTGATCAACAGCGATGCGGACACGTATGCCGGTTCGAATTATGGCAATGGCGGAGGGGTCTTCACCGAGGATGAACCGCATCATGGTCAACCGGTGTCGCTGTCGTTGAATCTGCCGCCATTGGGCGTGCTGATTTTGCGTCCGCAAGACAGTTAACGGCGCCAAGGTGCTGGCGTCTATTGTCCGCGCTAGTGGCAGGGTGCCACAATGGCACCTTTGTCGCGGCAGTTGAATCAGGCGGTTTTCATGAATGGCCTTGGGCATGAGCAAGACCAGGATTGCGTTATTGAGGGGCAGGTGCGAACCGACCGTTTGCATCAGCTGTTTCGTCAGTCATTTGCCGCCATTTTCGGCAGTTATTTCGCGGCGGCGATGCTTTGCTGGCTGTGTTGGGACCGTTTTGACCACCAGGTCATGCAGGTATGGCTGGCGGTGCTGGCGGCGTCATCGCTGCTGCGGGTGAAAATGTTCCTCGAGTGGTTTCGCAGCCCCCACAGCGAGCGCACGCCGGAACGCTGGGAGCGCCGTTACTGGCTCACCTTGATACTGTCCGCGAGCATCTGGGGCGCCGGCGCCTTTGCGGTAATGCCCAGCGACGACCGGATGTCCCAAGTACTGGTGATGTTGTTTACCGTGGGCATGTCCGTCAGCGCTGTCTCGTGCTATTCGGCCTATCGCTACATGACCATGGTGTCCATGGGCCTGGTGTTGCTGCCGTGTACGCTGTGGCTGCTGTTTCAGCCGTCGTCGATGCAGGTCGGCGTGGCGATTGCGGTGCTGGTGTTTTCCTCGTTTGTGGTCAGTGCCACGCGCAAGTTGTCCGGCGCCCTGGAAAAAGCCTTCCGCCTGACCAGGCAGATGGAACGCGCCCACACTATTTCCGCGCGCGCCGCACAGACCGATGAACTCACCGGGCTGATGAACCGTCGCGCGTTTTTCGAACATGCACAATTGCTGTACGCGCAGTGCCGCCTCAACCGGCAGCCGCTGTGTGCGTTGATGATCGACATGGACCACTTCAAGCAAATCAACGACACCTATGGCCACCAGGCCGGCGACCAGGTATTGCGGCAGATCGGCGGAGTGATCACCGCGTCGTTTCGCCAGGCCGATGTGTACGGTCGCCTGGGGGGCGAGGAGTTTGCGGTGTTGCTGCCCAATACCTCGCTGGAAACCGCCCGGGGTATCGCTGAGCAGTTGATCAAGGCCATCTCCTGCATGGCTTCCGAACCTGTGCAGGGCATGACCGCCAGTCTCGGCGTGGCGTCGACCTGCACCTTGGATGGCGACCTGCACGCGTTGATGAACACCGCCGACAAGGCGCTGTACCGCGCCAAGGCCCTCGGCCGTAATCAAGTGGTCGTGGCGGAGTAGGGCTCAGTCCTTGAACATGGCCTTGGCCAGCACCCGCGCCACCTGGTCGGCGGAGTAGGGCTTGGCGAGAAACTCGAACCCTTCGTAGCCGCTTTCCGCGAGTTCTTCGCTGTAGCCGGAGGTGAGCACCACCGGCAGGTCGGCGCGACGTTGGCGCAGGAGCTTGGCCATCGCCACGCCGGTCATGCCCGGCATCACCACGTCGGAGAAAATCGCGTCGAAAGCCGCGGCATCCGGACCGGCCAGCGCCAGCGCCTGTTCGGCATTGGTCGCCCAGGTGGTCTGGTAACCGAGGTCCTGGAGGATCTGGTTGGCGAAACGGCCTACGTCCAGGTTGTCTTCCACGATCAGGATATTGCGCAGGCTCGTGTCGTGGGGCGGTGTCGGGTCACTAGGGGAGGGCTCGTGGCGGGCGTCCTCCGGCTCGACCTCGGGCAGATACAGGGTAAACACCGTGCCCTGGCCAAGACAGCTGGCCACGTCGACATTGCCACCGGACTGCTTGGCGAAGCCGAACACCTGTGACAACCCCAGGCCCGTGCCTTTGCCCACGGCCTTGGTGGTAAAGAACGGCTCGAAAATGCGCTCGAACGTTTCCCCCGGAATGCCGCTGCCGGTGTCGGCCAGGGCCACCGTGACAAACGGCTGGCAGGCTTGGGCATCGCCCCGGATGCGCGGCATCGCGTCCACCGTGCCCACGCGCAGGGTCAGGGTGCCCTGGCCGTCCATGGCATCGCGGGCGTTGAGTGCGATATTGATCAGCGCGGTTTCGAACTGGCTCGAGTCGACCCGGACATGGCACGGCCGCTCGGGCAATTGAACCTGCACATGAATGCGCGCACCGGTGACACTCTCGAGCATCTCGCCAATGTCCTTGACCCGCTGCGCCACATCGAAGACTTCCGGGTTCAGCGGTTGGCGGCGCGCGAACGCAAGCAACTGGCTGGTCAACTTGCTGGCGCGCTCGACGGTGTCCGACACTGCGCGCATGTAGCGTTGGCGCCGTTCTTCGGGCAGCCCGGGCTGACGCAAAAAGTCCACCGACGAACGAATGATGGTCAGCAGGTTGTTGAAGTCATGGGCCACGCCGCCGGTCAATTGGCCGATGGCTTCGAGTTTCTGCGATTGACGCAACGCCGCTTCGGCCTGGGCCAGCGCAGCGGTGCGTTCTTCCACGCGCTGCTCGAGGGTGGCGTTCAATTCGGTAAAGGCTGCCAACCCTTCGCGCACGGCGGCATCGGCGCGCACCCGTTCGATGTGCGCCCAGGACCGTTCGGTGACTTCGGCCAACAGCGCCAGGTCATACGGCGACCAGGTCCGCCCTGCTGTGCTGTGAACCGCCATCAAGGCCGTAAGGCGACCGTGTTTGATCAGTGGTATGCAGATCGTGGCGGTGATGCCCAGGGCCTGGAACGCCGCGGCTTCCTGTGCGGGCAGTTCAAGCCGGTTGTTGCCGATCACCAGCGGCTCACCGGCCCGCAGGCACTTGACCGCGGTTTGCCCGAAGGCCTGCAGGCGGTAGTGGCCGACGATGCTGGGCGAGCCGGGAGCCGTCCAGTTGTCACGGATGGTGAAGCCGTCTTCATCGGCGTCCATATCGGCGTAGGCGCAGATGGACACTTGCAGGTGCTGCGCCAGCAGGTGCGTGGTGGCGGTCATGATGGCTTCGGCATCGGTGGCATTGGCGACCGTGCTGCCGATGGTATCCAGCACCGCAAGGCGGCGCGAAAGGAACACCGTGGCGGTGGTTTCGGTCACGGTGTCGAGCATGCCGACGACGTGGCCCCGCGGGTCGCGGATCGGGCTATAGCAGAACGTGAAGTACGCTTGTTCCGGCGCCGCGCCGCGTTCGATCACCAGCGGGAAGTTTTCGATATAGGTCGCATGGCCCTGGAAAGCCGCATCGGCGATGGGGCTGATGTCGTCCCAGACCTCGCTCCAGATCTCGCTGAACGGACGCCCCAGGGCATAGGGTTTATTGCCCAGTATCGGAATGAACGCGTCGTTATAGAGGGTCGTCAATTGAGGCCCCCACACGATGGCTTGGGGGAAACTTGAAGCAAAGCACAGCGCCACGGTGGTCTTGAGCACATCCGGCCAGTGTTCCAGCGGACCCAGGGGCGTACTGGCCCAGTCGTGCTGGCGTACCCGCTCGGCCATGTCGCTGCTGCTTTGCAGCCAATTCATCATCGGGTGAACACCTTGTTTGCCACGGTCTGTTTGGATGCCTGATGCGTCAGGCCAATAAGCAACAGACAGAAATGATTGCTGCCGGTTCAGCGCAATTATCCATGAGATGGCACTTTGATGCTTCACCCGCTGGGATAGATCTCATCGCGGGTGTTCACTTACTGTTGTGTTCCGAACACCGCTGTCCAATAAATGCCTGCATCGCTCTTCGGGTCCATGGCGTAGGCGGCGCCCACTTCACGGAATTGCGGGTTCATCAGGTTGGCGCAATGGCCGGGGCTGGCGAGCCAGCCGTCCACCACTTTGCGCGGGGTGTCGAGGCCGGCCGCGATGTTTTCGCCGATGTTCTTCGCGCTGTACCCGGCCAGCTCGGCACGGTCGCCCGGGGTGCGGCCGTCGTGGTCCAGATGGTCGAAGAAATTGCCGTTGGCCATGTTGCGTGTGTGGCTGTTGGCGGCACTGGCCAAGGTGTCGTTCCACGACAGTGGCGTGGTCGCGGTGAACGCCTGGGGACCGCATTGGCGCGGTTGTGTGCGGGCGGCGTTGATCAGGTTCAGCAATTGCCTGCCTTCGGTCTGCCAATCGCCCAGGCCGCTGGACAGCAGCGGGCGGGCGAGCACGATGCGCCAGTCCTGGCCGCTGTTGCTCACGCCGATGTCGACGAATTGCGGGTCCAGCACCACGCGGCAGAAACTCTCGCGCACGGCTTTCATGGCCGCCTGGGCATCCTTGGGCCCGGACAGGCTGATTGCCTGCACGTTGACCATCGGGTACGCCGCGCGGGCCAGGGCCTGCTGCAAGTCGCCGACATTACTGGCCGGCAGCACCAGGCGCGTATCGCTGGCCAGCGGTGGCAGTTCCTGGGAACCTTGGTCGCCGCAGCGTTGCACCTGGCTGCGGTAAGCGTTGATCTGTTGCACCAACTGACTTTCTTCATTCGCCATCGCGCTGGCGCAGAACACCAGGCTGGCGGCCAGCGTCGTCAGACCCATCATCAATGACAGCACGCGCATGGACGTTACCCTTGAACTTGAAAGTGCCCATGATGCGCGATGTAGGGGCGTCCATGCACCCGTTGGTCCGAACTTTTTTCCTCGGGTTTTGAATGCCGGATGTTCACGGCCCTGATCATACAAGGCAAACGCCACCACCCGCCGCGCCGGCATGGCGAGGCTGATCAACCCGTCATGAGCGAGGATATTCGGCTCACGCCAGCTGACGCGCGGGCTGCCGCCGCCATGCCATGGCGCTGGCGAGCAGGATCAATGCGAATGCCGCGGTAAAGGTTGCGTGCAGACCGTCAGCCACGGATTGCGGCGTGGCGTGGGTGACATCGGGAGTGGTCCAGGCAAACATCGCGCCCAATGCCGACGCACCGAAAATCAGCCCCAGGTTGCGTGACAGGTTCAGCAGGCCTGAGATCGTGCCTCGGCGTGCCGCATCGGCTTCGCTCATCACCGCAGTGTTGTTGGCGGCCTGGAACAGGCTGTAGCCCGCCGTCAGCGTAATCAGTGAGGCAAGATAAGTGACCAGCCCGGACGCCAGGCACAGCGACAGGGCGCCACTGCCGCAGACAGCCAGCCCCACGAGTGTCATGACGTGGCTGCCAAAGCGTTCGCTCAGACGACCGGCCGGAATGCCGGTGAGCGCCGCGACACCAGGGCCGACGGCCATTGCCAGGCCCATCCCGGCCGGATCGAGCCCAAGCCCTCGGGACAAGTAGAACGGCCCGACGACAAAGGTGGCCATGATCACCGCCGACACCAACGCACTCATCACCAGGCCGGCGCGCAACGAGGTCGACTGCAATAAGCGCCAAACGCCACCGCCGCCGACCAGTGGCGCGGGTGGCTGATCCACCGGCAAGTAGCGCCAGGCGAGGGCGGCCGCGAGCAAGCCCAGCGGCATCCCCACCAGAAACAGCGCGCGCCAGCCCCACACACTGAGCAACAGGCCGCCCACGCCGGGGCCCATGGCGGTACCGACGGCTGACATCGTGCCGAGCAAGCCCATGACACGCGCAATGCGCGCTTGGGGGACGGTGTCGCCGACCATCGCTAACGTCATCGCCATCATGATCGCCGCGCCCAAACCTTGCAGGCTGCGCGCTGCAATCAGCCACCGCAGGCCAGACGCGACACCGCATAGCCCGCCGGCCAAGGCGAACAGCAGCAAGCCGGCGATCAACAGCCGCCGTCGCCCCAGCCGATCGCCCAGGCGCCCGGCATTGACGATGACTGCCGTGATCGCCAGCAGGTAGGTGAGCACCACCCATTGCGTCGCGTGAAAGGATGCATTGAAGGCCTGCGCGAGGCTGGGCAGGCCGACATTGGCGATGCTGGTGCCAAGGGCGGCCAGCAACATGGACAGGCACAGGCTGACAAGACCGCCACGGGAAGAGGTATGCATGGAAGATTCCTTGAATGAACGAAACTGTCGTAAATCTACGGCGTGGCCTAACATGGCGGAAGACGCATGAGTTGCACTAAATACCTGCATATGACGCCTGCCATGGAGCGCTGATGCCCGATCTCAATTTGCTGATCACCCTGGATGTATTGCTCGCCGAAGGCAGTGTCGCCCGTGCGGCCAAGCGCCTGCGGTTGAGCCCTTCGGCCATGAGCCGGGCGTTGGCGCGCTTGCGTGCGACCACCGGCGACCCGTTGCTGGTCCGCGCTGGCCGTGGCCTGGTGCCGACGCCCCGGGCGTTGGCACTGCGCGAACAGGTCAGCCAACTGGTGCAGGGCGCCCAGGCGGTGTTGCGCCCGGCACAGGCGCTGGAGATGGCCCACGTGGTCCGCACCTTCACCCTGCGAACCAGCGAGGAGTTTGTCGAAGGCTTCGGTTCGGCGTTGCTCGCCCGTCTCGCCGAGGACGCCCCCGGCGTGCGCCTGCGCTTCGTCAGCAAGACCGACAAGGACACTGCGCAACTGCGCGAAGGCAGCGTCGACCTGGACATCGGCGTGGTCGACCCCACGGCCAGCCCTGAAGTGCTGACCCAGGCGCTGTTTCGCGATCGCCTGATCGGCGTGGTGCGCAGCGGCCATCCCCTGAGCCAAGGCGAGATCAGCGCTGCACGGTTTGCCGAGGGCCGACACCTCTACGTATCGCGGCGCGGCCAGGACCGCGGCCAGATCGACGACGTCCTCGAAGCCCAGGGCCTGACGCGGCAGATCGGCAGCATCGTCGCCAGTTTTTCCAGCGCCATCGCCCTGGCACGCAACACCGACCTGATTGCCTCGGTGCCCGAGCGCTATACCCCAGACCGGCGCGACCTGTTCTGTTTTGCGCTGCCGGTGGCGTTACCCGCGTTTACCGTGGCAATGCTCTGGCACCCACGGTTGGACGCCGATCTGGCCCATCGTTGGTTGCGCGGGTGTTTGCGTGAGGTGTGCGGACGATGACAGTGCGGCCCGTCCCCGGGGCGATGTGCATGCGAGCCGCCAGGCATGCAGATCATGGCGGGTATGCCTATCGATCCCGAACCTGCTGCAACAGGTACAATCCCATCTGCCTTGACGCGAAACTCCAGGAATTTGCATGTTCAGCCTTACCCGCTACACCACGCCGTGCCCCGAACCGATCAACAGCCAGATCCTGCAGATGGTGGTCGACAACCTCACCGACATCAGCAGCGTCGCGCTGCCGCCGAGTAACCTGCTCTACAACATTTACCAATATGCCATCGGCTTTGAGGTGCATTTGTACCTGCAGGCGCTGGACGGGTCGAAGGGGATCGCGGTCGAACTGATCGTCGCGACGTCTGCGCAAGACCCGGAAAAAGTCATTGGGTTTTTGCTGTACTTGCCGGTCAAGGACGACCCAGAAGCCTGCGGTGTGGCGTTCATGGCCGTACAGGCAGGCAGCCGGCGCCAGGGCGTGGCGCGGGGCATGATGCAAGAGGTGCTGGCACGTTACCCTCACGCCGAACTGGCCTGCGCCGTGGACAAAGTGCCGGCCTTCGCGGCGATGGGCTTTCAGGTGCGCGGCGCGCGCGGCACGCAGGTGCTGATGAACACCCGCGCCTACGCCACCGATGGCTTGATGGGCGTGCTGGATGTGGCCGCTATCTATAGCTCATTGGAAGTGCGGCAGATTCATACCTACCTGCTGCAAAAACATGGCAAGCGCGCCATGGTGGATGCCGAGAAGCAACGCGACCGGCACCTGGATCAACTGGCGCACAAGGTCCGCTTGTTTGTGCAGGGGCGAGGCTGAAAAACGCCTCTCAACGGGCGCTGTGCGCCCCGCGATTGACCATTGCCAGAATGGTCGCCAGCAACTCCTGTTGCGCCTCTTCACGGCTGAGCTCACCGCTGGCCGCCGCATGAGACAAGGCCTCCGCCGCCCCGAGCATGGCCCGCAGCCCCGCCTGGGACACGCTGCCGCCCGGCGCGAAGGGGGCCATGACGTCGCGGCACTTATCGAGAAAGAGTGCTTCGTACTTGCGCTTGAGGCTTTCCAACTCCGGTGAGCTGCTCAGCGCCGCGATCACCCCCGGAATTTCCCGGCCCTGCAACAACACGCAGTCGACATAGGATGAGGCGATCACCCACGCGCGATCTTCCAGGGTCGGGCTGCTGGCTTCGAGGGCGTCGGCAAGCACCTGATTCTGGCGCCCATCGAAATCCTCATACAACGCCGCCAGCAACCCCGCGCGGGTAACGAAATGGTCATAGACCACCGGCTTGGTCACGCCCGCTCGTTCCGCCAGGTGGCCGAGGGTCAGGGCTTCGGTGCCTTCTTCACGCACCAGTTGCCAGGCCACGTCCAACAATTGGCGCAGACGATCTTCACGCGACAGCCGACGACGTGGGGCAGGGGATTCACTGCTTGACATGCTTATATACCAAAAGTAACTTACCAAAGGTAACTTAAGCCCAGCATAAACCCAATGGGAGTCACTGTCATGCACGCACTGATCGTTGTTGCTCATCACGACCCGCAATCCCTCACCCACAGCCTCGCCGCGCAAGTCGCCGCCGGGCTGAGCGCGTCTGGCCATACGTTCGAAATCGCCGACCTTGCCGCCGAAGGCTTCGACCCGCGCTACAACGCTGCCGACCAGCGCGTACATCGCACCCGCGCCGAACCGCCGGCTGACGTCGCCGCCGAACAAGCCCGCATCGACCGCGCCGACGCCCTGGTCTTGGTGTTCCCCATTTACTGGTGGTCGCTGCCAGGCCTGCTCAAGGGGTGGATCGACCGCGTGTTCGTCAACGGCTGGGCGATCGACTACGGCCCCGACACTCCGGTGGTGAAGAAACTGCGGCACTTGCAGGTTCACCTGCTGGCACTCGGTGCTGCCGATCAAAGCGCGTTTGAGCGCCATGGTTATGCCAAGGCCATGCACACGCAGATCGATTACGGGATCTTCGATTACTGTGGCGCGCAGGTGCTGACGTCAGCGTTGCTGCTGGAGTCGGAAAGCGGCCAGGTGCAGGTGCATCTGGATCACGCCAAGGCAGTGGGCCAGGGTCTGTTCGAAACCGAGACGGTCGCCGGATGATTTCGTTGCGAGCAGGGAACCAGAAACCGTTGGACAACCAATCAAGGCGTTCACAATCACTGGAGATTTGATAATGACTTCAATTTCTGCTGCATCTGGATCCGCACTGATTGCTCCTCCCATTGACACATCCCAGGAAAAACCCACACAAGATCAAGTGAGACAAGAGCAGGAAAACAATGCGAACCAAGACAGTCCGTTTCCAAATCTATCGAATGGCGACCTGCAAAACTTGACCTTTGATCAACACAATACGCTCGATAAATATCCCAATATGAACTTTCAGCAAGTGGTGGATGCACATGGGAAAGAGTTTCCAAATATATCGCCTAGAGAAGTTCAAGATTTGAACTCCGAGCAAGTGGACAGGCTTATCAAGTATCCCACTATGTCTTACCAAGACGTGCTTAATGGGCATGGCGTGAAAGGCGGCGATAATTTCATCTGGTAACTACGTTAGTTGCGGCACGCCTCAGGCCTGGAGCAGCAGCTTGGTGGCGATGCACTGAAAGGACCGACTAGAGTCCAAGCAGGTCATGTGCATCCAGCAGCCGGTAGGCAATCTCCGGTCGTTTCTCCAGGCCTCGGCGAATCGCCGCCGGGATCGATTGCCGGGTCTTGCGGCACAGCCCGGGCAGTTCGTCGATGACGATCTGAATCCCGCGCATGCTCTTGACCTCGGTGTGCCCCGGCGCGACCTGCACGCGGATACCCAATAGCGCGTACATGCGCTGCTGCATGTGTTCGAGGTCTTGCAGGCTTTGCAGGTCTTCCAGGCGTTCGATCAGGCGTTTTTCTTCCTGGCGCGTCAGGTTGAGGATGCGCAGGTCGGCGCCTGGGGTTTGCAGCAGCTGTTCGCGGTCACAGACACAGGCGCCGGGCGGGCAGGGTTGGCGAATGTTCATGATCAAGCCCTCCCCATCTCGACGTCGCGGACTCAGTAGCGCAGGGCGACACCCAGGCTGCCCAGTGCCTTCCAGTAGTCAGGATAGGTCTTGGCCACGCAGTCCGGGTCCTGAATACGAATACCCGAGACCTTCAGCCCGGCCAGGGCGAAACACATGGCGATGCGGTGATCGGCGTGGGTGTCGATCAGTGCAGTGCAGGCCGTGCCTGCCAGTGCCGGATCGCTGGCCACCAGCAGGTCATCGCCTTCGATGCGGGCCAGGCCTGGGCGGATCTGGTTGAGGCCGTCGTGCAGCGCCTGCACGCGATCACATTCCTTGACCCGCAGGTTGGCCAGTTCGGTGAAGCGCACCGGGCTGTTGTTGAACGCGGCCAGTACGGCAAGCGTCGGGATCGCGTCCTGCATTTGCGAACCCACCACTGTGGCCTGCATGTTCGGGAACTGCGCGATCAGCGCCTGGGCCTTGGCGTCCGGCTGGGTGAAGTCGTGTGCGGCGACACCGATATCGATGTGCCCGCCGGTCAGCACTTCAGCCGCCCACAGATAGGTGGCGGCGGAGGCGTCCGGTTCGATCAGGTAGTCATGGGCGGTGTAGCCGCTGGGAGCGACGCGCCAGGTGGTGTCGTCGACCACCTCGACCTGCGCGCCGAATGCACGCATGCAGTCGAGGGTCAGGTCCACATAGCCGCGGGCGCCGATGTCCTTGCCGGTCAGCGCCACTTCAATCGGCGCTGCGCCGCAGGCCGCGAGCATCAGCAAGGCCGATACATATTGGCTGGACAGACCACCGTCGATCTCAAAGCGCTTGGCCTGGACCTTGCCCACGCCATGCACGGTAACCGGCGGGCAACCGGTCGGGCTGTCGACCTGGATGCCGTTCTGACCGAGGGTGGCGAGCAGCGGGCCGATCGGGCGTTTGCGCATGTAGTCGTCGCCGTCCAGCACCACGGTGCCTTGCACGGTGGCGACGGCGGCGGTGAGAAAACGCATCGCGGTGCCGGCATTGCCGAGGAACAGCGGCTGCGCAGGCAATTGCAGCTGGCCTTGGCCCGTGACCACGAAGGTGGTGTCGTCCGGCTCGTCGATGATCACGCCCATCTGGCGCAGGGCCACCGACATGTGCCGGGTGTCATCGCTCTTCAATGCGCCGCTGAGGCGGCTGGTGCCCTTGGCCAGGGCGGCGAGCAACAGCGCGCGGTTGGTAATGGATTTGGAGCCGGGGGGCGCGACCTTGCCATTGAGGGGGAAAGTGGGCGGTGTAACGGTCACGGTTTTCTGCGAACTCAAGGTACAAGGCTCCTGATTCAAGGCAAGGTGGCACGGAGTGGCCGACGGGCGGACCCGAATAATCGGGCATAGACGTCACGCTTGTCGAGGCTTAGCGCTGGGCGAGCGAGTAATCATGCAGCGCCCGCGCCGCCGGTTCGATCTCGCTGACGCGCTGCTGATGCGCCTGTACATCGAGGTCCGCCGGCAGTTCGAAGTTGTCCTGTTCGGCGCACCAGGAGATTTTCTCCAGCAGTGCGGCCTGTTCGGCGGGCAGTTCAGGCCAGTTGCCGATAGCGGCGCCACGGATATAGCCAAAGCACCATTCTTCGGCGAGGGTCAGGGTCTGGCCCTGATGCTCCGTGTCGTCGAAGCGCGCCCGGAAACCTTTGGCGTCGGTGGCCAGTTGGGCGGCGCGGGCGTTCATGTGGCGAACGCACAGTTCGAGGAACTGCTTGGCTTCTTCGGCACTTTCCCACTGCGGGTTCTGCCCGCCCCAGATCGCCGGGAACCACTCGGCGATATCGACCGGTGCCGGGCTGGACACCAGTGCGCAGAAGTAACCATCGAGTTCGGCGAGGTTCAGCACCGAGTGGTCGTCACCGTACTTGAGCAGGGTTTCTTCGATCAGGTCGAAATCGGCGGGGGCCAGAGGTTGGGTGAGCATGGGGCGTATCCTTTAAACGTCGAGCGCCGCTGCGGCAGCGGCTTAAAGCGCGAAGGATGGCGCCTGAGGCGGTTTTTATCCAGCCTTTTCCAAGGCCGACGGCCCGTCCCGGATGAATTTTAGCAGTCCCGTTTTTGGCTGATGCGCCGTGGCTCACCCTTGTTATAGTTCGGCTCTTATTACTCGCCAGTCAGGGATCACTGCCATGTCCGAATACCAAGCCTTCGTCGTCGAGCTCATTGGCAGCGTTGCCCATGTGCAGATCAACCGCCCGGAAAAGATCAACGCCATGAACGCGGCGTTCTGGACCGAGATCATCGATATCTTCCGCTGGGTCGACGACACCGACGCCGTGCGCGCCGTGGTGCTCAGCGGTGCCGGCAAACATTTCTCGTCCGGCATCGACCTGATGATGCTGGCCTCGGTGGCCAATGATTTTGGCAAGGACGTGGGCCGTAATGCACGCCTGTTGCGGCGCAAGATCCTCGAACTGCAAGCCTCGTTCAACGCCGTCGACACCTGCCGCAAGCCGGTGTTGGCCGCGATCCAGGGCTACTGCATCGGCGGTGCCATCGACCTGATCAGCGCCTGCGACATGCGTTACGCCGCCGAGGACGCGCAGTTTTCCATCAAGGAAATCGACATCGGCATGGCGGCCGACGTCGGCACCCTGCAGCGCCTGCCGCGCATCATCGGTGATGGCATGCTGCGCGAGCTGGCCTACACCGGTCGCCAGTTCGGCGCCGAGGAAGCGCGCAGCATCGGTCTGGTCAATCGCGTGTATCCCGATCAGGAAAGCCTGTTGGCCGGCGTACTGGACATCGCCCGGGAAATCGCCGCCAAATCGCCGATTGCCGTGACCGGCACCAAGGCCATGATCAGCTACATGCGTGACCATACAGTCAATGACGGTCTGGAATACGTTGCCACCTGGAACGCGGCTATGTTGCAATCCAACGACTTGCGCGTGGCCATCGCGGCCCATATGAGCAAGCAGAAACCCGAATTCGTGGATTGACTGATATGACCCCAGGCTGGATTACCACCACACTGCTGGACAACCAAACCCCCGGCGGCTGGGCCGTCGCGCGCAGCCGCGAGGGTTTTTTACACGACACCAATGGCGCGCTGTTCCCGCGGGAATGGCTCAAGCGCCAGGACCTGGCGGTGTTCGCCGAACACGGTATCGGCCATCTTGACGGCGAGCCGGTGTACCTGCTCGAACTCAATGCCGCCAGCGACGTGCCTGGATGCAGTTGGCAAGGCCTGCGCGGCTTCATGCTGCAAGGCGATCACCGGCTGTACAAAGTGCTGGCCTATGCCGCGCAGATCGGCACCTGGGCGCGGGAACACCGTTTTTGTGGCAGTTGCGGCCAGGCCATGGTTCAGGTGCCTCGGGAGCGGGCGATGTTCTGCGAGGCTTGTGACCTGCGCAGCTACCCGCGCATCTCGCCGAGCATGATTGTGCTGGTGACCCGTGGCGACGAGATCCTGCTGGCGCGGTCGCCGCGCTTTGTCCCCGGGGTCTACAGCACGCTGGCGGGGTTTGCCGAGCCGGGTGAGTCGGCCGAAGACTGCCTGATCCGCGAAGTTCACGAAGAAGTGCAGCTGGAAGTCCGCAATATCCAGTACGTGGGCAGCCAGTGCTGGCCGTTTCCCCATTCGATGATGCTGGGCTTCCATGCCGAGTACGCCGGTGGCGATATCGTGCCCCAGGCCGATGAGATCGAGGACGCGCAGTGGTTCAACATCCACGACTTGCCGCCGTTGCCGGCGTCACGCTCGATTGCGCGTTACCTGATCGACCTCTACGTGGCCCGCCGCTTAGGCCACGCTGAACCAGTGCTGCCAGGCTAGGCGCACCGTCAGGCCGAGGACCACGGTGATAAACACCGGGCGAATGAATTTGGCGCCGCCGCTGATTGCGCTGCGTGCGCCAAAGAACGCGCCCACCATCACCGACACGCCCATGGCCAGCCCGACGATCCAGTCCACCGAACCGTTGATGATAAACACCGACAGCGCCGCCGCGTTGCTGACGAAGTTCATGCTGCGCGCCACGCCGCTGGCTTTGACCAGGTCGATGGGGTGCAGCAGCATCGTGCTCACCGTCCAGAACGCGCCGGTGCCGGGGCCGGCCACGCCGTCGTAGAAGCCCAGGCCGAAGCCTTGGGTGGCCTGCCATTTCTTCTTGATCGGTGCGTCGCCCTCCAGCGGCGCCTTGGGCGTGCCGCCGAACAACAGGTACAGGCCACAACCGAAGACGATCACCGGGAGCATCTTGTTCAGGGTTTCGGCGGGCAGGTAGTGGGCGACGATGGCGCCGGCAAGGGCGCCGATAAACGTACCGACGATGGCATGTACCCACTGGCGCGGGTGAAACAGCTTGCGTCGGTAAAAGGTGAAACTGGCGGTGGCCGAGCCGAAGGTGGAGCTGAGTTTGTTGGTGCCCAGTACCAAATGGGGCGGCATGCCGGCGGTGAGCAGGGCCGGAGTGGTGAGCAAGCCGCCACCGCCGGCGATGGCGTCGATGAAGCCGGCGATGAACGCAACGACGGCCAGGATGGCGAGGGTAGTGAGGTCTACGCTGAGTTCGAAGGGCATGGGCAGGGCTTATGGTTGGCAGGGCGCTATGCGAAAGGCGGCCATCTTACCTGCCCGATGTACGCAAATCCAAATGTGGGAGGGCGCAAGCCTCCTCCCACATTCAAACGGTGCCGGCCTGGCTATTTGTGGGTGCCCAGCCACTCCAGCGCGGTGCGCCAGATGCAGATCCCGAGGAAGTACGCCGACATCAGCGACCACAACCCAAACGTCCACGGGTTGGTGTTCGGGTAATCCACCACCATCAAGAAGCTGCACAGCAACCAGAGCGTGGTCACCGCGATGTTGATCGGCATGAACCGCTTGACCCGGAACGGGTGCAGGAACTTCATCGGCGTCACGGTCAGCAGCGCCAGGCCAATCACCGTGAGCAACGTCACCCACGCGTCGGGCTGGATGATATACACGCAGAGGGCCACCACGTTCCAGGCGGCGGGGAAGCCGACGAAGTAGTTGTCCTTGCTTTTCATGTTCACGTTGCAGAAGCAGAACAGCGACGACACCAGGATCACCGACACCGTGAACAGATGGGTAAAGTCCGGCAGGTCGATATAGCGGTAGATAAACAGTGCCGGGATAAACACATAGGTCAGGTAATCGATCACCAGGTCCAGCACCGAGCCGTCAAAGCTGGGCAGTACCGTGCTGACATTCACGCGGCGGGCCAGGGAACCGTCGACGCCATCGACCACCAGTGCCAGGCCCAGCCACAGCAGGCACGCCTTGGGTGAGTTCTCCAGCAAGGCCAGCGTGGCCAGGAAGGCCAACACCACTCCGGTGGCAGTGAAGCCGTGGGCGCCCCAGGCTTTCAGTCTGGCTACATGCAGGGTCGATATCACGGGCGGTTCTCCAAAGGGTGAAACGGGGCAGCCGACGCTGTGGCAGCGTCGAGTCTGGCCAGGGGATGCAGGTATCGACCGGGAAGGGGAGGATAAGGTTCACCACCCCGGTGATTGCTTAGCGTAGCAAGCGTCGGACGTTTCGGCATCAGCCTTGGCGGAACACCAAGGCTTTCAAGCCGCTTTGCCGATCGATATCCGGGAATTCCGGTGGGTTTTCCAGCCGTTCGACAAAGCGCAGGCCCGGTGCTTCGCGGGTCACGCCGTCGATCAGGAAGTCCTCGCCGAACGCCGGGTCATTCATGCACGCCAGCACCGTGCCTTGTGGCGTGAGCAAATCCGGCAGGCGGCGCAGCACGCGCTGGTAATCCTTGGTCAGCAGGAAACTGCCTTTCTGGAAGGACGGCGGGTCGATGATCACCAGATCATAGGGGCCGCTGTGGATGACCTTGGCCCAGGACTTGAACAAGTCGTGGCCAAGAAAGGTAACGCGGCTCAGGTCATGCCCATTCAGGCGATGGTTGTCGCGACCCCGGCTGAGGGCGCCGCGGGCCATGTCCAGGTTCACCACATGCTCGGCGCCGCCTTCGATGGCCGCCACGGAAAACCCGCAGGTGTAGGCGAACAGGTTGAGTACCCGCAGCCCCTTGGCCTGTTCGCGCACCCAGTTGCGGCCGTAGCGCATGTCGAGAAACAGCCCGCTGTTCTGTTTTTTACCGAGGTCGATCAGGTAGCGCAGGCCGCCTTCGGTAATCGTCAGCTCATCGATCGCATCGCCCACCAGCCATTCGGTGGTGCTTTGCGGCAGGTAGCGGTGCTGCAGGGCTACCGTGTGGGCGCCGGACTGCGCCCATTCGAACTGAACCAGCAGTTGTTTCAGCGCGACCAGGTGCGCCGCCTCCGGCTCCTTGAACAGCGCGACCAGCACCACGCCCTGCAGCCAGTCCACGGTCAGTTGCTCCAGGCCCGGCCAGCAACGGCCGCGCCCGTGGAACAGGCGCCGGGTTTCGGTCGGTGGCGTGGCCAGGGCGGTCAGCAGGTGGGCGTGCAGTGTGGCGAGGGCGTCGGGGTTCATCGTTGAGCGTCGTTCGTTGAGCGGGCGGCATTTTAAACACAATGGCGAGGTTTCGGGGGGTTAGAGCACAACGTGCTGGGAAACGTCTGATTGGCAGCGATTCATGCTCAAAATACGCTTTGGTACGCCTGACATCAGGCAAAAAATCCTCAGTCATCGACATAAACTGGAAAAAAAGCCTGGAGGTGCCCATGAACGGTTTTGCGAGCGCAGTGAATCACACCACAACGGATCAGCTCGCCGGTGATCAAATCGAGCAGGACGAGTGGCGCGACGCCCTGGCCTCGCTGGTGGCCAACGCCGGCCCCGCGCGGGCGCGGCAGATCCTCGACGTGCTGGCCCGTGAAGGCGGCGCCCCGCACATCGACTGGAAACCCCGTCACGGCACCCCGTATATCAATAGCATCAGCGTCGAGCGGCAGCCGGCGTTTCCCGGCGACCTGGCCACCGAAGAGCGCCTGGCCTCGCTGGTGCGCTGGAACGCCCTGGCCATGGTGGTGCGCGCCAACCAGGCGTATGGCGAGCTCGGCGGTCATATCGCCAGCTACGCCAGCGCGGCGGATTTGTTCGAAGTGGGCTTCAATCACTTTTTCCGTGCCCGCCACGAGGGCTTTGGCGGCGACCTGGTGTTCTACCAGCCGCATTCCGCGCCGGGCATTTATGCGCGGGCGTTCCTGGAGGGGCGCCTGAGCGAGCAGGACCTGGCGCACTACCGGCAGGAAATCGGCGGGGCCAAGGTCGGCGCGCGCGGTTTGTCGAGTTACCCGCACCCGTGGTTGATGCCGGACTTCTGGCAATTTCCCACCGGCTCCATGGGCATCGGCCCGATCAGCTCGATTTTCCAGGCGCGCTTTATGCGCTACCTGCAGCACCGCGGCTTGCAGGACACCACCGAGCGCCACGTCTGGGGCGTATTCGGCGACGGCGAAATGGACGAGCCGGAAAGCATGTCGGCCCTGACCCTGGCCGCTCGCGAAGGCCTGGACAACCTGACCTGGGTGGTCAACTGCAACCTGCAACGCCTCGACGGCCCGGTGCGTGGCAATGGGCGGATCATCGATGAACTGGAGGCGTTGTTCGGCGGCGCCGGCTGGAACGTGATCAAGCTGGTGTGGGGCTCGGACTGGGACGCCTTGCTCGCCAAGGACAGCGACGGCGCCCTGGTCAATACGCTGTCGCAGACCGTGGACGGGCAGTTCCAGACCTTCGCCGCCAAGGACGGCGCCTACAACCGCGAGCACTTCTTCGGCCAGAGCGCGTCCCTGGCCAGGCTGGTCGAGGGCATGAGCGATGAACAGATCGACCGCCTCAAGCGCGGCGGCCACGACATGGTCAAGATCCACGCCGCCTACCACGCGGCGCGGCGGGTCAAGGGCAAACCCACGGTGATCCTGGCCCAGACCAAAAAAGGCTTCGGCATGGGCGAAGCCGGGCAGGGCAAGATGACCACCCACCAGCAGAAGAAACTCGATCGCGAGGCGCTGATCGCCTTCCGCAATCGTTTCCAGTTGCCGCTGACGGATGAGCAGACCGAGTCGTTGAGTTTCTTCAAACCGGCCGCTGACAGCCTGGAGTTGCGCTATCTGCATCAACGGCGCAACGCCCTGGGCGGCTACGTGCCCAGTCGCTGCCAGGCCGCCGCGCCGGTCAGTGTGCCGCCTCTGGCCGGTTACGCCGGCTTTGCCACGGCTGCCGCGGGTAAGGAAATGTCCACCACCATGGCCTTCGTGCGTATGCTCACCAACCTGCTCAAGGACAAGCACCTGGGGCCACGCATCGTGCCGATCGTCGCCGACGAGGCGCGTACCTTCGGCATGGCCAACCTGTTCAAGCAGATCGGCATCTACTCCAGCGTCGGCCAACGCTACGAGCCGGAAGATATCGGCTCGATCCTCAGCTACCGCGAAGCCACCGACGGGCAGATCCTCGAAGAGGGCATCAGCGAAGCCAGCGCCATCAGCTCCTGGGTCGCGGCGGCCACCAGCTATTCAGTGCATGGCCTGCGCATGTTGCCGTTCTACATCTATTACTCGATGTTCGGCTTTCAGCGCGTGGGCGACCTGATCTGGGCCGCCGCCGATCAGCGCGCCCGTGGCTTCCTGCTGGGCGCCACTGCCGGCCGCACCACCCTCGGCGGCGAGGGCCTGCAGCATCAGGACGGCAGCAGCCACCTAAGCGCCGCCAGCGTCCCCAACTGCCGTGCCTACGACCCGGCGTTTGCCGGGGAGTTTGCGGTGATCCTCGACCACGGCATGCGCCAGATGCTGGAGCATGATGTCGACGAGTTCTACTACGTGACCCTGATGAACGAAAACTACCCGCAGCCGAGCCTGCCCGAGGGGGTGGAAGCGGCGATCATCAAAGGTATGTACCGCTTGCAGGGCGCGCCTGACGCCCAGGTGCGCCTGCTCGGTTCGGGTACGCTGGTGCGTGAAGCCCAGGCGGCTGCGCAGCTATTGGCGGACGATTGGCAGGTGGCGAGTGAGGTCTACAGCGTGACCAGCTTCAGCGAACTGGCACGGCAGGCGCGGGAGGTGGAGCGTTGGAATCGCTTGCATCCGCAGGCGATCCAGCGCGTCAGTCATGTGAATGATTGCTTGCCCAAGGGCGCCCCGGTGGTTGCAGTGTCGGACTACGTGCGGGCGGTGCCGCAGATGATTGCTTCGTACCTGGATTCCCCCTACACCGTACTCGGCACCGACGGTTTCGGGCGCAGTGATACACGGGCGGCGTTGCGGGATTTTTTTGAGGTCGATCGCCATCACCTCGTGCTGGCCGCGCTGACGGCATTGGCGGAGCAGGGCAGTCTGGATCGGCAGGTATGCCAGCAGGCGATTGAACGCTATGGCCTCCAGGCGGAGCGTGCAGCGTCCTGGATCTAAATGTGGGAGGGGGCTTGCCCCCGATTGCGCCGGGTCAGTGCGCCATAAGCTGACTGACACACTGCTATCGGGAGCAAGCCCCCTCCCACATTTAGAGCGTGGCGATCAGGGCTGGCCCAAAGGCCTCTTTCAAGAACACGGGGGCGATATACCGCTGGTAATGCGCCTCGGACAGCAGGAAAAACTCGCGATCAATTCCATCGCGCAAATCCGCCAGGCTGTGCTCGCGAAATTCCGGCAGCAACACCAGGCCATAGGCGTCCAGCCTGGTAATCACCCGCGCACCCCGGGCAATCAACTGGTAGGCCCAGCAGTACGGCGACTGGTGCGGCATAAAGCGAATCTTGCGGCTTTCCAGTTGCTGGCGCAGGCGCTGTGGGTCGAACACGTCCAGCTTGGAGGCCATCACCTGCACCAGCAGTTGCTCAAGGCGCAGCCACACCGCCTGTTTTTCCTCGGCGTTGTAGCCATTCCACTGGATGACTTCATGGTGATAACGCTTGCACCCGCGGCAGACCAGATCACCGTAAACGGTGGAGCACAGGCCGACGCAGGGGGTCTTGATGGTTTGATTGGGCATAAAAAAACATCGACAGGTGAAACAACACGGCCCCTGAAGGGGCCGTTTTTTCAATCAATCCCAGCTCAACGCACCGCCAGTCTGGTACTCGATCACACGGGTCTCAAAGAAATTCTTCTCTTTCTTCAAGTCCATGATCTCGCTCATCCATGGGAACGGGTTAGTCGTCCCTGGATACT
>NZ_JYLL01000019.1 GCF_001439695.1 Pseudomonas veronii
GCGACGCAGGGGGCTCCCAGACCCAAGTGATGATCCGCAGGACTTGTTGTGAGCAATTACTCAGCTAACAGCCGTCGGCGCTTCGCGCCGACAGTGTACAAATGCGTTTTTACACACTCTGGGCCGACTTCGGCCTATCGCAACCGGCAGATTACTCTTTCTCCAGCGCGATACGTCCAAGCCGACTTGGTGAAAGACGACATTGAGGCGTTCGCAGCCCTTTGGACTCTTCAGAGTCTGACCCCGATTACCTGCTGAAAGACACCCACTGAATCAGTGATCAACATCCCGGCCAGGTACACCATCAACACCGCCACACCCGCATCCAACCAGCGCCACACCACTGGCGCCTGGAACAGCCGCGTCAAACGCTGACATCCCAGCGCCAGTATCACAAACCACACCAACGATGCCGTCATCGCGCCACTCGCGAACAGTGCTTGTTGGCCGGTGGGTTTGGCTGCGCCGATCGAGCCGATCAGCACGACGGTATCAAGCCAGGCGTAGGGATTGGCAAACCCGAGCACCAGTGCGGTGCGCAGCAAGCCTCGTTGCGAGTGACCGCCTTGCGTGTTGGGCATGGACTGGTTACGTAGGCAGGCCAGCAAGCGTTGACCGCCAAACCAAAGCAAATACGCCGCACCGGACAGCAGCAACAGCGCCACCACACCCGGCCGACTTCCCAGCAATGAACCCAACCCTGCGACGCCAACAGCGATCAGTAGGACATCGGCGAGTACGCAGATAGCAACCACGGCCCAGATCGGACCCCGGCCCACACCTTGGCGGATGACCAAGGTGTCTTTCGGACCAGGCGCGGCGAACAGCCCCATGCCCAAAAGCAAGCCTTCGAGGTAAAGAGCGTTGAAGTTTAGAAGCATGGGATGTTCGAACCCGCTAGAATATTAGAGAAGTTGAATCGGTTGATTACCGAACTTGGTGTGCGGACGTTTATGGCACTATTTAAATTGATGGTTGCGAGCGGGAAAAATTTAGCAGCGTTTGAACAAAGGAAAATGAATCTTTAGTGGCCTGAGAGATTGCTGAATATCCATCAACAATTTTTTTGTAGTCCTGCAACATGGCATCAGACATTTGCAGGATGCCGAAGCCTGATCGAACAATGGATTCACAGCACGTTTTTATTTGAGTCATCGCTATATCCAAAGATGATTGTAAAGGAATGCAACACACACAAGGTTCGCAAGCATGCGAGAAACCACGACACTGGATGTAGCCAACCCAAAAGGGACCTATCCATGTCCTTCACCACGTCGCTAGCAGGTCGCAAGTGTGCATCGCTCGATATACGTAGCGGCGAGCAGGTTGTCCTTTTTGGCGAACAACGTGACGACTATCACCAAGGACCGGAGATCAACACTCGAATATGAACATCAGAACACGCGATACGCTTCGAGCCTTGGTTATGCGACGCAGCCGAGAACTGGGAAAGCCCCTGACAGCCCTGGCCAAAGAAGCCGGCATTTCCCGAACCTACCTCTACGGATTGACCGGCGGAGCCTCACAAGATCCCTCAGTACGCACCCTGATCAAACTGGCCAAGGCGTTGCAGGTTTCGCCGCTGCTGTTATTCCGCTACTTCGCCGACCTGGCTGGCGCACCGGGCGATGCCTGTTCAATGGCAACCACTAATCGCGCCACCGGCCTGCGTGACCCCAGCGACATAGCTGTCTTCAACGCGGATGTCACCACCCCAGACCAGACCGTGGTGCTGCCCGGTGAGACGTTTCAGAAAACCTGGGAGATCCAGAACCTTGGCGCCCGCCCGTGGCGCGGTCGGAAATTGGTACGGGTCGACGGCGAATACGTAATCGCTCGCCGCAGCGCGTCCGGCGTTCCCTTGGAAGTGGTGATGGACACCCACCTGCGCAGCCTGAACAACGAAATCCCCATCGCCGACACCCTGCCCGGCCAGCCGGTACGTATCAGCGTGGAGTTCGGCGCCCCAAGGGAGACCTGCACACTCACGTCGATCTGGCGTATCGAAGATGAACAGGGCCAGCCTTGTTATGGACCCGCCTTCATCCTGCATGTAATCGTCAACGTCATGGCACGTTAAGGTCCGACGGGAGCCCCACAAATCTGTCCAAAACTCTGTGCCTGATGACGGGCGTCTATCAATGTAGACCGCAACGGCATTTACACCTCCATAAAAATAAAACCTCGACTACTGTATTAAACCAACTAACCCCCTCTTCCTTATTACACAAAATCAAAAAAACACATTGCACGCCCCTTCAACTCATCCAAAAGTCTTAACTCCCTACTAATAGGTCGTGGTTTTGCAAACAGACGTTGACGCATTTATCCCGCCAGGAATAAGGAACTCCAAAGGGGCTGGCGGTTTATCTCAATGGCGCGCGGATCAATGAAGCGTTCCGCGATACCGTGAATTTCGACCTGATGCCCAGCGTGGCCATCGACCACGCTGATGCATGCCGGTTTCAATGTGAAGTTCTGAGTCGCTCAGCGTCTGAACCAATCCGGTACAGGCCCCACCGCGTCCCCTACGTCACCTGCGCTTCCTCCAACAGCCAACGCGCAAATACCTGGATGGGCGCGCGGCTCAGTTCAAGCGGTTCGGGTAGCACGAGGCAAAAGGCCTTGGCGACATTCTTCTCTTGTGGCCATGGCGCGACCAGCCGGCCTTGCGCCAGTTCGGCTTCCACGTACAGGCGCGGTACGAGTGCCACGCCGAGCCCCGCCAGCGCGGCTTCGATCAGCATCGCATGCAAATCGTAACGCGCGCCCATCGCGGCGTTGCTCAGGACAATCCCGGTTTGCTGGGCGTAACGCTGCCAGGCATCCGGGTTCTGTCGTCGGTGTAATCGCGGCAATGAATCCAGAGCCGTTGCCTGCTTGCCCGGCTTCAGCAGGCCAGGGTGACAAACCGGAATTAACACTTCGTTCAACAGGCGGTGCGTCTGCATGCCCGTCCATGCCGGGTGCTCAAAATGGATGGCGGCATCGAAACCGCTGCCGGCGAGCACGAACGGTTCCATACGTTCCGAGAGGTGCACGCAGATATTCGGGTGTTGCTGGCCAAAGCCGGCCAACCGCGGAATTAGCCAGCGCAGGGCAAAGGTTGGGCTGACGGCGATATCCAGGCTGGCGCCGTCGCTGGGCTGGCCCATCAAATACTGGCTGTCCCTGTCGAGCCGGTCGAGTAGTTCGCGCACTTGGGCCGCGTAGCGCTCACCGTTGGGCAAGAGCCGCACACGGTTGCCAACACGCTCGAATAACGTGACCCCCAGAAACGCCTCCAGACGGCCTATCTGCCGGCTGATGGCGCCTTCAGTCAGGGCCAACTCGTCTGCGGCACGGGCGAAACTGCCATGCCGGGCTGCGGCTTCAAAGGCCATCAGGGCAGCGTTACTCGGGAGCTTTCGACGCATGGGCATTCCTGGTTCAAGTCAAGGCCTCCACCTTGATGTTTAATCACTGAAGAGTGCCGAAAAGTCGTTTTATGGATCATTACCGTGTCACTAGCATGATTAAACATCAACCAACGAAGTGACATGATGATTTATACAGTCGAATGCAACTACGCTGACCCCGCGAGCGAAGCTGAGTGGAATGCGTTTTACAGCCTGGAAAAACTGCCAGCGCTGATCTCGGTGAGCGGATTCAGCTCCTCGCAGCGTTTCAAAGCCTTGAGCGGCGATTGCCCGGCCTACCTGGCCCTGCATTCAGTCGACACGCTTGCCGTATTGCAGAGCGACGAGTACCGCCAAAAAGGGGGAGGCAATTTTGCCCGTTGGCAGTCGCACATCACTGATTGGAAGCGCAACCTCTATGCCGGGCTGGACCGGGCAGTTGGCGTGGGCGCCGACGAATTCCTGTTGGTCAGTGAACAAGGCCCTCAAGTACTGATTGGATTGGGCCTTACACCTGTAGCGCTGCACGCGGTTGCGTTGGACAAGAACCCTGCACACCGTTGGCTGGCCAAACTGGGTTGCACTCAGGCAAGGGGCAGCGATCTGCAGGGGCTGAAGGTATATAGCGCAATGACCATGCAGTTAGTGTCATGAGCCACGCGGACATAAATCACTGGAGGCTTGCCGGCCGGCACAGGATTGGAAATCCATATTTAAGCGCCCGAAGCATAATCGTTCTAACTGTGGTCTGAATCGCCCCTGATTTACTGGTCGAATCTGACGGACTGCTTTTAGCCGATTTCTCCCGGTTTGGGGAACCATAGAAATGTGTCCGTTCTGCACAATCGAAAGCAGCACCTCTCGGGCGGCCACTTCGGGTCGGTATCCCACCTATCGCTTGATCTAGGTTTTGCACGCGCCCGCCGCGTGGAGCTGATCCTGGAGCGCTGACGCGTGGGTCTTTTTTTTCCGGCGCAGAACAGTGATCATCGCCCTCCCCACCAAACCCCGAGGAAGCGAGACCATGGAATTGACGCTGGAAGCGGTTGCGCTCTTCGCACTGAAACTGGTGTACGAGACCGACGGCGGCAGCCCGGTCTTGCGTGACGATCTGGTGATGGACGGGTACGAGCGGGAAGTGTTTGGGTTACTGGTGCGGCAGCGGGATTTGGCTGCGATTCAACGCAAGATCGAGGAATGCGTGGTGCAGGCGCTGGAGGCATTGGGCGGCGCCCACACGGTGCTGGGGCGGGAGTTGCGGCGGTTGGCGACTGACGTGCAAAACGTCCATCAACTCGACGCACTGCCCACGCCGCTAACCACCCTCAAGGACTATTTGAAAGACATCCTGTGAATCGCTGATCAGCGTGCCGGCCGCGGCCAAAAGCGCATGCCCGGTTAGCGCCGCCCTTCAACCGCCATCCGCACGGCCAAGCCCATCAGCACCGAGCCCATCAGCCAGCGCTGCACCACCTGCCAACCGGGCCGGGTGACGAAAAACACCGCGATGGAGCCCGCCATCATGGCAATCATTGCGTTGACGCTCACGCTGATGAAAATCTGCGTGAAGCCCAGCACCAGGGATTGCGTCAGCACACTGCCGTGGCCGTTCGGGTCGATGAACTGAGGCAGCAACGACAGGTACATCACCGCGACTTTAGGATTCAGCAGGTTGGTCACAAAGCCCATCATGAACAGCTTGCGCGGGCTATCCAGGGGCAGGTCCCGCACCTGAAAAGGCGAACGACCACCCGGCTTGACCGCCTGCCAGGCCAGGTAGACCAGGTACAACGCACCGCCGAGCCGCAGCGCGTCATACGCCAAGGGAACCGCCATCACCAACGCGGTGATACCCAATGCCGCGCACAGCATGTAAACGATAAACCCCAACGCCACCCCGCCCAGGGAGATCATCCCGGCCATGCGTCCCTGGCAAATCGAGCGGGAAATGAGGTAAATCATGTTCGGCCCGGGCGTCAGCACCATGCCGAGTGAGATCAGCGCGTAGGCAAGCAAGCTGGACATATCGGGCATTGTTTAGCTCCTGGATTTTTATTCTGCCGGCGTGAAATCCTTCGCCGACGTTGCAGTGTCAGGCGCCATGGTAGGGCGTTGAAAAGCAGGGCGTTAGATACAGATCCACGAGCAAAACGTCATACACCGGCTGGCGATTACCGGCTCACTCACCCAGGACAGGCACATGATCGACTTCAACAACAAAGGCTTCTTCAAACTCAAGCAAAACAACGAATACGCCGAACGCGTTGCCGCCCTGCTGCTGGACGGCGAAGAAGTGATCGATGCCTACAAAGCCATGCGCGACGGCGTGGTCTTCACCACCAAGCGCATCATCGCGGTGAACGTGCAGGGGATTACCGGCAGCAAGAAGGACTTCACCTCGCTGCCGTACAAAAACATCGTGGCGTATTCGGTGGAAACCTCCGGGACGTTCGATCTGGATTCGGAGTTGGAGATTTACTTCTCGTCGCTGGGGAAAGTGAAATTCGAGTTCACGGGGAAGACTTCGATTGTTGAAATCTCGCGGATCATTTCCAAGCACCTGCTGGCGTGATCAGCGGGCAGAAAAAGACCTTGGCGCAGGAGGAATGAGACGTTTGGCAATCGCAGTGGTGACCACATTGATTTATGGAATGGACGGCGATTGACGGATTGGCTGAGCTACCCGCGAATTCAGTTGGGGTTCTCGATCGAAGGGACGTTCTCGGATTATCACGACTCCAGGGAAATATGGTTTTGGAGGGTTATATGAAGGTATGTAAGGCGGTCGTGTTCGTGTTTTTGGTGGTTGCCGTCGCTGTTGGGGTGTTTAACGGTGTGGTGATGGCGGTGGCGGCGTACTTTGGGCCGTTTTATGAGGGGGATGCGGAGCAGACTCGGAACTTTGGGATTTGGTTGGTGGGGAACGGGGTCACTGTTGTGGGGGCGGTTGTGGGTGGGGTGGTTTGGTATTGCAGGTATTTGGGGCGGGGCTGATGCACCGCGCCCACATTTGAGGGGATGTCCTTATCGGTGTAAGGGCTTCAGAACGACGCAGGTTTTATGTGGGAGTTGTCGAGCCCCAGCGAGGCTGCGATGCAGGCGCTGCGGTCTGGCAGGTGTCACGCGGTGATCCCATCGCAGCCTCGCCGGGGCTCGACAACTCCCACATGGGGTCAGGCGATCACTCAGGTTGAAACGTCGCCAGGTAGGCCAGGATGTTGTCGATCTTTTCCTGATCGCTGATGCCCCAGAAGATCATGCGCGTGCCGCTCACCACCTTCTTCGGCGCCTCGATATAGGCCGCGAGTTTTTCCCGGGTCCAGACCACCCCGGAGTTTTTCATCGCATCTGAATACTGATAGTCGGGAGTGGTGCCGGCTGGCCTGCCGATGATGCCATTGAGTTCGGGGCCAAAGCCGCCGCGCGCGCCCTCGCCGATGCTATGGCAGCCGCCGCAGGTTTTGGCGAAGAGCTTGCCACCCGCGTCGGCATCGCCGGCGGCGCAGGCTGCGCCGGTGTTGAGGATCAGGACGAAGGTCAGTAACGCGCGGTACTTCATAAGGGCTCCACATCGGGTGATACGGGTAATTATGCCGGTTTGTCAGGAACGCATGCCCATCCAGATCACCGCTTCGGTCCACGCCGTCACCACCGGCGCCAGCGCCCTGAACCACGGGTCGTCCCGCTCGATCTGCGCGGCAGAGTGATCATGGTGGTGCTGTTCCTCCTCGACGATCGTGGCAATCGCGGCCACGGCCAGCGGGTCGATGTCACGCAATGTGTGGAGTTGATGGGCCAGGTGCCTGAGGACCACACTCTCGACCGCAACCGTGGTGGCAACAATCGCTTTGCGGCCGCACAGACCGGTGATCAGCCCCAGTACCAGGCCGCCGAGACCGCATAGCCAGTAACTGCGGCAGCGGCGGTAACCCCGTCGTCGCAATTCGGCCTGGAACACGGCGCGGTGGCGGCGCTCGTGGGAGAGGAACTCCTTGAGTTCATCGACCTTGTCGCGGGCAAACACACGCGCCATGAACAACTGGCCGCTGTAGATACAGATCGCCCCATGCTCGCCGGCATGGTCGACTTTGATCATGCGGTTGCAAGGTCGTTGTCGATCAGTGGGGTCGCGCGAGTGGTCACGGTTGACGGCCTTGTGTCACGGCCTCAAGCAAGCGGACCGGGAGTGGGTGGAAAAGCGCCCGTATCGTGCAGCAGCACCCGGCAAATGCGCAACCTAGACGCGCAAAACGACCATCCATCGCTCAGCGCATATCGGATCGAACCTAATCCGCTCCGCCCCACTCCACCCTACTGAACCCTGATGGTGGAGTAAGGATCATGGCTCAGCCATCGATTTTAGTGCTGGAAGACGACGAAATCATTCGCGCGTTAATGGTGGACGTGTTGGAGGATTTCGGCGCACATGTCACCTCGTTTCCTTCGGCGGATGAAGGCATGATCTACCTGGAGCGGGCCGATGACCCGGTGGACCTGATTGTGAGTGATATCCAGATGCCTGGTTTACTCAACGGCTATGACCTGAGTCGAGTGGTGGCCCATCGCTGGCCGTCGGTGCCGGTGCTGCTGACGTCCGGCAACACCGGGCTGGCGGCGCAGCTGGGGGGATCGGTACGCTTCCTGCCCAAGCCGTGGAGCACCGAACATCTGCTCGAATGCGTACAAACCGCACTGACCCGGCAGGGCGCGTCGATGCATTGATAGCTTCGCGATATCGCTTTGCTCAACGTCACGACGGGCTGGCAGTGGGCTCCGATTTACGGTGCCCACGGTGAATGAAGATTCCCACTCCTGAGTAGTCTCGTTTTGACTCAATAGGTTTATAGCGACTGCCTTCTTACCCGCTGTAAGTTCGGTTCGCGTCGACAGTGTTCGCCGCAAACCGAACTTACAGAGGAAACCGTGATGAATATTTTCTACAGCCATCTGAACTTCGAAAATTCGTTTCTGCCGACCTACTTGAACACACAGGTAGACCACCACTCCCCCTCAAAAACGCCTCCTCAGGGAGCGGCCATTGACGTCAATGGCGAGCAGTCGCCTAAAAAAGACCGCGCCGTGAGCGGGCTGGACAGCCTGGGTCGGGGAAACATCATCTGAGGCGCCCAACCAGAGGCTGCCGACCTGCAGCCTCTTCCTCCTTTCGATCCGCCCGGCCTTAACACAATACTGACATCCGCCGGGTTAACCTTCGTGATCATCCTGCGCGGAGCTTTCAACCCTATGCCTCACGCCGGCACCCTGCCCGACGTCCTCGCCGGCCCGCTGCTGCGGCGCCTTGAACCCCAGCGCCTGGTAATGTGGCTGGTGGGGACGCGGCAACTGCCTTTGACCCTCAGGCTGCACGTCGCCGAACAGAGCCGCGACATCGTGCTGGACCAAGGCCAGTGCCAAATCGTGCCGGTGGGGCGCCAGGCCTTTATCCACTTGATCGACATCCCGTTGGATGAGGCCCTGCCCCAGGACGCGCTGATCGGCTACGACTTGCTGATCGACGGGCGCGGCATCGCCCACTGGGCAGCGCACCTGCTCTATTGCGACGCGCAATCGCCGAGTTTCGTGCGGCATAGCCGTATTCATCAACTGGTCCACGGCTCCTGCCGCAAGCCCCATCACCCGGCGGACGAAGGCTTGCTGTGCGTCGATCGCCTGCTGGCCGACGCCCAGACCCCAGCCCAACGCCCGGCATTGTTGATGATGAGCGGCGACCAGGTGTACGCCGACGATGTCGCCGGGCCGATGCTGCGGGCGATTCATGGGCTGATCGCGCGCCTGGGGCTGTTCGACGAATACCTGGAAGGCGCCGTGGTGGACGACAGCGCCAGCCTCTACGGGCATCACGCCAGTTATTACCAGCGGGCCGAACTGCTCCCCGCGCTGGACAGCAACGAGACCTTGCGCGAGCGTTTTTTCGGCGGCGTGAAGAAGCCGATTTTCACCAGCAGCACCGCCGACAATCACCTGGTGACCTTTGCCGAAGTGATGGCCATGTATTTGTTGGTCTGGTCCCCCACTCCCTGGACGCTGATCGCGCCACAGCCGCCGCAACTGAGCGCCGACGCGCAACAGCGTTATGCCCGTGAACAGGTGCAGATCGATCGCTTCCGCAACGGCCTGCCCGGCGTCGCGCGGGTGTTTGCCCATCTGTCCACGCTGATGATCTTCGACGATCACGACATCACCGACGACTGGAACCTCAGCGCGCAGTGGGAAGAAACCGCCTACGGCCATCCGTTCTCCAAACGCATCATCGGTAACGCGCTGCTGGCTTACCTGCTGTGCCAAGGCTGGGGCAACCAGCCGCAGGTATTTGGCCCGCTGATCAACCAGACCCAGACACTTGTCGCCCAGGCACAGCACAACCACCTGAACGCGAGTGCGCAGGATCAACTGCTCGACACGCTGCTGGCCTTCCAACAGTGGCATTACGTGCTGCCGACCACCCCTGCGCTGGTGGTGCTCGACACCCGCACCCGCCGCTGGCGCAGCGAATTCAACCTCAAGCAACCGTCCGGCCTGCTGGACTGGGAAGCCTTGAGCGAACTGCAACAAGCGCTGCTGGACCACCCGTCGGCAATCATCGTCTCCCCCGCGCCGATCTTTGGCGTCAAGCTGATCGAGACCGTGCAAAAAGTGTTCAGTTGGTGCGGCTACCCGCTGCTGGTCGACGCCGAAAACTGGATGGCGCATCGCGGCGCCGCCCAGGTGATCCTGAATATCTTCCGCCACTCCCGCACACCGGGTAACTACGTCATCCTCTCGGGCGACGTGCATTACTCGTTCGTCTACGAAGTGCTGATCCGCCATCGCAACGCTGGCCCCAAGCTCTGGCAGATCACCAGCAGCGGCATCAAGAACGA
Organism: Pseudomonas veronii; assembly: GCF_001439695.1. Taxonomy (GTDB): domain Bacteria; phylum Pseudomonadota; class Gammaproteobacteria; order Pseudomonadales; family Pseudomonadaceae; genus Aquipseudomonas; species Aquipseudomonas veronii. Next base: position 10,280 of record NZ_JYLL01000019.1, read on the forward strand.
ATTCCCGCCGCGCCTGCTGGAATGGTTCGACCGCCTCAACCGCTGGCTCTACTCGCCGCGCTCCCCACTCAACTGGTTCACCCGCCGCCGCACCATGCAGGTGGTACCGCATATCCCGGAACACGCCGAAGCCGGTGAACGCTTGTGGAACTCGGCGGGGATCGGCCAGGTATTTTTCAACGAGCAAGGCCAGCCCGAGGCCATTTACCAGCACAACGCCAACGGGAAGGCACCGACGAGGATGCGGGCGCCGAAATAATGGCCCATCGCCACACCTCGACAACCGCACAGTCGCTCTATTCAAAGCGTGCAAGCCCCATTGTACAGTAGCGCCAGCCACGGAGTATCGGCGTCAATTTGACCGGCCTTGAGGCCCACGCAGGGAGCGCGCACATGGACGATACAGCCGGCAACAAACCATCAACTGACCTCAATGCCGACATGTTGCATGCCGTCATGGAACTGGTCAGCGACGGGGTCTGGGACTGGAACGCGAATACGGGGTTCGTTTACCGCAACCCGGGCTGGTACGAAATGCTCGGTTACCCCCGCCACTCCCTGGAGAACAGCGTGTTCACCTGGGAGAACATCATTCACCCCGACGACTACTCCCGCGTGATGACGGTGTTCGATGACTATATCAACCGTCGCTCGCCCTATTACCAAATCGAATACCGTTGCCGCAAAAAAGACGGCAGCTACCTGTGGATCGAAGACCGCGGCTATGTGGTTGCGCGTAATCTCGACGGCTCGGTAGCGCGCATGGTCGGCGCCCATCGCGACATCAATACGCGCAAGTGCGCGATCGAACAGCTCGAACGGCGCAACCAATCCCTTGAAGCCTTGGTTGCCGAACGCACACGCGAGTTGTCGCGGGTCAACCAGCAACTGCAGTTGCAACTGGACGAGAACCGCTCCCTGGCCGAGCGTGACGCTCTGACCCGCGTGGCCAACCGTTATCGCCTGGAGAAAGTGCTGCTGGAAGAATGCGAGCGCGCCCAACGCTTTCGCCTGCCGTTGGCCCTGGTCGCCATGGATATCGATGACTTCAAGCCGATCAATGATCGACACGGCCACGGCGTCGGCGACCAGACCCTGATGAGCGTCGTGGAGAGCCTGGAGGCCTGCGTGCGCCCCGGTGACTTGCTTGCGCGCTGGGGTGGCGATGAGTTCGTGGTGGTGCTGCCCAAAAGCACCCTGGAGAGCGCAAAAAACCTGGCCGAGCGCATTCGCCAAAGCATGAGCGAAGTCCCCACCGTGGGCGACTTCAAAATCACCCTGAGCCTGGGGGTGGTGGAGCGTCATGCGGGTGAAGGCCCCGACGCCCTGATGGCGCGGGCCGATCAGGCGTTGTATCGCTCCAAGGCGGCGGGGAAGGACATCGTCTCGGAATGAACGCGCGGGTTTGTGGCCCCGAACGGCTGTTTGGCAAGCGCTCCTTCCGATTTGGAATGACCCGGTGACTTTATTTCGTTTGCGGCCCGGCCCGGCTCACGGCTTAGATAAAAAGACGCCCGCCACTGCCGAGTCCGAGATTCATGAGCCGCGAAACCATCAGCCAGTCGATTTCCATCGTCCACCCCATCAGCCTCAGCCACGGCAAGAACGCCGAAGTCTGGGACACCGCGGGCAAGCGCTACATCGATTTTGTCGGCGGCATCGGCGTGCTCAACCTCGGGCACTGCCACCCGGCGGTGGTCGAGGCGATTCGCCAGCAGGCGACCCAACTGACCCACTACGCCTTCAACGCCGCTCCGCACAGGCCTTACATCGAGCTGATGGATCGTCTGAGTGCATTTATCCCGGTGGACTACCCGGTCAGCGGGATGCTCACCAACAGCGGTGCGGAAGCCGCGGAAAACGCCCTGAAGATCGTGCGCGGCGCCACCGGCCGCTCCGCGGTGATCGCCTTCGACGGCGCCTTCCACGGCCGCACCCTCGCCACCCTCAACCTGAATGGCAAGGTCGCGCCCTACAAGCAAAAAGTCGGTGTCCTGCCGGGCCCGGTGTATCACCTGCCCTACCCCAGCGCCGATAACGGCGTGACCTGCGCCGAAGCGCTGAAGGCTATGGACCGCTTGTTCAGCGTGGAAATCGACGTCGACGATGTAGCCTGCTTCATCATTGAGCCGGTGCAGGGTGAAGGCGGCTTCCTCGCGCTGGATATCGCGTTCGCCCAGGCCCTCCGCCGCTTCTGCGATGAGAAAAACATCCTGCTGATCGTCGATGAAATCCAGTCCGGTTTCGGCCGCACCGGGCAACGTTTTGCCTTCTCGCGCCTGGACATAACGCCGGACTTGATCCTGCTCGGCAAAAGCATCGCCGGCGGTGTGCCGTTGGGTGCTGTGGTGGGGCGCAAGGCATTACTCGACAACCTGCCCAAAGGCGGGCTGGGCGGCACATATTCGGGCAATCCCATCGCCTGCGCGGCGGCGTTGGCCACCCTGGAGGTGATGACGGATGCACAGTTGCAGGCCTGGGGCACGCGACAGGAAGAGGCCATCCTGCGCCGCTACGAAACCTGGCGCGCGCAACGCCTGTCGCCTTACCTGGGCCGATTGACCGGCGTCGGCGCCATGCGTGGCATCGAGTTGGCCCACGCCGACGGCACGCCCGCGCCCCAGCAACTGAGCCAGTTGCTGAGCCTGGCGCGGGACGCCGGCTTGCTGCTGATGCCCAGCGGCAAGTCGCGGCACATCGTCCGCTTACTGGCACCGCTGACCATTGAGCCGGCGGTGTTGGAGGAAGGCCTGGACATCCTCCAGGCGTGCCTCAAGCAACTGGACTAGTAACGCGCATCCACCGGCTTACCGCCGTTGGGCCAGTCTTTGACCTTGTCCGGGAAGTCCGGGCGAGGTTGCCCCGAGAAATACGCCGCGACGTCCACCGCTTCCTGGTCGGACAAACCGCCCTGGCCCAACGGGAACTGCTCGTGGAAGCCGATCGGCATGTTGCGTTTGACGAACGCCGCCGCCGTGTAGGTGCGTGCCATGCCGGCGCCGATATTGAACGACTGATCGCCCCACAGCGGCGGGTACACCCGCTCGCCGTCGGCACGCGCCAGGCCCTCACCGTTGTCGCCATGGCACACCGCGCATTGCTTGGCGTAGACCGCCTTGCCATTGGCCAGGTCCGGTTTGATCGCCGGGTCGACCTTGCCTACACCGCGCCCGGCCACCTTGTCTTCGGGGCGGGTGTTGTTCTTCATCCAGTCGAAGTACGCAACCATCGCCTGCATATCCGCCGACTGCGGCGGCAACGGTTTGCCGTTCATCGAGCGCCGGAAGCAGCCGTTGATGCGTTCTTCCAGACTCACCACCTTGCCCGCGCGCGGTGCATAGCTGGGGAAGAAGGCCGACACGCCGACGAAGGGCGAACCGTCCGCCACGGTGCCGGCGTTGAGGTGGCAACTGGTGCAATTGAGCGCGTTGCCGACGTTGTCGGGCAGCAATGCCTTGGTTTGCAGGTGCAGGCGCATGCCGCGCACCACCTGGTCGGCGTTCGGCGCCGCGAGCAGGTCGGCCAGGCGCGGGGTTTCGAAAGTGGAGGAGTCGGTCGTGGCCGGGTTGAGCTGATCGCGCAATGTCTTGACCTGCGCGGCGCTGATCGACGTGCCCTGGTTGCCCCAGCGCGTGCGAACGAAACTGAGGATTTCGGCGACCTCCTGGTCCGCCAGCCGGGCAAACCCGGGCATGGTGTAGACCCGTGGGTGAGTGGCCGTTTGTGCGGTCTCCCAACCGGTGAGGGTGATGTGCAGCAGGGATGTCGGGTCGTTCGAGACGATGCTCGGGTTGCCGGCCAATGGCGGGAACAAGCCTTTCCCCCCCGCGCCATCACTGCGGTGGCAGTCGCTGCAGAACTGCATATAACCCAGGCCGCCACGGCTGGTGAACAGGTCGGCGGGTGGCGCGGCCGGTGCGCGGGCCACCGACGGCATCGGCAGATCGTCCGGGCCGGGTGGCAGGGATTTCAGATAGCGGGCAATCGCGGTCAGGTCGTCGTCGCTGAAATGCTGGGTACTGTGGTGAATCACATCGGCCATGTTGCCGGCGACGGTGGCAAAACGGTTCTGTCCGGTCTTGAGCAGTTGCACGGTGTCTTCCACGGTCCACAGGTTGCGCAGGCTCAGGGCGCGCCAATGCTCGACGGTTTCGCCGGCCAGGTAATGCTGGCCGCCGCGCCCGTCATCGCTCATGGCCTTTTCCTGGAAGGCGATGCCCCGCGGGGTATGACAGGAGCCGCAGTGGCCCAGGCCCTGGACCAGATACGCGCCACGGTTGAGCTGCGCGTCACGGCCGGGGTCGGGCTGGAACGCTTGCTTGTCGAGAAAGGCGAAGTTCCACAAGGCCAGGCCCCAGCGCTGGTTGAACGGGAAGCCCATGTCCGCCTCGAGGTTGGCCTGCCGCACGGGTTCCACGCCTTGCATCAGGTAGGCGTACAAGGCGCGCATGTCCTCCTCGTTCATCTTGGCGTAGGACGGATACGGCATCGCCGGGTACAGGTTCATACCCGCAGGTGTGACACCTTCACGCATGACCCGGTCGAACTGTTCGAAGCTGTAGGCACCAATGCCGGTCTCGCGGTCCGGCGTGATGTTGCTCGAATAGATCGTGCCCATCGGCGTGCTCAGCTCCAGCCCGCCGGCCATCGCGTTGCCTGGCTTGGCAGTGTGGCAGGCAATGCAGTCGCCCAATTGCGCGACATATTTGCCGTGTTCGATCAGTGCGGTATCGGCGGAATTGGCGTGCAGGGGTAGCGTCAGACCAAACGTCGCTCCCAGCAAGGCCAGGCGTGACAGAGAAAGCGCCATTGCATTAGTCCTTTAATGACCTCGCGTGGGGAAGCCCCCTCGGCGCAGGTCCGTTGTCGTTTTTATGGGTTCATCAGACCTTTGTGTTGTAACGGGTTTAGCGCTGCGGGGTTTTGATGTGGGTCAGGCTCAAACCGTAAGGGTGCCACCCATTGACCGTTGATAAGGAAACCCTTGAACACATGTACGTATTTCTGGACGTTTCGTACCATCAAGCGAGGACATACCCATGGAAACAATCAACTACACCAATGCCCGTGCCCATCTCTCCGAGACAATGGATCGGGTCAATGACGATCACATCCCGTTGCTGCTCACCCGGCAAAAAGGTGAGCCCGTGGTGATGATCTCGCTATCGGAATTCAATGCCCTTGAAGAGACGGCCCCGAACCACTCAAATACAACCTCAGTGGCTTCTGGTCTCGGCGAATCACCGCCGAACATCGCTTGGTCTATGGCATAGAGGATGATGAGACTCAGGTCTTGATGTGTCGTTATCACTATTAACGGGGATTACCTGTTGAAGCCGACTGCCCTGGTCCGCGCCTGAAAACATCCGACGCTTTTCTGCAGGGAAGCACACTGGCGCTGGCACCATCGATACTGTCGAGCGGTGCCTGGGCGGGCGGCATGGTGATCGGCAGCCTGTTGGGCATGCGGGTTGACCGTAGGTCTGTTTTGCGGGCGCTGGCCGCCTTGCGTCGCAATAAGGGCATTGTGCTGCCTTGACCTGCCCCCCCTCCCCGCCGAAAATGCCCGACGCTTTTTTGTCCCTGTTTACTGAAGTAGTGAAATTTCAATGCCCGATTCCTACACCGCTGAATCCGCCGAAGAATCCGTAGTCGCCTTGCAATCCAAAGCTGAATACGAAAACGCCATCAATCTTTCACAGCATGTGCCTGCGGCCAAGATCATCAGCGAGATGGTGCTGGACGCGTTCCACACCTCCAAGGAAAGCGACCAGATCCGCGAGTTGCGCGTGGCCATCCGCCAGGCCCACGATGCCTTCGACGACGACAAGGCCTACGACCTGATGGGCCAACTCAAGCAGCTCAAGGACGCCGAAGCCGCCGACAACATCGCCCTGGAAGACCTGAGCAGCAAGTTCTCGATCAGCCGCATCCTGTCCAGCTTCAAGGACGACCCGGCGTTTCAGGAGCTGGTCTACGGCCTGGCCCTCAAGGTGTTGAACCAGTCCCACCAGGCCATCAGCAACCCGAGCGCCGGCAAGGGCAAGGCCGCGCGGCCGAAGAAAGAAGCCGAAGTGTTTGTGATCAGCAAGGATGGCATCAGCGTCACCCTGCCGCTGCGCACGCCGCGCTCGAAGCTCAATGTCGACCGTGAAGCGTTCGAGTTCCTGGGTTTCAGCTTCGTGGGTGAAGGCGATGACGCCGAGCTGGAAGTCGAAAGCTTTGTGGATAACGCCGGCGCCGAACAGCCATTGAGCCGCAAGAGCGTGATCACGGCGTTGCAGCAGCAGACCGCGTTCGATGGGTACAGCATCGCGCAGCAGTAGTACCGCAGAACCCAATGTGGGAGGGGGATTGCTCCCTCCCACATTGGTTTTGTGTTGGGTTAAACGCTGCGCTGGACCTGCGCCGCAAACACCTCGCGAAACAGCTCCATCTCGTGCTTGTTCCCCACCGTCACCCGCACCCACTGCGGCCAACTCTTCCATACGCGGCCGATCATCACACCTTGCGCGGCCAGTTTCTCGATCACCTGCTCCGCCGGTTGCTTCACGTCGATCATGAAGCAGTTGCTCTGCGACAGCGTGCAGGTGAACCCACGGGCCTTGAGCCAGGCGACGGTCTCCTCGCGCAGTTGCGCGTTCAGGGCCTTGCGTTGCGGCAACAGGTTGACGTCTTCGAGGCTGGCCTGCGCGCCGAGCAAGCCGCTGCCGGCAGGGACGTTGTCGCCCCCGAACACCGCGAGGCGCGCCAGCAACGCCGGGGCGCCGATCGCCAGGCCCACGCGCGCGCCGGCCATGCCGTAGATTTTCGAGAAGGTGCGCAACACCAGCAGGTCGTCGTGTTCCTTGACCCAACTGACACAGCTGGGAGCGTCGGCGAAGTCGATGTACGCCTCGTCCACCACCAGCACGCTGCCTTGGGGTTTGTTCGCCAGCGCGTGCCGGATGGCCTCGGTGGACGTCAGGGTACCGGTGGGGTTATTCGGGTTGCACAGGTAGAGCATGCCCGCCTGGGGATCGGCGGCGAGCATCGCGGGGATGTCGTGGGCGTGCTCGGCCGTGAGGCTCACTTCCTGCACCGGCGCCCCGCTCGCCTCGGCCGCCTGGCGCGGCACCTCGTAGGACGGCGTGGCCATCACCAGGCCGCGGCTTTCGCCGGTAAACGCCAACACCGCGTAGCGCAGCGCAGCCATGGAGCCGGAAAACACTGCCACCTGTGCTTCGGCAATCCCCTGCTGCCGGGCAAACAACGCGGCCAGGGCGTACATGTGGCCGTAGGGATAACGCCCGGCCGTGGCAAGCGCGTCCTGCATCGCCTCGCGGGCGGCGCCCGAGGGGCCGTAGGGGCTTTCGTTATAGTTGAGCCGCACCTTCTCAGCCTTTGCCGGCGGTGGGCTGGCGACTGCCCAGTCCAGGCGCCCGAGCAAGGGCAAGGCCGCGCCCAAGGCGAGAAGGGACCGACGACTAACGCTGATCATGGTGACAACTCCTTGTACGCGGGTAATGGATTCGCACAGCTCGTACAGTGAGGTATGACGAGAAAGGCGCCGGCCGATTTAATCCCGCGCCCAAGAAAAAGCCCCGCGCTTCTCACGAAGGCGGGGCTTGTTCACTGCTTGGAACCACTCAGGGCGCGTAGGTCAGCAACAGCTCTCTCGGCACCTGGAAATCCAGGGACATCATCACGCTGAGCGCGGTGATGGTGAAGATCGAGAACACGAACAGCTTGCGTGCCCAGACGGTGTCGTCCACCGCCTTGTAGCCGGTCCAGGCCATGTACAACCAGTACATGCCCATGGCGGCGGCGACGGCAAGGTAGCTCATGCCGGCGTAGCCACTGAAGGTCAACATCAAGGTCGCCACGAGGAAGGCCAGGATGTACAGCAGGATGTGTTTCTTGGCCACCTGGATGCCGCGCTTGACCGGCAGAACCGGAATCGACGCAGCCAGGTAGTCGTTGAAACGGAAGATCGCGATGGCATAGGAATGCGGCATCTGCCACAGGCTGAACATCACCAGCAGCACCAGCGCGGCCATGTCGAAGCTATTGGTCACAGCCACATAACCAATCACCGGCGGCATCGCCCCCGACAGACTGCCCACCAGCGTGCCGTGAACCGACTTGCGCTTGAGGTACAGGCTGTAGAGGCCGACGTAGATGACAAAGCCGATCACGGCAAACAGCGCCGCCAACGGGTTGGCCACCTTGTACAACAACACCACGCCGGCAACACCCAGGACGGTCGCGAACAGCAGTGCCAGTTTCAGGGAGATAAGGCCCTGGACCAGCACGCGATTCTTGGTGCGTTCCATCTTGATATCGATGTCGCGGTCGATGCAGTTGTTGAACACACAACCGGAAGCTACCACCAGGGACGTGCCGATCATGGCGGCCAGGAAGATGGCCAGATCGACATGTCCCTTGGAGGCCAGGAAGAAGCCGCCTGCCACAGAAAGCACGTTACCGAAAATGATCCCCGGTTTGGTGATTTGGATAAAGTGCTTAAGCGACATCGGGTCTTACCTCACTTCGCCATCATGTAGGTGTGGATGCTGAACATGATCCACAGCGACAGACCAACCAGCAGAACGATCACCAGGCCTGCGAACACGAACGCAATCACGTTCTCGCGCTGGGCCTCGGAGCGGTCCAGGTGCAGGAAGTACACCAGGTGAACCAGGACCTGAATCACCGCGAACGCCAGGACGATCATCAAGGTGATCGACTTCGGCAAGGTTGGGTACATCACCAGGCCGAACGGGATCAGGGTCAGGATGACCGACAGGATGAAGCCGATAGCGTAAGTCTTTACGCTGCCGTGACTCGCATCATGGCTGTCATGGGAGTGTGCATTAGCCATTACAGGGTCCCCATCAAGTAGACGACGGTGAATACGCAGATCCAGACCACATCCAGGAAGTGCCAGAACAGGCTCAGGCAGTTCAGGCGAGTCTTGTTGGTGTTGGTCAGGCCGTGTTTATTGACCTGATACATCATCATCGCCATCCAGATCAGGCCAGATGTCACGTGCAGACCGTGGGTCCCCACCAGCGTGAAGAACGCCGACAGGAAGCCGCTGCGGCTAGGGCCGTAGCCTTCGGAGATCAGCAGGTGGAACTCGTTGATCTCCATGCCGATGAAGCCCAGGCCGAACAGGAAGGTCAGGCCCAACCAGGTCAGTACGCCCTGCTTGTTGCCCTTGTAGAAGGACAACATGGCGAAGCCGTAGGTGATCGAACTGAACAACAGCAAGGCGGTTTCGCCGAGCACGTAAGGCAGTTCGAAGATGTCGTGGCCCGCCGGGCCACCCGCTACGTTGTTTACCAGTACCGCGTACACCGCGAAGATCGACGCAAACAAGATGCAGTCGGTCATCAGGTAGAGCCAGAAACCGTAGACGGTTACCGGGCCCGAGTCGTGGTGATGGTCATCGTGCCCATGGTCATCGACATGGGCGTGTCCAGCATTGGTCACTAAGTTCGACATGGTTTAAGCCTGTTCCAACGAGGTTTCTACACGGTTGGCCGGGATCTTCTTCTCGGCCACCAGGCGAGCGTGCTGCTCGGCTTCGATGCGCTCGATCGTTTCGACCGGCACCATGTAGCCTTGATCATCACGTGCAGCGTGGACAATGAAGTAGCCGATGGTGCCCACCAGGCTCACGATTGCCAGCCACCAGATGTGCCAGATCATCGAGAAACCGAACACGGTCAACAGCGCACCCATCACCACGCCAGTGGCGGTGTTGTTTGGCATGTGGATCGGTTCGTAGTGCTTAGGCCGCTGGTACGCAGTACCGTTTTCCTTGGCTTCGGTGAACGCATCGATGGTGTTCGCGGTAGGAATCACGGCGAAGTTGTAGAACGGAGGTGGCGACGAAGTCGACCATTCCAGGGTGTGGCCGTTCCATGGGTCGCCCGACTCGCACATGTTCTGCTTGCGATCACGCACGCTGACATACAGCTGGATCAGTTGGCAGGCGATACCCACCGCAATCAGCACCGCACCGATCATGGCGACGTACAGGTACGGCACCCACTCAGGGTTGGTGGTGGCGTTCAGACGACGGGTCATGCCCATGAAGCCCAGTGCATAGAGCGGCATGAACGCGACGAAGAAGCCCGAGATCCAGAACCAGAATGCAGCCTTGCCCCAACCCTCGTGCAGCTTGAAGCCGAACGCTTTCGGGAAGAAGAAGCTGAAACCAGCGATGTAACCGAATACCGCACCGCCGATGATCACGTTGTGGAAGTGAGCGATCACGAACAAGCTGTTGTGCAGCACGAAGTCAGCACCCGGGATGGCCAGCAGTACGCCGGTCATACCGCCGATGGCGAAGGTCACCATGAAGCCCAGTGTCCACACGACCTGGCTGGTCATACGCAGACGGCCGTGGTAGATGGTGAACAGCCAGTTGAATAGCTTCACCCCCGTCGGGATCGAAATCAGCATCGTCGCCAGGCCGAAGAAGGCGTTGACGCTGGCCCCCGAACCCATGGTGAAGAAGTGGTGCAGCCACACCATGAAGCCCAGTACCGAGATCGCACCGGAGGCGTAGACCATCGAGTGGTGACCGAACAGGCGCTTGCCGGTAAAGGTCGAGATCACTTCGGAGAAGATACCGAACGCTGGCAGGATCAGGATGTACACCTCAGGGTGCCCCCATGCCCAGAACAGGTTCACGTACATCATTGGATTGCCACCAAGTTCGTTGGTGAAAATGTGGAAATCCAGGTAACGGTCAAGCGACAGCAGTACCAGCGTAGCGGTGAGGATCGGGAACGAAGCCACGATCAGCACGTTGGCCCAGGTGCAGGTCCAGGTGAAGATCGGCATGTCCATCATCTTCATGCCAGGGGCGCGCATTTTCAGCACGGTGGCCAGGAAGTTGACCCCCGTCAGCGTCGTCCCGAGCCCTGATAACTGTAGCGCCCAGATGTAGTAGTCCACACCCACGCCCGGACTGTATTTCAGGCCCGACAATGGCGGATACGCAACCCAACCGGTCTTGGCGAATTCGCCGACGCCCAGGGACACGTTGATCAGCACCACGCCAGACACCAGCAGCCAGAAGCTCAGGGAGTTCAGGAACGGGTAGGCAACGTCGCGGGCACCGATCTGCAGCGGCACTGCAAGGTTCATCAGGCCGGTGAAGAAAGGCATCGCCATGAAGATGATCATGATCACACCGTGAGCGGTGAAGATCTGGTCATAGTGTTCAGGCGGCAGGTAGCCTGGCGCGCCCTCAGTGGCCATGGCCAACTGGGTACGCATCATGATGGCGTCGGCAAAACCACGCAGCAGCATGACCATGGCAACGACGATGTACATCACACCGATTTTCTTGTGGTCGACCGAAGTCAGCCACTCAGTCCACAAGTAGGTCCACTTCTTGAAGTAAGTGATACCCCCAACCAGTGCCAGACCACCCAGCGCGATCATGGCGATGGTAATCATCACAATCGGCTCGTGGAACGGGACCGCATCCCAACTTAATTTACCAAACATCGTTTACTCCTCTGCCCCAGCAGTTGAATGCGAGCCCGTGTCAGAACCTTCAACCGCAGCCACTTCTTTCTTCTCGTGCTTGACCGGCTTGCCTGGTTTCATGCCTTCGTACTTGTCGACGACTTTCTGAAACAGGTCAGGCGTGTAAGTGGAGTACAGCGCGACTGGGTTGTTCTGGCTTGGTTTGGCAAGGGCTTCGTATTCAGCTTGATCAAGCTGTTTAGGTGCGGCCTTGACTTCGGCTACCCAGGCGTCGAATTCTTCCTGGCTCGTCGAGATCGCTTTGAATTTCATGCCGGTGAAACCTGCGCCGCTATAGTTGGCGGAGATGCCGTCCATTTCAGCTTTCTGGTTGGCGATCAGGTGCAGCTTGGTCTGCATGCCGGCCATCGCGTAGATCTGGCCACCCAGGCCTGGGATGAAGAACGAGTTCATCACAGTGTCGGAGGTGATCTTGAAGTTAACCGGGGTATGTTCCGGGAACACGATCTTGTTGACGGTGGCGATACCCAGGTCCGGGTAGATGAACAGCCACTTCCAGTCCAGCGCGACCACTTCGATATTGATCGGCTTGACCTCGGAGTCCAGCGGACGGTACGGGTCCAGCGCGTGGGTGGACTTGTAGGTCACATAACCCAGGGCAATGATGATGAGGATCGGAACCAGCCACACCGCGATTTCAATCTTGGTGGAGTGCGACCACTTCGGCGCGTAAGTCGCCTTGGTGTTCGACGCGCGGTATTTCCAGGCGAAGGCGAAGGTCATGATGATCACAGGGACCACGACCAGCAACATCAGCAGGGTGGCAGTGATGATCAGGTTGCGTTCATCCAGACCGACCTGTCCTTTTGGGTCGAGCAAGGACCACTTGCAGCCTCCCAGCATTAACATCATGCCAAGCAGCGGCAAAAAGCCTAGTAATCGGGGGTACCTGTTTTTACTCATCTCACGACCTCTAAAGCAGCTTGCGCAATGCAGTTGGGTTTTGATCGCCAACACTTCACCCTGCCAAGGGTTGGCATTTCTCTTCGATTGAATAAGAGCCTGCCCGTGCGCCCTAATTGGACGGTTCGCGGACCTGCGGTGAGTTCTTATTCGATTTCGTGGTTAAAGGCCTTGTTACAGACCAATTCCATTTGGTGCGGATAGTTGAAAGGCTGCCGGAACCTGGGGTCGCACAGAGCCATCCATCTGCCCCTCGACCGCTCCAATGCTCAAATATTGAACAGCACCGGACATTCAGTGCGGGCGATTGTAGTTAGCTAGCGATGTATAAACCATGTCTTATAAAGAAATAATTTTTATCGATTCCAGCAATAATCCTTCACCTATTTTGCAAAGGTTCGCGATCTTATCGCGTTGGATTCTCAACAAAAACCACAAAAAATGCCGTGTTATAGGGCAAACTGCCACACCCCTTACCCGCCGTAAGGGCCTGAAAAAGCGCTCCAAGCCCCCATAAAACAGGGCACTCGCTGACCACCGAAAGCCGCGAACGGCGCGCTATTCGCGGTGTTGCTCAAACGATGAACTGACAGCACACATTAACGGCCATGGGCAAATTCACGCGGCGTTGCGAGGGCTCGGAAACGCCCTGCGACAGCGCCTGTGTGACAACATGTCGCACACTGCGCGCCGTCAAAATTGTCCCGCGTCACTGTCCCTTCAAAAATCCCTACAAACAAAAACGCCCCGGTTTTCCTTTAAGAAAGGCCGGGGCGTTTCAATGAATGGCTCAGGCTTTGCGTTGGCGATTGCGATAGATACCCAGGGGCACCAGGATCACCGTCAGCACGAACGCCACCAGCGCCCATTGCGCCAGCGACAGGCCGAGCACCGGCGGGTACGGCGTGCTGCAGAAGCCGTCGACCTGGAAGACCAGCGGAAACACCTTGGCCAGGGGCAGGCCGTCAACGATCGGTTGCAGCACATCCACGCCGCAACTGACCTCAGGGAAGAACTGGGTGTACACATGGTGACCGGCAGCCGCCACACCGCCCAAGGCACTGAGCACCACCAACCCTTCAAACAGCGTGATCGCCCCTTTGTTGCGCATAGCCGCACCAATAAACGCAAAAACGGCAATCAACAGCAAGGCATAGCGCTGCAGGATACACAGCGGGCACGGCGCTTCGCCCAACACCACCTGCATGTACAGCGCACCGCCGATCAGCGCCAGGCAGATGATGCCCAGCAACACCAGAAAGCGCCGCTCCCTGCCTAAACGCAATTCGTCACTCATCTCCGTATCCCTTTGTTTGGTTGTGCCTGTGGCGGCAAGTTTACACACAGAGAGTGGTTTAAACAGAAGGGGGTTAACGGCGGATTAATACGCCACTTGTAGGAGCGAGCTTGCTCGCGAAAAACTCAAAGACGCTGCGGTCATCCAGGATGCGGGCGTTATCGTTGACGTTCTTCGCGAGCAAGCTCGCTCCTACAGGTGTATGGGTGTGGGTGTGGGTGTGGGGGGGGACCGAAGAAGTCGTAGCGGCTTTGTTTTTCGGGTACGCCCATGGCCTTGAGGTGGCGTTTAATATGCCACTTGTAGGAGCGAGCTTGCTCGCGAAAAACTCAAAGACGCTGCGGTCATCCAGGATGCAGGCGTTATCGTTGACGTTCTTCGCGAGCAAGCTCGCTCCTACAGGTGTGTGGGTGTGTGGGTGTGTGGGGGGTTATTCGAGGGCGGCGGCTGGGCCGAAGAATTCGTAGCGGCTTTGTTTTTCGGGTACGCCCAAGGCCTTGAGGTGGCGCTTGACTGCGGCCATGAAGCCTTTAGGGCCGAGGAAGTACGCATCCAGGTCGCGCTGCTCAGGCAACCACGCCGCCAGTTGTTCCTGGCTCAGCAGGCCCACGGTGTCGCCTGCCGGGCTCACGCCATCGTCCTCGTCATAGCAGTAGAAGCGCTTGAGCTGCGGATGCTTGGCCGCCAGGGCGTCGACCCATTCCCGAAACGCATGCACCCCGCCGTTACGCGCGCAGTGGATAAAATGCACCGGACGCTGGGTGGCCAGGGCCGCTTCGAGCATCGGCAGTGTTGGCGTGATGCCCACCCCGCCGCTGATCAGCACCAGCGGTTTATCGCTGGCGGCCAGGGTGAACTCGCCCGCTGGCGGGAACAGGTCGATCGTCGCGCCGACCTGCAATTGATCATGCAGGTAGTTGGACACCCGCCCACCGGCTTCACGCTTGACGCTGATGCGGTATTGGCCGGCATCGCTGAGGGCCGACAAGGAATAGTTGCGGCGCACTTCTTCGCCATCGAGCAGCAGCGTCATACCAATGTACTGACCGGGCTCGGCGGCGAGGATCGGGCCGTTGTCCAGCGGGGCGAAATAGAAGGACGTGATTTCGGCACTTTCCTCCACGCGCTTGACCAGCTTGAACGGCCGCGCACCCCGCCAGCCGCCCGGCGCCTGGGCTTTCTCATCATAGATCGCAGCTTCGGCGCCGATCAGGATGTCCGCCAACTGACCGTAGGCCGCGCCCCAGGCGCTCATCACCTCGGGAGTGGCAATCTCGCTGCCCAACACTTCGGAAATCGCACGCAGCAGGCAGGCTCCCACGATCGGGTAATGTTCCGGCAGGATCTGCAAGGCCACGTGTTTGTTGATGATCTTCGCCACCAGATCACCCAGTTGATCCAACTGGTCGATATGTCGTGCATACATCAACACACCATTGGCCAGGGCACGGGGCTGGTCGCCGCTGACCTGGTGCGCCTGGTTGAACAGCGGGCGCACCTCCGGGTACTCGGAGAGCATCATGCGGTAGAAATGGGTGATCAGCGCTTCGCCGCCGCTTTCCAGCAGGGGCACGGTGGATTTGATGATGGCACGGTCTTGGGCACTAAGCATGGAGCCTCCTGGGCTTCTTTACTGATTGCCTTGGAGTACTCAGTATTCATGCCAACTAATAAATCGTTTAATTTCAATAAGTTAAATTACCAGTAGTCAGTATGACCTCCTACGCCTTATAGTCATAAGGACTACAAGGAGTCATTATGACTGCGCAATCGCTGCTCACCACCCTGCTCCCCCTGGTCGCCGACCTGTCCCGCGAACTGCCCGAAGGCGAGCGTTACCGCCGCCTGTTGCAAGCCATGCGCGCCCTGCTGCCGTGCGACGCCGCCGCGCTGTTGCGCCTGGACGGTGAGTCGCTGGTGCCGCTGGCAGTGGACGGCTTGAGCGCCGATACCCTGGGCCGACGCTTCAAGGTCAGCGAACACCCGCGTTTCGCCGTGCTGCTCGGCAGCCCCGGCCCGACGCGTTTCGACAGCGACAGTGAATTGCCCGACCCCTACGACGGCCTGGTGGACGGCCTGCACGGGCACCTCGAAATTCACGACTGCATGGGCTGCCCGCTGTATGTCGATGACAAACCATGGGGCCTGCTGACCCTGGACGCCCTCGACACCGAGCGCTTCGAACGGGTCGAGTTGGACGCCCTGCAAGCCTTCGCCAGCCTCGCCGCCGCCACGGTCAACGTCGCCGAACGCATTGAACATCTGGCATTGCGCGCCGAAGACGAACGCCAGCGTGCCGAGATCTACCGCCAGGCCAGCGGCCAGCAGCACAAAGAGATGATCGGCCAGAGCAAGCCCCACAAGCGCCTGGTCGAAGAGATCAACCTGGTGGGCGGCAGCGACCTCACCGTGTTGATCACCGGCGAAACCGGGGTCGGCAAGGAACTGGTAGCCCAGGCGATCCACGCCGCATCGTCCCGTGCGGACAAGCCGCTGATCAGCCTCAACTGCGCCGCCCTGCCGGAAACCCTGGTGGAAAGCGAGCTGTTCGGCCACGTGCGCGGTGCCTTCACCGGCGCGCTGAACGAGCGCCGGGGCAAATTCGAACTGGCCAACGGCGGCACGTTGTTTCTGGACGAAGTCGGCGAGCTGTCGTTGACGGTGCAGGCCAAGCTGCTGCGCGTCCTGCAAAGCGGTCAACTGCAGCGCCTGGGCTCGGACAAGGAACATCAAGTGGACGTGCGCCTGATCGCCGCCACCAACCGCGACCTGGCCGAAGAAGTGCGCAACGGCCGCTACCGTGCCGACTTCTACCACCGCCTCAGCGTCTACCCGCTGCAAGTGCCGGCACTGCGCGAACGCGGGCGCGATGTGTTGCTGCTGGCCGGGTTCTTTCTCGAACAGAACCGTTCGCGCATGGGCCTGGGCAGCCTGCGCCTGACCAGCGACGCCCAAGCCGCGTTGCTGGCCTACAACTGGCCGGGCAATGTGCGCGAGCTGGAACATTTGATCGGACGCAGCGCACTGAAAGCCCTGGGAAACTGTCGCGAACGTCCGAAGATTCTCAGCCTGAGCGCCCAAGACCTGGACCTGCCCGACGTCAGCGCAGCGCCGATCGCCCCCCCACCCGAAGTCACCGCCATCGCCGGCGGCGACCTGCGCCAGGCCACCGAACACTACCAGCGCCAAGTCATCAACGCCTGCCTGGAACGCCACCAACACAACTGGGCCAGCACCGCCCGCGAACTAGGCCTGGACCGCGCCAACCTAGGCCGCATGGCCAAACGCCTAGGCCTCAAATAACCCAGATCCCCCAACCAAACCCAATAAATACTGAAAATACTGAAAATACTGAAAATGCTGAAATGCTGAAAATGTGGGAGGGGGCTTGCCCCCGATAGCGGTGGGTCAGTCACTTATTTGTAGCTGACCCACTGCTATCGGGGGCAAGCCCCCTCCCACCTAAAGCAACACCCTCCCACCTAAAGCAATCCCCTCCCACCTTAACCCCCCTTCCCACCTCAGACTTGCTTCGCCCTGAACACCGCCTCCCCCGCCTGAACCACCCTAACCCTACGAAACACCAACACATTCCCCACCATCACCAACACCAACCCCACCAACGCCGGCGCAGTCCACTGATACCCCTCGGCAAACGCCGACACATTCAGCGCCACCACCGGAAACAACACCGTGCAATACGCCGCCCGCTCAGGCCCCATACGCCCGACCAGCGTCAGATACGCCGTAAACCCAATCACCGACCCCGGAATCACCAAATACCCCAACGCCCCGACATACCGCGCACTCCAGTCCATCTCGAACGGAATACCGCGCACCACGCAATAGGTCGCCAACATCACCGCACCATATGCCATGCCCCAGGCATTGGTAGTCAACGGCCGCAACCCCGCCTTCTGCTGCAGGCTCGAAAGCATATTGCCAGCCGAAAAACACATCGTCCCCAACAGCGCCAAACCCAGCCCGAGCAAGGTCTGCGGGCTCGCGGTGTGCCCCGCCAGCTCCGGCCAGAACAACAGGCCCAAGCCCAGCAAGCCAAGGCCGCCGCCCATCAACACATTGCGCGCGACCCGCTGGCCAAAAAACACCCGCGCATTCAGGGCATTCCACAGCGTCGCCGTAGAAAACACCACCGCCACCAGCCCGCTGGGAATCCACTGGCTGGCCGTGAGAAAACACATGAAGTTCACACAGAACAGGCACAACCCCTGGGCCAGGCAGATCAGATGCCCGCGCCGGTTCATCACCTGCAACTTGCGGCTGAGCAGCAACAGCACAAACAACACCAACGCCGCCAGGGCGAAGCGATAGACAATCGACACGGGAATCGCCACCACACCCAGTTGCCACTTGAGGGCGATCCAGGTGGTGCCCCAGATCAGCACGGTGAGTAAATACAGGAAAAGGTTCATAACAGGCTCCGCTGGTTGAGCCACAGTGTCGCCTTCAAGCCCTGGCCGGCGCTTGCAGATTCTTGCGCTTTTGTCGCACGGCAGGCTCACAGCGCCAGCGGCTCGGAGTAGGATGCAAGGCGTCGGAGAGTACACACCATGTCAACGCTGGAATCCCTGCAAGTCTTTCAAGCCCTCAACCGCTCGCCCCACGCTCGCCTCGAAGCCTGCGCCGAGCTCGGTGACGGCTTGTCTGCGGCGTTGTGGAGCAACCACCACGATTCCCAGGACTACCAGGCGCCCGGCCATCACACCTTGTCCTGCTACATCGGCGGCGGCACCGGCACGTTTCGTCGCGACCAGCCGGGCACCAAGGGCGGGCCCGACAAGTTGTGCATCCTGCCGGCCGAGCATCAGTCGGCCTGGGTGATCAACGGCGACATCCGCCTGGCCCACGTGTATTTCAGCCAGGCGCAATTCGCCCTGGGCTGCATCACCCTGCTCGACCGCGAACCGCGCGCGCTGCAACTGCAGGAAAGCACCTTCCTCGAAGACCCCAGCCAGGCGCAACGCTTTCACCAGTTGATCGCCCTCAACTGGCACGAGCCCGCCGAACGCCTGCTGACCAGCAGCCTGGCCCATGAAATGCTCAGCCACACCTTGCTCTGCCAAGTCGGCGCGCGCGACGGGCTGCGTTTGAAAGGCGGGCTGGCGGCGCATCAGCGGCGGTTGTTGGTGGACTACATCGACCAGCACCTGGACGACCCCATCAGCCTCGGGCAATTGGCCGGGATGTGTGCGCTGTCGGAATACCATTTTGCGCGGATGTTCCGCCAAAGCTTCGGCCTGCCGCCCCATCAATACCTGCTGGCCCGGCGCCTGGCCCGCGCGCAGAACCTGCTGCGCAGCGGCAGCCTGCCCGTGGGTGACATCGCGTTGATGTGCGGCTTCTCCAGCGCCAGCCACTTCACCCATCGCTTTCGCCAGGCCATGGGCGCGACGCCCGGCGAATACCGTCAGGCGTTCTGCGCTTAAACCATCAAGCCCAACGTCTTGGCCTTGGCCACCGCCTGGGTGCGTCGCTCCACGCCGAGCTTGCTGTGGATGCGCCGCGCGTGGGTCTTGACGGTGTGCAGCGAGATAAACAAGCGGTCGGCGATTTCCAGGTTGGAGTTGCCCAGGGCGATCAGTTGCAGCACTTCCAGCTCGCGTTGGCTCAGCGGGTTGTCCGCCGTGCCGGTCGGCGAGGCCTGCGGTTCCAGGCCCAGCTCACTCAACAGCCCGGGCGAGCGTAAACGCAGCTCGCGGATCGCTTGCTGCACCTGGCAACGCCCTGCCAGTTCCAGGCCGTGTTGCAGTGAACGACGCGCCATCGCCGGTTCGCCCAGTTGCCAGGCCACTTCACCCAGCACCAGGTGCAATTCGGCCTCCAGGCACAGCATGCCGCGTTGGCGGGAAGCGTCCAGCAACGCGTTGAGCCGCGCCAGCGGTTGATCGGCGACGCCCAGTTTGACCTCGGCCAACACCAGCAGGTATTCAAGACGCGGGATCAATTCCAGCGTGGCCGGCGGCGCCTGCTTGGCGTCGGGCCCTCGGAAATGGCGGAGCACCCGGCGCAGCGCTGCCACCGTCAATTCGGCGCGGCCCTGTTGCAACCAGAAGTGCCCGCTGACCAGCAGCAACACCGCGCGGTACACCGTGTCCGGCACCTGGCGCTGCTGCATCAGGCGCTCGGCCTCGCGCAACTGGATAAAGGCCTGGGCGTAATCACCGTGATTGGCCGCCAACAGCGCAAGGCCCAGATAGCCATACAACACGCGCTTGTCCTGGCTGTGCAGGCACATGTTCAAACCCGTCTCGAAGCACTCGGCAGCCAACGCGTCCTGCCCCTGGCGCAGGGCCAGATGCCCACGCCGCAAGGCGATACGTCCGACCAGCGGCCCAGCCTTCAGCCGCTGCTTGAGCAACATCGCCTGCACCTGCTCCAACAGGTTTTGCGCGCGGTACGGCGCGCCGCGCTGTTCGAGCAATTGCGCATGATCCAGCTCCAGCAGGGCTTCGAGCAACAGCGAACCATGGGCCCGCGCCAGGCACAGCGCTTCGCGGTTCAGGGTCTGGGCCGCCTCCAGCTCACCGCGCAGCAAGGCTTGCTGGGTCAACCCCGACAGGCACATCAGACGTGATGTCCACGCACTGTCGGGCAACGCCTGCAAGGCCTCGAGGAAATGCTCGCGAGAACGTTGCGCATCACCCGCCAGATGCAGCAACCACCCCCACTGCGCCTGCCAGCGCGCCAACAACAGGCGTTGCTGCGGCGCCGACGGTTGCGGGGCGAAGCGCGTCAGTTGGCCGATGCACAACGCGGCCTGCTCGAAGCGCCCGGCGAACAGCAACGCGGCCGTGACCAGCCCCACCAACTGCGCGGAACACAGCATCAGCTCGTCACCGTGTTGTTCATGCAGGCGCAACAACAGCACGGCATTCTGCTGGCGGAACAGGTCTTCGAAGCTGAAGTGCTGCAACAGGCTGACGGCCACTTCGTATTCTTCGGCCAGCAGCGCCTGCTCGAACGCGGCTTGCCAGTCGCCCTCGGCACTGAACCATTGGCAGGCCCGTCGGTGCCAGGAGCGTTTGGCCGGCCAGGGTTCATCCCGTATCAACTGCGCAAGCGGCGCGAAGACTTGCAGCCAGTCGGCGGCATCGTCCCAGGGCTGGATAAATGCGCCGAGCGCCTGCAAGTCCCGCAGGTACTGAGCGCCATCGCCAAAGCCGAACAGGTGCTCGCACAAGCCCGCATTGAAACGCGGCAAATGCGCCAGCACCCGCCAGGCTTCCTCCAGTTCCGCCGGCAAGGTGCTGAACAGCTCGTGTTGCAGGTAGTCGAGCAAGGTCTTGTCGGGATGGCCGTCGCCGAGCAAGGCAATGCGAACCCCGGCGCACCAACCGGCGCTGAACCGCATCACGCGCTCGACGCTGTGACCCGGCGCCTCGCCGAGCAGGGCCTGGACTTCCTCGGCGCTGAAGATCAACTCGGCCGCGCTGCATTCCAGCAGCTCATCGTCGAGCAGCAGCCGCGGCCAGTTGCACCCAGGGCGCCGCCGCGCACCCAGCCACCAGGTCAGCGCCGGGTGGCTGGCGCTGAGCAGGCGGTCGAGCAAGGCGTCCAGCTCGGGCGCGGGCAGACGGCTGAAATCATCGAGAAACAACCACGCCGACGTCTGCCAGCGGCTGAGATCCTGCAACAGCGTGGCTTCATCGGTAAACGCCAGGCCCAGGTTGTGCGCCAGGCGCCGGCACAAATCCAGCGGGCTTAGCGGCACGCCATTGAGCGGTAGCCAGTACACCTGACAACCCGCCGGCGCCTGCAAGGCGCACTCGGCGAGCAACGCGCTCTTGCCACTGCCGCCCGGGGCACAGAGCAACTTGACCCGCGCCTGCGCCGCCAACAACGGCTCGGCCAGACGCGGGCGCAACAGATGATGGGCGGACAGCCGTGGCATGAATCCAGGACGGTCCAGGCAGCGTGTCATGGCGGTCATTGCTGCATCCTGCGTTTTTATTGTTATGCAACCTGACACCTACCCTAGCCCCGTGCTCAGCGAATATTGAAGAAGTATTCAACGCAGTGATTAATAGCCATGCACAAAACCCAATGTGGGAGGGGGCAAGCCCCCTCCCACATTAAGATTGCATTTCAAACAGGCATCAACGCACGCCCGAAGCCCTCAACGCCGCCGGCGTGTAGTCCGCCGCCTTGGCCGCAAACCCGAACACAAAACTGCTCTTCTCCTCATTCTTCATGCCCAGGGCGATGTAGCGTCCGGCGATGAGGTCGTACAGGGTTTCCACGGTGTAGGCCGGCACCTGATGGTCGTAGTAGAACTGTGCATGACCTTCGGCGACACGCCACAGTTGGCCGCGGCCGTCATAGTGATCCACCAGCGCGACCTGCCAGCTGTCTTCGTCGATGTACATGTGGCGCTTGGCATAGATGTGCCGTTCGCTCGGCTTGACGGTGCCGACCACTTCCCACACGCGGTGCAGCTCATAGCGGGTCAGGTCCTGGTTGATATGCCCGGCCTTGATGATGTCGTCGTACTTGAGGTTCGGCGAATCGAGCTTGTAGCTGTTGTAGGGGATGTACATCTCTTTCTTGCCCACCAGCTTCCAGTCATAGCGATCGGGGGCGCCGGAGAACATGTCGAAGTTATCCGTGGTACGCAGGCCGTCGGACGCGGTGCCCGGGCCGTCGTAGGACACTTGCGGCGCCCGGCGCACACGGCGCTGGCCAGCGTTGTAGATCCAGGCCAGGCGCGGTTCCTTGACCTGGTCGAGGGTCTCGTGGACCAGCAGCACGTTGCCCGCCAGCCGCGCCGGGGCCGTTACCGATTGCTTGAAGAAACTCAGCACGTTGGCGGCCTTGGCGGCGTCGATATCCGGGATCGCCTGCGGCACCGCGACTTCTTCTTCAAAGCGGATCGGCGTGTAGCTGCCGTTCGTCTGCGGGGTGGCCTGGGTGATGATGCGCCGCAGGTTGCCGCCGTGGTAACGGGTGATGTGGTTCCACAGCACCTCCACGCCATTCTTGGGGATCGGGAACGCGTAGTAGCGGTTGCCGGTGAAGTTCTCCAGGCCGTTGCCGTCGTTGATCGCATGCACGTTCAGCGCGCTGCGCTTGATCGACTCGTAGATATCCGGCGGCAGGTTGACCGTGCGGTGGCTCGGGTACACCGGGATCTTGTAGGTCTCGGGGTAACGCTTGAACATCGCCACCTGGCCGTCGGAGAGTTTGTCCTTGTATTTGTCGACGGTCGCGGCGGTGATCACGAACAGCGGTTTTTCATTGGCGAACGGGTCGGCGAGGAAGCCCTTGCTGTCCACCGCACCGGCATTTTTTGGAATGCCGCCGGTCCAGGCCGGGATCGAGCCATCGGCGTTGCCGGCCTTTTCGGCGCCGACCGGGGTCAGGCTGGTGCCGAGCTTGGCGGCTTCTTCGGGCGACACGGCCGCCATGACGTTGGCGGCCAACACACTCAGGGCCATCACAGCAATTAACTTACGCATAGAGTCTTGTCCTTCTTTAAGCCAAATCAGAAGTTCACGCCGAAGCTGAGGGCGAGGAAGTCGCGGTCGGTCAGGGTGTTGTAGTCGCCACCAAAAAAGTCGGTGTAACTCAGGCTGGCGGTGTAGGTGTTGCGGTAGTCCGCATCGACGCCGACGCTGATCGCCTTGGCGCCCTGGTTGAACAGGCCGTTGGGGCCGTAGCCGTTGACGTCGTGGGACCAGGACAGGTTGGGCTTGAGGTTCACCCCGGCAAACACGTTGTTGTAGTCGAGGATGGCGCGGGCACGATAACCCCAGGAATTGGCCGTGACGAAACCGTCGGTGTCGCCACCGTAACCATAGGCGCCGTATACCGAGTCGCGGCCGTAGCGCAGTTTGCTTTTCGCTTCCAGCCCGCCGACGTGGACGAAGGCGGCCTCTCCCACCAGGGTCAGGCGTTCGGCCCCCAGTACCTGGTCGAAGAACTGAGTCATGGTGCTCTGGATCTGGGTGATTTCCTTGCGCCGGTAACCGGCGTTGTCGGCGCCGAACGAGCTGTGGATCGGCGAGGCGGTGTTGCCGGCAATCGGGTTGATCAGGGCCAGGGTCAGGTCGGTGGTGTTGAGTTGCACCGGCGCATTCGGGCGGTAGCTGATTTCCCCGGTCCAGGCCGTGCCGGTGGGCAGGGTGGTGGAGAAGCTGGCGCCGTACAGGCGAATGTCTTCCGGGTAATCGAGATAGTACTGGCCACGGCCGAGCATGGTGCTCTGGGCCAGGGCCGAGCCGGTGCCTGGCGCAATGGCGTTGGCGGTGTTGACGATGCGCCCGATGGTGGCCAGGTTGGTGTTGGCGGTGAGGGTGCCGACGGTCGGCGTGCGGCTGTGGTAGTTCATGAAGTACAGGCCGTACTCGGTGTCGTCGCCCAGCCAGCGCAAGGCCGCGCCGAATTGGCCGCCATCGCGGGCATCACGGTCCTTGGCGCGCTGCACCACGACGCCTTCACGCGTGACCTCAAAGCCCTGGCCGAACGCTGCGGCCACCGGTTGCAACGGCGCAATCGCCGGGCTGCCGACCGTGTAGTTACCGTTGCAACCGTGGGCCGCCACATCGCCACCAAAGAACGTGCCGCAGTTATCCAGCACGGTGTTTTCCCAGTTCAACTGGTAGAAGCCTTCTACCGTCAGTTGGTTGGTCAGGCTCTGGGAGGCGAACAGCATATTGACCGGTATCAGCCCTTCCTTGATCTCGGCGCCGGGGCGGCGGAAGGCCGATACGTCGATGGGGTTGATGCTGTTGATGGAGTTACCGATAAACGTACTCTCGCCCCAACTCACCACCTGCTTGCCGACGCGCACGTTGCCCGGCAGGTCGGCGATGGAATAGTTGTGATAGACGAACGCATCGAGCAACTCGTAGCCGGAGGAGCGCGCACCTTCGTCGCGATGGTGATTGCTGATCTGCTTGAACTCGCGGTCTTCGTCCTGCAGTTCGAAGTCGTACCAGTACTTGCCGCGCACGAACACGCCGCTGTCGCCGTATTTGAGTTCCAGGTCGTGGATGCCTTTGAAGATCTTGGAGAAGGTCTCGCCCTTCTTGAAGTTCAGTCGCCCGTCATCCCCGGTGGAAGCCTGCCCCGTGCCGCCATTGGACACGCCCACCAGTTTCTTGTCGGCATCGCGCATGCCCCAGCTGGCGCCGACCGACAGCGAGGAATCGAATTGCCCTTCGATCTCGCCGATGTTGAACGAAACAGCCTGTGCCTGGGCACAGCATCCCAACGCAACCGCGGCGGCCAGCGCCTGCGGCGTGAAGATGGCGCGCATTGTTGTTTTTGTCATGCGTCTTCCCCGGTGAGTGACAGAAGGCCCCACCCTACTGCCGCCCTTCGGGAGCGATAAGCGCACCAAGGAGGTATTCGTGTTGTCGCCCGAAAGGATTAACGCCGCTCTGGCGCGGCTCTGCGCGGGGGCATGCGCCCCATGGATGGCGGGTTATCAGGCCGGTGGATGGCGCCAGGGGGTGACTGTTGTCATATCCGTAACAGTCCTTGTCCTGAAGCGCTATTACTCATTTTGTTACAACCCTCTATTCTTGCCTGGCTTTCAGGGCAAACGGCCCGCTCCCACCTTCGGGAGAACAGCTGAAATTCGACGGATTGGCTACTGTATTCAATCTGTTACCGGTGTTCACTGACGTTGAGTCTGTCGCTCCTTGATCCAACGTCTTACTTCGGCCGCTGCTTTGCAGCGGCCTTTTTTATGCCTGAAAAAAAGCGGGGCGCCGTCAGCGCCCCGCAGTATTGATGGTGTATCCGGCAATGATCAGAGGCTGAACTTCTGCAAATTGGCCATCATCTCCTTCAAAGCCTCGATTGTGTCCTTGGGATGCACCGCGCCTTCGAAGTCACAGATCTGTTGCCAGTGCGCGGCCACGTCGTCCGGCGAGAACCCGGCTTCCGGGTCGAAGCCCACACCCAGGCTGCGTTCCCAGCGGGTCTTGCCGATCCAGCCGCCGCCCACTTCGAACAAGCCTGAGGTTTCCTGGCACGCCTCGCTGCCCAGGTACACCACCAGCGGGCTGACCAGTTCCGGCTTGAGGCGCTCGAACACCTGCGGCGGGATCAGGCCTTCGGTCATGCGCGTGCCGCCGGTGGGGGCGATGGCGTTGACCAGAATGTTGTTCTTGCGCCCTTCCAGCGCCAGGGTGCGGGTCAAGCCATACAGGCCGAGCTTGGCCATGCCGTAGTTGGACTGCCCGAAATTGCCGTAGATGCCCGACGTGGACGCAGTAAAAATCACCCGCCCATAGCTTTGTTCACGCAGATGCGGCCAGGCGGCGCGGGTAACTTTGTAGGCACCTTCGACATGCACCCGGTAAACCAGGTCCCAGTCGCTGTCGTCCATTTTGTGGAAGGTCTTGTCGCGCAGGATACCGGCGTTGTTCACCACCACGTCGATACGGCCGAACGCATCCAGGGCGTTCTGTACGATTTTCTCGCCGTCGGTGACGGAATCATGGTTGGCTTCGGCGATACCGCCGGCTTCGCGGATTTGTGCGACCACACGGTCGGCCGCCGACGCATTGGCGCCCTCGCCCTGGGTGGAACCGCCGAGATCGTTGACCAGCACTTTGGCCCCGTGCCTGGCGAACAGCAGCGCATGGGCCCGGCCCAACCCGCCGCCGGCACCGGTGACGATCACGACCTTATCCTGGAACTGCACTGACTCACTCATACCGAACTCCAATGGCGACGATGGGAATGGCTCGAGTGTCAGGCACGGCGCCTGCGGTCACAATAAATACGGCCACGGCTGAATGGTGCGCGATAAGGCAGCAGGATGATCGCCTGTTTCAGGAATAGGCCATGCGCGGCGGCGCGTGCGCGATCTGCTGTCGAAACTCCAGGTAATGCTTGAGCACCTGCACCGGCGCTTCGATCTGCGGGTAGTGGCCGATATTGGCCAGCAATACCGTGTCGGCGTGGGGCACCAACTGGCGGTAACGCTCGACCATGTGCGCGCCGGAAATCGGGTCGAACTCGCCGTCGATCACCCGCAGCGGCACGTCGCCACGTTGCAGGGCGCCCACCCAACGCTCACGCAGGCGACGGCGCTGGGGAATGTAGTTGATCAGTTTATGCAGGATGCGCGGCCCGTCATTACAGTCGATCAAGCTCCAGAAATCATCGAGGGCGCTCTCACTGGGGCGGGTCTGTGCGCCGAAGATCTGGCTGAAGCTGTCGGACAGGGCATTGCGCCCAAACGTGCGACCGATCATCCAGCCCAAGGGGCTGAGCAGCAGTTTCTGCACCAGGGCCAGGCGATGGGTTTCGGGGAACAACCCGCCATTGAGGAACACGCAACTGGCCATCTGGAAGCGGCCTTCGTGATGCCGCGCCAATAACTCCTGGGCGACGCTGTCCCCGTAATCATGGGCCAGCACATGCACCGGTTGTCGCACATGCAGGTGGTCGAGCAGCGCCTGTTGCAGATCCGCCTGTTCCAACAGGCAATAGTCGTGATCCAGCGGCTTGGCCGAATCGCCAAACCCGAGCATGTCGCAGGCGATCACCAGGTTGCGCTGGGCCAGGGGCTGCCACAGGTAATGCCAGTCCCAACTGGCGGTCGGGAAGCCATGGATCAGCAGCAGCGGCTCACCCTGCCCGGCCACCCAATAGCGAATGGTGTGGCCACGAAAAACAAAACTCTGGCCGCACTTGCGCCAGGCTCTGAGCGGAATTTCGGCGAGAGGCATCAACTTTTATACCCTGGATCTTGCAGGTCCAATTTACGCAGCAGCGCCGGCCAGGCCAGCGCGCCCCCCATACCTTGGGCGCTCTTTGTGACAGCCGCCACCATCGCCCTGGCCCCGGCGAGAATCTGCGGGTCGATGGCGATCAATTCAGCCCCGCCGTTGCGCGCAAGCACTTGGATATCACAGGCGCGCTGAAAGGTGAACATCATCAAGAAGGTGTCGGCGATGGTCGCGCCGCAGGTCAGCAGGCCATGGTTGTGCAGCATCAGGAAATTGTTGTCGCCGAGGTCGGCCTGCAAACGGGCTTTTTCCTCGTGGTTCAGCGCCACGCCTTCGTATGCGTGATAGGCCAGGCTGGACAACACAAACAAGGACTGCTGGCTGATCGGCAGTACGCCCTGCTTCTGCGCAGACACCGCAACCCCCGCCGCCGTATGGGTATGCAACACGCACTCCACGTCGTGGCGCACTTCGTGGATCGCGCTGTGGATGGTGTAGCCGGCCGGGTTGATGTCGTAGGGGCTGTCCATCCGTTTGTTGCCGGCCTGGTCGACCTTGATCAGGCTCGACGCCGTGATCTCGTGAAACATCATCCCATAGGGGTTGATCAGGAAATCATCGGTGCCCGGCACCTTGGCCGAGATATGCGTGAAAATCAGATCATCCCAGCCGTGCAGGGCGACCAGGCGATAGCACGCAGCCAGATCGACGCGCGTCTGCCATTCGGCGGCGCTGACCTGATCTTTGACACTCTGTGGCGATACAACGGGGGCTAGGCTCACGGCAACGACCTCCTTGACGCACTTTCTTATTATTTTTTAAGTGAAGGGTCAGTGTAGTCAGACGTCGTGGCGCAGGTAGTTGCCTTCGCAGCCAGCTTGATGGCCGCACGAGTCAGCCATGAGAATAGTTTAAATCTGTCCAAGTCGCGTCAGAGAAGTGCCGCCAACAAAGGCGCGGCAAACAGGTTGAGCAGCCCCGTCAACACCATCATCAGGCCTGCGACAGAGCCCTCTTCGCCCCCCACTTCATGGGCCCGGCTCACGCCCGCGCCGTGCGCGCCCACCCCAAACAATGCCCCGCGTGCCAAAGGCGTGCGCAGCGGCAGCCACTTGAGCAGCACACCCCCGAGCATGGCGCCGAACACGCCGGTGAACATCACGAACACCGCCGTCAGTTCCGGCACGCCGCCGAGGTCAGAAGACATCGGCATGGCAAACGGTGTGGTGATCGAACGCGGCACCAGCGACATCGTCACCGCACTGTCCAGCGCCAGCGCCTTGGCCAGGCCGAACGAGGTGCCGATGGACGCCGCGCTGCCGGCCAGCATCCCCAGCAGCAAGGCCGACCAATACCGCGCCAGCAAACGTCGCTGCTGCCAGATCGGCACCGCGAACGCCACCGTCACCGGGCCCAGCACCAGCATCAGCCAATGGGTGTCGCTGGCGTATTCGGCATAGGCGGTGTGCATCGGCACGGCCACCGCGAGCAGCAGCGCGGGCACCAGGATCAGCGGCGACAACAGGTAGCGCCCGGTCCGACGGTAGATCCAGCGACTGAAGAAATACGCGCCCAGGGTCAGGGCAAGCCAGAACACTGGCATCAGTTCAAGCTTCATGGCGCAGCTTCCAGCGACACACCAGTTCCACGGTGAAGGCCGTCACCAGCATGACCGCCAGGGTGCTGAAGCCGATCACCAGCAGAATCCGCCAACCGTCATTGCGCACCAGGCCGCCGTAGTCCAGCAGGCTCATCAAGGCCGGAATAAAGAACAACAACATTTCCGCCATCAACACGCCCGCCCCCAGTTGCAGGGCCGCCGGCTTGACCAGACCGGTGGCGAAAGCCGCCAGCAACAGGCCCAGGCCCATCACCCCACCGGGGATGGGCCACGCCAACCAGGCCACCAGTTGCGTACCGAGCAGGTAGATGGCCAGCAGCACGACCAATTCAGTCAGCAGACGGCCGACGTGTTTGAAGCTTAAACGTTTCATGGGCTTTGGGTCCTCGTAGGCCTCCATTTTAGAGAGAGCGCTTCCATCCCCACAGCGAATTGTTAGACTGCCAACTATTCCAAACTGGAATCGCACCGATGGAATTCAAACAGCTGCGCAGTTTTGTCGAAGTCATCCACCGCGGCGGTTTTACCCAGGCCGGGAAAACCCTGCACATCAGCCAGTCCGCCGTGAGCAAACAGGTCGCACAGCTGGAACACAGCCTGGGCACGCCGTTGCTCGACCGCATCGGCTCGCAGATCCGCCTGACTGCCGCCGGCCAGGTTGTGCTGCAACGCGCCGAAGCCATGCTGCGCCTGCAGAATGAGTTGCTCAGCGAACTGGACGACATGCAGCACCTGACCCGTGGCGAGTTGCGCCTGGGCTTGCCGCAGTTGGGCGGCGATACGCTGTTTGCCGACTTGTTCGCCGAGTACCGCCGGCGCTATCCGAACGTCACCATCCAGTTGCTGGAGGGCGGCAGCCGCAGTATCGAGCAGGCGATTTTGAGCGGCGAGCTGGAAGTGGGCGGCAGCTTGAAACCCAGCGACCCAGCATTCGCCTGGCAAGACTTCTGCGATGAGCCGCTGGATGCCTTGCTGCCGATGAACCACCCCTTGGCACAGAACGCCCAGGTGCGCCTGGAAGAATTGGCAGACACACCGTTCCTGATGTATCAGCGCAGCTTTGTCTTGAACGACCGCTTGACGCAGGCGTGTCAGCGAGTGGGCTTTACGCCGAAGGAAGGAGGCCGCAGCGGCCAGGCGGATTTTCTCGCCGCCCTGGTCGCGGCCGGTCAAGGCGTGGTGCTGTTGCCCAGCGTGGTCGCTCGCGGGCTGGTGCGGCCCGGGGTGGTGCGCCTCACGCTGAAGGCGCCCGACTTCCTGCGCTGGGACATCGCGTTTGTCTGGCGTGAGGGCGCCTATCTGTCGAAAGCCGCCCAGGCCTGGCTGGCGTTGTTGCGGGAGTTTCCGGTCAGCCGCGCAGGGCAGTGATCAACTCGGCCAGCCAGGGCTCGGCGTCGGTTTCCGGGGTGACGCTTTCGCTGGCGTCCAGGCGCAGCATCGGCTGCACTTCGCGCACGCCCAACTCACTGAACAGCTCACGCATATGCTCGCCGCCGGCGCAGAAGGTATCGCCATAGCTGGCGTCGCCCAGGCCGATGACCGCGCCCGGCAAACCGCGCCAGGCCGCGGGCAACTGGTCGCGAATGCTCGAATACAGCGGTTGCAGGTTGTCCGGCAGTTCGCCCATGCCGGTGGTGGACGTCACCGCCAGCAACGCCTGCGGGGCAAAGGCCAACACGTCCGCCAGGGTCGCGCGCGGGTTGTGCCAGGCCTCGAAGCCGGCCGATGTAAGGATGCCGGCAGCGTGGCGGGCGACTTCTTCAGCCGTGCCGTACACCGAGCCGGAAAGAATGGCGACTCTCATCAATACTGATCCTGTCATTGAGCGAAAGCCTGGGATATTACCAGCTGGGGCAAATATTTCGGCGCGTGCCGTGCAACATTCAAGACTTGCCATAAACTGGCAGTTCAAGCACACGCCAGGGACCGCGCAATGATTAACGCCAAGCTGCTGCAAATGGTCGTCAACGCTTCCAACGACGGGATTGTCGTGGCCGAGCGGGAAGGCCGGGACAAACCGCTGATCTACGTCAACCCGGCATTCGAGCGCCTGACCGGTTACACCCTGGACGACGTCCTGTATCAGGACTGCCGCTTCCTGCAGTCTGGCGACCGTGACCAACCGGCGCTGATGGCCATTCGCGAAGCACTGGACAGCGGCGGCGCCTGCCGGGAAATCCTGCGCAACTATCGCAAGGACGGCAGCCACTTCTGGAACGAGCTGTCGCTTTCAACGGTGTACAACCATGCCGACAAGCAGACCTATTTCGTCGGCGTGCAAAAGGACGTGACCTTGCAGGTCAAGGCCCAGCAGCGCGTCGCGCAATTGGAGGCGGAGTTGGCGCAGGTCAAGGCCGAGCTGGCAGCGATCAAGGCGACGAGCGGATCTAACAAAACTTAGAAAATGATGTCTTTAGAGCGGATAATGGCGTTTTAACACTCTCCCCCTTGAGCAAGATCAATGCAACGCGACGCGCTTCTGACTCAGGACGAGTTGGATTTCATTCAGGACATGCAGCACAACCCCCAACTCAACCTGCGGGATGCATCGTCGAGCCTGACCGTCAACGGCGCTGCGCAACTTCGCGATTTGCTCACTCGGCTGGCCGCCCACGATCACGTCACCCTCCAGGCGCAATTCGACAACCAGCAACTCACCTTCCCGCTGCAGTTGGTGGAAGACGAGTTTCATGCTGTGCATTTACGTCTGGGCGTACCGAGCATTTTTGAAGACGGGCCGATGATTCGTCCGTGGCGCCTGGCTCTTGAAACGCCGGTGGCGCTGGAAAATGTCAGGGGCAACCCGAGTGCGCTGTGGGTGCATGAGGTTTCGTTCAAGGGTGTGCTGGTGGAGATCCGTGGCCGGATCAAGACGCCGAAGACCTTTGCCCTGTGGTTCAGCCCTTCCGGCTATGAACGCATTGCACTGCGCGGCACGCTGGAGCGAGAAACCGCACGGGGACTGTTTGCCTATCGCCTGGGCCAGAACAACCCGGATGAGACCGAGCGCCTGCGCCAATTCATCCTGCACCAGCACCGCCTGGTACATCCGCAGATGCACGCCTGATCTTCAGGTATCCAGGTTACCGCTGAGAAATTGCTGCAAGCGCCGTTGCATCAAGCGTCCTTCATTGCCCAGGCAGCCAACGGCGGAGCCCGTCAGATCGGCCTGGGCCAAGTCCGACGCGGCACCGGCAAGAAACAGCGGGCAATCGAGGGTCAACGCCAGGCGGTTCAAACGCCCGGCCAACGCTTGGGTGTGTGAGTAATTGGAGAAGAGGACCAGCGCCTCGGGTTGCGTCTTTTCACACACCAGCGTCAATTCATCGAAAGGCTGCCCCATCCCCAGCACCTTCACGGCCAGATCGTCTCGACCGATCAACAGCCCCGCCACCAGCAATTCCAATTTACGGCACTCGCCGGGAATGGCCGCGAGCAACACCCGTGGCGCCGCTGACGCACACGCCAGTTGCAAACGCTGCAACACCCGCACCCGCAGGAAGTTGTCGAAGAACAGCCATTCACTGGCTTGGCCGAAGCGCCCCTGATGACGCAACAGGTCGTTCCAAAGAGGCATCAGGATGTCTTGGAACGCGACGTTGAGCGGGTAGGTGGCGATCACCTGGTTGTACAGTTGCTCCAGTTGACGATCATCGAACGCGCCCACGGCCAGCACCAGGCGCGCCTGCCATTGCGGCCATTCGCCTAGCTCGACCGTGTCGTGCTCGACACGCACGGCGGCGGCCTGCTGATCGTCACGCGCAAGGATCTTGCCCACTTTGCTCACGGTCACGCCACGCTCGATCCAATCGACAATGCGATGAACCGTTTGAATATCGGCCCTGGAGTACAGACGATGCCCGCTTTCGGTGCGCGTGGGTTGAATCAGGCCGTAACGCCGCTCCCAGGCACGCAGGGTGACCGGGTTGATGCCCGTCAATCTCGACACGTCACGAATCGGAAACAACTCATCGGAATCGGCAGGGCTGGGGGCGATGGATTCGCGAATAGGAGCAATGATTTCGGGCATCAGAGGTCATGAACGTCCGTTTGAAAGTGAGTCCCATTTAACGCCTTTACCGCGATGTATATCAAGGTGTGTACCTATCGGACCAATGCTGCTGGTGTATTTCTGCAAAACAGGAATAATCCTTGCTTACCGATAAAGCGTCGCTGCAACACCCCCGCAGCGTCGTCTGTGTGCCACCTACCCGGTTCAGCGCACCCGTTCTATTTGGAGATACACAATGTCTACCTCACCCGTCACCCTGATGGTTGCGCGCCGCGTGGCCAAGGGCCGCTACGAAGAGTTGATGGCCTGGCTGCGCGAAGGCGAGCGACTGGCCACTGACTTCCCCGGCTACCTGGGCTCCGGCGTCCTCGCACCACCGCCCCTTGATGATGAATTTCAGATTATTTTCCGCTTCGCCGACGAAAAAACCCTGCATGCCTGGGAATTTTCCGCCTCACGCAGCGCGTGGCTGAGCCGGGGCAGCGAGCTGTTTGCCGACCCGTCCGAGCATCGCGTGCGTGGCATCGATGGCTGGTTCGGGGCTGCGGGTACACGGCCGCCGCGCTGGAAACAGGCGGTGGCGATCTGGCTGGCGTTTTTCCCGGTGTCGTTGCTGTTCAACTTCGGCCTGGGGCCATTGCTCGGCGGGCTGGACCTGTTCAGCCGCGTGCTGGTCAGCACCTTGGCGCTCACTCCGCTGATGGTCTACTTGTTCATTCCACTCTCGACCCACCTGCTGGCCAACTGGTTGCACCCTTCGCCGCCACGCGCCAAGGCCAGCGAAGCCGCGGCGTGAGTACAGGGGGGCTCGTCACTGGTATGATTTGACCCTGCCAGCGACTTGAGCCTCCCATGACTGCAACGAACGCCCCGATCCTGATCACCGGCGCCGGCCAGCGCGTCGGCCTGCATTGTGCCGAACGCCTGCTCGACGAGGGCCACTCGGTGCTTTTCAGCTACCGCAGCGAACGCCCCGGCGTGCAGGCGCTACGCGAGCGTGGCGCGATCGGCGTGTTTGCCGACTTCTCCAGCGAAGCCGGGATTCTTGCGTTTATCGCCGAGTTGAAGCGTCATACCCAAAGCCTGCGCGCGATCATCCACAACGCTTCGGCCTGGATCGCGGAAACCCCAGGCGACGAAAGCCGTGCCTTTACCGACATGTTCAGCGTACACATGCTTGCGCCGTACCTGATCAACCTGCATTGTTCACCCTTGCTGCATCGCTCTTCACCCGCCGACATCGTGCATATCAGCGATGATGTGGTGCGCAAGGGCAGCCGCCAGCACATCGCCTACTGCGCCACCAAGGCCGGGCTCGACAGCCTCACGCTGTCGTTTGCCGCGCAGTTTGCGCCGCTGATCAAAGTCAACGGCATCGCCCCGGCGATGGTGATGTTCAACGAAGGCGACGACGCGGCCTACCGTGCCCAGGTACTGGCCAAGTCGGCACTGGGCATCGAGCCCGGGCCCGAGGTGATTTAC
This sequence comes from Pseudomonas veronii, assembly GCF_001439695.1. Taxonomy (GTDB): domain Bacteria; phylum Pseudomonadota; class Gammaproteobacteria; order Pseudomonadales; family Pseudomonadaceae; genus Aquipseudomonas; species Aquipseudomonas veronii. The sequence goes on from NZ_JYLL01000019.1 coordinate 44,857, forward strand.
CAGAGCGTGCGTTACCTGCTGGACAACCCCTACGTCACCGGTACCACCCTGACCGTCAACGGTGGGCGGCATATCAAGTAAGCCGTTTGTGAGGATGTTGTATGACCTTATCCCTGCCCCACCACTATCGCGAGATCCTTAAAGGCCTGGGTGAAGACCCGGAACGCGAAGGCCTGCTCGACACCCCCAAGCGTGCCGCCAAAGCCATGCAATACCTGTGTCATGGCTATGAGCAAAACCTCGAAGAGATCGTCAACGGCGCGCTGTTCGCCTCCGACAATGACGAGATGGTGATCCTCAAGGACATCGAACTGTACTCGCTGTGCGAGCACCACCTGCTACCCTTTATCGGCAAGGCCCATGTGGCCTATATTCCGACCGGCAGAGTGCTGGGCCTGTCGAAGCTGGCGCGCATCGTCGACATGTTCGCGCGGCGCCTGCAGATCCAGGAAAACCTCACGCGGCAAATCGCCGACGCCATCCAGGACGTGACCCAGGCCTCCGGCGTGGCGGTGGTGATCGAAGCCAAGCACATGTGCATGATGATGCGCGGCGTGGAAAAACAGAATTCAACCATGAACACCTCGGTGATGCTCGGCGCGTTCCGCGAGTCGAACACCACGCGCATGGAGTTCCTGCAACTGATTGGACGGAGCAAGTAGCAATGCCACAACTTCAACCAGGCATGGCGCGCATCCGGGTCAAGGACCTGTGCCTGCGCACCTATATCGGCATCAACGAGGATGAAATCCTCAACAAGCAGGATGTGCTGATCAACCTGACCATCCTGTATGCCGCCCAGGACGCCGTGCGCGACAACGATATCGACCACGCGTTGAATTACCGCACCATCACCAAGGCGATCATCGCCCACGTCGAAGGCAACCGCTTCGCCCTGCTGGAGCGCCTGACCCAGGAACTGCTGGACCTGGTGATGAGCAACGAGTCGGTGCTGTACGCCGAAGTCGAAGTGGACAAGCCCCACGCGCTGCGCTTTGCCGAATCGGTTTCGATTACCCTGGCGGCCAGCCGCTAACCCCTGGATTTACGTGAGCCCTATGACCGATCAACAACGCCTCGAACTCGAAGCCGCCGCCTTTCGGCGGCTGGTCGCACACCTGGACAGCCGCAAGGATGTGCAGAATATCGACCTGATGAACCTCGCCGGCTTCTGCCGCAACTGCCTGTCCAAGTGGTACAAGGCCGAGGCCGACGAGCGCCAGATCGCGCTGAGCCTCGATGACGCCCGTGAAGTGGTGTACGGCATGCCGTATGCCGAGTGGAAAGCCCAATACCAGCAAGAAGCCAGCGCCGAACAACAGGCGGCGTTCGCCAAAGGAAAACCCCATGACTGACCTGAACACCCTGCGCGCCAGCCTCGACAGCGGCGAACATCTCTTCGCCGACACCTTGGCCTTCGTTGCCGCCGGTTACGACTACCAGCCGCAAGCCTTCACCAACGGCACCGTGGAAAACGCCGCCGGGCAGAACGAAGGTTCGTGCAAGACCCTGGGCCTGGCCTTGCTGGAAGGGTTGAGCGACCAGCACGCCTTGTTGGCGTTTGGCGAGCATTACCGTTCGGTGGTCGCCACGCCTGAGGGCAGTGACCATGGCAATATTCGGGCGTTGATCGCGCACGGGTTGGCGGGTGTGAAGTTTGACCAGCAACCTCTGACTCGCCGCTGATCCAACGTGCAAACCCGATTTAATGTGGGAGCTGGCTTACCTGCGATGGCGGCGGTAAATCCTGCATAGACGTTGGCTGACACACCGCTATCGCAGGCAAGCCAGCTCCCACAGTGATTGGATTACCAAATTGAGATAGCGATGGATCATCAAATCCCGCGCAAAAAAAACCGGCTTTCGCCGGTTTTTCATTTCAGCGGGTTCAGACCTAAGCGTTCTGCAAACCGTCGAGGTAACGCTCGGCATCCAGGGCCGCCATGCAACCGGCGCCGGCCGAGGTGATGGCCTGGCGGTACACGTGGTCAGCCACGTCACCGGCGGCGAAGATGCCTTCGATGTTGGTCGCCGTGGCATTGCCTTCGCGACCGCCCTGCACCACTAGGTAACCGTCTTTGGCGTCCAGCACACCTTCGAACAGCGAAGTGTTCGGCGTGTGGCCGATGGCGATGAACACGCCGTCGACTGTCAGCTCGTCGAAGCTGCCGTCGTTGTTTTTCAGGCGCGCACCGGTCACGCCCATGTTGTCGCCGAGGACTTCATCCAGGGTGGCGTTGAGCTTGAGGATGATCTTGCCTTCAGCCACACGCGCGTGCAGCTTGTCGATCAGGATCTTCTCGGCGCGGAAGGTTTCGCGACGGTGAATCAGGGTCACGGTGCTGGCGATGTTGGCCAGGTACAGCGCCTCTTCCACGGCCGTGTTGCCACCGCCGACCACGGCGACCGGCTTGTTGCGGTAGAAGAAACCGTCGCACGTCGCGCAGGCGGACACGCCCTTGCCCATGAACGCTTCTTCCGACGGCAGGCCCAGGTAACGGGCGCTGGCGCCGGTCGCGATGATCAGCGCGTCACAGGTGTAGACGCCGCTGTCGCCGGTCAGGCTGTAAGGCTTTTTCGAGAAGTCGACCTGGTTGATGTGGTCAAACACGATCTCGGTTTCGAAGCGCTCGGCGTGCTCTTTCATACGCTCCATCAGCACCGGGCCGGTCAGACCGTGGACGTCGCCCGGCCAGTTGTCGACTTCAGTGGTGGTGGTCAACTGACCGCCCGCCTGCATGCCGGTGATCAGCAGTGGCTTGAGGTTGGCTCGGGCAGCGTAGACGGCAGCGCTGTAACCGGCAGGGCCGGAACCGAGAATAATCACTCGCGAATGACGGGTATCAGACATGACTCGCTCCTGTCGACCGCCCGGACAACAAGGCGGCTGGAATAAAAAAGGACCGCGAAGCACTTGGGGAAGGCTTGAACTCGCAGATCCTGAAAATAATGGGTGCAGCGTATAGAGGGGGGCAAGATTAAGGAAATACGGAATAACAATCCAGCTCATAGGCAGTATCTATGCAGCAGGCCCAGCTGATCGACGCGTTTGTTTCTGCTGATGTCCTGGCATTGCGCGTGCTTTCGTCCTGAAGGCAAAGCCGGTAAGGTCGGCGCGTTCGTCATTCTGCTCGGAGTTCTCCATGCCCGCCCCTGTTCTTTCCGGTCCGCAATACCTGCGTGAAGGCCTCAAACTGGTGTTGAGCCCCGGCCTGCGCCTGTTTGTGCTGCTGCCGCTGGCGATCAACCTGGTGCTGTTCGTCGGCCTGATCTATTTCGCCGGCCATCAGTTCAGCCTGTGGGTCGACGCGTTGATGCCGACGCTGCCCGGCTGGCTGAGTTTCCTCAGCTATATCCTGTGGCCGCTGTTCGTGGTGCTGGTGGTGTTGATGGTGTTTTTCACCTTCACCATGCTCGCCAATGTCATCGCTGCGCCGTTCAACGGTTTTCTCGCGGAGAAAGTTGAAGTGGTGGTGCGTGGCACCGACGATTTCCCGCCGTTCAGTTGGGCCGAGCTGGTGGCGATGGTCCCGCGCACCCTGGCGCGGGAGATGCGCAAGCTGGGCTACTTCCTGCCGCGGGCCATCGGCCTGTTTATCCTGTCGTTCATTCCGGTGGTCAACCTGATCGCCGCGCCGTTGTGGCTGCTGTTCGGCGTGTGGATGATGGCGATCCAATACATCGACTACCCGGCCGACAACCACAAGCTGGGTTGGAACGAAATGCTCGCCTGGCTGCGCCAGAAACGCTGGCAGAGCATGAGCTTCGGCGGCAGCGTCTACCTGGTGCTGCTGGTGCCGGTGGTCAACCTGTTGATGATGCCGGCGGCGGTGGCCGGGGCGACGTTGTTCTGGGTGCGCGAGCAAGGTGCCGAGACGGCGTTGAACACACCGCGATAACGGTACGCTGGCCGGTCGACCGGTGCCGGAACTGATTGTTTTTTGAGGCCACACAACCTGAGCCGACCTTGGGGCAACCGAGGTCGGCAACCAAACCCGTGACAACAGGAGCCTCACAATGATCAGCACGCTTTCCAACCTGCCAACAAACATAGGACTCAGGATCGACCCGCCTCCCATCGGGCCATCCCCCACCCCGCCAACAAACCCAGCACCCAGGCCCGGCCAGCGTCACAAATGGCAGCCATCCCGCCCCCCGTCAAGAAACCCAGCACCCAGGCCCGACGCGCCTCCCAGCGGGCCACCCCGCACCCCACCCAGCGTCCCGCCATCAAAACCAGGACCCTGGTCCGGGCCACTGCTTCCCGACTATCCATCCAGGGACCAGAATACAAAACCAACAGACAGTAGCTCGATCAGCGTGCCCCCAAACGCGAACGGGACTCTGAACCCTGGCGACCGTGAATTCGGCCCGCAAAATAAAGTGCTCGGTGTGCAAGATACGAGCTATGTCACGCCGTCTAAAATCACCTTCTGAGCCCCCCAGGCCAGCGATCTGCACAGAGCCGAAGGGCTCTGTGCTTAAAGGATTGGCGCATTGCCGCCTGCCGCCAATGCCCGTCATAAATCCATCATCTGTATGACACATCGGCGACACAGCCCACAGCGACACTGTGGGTCATGACGACAGCTTCGCTTCACATCACTCTGATTACCGAAACCTTCCCGCCAGAGATCAACGGGGTGGCCAATACATTGGGTCGCCTGTGCGAGGGTTTGCGCGCGCGCGGCCATCAGGTCGAACTGGTGCGCCCGCGCCAAGGCATTGACCAAAGCCGCCCCAGCGACAACGAATTGCTGCTGTGCCGCGGTTGGCCGTTGCCCGGCTATCCAGGCCTGCAATGGGGCCAGTCGTCGATGCACAAGCTGCTGCGCCGCTGGACACGCCAACGCCCGGATGTGCTGTACATCGCCACAGAAGGACCGCTCGGGTTGTCGGCACTACGTGCAGCGCGTCGCTTGGGGATCAGCGTGGTCAGCGGTTTTCACACCAATTTCCAGCAGTACTCGAACCAGTACGGCCTGAGCATGTTGAGCCGCGTGGTCACGCACTACCTGCGCTGGTTTCACAACCGCTCGACCTTGACCCTAGTACCCAGCGCCAGCCAACGCCTGGAGCTGGAGCGCCGCCACTTCGAACGCCTGGGGATGTTGTCGCGCGGGGTCGACAGCCAGTTGTTCCACCCGGCCAAGCGCGATAACGCCTTGCGCGAAAGCTGGGGCCTGGGCAATGACGATATTGCAGTGCTGCACGTCGGGCGCCTGGCGCAGGAAAAGAACCTGGGCATGCTCAAGCGCTGCTTCGATGCCTTGCGCAGTACTTATCCACAGCGTCGCCTGCAACTGATCGTGGTCGGCGACGGACCGCAACGCGCGTTGCTCGAGCACGACCTGCCGCACGCCATATTCTGCGGCACCCAGCGCGGCGAAGAACTGGCGCGACACTACGCCTCGGGAGACCTGTTCCTGTTTCCCAGCCTGACCGAAACCTTCGGCAACGTGGTGTTGGAAGCCATGGCCTCCGGGCTCGCGGTGGTGGCATATGACCAGGCGGCCGCGACCCAGCATATCCGCCACGGTTACAACGGCGTGCTGGCGATGCCCGGCGATGAGGAAGCGTTCTGCGACGCGGCCAATTGGCTGCTGGAAGATCGCGAGCATTTGCGCAGGGCCCGCCTCAATGCGCGCCATCATGCCAGTCACCAGGGCTGGCCGGCGATCATCGAGCAGTTCGAGAACCAGTTACGCGATGTGTGCGCAGAACCGTTGGCCGCTCCAACGCAGCCTTATGTTCGTTGAACGATCTGCGAATAACGTCAGTTAGTTCGCCTTCCCTCCAGCCTTCCCCCTGAATAACGGCTTCAACATTAGGATTTTTTACCTGAAGCCATCGGAGTCGGCACGCCACAACAGGATATTTCCGGAACGTCGCGCGATTTATCGCCACCTACATGACACCTGCCAAGGAAGAGGTGTCTGTCTCTGGACGCACTCAAAAAAGGCAGGTCATTCATGATGAAACATTAATTAGAGAGCACTATGTCGACACTGATAAATGGATCAATGGCGCTGCGATTCCAACCGTTCAACACGCCCACTCAAGGGCCGACAGACACCTGCCCATCCAACAGCGCCCAGTACGATCACGGACGACCGTCACACCCACAACCCTATAACGCGAACCACGGCTGGAACCGCCCGCAGCCGGCACGTCCGGGCAACCAGTGGCAACGCCCGCAACCGTCGCGCCCTGGAAACGATTGGCAGCCGCCGCAGAACGACTGGCAGCGCCCGCCACAGAACGGCGGCTATCGCCCGCAACCCACACACCCTGGAAACAACTGGCAGCCGCCGCAGAATGACTGGCAGCGTCCGCCACACAACGATGGCTATCGCCCGCAACCCACACGCCCGGAAAACAACTGGCAGCCGCCGCAGAATCAATGGGAACGTCCGCACAACGGCGGCGGCTATCGCCCACAGTTCACTGACCGCCCGTCAACGCATGACGGTCAAGCATCCTACGCCACCACGCAATATGCAGCGGTCCATTCCGAACGGGCGGAAGATGCCTACTACGGTTAATCCGGATAGGCCAACAACAAGACAATAGGCCTTGAAAAACCCAACGCGCTGAAAACCGGCGGGAGGCCGGGCGCTGTCTACCCGGCCTCCCGCCCGAGCTAGCGGACCGTGTTGCACACCGATTGCCATAGGTTGCGCAAGGTTTACTCGATATTTCCCCCTGGAACGGCGAACGGTGGATGACCAATCATTGATACCTGCTGCTAACGCAGGTCCCTTAGATCAATGGAGACCCTGAGATATGGCAATTTACGGAATGGGAGTGCGCAATGGCATCAACATGCCAACCGCAGAGTGGACGCGTCAGCAACAATGGCTGGATCAGTCTCGAGCAGCACCGCCCACTTATGACCAGGCTGCGCGCCAAGACGGGCACAAGACCGATCACCGCCAGGAGCTGCGCAAGTCAGTAGAGTATTGACCGCTCCAACTGAACAGCTCCCGGTGGCAACCACCGGGAGCCCGGCCCGTTACACCAGGGTCGTCAACGCCTCTCGACTGAACGGCAGGATGTCGCCCTCGCGGTGTTCGCGGACCTTCACCGCCCAATCCGGGTCCACCAGCAGGGCACGGCCGACGGCGACCAGGTCAAACTCATCGTTGTTCAAACGCTCCAGCAGCTTCTCCAGGCTGGCCGGTTGCGCAACCTTGTCAGTGTTGACCATAAACTGCAGGAACTCGCCATCCAGGCCGACGCTGCCGACAGTGATGGTCGGCTTGCCGGTGAGCTGGCGGGTCCAGCCGGCCAGGTTGAGGTTGGAACCTTCGAACTCCGGCTCCCAGAAGCGCCGGGTAGAGCAGTGGAAAATATCCACGCCGGCGTCGGACAGCGGCTTGAGAAACTCGCCCAAAGCCTCGGGGGTTTGCACCAGGCGCGCGGTGTAGTCCTGCTGCTTCCACTGGGAAAAACGCAGGATGATCGGAAAATCCGAGCCGACGGCGGCACGAATGGCCTGGATCAGTTCGATGGCAAAACGCGAACGGTTGGCCAGGCTGCCGCCGTATTCGTCGCTGCGCTGGTTGCTGCCTTCCCAGAAGAACTGGTCCACCAGGTAACCATGGGCGCCATGGATCTCCACACCGTCCATGCCGATGCGCTGGGCGTCCCTGGCTGCCTGGGCGAAGGCGGCAATCACGTCCTTGATGTCCTGATGGGTCATGCCGTGGACAACCACGTTGCCATCCTTGAGTTTTTCCATCGGTCCGTAGGCCGGTACGCTGGCATCCGGCTCGGTACCGATGCGGCGCACGCTGCCCACATGCCACAACTGCGGGACGATCTTGCCGCCTTCGGCATGCACGGCATCGACCACTTTCTTCCAGCCCGCCAGCGCCGCTTCACCATAGAAGTGCGGGACATTGGGATAGCCGTTGGACGCCGGGTGATCGACCACGGTGCCTTCGGTGATGATCAGGCCCACACCCGCCGCGGCACGGCGGCGGTAGTACTCGATGACCTTGGAATTGGGGACGCCGCCCGGGGAAAACGAACGGGTCATCGGCGCCATTACCACACGACTCGACAGTTGCAGCGTTCCGAGGTGGAACGGTTTGAACAAGGCTTGGACAGGCATGGCAACACTCCACGAAAGACGGTTTTTATGATGCCGATAATATGGCGCGTGCAGCGTGCTGAGTAGCACTATTGATCAGGGTGATTAAGGCTTAGAAATGCCGGACACCTGTAGGAGCGAGCTGGCTCGCGAAAATCGTCAACGATAACGCGTTCATACTGGATCAACGCGGTGCGCCTGGATTTTTCGCGAGCACGCTCACGCCTACAGTTCAGGGGATCAGCTCAGGGCTTTTTCGATGGCCTGGACGACGGCCGGATCATCCGGTGCCGTTCGCGGCGAGAAACGCGCAAGCACCCGCCCGTCTTTGCCCAGCAGGAATTTCTCGAAGTTCCAGGTGATGTCCCCGGGAAACTCGGCGCCCTCGCCCGCCAATAAGCGGTACAACTGGTGACGCTCAGGGCCGTTCACATCGAGTTTGCTGCCCAGCGGAAAGCTCACCCCGTAATTGAGGCTGCAGAATTCCTGGATGTCTTTCTCGGTCCCCGGTTCCTGGCCCGCAAACTGGTTGCAGGGCAGGCCGAGTACGGTAAACCCCTGGTCCTTGTACTGCTGATAGAGGTTTTCCAACGCCGCGTATTGCGGGGTCAAGCCACATTTGGAGGCCACGTTGACCACCAGCACAACTTTGCCCTTGAAGGGCGCCAGTGGCAGCTCTTGTCCGTCCAACGCTTTGAGTTTCAGGTCGTGGAAAGCACTCATGACGAACTCCAGATATCCCATGTTCTTTGCATTGCGGCTCTTCGAGATTACAACCCGCAAGCCTGCAATCATAGACGCCGATTACAAAACTCGCCTGCGGATCACTGCGCGGTCGGCCACGGCAAAATCGGAATCGCGGTAACGGCGTTCTGCGGGCTGCCTTCGATCAGGCGGTCGCTGTAGACCAGGTACACCAGGGTATTGCGCTTCTTGTCGAGGAAGCGCACCACCTGCATGGTCTTGAACACCAGCGACGTGCGTTCCTTGAACACTTCGTCGCCATCCTTGAGTTCTCCCTTGAAGCGGATCGGCCCGACCTGGCGGCAGGCAATCGACGCCTCGGAGCGGTCTTCGGCCAGGCCCAGGCCGCCTTTGACGCCGCCGGTCTTGGCGCGGGACAGGTAGCAGGTCACGCCATCGACCTTGGGGTCATCGAAGGCTTCGACCACGATCCGGTCGTTGGGGCCGACAAACTTGAACACCGTCGACACCTGGCCGATCTCTTCGGCCGACGCCAGCAACGGCATGGCCAACAGCAGGCCGAGCAATCCCTTCATCACACGCATCGTGTATTCCTTTCGTTTAAACCAGAATCAGGTTGTCGCGGTGGACCAGTTCCGGTTCCGCCATGTAACCCAACAGACCGACAATCGCCTCAGACGACTGCCCGATGATTTTCTGCGCTTCCAGCGCGCTATAGTTGGCCAGGCCGCGGGCGATCTCACGACCGTCCGGCGCCACGCACACCACCATCTCGCCACGGCGGAAGCTGCCCTGCACCAACTTGACGCCCACCGGCAGCAGGCTCTTGTGACCCAGGGACAACGCCGCCACGGCACCATCGTCGAGTACCAGGGTGCCGCGGGTCTGTAAATGCCCGGCCAGCCACTGCTTGCGCGCGGCCAGCATGCCGCGTTCCGGCGACAGCAGCGTACCGATGCGCTCACCGGCCTTGAGGCGGTCGAGCACGCGCTCCAGGCGCCCGCCGACGATGATCGTGTGGGCACCCGAACGCGCCGCCAGGCGCGCCGCACGCAGCTTGGTCTGCATGCCGCCACGGCCCAGCGCGCCGCCGACGCTGCCGGCCACGGCGTCCAGCGCCGGGTCATCGGCGCGGGCTTCGTAGATCAATTTGGCGTCGGGGTTGGTGCGCGGGTCGGCGTCGAACATACCGTCACGGTCGGTGAGGATCACCAACAGGTCGGCTTCCACCAGGTTGGCCACCAGGGCGGCCAGGGTGTCGTTGTCGCCGAAACGGATTTCGTCGGTGACCACCGTGTCGTTTTCGTTGATCACCGGGATCGCCTTGAGCTCCACCAGCGCGCGCAACGTACTGCGGGCGTTGAGGTAGCGCTTGCGGTCGGACAGGTCGTCGTGGGTCAGCAGGATCTGCGCGGTGTGAAGGCCGTGCTCGGCGAAGCTGGATTCCCAGGCTTGCACCAGGCCCATCTGACCAATGGCGGCAGCGGCTTGCAGTTCGTGCATCGCGCTGGGTCGCGCGGTCCAGCCGAGGCGGCTCATCCCGGCGGCAACCGCTCCGGACGAGACCAGCACCAACTCGACGCCGGCCTCATGCAAGGCCACCATCTGCTCGACCCACACGCTCATGGCTGCGCGATCCAGCCCTTTGCCATCCGCCGTCAGCAACGCACTTCCGATCTTTACGACCCAGCGCTGCGCACCTGTCACTTTGCTCCGCATCATCTTCAACCTTAGTTAGAGGGCGGGACGCGACCCAGCGCCGCCCATAACGTTATTCGTGACTACATTCGTGACTGCAGGTATCCCCAGATACCAAAACGCCGCTCGAGTGAGCGGCGCTTAAGTTTACTGCAACGAATCAGTCGCGCACGTAAATGATTTCCGGACCGTCTTCATCATCCACGTCTTCTTCGTCCCAATCATCGTCGCCGATGTCATGGACCGACTTCACGCCGCTGCGGCGCAAGGCACGCTGGTCGTCCAGGGCTTGCAGCTGGGCGCGGGCTTCGTCTTCGATGCGCTGGTCGAGCTCGGCGAGTTCGGCCTTGAACACCGGGTCGGCCGCCAGGCGGTCGGCGCGGTCTTCCAGGTAACGCATGATGTCGCGGGTCAGGCGTTCGGTGCCTTCTTTGGCGATGGCCGAGATCACGTAGACCGGACCGGTCCACTCCAGGCGATCGACGATTTCCTTGACGCGCTCCTCGTGCTCTTCCTCGAGGATCTGGTCGCACTTGTTCAGCACCAGCCAGCGATCACGCTCAGCCAGGGACGGGCTGAACTTGGTCAGTTCGTTGACGATCACTTCGGCGGCGTCCGGTGCGCTGGTGTCATCCAGCGGCGCCATGTCGACGAGGTGCAGCAGCAAACGGGTACGCGACAAGTGCTTGAGGAAACGGATACCCAGGCCCGCACCTTCGGAAGCCCCTTCGATCAGGCCGGGAATGTCGGCGATCACGAAGCTTTTCCAACGGTCGACGCTGACCACGCCCAGGTTTGGCACCAGGGTGGTGAACGGGTAGTCGGCGACTTTCGGCTTGGCGGCCGAGACCGAGCGGATGAAGGTACTTTTGCCGGCGTTCGGCAGGCCCAACAGGCCCACGTCGGCCAGTACTTTCATTTCCAGTTTGAGGTCACGCTGCTCGCCCGGCTTGCCTGGCGTGGTCTGGCGTGGCGCACGGTTGGTACTGGACTTGAAACGGGTGTTACCCAGACCGTGCCAGCCGCCCTGCACAACCATCAGCTTCTGGCCGGCCTTGGTCAGGTCGCCGATCACTTCCTGGGTCGCGGAGTCGATGATCGTGGTGCCGACCGGTACGCGCAGCACCATGTCTTCACCTTTTTTACCGGTGCAATCGGTGCTGCCGCCGTTGGAACCACGCTCGGCATCGAAGTGCCGGGTGTAACGGTAGTCCACCAGGGTGTTGAGGTTTTCGTCGGCCATCATGTAGATGGAACCGCCGTCACCGCCGTCACCGCCGTTGGGGCCACCGTTTTCGATGAATTTTTCGCGACGGAAACTCATGCAACCGTTACCGCCGTCGCCTGCTTTTACTCGGATGGAAACTTCATCAACGAACTTCATAACAAAACGCCTCTCGCCGCACGGACGAGCTTAAGAAACCAAGACATAAGACTCTTGCAAAAATGAGCGCAGCGACCTCAATCAACGACCGCGAATCCAGCGCTTGAGCTCATTACAAACAGCTTTGCAAGAGACTCACTCCACAAACGAAAAAGCCCCGTCGCGAGACAGGGCTTTTCCAGCAACTACGTAATTATGCCGCGACGACGTCAGTCTTCGGGACGATGCTCACGTAACGGCGACCGAAGGCGCCTTTTACTTCGAACTTGATCACGCCGTCGATTTTAGCGAACAGAGTGTGATCTTTACCCATGCCAACACCGTAACCGGCGTGGAATTGGGTGCCGCGCTGACGCACGATGATGTTGCCCGGAATGATAACCTGGCCGCCATACATCTTCACGCCAAGGCGTTTGGCTTCTGAGTCGCGACCGTTACGGGTACTACCACCAGCTTTTTTGTGTGCCATGAGTCAATTCTCCTAGTGAGGAATTAGGCTGAAATTAAGCCTGAATACCGGTGATTTTGATCTCGGTGTACCACTGGCGGTGGCCCATACGCTTCATGTGGTGCTTACGACGACGGAACTTGATGATGCGGACTTTATCGTGACGACCTTGGGAGATCACTTCAGCCACAACGGTAGCGCCAGCAACAACTGGAGCGCCAATGTTCACGTCATCGCCATTGGCGACCAACAGAACGCGATCAAAAGTCACGGAGTCGCCGGTAGCGAGTTCCAGTTTTTCGATCTTCAGGTATTCACCTGGGGCGACCTTGTATTGCTTGCCACCAGTAACAATTACTGCGTACGACATGGTATTTCTCCGATAATCCTGCTCACCCAGCGCTTTATAAGAAGAGGTATTGGCTGGCATGGCTGCATGGGATGGACGTCCCGAATGCAATTGCGTAAGGCAGGTGCTGCCCAGGAAGTTCAGGGTGCGCGATTGTACGCAAGGCGCGGATACGTTGCAAGAGGCCGTCTATCGCGCCTTGACACTGCGGGGTCAGGGTCCTAGCATGCCGCGCAACCCTTCTGGAGCGACTGTCGCTGATGCAACCCCAAGCTTTCTACCGCGCGGTCGCGGACGATTTTAGCGCCGTCGACGGCATCATCAAGCAGCAGCTGACGTCTAAAGTGCCGCTGGTCTCCAAAATTGGCGACTACATTACGTCGGCGGGCGGCAAACGCCTGCGTCCTTTATTAGTGTTGCTGTGCGGCAAGGCCCTGGGCCGCGAAGGCGATGACCTGCGCCTGCTGGCTGCCACCATCGAGTTCCTGCACACCGCAACCCTGCTGCACGACGACGTGGTTGACATGTCCGGCATGCGCCGTGGTCGCGAGACCGCCAACGCGATGTGGGGCAACGCCCCGAGCGTGCTGGTCGGCGACTTCCTGTACTCGCGCTCGTTCGAAATGATGGTCGAACTGGGCTCGATGCCGGTGATGAAGATTCTTTCACAGGCCACGCGCATCATTGCCGAAGGCGAAGTGTTGCAGTTGTCAAAGGTGCGTGACGCCAGCACCACCGAAGAAACCTACATGGAAGTGATTCGCGGCAAAACCGCGATGCTCTTCGAAGCCTCGACCCACAGCGCCGCCGCCCTGTGCCAAGCCACGGCCGAGCAGGCCGAAGCCCTGCGCACCTTCGGCGACCACCTGGGCGTGGCGTTCCAACTGGTGGACGACCTGCTCGACTACCGTGGCGACGCCGAGACCCTGGGCAAGAACGTCGGCGACGACCTGGCCGAGGGCAAGCCGACCTTGCCGCTGATCTACACCATGCGCGAAGGCACGCCGGAACAGGCGGCCCTGGTACGCAAGGCGATCCAGAAAGGCGGGATCGAAGACCTGGAAAGCATCCGCGCCGCCGTGGAAGCCTCCGGCGCCCTGGACTACACCGCCCACCTGGCGCGTGACTACGTGGCCCGTGCGATCAAGTGCCTGGACGCCCTCCCCGCCAGCGAATACCGGGACGCCCTGGTCGAGCTGAGCGAGTTCGCGGTCGCGCGCACGCACTAGAAATACCAAATGTGGGAGGGGGCTTGCCCCCGATAGCGGTGGATCAGTCAACTTATGCTTAGACTGAAATACCGCCATCGGGGGCAAGCCCCCTCCCACATTTAGTTTGTATTACCAATCCAAGACCGCGCCCTGTCTTCCTACAATTCCCTATATAATGTGCGACTTTAGCCATCCTGACCTTTAAGGAGCTTTAGTGAGCACGTTGCCACCCTGCCCGAAATGCAATTCCGAATTCACCTACGAAGACGGCGCCCAACTGATCTGCCCGGAATGCGCCCATGAGTGGTCCGCCACTGGCGAGGCCGAAGTGGCCAGCGATGAAACCGTGAAGAAAGACTCTGTAGGCAACGTCCTGCAGGACGGCGACACCATCACCGTGATCAAAGACCTCAAGGTCAAGGGCACCTCCCTGGTGGTCAAGGTCGGCACCAAGGTCAAGAACATCCGCCTGTGCGACGGCGACCACGATATCGACTGCAAGATCGACGGTATCGGCCCGATGAAACTCAAGTCCGAGTTCGTCCGCAAGGTCTGATCCTGCTGCTTCCATCCCGCGCCCGCCGCGGGATGGCGTTTCGCCCTGGCTGTTGATCCCTCGCACGACCCACGCAGAAAAATCCGCAAACCGCCAATAGGCACTTGCTATTCTACGAATAAGAATTATTCTCATTGAAACCCATCAAGGAGAACGACATGACTTATTTGATAGATGCCTGGCTGGACCGCCCACACCCTTACCTGCGCATCCTCCATCGGGAAACCGGGGAAGTCTGTGCGGTGCTGGAGGAAGAAGCGCTGAACGAACTGCAGGACCAGGGCGACCTGGACGTGAATGGCCTGAGTTCCAGTGAACCCGGTGTACTGAAGGAAGTGGTGCGCAACCTGTTTCTGTTCTGCTATGCCCGAGCATTGCGCCCGGCGACGGAACTCAATGGCAAGTTTCACCCATGAGCGACCGCGCAAAACCCTGTAGGAGCGAGCTTGCTCGCGAAGAACGCACAAGCAACGCGTTCATCCAGGATGCTCGCGTCATCGTTGACGTTTGTCGCAAGCAAGCTCGTTCCTACAGGTAATCAAAAGCAGGTCTTACAGAACGTCGAGCAGCTCGACGTCGAATACCAGAACGCTGTGCGGCGGAATGCTGCCAACGCCTTGAGCGCCGTAAGCCAGTTCGCTCGGCACGAACAGGCGCCATTTGCTGCCGGCATTCATCAGTTGCAGGGCTTCGGTCCAGCCGGCGATCACGCCGCCAACCGGGAATTCTGCAGGCTGGCCGCGCTCGTAGGAACTGTCGAACACCGTGCCGTCGATCAGGGTGCCGTGGTAGTGAGTACGCACTTGGTCTTCACGGGTCGGCTTGGCGCCTTCACCGGCAGTCAGCACTTCGAATTGCAGGCCGGAAGCCAGAGTGGTGATGCCGTCACGCTTGGCGTTTTCCGCCAGGAACGCCAGGCCCTCGCCTGCAGCCGCTTCCGCCTTGGCAGCCGCTTCGGCTTGCATGATTTCGCGGATGACCTTGAAGCTCGCGGCCATTTGCTCTTGATCAACACGGCTTGGCTTGCCGGCGAACGCGTCGGTCAGGCCGGCCAGGATTGCGTCCAGGCTCACGCCCGGTGGCGGGTTGTCGCGCAGTTGGTCGCCCAACTGACGGCCGATACCGTAGCTGACGCGGGTTTCGTCGGTGGACAGATTAACTTCGGACATGAAGAGGCTCCGCTGTAGGGCAGCGCTGAAAACACGGTTTTCCCGCACCGCCCAGAACTAAAAGGGCCAGCAGACTAGCACAGAATGCGCGTGCGGAATGAGCCCCGCCCACGTCATGCCTACCTGGCGCCGATGCTCGGTGATGCAGGGTCCCGTACATCGCGCGGACGAATTAATCGTTTCAGTTTCCCCTGTGCCCGCCGATATGGCCTAAACACCTTGGCTGGCTCAAACAACAACACCGTCCAGCAGACAAACATCATTTTTGCGGAGCACTCGATGAACAGCTGGTTCGGTAACATCAGCGTCAACCTCAAACTGGGCCTGGGCTTCGGCCTGGTGCTTGTCCTCACCTCGATCCTGGCGCTGACCGGCTGGACCAGCCTCGGCGGCCTGATCGACCGTAGCAACTGGATGAGCGACATCACCCAGCTCAACGCCTCCCTGACCAAGCTGCGCATCGTGCGCCTGCAATACATGCTGGCCAACGGCGATGAAAGCGTGGCGCAGAACGTACAAACCAGCCTGGATGCCTTCGCCGCCCAGCAGCAAACACTCCTGGACAGCTTCAAGAGCCCGGACAACGTCAAACTGCTCAACGAGCAGAAAGCCGTCATCACGGCGTATCAGCAATCGCTGAACAAAATGCGTGAGGCCTACCGTACCGGCAATGCTGCGCGCCAGGTCATGGGCGATAAGGCCGACATCGCCAACGCCCAGATCGACGCACTGGACAGCAGTGTGCAGCAGACGCCCGACAACCCCGAGCGCTTCACCCAGTACCAGGCCGTGACTCATGCCAAACAAGAGTTCCAGTTGGCCCGCTACGAAGTGCGCGGCTACACCGGCAACGTCAACGCCGACACCGAAGCCCGCGCCGCCGCCCAGATCGAAAAAGCCATCAACGGCTTGAAAGGCCTCGGCGCGGCGTTCGGCGGCAGCCAACAGGTCGCGCTCAGCGCCCTGGAAAGCGCGCTCGGCGCCTATCGCAGTGCGGTGCAGAACTACAAGGCGGCTAACGCCAATATCGTCGCCGCGCGCGCCGAAATGACCACCCAAGGGGCGGATATCGTCACCATCAGCGATAAGCTCTACGACATCCAGCTCGCCCGCCGCGACGCCGAAAGCGCCCAAGCCCGCAGCCTGCAATTGATCAGCACGCTGCTCGCGTTACTGGTCGGCATCGTCGCGGCACTGGTGATCACCCGCCAGATCACACGCCCGATCCAGGAAACCCTGGCCGTGGTCGAGCGCATTGCCTCCGGCGACCTGAGCCACAATATCCAGGTCACCCGCCGCGATGAACTGGGCGTACTGCAACAAGGCATCCAGCGCATGGGCACGACCCTGCGCGAGTTGATCAGCGGTATTCGCGACGGCGTAACCCAGATCGCCAGCGCCGCCGAAGAGTTGTCGGCCGTGACCGAACAGACCAGTGCCGGGGTGAACAGCCAGAAGATCGAGACCGATCAAGTCGCCACCGCCATGCACGAAATGACCGCCACCGTGCAGGAAGTCGCACGCAACGCCGAGCAAGCCTCCCGGGCCGCTGCCGATGCCGATGGCCAAGCCCGCGCAGGCGACAAGGTGGTGGCCGAAGCCATCGCCCAGATCGAACGCCTGGCCGCCGAAGTGGCGCGTTCCACCGACGCCATGAGCCATCTGCAACAAGAGAGCAACAAAATCGGCAGCGTGATGGACGTGATCAAGGCCGTGGCCGAGCAGACCAACCTGCTCGCGCTCAACGCCGCGATTGAAGCAGCGCGTGCCGGTGAAGCCGGTCGCGGCTTTGCCGTCGTCGCCGACGAAGTGCGTGGCCTGGCCCAGCGCACGCAGAAATCCACCGAAGAAATCGAAGGCCTGGTGGCCGGCTTGCAGAACGGCACCCAGCAGGTGGCCGCGGTGATGAACAACAGCCGCAGCCTCACCGACAGCAGCGTCGAACTGACGCGCAAGGCCGGCGTATCCCTGGAAAACATCACCCGCACGGTGTCGAACATCCAGTCGATGAACCAGCAGATCGCAGCGGCAGCCGAAGAGCAAAGCGCCGTGGCCGAAGAAATCAGCCGCAGCATCATCAACGTGCGTGACGTGTCGGAACAGACCGCCACCGCGAGTGACGAGACGGCCAAGTCGAGTGTGGAACTGGCGCGCTTGGGCAGCCAGTTGCAGCAGATGGTCAGCCACTTCCGGGTGTAAAAACCAAAAAGCCGCCTCGGTCTGCACCGGGGCGGCTCCACTTCTCAGACCTTAGCGGTCATCGAAGCTGTCTCGCAGGAATGTCCATACGTGATAAACACGCAAGGCATTCATGACGAGGTTCCACGCACGTCGTGCAAACTTAGACATACTCGGCCCTCCATGAGTTGGGCCTTACCTCCAGCGCACTTACCGGAACATGTGAGCCTTTGGACGCACGTCAGTGCTCCTGTGAGGCGGCTGGGTTTATGGTCCTCTTGCATGAATCCGGCACGGATTACTAGCCCGTGGCAGTCGGTCCAAAATTAGCGCGCGAACCCAGCCAACCTACCTCACGATGAACGCAGAACGAGGGCGATACTAGCTCAGTCCCCTACGCCAAGGTGTGACAAGCAACGGCCAATTCCCCTTAAAAGTTGTTGCTGTTTTTTGCGGGGCTCAAGTGAAAGACCACCTATCGTCAGGCCTTGCATAAAGCCCCGAAGCGGCAGTAATATCGCCAACACGTCAGTGCTTCCTGTGAGATCGCAACCCCAGCCGCAAACCGGGTTTGCACAAAAAAACCGCCCTACTAAGGCGGTTTTTTATTGCCTGCGATTTACCCCTCAGCCCTCGCCTTCCTCGACAAACACCAGCCGATTGCCAAACGGATCGTGGATGCTCATCTCCCGCGAACCCCAGGGCATTTCTTCAACGCCTGGCTTGGCAAAACGATAGTCCTTGCCCTGCAATTGCTGCTGATAGGCGTCTACACCCTGCGCCTGAATCCGCACCGCCGCACCCGGCGATGCATCGCCATGGTGCTCGGACAAATGCAGCACGCACTCACCCAACGACACCTGCAGGTACAACGGAAAATTCGCCTCGAAGCGATGCTGCCAATCGACCTTGAACCCAAGGAAGTCGACATAAAACTCCAACGCCTTGGCCTCGTCGAAAATCCGCAGGATGGGGGTGACTTTTCCTAAGTGCATGGCAACCGCTCCGTGTGTAAGAGCGCCCACTATAGAGTCGAAAACCCAGCCCGCAAATCCCCACTGCGCGCCAGGAACCGCCCCGGCCGCTGACCATTCGACTGCCCGTCGCTGTAGCTCAACACGCCGTTGACCCACACGCCATCAATCCCTTCTGCCGCCTGCTGCGGCGCCTTGAAATCCGCCACATCGCGCACGCGCAGCGGATCGAACAGCACCAAGTCGGCCCAGTGCCCTACACGGATTTCGCCCCGCTCCGACAAGCCGAACCGCGCCGCCGACAAGCCGGTCATCTTATGCACCGCCGTGTGCAGCGGGAACAGCCCGACGTCCCGACTGAAGTGACCCAACACCCGTGGAAACGCGCCCCACAAGCGCGGATGCGGGAACGGATCTTCGGGCAACCCATCCGACCCGACCATCGACAGCGGATGCGCGAGGATACGGCGCACATCCGCTTCGTCCATGCCGTAATACACCGCCCCCGCCGGTTGCAGGCGACGGGCCGCGTCCATCAGCGAAACATCCCACTCGGCGGCGATCGCCTGCAAGTCGCGCCCGCCCATTTCCGGGTGCGCTGTCGACCAGGTGATGGTGATGCGGAACGCATCGGTGACTTGCTTGAGATCCAGGGTCGAAGAACTCGCCGCATAGGGATAACAATCACACCCCACCGGATGGGTTTTCGCCGCCTGCTCCAGCGCCGCCAACAGCTGCGGACTACGCCCCCAGTTACCCGCGCCGGCACATTTGAGGTGGGAAATGATCACCGGCACCTGAGCATGCCGACCGATCAGAAACGCCTCGTCCATGGCCGCCAGCACCGGCTCGAACTCACTGCGCAGATGGGTGGTGTACACCGCGCCAAACGCCGTCAGTTCTTCGCTCAGTTGCAGCACTTCATCGGTCTCGGCATTGAACGCGCTGGCGTAGGCCAGGCCGGTGGATAAGCCAAGGGCGCCATCCTCCAGGCTTTCGCGCAACTGCACGCGCATCGCGGCGATTTCATCGAAAGTGGCGCTGCGATGCAGGTCGTCCATATGGTTGCTGCGCAGCGCCGTGTGGCCGATCAGCGCCGCGACGTTGACCGCCGGCTGGGCGCGTTCCACGGCGGCGCGGTAATCGGCAAAACGCGGATAGGTGAACGCTTCACGCGGGCCCAACAGGTTCATCGGGTCCGGCGGCTCAGCGCGCAAACTCACCGGCGAGGCGCTGATACCGCAGTTGCCGACAATCACCGTGGTCACCCCCTGGCTGAGCTTGGGCAGCATCTGCGGCTGACGGATCACCACCGTGTCATCGTGGGTGTGTACATCGATAAACCCCGGCGCCAACACCCGGCCGCGGGCGTCGATCACGTGCGTGGCCAGCGCGGCCGACAAGTCGCCGATCGCCTCGATACGCCCGTCGCGCAGCCCCACATCGGCGACATACCCAGGCGTGTTGCGGCCATCCATGATCAGCGCCTGGCGGATCAGCGTGTCGTACTGCATATCAGTCTCCCAGCGGCAGGCTGTCGGGCCCGCCGCGATAGTCGTCGAGGGCCAGCTTGATGCGGCGCAGGCGTTCCTGGTTGTCGTCCGGCATGGCCAGCGCCAGCTCGGTGGCGAGCAGGTCGATGGCCAGCAGCATGCCGTAGCGCGCCGCCGTGGGTTTGTAGATGAAGCTGGTTTCGGCCGGTTGCAGCGCCAGCACCACATCCGCCAGCCCGGCCAGGGGTGAAGCGGCCAGGGTGATGGCGACGATGGGCGTGTCGTAGTTGCGCGCCAGGGCCACCACGTCCAGCAACTCCGGGGTGAGGCCGCTGAGCGAACAAACGATCAGCGCCTGCTCGGGCCCCAGCGTCGCCGCCGTGACGCGCATCATCACCGGGTCATGGCAGGCGGCAATCGGATAGCCCAGGCGCACCAGACGCACTTGCAACTCATCGCTGCACAGGCTCGACGGGCCGCCCATGCCGAACGCGTGGATCATGCGCGCCTTGCCCAGCAGGCTGACCGCATCGACGAAGCCGGCCTGATCGAACCCCGACAAGTGCTGGCGCAACGTCGCTTCGATATCGCCGAGAATCTGCCGATGAAACCCCGACTGCTCAGGCTTGCCCGCCGGGTCGAGGAAGCGGCTGCCCACGCCACTGGCCTGGGCCAGTTGCAGGCGCAAGTCACGCAAATCCCGGCACCCGACGCTGCGCGCAAACCGCGACAACGTGGCGGTGCTGACCTCGGCGCGTTGGGACAACGCCTCCAGGCTAGCCGACGCGGCAAAGCCCACGTCATCGAGCATCAGCTTGGCGATACGCCCTTCGCCGGCACTGAAAGACGCCTGGCGGGCGCGGATCTGGTAGAGGATGTCCATGGAGGCTCCGGGTTACAGGACGCAGGACAGACCATACGTCAGACCGAAGGCGACCAGCGAAATCAGGGTCTCCAATACGGTCCAGGTCTTGAAGGTCTGGATCACAGTCATATTGAAGTATTCCTTGATCAGCCAGAAGCCGCCGTCGTTGACGTGGGAAAAGATCACCGAACCCGCCCCGGTCGCCAGCACCAGCAATTCAGGGTGTGGATAACCCAGGCCCAGCGCAACCGGCGCAACCACCCCGGAAGCGGTGGTCATGGCCACGGTGGCCGAGCCGGTGGCGATACGCATCAACGCGGCGAACAACCAGCCCATCACCAGCGGCGACAGGTTGAACGCATGGGCCAGGCCGAGGATTTCGTTGGTCACGCCGGCGTCCACCAGAATCCGGTTCAACCCGCCGCCCGCGCCCACCAGCAAGGTGATACTCGCGGTCGGCGCCAGGCATTCGTTGGTGAACTTGAGGATCGACTCGCGGTTGAAACCCTGCGCCAGGCCGAGGGTCCAGAAACTCACCAGGGTCGCCACCAGCAGCGCGATCACCGAGTTGCCGATAAACAACAGGAACTGGTTGAAACCGCTGCCGGGCGTGGAAATCAGATTGGCCCAGCCGCCGATCATCATCAGCACCACCGGCAACAGAATGGTGCCCATGGTCAGGGCGAAACTCGGCAAACGGCTGCGTGGCTCGCGCTCGATGAACTGGCGCTCCAGCGGGTTTTCCGCTGGCAGGTGAATGTGCGGCACGATGAACTTGGCGTACAGCGGGCCGGCGATGATCGCCGTGGGAATGCCGATCAAAATCGCATAGAGCACGGTCTGCCCGACCGAGGCGTTATACGCCAGCACCGCCATCATCGCCGCCGGGTGCGGCGGCACCAGCGCATGCACCACCGACAGGCCGGCGACCATCGGCAAGCCGACCATCAGGATCGACACCCCCACACGCCGCGCCACGGTAAAGGCGATCGGCACCAGCAACACAAAACCGACCTCGAAAAACAGCGGCAGCCCCACCAGAAAGGCAATGCACACCATCGCCCAATGGGCGTTGCGCTCGCCGAACCGGTTGATCAGCGTGCGTGCCACCTGCTCGGCGCCGCCGGATTCAGCCATCATCTTGCCGAGCATGGTGCCCAGCGCGACCACCAGGGCGATATGCCCCAGGGTTTTGCCGACGCCCGCTTCGTAGGAGCCCATGATGGTGTCCGCCGGCATCCCGGCCATCAGCGCCAGGCCGATGGACACCAGGGTGATGACGATAAACGGGTTGAGTCGGTAACGTGCAATCAGCACGATCAAAGCAATGATGGCGATGGCGGCGTATGCCAATAGCCCGAAGCCCGGTGATGCGGCCATGCGGTACTCCTCGGAAAGGGTCACGTCGAATTGGTTGTGAAACTCATAAATCATTACCGAGGAGCATTTTCAATTTTTATGAAAGTAATTTTCGCCCACAGATAAGCGCTGTCGCGTTGGGACATGCCCAACGGCCGCGCATGAAAATTCGGGGGGTGTTCTTACATCAAAATCAGAAAAGACCGGAAACTCAACGCGCACGCTTGAGTCTTAAAATGCGCCCCCACGAACATCCAGGACACTCGATCATGACCCGCACCTCTCTCACCGCCTGCGCCCTGCTGCTCGCCCTGTGCGGCAGCGCGTCGGCCGCCGACAACGCCGCACTGAAGAAATGCATGGACAGCGCCAACACGACCGTGGACATGGTCAAGTGCAACACCCAGCAGGCCAAGGTGCAGGACAAACGCCTGAACACCGCCTACCAGACCGCCCTCGCCGCCCAGGAAGGCGCGCGCAAGCAGCAATTGCAGGACGTGCAGCGCCTGTGGATCAAATACCGCGACGCCAATTGCGCCTTTGCCGGCAGTGCCACCGGCGGCAGCATCGATCAGGTCAACGGCTCCGCCTGTGTGCTGGACATGACCCAGACCCGCGCCCAGGAACTGGAAGACCTGGTCGGGCCGTAATGAATGAAAACCCTCGCCCTCCCGTAGGAGCGAACTTGCTCGCGAAAATCGTCAACGATGACGCGTGTTGTCTGGATAGACGCGGCGCTCTCGGGTTTTTCGCGAGCAAGCTCGCTCCTACAGGGGTTGCGGTCAGTCGTGATGGACCTTGGCGCGCTTGAGCAGCTTCTTGCAGCGCTCGGACAAATGCAGCACGCGCAGATGCTTGCCGGCCTTGCTGTAACGCTCGCGCAAGGTCATCAGCGCGGCAATCGCGGAGTAGTCGACAACGCTCAGGTGGCGGCAATCCAGCGTCACCGCGGCCGGGTCGTTGGCCGGGTCGAATTGATTCAAAAACGGCGTGGTCGAGGCAAAGAACAACGTGCCATGCACGCGGTAGAGTTTGCTGCCGTCCGCTTCCAGATATTCATCGGCGTACAGTTCACGCGCCTGTTGCCAGGCGAAGTTCAGCGCCGCGATCACGATCCCGCAGAGCACCGCCGTGGCCAGGTCGGTGAACACGGTGATCACGGTCACCGCAATGATCACCAGCACGTCATTGAGCGGCACCTTGTTGATCACCCGCAGCGACGCCCAGGCGAAGGTCTGCTGCGACACCACGAACATCACCCCGACCAGCGCCGCCAGCGGAATGCGCTCGATCAGCGGTGACAGAAACAGAATGAACAACAGGATCATCACCCCAGCCAAGACCCCGGACAAACGCCCGCGCCCGCCGGAGCTGAGGTTGATCACGGTTTGCCCGATCATCGCGCAACCGCCCATGCCGCCGAACAGGCCCGAGACCATATTCGCCGCGCCCAGGGCCATGCTTTCGCGGTCGGGGTAGCCGCGGCTCTCGGTGATTTCGTCGGTGAGGTTGAGGGTCAACAGGGTTTCCAGCAGGCCGACCATTGCCATCAGAAACGCGTAGGGCGCGATGATGCCGAGGGTATCCAGGCTCCAGGGGATCTGCGGCAGTGCGAAGCTCGGCAGGCCACCGGCGATGTGGGCCATGTCGCCCAGCGTGCGCGTCGGCAAGCCCAGCAGGTACACCGCCAGGCCCACGCCGAGGATCGCCACCAGGGCGGGCGGCACGGCACGGGTCAGGCGCGGCAACAGGTAGACAATGGCCATGGTCACCAGCACCAGGCCGCTCATCACATACAGCGGCGTGCCGCTGAGCCAGGTATCACCGCTCTTGAAATGCTCCAACTGCGCCAAGGCAATGATGATCGCCAGGCCGTTGACGAACCCCAGCATCACCGGGTGCGGCACCATCCGCACCAGCTTGCCCAGGCGCAGCAGGCCGAAGACCAGCATGATCAGCCCGCCCAGCAGCACCGTCGCGAGCAAATACTCCACCCCGTGTTGCACCACCAGCGCGACGATCACCACCGCCATCGACCCTGCGGCGCCAGAGACCATCCCCGGCCGCCCGCCGAACAATGCCGTGAGGGTGCAGATGATGAACGCGCCGTAGAGCCCCATCAGCGGGTTGAGATGCGCCACCAGGGCAAAGGCGATGCACTCGGGCAGCAAGGCAAAAGACGTGGTGAGGCCGGCCAGGGCGTCGGCGCGAAGACGGGTGAGGTTCATGAGGTACCGGGCATTGCGGGGAATAAGGCAGGGAATGGTACGGAAATGCGGGCGGTGGGGCCAGTGAAGCGTCAGGGCAGATTGACCGGGATGCCCCGTTCGCGGGCAAGCCCACTCCCATGGTTTGATCGGTGCACCCGTTATCGAGGTGTGAACACCGTCAAATGTGGGAGTGGGCTTGCCCGCGAAGGGTGCACCACGGTCTCACGCCGACATCAGACCATTTCGCGGCGAATCCACTCCACCACCGACGTGCGCTTGGGCGCCCACCCCAACAATTCACGGGCATGCTTGCCGCGCACCCGGCTGTTGGAACCCAGGCCGTAGTTGGCCATTTCATAGCCCCATTCGGCTTCTGCGTCGGCCAACGGCCAGTCCTGCGGCTTGCCCAGGTTCAGGGCTTCGGCGATGGCGGTGGTCATGTCGATGAACGCCGCTTCACCGCTTTCCACGAAGTAGAACGTGCCCGGCACATTCTTCTCCAGCGCCAGCAGATAGAGCGCGACCACATCCTCGATATGCACATTGGACCAGATGTTCTGCCCCGTGCCGACATGGCGCACCACCCCGCTCTTGCGCGCCTGCTTGAGCAAGCGCGGCAGTTGCACGCTGTCGCGCTTCACGCCCAGGCTGTGGCCGTAGATCAGGGTGTTGCAGATCACCGCCGAGTTCACCCCGTCTTGGGCGGCCGCCAGGATCAGGTTGTCGATGGCGACACGTGCGGCCTTGTCGACGGTCGGTTCCGGCAGGTGGTCTTCGAAGTAGATGACATCGCTGGCCTTGCCGCCCGATGCATCGCCGACGATGCTCGAACCGCTGGTGTGCAGGAACGGTTTGTTCGAACCTTTCAAGGCGGCCAACAGCGTTTCCACCGCCGCGCGATGGTCGCTGCTGGCGGCGTTGATCACCGCGTCGGCCTGCCTGGCCTGTTCGGTCAACACCGCACGGTCGTCCAGGGTGCCGATGACCGGGGTGATGCCCAGGGCCGTCATCTCGGCGGCTTGATCGGCGCTGCGCACCAGGCCCGTCACATGGTGGCCGGCCTTGACCAGGCCGGTGGCGATGGAGCCGCCGATAAATCCGGCGGCGCCGGTAACGAATACGTTCATGGAGGTCTCTCCTGACTGAGTAAGTGATGGGCCCAGTATCAAGCCCCCATCCCTGGCGAATAAGACCGTGTTGCCCAATTCAATCTTGCGCGCAGGTCACGAATCAGCAGGCGTACCGCGCCAGCTTGGCCTGGATGAAGTCCAGGAAGCATTGGATGCGCAAGGCCAGTTGCGAGTTGCGGTAAAACACCGCGTGGATCGGCTGGCGATAACCGCTGTTGAAGGCTTCCAGCAGCGGCACCAGGCGCCCGGCGTCGATGTCGTCGCTGGTCATGAAGTTCGACAGGCAGCCAATGCCCTGCCCTTCGAGCGCCAGCTGGCGCACGGTTTCACCGCTGGACGCGGCAATGCCGGGCTCGATCAGCCAGCGGTCACCCGCCACGTGGCGCAACGGCCAGTGGTTGAGCGTCTCGGTCTGGGTGAAGCCGAGCAAGGTGTGCTCGGCCAACTCGGCGACCGTGGTCGGCGTGCCGTACTGCTTGAGGTAAGCGGGGCTGGCGAGGATATGCAGCGGGGTGCAGCCCAGGGACCGCGCATGCAGGGTGGAATCGGCCAGCGCGCCGATGCGAATCGCAATGTCGGTGCTCTGCTCCAACAGGTCGATGATCAAGTCATCACTGTTCAACTCCAGCTGGATCTCTGGGTACAGCCCGCGAAATTCGGCGATGTACGGCACGATCCCATGCAGCATGAACGGCACGGCGGCGTTGATGCGCAAGCGCCCCGCCGGTTTTTTCTGGCGCGACGACAAGCGTTCCTCCAGATCATCCATCTGCGCCAGGATCACCTTGGCCTGTTCGAAGAAGTACTTGCCCTCCTCGGTCAGGTCCATGCGCCGCGTGGTGCGGTTGATCAGCGTGGTGTCGAGCTTGGCTTCCAGGCGCGACAAGGTGCGGCTGACCGCCGACGGCGTCTGCCCGACCTGCTCCGCCGCCGCCGAAATCGAGCCGCACTCAATCACGTTGACGAAGATCTGTAGCTCATCGGATCGGGCTTTCACAGGCTGTCCTCTTTCTCGGTTCAGCGCAGCTTACACCGAGAGGTCGAACACCTGCGCCAGATGCTGCTCGTAGCGCGCCACATCGGCGTCGATGGCCGGGCGCTTCATGACGTCCACGCAGAGGAACGTCGGCAAGGCCGTCATGCCGAGGAACTCATTGGCCTTGTGAAACGCGAAGTACACCGCGTCCACGCCTTTACCCTCAAAGAAATCGCTCGGGTCGTCGAAGGCTTGCTGCGGGGCGTTCCAGGTCAGCGACAACATGTATTGCTTGCCGTGGATCAGGCCGCCGCTGCCGTATTTCTGCGAGGCGTCGGAACGGGTACGGCCATCGCTGGCGTAGAGGCTGCCGTGGCCTTCGGTGAAGACTTCGTCGATGTACTTCTTCACGATCCATGGCGCGCCCATCCACCAGCCGGGCATCTGGTAGATGATCACGTCGGCCCAGAGGAATTTGGCGACCTCTTCGGCGACGTCGTAGCCTTCATCGATATGCGTGACCTTGACGTCGATACCGCCACGGTCGAGCACAGCCACGGCTGCGTCATGCAGGGTGCTGTTGTAGCGACCGTCGGAGTGGGCGAATTTTTTACCGCCGTTGAGCAGCAGGACTTTTTTCATGGGGGGAGCGCCTTGAGATTAAAAATGTCTGAAGGCAGGGTATCGATGTGCCTTGCGTGGAATAAGCCTTGGCGCGGCAAAATACATTTGACTGAAAATCACGAATAAAACTCTATTATTGCCTTTATCCACTGATCAACAGATGCGCGCCCAACAGCGCCATGCCGATAAAAAACACCCGCTTGAACAACACGGCACTGATCCGTTGGCGCAACGCCTGCCCCAGCCACATGCCCAACAAGGCCGGCGCCAGCGCCAACAACGAGGCATTGATCTCACCGCCGCCGAGGCTGCCGCGCCAGGCCAACCCGGCCGCCAGCGCCAGTGTCGACACGCTGAACGACAGCCCCAACGCCTGCACCAACTGATCGCGATTCAACCCCAGCGCTTGCAGATACGGCACCGCCGGAATCACGAAGACGCCGGTGGCCGAGGTGATCAGGCCGGTGACCAGCCCACACACCGGCGCCAACCAACGCTCGGTCGCGGGCGTCACCTTGAATGCGGGCAGGAACAGCCCACTCAACGCATACACCAGCAAGGCCGCGCCCAATGCGCGCACCACCCCGGCGCCACTGCCCATTCCCAGCCACAGCGTGCCCAACCCGGTGCCGAGGACAATCAACAGCAACAGCGGCCACAAGCGCTTGAGCAACACGCTCAAGTGGCCGCCGAAAGCCAGTTGCCAGAGGTTGGTCACCGTCGAAGGGATGATCAGCAACGCCGCAGCCTGCGCCGGCAACATAGCCAGGCCGAGCAAGCCCATGGCGACGGTGGGCAGGCCCAGGCCGATCACACCTTTGACGGTGCCGGCCAGCAGGAAGGTGCCGATCACCAGCAGGGTCAGGGCGGGGCCGAGGTTTTGGTAGAACGCGAGGAAGGTTGTCATCGGCCGAGTGTGGGGCTTTTCGCTGGGCGCGAAAATTCACCATATACTGAGGCAGCCTCTTGTTTTGCATGAGGCTGATGCCGCCATCGCGGGCAAGCCCCCTCCCACTGTTGAAATGCATTCCAAGTGTGGGAGCGGGCTTGCTCGCGATAGCGCCAGTCCAGCGAAAGGAAATCTTCCAGCCATGCACTTTGACCTGATCGACCTGCGCCTCTACCTGCACGTCCTAGATGCCGGCAACATCACCGCCGGCGCCAGCCGCAGCCACTTGTCCCTGGCCGCCGCCAGCGCGCGCATCCGCGCGATGGAAGCTGCGCTCGGGGTTGAATGCCTTGAACGCGGCCGCCGTGGCGTCACGCCGACGGCCGCGGGCCAGGCCTTGGCGCGTCATGCCCGGCTGTTGCTGCAACAGGCCGAGCACCTGCAACAGGACCTGGCGGAATACGCCAACGGCGTCAAAGGCCAGGTGCGCCTGCTGTGCAACACCACCGCCCTCAGCGAATACCTGCCGGAACTGCTGGCGGATTTCCTGCGCGACCACCCCAACCTGGACATCGACCTGCAGGAACTGCCCAGCCTGCGCATCACCCAGGCCTTGCGCCAGGGCACCGCAGACCTCGGGATCATCTCCGACGCGGTGGACACCCACGGCTTGCAGACCCTGGCGTTTCGCGACGATCCGCTGGTGCTGGTCATGCCGCTGGAACATCCGTTGGCGGCAAGTACGGTGAGTTTTATCGACAGCCTGCATTACGACTATGTGGGCCTGGCCGCCCACAGCGCGCTGGCGGTGTACCTGGAAGAACAGGCGTTGCACGCGGGGTTTCGCTTGCACACGCGGATCCGCGCCGAGGGTTTTGACGGCGTGCTGCGCATGGTCGCACGCGGCGCGGGCCTGGGGATCGTGCCCCAGGCGGCGCTGGCGCGCTGGCCGTGGGTGCAGCGCGTCAAGGCCCAGCCGTTGCGAGAAGCTTGGGCCTGTCGAACGCTGCTGTTATGCGCGCGCTCGTTCGAACACCTGCCGGGTTATGCCAGGGCCTTGCTCGACACCTTGGCCCTGCCCTTGCGGAAAAATCCGTAATACACCGCCGACAGAATCAGCAGGAACGGCACGCCGAACACCAAGGTCATCTTGAACGCGTCGGTGAAATACGTGGTGATCATCACCGCGCCCATCAGCACCAGGCCCAGCAGCGTGCTGTAGGGAAACAGGCGCAGCTGGAACGACAACTTCGCCCCGCCATGACGCTTGCGATAACGGCGGAAGAACAGGTGCGTCAGGAAGATCATGAACCAGGTGAAGATCGCGCCGAACATCGAGATCGCCATCATCAGCGTGAACGAGCTTTCCGGGTAGACCACGTTAAGCAAGGTCGCTAGGCCGATGCCCGAGCTGGACAGCAACAAGGCGTTCAGCGGGATGCCGCTCTTGCTCAACGCGCCCATGGACTTGGGCGCAAAGCCGGCGCGGGACAGGCTGAACATCATGCGCGTGGTGATGTAGAGCTGGCTGTTCATCGCCGACAGCGCCGCGATCAGGATCACGAAATTCATCACCCCGGTGGCGCCGGGAATGCCGAGGGTCTGCATCACCGTGACGAACGGGCTCTGCGTCTGCCCGGCCTGGTTCCACGGCACGATGGCCAGCATCAGCGCCAGGGTCAGCAGGTAAAACACCACCAGGCGCACGATGGTCGCGCGAAAGGCTTTCTTCACCGCCTGCTCCGGGTCGGCCGCTTCACCGGCGGCGACGGCGATCATCTCTACGCTCAAGTAGCTGAAGATCGAGACGATCACTGCGATCCACATACCGCTCAAGCCATGCGGGAAAAAGCCGTCGTGGGCCGTGTAGTTCTGCACCCCGTACTGCGGGTTGCCGGAGCCGAACACCACGTACACCGCGAGGAGGATGAAACCGACGATGGCGCTGATCTTGATCGTCGAAAACCAGTATTCGAAGTTGCCGAAGGTTTTCACGCTGATGGCATTGAGCAGGATCAGCACGCTGGAGAACGACACGATCCACACCCACTCCGGCACGTTGGCGAACCAGTACTTCATGTACATCGCCACCGCCGTGACCTCGGCGCCCACCGCCAGCACAATCGCCGCCCAATAGGCGTAGCGCACCAGGAACCCGGCCAGCGGGCTGATGTAGAACTCGGCGTAGGCCCCGAAGGAGCCGGAGGTGGAATGGGCCACCGTCATCTCCGCCAGGCAGCCCATCAGCAGCAAGGTGATCAACGCTCCGATAGCGTAACTCAGCAGCACGCTGGGCCCGGCATAACCGATGGCATAGGCGCTGCCCATGAACAGCCCGGTGCCGATGGCGCCACCGATGGCGATCATGCTCATCTGGCCGGAAGAGAGCTGGCGCCTCAGGCCCAGTTCGCGGTGGGTGATTTCTGCAAAGCCGTCGTTTGGCGTGGTCACGTGGTGTGCCCCTTATTGTTGTGATTGCACGATTTGTCTGTTGCCGCAGATCCTCTGTGGGAGGGGGCTTGCTGGTGATAGCAGTCGTTCAGTTGATACCTTAGGTGACTGACCCGCCGCCATCGGGGGCAAGCCCCCTCCCACATTGAGCCTGCGTCAGGCACTCAATGGATGAACACCGCAGCCCCATATAGCAGTCTTTCGGTCGATACCTAGGTGACTGATCCGCCGCCATCGGGGGCAAGCCCCCTCTCACATTGAGCCTGCGTCAGACACTCAGTGGATGAACACCGCAGACCCCATATAGCAGTCTTTCAGTCGATACCTCGGTGACTGATCCGCCGCCATCGGGGGCAAGCCCCCTCCCACATTGAGCCTGCGTCAGGCACTCAGTGGATGAACACCGCAGACCCCATATAGCAGTCTTTCAGTCGATACCTCGGTGACTGATCCGCCGCCATCGGGGGCAAGCCCCCTCCCACATTGAGCCTGCGTCAGGCACTCAATGGATGAACACCGCAGACCCCATGTGGGAGGGGGCTTGCCCCCGATGGCGGTGTGTCGGTCGCCGGATTCACACGCTGATACAGCGCTATCGGGAGCAAGCTCCCTCCCCCCATTGTTGTCTGTGTTTATTCAAGTGACGCTGTTACGGACCTTGAATTGCGCCTGGTCCCAGGTGCGGTTGTCGAGGATCTCACCGAGGATTTCCACGGCGTCCCACACTTCGGTAAAGCAGGTGTACAGCGGCGTAAAACCAAAACGCATGATGCGCGGCTCGCGGTAGTCGCCAATCACTCCACGGGCAATCAGTGCCTGGATCACCGCATAACCTTCAGGGTGTTCGAAACTCACATGACTGCCGCGTCTGGCGTGCTCGCGCGGGGTGATCAACACCAGGCCATGGGCGGCGCAGCGGGCTTCGACCAGTGCGATAAACAGGTCGGTCAAGGCCAGGGATTTACTGCGCAGGCTGGCCATGTCGGTCTGTTCGAAAATCTCCAGGCCGCACTCCACCATGGCCAGCGAGGTGATCGACTGGGTGCCGCACAGGTAACGGGC
Organism: Pseudomonas veronii; assembly: GCF_001439695.1. Taxonomy (GTDB): domain Bacteria; phylum Pseudomonadota; class Gammaproteobacteria; order Pseudomonadales; family Pseudomonadaceae; genus Aquipseudomonas; species Aquipseudomonas veronii. Next base: position 76,686 of record NZ_JYLL01000019.1, read on the forward strand.
GATGCCGGCACTCGGTGCATAACGCGTCTCCATGGCGAACTGCCGGGTATGCCCGAACCAGCCCGACAACGGCTGGCGCACCACGTCCACCAGCGCCGGGTTGACCCACACGAACGCCTGGGAACCAGGGCCGCCATTGAGGTATTTGTAGGTGCAACCGATCGCATAATCGGCGCCGGCCTGGTGCAGGTCGATGGGCACCGCACCTGCCGAATGCGCCAGGTCCCAGAGGCTCAGCGCGCCGCACTCGTGGCTCAACGTGGTGAGCGCGTGCATGTCGTACATGTAGCCGGTCTTGTAGTTGACGTGGGTGAGCATCACCACCGCCACGTCCGGGTCGATGGCCTGGGGCAGTTCGTCCGGGCTGTTGACCAGGCGCAGCGAATAGCCCTGTTGCAGCAGTTCGGCGAGGCCTTCGGCGATGTACAGGTCGGTGGGGAAGTTGCTCGCTTCGCTGACGATCACCTTGCGCTGCGGCGCGCGTTGGCGCTGCACGCTCAAGGCGGCGCTGAGCACCTTGAACAGGTTGATGGAAGTGGTATCGGTGATCACCACTTCGCCCTCCCCCGCGCCGATCAACGGTGCCAGGCGATTACCCAGGCGCTGGGACAAGTCCGCCCAACCCGCGCTGTTCCAGCTGCGAATCAAGCCATTGCCCCACTCCTCGGCGATCACCTGCTGCGCCCGCGCAAGCGCGGCCACCGGACGTGCGCCGAGGGAGTTACCGTCGAGGTAGATCACCCCCTGCGGCAAGGCGAACTGGTGACGCAGCGGCGCCAACCGGTCCTGGTCGTCAAGGGCTTGGCAATGGCTTCGAGTGATCATGGGCTGTCCTGGTTTTTATAAGTGAAGATGCCGTAAATAATGAGCGAAGTTTTAGAGAATTTTCGTGCAAAGTTGTGGGCAACAGGCTAATTAAGCTGTAGGAAATTCGAAGTTCAACCGAAAACACGCGGATTTATTCTAAGCATGATTCTCGACGCCACCGACCTGCGCCTCCTGCATTTCCTGCAACAGGACGGCCGTATCAGCAACCAGGAACTCGCGGAAAAAGTCGCGCTGTCGCCCTCCGCCTGCCTGCGCCGTCTGCGCCTGCTGGAAAGCGAAGGCATCATCAGCGGCTATCGGGCGGTGTTGAATGCCGAGCGGTTGGGGATCGAACTCGAGGCCATCGTCCACCTGTCGGTGCGCCAGGACGTGGAGGACTGGCACGAGACGTTTATCCAGAAGGTGCAAGGCTGGCCGGAAGTGGCCAGCGCCTACGTGATCACCGGCGCCAGCAACTACGTGCTGCGGGTGCAGGCGCGCAACCTCAAGCACTTTTCGGACTTTATCGTGAACCACCTGAACCGCACGGCGGGAGTGATGGATATCCGTTCGGAGATCGTGTTGCAGAAGATCAAGGATCGCGATGAAGTGTTGGACCTGGTGCTGCGCAAATAGTCAGCCACACCACAAAACAATGTGGGAGGGTGGCTTGCCCCCGATAGCCGTGTGTCAGTCACTTAAATGTTTACTGATCCGCCGCTATCGGGAGCAAGCTCCCTCCCACATTTTTTGACCGTGCTGATCAATCTTCCAATGCACGCACGCGCTGCATGCGCTTTTGCTCCAGCGGCGCATCGGCAAGCTGCACCTCAAAGTCAAAATCGATCTGCGCAAAGCGCCCTTCCACACCCAGTTCCCGCGCCAGGTGCTGATCGTCGCTGAAGCGAATTTCGGCAATCAATTCATCCCGTGTCGCGTAGGCAAAATCATCGTGCAGGTACGGGTCGTCCGACAGGTTGATCTGCGTGGTCAGGTGCCGATGCCCCGGCGCCGAGATGAAGAAGTGAATATGCGCCGGCCGCTGCCCGTGGCGTCCCAGTTGATCGAGCAACTGCTGGGTCGGCCCGGTCGGCGGGCAGCCATAACCCGACGGCACGATGCTGCGAAAACGGAAGTTGCCCTGGGCATCGGTCTCGATGCGGCGGCGCAGGTTGAATTCCGACTGCGCGGTGTCGAACCAGGAGTAAGTGCCGCCGGTATTGGCCTGCCACACATCGACAATCGCCCCGGCCAACGGCTTGCCCTGCGTGTCCCGTACCTGGCCGCGCATGAACAGCGGCACGCCCGGGTCCTGGCCGTCGTCCAGGCGCGCTTCGTATTTCGACAGCGGCGCCCCCGCCACATACAGCGGGCCTTCGATGGTGCGCGGGGTGCCGCCGGTTTTGCCGGTTTCTTCGTCGGCGGCGTCCATCAACAGGTCCAGGTAATGCTCCAGGCCAAGCCCGGCGGCGAGCAAACCGGCTTCCTGGTGTTGACCCAATTCGTTGAGGTAGTTGACCGCCGCCCAGAACTCTTCGGGGGTGACTTCCAGGTCTTCGATGATGTTCACCGTGTCCCGCAGGATCCGGTAGATCAGCGTCTTGGTGCGCGGGTTGCCGCTTTCGCTGCGGTGGCCGCTGGCTTCTTCGAGAAACTGTTGGGCATGGGCAGTCTGGGACAGTCGGATGGACATGGTGCAATCCTCATCTTGTAATTATTGGGGATAAAACAGGCTCAGCGGTCGTCCGCGTGGATCGACGACGGGTGCCGGCACAGCGCATTCACTTCGATGGCCATGTAGGGATAAAGCGGCAGTTGCATCAGCAGGTCGTGCAGTTCCTGCACGCTGTCGACATCGAACACGCTGTAGTTGGCGTAAAGCCCGGCGATGCGCCACAGATGGCGCCATTTGCCCTCTTGCTGCAGGCGCTGCGCCAGGGCTTTTTCGTCGGCCTTGAGGCTGGCGGCACGTTCAGGATTCATGTCGACGGGCAGGTGTACGCTCATTTTTACGTGGAACAACATGGCAGGCGCCTCTTAGTGGTTGTCACGACGGAAGAACGCCAGGCGCTCTTCATCGATGGCCAGGCCCAGGCCCGGTGCGGTGCTGACATGCAGCTGGAAATCGCGGTACACCAGCGGCTCGGTGAGGATGTCTTCGGTGAGCAGCAGCGGGCCGAACAGCTCGGTGCCCCACGCCAGTGTGTCCAGAGTGAGAAACGCATGAGCCGAGGCCAGGGTGCCGAGGCCGCCTTCGAGCATGGTGCCGCCGTACAGGCCGATCCCGGCCGCTTCGGCAATCGCGGCCGTGCGCAACACCGCGCGCGGGCCACCGTTCTTGGCGATCTTGAGGGCGAACACCGAAGCCGCGCCTTCGCGGGCCAGGTTGAAGGCGTCCTCGACACATTCGATGGATTCGTCGGCCATGATCGGCACCGGGCTCGACAGCTGAAGCCGGGCCATGCCAGCGCGGTTGTTGCGCGAGATCGGCTGTTCGATCAGGTCGATAGCGTTGTCGCCGAGCACCTTGCAGGCGCGCAGGGCAACGGCTTCATCCCAGGCCTGGTTGACATCGACGCGCACGCTGGCGCGCTCGCCCAAGGCTTTTTTGATCGCGATCACATGGGCCAGGTCGGCACTGACCTCACCGGCGCCGATCTTCAATTTGAAGACGCGGTGACGGCGCAGGTCGAGCATCTTCTCGGCTTCGGCAATGTCCTGCTCGGTGTTGCCGCTGGCCAGGGTCCAGGCCACCGGCAACGCATCGCGCACGCGGCCGCCGAGCAGTTCGCTGACCGGCAGGTGCAGGCGTTTGCCCAGCGCATCGAGCAAGGCGCTTTCGATGGCGGACTTGGCGAAGGTGTTGCCGCGAATGCTGCGTGCCAGGCGCAACATGGCGGCATTGATGTTGTTCGCGTCCTGGCCGATCAGCAGCGGGGCGAAGTGGCGGTCGATGTTGATCTTGATGCTGTCGGGGCTTTCGTTGCCGTAGCTCAGGCCGCCGATGGTGGTGGCTTCGCCGAGGCCTTCGATGCCGTCGGCGCAACGCAGGCGGACGATCACCAGGGTCTGGTTCTGCATCGTGTGCATCGCCAGCTTGTGCGGGCGGATAGTGGGGAGGTCGACGATGATGGTTTCGATCGACTCGATGGCACAAATCGGCATGGCTATACCCGTTGGGTTCTTTATAGATTTGAGCCGATTCTGTGCCGCATTTTTCGTGGCTTCCAATATAGAATTGGTCTCGCACAATACCTTCAAGGTATCAAAGGAGCTGTCATGGAACTGCGACATCTGCGCTATTTCCAGGTGCTGGGCGAAACCCTCAACTTCACCCGCGCCGCCGAACGCCTGCACATCGCCCAGCCGCCGTTGAGCCGGCAGATCCAGCAATTGGAGGATGAATTGGGCGTGATACTGCTCGAGCGCGGCCGACCGCTGCGGCTGACCGAGGCCGGGCGGTTTTTCTATGAACACGCCACTGTGCTGCTGGAGCAGTTGGGCAAGGTCTGCGACACCACCCGGCGTATCGGCCAGGGCGAGAAGACCTGGCTGGGCATCGGCTTTGCGCCGTCGACCTTGTATGGCGTGCTGCCAGAGCTGATTCGGCGGCTGCGCAACCACGACGCGCTGGAACTGGAACTGGGGCTGTCGGAAATGACCACCTTGCAGCAGGTCGAAGCGCTCAAGGCCGGGCGGATCGACGTGGGCTTCGGGCGGATTCGCATCGATGACCCGGCCATCGTCCAGCGGGTGCTGGTCGAGGACCGCCTGGTTGCGGTGTTGCCCGCCGGCCACGCCTTGCTGGGCGCGCCCGCCACCCTCGCCCAATTGGCCGCCGAGCCGTTTGTGCTGTACCCCGGCAACCCGCGGCCCAGTTATGCCGACCATGTGATCGCGCTGTTCGACGCCCATGGTTTGAGCCTCAAGGTGGCGCAGTGGACCAACGAGTTGCAGACCGCCATCGGCCTGGTCGGCGCGGGCATGGGCGTGACGCTGGTGCCGGCGTCGGTGCAGGTGCTGCATCGCGCGGACATCGGCTACACGCCGGTGGTGGAAGCCACCGCGACCTCGCCGATTATTCTCAGCCGGCGGGTGAATGATCAGTCGCCGGGGCTGAATCATTGTTTGCAGTTGGTTGAAGAACTGATCTGAAATCTCCCAGGCACTGCAAATCTAATGTGGGAGGGGGCTTGCCCCCGATAGCGGTGTGACAGCCCACACATCTACTGACTGACACACCGCCATCGGGGGCAAGCCCCCTCCTACATTTAATCTGCGGTGTTTTTTAGACAGTGCGCAGGCGCTTGCGCTGCAAAGTTTGGCTCGGCGACTCATCGAACAGCTTGCGATACTCCGCCGAGAACCGCCCCAGGTGGGTGAAGCCCCAGCCCAGGGCAATCTCGGAGATGGTGCGGGTGGAGCCGTGTTCGAGGATCTCCTGGCGCACCGCCCCCAGCCGATACTTTTTCAGGTAAGCCATCGGCGACAGCGCGAAGTATTTGCGAAACGCATCGAACAGCTTGAACCGCGAGACCCCGGCGGCGGCTTCCAGGTCTTCCAGATGCACCGCTTCGCGGGCGTTGTCGTGAATGTGCTGGCGGGCGCGGATCAAGTAGTGCGGCAGCTTCACGCCAAGCACGTCGCGCAATTCCTCTGAATAATTATTCGGCTGGGCAAGGATCAGGCCCTTGATCAACGAGCTTTCCAGGTCGCGGGTAAACGCCGCCTGCTCGTACAACTCGCTGCTGCGCGCAAGCTCTGCGATGAAATAACGCGCCATGCGCCACCACGAGGCCGGGGCGCCGTCCACCGCATCCATCACCGGTTCGAAACGCAGCGGCGCCTCGATCGGCCGTTGCAGCAACCCTTCCAGCGACTCGCTCATCGCCGCCCGCGTAATCACCACCTGCAACTTGCGGCAATCGCCGGAAATCGCCAGCACCTGGTGCTCGTTGGGCGAGATGATCACGCCTTGATCGCGGTTGGAACTCAGGCGCTCGCCGTTCTTGCTCAACTCCTGCTCGCCTACCAGAGGCAGGCTCAGGCTGTAGCTGCTGAAGTGTTCGGCGTCCTCGATGTCGATGGTCACGTCGGTGCCGTATTCGATCACGCCCAGGGTGGTGGCGCGGGACTTGAACACGTTGGCGCTGTGATGGAAACGCAGGCGCTCGGGCGTGGCCGTCGCCAGGCGGTGCGGCCCGCAGATGCCGGACATCCAGCTGCGGGCGCCCTCCAGGTCGAAGCGTTCGATACGGATATCGCGTGTATGGCTACTCATCAGGCTGCACCCACGGCGGTTAGGCGGTTGCGCGCTCTGGCGGCGCGTCGTGACAGATCGACAGCAAGTTCTGCGCCACGGCGGCAGTCTCACTGCTGGGTGGATAACAACGCTCGACTATGTGGATAAACCACCGACTTCTGCGCGCACCGCCCTGCATGACAGTAGCGCATCGCGTCACCGCCCTGCACCGGCGTGGGTATTTCATGCCCAACTATCCGGCCCGCCTTCGCCCATTAAGCGGATAGCCCGCCGCCTCGGCGCAGTCGCTTAATGGCTGACCCGTTCAGCCATTATCAAAAGGTGCGTCCCATGAGTGGTGCAAGAAGCGTCGAGCAATGGAAAAGCTTCATCGACAGCTGCCTGGATTTCCGCCCCGCCGATGAAGTGTTCCGCATCGCCCGCGACATGTTCACCGAGCCGCAACTGTTCGACCTGGAGATGGAACTGATCTTCGAGAAGAACTGGATCTACGCCTGCCACGAAAGCGAACTGGCGAATAACCACGATTTCGTGACGATGCGCGCCGGGCGCCAGCCGATGATCATCACCCGCGACGGCGACGGCCAACTCAACGCGCTGGTCAACGCCTGCCAGCATCGCGGCACCACCCTCACCCGTGTCGGCAAGGGCAACCAGTCGACCTTCACCTGCCCGTTCCACGCCTGGTGCTACAAGAGCGACGGCCGGCTGGTGAAGGTCAAGGCGCCGGGGGAATACCCGGAAGGTTTCGACAAGGCCACGCGCGGCCTGAAAAAGGCGCGCATCGACAGCTACAAAGGCTTTGTGTTCATCAGCCTGGACGTGAACGGCACCGACAGCCTGGAAGACTTCCTCGGCGACGCCAAAGTGTTTTTCGACATGATGGTCGCCCAGTCCGCCACCGGTGAGCTGGAGGTGCTGCCGGGTAAGTCCGCCTACACCTACGACGGCAACTGGAAGCTGCAGAACGAAAACGGCCTGGACGGTTATCACGTCAGCACCGTCCACTACAACTATGTGGCCACGGTGCAGCACCGCCAGCAGGTCAATACCGCGAACGGCACCGCGGCCGGCACGACGCTGGACTACAGCAAACTCGGCGCCGGCGACGCGAATACCGACGACGGCTGGTTCGCCTTCAACAATGGCCACAGCCTGTTGTTCAGCGACATGCCCAACCCCACGGTACGCTCCGGCTACGCCACCATCATGCCGCGCCTGGTGGCAGAACACGGCCAGCCAAAAGCCGAGTGGATGATGCATCGCCTGCGCAACCTGAACATCTACCCGAGCCTGTTCTTCCTCGACCAGATCAGCTCGCAGTTGCGCATCATCCGCCCGTTGGCGTGGAACAAGACCGAGATCATCAGCCAGTGCCTGGGGGTGAAGCACGAGTCCGACGCCGACCGGGAAAACCGCATCCGCCAGTTCGAGGACTTCTTCAACGTCTCGGGCATGGGCACGCCGGACGATCTGGTGGAGTTTCGCGAGGCCCAGCGCGGTTTCCAGGGCCGCCTGGAGCGCTGGAGCGATATCTCACGCGGCAGCCACCGCTGGGCCACCGGGCCAACGCCGAACAGCGAAGCCCTCGGCATCCAGCCCGCCATGACCGGCACCGAATTTACCCACGAAGGCTTGTACGTCAACCAGCACCGCAACTGGCAGCAGTTCCTGCTCAACGGCCTCGACCAACGCGCGCTGAAGCTGCGGGAGGTGGAATGATGAATGCGCCATTGCAGTACCGGATCGAGCAATTTTTCTATCGCAAATCCGAGCTGTGCGACGCCCAGGACTGGGACGCCTACGTGCAGCTGTTCGACCCGCAGAGCGAATTCCACCTGCCGCAATGGGACTCCGAACACGTCTACACCCGCGACCCCAAGCGCGAAATGTCGCTGATCTATTACGCCAACCGCTCGGGCCTGGAAGACCGCGTGTTCCGCCTGCGCACCGGCAAGGCGGCGTCGGCCACGCCCATGCCGCGCACCTTGCACCTGATCCACAACGTGCGTATCGCCGAGCAGGCGGACGGCACGCTGGAGGTGCGTTTGAACTGGCACACGCTGTTCTATCGCCTGGCCACGTCGGAGCAGTTCTACGGCCACGCGACCTATCGCCTCAAGCCCCATGGCGACAGCTGGCTGATCACCCGCAAGCACGCGTTGTTGCTCAACGACACCATCAACTCGGTGCTGGATTTCTATCACCTGTAACGCTGGCTAACGCCCCTTGTAGGAGCGAGCTTGCTCGCGAAGGACGTCAACGATGACGCGGGCATCCTGAATGCACGCGGCGTCCTTGAGTTTTTCGCGAGCAAGCTCGCTCCTACAGGGGTTCACACATGAACCCACGGAGTACTGGGGATGAATCACAAAGTGGCCTTCAGTTTTGCCGACGGCAAGACGCTGTTTTTCCCGGTGGGCGCGCATGAAATCCTGCTGGATGCGGCCCTGCGCAATGGCATCAAGATTCCGCTGGATTGCCGCGAAGGCGTGTGCGGCACCTGCCAGGGCCGCTGCGAGAGCGGCGAATACAGCCAGGACTATGTGGACGAGGACGCCCTCTCCAGCCGCGACCTGCAACAGCGCAAGATGCTCAGTTGCCAGACCCGGGTGAAGTCGGATGCGACGTTCTACTTCGACTTCGATTCCAGCCTGTGCAACGCACCGGGGCCGGTGCAGGTGCGCGGCACGGTGAGCGAGGTGCGGCAGGTCTCGACCGGCACGGCGATCCTGCAAGTGCAGCTGGACCAGGCGCTGGACTTTCTGCCGGGCCAATACGCCCGCCTGGCGGTTCCGGGCACCGACAGCTGGCGCGCATATTCCTTCGCCAACCGGCCGGGCAATCAGCTGCGGTTTCTGATCCGCCTGCTGCCCGACGGGGTGATGAGCAACTACCTGCGCGAACGTTGCCAGGTCGGCGATCCGCTGCTGATGGAGGCGCCGCTGGGTGCGTTCTACCTGCGCCATGTCAGCCGACCGCTGGTGCTGGTCGCCGGCGGCACCGGGTTGTCGGCGTTGCTGGGCATGCTCGATGAACTGGCGGCCAACGCCTGCGAACGGCCGGTCCACCTGTACTACGGCGTGCGCGGCGCCGAGGACCTGTGCGAAGCGGCGCGCATCGAGGGTTACGCGTCCACGCTCGCGGATTTTCGCTACACCGAAGTACTGAGCGACCCGCCGCCCGCATGGTCCGGCAAGCGTGGCTACCTCACCGAGCATTTCGACCTGGCCGAATGGCGGGACAGTTCGGCCGATATGTACGTGTGCGGGCCCCCTCCGATGGTCGAATCCATCCAACAATGGCTGGTGGATCAGGCACTTGATGGCGTTCAGTTGTATTACGAAAAGTTCACGCAGAGTAATATCTGACCCCTCAGCACTTCTGAGGGGTTGGGCGCGGCGTGCAATCAACCCCGAGAAAAACAAGTAGAAGGGAATGTTAATGGCGGATGACATGGTTAACCCGGTAGGCCTCAAGCGTGGCCTGAAGAACCGGCATATTCAGCTGATTGCCTTGGGCGGCGCGATCGGTACGGGGCTGTTCCTCGGCTCGGCCGGCGTGCTCAAGTCGGCGGGGCCGTCGATGATCCTCGGCTACGCGATTGCCGGTTTTATCGCGTTCCTGATCATGCGCCAGCTCGGCGAGATGATCGTCGAGGAACCGGTGGCCGGTTCGTTCAGCCACTTTGCCCACAAGTACTGGGGCGGTTACGCGGGCTTCCTGGCGGGCTGGAACTACTGGGTACTCTACGTGCTGGTGGGCATGGCCGAACTGACGGCCGTGGGCAAGTACATCCAGTTCTGGTGGCCGGAGATTCCGACCTGGGTCAGCGCGCTGGTGTTCTTTGTCGCGGTGAACCTGATCAACACCCTGAACGTGAAGTTCTTCGGTGAGACCGAGTTCTGGTTCGCGATCATCAAGGTGGTGGCGATTGTCGGCATGATCGTGCTCGGCTGCTACCTGTTGTTCAGCGGCACCGGCGGCCCGCAAGCGTCGATCAGCAACCTGTGGAGCCACGGCGGTTTCTTCCCCAATGGCGGCATGGGGTTGTTGATGTCCATGGCGTTCATCATGTTCTCGTTCGGTGGCCTGGAGCTGGTGGGCATCACCGCCGCCGAGGCCAACGAGCCGCGTAAAGTGATCCCGAAAGCGATCAACCAGGTGGTGTACCGCATCCTGATTTTCTACGTCGGCGCGCTGACCGTGCTGCTCTCGCTGTACCCGTGGGATCAACTGCTGCAAACCCTCGGCGCGTCGGGCGATGCCTACAGCGGCAGCCCGTTTGTGCAGATCTTCTCGCTGATCGGTAACGACACCGCCGCGCACATCCTCAACTTCGTGGTGCTGACCGCGGCGCTGTCGGTGTACAACAGCGGCGTGTACTGCAACAGCCGCATGCTGTTCGGCCTGGCCGAGCAAGGCGACGCGCCGAAAGCGCTGATGAAACTCAACAAACAAGGCGTGCCGCTGCGGGCCCTGGCGATTTCGGCGCTGGTGACGCTGCTGTGCGTGGTGGTCAACTACGTCGCGCCGCACAGCGCGCTGGAGTTGCTGTTCGCGCTGGTGGTCGCCTCGCTGATGATCAACTGGGCGCTGATCAGCCTGACCCACATCAAGTTCCGCAAGGCCATGGCCGAGCAAGGCGTGGTGCCGTCGTTCAAGACCTTCTGGTTCCCGTTCAGCAACTACCTGTGCCTGGCGTTCATGCTGATGATCATCAGCGTGATGCTGGCGATTCCGGGCGTTCGCGATTCGGTGTATGCGATGCCGGTTTGGGTGGGGGTGATCTACATTGCCTACCGCTTGCGCGTCAAAAACGCGAAAGCGGTAGCCGCCGCGCAGTAATACTCCTGTGGGAGGGAGCAAGCCCCCTCCCACATTTGGTTGCATTCCAAATGAAAAGCCCCGGTGATCCGGGGCTTTTTGTTTAGAGCGTGGAACGTACTCGCCACAGCTCGGGGAACAGCACCGTGTCGAGCATCTTGCGCAGGTAACCCACGCCCTCGGTGCCGCCGGTGCCGGGCTGGAAGCCGATGATCCGTTCCACCGTGGTCACATGGCGAAAGCGCCATTGACGGAAGGAGTCTTCCAGGTCGATAAACTTTTCGGCCAACTGGTACAGGTCCCAATAACGGCTCGGGTCGCGGTAGACCTCGCGCCACGCCGCTTCCACGGAGGCATCGTGAACCGTCGCCGCCGTCGGGTCGCGTTCGGCGCGTTGCGGGTCGATCGTCAGCCCGGCCTTGACCATCAGGTTGATCGCCTCGTCGTACAGCGACGGCGTGGCGATCGCCACTTGCAGTTCTTGCAACAATTGCGGGCGATGGGCGTGGGGCCGCAACAGCGCCGGGCTTTTGTTGCCGAGGATGAATTCGATCTCACGATACTGGAACGACTGGAACCCGGACGATTGGCCGAGGAACGGGCGAATCGCCTTGTACTCCGACGGGGTCATGGTCGCCAGCACCGCCCAGGCGTGTACCAGTTGATCGAAGATCCGCGAGACCCGCGCCAGCATCTTGAACGCCGGCGGCAACTCGCCCAGGCGCAGGTGTTCGCGGGCGGCCTTGAGTTCGTGGAGCATCAGTTTCATCCACAGCTCGGAGGTCTGGTGCTGGATGATAAAGAGCATCTCGTTGTGGTCCGGCGACAGCGGGTGCTGGGCGCTGAGGACTTTGCCCAGGTCCAGGTAGTCGCCGTAGCTCATGGACTCGGAAAAATTCAGCTCGGCGTTATGCCATTCTTCCGGCGGCTGGTAATCCTCTGAGAAGGGACATTGGCTCATCGTGCGGGCTCCACAAGCGGGCGCAGGATTGCGCGGACAGGGCTGGCGTCGAGGTGGGCAAACCGCAGCGGCAGGGCGATCAGTTCATAGTCGCCCTCCGGTACGTCATCGAGCACGATGCCTTCGAGTATCGCCATGCCATGGCGGGCCACGGCGTTGTGGGCATCCATGGTCTTGGACTGTTGCGGGTCCAGGGACGGCGTGTCGATACCGACCAGGCGCACGCCCAGGCTGGCGAGCAGCTCGATGGTCTGCGGGGCGATGGCGGTGAAGTTCACATCCCATTCGGTCAGCGGCGCCTGTGGATAAGTGCGCAGCAACACACGTTCCGGCAAGTTATCCACACGCCCTTGCAACTGCTGCGGCTGCACCAGCGCGCCGCTGTCCAGGCAATGCAACACACGGCACGGGCCCATGTACACGTCCAGCGACACCTCGCCGATCGGCGCGCCGTCCGCGCTGTAATGCAGCGGCGCATCGACATGGGCGCCGGTGTGCGGCGACAAGGTAACGCGCCCGACATTCACCGGGCACTCCGGGCCGAACTGCCACACGCGCTCTTCCTGGAACGGCGTATCCCCCGGCCAGGTCGGGGTCGCCGTACTCAAGGGCGGGCTGATGTCCCACCACGTTTTTATTGGGTTCATATCAAGGCTCTCGGTCGTGACTGAAGTGAATGATACGAGGGCCAGCCGTGAATTTTCTTGCGAATTCCTGCGACAAGCGGGAAATCTTTCGCACTTAATGCGAGGAAACGGCTTATCTACGCTCAAAAGTGTCGCCTAGCCACAGTGACGCTGCCACCGAGGGTCAATGTGGGAGGGGGCTTGCCCCCGATGGCAGTGTGTCAGTTGACACATGTGCTAGCTGATCCGCAGCCATCGGGGGCAAGCCCCCTCCCACATTAACTGCACATGGCCTGAGCAGTGGTACTCGCCTGCGCTTCTGGGCATCCCGATGTCGAGTTCAGACCACTGGCGCAACGCCCAAGGCCTTAGGGTGCATCTTTCCATTCCCTGCCTCGGAGTCATCATGTCCAAGCCCATCACCGTACTGCGCGACACCCACCCCTTGCCGGTCCTGGATGCCTGCAAATGGGAAAAGCTCGAAGGCGACCCGCACACCGTCAACCTCAACGCCTACACCAGCGAAGACGGCAGCAAGATCATGGGCACCTGGATCTGCACACCGGGCAAGTGGTACGTGGAATACGTGAAGTGGGAATACTGCCATTTCCAGGAAGGCTACTGCGTGATCACCCCGGAAGGCCTGGAGCCGATCCATTTGCGCGCGGGGGATATCTTTGTGGTGGAGCCGGGGATGAAGGGGACGTGGGAAGTGGTCGAGACGGTGCGTAAGTATTTTGTGTTTGCCTGAACCGCAATAAATAGTGGCGAGGGAGCAAGCGCCCTCGCCACAGGCGGTATCTATTTGGGCTTGCGGTAGCTGTTGATGATCGCCGAGAAGTCCTTGCCCCCTTCCCCGCGCTGGCTCATCGATTGATACAACTGCTGGGCCACAGCGCCGAGGATCACCGGCTGGTGCGCCTGGCGCGCAGCTTCGGTGGCCAGCCCCAGGTCCTTGAGCATCAGGTCGGCACCGAAACCACCGGTATAACCCCGCGATGACGGCGCGGTTTCGATCACGCCCGGCCACGGGTTGTACGTGTCGGAACTCCAGCAGCGCCCGGTGGAGCTGTTGATGATGCCAGCCAGCACCTGAGTGTCGATGCCCAGCGCATCGCCCAGGGCCATCGCTTCGCTGACGCCGACCATGCTGATGCCCAGCAGCAGGTTGTTGCAGATCTTGGCGATCTGGCCGGTGCCGACCTCGCCGCAACGCACAATGTTGCGGCCCATCTGCGCCAGCACCGGTTGCAGGGTGGCGAACAAGTCCGCGCTGGCGCCGACCATGAAGGTCAGCGTCCCGGCTTGCGCGCCGCCAGTGCCACCGGAGACCGGCGCATCGGCGACGGCCACGCCTTGCTTGGCCGCCGCCGCCGCGACATCGCGGATGGTCTGCGGGTCGATGGTGCTGCAATCCACCGCCGGCACGCCTTGGCCGATACCGGCCAAAACGCCGTCTTCACCCAGCCAGACACTGCGCACATGGGCAGCGGCCGGCAGCATGGTAATCACCAACTCGGCGCCGGTGGCCGCATCGCGCGGTGAACCGCTGATGCTGCCGCCCAGTTCGGCCAGTTCCTTGAGTACCGCCTGGTTCAGGTCGAACAGGTTCAGCGCGTGGCCGGCCTTGATCAGGTTGCGGGCCATGGGCGCGCCCATGTGGCCCAAGCCGATAAATGCAATCTTCATGCTCGTCTCCCGGAATCAGCGCAGGTTGATGGTGGTGTTGACGCCATCGTTGACCGTGTCGTCATCGAACCAGCGGCTGGTGACGGTTTTGGTCTGAGTGTAGAACTGCACCACTTGCTTGCCATACGGGCCGAGGTCGCCGAGCTTGGAACCGCGCGAACCGGTGAAGCTGAAGAACGGCACCGGCACCGGGATCGGGATGTTGATGCCGACCTGGCCGACGTCGATTTCGCTCTGGAACTTACGCGCCGCCGCCCCGCTCTGGGTGAACAGGCCGGTGCCGTTGCCGAATGGGTTGGCGTTGACCAGCGCGATGGCTTCATCGAGGGTGTCGACTTCCAGCACCACCAGCACCGGGCCGAAGATTTCCTGGGTGTAGATCTGCATGTCGGTGGTCACGCCCGAGAACAGCGTTGGGCCGACGAAGTTGCCTTGCTCGAAGCCCGGCACTTGGATGTCACGCCCGTCCAGCTCCAGCTTGGCGCCTTCTTTCACGCCGCTTTCGATCAGTTCCAGAATGCGCGCCTTGGCACGCTTGGAAATCACCGGGCCGACATCCGTGCCGGCTTCGCTGCCGGCATTGACCTTGAGCTTCTGCGCCAGCGCCTTCAGATCGGGCAGCCATTGCTTGGAAGCGCCCACCAGCACCACCACCGAAGTGGCCATGCAACGCTGGCCCGCCGCGCCGAAACCGGCACCGACCAGGGCGTTGAGGGTGTGTTCGCGGTTGGCATCCGGCAGCACCACCGCATGGTTCTTGGCGCCCATCATCGATTGCACGCGCTTGCCGTGTTTGCCGGCCAGGTCGTACACATGGGTGCCCACGGCGGTCGAACCGACGAACGACACTGCCTTGATGTCTTTATGCGTGCAGAGCGCATCCACCACGTCCTTGCCGCCGTGTACCACGTTGAGCACGCCGGCCGGCACACCGGCTTCCAGCGCCAGCTCCACCAGCAGCATCGTGGACAGCGGGTCTTGCTCGGAAGGCTTGAGGACGAAGGTGTTACCGCAGGCAATCGCCATCGGGAACATCCACAGCGGAATCATCGCCGGGAAGTTGAACGGAGTAATCCCGGCGCACACGCCGATGGGTTGGCGCAGGGTGTAGGTATCGACACCACCGGCGACGTTTTCAGCAAACTCGCCCATTTGCAGGGTGCCGATGGAGCAGGCGTGCTCCACCACTTCCAGGCCACGGAAAATATCGCCCTCGGCATCGGCAATGGTCTTGCCCTGCTCGGCGCTGAGGACCACGGCGATGCGCTTGGAGTGCTCGCGGATCAAGGCTTGCAGCTTGAGCATGATACGCATGCGTGCGCCGATCGGAGTCAGCTTCCAGGTCTGGAAGGCACGATGGGCGGCGTCGATGGCAGCGTTGACTTCTTCAGCGGTGGCAAACGGGACTTTGGCCAGCACTTGCTGGGTCGCCGGGTTGACGATGTCTTGCCAGTGGGTGGTCTTGGACTCGACCCATTCACCGTTGATCAACAACTTGACCTGTTGCACGGAAATATCGGCAGATGCGTTCATGTGGTCTCCAATTTGTATTTATAGGCAGAGAACCAAGGCGTTGAATCGCCTTGAGGATGAGGCGTTCGGACTGTTTTTGGAGTATAGATGTGCAAACTTCTAATAAGAACGCACATAAAAGCCGGTCCAATATGCAAAAAAACATCACATCACTGGGTTCCCTGAACTGGGACGACCTGAAGTTTTTCCTCGAAGTGGCCCGCACCCGCAAGGCCAGCGTCGCTGCCAAGCGCCTGGCGGTGGACTACACCACCGTGTCGCGGCGCATCAGTTCACTGGAAGTATCACTCGGCACCCTGCTGTTCGAAAAATCCCGGACCAGCGGTTTCGTCCTCACCAACGAAGGCCAGCGCTTGCTCGGCTACGCCGAATCCATCGAAAGCACCTTGCACATGGCCTGCGAACAAGTCTCCGGCTCCGGCGTGGCGCTGTCCGGGCATGTCCGCATGGGCTGCACCGAAGGCTTCGGCAGCTTCTTCGTCACCCCGCAGTTGAGCCACTTCGTCGACACCTACCCGGCGATCTCGGTCGACATCCTGCCCCTGCCCCACTTCATCAGCCTGTCCAAGCGCGAAGCCGACATCGTCATCGCCCTGGAACGCCCGGAACACGGGCCGTATGTGTGCTGCAAACTGTGCGACTACAAGTTGCAGCTGTACGCGACCCAGGACTACCTCGACCAACACCCACCCATCCACCGCCCGACGGATCTGGCCGAGCATCCGTTCATCAGCTACGTCGACGACCTGGCCTTCAGCTCGGAGCTGTTGTACCTGGCCAACGTAGTCCCCGGCGCCAGCGCCAGCCTGCGCAGCACCAGCGTGATCGCGCAGTACGTGGCAGCGCAGCAAGGACGGTCGATGGCGATTCTGCCGTGCTTTTTGGCAGCGCAGGATCCACGGCTATTGCCGGTGCTCGGGGAGCAGATTGCGGTTACGCGGCAGTTTTGGATGTATTGCCGGGAGGATTTGCGGAAGTTGAAGCGGATTACGTTGTTGTGGGACTACATACGCGAGGTGACGGAGCAGAATCGGGGGTTGTTGATGGGGGAGACGCGGGAGATGCGGTTTGCGGATTAAAGGGCCAGCAACGAGGATTCGCTTTAAATTGCAGGACGATTCCTAGAGAATCTCCACCCTATTGCGCCTTAGGGTTCGAGTCACTAGCCTCCGTACTTCGCTGAAATCAGCGAACGGGTTTAGCGACCCGAACCCGGACACAGCCCCCAACGGCAGGAGCTTTGTGCTCTTCGTTCTCGTGTTATGGCGGCTGTGCGTGGGAGATCTTCGGGTCTGCCGGGTCCTGGGTCCGGTTCGCTAACCTGCGTACAGCTGCCACCCTTTCATGTTTAGCGACATGAATGGGTGGTTCCTAAAACTCCCAGGTATAGATCATGACCAAAATCGTCCCCGACCCACCGCTTTCTGCCTTCACCACCCTCGGCGTCGTCACCTTCGGCGACTACGGCGAAAACGAAAAACCACTGTTCCGCGTCAACGCGGGCATGCCGCTCGGCGAGGCGCTGGAACACGCCTCTACCCTGCTTTACTACGCCAAGAAACTCGCGATGGAAGCCGCCATGGATGTGCGCGGCGAGCAATACGCCTGGGCGGCGCATTATCTGTGTGAGATGGGCAAGGCGGTGGTGGATGACTTGACGCAGGCGCTGACGCCGAGCAGTTAAGCGAACACTGTACAAATGTGGGAGGGGGCTTGCCCCCGATAGCGGTGTGTCAGTCAGCATGCATCTGTCTGACCGACCGCTATCGGGGGCAAGCCCCCTCCCACATTTGATTGCATTTCACGCATTGGAATGGGCGAAGTCGCTTAGTCGGTACTTACCACAATCGACACCCGCCGATTCTCGGTGCGCCCTGCGGCGGTGTCGTTGGCGGCCACCGGCTGGCTGCTGCCCAGGCCGCGCAGTTGGATATTTTCCTCCTTCATGCCCACGCGGGTCAGCACCGTGGCCACGCTTTTGGCGCGGCGCAGGGACAGTTGCTGGTTATAGCTCTCTTTGCCCGAGGCGTCGGTGTGGCCGTCTACCCGCACGCGGTCGATGCCCACGCCCAGCAACGCCTTGCCGATGCGCTCGACGATTTCCGTGCTGGGGGCGTTGAGGCTTTCGACGTCGCTGCCGAACAGCACTTTGCCCGACAGGCCGAACGCCCAGCCGTCGTCGGTCAGTTCGAAGCCTTGTTGCTTGAGGACGGCGACTTGCGCCGGGCTCAGGCCTTTGGGAGGGGGTGTCTGGCAGCCGCTCAGGGCCAGCAGGGCCACGAATAAGGTGATAAACACAACGCGTGCAGTCGAGAACAAGGGATCAACTCCTGTGGTGAACGTTGACGACGGGGAGCTCCGCCTCCGCCGTTTGCTGGCCGCCCAGTGACAACCGTTTGGCCTGGTACATCGCCGCATCGGCGGCGTTGAGCAGGGCGCCGGGGGTGACGCCATGATCGGGGTAGATGGCGATGCCGATACTCAGGGAGGTCAACACGTGGGTGTCGCCCGGCACCGGGATCGGTATGTCCATGCTGGCAATGATCTTGTCGGCGATGCGCTGGGCATCTTCCACCTTGTGCAGCGGCGAGAGCAGGATGGCGAACTCGTCGCCGCCCAGGCGTGCCACCAGGTCGTCTTCGCGCAATTGCGCGCGCACGCGCGTGGCAACCGCCACCAGCACCGCATCGCCGGCGGCGTGACCGAAGTTGTCGTTGATGTCTTTGAAGCGGTCACTGTCGAGAAACAGCACCGCCACCCGCTCGTTGGCCTTGGCGGCGCTGCGCAGGGCACGGATCAGGCGGCCTTCGAAGAACGCGCGGTTGGGCAGGCCGGTCAGGCTGTCGTGATTGGCCTGGTGGGCAAGGCTTTCGTTTTCGCTTTGCAGGTGGTTTTGCCAGGCTTGCATTTCTTCCAGCAGGGCATTGAAGTCGTTGCCCAGGCTGTCGAGTTCGGCGATTTGTGCCCGTGGCACGCGGCGGTCGAAGTCGCGCTCGATGCGCGCGGCGTGGGCCACCGCCGCGAGGCTGTGCAACGGCCCGGTAATCCCCTGCAACAGGCGCCGCGCCAAATGCACGGCGACCCAGGCGCTGAGGACGGTGCAGATCAGAATCCCGGCCAGGCCGCTGAGCAAAAAGCGCAACAGGCTGGCGCCGTGACCGGTCAGGTGAATGCTGCCGATGGTGCGCCCCTGGTGAACGATCGGCTGGCTGATCGGCTGTTCGAGCAGAGAATGGGCCAGTTGCAGCTCGACCCGGGACAACATCCCGGTGTCCGGCCGCAGCCACTGCGCCAGCAGCCGGCCGTTGGCGTCGAAGACTTGGGCCTGGGCCACTTCTTCGGTGGAGGCGATCAGGCTGAGGGCTTCGGTGGCCGCCGCACGGTCGTTGAACACCACCGCCGCTTCCACGGTGTAATTGATGGAGCGTGCGATCAGGTGCAGGTTGTGCTCGGCATACACGCGCAGCGCCAGCACCCCGAGCAAGGTCAGGGACACACTGGCCAGCGTCACCGCCACCAACGCCAGGATCAAGTGCCCGCGGCCGATGACCGAGCGCAGGGTCGGTTGCGCTTTCGTCCATCTCATGACGCAGGCGCTCGACGGCGCGACAGCTGCAACACGCTGGGGTGAATACGCACGCCGCTGCGGGCCACGGAGTCGAGGTTGACCTCGAACGACACCTGCTCATCGCCCACCCGCAGGCAGAACAGACTGCCGACGGTGCATTGGTCGCCGCCTTCGCTGATGCTCAGCACCGGGTGGCCCATCAATGACGCAAACAAGCGGCTGCGCTCATCGGTATTGAGTTCGCCGATGTACACAGCGTCGCAGGCATTGACGATATCGGGGTTGTCGGCCAGCAGGCGCTGCACCACCACCGGGCGACCGGTGGCTTGGGTGGTGCCTTTGACCAGGTCGTCGGTGTATTGGGTCGGCCCGACGACGCACAGGCGCAATTGCGCCGGTTCCACCGGCCAGCGCGCATAACTGAGGATACCCAGCACCACCTGGGTCACCGCCTGGGCACGGGAGTCGGCCATGCCCACGGGGCTGGCCGTCTGGGCAAAAGCACGCGGCGCGAGCAGGCACAGCACGGCCACCAGTAACATGCGTCTCCAGCTCAAGCGATGCTCTGTGGACGAGACAGCCACGTTCATGCAGCGATTCTCTCAGGTGTCAACGAGGGGTGATGCCGCAACGATAGCACAGCGGCGGAAAGCCCCGCGAGGCTACGCCTCGAAGGGTCCCGCTATTTTTTCAGAAAAATATGACACTCAAATCCGAAATACCAAATGACCGATCAGTCAGGTTTCCCGGGCTCATGCCCCAACTCCAGCATCAACCCGCTCAAGCGCTTGACCTTGCGCCGCACGGCTTCTTCGAACACCCCGCCGCGTGGCTCGATCAGGCTGAACCAGCGCTTGGCGCGGGTGATGCCGGTGTAGATCAGTTCTTTGGTGAGCACCGGGTTCAGCGCGTCCGGCAGGATCAACGCGGTGTGGGTGAACTCGGAGCCCTGGGATTTGTGCACGGTCATGGCGTACACGGTTTCCACATCGTTGAGCCGGCTGGGCAGCACAAAGCGCACGCCGCCCTGGCCGTCGTTACGCGGGAAGGCCACGCGCAACACGTGGGGGCCGCCGGCGCTTTCGGGCAATTTCAGGGCGATGCCGATGTCGCCGTTCATCAGGCCCAGGCCGTAATCGTTGCGGGTCATCAGCACCGGGCGGCCTTCGTACCACTGCTCGTCGCCGTCGATCAGCCGCGCTTTGCGCAAGGCGGCGGTGATGCGCAGGTTCAGCCCTTCCACGCCCCAAGGTCCCTTGCGCACGGCGCAGAGCAGTTGGAAGGCGTCGAAGGCGTGCAGCAGTTGTTGCGCCCAATGGGTCCAGGCGGGGTCGTCACGCGGGGTGTCGAGAGACGGGCGCGCGGCGTGCAGCAGGTTCAGGTAGGCACGGTAGCCCTCGGCACCATCGCCCGGCCCGTCCAGCACCAGGCGTTCCAATGCGTGGTCGTGTTCGCCCTTGAGGCTGACGCAGAACAAGTCGCGGTGGCTGCCCGCGGCCAGTAACCGTCGGGCTTCTTCGGCGTTCTGCTGGTTGACCCAACGCGCCAGTTGGCCGATGCCGCTGCCTTCGCCGAAGCGCCGCGAGTAGCGCAGCATCACCACTTGCTGGGCCAGCGGGTGGCTGCCATCGAGGTCCTCCTGCAGGCCGCTGTTGCCCAGGTCTTCACCGCTGACCGCTTGCAGCCATCGGCGGGTGTCGGCGCTGTACCAGCCGGCCTCGGCGTCGCGGCACAGGTCGCCGAGTACGGCGCCGGCCTCGACCGAGGCGAGTTGGTCCTTGTCGCCCAGCAGCACCAAGCGTGCGTGGGGCGGCAAGGCGTCGAGCAGGTTGGCCATCATTTCCAGGTCGATCATCGAGGCTTCATCCACCACCAGCACATCCAGCGGCAATGGATTGCCCAGGTGATGACGGAAGTGGCGGGTGCCCGGGCGGCTGCCGAGCAGGCGGTGGACGGTGGTGACCTGGGTCGGGATTTTTTCCCGCACGTTGTCAGGCACATTCAGCGACAGCACTTGCTGGCTGATGGACTCGGTAAGCCGTGCGGCGGCTTTACCGGTGGGCGCCGCCAGACGAATGCGCAACGGGCTGCCGGCTTCCACGGCCGGCGCCTGCAACAGCGCGAGCAAGCGCACCACGGTGGTGGTCTTGCCGGTGCCGGGGCCGCCGGTGACGATACTGAACGCCCCGCGAGTGGCCAGGGCGCAGGCGAGTTTCTGCCAGTCGATCACGCCATCGGGCGGCGCTTGGTCGAACAGGCCGTTCAGGCGCTGGGGCAGATCGGCGGCGAGGCTTTCTGCTGTGGCCAGGCGCAGGCGCAAGGCCGTGTCGATGCGTCGTTCGTAGGTCCAATAGCGGCGCAAGTACAAGCGTTTGCCGGACAGCACCAACGGGCGACTTTGCGCGGCCTCGCTGCCGTCGACGGCCAACGCGACCAAGGGGCTGGCGGCCAGGGCGTGGCACCAATGCGCGCCGTCCAGGCCCGCGAGCAGTTGCGACGGCAGCAGCATGGTGCCGGTTTGCAGGTCGCCTTCCGGCGGCAGGGACAGGGCGAAATCCGGTGCCTTGAGGGTCTCGAACAGGTCCAGGCACACATGGCCGTGGCCCAGTTGATGGCTGGTCAGGGCCGCGGCCAGCAACACCAAGGGGTCGGCCTGCGGGTCGAGTTCGTGCAGAAAGCCGACGAACGCCTTATCCAGCGCGCGCAGCCAGCCACGCTCGACCCAACGTTCGAACAGTTGCACCAGATCGGCGGCGCGGCTGAGGGGCATCAGTGCCTCCAGCGGTAACGGCGACAGGCTCATAGCAACACTCCTTGTTCCCAGGCGGGCTCAGCCTTGGGCGGTAACGATTGGCCTTGGAACATCAGGTCCAGGCTCTCGATCAGCGCCCGTGGCGGCCGCGTGAAGTACGCCCCCTGGCTGGCGGCCCGAGTGCCGCGCAGGAACAGATAGAGCGCGCCGCCGACATGGCGGTCGTAGTCGTAATCCGGCAGGCGCGCCTTGAGTTGGCGATGCAGGGCCAGCAGGTAAAGCACGTATTGCAGGTCGTACCGATGCTCAAGGATCGACTGTTCCATGGCGTCCTGGGTGTAGGCCGAATCATCGGGGCCGAGCCAGTTGGATTTGTAGTCGGCCACGTAATAACGGCCGTCGTGCTCGAAGGTCAGGTCGATGAAGCCCTTGAACATGCCGTTGAGCAACACCGGTTCCGCTGCGACGCGGGAGACGCCGTTGTGGGTGTACTGGCACACCAGCTTGTCGAGGGCGAGCACGTCGACTTTATGGCTGGCGAACCAGAACTCCATTTCGATCTGGTAGTGCTGCAGGCCACTGAGCGTGACCTGATCGTTATCCAGCGGCAGCGGTGTTTGCAGCAGATGGCCGAGCCAACCGCTGAGGGCGATGATCCAGCCTTCCCAGTTGCGGCGGTTGCAGCGCGCGCCCACGGCCTTTTCGATAGCCTGCGGGGTCACGTCGAAGCCCTCTTCGCCCGCCCACTCCAGCAGGCCATGGAGGAAGGTGCCGGGGTTAGGGCCGCGTGGGAAACGGTGAATATCGCTGCCAGACGCAGCCGCTTCACGCGGTGCGTCAGGGTCGAGGCGTTCGTCGTCGAACAGCTTCTGGGCTTGCGGGCTTTCCGGCGCTTCAAGGTTGGCGGCGCTCATACTGTCGCCGATGCGCAAGGCGCTGTAGGACGCGATCCACCAGTTTTCCGCGGCCTTGCGTTTGGGCAGCAAGGGCGCGAGCAGCGTGGCTTCGTTACGCGGCGGGTGGAAGACGCTGGTGTGGGCTTCGGGCATCGGCGCGTAATGCACGGCGGCACAGCCTGCCTGCAGGTCCAGCAACCAGCGCGCCAGGCCGGCGGACTCCGCCAACGCGGCGCCGGCACCGAGCAAATAGCCCAGCGCCGACAGGTGCAGCACCGAGCTGCTGTTGTTGCCGCGCTTGAGGTCGGCAATGCCCAGCCAGCACGCATGTTTGGCGCGGGTCAGGGCGACGTAGAACAGACGCAGGTCTTCCGCCAGGCGCTCGTCATCGGCCTGGGCGATCAACTCGGTGGTCGGGCGCAGGCTCACCTGCGACTTGCCGTTGGCATCGTGGTAATGCAGCGGCAAGCGGCTGCCATCCACCGGTTTGGCCGAGCAGATGAAGGGCAGGAACACCAGGTCGTATTCCAGGCCCTTGGATTTGTGGATGGTCACCACCTTGACCAGTTGCTCGTCGCTTTCCAGGCGCAGGATCTGTTCTTCACCGGCCTGCCCCGACAGCGCGAGGTGTTCGGCCAGGTGGCGGATCAAGGCCTGTTCGCCGTCCAGTTCGGAGGCCGCCTGTTGCAGCAGTTCGCTGAGGTGCAACAGGTTGGTCAGCACGCGCTCGCCATCGCTGCGGGCGATCAGGGTTTGCGGCAGTTTGAAGTCGTGAAGCAGGCGACGCAGCATCGGCAGCACGCCTTGGCTGCGCCAGATCGCGCGGTAGCCACGGAACTGCATCACGCGGCTTTCCCACGCCAGTTCGTCCTGGTTCAGACGCTCAAGTTCCGGCAGTGACAGGTTCAAGGTGACGCAAGCCAGCGCGGCGCGCAGCGGGCGTTCGACGTCCGGTTCGGCACAGGCCTTGAGCCAGGCCAGCAGGTCGTGCGCCTCTTGGGCGGCGAACACCGAGTCCTTGTCCGACAGGTACACGCTGCGCACGCCACGGGCGGCCAACTCACCGCGCACGGCTTGGGCTTCCTTACCGTCGCGCACGAGGATGGCGATGTCCGACGGCAACACGCCATCGAAGCTACCGTCGGCGTGTAGGAAACCAGCGCGGCCTTGCTGCCCGCCGTTGAGCAATTCGACAATCTGTGTGGCGCAGGCAGCCGCCAGTTGCTGGCGATAAACCGCGTTGGAAATCGGCTGATCGGTGGGCAGGTGCCAGAGGTTCAGCGCGGGCAGCGTCTGACCCTCGACCTGCAGTTGCTCCTTGCGGCCTTGGGACAGCACCGGCTGGAACGGCACCGGGTTTTCGCCACTCGGCTTACGGAACAGAAACGCGCCACGCCCGGTTTCCGCACGCTGGAACACATGGTTGACCGCCTCGACCATCGCGTGGCTGGAGCGGAAGTTGGTGCCCAGGGTGTGATGCCGGCCGGTGGTGGATTGGCGCGCGCGCAGGTAGGTGTAGATGTCGGCGCCACGGAAGGCGTAGATCGCCTGCTTGGGGTCGCCGATCAGGAACAGGCCGCTGTCGAGGTGGTTTTCTTCGATGCGGTAGATGCTGTCGAAGATGCTGTATTGCACCGGGTCGGTGTCCTGGAACTCGTCGATCAGGGCGACCGGGAACTGTTCGCGGATCACGCTGGCCAGACGCTCGCCGCCGTCGCTTTGCAGGGCGGCGTTGAGGCGGATCAGCATGTCGTCGAAGCCCATTTCGGCGCGCCGGCGTTTTTCATCTTCGAAGCGTTTGCCGACCCACGCGGCGGCGTGTTGCAACACGGCGGCGTCGGGGGTGGGCAGCGCATCCAGGCTGGCCTTGAGGCTGGCCATGGCGTCGATGCCCGGGTGGTGCGGCGGCTCGCCCTTCCAGGCTTCGGCCATGCCGTCCGGGGTCAGGCGAGTGAAGCCGGTGCCGATGTCCAGCTGTTCGAGGGATTCGTCCGCGGCCCAGGCGCTGATCTTTTCGAACCAGGGTTCGAAGTAACGCGCTTGCATCTTGCGCCCATCGACGGTTTTGGCGGCGACGGCTTGCAGGCAGATCTCGCGCAACTCGCCGGCCCATTGCGGCCACGGCGCCTTGAGGGCGACCAGGGCGGCGCGGCGTTCTTGCAGGCACGCAGTGATCAACTCGGCCGGCTCACGACTTTCGCCGCTGGGCCGTTCGCTGCCGAACAGCGCGCGCACCCGTGGCATCAGCGCGGCCGGCCCCCCCCAGTTGTTGCGCACCCAGTTGAGCGCATCGTCGTGCATCGGGTAGCAAAACAGCCGCCAGTAGTCGCGCAGCACTTCGCCGAGCAGGTCGCTGTGGTCGGTTTCCAGGGTCTGGGTGAACAGGCTGCCGCTGTCGAAGGCGTGTTCGCGCAGCATGCGCTGGCACCAACTGTGGATGGTCGAAACGGCGGCTTCGTCCATCCATTGCGCGGCGATGTCCAGACGGTTGGCGCAGGCCGGCCATTGCGCGGGCGGGTATTGATCGCGCAGTTCGGCGATCAGGGCGTCGGGCTGTTGGATCTCATCGCGAAAGAACCGCGCGGCTTCGGCCAGGCGGATGCGGATGCGTTCGCGCAGTTCCTTGGTGGCGGCGTCGGTGAAGGTCACCACGAGGATCTGCGGCGGCAGCAGTTCGCGGCCGAAGCCGGCGTCATCGCCACCGTGGCCGAGCACCAGGCGCAGGTACAGGGCGGAAATGGTGAAGGTCTTGCCGGTGCCGGCGCTGGCTTCAATCAGCTGGCTGCCTTTGAGCGGGAAGGCCAGGGCCAAGGGTTTGCTGCTCATGCGCCGGCCTCCTCGCCAGTGAGTGATCGCCAGGCGGCGTTGATCAGGGGCCGGTACAAGGTTTCGCACCAACCTTCGAATGCTTCGCTGGCCACCAGGGCCGCATAGTCGGGGAATTGCCGGGTCAGCGCGGGGGTTTCGCGGCGCTCGCCATCGGTGTTGATGCCATCACCTTCGTAGGCTTTGCTCGCGGCCGCCGCGGCTTTGGCCGGGTCGGTCTGACCGAGCCAGGCGAACGCGGTTTTAACCGCGACGGGCAGCGGTTTGGCCATGCCGACGTGCCAGGCCAGCAGCAGGTCGCCGAGGATGTCCTGGGCGCTGGAGGGTTCCAACGGGGCCAGCAACAAGGTGTCGTCGCTGGCCACCAGCGCGGTACTCAACGGCAGGCCGCAGGCGCAGGCCACCAAGTGGTTGACCCACGGGCGAATCAGCCGATGCCACTTGCGGGTCTTGATCGAGCCGATGCTGTTGGGGATGGTGGTGACGCTCAACAATCCGCCATCACTGCGCCGATGCAGGCCGCTGATCCAGCCTTCGAGCTGAATGCCTTGATGCTCGAAACTGATCGGTTCCGCGCCGGTGTGCGGAGTGGGCCAGAGGGCCAGCAGTTGTTGATAGCGTTGCAGCAGCCCGGGCAAGGGCTCGATCAGTTCGTTGCGCAGGCACTCGCCGAAACCAACCATCGGCAGCAGGCCGCTGCCTTGCAGGCGACGGGCCTGGGCGCTGAGCGCCTGGTCGACATGATCGGGCTGGCTCAGCGCGGCGTTCAGCAGGCTGTCGCTCAGGCTGTAGCGTTGCAGGGCGTCGAGGACAAAGGGTTCCTCATCGGCCAGCGGCACTTCGGCAGCCTCGAAGAATACTTTCAGACGCTGGCTGAAGAAGTGTTTGACCGGGTTGCGCAGGAAGTCCTGCAACTGACCGAGGCTCAGGGGTTCTTCCTGTCGATGGGCCGCCAGTTCGGTGTTGTCTGGCGGCGCATCCGTGACTTCGTGCAGCAACTGCCATTCGCGGGCGTAGCTGAACAGCGGGTCACCGGCGTGGAAATAGCGCGCACTGAAGGGTTGGAGCGGGTGTTCCTGGGTCATCGCGTCAAGCAGCGGTGCGTCGCTTTGGCTTGACTGCCAGCCGCTGGCGAGATGATCGCGCAGTTGACCGATCAATACCGATGCCGGGCGCTCGCTGTTGTCGCGAATGCTGCGGCCGACCCAGCTGATGTAGAGCTGGTCGCGGGCTGACAACAGGGCTTCGAGCAGCAGGTAGCGGTCGTCTTCGCGGCGTGAGCGGTCGCCGGGGCGGTAGTCGCTGCCCATCAGGTCGAAATCCAGCGGTGGTTGGGCGCGTGGGTAGTCGCCGTCATTCATGCCGAGCAGGCAGACCAGCTTGAACGGGATCGCGCGCATCGGCATCAGGGTGCAGAAATTGACAGCTCCGGCGAGGAAGCGCTGGGACAGGCGCCCTTGGTCCAGACCGGCTAGCCACGCCTCGCGGACTACAGTGAGCGGTAACTCGTCCTGCAGGCCGACGGATTCGCAGGTTTCCAGCCAGGTTTCGCGGAGCTGTTCGAGCTGGCCCAACAGGTAGTCGTCGTGTTCGCTGCTGGGCAGGAAAAACAGCTGCATCAAGCGTTGCAGGCGCTCGCCCCATTCTTGTGGAGCCGCAGGTTGCGACAAGGCTTGGTGGGCGTCGCTGAGTGCGTCGAGCAACGCGACCAGCGGGCCGATCAAGGCGGCGTCGAGGCCGCCGATTTCGTCGTAGGGCTCGATGCCGTCACAGGCGACACCCGTGCCCACGGCATAACCGAGCAGCATACGGCGCAAACCAAATCGCCAGCTGTTTTGCTCCAGCTCGTGGGGTAGACCGAGACCGGCGCGCTGTTCGGCATTGAGGCCCCAGCGGATGCCGGCGCCTTCGATCCAGCGATGCAGCGTCGGCAGGTCGCGCTCCTTGATGGCGAAGCGTTCGCGCAGGGCCGGGACGTCGAGCAGGTCGAGGATTTCACTGACCGGGAAGCGGCTGTCGGGGAGCTTGAGCAGGTGTTCGACGGCGATCAACAGCGGGTCGCGCCCGCGTTGGCCCTGGTCGGTGAGGGTGAAGGGGATGAAGCGCGGATCATTGCGGTCCAACTGGCCGAACACCGCGCGAATGTGCGGCGCGTAACTGTCGACGTCGGGGACCATGACGATGATGTCGCGGGGACGCAACGCAGGATCGGCGCTGAAGCGTTGGAGCAATTGGTCGTGGAGGATTTCCACTTCGCGTTGGGCGCTGTGGGCGATGTGAAAGCGGATCGAGGTATCGCGCTGCAGATCGACGGCGGGCCAGAGGTCGCGGGTTTCGTTGAGCGGGCGCAGTTCGAGGATATCGTCCTGGAGCTGGTTGAGCAGTGTGGTCGGTTCGCCGTCGCTGAACAGGTCGATGCGGCCGTCGCGGAAGGCTGCGCGGTAGCTGTTGGGATCGTCGTAGCTGTCGAGCAGGCTGATGTAGTCGCGACCTTGCTTGCCCCAGGCGGCGAGCAACGGGTGAGCATGCTGGTGCAGGGTTTGCGGGTCGATGGTGACCGGCATGCCGGCTTTGCGTGCCTGGCGTTTGTATTCGTTACGCAGCAAGTCCTTGTCGGCCACGATGTCGGACCAATGGTGGCGACAGGGGTTGTGGACGCAGAGCAGGACCTGACTGAAGCGCGCCAGGCCGGCGAGCGCTTCGAGTGCTTGGGCGGGCAATGAGGAAATGCCGAAAACAATCACTCGGGAAGGCAGCCCTGGCGGTGCTTGCTCAAGGCTATTGATCCGTTCGATAAAGCGCTGATGCACACCGGCACGGCTTTGCGCCATGCCGGCTTCGCCCACATCCAGCAGTAGGGCGCGCCATAACTCGGCTTGCCAGCAGTTGGCGGGGTCGAGGGGTTTGGATTCGCCGCGGCCGTTACGCAACTGATGGCGGCCGGCGGCCCAATCTTCCAGCCAGTCGGCGCGGTAGACCTGGTATTGGTCGAACAGGTCGGCCAATCGCTCGGCGAGTTGGTAGCGTTTGCGCAGGTCGGAGTCGTCCGTGAGGAAGCGCTGCAGCGGCTCGAAGTGCGGTTGATTGATCAACTCGGGGAGCAGGCGCATCAGGCGCCAGGTCAGCGGGGCTTTATCGAGCAGGGATTTGGGCGGGATCTCGTCGCGCCCCAGGACCATGCGATAGAGCTGCCACATGAAGCTGCCGGGCAGTTGCACGTCGATCGCCGCAGCAATGCCGCAGCCACCCATGTCGTCATCTTCCGGATCTTCGGCCAGGGCCAGCTTGAGCCATTGAGCGATGCCGTTGCTCTGGACCAGGGCGATTTCATTTTCCAGAGGGGCCAGGGGATAACGGCGCATCCAACTGACCACCAAGCTGCGCAGTTCGTCCAGGCGGTTACCGTGAACCACCATGAATCCTGCGCTGAGAGGCATCGCATCCGGCATAACGGCTTCCTTGGCAAAAGCAAAATCGAGGCATGGACTTTAGCACTGAAGGCCGTCCAATGAGCCACTTGACCCTTTCCGACCGCCCAAAACAAAACCCCTGTCTGCGTAAGCAAACAGGGGTTCTGGAATTTAATCTTGACGATGACCTACTCTCACATGGGGAAACCCCACACTACCATCGGCGATGCATCGTTTC
>NZ_JYLL01000001.1 GCF_001439695.1 Pseudomonas veronii
ACGACGCGCCGGTCGCAGCACCGACCACCGCAACGGGTTCCGAAGATCCGGCCCAGGGCATCGAAGTTAAGCTTTCGGCCACTGACGTAGACGGCGTGGCAGACGTGAAATCCTTCACCGTCAGCACCCCAACCAACGGCACGTTCTACACCGACGCGGCGATGACCAAACCGGTGACCGGCTCGATTGATGCCGTCAACGGTGAAGCGACCGTTTACTTCAAACCAAACGCGAACTTCAACGGCACCGCCAACTTCACTTACACCGCGACCGACGGTGGTATTGCCGACGGCGGCAGCCCGCTGACTTCGGCTCCAGCCAACGGCACCATCACCGTGACTGCGGTGAACGACGCGCCGGTCGCAGCACCGACCACCGCAACGGGTTCCGAAGATCCGGCCCAGGGCATCGAAGTTAAGCTTTCGGCCACTGACGTAGACGGCGTGGCAGACGTGAAATCCTTCACCGTCGGCACGCCAACCAATGGCACCTTCTACACCGATGCGGCGATGACCAAGCCAGTGACTGGTTCGATCGACGCCGTCAACGGCGAAGCCACCGTTTACTTCAAACCAAACGCGAACTTCAACGGCACCGCGAACTTCACCTACACCGCCACCGACGGCGGTATCGCTGACGGCGGCAGCCCGCTGACCTCAGCTCCAGCCAACGGCACTATCACCGTGACTCCGGTCAACGACGCGCCTGTGGCTGCGGCCACTACCGCGACCGGTGCTGAAGATCCAAGCGTAGGTATCGCGGTCAAGCTGTCCGCCACCGACGTGGATGGCGTGGCAGACGTGAAATCCTTCACCGTTGGCACGCCTACCAACGGCACGTTCTACACCGACGCCGCCATGACCAAGCCAGTGACTGGCTCGATTGACGCGGTCAACGGTGAAGCGACCGTTTACTTCAAACCAAACGCGAACTTCAACGGCACGGCGAACTTCACCTACACCGCTACCGACGGCGGTATTGCCGACGGCGGCAGCCCGCTGACCTCAGCGCCTGCTAACGGCACTATCACCGTGACCCCGGTCAACGATGCGCCTGTGGCTGTGACCACTACCGCGACCGGTGCTGAAGACCCGAGCGTAGGTATCGCGGTCAAGCTGAGCGCCACCGACGTAGACGGCGTGGCAGACGTGAAGTCCTTCACCGTCGGCACGCCTACCAACGGTACGTTCTACACCGACGCGGCCATGACCAAGCCAGTAACTGGCTCGATCGACGCCGTCAATGGCGAAGCCACCGTTTACTTCAAACCAAACGCGAACTTCAACGGCACCGCGAACTTCACTTACACCGCCACCGACGGTGGTATTGCCGACGGCGGCAGCCCGCTGACTTCGGCTCCAGCCAACGGCACCATCACCGTGACTCCGGTCAACGATGCGCCTGTGGCTGTGACCACTACCGCGACCGGTGCTGAAGACCCAAGCGTAGGTATCGCGGTCAAACTGAGCGCGACCGATGTAGACGGCGTGGCAGACGTGAAATCCTTCACCGTCGGCACCCCAACCAACGGCACGTTCTACACCGACGCGGCGATGACCAAACCGGTGACCGGCTCGATTGATGCCGTCAACGGTGAAGCGACCGTTTACTTCAAACCAAACGCGAACTTCAACGGCACCGCCAACTTCACTTACACCGCGACCGACGGTGGTATTGCCGACGGCGGCAGCCCGCTGACTTCGGCTCCAGCCAACGGCACCATCACCGTGACTGCGGTGAACGACGCGCCGGTCGCAGCACCGACCACCGCAACGGGTTCCGAAGATCCGGCCCAGGGCATCGAAGTTAAGCTTTCGGCCACTGACGTAGACGGCGTGGCAGACGTGAAATCCTTCACCGTCGGCACGCCAACCAATGGCACCTTCTACACCGATGCGGCGATGACCAAGCCAGTGACTGGTTCGATCGACGCCGTCAACGGCGAAGCCACCGTTTACTTCAAACCAAACGCGAACTTCAACGGCACCGCGAACTTCACCTACACCGCCACCGACGGCGGTATCGCTGACGGCGGCAGCCCGCTGACCTCAGCTCCAGCCAACGGCACTATCACCGTGACTCCGGTCAACGACGCGCCTGTGGCTGCGGCCACTACCGCGACCGGTGCTGAAGACCCAAGCGTAGGTATCGCGGTCAAGCTGTCCGCCACCGACGTAGACGGCGTGGCAGACGTGAAGTCCTTCACCGTCGGCACCCCAACCAACGGCACGTTCTACACCGACGCCGCCATGACCAAGCCGGTAACCGGCTCGATCGACGCAGTCAACGGCGAAGCCACCGTTTACTTCAAACCAAACGAAAACTTCAACGGCACCGCGAACTTCACCTACACCGCCACCGACGGCGGTATCGCCGACGGCGGCAGCCCGCTGACCTCGGCACCTGCCAACGGCACCATCACCGTAACTCCGGTCAACGACGCGCCGACTGCGAGCAATGGCTATGTAGAAAGCAACGAAGACACCCCAGTCGAGCTGAAATGGTCGACGTTCGGGGTCAACGATGTGGATTCCACGGACCTGAAAGTCGTCTTCACCAGCCTGCCCAACGGTGCCATCGAGTACAAAGTCGACGGTGTCTGGGTCAAGCTCAGCGCGGCTGATCTGAAAACCGATACGTCGCCGGGCAAGGCCTTCAGCCAGGCCGACTTCGACAATCACAATGTGCGTTACAGCCCAGCGGCCAACGAGTCGGGCGATAACAGCTTCGGCAACGCCGGCGTCGGTAACAAGCAGGGTGATTACACCGAGCTGAAGTTCCAGGCGACCGACGGCCAGCTCAACAGCGATACGAAAACCATCACCGTGGATATCCACCCAGTGACGGACGTTCCTGTCGTGACCGTCGGCGCATTCGGTGACGTGCCAACCGGCTTGACCATTCAAACCTGGACCGGCGGCAACCTGCCGGGTGCATTGGGTACGAACGGCAATGGGGTTGTTCAGTCCAGCGATTTGATCCGGGTCATCAACGCTCAAACGCCTGACAGCGCAGCCTCCACGGGTGTGACCACCAACGTGAGCAACGCTAATGTGGTGGAACTCACCGCGACCAAAGTCTCCGGTCTGATTTACCTGGAAGCTGGCAAGAGCTACAGCTTCACCGGCAGCGCCGATGACAGCCTGGCGGTTACCGTCGGCGGCAAGTTGGTGTCGACCGAGACCTGGAGCCAGGGCACCGGGATCAACGCAACCCCCTTTACGCCGACAGAGTCGGGTTATTACACCCTCGACATCTATCACTACAACCAGGCCGGCCCGGGCAACTACGACGTCAATGTCTCGATCAACAACGGCCCGTCGATGGCGTTGGGCAGCAGCGGCGTGCAGACCTATACCAGCCTGGAAGCGTTGAAAGCCGCCGGGGCGGTGTTTGACGATGCTCATGTGGTCAACGGAGAAGGTTATTACACCGGCTACGTTTATAACCACGGCCTGGAAGACACTGCGATCAAGATCAGCCCGATCACGACCACGTTTGTCGACAATGACCAGTCGGAATCGCACAAGGTAGAAATCAGCGGCCTGCCTGAAGGCGCTGTCATCACCGACGGCGCCACGGGCCACAGCTATACCTCGACGGGTGCGACCACCCAGTACGATGTCAGCAATTGGAACCTGGCTACCCTGACCGTCACTCCGGCCAAGGATGCGACTGCCAATTTCGATCTGACTGTGACGGCAACGGCCAAAGAGTTGAGCACGCAGGTTGAAGAAGTCACGACTGGCAAGGTGAGCGTGGTGATCACTGCGGTCAACGACGCGCCGGTGGCTGTGGCCACGACTGCGACGGGTGCTGAAGACCCAAGCGTAGGTATCGCGGTCAAACTGAGCGCGACCGACGTCGATGGCCTGACCAACGTCAAGTCGTTCACCGTCGGCACGCCAACCAATGGCACGTTCTATACCGACGCGGCGATGACCAAAGCGGTGACCGGTGCGATTACCGCGGTCAACGGCGAAGCCACCGTGTACTTCAAACCGAACGCGAACTTCAACGGCACGGCGAACTTCACCTACACCGCCACCGACAGCGGCAACGCTGACGGCAGCAATGTACTGACCTCGCCAGCAGCCAACGGCAGCATCACCGTGACTCCGGTCAACGATGCGCCGGTTGCAGCGGCAACCACCGCGACCGGTGCTGAAGATCCAAGCGTAGGCATCGCGGTCAAGCTGAGCGCGACCGACGTCGATGGCCTGACCAACGTCAAGTCGTTCACCGTCGGCACGCCAACCAATGGCACGTTCTATACCGACGCGGCGATGACCAAAGCGGTGACCGGCGCCATTAACGCTGTCAACGGCGAAGCCACCGTGTACTTCAAGCCGAACGCGAACTTCAACGGCACGGCGAACTTCACCTACACCGCGACCGACGGCGGCAACGCTGACGGCAGCAACGTACTGACCTCGCCAGCAGCCAACGGCAGCATCACCGTGACTCCGGTCAACGATGCGCCAGTGGCTGCAGCAACCACCGCGACCGGTTCTGAAGATCCAAGCGTAGGCATCGCGGTCAAGCTGAGCGCGACCGACGTCGATGGCCTGACCAACGTCAAGTCGTTCACCGTCGGCACGCCAACCAATGGCACCTTCTACACCGACGCGGCGATGACCAAAGCGGTGACCGGTGCGATTACCGCGGTCAACGGCGAAGCCACGGTTTACTTCAAGCCGAACACAAACTTCAACGGCACGGCGAACTTCACCTACACCGCGACCGACGGCGGCAACGCTGACGGCAGCAACGTACTGACCTCGCCAGCAGCCAACGGCAGCATCACCGTGACTCCGGTCAACGACGCGCCGGTGGCTGTGGCCACTATTGCGACGGGTGCTGAAGACCCAAGCGTAGGTATCGCGGTCAAGCTGAGCGCGACCGACGTAGACGGCCTGGCGAACGTGAAATCCTTCACCGTCGGCACGCCAACCAATGGCACCTTCTACACCGACGCGGCGATGACCAAAGCGGTGACCGGCGCGATTACCGCGGTCAACGGCGAAGCCACCGTGTACTTCAAACCGAACGCGAACTTCAACGGCACGGCGAACTTCACCTACACCGCCACCGACAGCGGCAACGCTGACGGCAGCAACGTACTGACCTCGCCAGCAGCCAACGGCAGCATCACCGTGACTCCGGTCAACGATGCGCCAGTGGCTGCAGCAACCACCGCGACCGGTGCTGAAGACCCAAGCGTAGGCATCGCGGTCAAGCTGAGCGCGACCGACGTCGATGGCCTGACCAACGTCAAGTCGTTCACCGTTGGCACGCCAACCAACGGCACCTTCTACACCGACGCAGCGATGACCAAACCAGTGACCGGCGCGATTACCGCGGTCAACGGCGAAGCCACCGTGTACTTCAAGCCGAACGCGAACTTCAACGGCACGGCGAACTTCACCTACACCGCCACCGACAGCGGCAACGCTAACGGCAGCAATCCGCTGACCTCGGCCCCGGCCAACGGCACTATCACCGTGACCTCGGTCAACGACGCACCGACCCTGGACCTGAGCACCACAGACGGTTCCGTCCTCACCAGCTACAGCACGGCCTACTCGGAGCGCAGTACGGGTGGGATAGCGATCACCGGCAACGTAGCCATCGGTGACGTCGACAGCAGCCAGATGCAAAGCGCGACCATCACCTTGAAAAACGCCAGCGCGGGCGACCAGCTCAGCTCGAGCCTGGTGACCGTGGGCGGTACTTACAACGGCGTCACCCTGACCAGCGTCGGCACCGACGTCAGTGGCAAAATCGTCCTGACCCTGTCGGGCGCGGCTGACACGGCCACCTACAAGTCGTTGCTCGAGTCGTTCCAGTACTCCAGCACCAGCAAGTATCCGACCACGGGTGATCGCACCGTCGAGATCTCTGTGAAGGACAACGCAGGTGCTGACAGCCTGAGTTCGTCGGTGGCCACCAGCACCATTACCGTTGCGCCACAGGCTTATGTGGTGACTGAAGGCGGCGGCGCTGCCGATGTCATCGACCTGAGCAGCTCCTCGGCCAACAACATGGTGGTCGGTGACAAAGGCGGTATCGTCAATGCGGGCAGCAACTACAACATTGCCTTCATCGTCGATACCTCGGGCAGTATCGGCAGCAGTGCGATGAAGTCGATCAAGGCGCAGCTTGCGAGCGTGTTCGATACCTTGATCAGCAATGCCGGTAAAAGCGACTCGGGTGTTGTGAAAGTACTGCTGGTCGACTTCGATACGCGGGTCGAAGCGCAGGTCTCGGTCAACCTCGCCGACAAGGACGCCGCTAAAGCGGCCTTGCAGGCTGTGTTGACTCAGATGACGTCAAAATCGAGCGACATGACCAACTATCAGGATGCGTTCAACGCCGCCACCAACTGGTTCAAAGGCGACGAAGCCACGAGCAATGTGGGTGCAAAAAACCTGACGTACTTCATTACCGACGGTGAGCCGAACATGTACACCGCCATTCAGGGTAACCCTCTCCTGGGCTCGACCAGTTGGTTCGGCTCGAATGTTTACTTTGATAGCATCGTCAATAGCGGCAATTACGTCTTGGGTCAGACCAACTCGGTCACAACGACAATCAACGGCAGGACGCAGGTGATTGTCGATGGTGACGGCAAGGTCTATTCCTACGATGGTTGGGGTAATAAAAACCTCGAAGGCACCGTGGTGGCCAACAGCAGCGGCGGCTTTGACGTGGCGTCGGTCTACAACGACTCCAGCGCCGCCATGAGCAACGCCCAGTCGGCCTACTCCGATCTGGTCAACGCGGTTCCAGGCAAGGTTGTCGTCGAGGCCATCGGTCTGGGCTCGAACATTGATACCGCTGTGCTCAAGCAGTTCGATACCGATCATAACGTCTCCACGATCGACACCGCGAAGCTGGCGGATGCCATCACCGGCCACGCGGCTGATACCGGCGCCGACACCCTCACCGGTGGTTCGGGCAACGACATTCTGTTCGGCGACCTGATCAGCTACAACAACCTTGAAGGCAGTGCTGCACTCAAGGCGTTCGCGGCCGACAAACTGGCCACGACCGTCGATCACATCGATGACCGTACCTTGCACCAGTTCATCACCGAGCACGTCGCTGACGTGGGTGCATTGGCCAGCGCGTCGAACATCTACGGCACCAACGACGGCGCTGACAAGCTGATCGGCAACGCCGGCGACGACATTCTGTTCGGCCAAGGCGGTAACGACGTGCTCAACGGCGGGGCGGGTAACGACATCCTGGTGGGCGGCAAGGGCAATGACACCCTCACCGGCGGCGCGGGGGCGGATACCTTCGTGTGGCTCAAAGGGGATACCAACACCGGGACTGGCGTCGATACCATCACCGACTTCAAGCACAGCGAAGGCGATAAGTTGGACCTGTCCGATTTGCTGCAAGGCAGTAACGACACCAACCTGACCAGCTACCTGAAGTTGAGCACCGATTCGGCGGGCAACTCGACGCTGAGTGTCAGCAGCAGCGGTTCGTTCACGGCGCAGGGTGGCGGTACGGCCGATGTTACGATCAAGGTCGATGGCGCCAGCTGGGGCAGTGGCAGTGCCGCGATCAACAGCCTGATCGCCGGTGGTGATCTGACCGTCAAGCATCACGACTGATCACCCTGGAGCGCCAATCTTTCGGGATTGGTGCTCCGTGGGCACCAGCTTCGGGAAAATGTGTGTAATCTCTGTAGGAGCCAGGTGCGGCGCCTGCAGGGATTTTTTATTGGGAGAACGCTGATGTTCTACGTGCAACGCGATCAATACAACGCTTTGGTTCGCGTCGAGACGCAGGCCTTCGCCGAATCCACCGGGACTCTACCGGCGGATCATCAGGACATTCAGGCGTGGTTTGCCACGGATGTGATCGACAACAGCCTCAAGCAGCTCCAACAGAGCGACTCCGAGATGATTCGGGTGCTCGATGACTTGATCCAGGTGCTGACCGCCAAGGGCGTGATCCGCATCACTGACCTGCCGCCCGCCGCGCAGGTCAAGGTGATGGAGCGTACCCAGGCACGGACGGCGCTGGGCGGTTTGAGTGAGCTGATCAATGACGATGAAAGCGGTTTGATCTGAGGCGCACGCACCTCTTTCACGGCATGAGCGTCAAGCCGGCCTGATTACTCGGCGCTCCACGTCCACGGCGCAGGTTCACCGACCAGTTGGCCTTGCACCCCTTCGATGCCCATCTCGCGAATCACGCGCAACTCACCTTCGGTTTCCACGCGTTCTGCAATCAACGGCAAATCGATGCTGTGGGCGGCACGCTGGATCGCCTCGATAAAAAAGCGCTTGTGGCTTTCCTGATCAATGGTCCGGATGTAGCTGCCGTCGATTTTGAGGTACGCCAGGCCCAGGTTCGCCAGGTTGCCGATCATGCTGAAACGCCCGCCGAAACGTTGCAGGCCGAGGCTGTATCCGAGGCTGCGCAGGCGCCGGGTGAGACGCTCCAGCTGGGCTTGCTCGGGCACTTGCTCTTCGCCGATCTCCAGCGTCAGGCGCGTACCGAGTGTCGGGTGTTGCGCCAATCGCTCGAACATCCGCTCCAGGGCTTGTGGGTCATTCAAGGTCGCCGCCGAGAGGTTCAACGCCACCGATTGGTTGTGTTGTGCCAGGTGTTTGATCACCAGGTCGAGCATCAATTGGTCAAGGCGTGCGGTCCAGCCGAAGCGCTCCAGCCAGGGCAGGAAGTGCCCCGCCGCAATGGTCTGGTCCTGGTTGTCGAGCAGGCGCGACAGTACCTTGTAGTGCAGCACCTGACGGGTATCGCTGCTACTGACCACCGGCTGGAAAAACAAGCGGAAGCGCCCCTGATTCAGGGCCTCGTCGAGCAGGGTGTGCCAGCTATGCGGATCGTCGCTGACGGTGCCCCGGGTCTGGCGCTCCAGGCATACCCAGGTTTGGCCGCTACTGGCTTCAGCCTGGGCCAGGGCCTGATCGGCCAGCTTCAACAGGTCGGCCGAGGCATCGCCGGGGTTGTAGGGCGCGAGGCCGATGTAGGCCACGCTCTGCATGTCTGTGGCGCCCGTTTCGTACAGGCTCTGCAGGGTGGTTTCCAGCGCCTGGGCCAATTGCACCGCTTCGTGACGCACCAGGCCTGGGGCAAGCACCGCGAACTCGCCGCCGCGGCTGCGGGTGATCAGGTTGTGGGTTTCCGGGTACTTGGCGCAGGTCCGCACCAGTTGCTGGCTGACGGCTTGCAGCAGTTGGTCGGTGCGTTGCCCGCCCAGGCGCTGGTTGAGACCGGCGAGGTCATTGACCCGCAAGATCAGCAGGTAGCCTGAACTGGCTTCTTCCAGGTTGCTGACCCGCGAGTTGAGCTGCATCTCGAAATAGCGCCGGTTGGCCAGCCCGGTCAGGCTGTCCTGGTAGGACTCCACGCGCAGCTTCTCGCTGCGCTCGGTCTGTTCATTGAACAACGCCTTGAGCTTCTCGACCATCTGGTTCATGGCCTGCACCACGCGCCGCAGTTCGGGGGTGCGGGGCAGGTCGGGCAAACTGATGAATTCGCGCCGCGCGATGGCGTGGGACTGCTCGACCATATAGTCCAGCGGCTTCAACTGACGGCGCAGCAACAACGCGCCGAGCACCGCACTCGCGGCGCCGCAGAGCAGCAACCAGCCCAGGCTGCCCAATGCGCTCTGCCACAGTTTGGCCAGGGCGAACATCGGGTGGCTGATCACCTCGACCTGTGCCGCCTGCTGCCAGCCTCGGCTGACGATGGCATCGCCGCCGGCCGGCGCGAGGCCGATCATTTTCACGAACCAGGCCGGCACGCCGCTGGCATCAGGCTCGGCGGCACGCTCCACCAGCACCTGGTTATTGCTCAGGTCCACCACGCGGATGCTCGCGTAGTAGCCACTGTCAAAAATCGAACTGACCATCAGCTCGGTCATCGCCGGGTCATCGATGTTCGGCGTCAGCGACAGTGCCAGTGCGGTGGCCGCATCCTGGGCGTGGGAACGCAACTGGTTGACGTACTGCGCACGCGAGCTTTCCAGGCTGACGATGAAGCTACCGCTGAAGGCAACCACTAGAAACACACAGATAGCGATCAGCAATTGTTTGAACAGTGACATCGTAGCTCCTGTTAATTATCCGAACTGGCCGGAAACCCTTCGGCGGTCATTTTTTTCAAGACATCCTGCCAGCGTGACAGGCGCTTGCTATCACCGACTTTTTTGTTGCCCGCCGCGCCGGTCAGCCACAACCCTTCGCCGTTGAAAGCGTAGACGGGCAGCAGGTCCGGACGTTGGCTGGCCGGCAGAATGGGGTCCATCAGGCTGTCCAGTACCAACGGCATGGCTTCCGGGCTTGAATAGTAGGTCAGTACCATATGCGCGCGATTCTGGCGCAAGGCCTTGACGTAGGTTATGCGCAGCTTCTCGGCCGGGACGCCCAAGTGACGCAGGCTGAAGTATTTGGCGATGGCATAGTCTTCACAATCACCGGCACCTTTCCACAGAGATTGAATGGGCGTCGCCCAATAATCGATCTCGTGCCACAGGTCGATATCTTCTTCGTAGTGCAACTGGCGGTTAAAGAACAAGTTGACCACGTTGAGTTGTTCGGTTTCGCTGACCTGCTTTTGCGCCGTGAGCAGGTGTTGCCAGGCATCGATACGCTGGCGCCCGGCGCCCAGGGGCCCGTACAGCGCCTCGGCGCGGCGGCTGATCTGGCTGAAATCCCAATCGGCGAGCAGATTGCCCAGCAGGCCGCCACCCAGCAACAGCGTGATGGCCAGACCGTACAGGAACCGAGGGAAGTTAAAGCGTATCGCCACTGCGAATACCCGAGCTTGCAGCATTGAAGGTGCGGCAATGGTGCGGTGATACCGGGTAAAAAACAATGGCACGATGAAATCACTTTGTAGCAATTTATCCTGAATAAGTGCCGGTAAATTGGCTATTTTCCGCTCGTCTGAAAGGGTGGCGGCAATTCCATCAAAATAATGACACCTCATAACGCCTGTCACAGAATGTCGCAACCAAAGCGCCGACAAAAAGACTTGCGGTCAGCCTTATCTTGCCGACCTTTCACGTCTTTAATGGCACTGTGAAGGAGTTATGGCCATGAGCCGTACCGATGATCTGTTTGCCCCGTCCGGCAAGAGCCTGACCCGGGAGCCCAAGGCACGGAACGCTCGGCTGCACTTTTTCGGCACCCTTCCATTCGATGATGGCACCCGCGCTAACCAGAAAGACAGCTCGCGCTTTTGCGCCAATGCGCCAGCGGCCTATGAACAACCTCATCATTATGACTTGAGCACACCGCGCCCAACCGTGGTGGCGCTGGTCTCGGTCAACGGCGGCGTCGGCCGCAGCACCCTGGCCACGGCGTTGAGCAGCGGCTTGCAGCGCTTGGGGGAGTCGGTGGTGGCGCTGGATCTGGACCCTCAAAACGCATTGCGCCAGCATTTCGGCGTGGCCCCGGAGCTCCTGGGCGTCGGCCGCGCCAGCCTGCTCAATACGCGCTGGGAGACGCTCCTGCAAGCGGGGTTTGCCGGCTGCCGCGTGATCCCCTTCGGGCACACCGATATCAAGCAGAAGGACAACCTGCAACGTTGGCTCACGCGTGAACCGGAGTGGTTGGCGCAGCACCTGTCGACCCTGGGGTTGAGCGAGCGCCCGCTCATGCTCATCGACACCCCCGCCGGTAATAACGTCTATCTGCATCAAGCGTTGAGCGTGGCCGATAGCGTATTGGTCGTCGTCCAGCCGAATGCCGCGTGCCTCGGCACGCTTGACCAGTTGGACGCGGTGCTGGCGCCTTATCTTGAGCGTGAACGCCCGCCACATTGCCACTATGTGATCAATCAACTGGAAGAAAACTCGGCGTTCAGCCGGGACATGGTCAATGCCTTCAAACTGCGCCTGGGCGATAATCCGTTGGACGTGGTGCATCGCGATCCCTCGATCAGCGAAGCCCTGGCCTTTGCCACGGACCCGCTGGATAATTTGGCGGCGAGCGCCGCCTGCGACGATCTCAAGAGGCTGTGCCGGTTGTTGATCGCACGGAAAAAAGCTCGCTAAATCACGCTTTATGCGCTGAACGCGAAATGCTTATGCACAATCGGCAGGTCGCCGATGGCGTCGAATGGGGTTTGGGCGGAACCATTCTCAACACGGCGCAACCGCCTGTTTTGCGTGCGTTTTATTCGTTGCACAAAAAATGATCAGTATGGCATTTGGCCTGTAGCGCAGATGGCTACAACTTCTGTAAGGATTTCATCAACAGAGTTATCCACAGGGCGCGCGTAGGAAAAAATGCGCTTTAATCGCGCTCAGCCAGCACCATAAGGTTGCGTGGGGTCAGGGTGGTTTCGCAGAAGCTGCCTACCGCCACGGTGTAGCCCTGTTCCCGCAGAAACAGAGCCCGATCCAGCACCAGCCACAGTTCCAGCGGGCGGCGGAACAACCCTCGCAGCAGTTCCAGGTTTCTGACCTCGGCCAAGCGCCGCCAGCCGTGTGCCTCCAGCGCTGTCCAATCCTGCTCGCCTGTGGATAAACCTTTGAGGCCGGCCAACTCGCGGCAATAGTCGGCGAAGGGTTTATCCAGCCAACTGGCGGGCAGGGACGGCGTGGGCAGGTACGTGTCGCAATGGCGCAATTGGCGCTGCAAGTGATCGAAACCCAGGCGCCTGGCCATGGACGTATCCCGTTGCCGGCGCACCCGCTTGCCGGCGGTGACGGTTTCACTGAGGGGCAGCCCCAGGTCATCCACCGATAAGCGCAACGCCGAAGCGCGGCCGACGCTCGACAGTGGCTGATAGCGATCGGTGCGGATGCGGTTGTAGCAGCAGGGTGCCAGCGCCAGTTGCTTGCAGCCGGCAGTGCTGGCCAGTTGCAGCAGACGCACGTGCAGGTCGCCGCAGGCGTGCAGGGCGACGGGTGTGTGTTCGGCGCTGACCGTCACGTCGGCCAGTACGTCTTGCAGGTGATGGGTGACGGGAAGTTGGTGGTGGTCGCTCAAAGCCTGCCCGGCGGCGATCAGGGCCGGATCGTATTCCAGGCAGGTCAGTTGCTGCCCGCTGTGCAGCAGGCGGCGGCCGAGGTGGCCTTTGCCGGCGCACCAGTCCAGCCAGTGCCGCGGTGGTTGCGCGAACCCCAGGGCAGCACCGAATGCTTCGATCTGTTGCCACTTGCGGCCGGGCACATCGACGTTCAGGCGCTGGCGGGCGGGTGCCAGGGGCTGCGTCGGTAACTTATCCACAGCACTGAGGCGCAGCGCCTGCGCGGCCAACTGTGGAAAAGGCGCCGGGGCGGGCAGCTCATGGGGCCGGTTGTGGCTGCTTTCCGCGTCGGCCAGCGAGCGCCGGCGCAGCCACTGGGCGAGCGCGGGATGTTGGGATTCCCAGGGTAACTGGCGATGCGTGAAGGGCCGTGGTCGCCACAGCCCCTGATGTTCGCTGAGGAACGCATCCAGCGCCTGGAAGTGCGCTTCAACGTCCCTGGCAAGCATCGACTCGCAGCCAGCGTTCCAGCAGTTTGAAACCGCGCACCAGCACATAGGCCATCAGCAGGTAGAACAGGCCGGCGGCGAAGAAGATCTCCACTGGCAGGTACGTGCGCGCAATGATGGTGCGCGCCATGCCAGTCAGTTCGAGCAGCGTCACGGTGCTGGCCAGGGCGCTGGCCTTGAGCATCAGGATCACTTCGTTGCTGTACGCCGGCAGGCCGATGCGCGAGGCGCGCGGCAGGATGATATAGAACAGCGTCTTCGGCTTGGACATGCCCAGGGCCCGCGCCGCTTCGATTTCACCCGGCGGGATGGCCTGGATCGCACCGCGCAGGATTTCGGCGATATAGGCGGCGGTGTGCAGGGTCATGGTGGCGGTGGCGCACCAGAACGGATCGCGCAGGTACGGCCACATGAAGCTGTTACGCACCGA
This sequence comes from Pseudomonas veronii, assembly GCF_001439695.1. GTDB lineage: Bacteria > Pseudomonadota > Gammaproteobacteria > Pseudomonadales > Pseudomonadaceae > Aquipseudomonas > Aquipseudomonas veronii. The sequence goes on from NZ_JYLL01000001.1 coordinate 13,906, forward strand.
GTCGAACTGCGCCAGGCCGTAGTAGACCAGGAACAGTTGCACCAGCAACGGCGTGCCGCGAAAGAAGATAATGTAGCAATAGGGCAGGGTCCGCACGTACCAGCGGCGCGAGGAGCGGGCGATGCCCAGCGGGATCGCCAGCAGCAGGCCGGCAATCACCGCAATGGCCACCAGCTCGAGGGTGAGAGTCGCGCCCTGGGCCAGTTTGGGCAGCCACTTGATGATCACGGCCCAGTTCAGGCCCAGGTCGAAATGGGACAGCCAGCTGTAGTCGCCGTTCATTGGGTGCTCCTTGCAAAGCCGCGACTGGCGCGTTCTTCCAGGAAGTGCATGCCAGTCATGGCCAGCACGGTGAGGCCCAGGTACATGAACGCCGCCACCATGAAGAAGGTGAACGGCTGCTTGGTCACGGTCACGCCGATCTGCGCATGGCGCATGATTTCTTCGAGGCCGATCACCGATACCAGCGCGGTGTCTTTCATCAGGATCATGAACAGGTTGCCCAGGCCCGGCAGGGCGATGCGCCACATCTGCGGCATGATCAAGCGGGTGAAGATGCGAAACTTCGACAGGCCCAATGCCACACCGGCTTCACGGTGGCCCTTGGGAATAGCGAGGATCGCACCACGGAACACTTCCGTGGCGTAGGCGCCAAAGCACAGGCCCAGGGCGATGACCCCGGCGGCGAAGGCGCTGAGGGAAAGGTCGGGGTTACCGAAAAACTCCCCGAGGGCACGCATCAGGTTGACCGTGCCGAAATAAATCAGCAACACCCACAACAGTTCGGGAATACCGCGAACGAGGGTCGAGTAAGCCCCGCCCAGCCACTGCAGCGGCTTGTATGGGGACGTCTTGGCCAAAGCGCCGGCCAGGCCGAGTACCAGCCCCAGGCACAGGGCCGTGAGCGCCAGCTTGACGGTCATCAGCGCGCCGGCGGCGAGCGCCGGGCCGAATCCGTAGAGATCGAAATTCATGGTGTTTTCATATCGCGGCAGGCAAAGCTGAAAGCCGACGCGCCCCTGGGAGCGCGTCGGGCATACCGTTCAGATCATTCGATGCTGAAAGGGAAGTACTTGTCGTTGATCTTCTTGTAGGTGCCGTCGGCCTTGATCTCTGCCAGGGCTTTGTTCAGGCGTTCGCGCAGCGGGTCGCCTTTGCGCACGGCGATACCGATCTTGTCGCTCTCGACCACCGGGTTGCCCTTGAATTCGTAGGCGGAACCGTCTTTGCTCTTGAGCCATTCGTACTGCACGTACTTGTCGGCGAGGATGCCGTCCAGGCGGCCGGACGTCAGGTCGAGGTAGGCGTTTTCCTGGGTGTCGTAGAGCTTGCTGGTGGTGTCTGGCAGCTTGTCTTCCAGGTAGGTGCCGGCCAACGTCGCGCGTTGTGCGCCGATGATCTTGCCTTTCAGGTAGGCCGCGTCGGTCTTGAAGTCTGCCGTGGCTTTAGGTGCGATGAACTGCAGCTTGTTGGAGTAGTACGGGTCGGTGAAGTCGACGGCCTGCTTGCGCTCGTCGGTGATCGACAGCGAGGACACCAGGAAGTCGAATTTCTTCGCGTTCAGCGCCGGGATGATGCCGTCCCAGTCCGATACATACACTTCGCACTTCTCGACTTTCATCTTGGCGCACAGGGCGTCGCCGATGTCTTTGTCGAAGCCGACGACGTTGCCGCTGGCATCTTTATTGTTGAACGGCGGGTAGGCCGCTTCGATCCCCATTTTCAGGGTTTCTGCCATGGCCGAGGCGCTGAACGCCATCGAAACGGCCGCGGCCAGAAGGAATTTTTTATAGTTCTGCATGCATGTTGCTCCGTTAGCGGTTGCTGGACATGAATTGTTTGCAGCGCGCCGAAAGCGGGTTTTCAAACACCTGCTGTGGCGATCCTTGCTCTTCGACCAGGCCTTGGTGCAAGAACACCACTTCACTGGACACCTGGCGGGCGAAGCCCATTTCATGGGTGACCAGCAGCATGGTGCGGCCTTCTTCGGCCAGCGCGCGGATCACATTAAGTACTTCCTGGACCATTTCCGGGTCAAGGGCCGAGGTGGGTTCGTCGAACAGGATGACTTTCGGCTGCATCGCCAGGGTACGCGCGATGGCCGCCCGCTGCTGCTGGCCGCCGGACAATTGCGCGGGGTAGGCGTGGCGCTTGTCGCCGATGCCGACCTTGGCCAGCAAGGCTTCGGCCACTTCGATGGCTTCGGCCTTGCTCTGGCCGAGCACACGGCGTGGGGCCTCGATGATGTTGTCGAGGATGCTCATGTGCGGCCACAGGTTAAAGTTTTGAAACACAAACCCGATTTCGCTGCGCAGGCGGTTGATCTGCTTGCCGTCGGCGGCTATCAGCTCGCCGTTCTTCGCGGCCTTGAGCTTGAGCTCTTCGCCGGCCACCAGGATCTGGCCCTGGTGCGGGTTTTCCAGCAGGTTGATGCAGCGCAGGAATGTGGACTTGCCGGAACCGGAGGAACCCAGGATCGAGATCACATCGCCGTCGCGAGCGGTCAGCGAGATACCTTTGAGTACCTCCAGCTCACCATAGCGTTTATGCAAGTTGCGGATTTCAAGCGCGGGCGCGGCCAGAGCCATGTGCGGTCCTCATTGTGTTCGTTGCGTTCCTGCTGTTGGGTCGCCTTCCTGGCGAGGCGCCAACCTAGCATAGCGTCCGGATGGCAGCCAACAGCGCGGCGGATGCTTAACAGGTGGTCTGCGGCAAGGTGTCGCATCGGCACAGCGGCGTGTCGCGCCATCAACAACCGAACAGCCGTTTGAACCTGGAAAACCCGCAGGCTTCGCGTGAAAAAGGGCGCGATGGTGCCAGCTTTGGGCGGGTGTTGGAAGGGTTAACCGGGCAAACGGTGACCATCGGCCCTTTTATGGGGCGTCACGTACTTTTTGTGTGTATTTGTGGTGCGCGCGTTCGGGTAAAAGTGAGTCGCTCGGTAACGCTGTAGCGGAATGCCAGCATTCTCAATGACTTGCGAGGGCTGCTGGATCGTCCTACAGCCCGCGTCAATCGGGGTTTTGTAACATTTTGGCGCAAATATTGCGTAAAAAATAAAGAACGCCCTGTTTGTTTCTTTTCACGTGAAAGGCACGCGCCGGGCGGACCGTTTTCGCAATTCCTCGTTTAAAGGTGTGTCAATGAGTAGTACGCATAGCTCCAATGACCTCGAACAGGGGCTCAAACCGCGTCACGTCACCATGTTGTCGATTGCCGGCGTCATCGGTGCCGGTTTGTTTGTCGGCTCCGGCCACGCGATCGCCGCCGCCGGCCCTGCGGTACTGCTGGCATATGCCGCCGCCGGTGCGCTGGTGGTCTTGGTGATGCGGATGTTGGCCGAAATGGCCGTGGCGTCGCCGGACACCGGTTCGTTCTCGACCTACGCCGATCGGGCGATCGGTCACTGGGCCGGTTTCACCATCGGCTGGCTGTACTGGTGGTTCTGGGTGCTGGTGATTCCATTGGAAGCCAACGCCGCCGCGACCATCCTCCATGCCTGGTTCCCCGGCGTGGCCATCTGGGCGTTTACCCTGATCATCACCTTGCTGCTGACGGCGACCAACCTGTTCAGCGTGAAACACTACGGTGAGTTCGAGTTCTGGTTCGCGCTGATCAAAGTCGTCGCGATCGTGGGCTTTGTGATCCTCGGCCTGCTGGCGATCTTCGGCTTCTTGCCGACCAGCCAGGTCAGCGGTGTCTCGCACCTGTTCGACACCCAGGGCTTCATGCCGAACGGCATGGGCGCTGTGCTGGCGGCCATCCTGACCACCATGTTCTCGTTCATGGGCACCGAGATTGTCACCATCGCGGCCGCCGAGTCGAAGGACCCGGGCCAGCAGATCACCAAGGCCACCAACTCGGTGATCTGGCGGATTGGTTTGTTCTACCTGCTGTCGATCTTCATCGTGGTGTCCCTGGTGCCTTGGAACGATCCGACCCTGGCTGCCGTAGGTTCCTACCAGACAGTGCTGGAAAGCATGGGCATCCCGAATGCCAAGCTGATCGTTGACCTGGTGGTCTTGGTTGCCGTGACCAGCTGCCTCAACTCGGCGCTGTACACCGCCTCGCGCATGCTGTTTTCCCTGGGCCGTCGTGGTGATGCACCCGCCGTGTCCAAGCGCACCAACAAAAGCGGCACGCCTTACTGGGCGGTGATGCTGTCCACCGGCGCAGCGTTCCTGGCGGTCTTCGCCAACTACGTGGCACCGGCGGCGGTGTTCGAATTCCTGCTCGCCAGTTCCGGCGCCATTGCGTTGCTGGTGTACCTGGTGATTGCGGTGTCGCAACTGCGCATGCGTCAGAAGCGTACTGCGGCGGGCGAGACGCTCGCGTTCAAAATGTGGTTGTTCCCAGGCCTGACCTACGCGGTGATGGTGTTCATCGTCGGTACGCTGGGGATCATGCTGTTCCAGGAAGCCCATCGGGTCGAGATCATCGCGACCGGGGTCTTGAGCTTGCTGGTGGTGGCGGCGGGGCTGCTCGTTTCGAGCCGTCGCAAGGCCCAGAGCGTAGGCGCTGCAGTACTGAATTGATGTGATGGAGTGCGGTGCTTGATTGCGCCGCAGTTCAAATGTGGGAGGGGGCAAGCCCCCTCCCACATTGCGTTTTGCGTCAGTCTTGGGAAATCACCAGCGCCTGGGATGCGGCGACGTAATCCGCCTGGAACTGCGGCGACTCGACCCACGCCAGGGCTGCCGCTTCATCCTCGGTGTCGGTAGCCCACTGCCGATATTCGATCAGTGCCGCCAGGATAAAGTCGGTGGCCTCTTCTTCGCCTTCCTGCTCCAGCACCAATGCCAACAGCGGGTGCGCCAGGAATGCCGCGCACAGCGCTTGCTGGCTGATTTCGCCGGCAGTACGCATCTCGACAAACAATTCAGTCAAATCCACCGACTCAAGATCGATGCGGCTGTCATCGCCGGCAAATGCATCCGGCTTGCTCGCGACGGCGCGTTGGGTACGGTTTTGCTTGGCCTTGGCCTTTGTCCGGTGGGCACGTTTTTGCTGCTTGTTCGGCGAGGCCATGGGCTCACGTCCTTGGTTCAGGATCTGGGTGGGTATTGAAGCGCAGGTTGAGGGAAATCCCAAGGGGTTCTAGACGCGCGCCGTTATGCGACGGCCCGGTGTGCCGGGTGTTAGCGCGCCGTGCTTCAGCCATGCCAGCGCAATCGGCCACAGCCGATCCTCATACTCGCTGCGAAAGAACGCGAAATGTCCGACCTGTGTTTCTCCGATATCGTCAGGGGCGATGCGCAGGTGAGTGCGTTCGCTGCTGGCGAAGTAGCTCAGCAAGCGCTCGATGGCCGGCACGGTGCCGAAGGGATCGTCGGTGATGCTGATCGCCAGCACCTGCGCCGTTACCCGGGCAAACGGCAGTTCACCCAAGGCGCGCCCGCTGGGCCGTGTTTCATAGCTCGGCGTCGGCGTGCTCCAGTCCCGTACCACGCCGGCCGGCGTATCCTCCAGCCAGCCCAGGCGCTTGCCCGGGAAGTAGCCGAACAGCGCCGTCACCAGTGGCATCACCACATGCCACTTGCCAACCATGCGCCAGCGCCCGCTCGCTGCGTAATCGCGCCAGTAGGCGAATTGCGCGCCCACCGTCACCAGGCGCCGGATCACTGCGCCGGACGCCCCGAGCCCCGCTGCGCAGCCGCCAAAGCTGTGACCGACCACGTCGATCGGCTGCCCCGGGAACTCGCGCTGCGCCCGCTGCAATATCGCCTCGAAATCCAGGCGGCCCCAATCCGACCATGAGGCCTTGAAGCCTCGCAGCGAGCCACGGCGGGACTCGCCGATGCCGCGATAGTCGTAGGTGATGACATCGAAGCCGTTGGCGAACAGGTAGTCGGCGAAGCGTGAATAGTGGCGACAGCGCACGGAAGTGGCGGCGTTGATGATGACGACCGGGCGTGTAGGGTCGCTTCGGATGTGGCGCCAGGTGAAGCCGCCAAGCGGGTAGCCGTCTGCGGCGGGTGCCCTGAAGGAAGTGTTTTGGCAGGGTTGAGTTGCAGGCGTTGGCGAAGAGGCATCATTCAAATTCATCGTTTTGGGCCTGTGCCGATTTTTTATTTTTGGTAACGGTTGGCCAGTTTGCCAGCACTTGTACTTCGTTCCGCTGACTCACTAATCTCTGGCGCTCACAACGCCTACAACGCCCGTGCACAGTGGCTTGTTCCGAAAAAACCACACATCTGAGAGAAACGACAGCCAACCATGGACAGATTAGACTGGCAGGCATCCATTACGGAGGTCTCTATGAGCATTCCACGTTCTCCCATCGTTTCGGAGTTTGAAACAGAAGAGCAAGCTGCCAGCTACGACCGTTGGTTTCGTGCCAAGGTGCAGGCTTCAATTGACGATCCTCGTCCTAGTATTCCGCACGATCAGGCGATGGCTGAAGTCGAGAAGGTGCTGGAAGAGAGGCGCAAGGCTCGTGCTTCTCGTTAAATGGCGACCTGAGGCTATTGTCGCCCTGATCGAGATCATTGATTACATCGAGCAGTACAACCCGGTTGCCGCCGTCTCGCTGCACCAAACTATTGTGGTTGCCGCCGAGGGGTTGTCCCTGATGCCATACGGATTCAAGCACGGTCGCTTGTCTGGTACTCGGGAAATGGTTGTTCATCCAAACTACCTGGTGGTCTATCGGGTGACGGAGCACGTTGAGATAGTGATGGTGTTACACACTCGCCAGGAATATCCCAGGGATGTGATCGGGCCACACCACTCGACCTCACGCCAGTAGATGCTTAGGCTTGCGCCTTTGCAATCAGCGAGAGCGTCCTGATGACCCGCGACACCCTCGAACACCACCAGATTCCCATCTACTTCGCCGCCGTCCTCCTGGCCGCCGCTTTCGGTCTGCTCGCGCCGTCATTGGCGCATGGCCTCGGCGTGCTGGTCACGCCGGCCATCGCGGTGCTGATGTATGCGATGTTCCTGCAAATCCCGTTTCTGCAGCTGCGCCAAGGCGTGGGCAACCAGCGGTTCCTGGCGGCGTTGCTGCTGGCCAATTTCGTTCTCGTGCCCGTGCTGGTGTGGCTACTGACGCGTGGCCTGGTGGAGCGCCCGGCGTTGCTGGTGGGGGCGTTGCTGGTATTGCTGACGCCGTGTATCGACTACGTGGTGGTGTTTACCCATATCGGCAAGGGCGATTCGCGCTTGATGCTGGCCGCGACGCCGCTGCTGTTGTTGTTGCAGTTGGTGTTGTTGCCGGTGTACCTGGGGTTGATGTTGGGCGCGCAGTCCGCGGTGGTGGTGGAGGTGCGGCCGTTTGTCGAGGCGTTCCTGTTATTGATCGTGGTGCCGATGGTGCTGGCGGTGATCACCACCTCGCTGGCGCGGCGATCCTCGGTCGTCAACGCCTGGAACGATGCCTGGGCCTGGTTGCCGGTGCCAGCGATGGCCGCGGTGCTGTTTGTGGTGATCGGTTCGCAAATCACCGCGGTGGTGCGCGATATCAGCCTGTTGCTGCCGGTGATTCCGGTCTACGTTGGCTTCGTGCTGTTGGCGCCATTGATGGGGATGTTCGCCGCGCGCCTGTTCGTGCTGCCGGCGGTGACGGCGCGCGCGGTGACGTTCAGCGCGGCGACGCGTAACTCGCTGGTGGTGTTGCCCCTGGCGCTGGCGTTGCCCGAAGGCGTGCGCGGGTTGGCGGCGACGGCGGTGATCCTGCAAACCCTGGTCGAGTTGATTGGCGAGCTGATCTACGTTCGCCTGATCCCGACGCTGGTGTGGCGCGCAGATCGGCCGGGCACATGAATGTTCAGGGTTGTTCAGGCGCTATTTGGGATGTGTTGGGCACCATAAGCCGCCGCTCACTACCTGGCAGGACAACCGATGGATCACCGCAACTCTTTTCGCCTGGAGTCTCTGGGCATTTTTCTGATTGCTTTGTTGTTATTTACGTTGGGGATCTGGGACCAGCAGCCTCAGGGGTTTGACGGGCGCTGGGCGTTGTTCATGCAGGAAATGTTTCGCCATGGGGCAAGTCTTTTCCCCACCACCTACGGCCAGCCCTACGCGGATTATCCCGGTACGGCGACGTTCTTCAGTTTTGTATTCGCCCGGTTGTTCGGTGCGCCCAACCACCTGGCGAATGTCCTGCCCACCGCGCTGGCCTCTGCCGGAGTGGTGGCGCTGATCTATCGCTTGCTGGCGCCTTCCAGTCGCGCCTGGGCGCTGTTGACGGTGCTGCTGACCTTGCTCACCACCCAGTTGCTCGAAAAGTCGCGCTCGGTGTGCCTGGATCAGATGGTGGCGCTGTTGTGCGTAGGCAGCTTCTACCTGCTGCACAGTGGCGAACGCCTTGGCTCGCGGCTGCGGCAGCTGGCGGTGTTCCCGCTGTTTATCCTGGGCTTTGCGATTCGCGGGCCGTTGGGCTTGATCGAAGTCTGTGGGGTGGCCTGCGTGTATTGGGCGTTGGGTCGTCCGGGGGAGCGGGTCAGGCAAGTGCTGATCCACGGCGTTATCGGGTTGCTGCTGTTGGCGTGTTGCTGGTGGCTGCTGATGCAGTTGGCGCGGATCAGTGGGGGCCAGGCCTTTGCCGATGAAGTGTTCAAGATGCAGGTTGGCGGGCGCCTCGATGAAATCGGCGAACCGTTCTATTTCTACTTCCAGCTGAGTCTGTACCGTTACTTCCCGGTGGTCCCCATGGCGTTGGCGAGCATGGTTGCGCTGCGTCATCGCTGGCCGGAACGCTGGGGCAATGACGACGTGCAACTGGTCGTGCGGCTCGGCGCCTGCGGCTTGATGATTCTGCTCGGGCTGTCGGTGCCGCACTTCAAGCGCGCTTATTACATCCTGCCCATGGTGCCGATGTTTGCCGCTGTCGCCGCCTATGGGCTGCTCCACGCACAGAACTGGTTCGTCGGGGTGCGTCGCTGTTACACATGGCTCGTCGCGGCGCTGCCGGCGTTGTGCGTGGTTGTAGTCTTCGTGTGTCGACATGGGTGGCAGAAGCACGGTTACTGGCCGGACGTTTCGTTGCCGTTGCTGATCGGCGTGCTGGTGATCCTGCAGGGGGCGGCATTGATCGCCTGGCGTCGCGCCGGGCGTTTGGTGTGGCTCAGCGCGATCGCACTGGCGGCGCAGTGGTTGTTGCTGGTGACCGTGGTAGAGCCGGCCAAGGACCTGCAGTTCGACACCCGGCAATTTGTCAGTCAGGTGGAAGCGCTTCGCGCACAAGAGCCTGGACCGTTGGTGTTTGTCGGCCTTGCGCGGGACACCTGGGCAGTGCGCTACATGATGAACCTGGATCACGACGAGCAACCGCTGTTCATCGGGCGTAACCAGCTCGATCAGTTGGACTCGCTGCCACGGCCGTCCTGGGTGATCGTGGCGCGCAAGGAAACCGAGCAGTTGAAGGGCACACCGGTGGAACACTTGGCGCCGATGTTCAACGGGCGACTGAACGACAATCCGCTGTTGGTGTTCTTGCTCAAGTAGGCGGCGCAAGGCGGGTATTGCGTACTGGGGTGGCGGTGAGCCACCCCGGTTCGGGATGGGTAAATCGAAGGCAACAAAAAACCCGCACTAGGCGGGTTTTTTGGGTGTTTCAGATGATCGTTGCACCACCTGAAACTTAATAGTGGTGCCCAGAGACGGAATCGAACCGCCGACACGGGGATTTTCAATCCCCTGCTCTACCGACTGAGCTATCTGGGCAACGGGGCGCATTAAACGGGTTTTTCAGGGGGTCGTCAAGCAAGTTTTCAAAAAATATTTAATTATTACCGTCGCTTACGTGCCGACCCCGGTTTTTGATCAATTATTGAGCAGGCGGCACGTAGCCTTCGGCCTTGGCGTAATCCTCGCCGGAAAAGAACTTGTCCATCTCGCCTTGCAGGTATTTGCGGTCTTCGGCGTTCATCATGTTCAGGCGTTTTTCGTTGATCAGCAGGGTCTGGTGTTTCTGCCAGTCGGCCCAGGCCTTGGCGGAGACGTGATCGAAAATGTCCTGGCCCTTGGCACCCGGGAACGGGGCGCGCTCCAGGGCGGGCAGTTCTTCGTGGTACTTGCGGCAGATGATGGTGCGGGTCATGACGAAACTCCTGCGTTCAATACGTCGGCCGCGCGCTTCAGCAGTTTTTTCACCGGGGCGGCAAGGCCCAGGCGCGGCGGGGTGGCGAGGTTATACCAGAGCCAGTCGGCCTCGGCCACGTGATGGGCGGATTCCTCGACCTGGACCAGCCAGGGTTCAATGGCCAGTTGGAAGTGGCTGAAGGTGTGGATCAGCCCCGGCAGTTCCTGTTGTTTGCCCAGCTCCAGCGCGTGCTGGTGGGCGAGGTGTTCGAGGTCTTGCAGGTCGTCCAGCTCCGGCAGGCTCCACAAACCGCCCCACAGGCCCGTGGACGGGCGACGGTAAAGCAGGATCGCGCCGTCGCCATTGGCCAGCATGGGCATCAGCGTGCGCTTCTGGGGGATGCTCTTGCGCGGCTTGGGGATCGGGTAGCGCGTCTCCAGGCCGAGCATGTGGGCTTCGCAGCCTTTTTCCAGCGGGCATAACAGGCAACTGGGCTTGCTGCGGGTACACAGGGTGGCGCCCATGTCCATCATCGCCTGGGTGTAGGCGTTGACGCGATCATGGGGCGTGAAGCGTTCTGCGGTGGCCCAGAGCTGTTTGGCCACTTTGGGTTCGCCGGGGTAGCCCTCCTGCGCGGTAAAGCGTGCCAGCACGCGTTTGACGTTGCCATCGAGGATCGGCGCGCGCAGGCCCATGCTCAGGCTGGCGATCGCGCCGGCGGTGGACAGGCCGATGCCGGGCAGTTCGGTGAGCTTTTCCACGTCGCGGGGAAACTCGCCGCCGTACTCGGCCACGACAATCTTCGCGGTCTTCTGCAGGTTGCGCGCCCGGGTGTAATAGCCGAGGCCGGTCCACAGGTGCAGCACCTCGTCTTCCGGCGCGGCGGCCAGGGCTTCGACCGTTGGCAGGGAGGCCATGAAGCGGTCGAAGTAATTGAGCACGGTGCTGACCTGGGTCTGTTGCAGCATGATCTCCGAAACCCACACCCGGTAGGGCGTGATGCCCTGTTGCCAGGGCAGGTCATGGCGACCGTGGCGGTCGTACCAGTTCAGTACCGCCTCGGAAAACTGCTCGTTTCTCATCGTTTGAACAGGCCTTTCAACGCGTCTTTCAACTGCGGGTTAACTTTGTCGAGCTTCTCTTCCAGCTTCTCGTTGAGGCGGTTGCCGGCGGCCTTGATGGCGACCTGGCCGAGGCCGTCCTTGTCCAGGCGGCACGCCTTGGCGCCCAGCTCCAGCGGGCCACGGCAGCGCAGCGGCACTTCGATGCCCTGGAAGTTGGCGCCTACCTCGCAGGCGGGGTCCGGCACTTCGCGTTGATCGCCCTCGACGATGATGCCGACGCGATAATCCATGCCCAGCACGCGCAGGTCGATGTCGCCGTTGCCGTTGACCGTAAGGCCGGGGATACGCACCTTCAGGTCGGGGTTGTTGGCCACGCCGTTGCGCAACGTCAGGTTGCCCCTGAGTTCCTGGAACGGTGTGTCCTTGGCCCGTGGCTCGCTGCTCAAGGTCTTGCGGTTGAGCAGGGCGATGCCGGTACACAGTTGCTGTTCAAGGTTGGCGTTGAGCAGCACGCCGTTGTTGATCACGAAGCTGGCGTTGCCGTTGAGGCTGTCGATCAGTGCCTTTTGGCTGTTGCCGCGGCCGCTGAGGTTGCTGTCGAGGGTGATCTGGCCCTTGACCGGCGGCGTCTGCCCCTGGGCTTGCAGGATGCGCTCGACCGGCACTTGCTTGATGTGGCTTTGCAGGGCCAGCACTGGAATGTCCTGGCGCACATCGAGGCTGCCATTGGCCTGGAAGCTGCCGTTGTAGAGGCCGCCGCTCAGGCTGTCGAGCTTGAGCTGGCCGTCGAGGCCGCTGGCCTTGAGCATGGCGTTCTGGATCGGCAGCTTGCTCAGGGTCAGTTGGCCGAAGGCCAGGTCGGCCTCCACGTCCAGCGTGCGCAGGCGGGTCAGCGGCAGCAGCTTGTCGGTGCTCCAGGCGCCTTTGGTCGGGGCGTCCGGCAGCGGTGTGGTGCCACCGGCGGCCATGGCGCCGGCTTCGCTGTTCTGCACTTCGGCCTGGCGTGCGGCGGTTGCCCCCTTGGCGGATTCGGACTTGGCCGGCAGGTAATTGTCGGCGTTGAAGGTGTCGCCCTTGAGTTGCACGCGCAGCGATTGCTTGGCGAAATCGTCCACGGCAACGCGGCCGGTGAAGGTGCTGCCGTCGAGTTTCAGGTTGAGGTCTTCCAGGGCCAGGCGGGTCGGCGTGCCTTGGAGGCGGCTGACCAGCTCGACTTTGCTCAGGCTGCCCTCGGCCATCGGTGGCAGCGGGTTGCCGACGCTGTCGAGGAACTTGGCCAGGTCGAACTGGGCGATCGACAGGGCGCCGCTGAGCTGCGGGGTCTTGTCCAGGTCGTTGACCTTCAGTTCGCCGAGGGCGCGCAACTGGTTGGCCGAGAGTTTCAGGTTGGTCCACTCGGCAATGTTGGCCGCCAGGTCCACCAGCAGTTGGCCCTGGGTGGAGAAGGTCACGGTTTTGCCTTGCAGCGGTTCGCCGGTGGCTTCGCCGCTGAACCGCATGTCTTCGAACTGATAACGCTTGAGCGCCCGCTGAATGCGCAGGTTGCCGTTGAGTTCGGTCTTGACGCGCATGACCGGCTGGTTGCTGCCGAGGAACGCGGTGAGCTTCAGCGGAATGCTCGCCCCTTCGTGGATGGCACCCGCACTCAGCTGGATGCTCTCGGCGCTGAACTGCTTGCCGGTCTGTTCATCGTTGTATTCGATGCGGGCGTTGTTGATGGTCAGGCTGTCGATGTCCAGGCGGATGGGCTGCGGCGGTTTCTCTGCCTTCACCTCGGTCACCGGTGCAGTCGCTGGCACGGGGGTTGGCGTATCGGTGGCCGCCTCGGGGGCGTTCTTGCCGATGTCTTCCCAGTTGCCGTGGCCTTGCTTGTCGCGGTTGAGGCGCAGGTTCAGGCCTTCGACGCGCACATCGCTCATCTGCACTTCGCGGCGCAGCAGCGGTAGCACGCGTACCGACAGGCCGAGCATCTGCAGGTCGGCGAACGGCTGGGTCGGGTTGGTCAGGGTCGCGACGCTGGCTTCGTGCAGTTCCAGGCCCAGCCAGGGGAACAGGCTCCAGCCGATGTCGCCATTGAGCGTCAGCTCGATGTGGGCCTTGTCGCGGGCAATCTGGCGAATCTCGTCTTTGTAGTCGTTGGGATCGAAGAGATGGGTCAGGGCAAAGCCGAGAGCCACAATGATCAGCAACAGCCCGAGAAGTACCAGACCCAGGATTTTGCCGAACGCTTTCATGGGCGAGTCCTTGTATGTCGATTTCAAAATTTAGCCGCAGAGTATAGCGCCCGATGGCCTGCGTCAGTTCACGGATCGTTACATTGTATCTAGCGCAGGGGGCGGTATTTTGGCGTCAAAAAACACAAAAAATCCGCGAAAGGTAGTGGCATTTTGGTTTTTCTGTCATCCACTGATGCTAATCTCTGCGCGTTCGTCCGCCTTCTGCGACGTAACGTCGCGCTTTAAATGGAGCTTTATTCAACAAAACGGTCACGCCCTGCGTGCAAGGCCGAAGGAGAGAGCGCCTGACGAACACATACTAATAACTGGGGGAAACACTAATGAGCACTAGCACTGCGGCGGGTATTGCTGCCGCGCAGCCTGCGTTCCTGTCCAAGGAGCGCATCATCGCCAAGCCCGGGTTCAACCGCTGGCTGGTTCCACCGGCCGCTCTGGCCATCCACCTGTGTATCGGCATGGCCTACGGCTTCTCGGTGTTCTGGCTGCCGCTGTCCAAGGCGCTGGGGATCAGCGCGCCGGTGGCCTGTGCGCCGGATATGAGCTTTATCGCTCAGGTCTTCTCGTCTCAGTGCGACTGGCCGATCTCCATGCTGGGCTGGATCTACACCCTGTTCTTCATCTTCCTGGGCTGCTCGGCGGCGATCTGGGGCGGCTGGCTGGAACATGCCGGGCCACGCAAGGCGGGCGTCGTCTCGGCGCTGTGCTGGTGTGGCGGCCTGCTGATTTCGGCGCTGGGGATTTATACCCACCAGATCTGGCTGATGTGGGTCGGCTCCGGCGTCATTGGCGGTATCGGCCTGGGCCTGGGTTATATCTCGCCCGTGTCGACCCTGATCAAGTGGTTCCCGGACAAGCGCGGCATGGCCACCGGCATGGCGATCATGGGCTTCGGCGGCGGCGCGATGGTGGGGGCTCCCCTGGCGGCAGCGCTGATGGGGCACTTCGCTTCGCCGACCAGCGTCGGCGTGTGGCAGAGCTTTCTGGTGATGGCGGCGATTTACTTCGTGTTCATGATCGGTGGCGCGCTGTCCTACCGCGTTCCGCCGACCGGCTGGAAGCCTGAGGGCTGGACCGCGCCGGTGAAAAAAGCCAGCAATGCGATGATCACCCATCGTCACGTTCACGTGAACGTCGCCTGGAAAACCCCGCAATTCCGTCTGGTCTGGCTGGTGCTGTGCCTGAACGTATCGGCCGGTATCGGCATCCTCGGCATGGCTTCGCCGCTGCTGCAGGAAGTGTTCGGCGGCAAATTGCTGGGTGTGGATGTGCCGTTTGGCCAATTGAATGCCGGGCAACTGGCCTCGATCGCGGCGATCGCGGCGGGCTTTACCGGGCTGTTGAGCCTGTTCAACATCGGTGGCCGGTTCTTCTGGGCGTCGTTCTCCGACTACCTGGGCCGTAAAAACACCTACTTCGTGTTCTTCGCCCTGGGCTTTGCCCTGTATGCGCTGATCCCGAACCTCGGGCACCTGGGCAACGTGGCGCTGTTCGTGGCGGCGTTCTGCATCATCCTGTCGATGTACGGCGGCGGTTTTGCGACGGTTCCGGCTTACCTGGCCGACCTGTTCGGCACCCAGATGGTCGGCGCGATCCATGGTCGCCTGCTGACCGCCTGGGCTGCGGCGGGCGTGCTGGGCCCGGTGTTGGTGAACTACCTGCGTGAATATCAGTTGAGCATCGGCGTCGAACGCGCCGCCGCCTACGACATCACCTTGTACATCCTCGCCGGCCTGCTGGTGCTGGGTTTCATCTGCAACCTGCTGGTGCGCCCGGTGGCCGACAAGTACTTCATGAGCGACGCCGAACTGGCCGCCGAACAGGCGCTGGGCCATGACAAGGGTGCCGATTCGAGCACCGTGCTGGAGTGGAAAGCCTCCGCCGGCAGCAAGCCGCTGGCTGTCGCGGCCTGGTTGGTGGTGGGTATTCCGTTGGCGTGGGGTGTGTGGGTGACCCTGCAAAAGACGGCGGTACTGTTCCACTAAGTTGACTGCAGGCGGGCGCACCATCCTGGAGCGCCCGCTTGTATGCACATGTCTAGCGTCGACCTTCCTCGCTTCAACTCGTCAGTCTTATCCCCTTCGATGTTTCTGTTTAGCGCCCGCGCCCCTATAATGGCTGCCTTTTTCGCCCAATGATTTTGCGGAGCTGGTGATGGCCGAACGTAAGGCGTCCGTCGAGCGCGACACTCTGGAAACCCAGATCAAAGCCTCGATCAACCTGGATGGCACCGGAAAGGCCCGATTTGATATCGGTGTACCTTTTCTTGAGCACATGCTGGACCAGATCGCCCGTCATGGGCTGATCGACCTGGATATCGTCAGCAAGGGCGACCTGCATATCGACGACCACCACACGGTGGAGGATGTCGGTATCACCCTCGGCCAGGCTTTCGCCAAGGCCATCGGCGACAAAAAAGGCATCCGTCGCTACGGCCACGCCTATGTCCCGCTGGATGAAGCACTGTCGCGTGTGGTCATCGACTTCTCCGGCCGCCCCGGCCTGCAGATGCACGTGCCCTACACCCGCGCCACCGTGGGCGGCTTCGACGTCGACCTGTTCCAGGAATTCTTCCAGGGTTTCGTCAACCACGCCCTCGTCAGCCTGCACATCGACAACCTGCGCGGCACCAACACCCACCACCAGATCGAAACCGTGTTCAAGGCCTTCGGTCGCGCGCTGCGCATGGCGGTGGAGCTGGATGAGCGCATGGCCGGGCAAATGCCATCGACCAAGGGCGTCCTGTAATGCAGACGGTCGCGGTTATCGATTACGGCATGGGCAACCTGCACTCGGTGGCCAAGGCCCTCGAGCACGTAGGGGCCGGCAAGGTGCTGATCACCAGCGATGCCACGGTGATTCGCGAGGCTGACCGCGTGGTGTTCCCAGGCGTTGGCGCGATTCGCGATTGCATGGCCGAAATCCGTCGCCTGGGCTTTGACAGCCTGGTGCGCGAGGTCAGCCAGGACCGGCCATTCCTCGGCATTTGCGTGGGCATGCAAGCCTTGCTCGAGCGCAGTGAAGAGAACGACGGCGTCGACTGCATCGGCCTGTTTCCAGGCGAAGTGAAGTTCTTCGGCAAGGACCTGCATGAAGACGGCGAGCACCTGAAAGTCCCGCACATGGGCTGGAACGAAGTGCGGCGCACCGTGGATCACCCGCTGTGGCATGAGATCCCGGACATGGCGCGCTTTTACTTCGTCCACAGCTACTACATCGCCGCCGGTAACCCGCGCCAGGTGGTGGGTGGCGGGCACTACGGCGTCGACTTCGCCGCTGCGCTGGCCGAAGGTTCGCGTTTTGCGGTGCAGTTCCACCCGGAGAAGAGCCATACCCATGGCCTGCAATTGCTGCAGAACTTCGCTGCGTGGGACGGTCGCTGGTAGATGGCCAAGAAACCGAAGCTGCCGATCCTGAACCTCACGCCCGAACAGGAACGTGAGGCTACCAACAAGATCAAGCGCTTCATGGAGGACCGTTTCGAGCTCAAGCTGGGCTCGTTCGAGGTTGCCGAGATCCTTGAGTTGTTCACCATTGAAGTTGCGCCGCACTATTACAACAGGGCGATTTTCGATACGCAGACGCTCCTTAGGGAACGGTTCGAAAGCATCGAAAGCGACCTGTGGTCGCTTGAGAAACCCTGATTTCCCAAGCATTGCTGAATATCGAATAAGGTTTGCCAGATGCTGATTATCCCCGCTATCGATCTCAAGGACGGCGCTTGCGTGCGTCTGCGCCAGGGCCGCATGGAAGATTCCACGGTGTTTTCCGACGACCCGGTGAGCATGGCTGCCAAATGGGTGGACGGTGGTTGCCGTCGCCTGCATCTGGTGGACCTGAACGGCGCCTTCGAAGGCCAGCCGGTCAATGGCGAAGTGGTGACTGCGATCGCTAAGCGCTACCCGAACCTGCCGATCCAGATCGGCGGCGGTATCCGCTCCCTGGAAACCATCGAACACTACGTCAAGGCCGGCGTAAGCTACGTGATCATCGGCACCAAGGCCGTGAAAGACCCGGCCTTCGTCGCCGAAGCCTGCCGCGCGTTCCCGGGCAAGGTGATCGTCGGCCTGGACGCCAAGGACGGTTTCGTCGCCACCGACGGCTGGGCGGAAATCAGCACGGTGCAGGTGATCGACCTGGCCAAGCAGTTCGAAGCCGACGGCGTGTCCGCCATCGTTTACACCGACATCGCCAAAGACGGCATGATGCAGGGCTGCAATGTTCCGTTCACCGCTGCGCTGGCGGCGGCGACCAGGATCCCGGTGATCGCGTCCGGTGGCATCCACAACCTGGGTGACATCAAGTCGCTGCTGGATGCCCGGGCCCCTGGAATCATCGGCGCGATCACCGGCCGCGCAATCTACGAAGGCACCCTGGACGTCGCCGAAGCCCAGGCTTACTGCGATGCCTACAACGGCTGAGGACTGACCATGGCGCTGGCCAAACGCATCATCCCTTGCCTGGACGTCGACAACGGTCGCGTGGTCAAGGGCGTCAAGTTCGAGAACATCCGTGACGCCGGCGACCCGGTGGAAATCGCCCGTCGCTACGATGAGCAAGGTGCCGACGAGATTACCTTTCTCGACATCACCGCCAGCGTCGACGGCCGCGACACCACGCTGCATACCGTCGAGCGCATGGCCAGCCAGGTGTTCATCCCGCTGACCGTGGGCGGTGGCGTTCGCACCGTGCAAGACATCCGCAACCTGCTCAATGCCGGCGCGGACAAAGTCTCGATCAACACCGCCGCAGTGTTCAACCCGGAGTTCGTCGGCGAAGCCGCACAGCACTTCGGCTCGCAGTGCATCGTGGTGGCCATCGACGCCAAGAAAGTCTCCGGCCCCGGCGAACCGCCGCGCTGGGAGATCTTCACCCACGGCGGGCGCAAGCCGACCGGCCTGGACGCGGTGGAGTGGGCGATGAAGATGGAAGGCCTGGGCGCCGGTGAAATCCTGCTGACCAGCATGGACCAGGATGGCATGAAAAACGGCTTCGACCTCGGCGTGACCCGTGCCATCAGCGATGCGCTGGGCATTCCGGTGATCGCGTCCGGCGGCGTCGGCAACCTGCAGCACCTGGCCGACGGCGTGATCGAAGGCCACGCCAGCGCCGTGTTGGCGGCGAGTATTTTCCACTTCGGCGAATACACCGTCCCCGAGGCCAAGGCGTACATGGCCGCGCGCGGTATCGTGGTGCGCTAAACGCTGCTGGACACCATGGCAAGTGCGCGGCACTCTCTGCGCTTGCCATGGATTCCGGTAACTTTCATGCTCAAAGACCTGTTGCTCGCGCTCGCCAGTACCTCCGTGCTCATGATCGGAGTGGCCCAAGCCGAAGAATCGTCTGACGCCTCCCTGGTGTTGCTGACGGAAAACTTCCCGCCCTACAACATGGCGAAAAACGGCAAGAACTTCGCCAAGGACGAGAATGTCGAAGGCATCGCCGTGGACATCATGCGCGAAACCTTCAAGCGTGCTGGCATTTCCTACAGCCTCACTCTGCGTTTTCCTTGGGAGCGGATCTACAAACTCGCCCTGGAAAACCCCGGCTACGGCGTGTTCGTGATGGCCCGCCTGCCGGAGCGCGAAGCGCTGTTCAAATGGGTCGGCCCTATCGGCCCGGATGACTGGGTGATGCTGGCCAAGGCCGACAGCAAAATCCAGCTCGACGAGCTGGCGCAGGCGCGGCGCTACAAGATTGGCGCGTACAAGGGCGACGCGATTGCCGAGACCCTGGAGAAGCAGGGCCTCAAGCCAGTGCTGGTGCTGCGTGACCAGGACAACGCGCAAAAGCTGCTGGATGACCAGATCGACCTGTGGGCCACCGGCGACCCGGCCGGCCGCTACCTGGCGCGCCAGGTCGGTGTGACCGGGCTCAAGACTGTGCTTCGCTTCAACAGTGCCCAGTTGTACCTGGCGCTGAACAAGGATGTGCCGGACGAAACGGTGGCCAAGCTGCAGGCAGCGTTGGATCAGTTGCGCGAGGAAGGCCTGCTCGACCAGATGATGGCGCGCTATTTGTAGCGATAGGTGCCGTTCTTGCCGTGCCCTGCCATCGCCTGATTGCTGCGCACGCTGATCATCAGTTTGATATCAATCCAGTCCACGCCCTGGGCCTTGAGCTTGGGCAGCTCGCGTTCGAGCACCGCCAGGGTTTGTGGATACGGATGGCCGATCATCACCGCTGAGCCCTGTTTATGGGCCAGTTTGATGGCGCTCTGCAATTGCGTGGTGATCGCGGCTTCGGTGCGTTCGTCGTCGAGGAACACATCCCGCGAGACGCTGGCCAGGCCGATCTTCTGCGCTTCGGCGGCGCCGACGGTCTGCGCGCTGGTGCGGCTGTCGACAAAGAACTTGTGGCGCCGTTGCAACTCGCCCATCAGCCAGGCCATCGCTTCGGGCTGGGCAGTCATGCGGCTGCCCATGTGGTTGTTGATGCCGGCGGTGTAGGGCACGGCCTTGAACGCAGCGTCCAGGCGCTTGCCGAGCTCTTCGATAGGCAGCTCGGGGTGCCAGGCGAACGGGCCGGTGGCCGGGTCCATGGGCATGTGCAGGATCACGATCTTGCCGGCCTTGTGCGCTTCGCGGGCGAATTCGGCGGCGTGGGGCGTGTCGGGCATGATCGCCGTGGTCACCGGGCCGGGCAGGGCCAGTACACGGCGATCCCGGGGCAGGTTTTGCCCCAGGTCGTCGATGATCAGAGTCAGGTAGGCTTTGTGCGGTTCGCTGGCCGGGGTCGCGTGGGCGACCCCGGCCAGGCTGCACAGTGCAGCGATGATCAGGGCAACGCGCATATCAACGGCTGCGCGTGATGCTCAAGCCCTTGAGCAGGCTCAACGCCTGGGCCAGTTGGTAGTCATCGTCCTGCGGCATCGGCTTGGCCTTGGCACTGCTGCCGGTCGGTTGGTCGGCGCCGCCGTTGCCATTGCCGAGGTGGCCTTGCAGGTCGGCTTCCTTGTAGTACTCGCTGTCGACCTCGTTGGTGATCTTGGCCTTGCGCACTTCGATGTCCGGCACGATGCCCTGGGCCTGGATCGAGCGACCGTTCGGCGTGTAGTACAGCGCGGTGGTGATTTTCAGGGCGCGCTCGTTGTTCAGCGGCAACACGGTTTGCACCGAGCCTTTGCCGAAACTGGTGGTGCCCATCAGCACACCGCGCTTCTGGTCTTGCAGGGCGCCGGCGACGATCTCCGAGGCCGAGGCGCTGCCGCCGTTGATCAGCACGGCCAGCGGCACGTTTTCGCTGAGGTCGTTGCCGGTGGCCGAGAAGCGCAGTTCGGAGTTGGCGATACGGCCCTTGGTGTAGACGATCAGGCCTTTGGTGATGAAGTGGTCGACCACTTCCACCGCCGACTGCAGCACGCCACCGGGGTTGTTGCGCAGGTCGAGCACGATGCCGTTGAGCTTCTTGCCGTTGTCTTTGCGCAGCTTGGCCAGGGCCTTGGCCACTTCGTCGCCGGTCTTGACCTGGAACTGGGTGATGCGGATGTAGCCGTAGCCCGACTCCAGCAACTGGCTCTTCACGCTCTTGACCGTGATGGTCGCGCGGGCCAGGGTCACGTCGAACGGCGCGCCGCCGTCGCGCACCAGGGTCAGGGTGATTTTCTGGCCGATCTTGCCGCGCATCTTGTCGACGGCTTCGGTCATGGTCTGGCCACGGGTCGGCTGGCCGTTGATCTTGACGATCAGATCGCCGGCCTGGATGCCGGCCTTGGACGCCGGGGTGTCGTCGATCGGCGAGACCACTTTGATCTGGCCGTCTTCGGCGCCGACTTCAATGCCCAGGCCACCGAACTCACCGCTGGTGCTTTCCTGCAGCTCGGCGAAATCTTCCGGGCCGAGGTAGGCGGAGTGCGGGTCGAGGTTGCTGAGCATGCCCTTGATGGCATTTTCCAGCAGGGTCTTGTCGTCCACGGGTTCGACATAGGCTGCCTTGATCCGGTCCATGACCTCGGCAAAGGTGCGCAACTCGTCCAGCGGCAACGGCGCCTTGGTGGTCGCGGCCATGCCGGCGGGTGCAGCCGGTGCGGCCTGGTCGGCGAAAGCCAGAGGCGCGCCGATCACCAGGGCGATCGTCAGGGCCAGCGAAGTGAGGCGGGACAAATGCAGCATGTCGAACGAACTCCTAATGTAGATGCGACCCTATCCTTGGGTGCGGCACCATTGTGCAGGATCGCTCGGGCGGCCCTGCTGACGAATAGCGAAGTACAGCGCCGGGGTGTCCTGGCCGCCACTGTTACCGACAGTGGAGATGGATTCCCCGGCTTTTACCACATCACCTGCCGACTTGAGTAAAGTCTGATTGTGGCCATAAAGACTCAAATAGCCATTACCGTGGTCGAGAATCACCAATAAACCGGCGCCCCGCAGCCAATCGGCAAACACCACGCGACCGCCGTGGACGGCGTGGACCTGGCTGCCGGCGGCCGCGCTGATCATCACCCCGTCCCACTTGGCGCGGGTGTCATCGCCGCGGGTTTCCCCAAAGCGTGCCAGCAGTCGACCATCAACCGGCCACGGAAGTTTGCCGCGCGCGGAAGCAAAAGGCCCGCCGAAGGATTCGCCCGCGCTGGAAACCAGCGGCCCGGGCGCTGCGTGCGCCGGTTTGCGCGGTGCCGGGGCGTCGCTCGTGGCTGCCAGTTCGGCCTCACGCTGGCGCTTTTTTTCCGCTTCCTGCTGGGCGATCAGCGCTTTCTGTCGCGCTTCCTCGGCCTCGCGTGCCTGGCGAGCCAGGGTTTCTTCGATGGTTTTCAACACTTTGCCGAGGTCGGCCTGGTCCTGCTCGCGGGCTTGTAGCTTGGCGTCGCGGGCCTTTACGTCGTCATTGAGCTTGGCCAGGGCCAACTGGCGTTCCTTGCGCACCTTGTCGAGCTGGTCGCGCTGGCTGTCGAGGCTGCTTTTCTGGTCGAGCAGTTGCGATTGCTGGTCGGCGATTTCCTGTTCGACGTTGGCCAGTTGGCGCAGGGTCTCGTTGAAGCCCTTCAATTGGGCAAGGCGTGCCTTGCTCAGGTAATCGTAGTAGGTCAGGGTGCGCGCGAATTTTTCCGGGTTCTGCTGGTTGAGCAGCAGCTTGAGGTACTCCTGGCGGCCACTCTGGTAGGCGGCGCGGGCCTGGATCGCGATCAGGCGTTGCTGTTCAACGCGGGCGCTCTGGAGTTTTTTTTTCTCAGCGTCGAGTCGCTCCAGTTCCGACTCGCTCTTCTTTAATTCTTTTTGTAGCTCCTGGACCTGCTTCTCCAGCTTGCCCATCTCGGTTTCCGTGCCGCGCAGGTCTTTCTGCACCCCGGATTTCTCTTCCTGGAGCTTGCCGAGCAGTTTTTTCAGCTCGGTGATGTCCTGACGCGTAGCGTCCAACTGTTGTTGGGTTTGCGCGCGCTCATCGGCAAATGCCGGTTGGAGCAGGCAGACAAGAGCGAGGGTAATCAAGGCGCGAAGCATAGAGGCGGGCGACACCAGGGAAAGGGACGGCCTAGTATGCCCGGCAAGCGCTGCAAAAAAAACGCCCAATTCGGGCTTCTGGGCAAGATAGGTGCCGAGCGGCAGTGGTATGGCGAAAAGACACCTACCCAACACCGAGAGTTCAGTGTGGGAGGGGGCTTGCCCCCGATAGCAGTGGGTCAGCCAACACCTATTCAGCTGACACACCGCAATCGGGGGCAAGCCCCCTCCCACATTGGTTCTGCGGTGTGGTTTAGATCAGACCAGAATCGAGGTGCCGGTCATCTCTTTGGGCTTCTCCAACCCCATCAACATCAGCATGGTCGGCGCCACATCGGCCAGCACGCCGCCTTTGCGCACTTTCAGGTCGCGCTTGCCGACGTAGATGAACGGCACCGGCTCGGTGGTGTGGGCGGTGTGGGCTTGCCCGGTGGACTCGTCGGACATTTGCTCGCAGTTGCCATGGTCGGCGGTGATCAGCGCTTCGCCGCCGACTTTTTCCAGGGCGTCGACGATGCGGCCTACGCACAGGTCCAGGCATTCCACGGCCTTGATCGCGGCGGCCAGGTTGCCGCTGTGGCCGACCATGTCGCCGTTGGCGTAGTTGACCACGATCACGTCATAGCGCTGGTGTTCGATGGCGTCGACGATCTTGTCGGTGACTTGCGGTGCGCTCATTTCCGGTTGCAGGTCGTAGGTCGCGACTTTCGGCGACGGGATCAGGATGCGCTCTTCGCCCGGGAACGGTTCTTCGCGGCCGCCGGAGAAGAAGAAGGTCACGTGGGCGTACTTCTCGGTTTCGGCGATGCGCAGTTGGGTCTTGCCGTTTTTCGCCAGGTAGTCGCCCAGCACGTTTTCCAGGCTGCCGGGGGCAAAAGCCGACGGGGCCGGGATGTTGGCGGCGTATTGGGTGAGCATCACGAACTCGATTTTCGGCTGGCGCGCGCGTTCGAAGTCCTTGAAACCCGGGTCGACGAACACATGGCTCAGCTCGCGGGCACGGTCGGCGCGGAAGTTCATGAACACCACGGCGTCGCCGTCTTCCACTTTCACCGGCTCGCCGATGGTGGTGGCCTTGACGAACTCATCGCTCTCGCCACGCGCGTAGGCGGCTTCCAGGCCTTCCTGGGCGGTGGCGGCGTTGAATTCGGCCTGGCCGTCGACGATCAGGTTGTAGGCCTGGGACACGCGGTCCCAGCGGTTGTCACGGTCCATCGCGAAATAGCGACCGACCAGGCTGGCGATGCGGCCCTTGCCGAGGGCGGCGAAGGTGGCGTCCAGCAGTTCGATCGACGATTGCGCGCTTTTCGGCGGCGTGTCGCGGCCGTCGAGGAAGGCGTGCAGGTAGATCTTGTCGGCGCCGCGCTTGAAGGCCAGTTCGGCCATGGCCACGAGGTGGTCCTGGTGGCTGTGTACGCCGCCATCGGACAGCAGGCCCATGAAGTGCACGGCCTTGCCGGCAGCGACGGCTTTATCGACGGCCGCGCAGATGGTCGGGTTCTCGAAGAACTCGCCGTCGCGGATCGCTTTGGTCACGCGGGTGAAGTCCTGATAGACCACTCGTCCGGCGCCGAGGTTCATGTGGCCGACTTCCGAGTTGCCCATTTGGCCGTCCGGCAGGCCCACATCCATGCCCGAACCGGAGATCAGCCCGTTGGGCAAAGTGGCGGTCAGACGGTCCAGCACCGGCTTGTTGGCCGAGTACACGGCGTTGTCGTGGTGGCTTTCACTGTGTCCGAAGCCATCGAGAATTATCAGGACCAAAGGTTTAGGCGTCGTAGTCATAGATCCTCTCG
Source organism: Pseudomonas veronii (assembly GCF_001439695.1). GTDB lineage: Bacteria > Pseudomonadota > Gammaproteobacteria > Pseudomonadales > Pseudomonadaceae > Aquipseudomonas > Aquipseudomonas veronii. Next base: position 38,464 of record NZ_JYLL01000001.1, read on the forward strand.
CGGCGGTAATTGATGAAGGGGATTGAAAAGGGAGTGGCAGTTTAAAGCGAAGTTCCGACCACGTCACCGCTTTACGGGGGTTGGCCCCCCCTGACGGCTGTGTATACTTACCGCCATTTTAACGCCCTGGAACCTCCTTGATGGTTGATCACCTGATTGCATTTGCCACTGCCCACTACCTGCTCGCGGGTGCCTTCGTCATCCTGCTGGCGCTGCTGATCGCTCATGAAATGAGCCGCGGTGGCCGCAGCCTGAGCACGTCGGAGCTGACCGCGCTGGTCAACAAGGATGAGGCCGTTGTCGTGGATATCCGTCCGGCCAAGGATTTTGCCGCCGGTCATATCGTTGGCGCCCTGAACATTCCCCAGGACAAGCTGATCGCGCGCCTGGCCGAGCTGGAAAAGCACAAGGCCAAGACCATCATCCTGGTCGACGCCCAAGGCCAGCACTCCGGCACCCATGCCCGCGAAATGCTCAAGACCGGCTTTACCGCCGCCAAACTGTCTGGTGGTATCAGCAGCTGGCGCGCCGACAACCTGCCGCTGGTGAAGTGATATGAGCCAGGTTGTCGTGTATTCCAGCGATTGGTGCCCTTACTGCATGCGGGCCAAGGCCTTGCTGGAGAAAAAGGGTGTTGCCTTCGAAGAGATCAAGGTCGACGGCAAACCCCAGGTGCGCGCCGAAATGGCCCAGAAGGCGGGACGCACGTCCGTGCCGCAGATCTGGATCGGCGCCAAGCACGTCGGTGGATGCGATGACCTGTTTGCCCTTGAGCGCGCCGGCAAGCTGGACGCGCTGCTTCACGTCTGACTCCTAAACCCTAAAAGACCCAAGATCAAGAAGGATCTGCGATGACTGACCAACAGAACACCGAAGCAGCAGAAGCCCAAGGCCCACAGTTTTCGCTGCAGCGCATCTATGTGCGTGACCTGTCGTTCGAAGCGCCGAAAAGCCCGGCCATCTTCCGTCAGGAGTGGACCCCAAGCGTCGGGCTGGACCTGAACACCCGTCAAAAAGCCCTGGAAGGTGACTTCCACGAAGTCGTGCTGACCCTCTCGGTCACCGTCAAGAACGGCGAAGAAGTGGCCTTCATCGCTGAAGTGCAACAGGCCGGTATCTTCCTGATCCAGGGCCTGGACGAAGCGTCCATGAGCCACACCCTGGGCGCGTTCTGCCCGAACATCCTGTTCCCGTATGCCCGCGAGACCCTGGACAGCCTGGTCACCCGTGGCTCGTTCCCGGCGCTGATGCTGGCTCCGGTGAACTTCGATGCCCTGTACGCGCAAGAGCTGCAGCGCATGCAACAGGAAGGTTCGTCGACGGTTCAATAAGTCGATGCGCTAAAAATGTGGGAGGGGGCTTGCCCCCGATTGCGGTGTGTCAGCTGAATAGGTGTTGGCTGACTCACTGCTATCGGGGGCAAGCCCCCTCCCACATTTGTTATGTGTGTTATTTGAAGCCGAGTTGGCGCCAGCCTTCGTAGACGGCGACGGCGACGGTGTTCGATAAGTTCAGGCTGCGGCAACCTTCGCGCATCGGCAAACGCAGGCGATGGCCGTCGGGCAGGGCGTCGAGCACCTCGGCCGGCAGGCCACGGCTTTCCGGGCCGAACAGGAAGGCGTCGCCGTCGGCGAAGCTGGCGTCATGGAACGGCCGCGAGCCCTTGGTGGTGAACGCGAACAACCGAGGGTGGCCGAGGCTTTCCAGGCAACTGGCGAGGTCGGCGTGGCGTTGCAGGGTGGCATACTCGTGGTAGTCCAGCCCGGCGCGGCGCAGGCGCTTGTCGTCCATGTCGAAGCCCAGCGGCTCGATCAAATGCAGGTGGCAGCCACTGTTGGCGCACAGCCTGATAACGTTGCCGGTATTCGGCGGAATTTCTGGTTGAAAAAGGATGACGTGAAACATGCACGGCTCCGAAGGCAAAGATGCGCTGCATTCTACCCTCGAAGAAGACCCCAGGCCGAAGCTATTGCCAAGGGTTTTGGGCTCTTTGGCGATTGTCGGCCTGATGGTGGGCCTGATGATCGGGCGCCTGACCGCCCCGGACCCGGTCGAATTGCTGCAGGTGACGCCGGCGGCCGACGGTGTGGTGGTGTGGTTCAACAGCGAACCCAAGCTGCATGGCGAGCATATCGACGGCACCGTGGCGCTGTTGTTCGACGCGCAGGGCAAGGCCGCCAGCGGGCAGCTCAAGGTCAATGACAAGGATGTGAACTGGCGCGTGCGCAAGACCGATGGCGGCCTGTTGCTCAACCTGGTGGCGGCGCGGCCGTTGCGTGGGGAATGGTCGGGAGAGGAAGCTGAAGGCCGCTGGCGGCTGGAGATCCATCTCCAAGAGCAATAAAAGAGGGAGTTCCCGGCCTGCCTGTACCAGGGCTCCCAAAACGGGATGAAGCCATCCGGCTTCGTGTTAAAGAGGGAATCCCCGGCCTGCCTGTACCGAGGTTCCCGAAAGCGGTGTGGAGCGCGACGCGGTTCGCATCAAGCACCCCGGGTGTAAAGAGGGGATTCTCGGCCTGCCTGTACCAAGGTCCCCGAAACTGGGTTGTATCAGGGTTATTGCAGGGCGCGTGCCACACTGGCCAAGTTGCTCGAAAAAAACGCTCCAGACAGCGAAAAGCCCCGGAATACGGGGCTTTGGCGTTTTCGGTTGTCTGATTTCAGGCGGCGGTGCGAAGGTTTGAGGTGTTGGCGCCGTGCCCGATGCCGGTTCATGGTGCATTGAAGCGGTGCATGGTCGCCAAACCTTGTGCAGATCCAAATGTGGGAGGGGGCTTGCCCCCGATTGCGGTGGATCAGTCATGTAGATGCCGACTGACATGCCGCTATCGGGGGCAAGCCCCCTCCCACATTGGATCTTCAGTGGGGCTGAAATTCAGCCCTCGTCACCGTCGTCATCATCCGCGCCATCGACCTTCATCCCCAGTTCCTTGATCTTGCGCGTCAGGGTATTGCGGCCCCAACCCAGCAGCACGGCGGCATCGCGACGGCGGCCGGCGGTGTGCTTGAGGGCGGTTTCGATCATGATCCGTTCGAAGGCCGGCACGGCGCTGTCCAGCAGGTTCGACTGGCCGCGTGCCAGGGCCTGGTCGGCCCATTGACGCAGCGCCTGTTCCCAGTTGGTCACGGGGGCCGAATCCTGCGGCAGGCTGAGCAGCTCCGGCGGCAGGTCGCTGATATGCACTTCGCGCCCGGACGCCATGACCGTGATCCAGCGGCAGGTGTTCTCCAGTTGGCGCACGTTGCCGGGCCACGGCAGGTTCTTCAGGTATTCCTCGGTCTCGCTTTTCAGCAGCTTCGGCTCGACGGCCAGCTCCTGGGCGGCGCGGCTGAGGAAGTGGCGCGCGAGGGTCGGGATGTCTTCGCGACGGTCCGACATGCGCGGGATGTGGATGCGGATCACGTTGAGGCGGTGGAACAAGTCCTCACGGAACTTGCCCGCATGCACCAGGGTTTCCAGGTTCTGGTGAGTCGCGGCGATGATACGCACGTCAACCTTGACCGGCGTATGCCCGCCCACACGGTAGAACTCGCCGTCCGCCAGCACGCGCAGCAAGCGGGTCTGGGTATCGGCCGGCATGTCGCCGATTTCATCGAGGAACAGCGTGCCGCCGTCCGCCTGTTCAAACCGCCCGCGCCGCAGGTTGGCCGCGCCGGTGAAGGCGCCTTTCTCGTGGCCGAACAGCTCGGACTCCATCAAGTCCTTCGGAATCGCCGCCATGTTCAGCGCGATGAACGGCGACGCCGCGCGCGGGCTGTGGCGGTGCAGGGCGTGGGCCACCAGTTCTTTACCGGTGCCCGACTCGCCGTTGATCAGCACGGTGATGTTGGAGTGGCTCAAGCGCCCGATGGCGCGAAACACTTCCTGCATCGCCGGCGCTTCACCGATGATTTCCGGGGTGCGGGTCAGGGCGGGCGGGGCTTCCTGGTTCTGCTGTTCCTGGGCGTGCTGGTTGGCGCGCTTGACCAGCGCCACCGCTTCGTCCACGTCGAACGGCTTGGGCAGGTACTCAAAGGCACCACCCTGGTAGGACGCGACAGCGCTGTCCAGGTCCGAGTGCGCGGTCATGATGATCACCGGCAGGCGCGGGTGCTGCTCGCGAATCCGCGCCAGCAGGTCCAGGCCGCTGGCACCGGGCATGCGGATGTCGGAGATGATCACGTCGGGCTGCTGGCGCGCCAGGCGGCTCATCACCCCGTCAGCGCTGTCGAAGCTCTGGGTGGTCATGCCTTCCTGTTGCAGGGCTTTCTCGAGGACCCAGCGGATAGAACGGTCGTCATCGACGATCCAGACAGTTTCACTACGGCTCATGTCGATGGGGCTCCTTGTTCCAGAGGCAGAAAGATCGAGAACGTGGTGTGGCCAGGATGGCTCTCACATTCGATCAGACCCTGGTGCTGGCTGATGATGTTCTGGGTAATGGCCAGGCCCAGCCCGGTACCGTCCGGGCGGCCGCTGACCATGGGGAAGAAAATGGTTTCCTGCAGTTCTGCTGGAATGCCCGGGCCGTTGTCGGTGATTTCGACTTTGGTCACCAGGCGATGGCGCACGTGGCCGATGGTGAACTGGCGCAAGGCGCGGGTGCGCAGGCTGATGCGGCCCAGGCGCAGCTCGTTCTGGCTGCTGATGGCCTGCATGGCGTTGCGCACGATGTTGAGCACCGCCTGGATCATCTGCTCGCGGTCGATCAACACGTCGGGAATGCTCGGGTCATAGTCGCGCACCAAGGTAATGCAGCCTTGGCTTTCGGCCTCGACCAACTGGCAGACACGCTCCAGCACCTCATGCACGTTGGTCATCGCCAGCGACGGCAGCTTGTTGGAGCCGAGCATGCGGTCCACCAGATTACGCAGGCGGTCGGCCTCTTCGATGATGACGTTGGTGTAGTCCTTGAGGTGCTCGTCCGGCAGCTCACGAGCCAGCAACTGCGCCGCGCCGCGAATCCCGCCCAACGGGTTCTTGATCTCGTGGGCCAGGCCGCGGACCAGCATCTTGCTGGTTTCCTGCTTGGACAACTGCGCTTCTTCCTTGGTGATGCGCAGCAGGCGGTCACGCGGGTGGACTTCGAGCAGCAGCAGGGTGCTGCCGTTGCTCAGGATCGGGGTCACGGCGTAGTCGACGGTCAGGGTCTGGCCGGTCAGGGCGGTGAGCATCGCTTCGCGCTTGGTGAACGGATGTGCCTGCTCCACTGCCTGGCGCAACGAGCTCAAGGCTTCGGCCGACTCGGTGAACAACTCGCTGATGAACTGCCCATGGCTGCGCTGCCCGCTGATGGCCAGGAGCATCTCCGCCGCCGGGTTCATGTACTCAAGGCGCAGGTCGTCATTGAGCAGGATGGTCGCGGTGGTCAGGTTGTCGAGTAACAAACGGTGCAGTGCATCGCTGATGGTCATCAGGACCTCTTTTGGAGCAAGGCGCGGGCTTGAGGCACACGCTGATACAAGGAAAATGCAAAAACCAAACCAAGGCTCCGAAAAGAAGCGTTTAAGCCCTGAAATAAGGGTTTAAGGCTCGAAACTGTGGCGTTCTGCCAGCTTCATCGGGAAGTTTCGAACCAAAATGGGCTGGGTCGGTGGGAAGGGTGCAAGCTGTCGCACCAATATAGTGCGATTTTGTGACGATTGTTCAGGAAGCGCGAATTCACACAAATCAAATGTGGGAGGGGGATTGCCTCCTCCCACATTTTTGGATCGGGTTTACCGTTTTAGTTTTTGTAGATACACAGCTCGGCGGTCGCGCGGATCATCGCCAACTGCTGCATCGGCTCATTGAGCGGCTCATGCACGGCTTCGGCCAGCCATTGCGGGCACTGTGGGTCGGTGCGCTGCGGGCTGAAGTCGGCCAATTGCTGCAGCAGGCGTTTTTGCAGTTGGTCCAGTTGCGGGCGAATCTGCTTGACCAGGTCCGGGCGCGGATCGTCGGGGGCCTTGCCCTGGAACTGCCAGTCGGAAAGATGGGCGTACTGCACCAGTTTGTTCGCTTCGATCTGTGCCGAGAAGAACTGCCCGGCGGCGGCAGGCTCCAGCTTGTAGCTCGGGGCCTGGGCGACGACGCTGGCGATCACCTCTTGCTCGCGCTTCTTGTCTTCTACGGGCTTGTGGCTGTCCCACTTGCTCAGGGCGACCTGATCGGCGATCGCCAGGCGCTCGGCGATGCTGTTGAGTAAAGGTTCGAGGCTGGGCGGCGCAGCGCTCGCACTGGCACTGACGAATAACAGAGCGAACACAAGTCGACGGTTCAATGCTGATCTCCTTGTGGGAGGGAGCAAGCTCCCTCCCACCTTTTTGATTGGGTTTGCAGGTGCGGAGCTGTGTAATCCCCGGGCAAAAAAAGACCTCCCGAAGGAGGTCTTTTTCGATCACGCCACGTTAAGCGACGCTACCGGATCAGCAGCTGTAGTACAGCTCGTATTCCAGTGGGTGTACGAAGGTGCGGACTTTGATTTCTTCTTCGCTTTTCAGCTCGATGTAGGCATCGATGAAGTCGTCGCTGAATACGCCGCCTTTGGTCAGGAACGCACGGCCCTTGTCCAGCTCTTCCAGGGCTTCTTTCAGGCTGCCGCACACTTGTGGGATCTCTTTGGCCTCTTCAGGCGGCAGGTCGTACAAGTTTTTGTCGGCGGCGTCGCCTGGGTGGATCTTGTTCTGGATGCCGTCCAGGCCAGCCATCAGCAGTGCAGCGAAGCCCAGGTACGGGTTGGCTGCCGGGTCCGGGAAGCGGGCTTCGATACGGCGAGCGCGCGGGCTGGACACGTAAGGAATACGGATCGATGCGGAGCGGTTACGAGCCGAGTAGGCCAGCATTACCGGTGCTTCGAAACCTGGGACCAGACGCTTGTAGGAGTTGGTCGACGGGTTGGTGAAGCCGTTCAGGGCCTTACCGTGCTTGATGATACCGCCGATGAAGTACAGGGCGGTGTCGGACAGGCCGGCATAACCTTCGCCAGCGAAGGTGTTCTTGCCATCTTTAGCGATGGACAGGTGAACGTGCATACCCGAACCGTTATCGCCGTACAGAGGCTTAGGCATGAAGGTTGCGGTACGGCCGTAGGCATCAGCCACGTTGTGTACGCAGTACTTCAGGGTCTGGACTTCGTCAGCCTTGGCAACCAGGGTGTTGAACTTCACACCGATTTCGTTCTGGCCGGCAGTCGCCACTTCGTGGTGGTGTACTTCGATGACCAGGCCCATTTCTTCCATGGCGTTGCACATGGAGGTACGGATTTCGTGGTCGTGGTCGAATGGCGGAACTGGGAAGTAGCCACCTTTGATACCTGGACGGTGGCCTTTGTTGCCGCCTTCTACGTCCTGGTCGGACATCCACGAACCTTGTTCGGAGAAAATCTTGAACATGGAACCGGAGATGTCGGACTTGAACTTGACCGAATCAAAGATGAAGAATTCTGGCTCTGGGCCTACGAATACGGTGTCGCCGATACCGGTCGACTTCAGGTATTCCTCGGCACGCTTGGCGATCGCACGTGGGTCGCGGTCGTAGCCTTGCATGGTCGAAGGCTCGATCACGTCGCAGACGATGATCAGGGTTGGGTCTTCGGTGAACGGGTCCAGCACGGCAGTGCTGTCGTCCGGCATCAGGATCATGTCGGAAGCTTCGATGCCTTTCCAGCCGGCAATGGAGGAACCGTCGAACATTTTGCCTTCTTCGAAGAACGCGTCATCCAGCGCGTCGCGAGCCGGCATGGTCACGTGGTGCTGAGTGCCTTTTGTGTCCGTGAAGCGCAGATCAATCCACTTAACGTCATGATCTTTGATGAGTTGAACCGACTTCGACATGGTGTCCTCCGGGGTGGCTTCGGGCTGGGTAGTGGAGTTAGCCCTTAGAATGTGGGTGATGCCGGCGCGGATAGTCCGCCATGGCAACCTGCCTCACAAGAGAGCAAATTGCATGCCAGTGCGCCAACATGGCCTTTTTGCGTCAAAATGGCCCCTATAACAGTGCAAACCGCCGAAATGGAATAAATAACGCACTGCAATGTGGCGCACATTTGCATAAATGACCTCTTTTGGTGCGTTGCGCCGTTGATGCATATTAACTGGTTAAACCTTGAGCGATTTCCGCTATAATCCGCGCCCCCCTTTTTCGGCAGGCCCTGCGCGCGCTGTTTCCATGAAATTAATCGTTAAAGTCTTCCCCGAGATCACCATCAAAAGCCGACCGGTACGGATGCGTTTCATCCGTCAGTTGGCCAAGAACATCCGTGCCGTGCTCCGCGATCTGGACCCGGCTGTGGTGGTGAACGGTGTGTGGGACAATCTCGAGCTGGAAACCCGTGTCACCGACGCCAAGGCCTTGAAGGATATGACCGAGCGCCTGAGCTGCATGCCGGGCATCGCGCATTTCCTGCAGGTCGACGAGTACCCGCTGGGCGACTTCGACGACATCACCGAAAAGTGCAAACAGCACTTCGGCAGCGAGCTTGAAGGCAAGATTTTTTCGGTGCGCTGCAAGCGTGCCGGCAAGCACCCGTTCAGCTCCATGGATGTGGAAAAATACGTCGGCAGCAAGCTGCGTCGCGAGTGCGGCGCAGCCGGAATTTCCCTCAAGGCGCCGCAAATTGAAGTGCGGATGGAAATTCGCGACCAACGGTTGTTTGTGATCCACAGCCAGCACAATAGCATTGGTGGCTACCCGCTCGGCGCCCTGGAACAGACCCTGGTCTTGATGTCCGGCGGTTTCGATTCCACGGTGGCGGCCTACCAGATCATGCGCCGCGGCCTGATGAGCCACTTCTGCTTCTTCAACCTGGGCGGGCGTGCCCACGAATTGGGCGTGATGGAAGTCGCGCACTATATCTGGAAGAAGTACGGCAGCTCCCAACGCGTGCTGTTTGTCAGCGTGCCGTTCGAGGAAGTACTGGGCGAAATTCTCGGCAAAGTCGATAACAGTCATATGGGCGTAGTATTGAAGCGTATGATGTTGCGCGCAGCGTCCCGAATTGCCGATCAGCTGCAGATCGACGCGCTGGTGACCGGCGAAGCGATTTCCCAGGTATCCAGCCAGACGCTGCCGAACCTGTCGCTCATCGATTGCGTGACCGAGAAGCTGGTGCTGCGCCCGCTGATCGCCAGCCATAAGCAGGACATCATCGACCTGGCGGAACAGATCGGCACTGCCGACTTCGCCAAGCACATGCCCGAATATTGCGGGGTCATCTCGGTGAACCCCAAGACCCACGCCAAGCGCAACCGCGTGGAGTATGAAGAACAACAGTTTGATATGGCGGTTCTGGAGCGTGCGCTCGAGAACGCCAAACTGGTCCCGATCGATCGTGTCATCGACGAGTTGGGCCAGGATGTGCAGATCGAAGAAGTCAGCGAAGCCCTGGCCGGTCAGATCATCATCGACATCCGTCACCCGGATGCCGCTGAAGACGAGCCGCTGGAAATCGCTGGCATCGACGTACAAACGCTGCCGTTCTATGCATTGAACGCGCGTTTCAAGGAACTGGATAACAGCCGTCAGTACCTGCTGTATTGCGACAAAGGCGTGATGAGTCGCCTGCATGCCCACCATTTGCTCAGTGAGGGGCATGCCAATGTGCGCGTTTATCGACCGAGCTAAGAGCCCGGGGCTGTTTGCCTGTGGCCTGCGTCACCGGCCCCCCGACTCTGCCGTCAAGCTGTAACGGCAAGGCCTGACTCTACTGTTAATCGCTGCCACGACCTGTCAGCACACCGAATCCTCTGATCGAGATACACAAGTGATCGAAAATCTACGTAACATCGCCATCATTGCTCACGTTGACCATGGTAAAACCACCCTGGTAGACAAACTCTTGCGTCAATCCGGCACCCTGGAGCGCAACGAGCTCAACGACGAGCGCGTGATGGACTCCAACGACCAGGAAAAAGAGCGCGGTATTACCATCCTGGCTAAAAACACCGCTATCAACTGGAACGGCTACCACATCAACATCGTGGATACCCCGGGCCACGCCGACTTCGGCGGCGAAGTAGAACGCGTAATGTCGATGGTCGACTCCGTTCTGCTGCTGGTTGACGCTCAAGACGGCCCTATGCCGCAAACCCGTTTCGTGACCAAGAAGGCGTTCGAAGCCGGCCTGCGTCCGATCGTGTGCATCAACAAGGTTGACCGTCCAGGCGCGCGTCCGGATTGGGTTCTGGACCAGATCTTCGATCTGTTCGACAACCTGGGTGCTACCGAAGAACAACTGGACTTCCAGGTTATCTACGCTTCGGCCCTGAACGGTATCGCCGGTCTGGATCACACCGCCATGGCGGAAGACATGACCCCGCTGTACCAGGCCATCGTTGACCACGTTCCACCACCGAAGGTTGACCGTGACGGTCCGTTCCAGATGCAAATCTCGGCACTGGACTACAACAGCTTCCTGGGTGTTATCGGCGTTGGCCGTATCGCTCGTGGTAGCGTCAAGCCGAACACTCCGGTTGTCGCTATCGGCGCCGACGGCAAGAAGCGCAACGGTCGTATCCTGAAACTGATGGGTCACCACGGCCTGCACCGCATCGACGTTGAAGAAGCGTTCGCCGGCGACATCGTGTGCGTCAGCGGTATGGACTCGCTGTTCATCTCCGACACCCTGTGCCAGCCGGACACTGTCGAGGCGATGAAGCCTCTGACCGTCGACGAGCCAACCGTTTCCATGACCTTCCAGGTAAACGACTCGCCTTTCTGCGGTAAAGAAGGCAAGTTCGTGACCTCCCGTAACATCAAGGAACGTCTGGACAAAGAGCTGCTCTACAACGTGGCACTGCGCGTTGAAGAAGGCGACTCGGCTGACAAGTTCAAGGTTTCCGGCCGTGGTGAGCTGCACCTCTCGGTACTGATCGAAACCATGCGTCGCGAAGGCTTCGAAATGGGCGTTGGTCGTCCTGAAGTGATCATCCGTACTGTTGACGGCGTGAAGCAGGAACCGTTCGAAAACGTCACCATCGACACCCCTGAAGAATCCCAGGGCAAGGTCATGGAAGAGATGGGCCTGCGTAAGGGCGACCTGACCAACATGGTGCCGGATGGCAAAGGCCGTGTGCGTCTGGAATACAACATCCCTGCGCGTGGTCTGATCGGTTTCCGTAACCAGTTCCTGACCCTGACCAACGGTGCTGGCATCCTGACCTCGATCTTCGATCGCTACGACACCATGAAGTCCGGCGACATGTCCGGCCGTCAGAACGGTGTTCTGGTTTCGGTTGAAACCGGCAAGGCGCTGACCTACTCCCTGGAAACCCTCCAGGCGCGTGGCAAGCTGTTCGTTGAACACGGTCAAGAGATCTACAACGGTCAGATCGTTGGTCTGAACAGCCGTGACAACGACATGGGCGTCAACCCAACCAAAGGCAAGAAGCTCGACAACATGCGTGCTTCGGGTAAAGACGAAACCATCGCTCTGGTTCCACCTGTTCGCTTCACCCTGGAACAGGCCCTGGAATTCATCCAGGACGACGAGCTGTGCGAAGTCACGCCTAAGTCGATCCGCCTGCGTAAGAAGATCCTGGACGAAGGCGAGCGTACCCGCGCTGCCAAGAAAGCCAAGAACTGAGTTAACTCAGGCTGAATGAAAAACGCCCCCGGTCGAAAGGCCGGGGGCGTTTTTTTATGTCTGCAGGTTTTGTGCTGAAGGTGCCGGCCCTATCGGGGGCAAGCCCCCTCCCACATTTTGAAGGCGTTCACAAATCAAAACTGTGGGAGGGGGCTTGCCCCCGATAGGGCCCTTGAGAACCCATGCAAAACATGGATCAGAACTTATCGAGCGTCTTGAAATTGGTCTCGCGCACCACTTCCTTGGGCTTGTACGCGCAATACCCCGGCCGCGGGCCGATTTTCGGGTGGTTGCGGCAGGTATCCGGGCGCTTGTCATAAATAGTGCAGAAGCGCGTCTTACGATCCAGGTACAGGCAGTCGTTGTTGCTCATGCGCTGCAGGGTGAAGATCTCGGATTTGCTGTTGTAGCGCTCGACGATGCCTTCCTTCTGCAAACGCTTGGCAATGTTCTTCGGCGGGTCGCCGCGCTCGAATTCATCGACGATGCCAATGCGGATCAAGTCTTTGATCTTCACTTCGACCGGCAGCGTGCAGCAGCTGGACACGCAGCCTCCGCACATGTGGGCGGAATATTTCTGCCAGGTCTCGAGACGGTCGAGTTCCGCGGCGGCGATCAGTTGAGGCTTCATCAGGGTTCCAAGGTGGGGCGGTATCCGGGCGCGCGATCATACCGGGATTGATGGTTTTTTGAACAATATTTTCGGGTTTTCAGCTCGAAGGCGGCTCGAACAGTGATCGGGCACGACCCCTGCATTAAATTCATGCAAAGGTGAATGAGTTAAAAAACTGCCGAACCAGCGCGTCGACCGCCGGTCAGACCGACTAGGCTCTAGCAACTCCTTCAATCTCGCCCGAGGTCACACCGATGTCTCAGGAACCGCTTGCACGAGAAGCAGAGGTAGCCGCATTTCGCGATGCTGTCTTGACCAAACTCACCTACGCGGTGGGCAAAGACCCGGATCACGCCTTCGACCATGACTGGTTCGAAGCCATTGCCCTGGCCGCCCGCGACCAGATGGTCGATCACTGGATGAATCATACGCGGCAAATCTACCGCAAAGGCCAGAAGCGGGTGTATTACCTCTCGCTGGAATTCCTCATCGGCCGCCTGCTCTTCGACAGCCTGAGCAACCTCGGCCTGCTGGAGATCGCTCGCGAAGCGCTCACCGAGTTGGGTGTCGACCTGGAACGCATCCGCCTGCTGGAGCCCGATGCAGCGCTCGGCAACGGCGGTCTGGGGCGCCTGGCGGCGTGCTTTATGGAAAGCATGTCGACCCTGGGCATTGCCGGCCATGGTTATGGCATCCGTTATGAGCACGGGCTGTTCCGCCAGGCGATTGTCGATGGCTGGCAGCAGGAGCAGACCGAGCGCTGGCTGGATTTCGGCAACCCGTGGGAGTTCGAACGGGCTGAAGTGATCTACCCGATCGGCTTCGGCGGCAGCGTCGAAACCCTCGCCGATGCCGGCGGCAAGCTGATTCAGGTGTGGTCGCCCAGCGAAACCGTGCGGGCCGTGGCCTACGACACCCCGGTGGTCGGCTGGCGCGGCGCCAGTGTCAACACCCTGCGGCTGTGGCGTGCGCGTGCCGTGGAAGACCTGCACCTGGAGCGCTTCAACGCCGGCGACCATTTGGGCGCCGTCGCCGAAGTGGCCCGCGCCGAAAGCATCTCCCGAGTGCTTTACCCGGCCGACAGCACCGAAGCGGGGCAGGAACTGCGCCTGCGCCAGGAATACTTCTTCGTCTCGGCCTCGCTGCAAGACCTGCTGCGCCGCCACAAGAACATGCACGGCTCGGTGCTGAGCCTGGGCGAACATGCCGCCATTCAGCTCAACGACACGCACCCGTCCATCGCGGTCGCCGAGTTGATGCGGCAACTGGTGGACCTGCACGATATTCCCTGGGAAGCGGCGTGGGACGTCACCGTCGAAACCCTGTCGTACACCAACCACACACTGCTGCCCGAAGCCCTGGAAACCTGGCCGGTCGGCCTGATGGAGCGCATGCTGCCCCGGCACATGCAGATCATCTACCTGATCAACGCGCAGCACATCGACTCGCTGCGCGCCAAGGGCATCCACGATTTTGACGTGCTGCGCGCCGTGTCGCTGATCGAAGAAGACAACGGCCGCCGCGTGCGGATGGGTAACCTGGCGTTCCTCGGCTCCCATAGCGTCAACGGCGTATCCGGCCTGCACACCCAACTGATGCGCAGCACGGTGTTCTCCGAACTGCACAAGCTGTACCCGGAGCGCATCAACAACAAAACCAACGGCATCACCTTCCGCCGCTGGCTGTACCAGGCCAACCCCCAACTCACCGGCATGCTCGTCGACGCGCTGGGTGCGGACATCCTCGACAAGCCCGAACAGCGCCTGATCGAACTCGAACCGTTTGCCGAGAAGCAGGCCTTCCGCAAGGCCTTTGCCGAACAACGCCTGCACAGCAAGCGCGCGCTGGCCGAGATCATCCATGAGCGTCTGGGTATTGCGGTCAACCCGGCGGCGATGTTCGACGTGCAGGTCAAGCGCATCCACGAGTACAAGCGCCAGTTACTCAACCTGCTGCACACCGTGGCGCTGTACCAGGCGATCCGTGCCGAGCCCGAGACCGACTGGGTGCCGCGAGTGAAGATCTTCGCCGGCAAGGCGGCGGCGAGCTATCACCAGGCCAAGCTGATCATCAAGCTGACCAACGACATCGCCCGTACCGTCAATAACGACCCCACCGTGCGCGGCTTGCTCAAGGTGGTGTTCCTGCCCAACTACAACGTCAGCCTGGCGGAAAGCATCATCCCGGCGGCGGACTTGTCGGAGCAGATTTCCACCGCCGGCTTTGAAGCATCGGGCACCAGCAACATGAAATTCGGCCTTAACGGCGCGCTGTCCATCGGCACCATGGACGGCGCCAACGTCGAGATGCACGAGCGCGTGGGCGGCGAGCACATGTTTATCTTCGGCCTCAGCGCCCAGCAGGTGGAGGCCCGCAAGCACGCCGGTGAATTCCACGCCGGGCCGGACATCGCCGCGTCCCATCGTTTGAGCGATGTGTTGCAAGCGATTCGCGGCGGGGTGTTCTCGCCGGACGATCCGGGCCGTTATGTGGGCTTGATCGATGGGCTGATCGAGTACGACCGCTTCCTGGTGTGTGCCGACTTCGATGCCTACTGGGAGGCGCAGACCCGGGTCGACGCGCATTGGCATGATTCCAAGGAATGGTGGCGTTCGGCGGTGCTCAATACCGCGCGGATGGGCTGGTTCTCTTCGGACCGGACGATCCGCGAATACGCCACCGAGATCTGGAAAGCGCTCGACTAAACCCCCCAAAACCAAAATGTGGGAGGGGGCTTGCCCCCGATAGCGGACTGTCAGTTTGCAGATATGTCGACTGGCACACCGCTATCGGGGGCAAGCCCCCTCCCACATTGGTCTCGCGTCGATATACTAGGTCCCGGTTTGCTTAGGGAATATCGACCATGCAATGGATTTTCATGCTGATTGGGCTGGCGCTCGGCTGGACGCTCGATGAGTCGTTCGGCGACGCGGGCATCGGCGCGCTGCTGGGGTTGGGCATTGGCCAGGCGATTCGCCTGTCGATGCTGGCTTCGCGCACGGATGAACAAGGCCGTCAGTTGGAGACCGCGCAGAAAGCGCTCACCGCGCTGGAACAACGCCTGGCGCAAATGGAAAAGCCTGCACCCGAACCTGCGCCGCTGGCGCACAGTGTGGTGGTCGAATCCCCCGTCGCCGAATCCGCCCCGCCGGCCAAGGCCCCCGAGCTTATCTGGGAATTGCCCGCCGAACTGGCGCCGACCCCCGTCGCCATTGCCGCCGAACCAAGCCAGGCATTACCGGCGGATGTGTGGACGCCTGCCGAGAAACCTCCTGCACCTGAACCGGTTATCCCCCGAGGCCCGAACCTGATCGAACGCGCCATCCGCGGCGCGCGCAATTGGCTGTTCGGCGGCAATACCGTGTTACGCGTCGGTGTGGTGCTGCTGTTCCTCGGCCTGGCCTTTTTGCTGCGTTATGCCACCGAAGGCATGGTGGTGCCGATCGAACTGCGTTATGCCGGGGTTGCCGCCGCCGCCTTGGGCCTGCTGGGCCTGGGCTGGTGGTTGCGGCTGCGCAACAGCAATTACGGCTTGATGCTGCAAGGCACCGGGATTGCGGTGCTGTACCTGACGGTGTTTGCCGCAATGCGCCTGCACCCGTTGATCGACCCGGGCGCGGCGCTGGGCCTGCTGGTGGCGGTCACGCTGTTTTCGGCGATTCTGGCGATCACCCAGGATGCGTTGGGCCTGGCCTGCGCAGCGGCGCTGGGCGGGTTTGCCGCGCCGATCCTGACCTCCACCGGCGCCGGCAGTCATGTGGCGCTGTTCAGCTACTTCGCCCTGCTCAATGCCGGCATCCTCGCCATCGCCTGGTTCAAGGCCTGGCGCCTGCTCAACCTGATCGGCTTTGTCGGCACCTTCGGCATCGGTTTCGCCTGGGGCCTGCGTTCGTATGCGCCGCAGCTGCTGTGGAGCACCGAGCCGTTCCTGATCGTGTTTTTCCTGATGTACCTGGCCATCGGCCTGCTGTTCACCCGGCGCAAATTGCTGGAGATGAACGACGCGCCGGAGGACGACAGCCGGGGCGCGCTGCTGCGCTGGTCGGCGGCCAAGGGCGATTATGTCGACGGCAGCCTGCTGTTCGGTCCGCCACTGGTGGGCTTTGGCTTGCAGTTCGCACTGGTACAACACCTGGAGTTTGCCGCTGCGTTCAGCGCCCTGGGCCTGGGCATCATCTACATGGGCCTGGCCCGACTGCTCAGTGGCGGGCGTGCCTTGTTGCTGGCGGAAACCTGTCTGGCCCTGGGCGTGATCTTCGCCAGCCTGGCGATTCCCCTGGGCCTCGACGCGCGCTGGACCGCAGCGGCCTGGGCCGTGGAAGGCGCCGGGATCTTCTGGCTCGGCCTGCGCCAGCAACGGCCGTTGGCGCGGGCGTTCGGCCTGTTGTTGCAACTGGGCTCGGCGCTGGCGTTCCTCAGTGAACTGCGCGTCGGCGCACACACAATGCTGGACGGTGCGCCATTGGGCGCGCTGTTGCTGGGCACCGCGTTGCTGTTCAGCTTCGCGCAGTTGCGCAACGCCTCCACCGAACAGGCGGCGGCTTGGGAGCGCAAGGGCTTGCCGGTGTTGGCCAGCCTCGGGCTGACCTTCGTGTACCTGCTCGCACCGCTGCTGTTGCTGACCCAAGGCACCGCCATCAGTTGGGCGCTCGCCGGCCTGGCGACGCTGTACGTGGGCCTGCGCATCGGTTCACGGACCTTTCTGTTCACCGCGTTCGCCGTGCAACTGCTGGGTGGCGCGTTGTTCCTGTTGCGCCTGCAAGGCGGTGATGGCGCGGCGGTATTCAGCGCGGGTTGGGGCGGTTTGCTGACGGCCTCGCTGATCGGGCTGGCGTTGATCGGCGGCATGCTGCTGGCGGCCCGTGACGACATGGTGCGCAGCGACGCGCGCCTGTTGCGCGGGTTGTCGGTGGTGCTGCTGGCCGGCCTGGTGTTGATCAACCTGGCCGTGCTGTTTGTGCTGCCTTGGGAAAGCGCCAGCGGGGTGTGGGCGGCGAGCGGTCTGCTGATCATCTGGTTGAGCCTGTACCTGCAACAGCGCGTCAGTTTTGTGTTCGGTTTGCTGCTGCAACTGATCGGCGGCGCGTCGTTCCTGCTGGCAGTGCCGGAACTGCTCGGGCCGTTGACCAATGAAGGTTTGCGTCCGTTGGCGCACAGCGGTTTCTGGACGCCGATGGTGTTGGGCCTGGCCGCTCTGGTCGGCGCCTGGCGCTTGCAGCGCGAACCTCATGCGCCGGTGTTTGCCGTGCTGAAACTGCAACGCCTGTCCGACCTGTTGCTGGTATGGGGCGCGGCCTGGTGGGCGTTGGCGCTGATCGGCGAAGTGCTGCGGTTTATCCCGCAAGAGTTGCAGGGCGCGTTCCTGCTGGGTATCGCCGCGGCGAGCGTGGCGCTCTGGACGCTGTTCGCGGCGCGCCTGCGCTGGGCCTCGCTGGCGATGCTCTGCACCTTGCTGATGCCGGCGGCGGCAGCGGTGTTGCTGGTGTCTGCCCATAGCTACTATCACCCGGCGGCGCAGTTCGGCTGGCTGGCCTGGCTGGCGGTGTTCGCGGTGCATTTCATCTCATTGCGGCGCTTGGCGGCGGTGGCTCCGGCCAAAGTACTGAGCGTTGCCCATGTGTTGGGTAGCTGGATGTTGATCGGCGTCCTGGCGCTGGAGCTGCGCTACGGCCTGTTGTTGCTGTCGAGCGAATACAACGCCTGGCGCTGGCTGGGCTGGGCGATCCTGCCGAGCCTCTACCTGGTGCTGGCGGCTGCGCCGCGCAGTTGGCCATGGCCGGTGTCGGCCTATGGCAAGGAGTACCGCGTGCTGGCGGCGCTGCCGTTGGCGGTGCTGATGCTCGGCTGGTTCTGGCTGGCCAATACGTTCAGTGACGGTACGGCCAAGCCGTTGCCCTATGTGCCGCTGATCAACCCGCTGGACCTGGGCCTGCTGTTTGCCCTGCTTGGCGTGTATCTGTGGTCGCGCAGTGTGGCGCCGCAGCGCGGGCCGCGTGCCGAATGGATCGCCCAAGGGGTGGCGGGGGCTTCGCTGTTTGCGTTCTTCACGGCGCTGGTGATGCGTACCGCCCACCATTGGGGCGGCGTGCCGTTTCACCTGGACGCGTTGCTGGAGTCGATGCTGGTGCAAGCCGGTTTGTCGATCATCTGGACCCTGATCGCCCTCGGCCTGATGATCGGCGGTCACCTGCGCCATCGTCGCGAAGTTTGGCTGATCGGCGCGGCGTTGATTGCCGTGGTGGTGGCCAAGTTGTTTTTTGTCGAGCTGAGCAACCGTGGCGGCCTGGCGCGGATCGTGTCGTTCATTGGCGTGGGCGGGTTGTTGCTGGTGGTGGGTTACTTCGCACCGCTGCCGCCCAAGCGCGCCGAACCTGTGTTGGAAACTGAAGGAGCATCCTCTTGATCGGTAAGTTGAGCGTGGCGGTAGTGGGCGTGTGTGCGACATTGTCGGTATGGGCCCAGGAAACGCCCGCCGACTTCTCCGCCCAGGTGCCGCTGAGTGTCAGCGGCAACGGCCCATGGTATCGCCTCGAATTGCCGCTGGCCGTGCAACTGAGTGCGCGCCAGGCCGACCTCAGCGACCTGCGCGTATTCAACGCCGCCGGTGAGCCCCAGGCCTACGCGCTGTCGCGCCAATCTGCGCAACACACCGAGAACCGTAACGTTGCCGATGTGAAGTGGTTCCCGCTGTACGCCGCCGACACCCGCGAAACCTTGCCAGCGGTGGTGATGAAGTCCAGCGCCGAAGGCACCTTGCTGGAGGTGCGTCCCTCCACGGCAACCACGACCGGCCAGCAGGTGCTGCGCGGCTGGGTGCTCGACGCCAGTGCGATCAAGGCGCCGTTGCAGCAACTGAGCCTCGACTGGAGCCACGAGCAAGAAGGCTTCCAGCGATTCAGCATCGAAGCCAGCGATGACTTGCAGCACTGGACGCCCTGGGGCGACGGGCAAGTGGCGCGCTTGTCGTTTGCCGACGAGCGCGTCGAGCAGCACGACGTCAACCTGCCGGGGCAAACGGCGCGTTACCTGCGCCTGTTGTGGCAGGGCCAGGCGGCGCCGCTGTTGACCTCGGCCAAATTGGTCAGCGCCACCCGCAGCAGCCTGCCGACGCCATGGGTGTGGTCGCAGCCGCTCTCCGGCACGCGGCTGCAGGCGGGGGAATACACCTGGCAGTTGCCGGCGGGGCTGAACGTCGAGCGCCTGCGCGTGGAATTGACACAACCCAATACGCTGGCGCCCGTGACCTTGTCGGGGCGACGCGACAGCAAGCAAGCCTGGCAGCCGCTGAGCAATGGTTTGCTGTACCGCCTGACCCAGAACGGCCAGGACGTGGTGCAGGATCAATTGCAGTTGCCGGGCCAGGCGGTCGCCGAACTCAAGTTGCAGGTGGATGAGCGCGGCGGCGGCCTGGGCACCGCCGCGCCGACCCTGCGGGTTGCCGTGCGCGCCACTCAGTTGGTGTTCCTGGCGCGGGGCGAGCCGCCGTTCACCCTGGCGCTGGGGAATGCCTCGGCCAAGGCGGCGAACCTGCCGCTGTCGACCCTGATCCCCGACTACAGCGCCGAGCGCCTCAACACCTTGGGGCAGGCCACGGTGGCGGGGGACGTCAGGGTCACGTCGCCAGCGCTCGTGGCCGCTGTCGACACCGAACCGAACTGGAAAAAACTCGGACTCTGGGCCGTATTGCTGCTCGGTGTGGCGGCGCTGGGGGCCATGGCTTACAGTTTGCTGCGCAAGCCTGCAGCAGCACGTTAAATAACGTCCATGAACTCTATTGGGTTTAAATCCTCTGATAGGAGGAAATACGCCCCGACTCGCGTTAAACTGCGCGGGTTTTTAGCCCCCCCATACATCGGAGCCTTCCATGTCCCGCGTTACCCTGAGTCGCTATTTGATCGAGCAGACCCGCAGTAACAACACGCCTGCCGATCTGCGCTTCCTTATCGAAGTGGTGGCGCGTGCTTGCAAGGAAATCAGCCACGCCGTGTCCAAAGGCGCGCTGGGTGGCGTCCTCGGCAGCATGGGCACTGAAAACGTCCAAGGCGAAGTGCAGAAGAAACTCGACGTGATCTCCAACGAGATCCTGCTCGAAGCCAACGAATGGGGCGGTCACCTGGCCGGCATGGCGTCCGAAGAAATGGACAATGCCTATCAGATCCCGGGCAAATACCCGAAAGGCGCCTACCTGCTGGTGTTCGACCCACTGGACGGCTCGTCCAACATCGACATCAACGCCCCGGTCGGCACCATCTTCTCGGTGCTGCGTTGCCCGAACGAACACCTGAGCCAGAACGAAGCCCTGAACGAAAAGGCCTTCCTGCAGCCGGGCACCCAGCAGGTTGCCGCCGGTTATGCGATCTACGGCCCGCAGACCATGCTGGTGCTGACCTTGGGCGACGGCGTCAAAGGCTTCACCCTGGACCGCGAAATGGGCAGCTTCGTGCTGACCCACGAAGACATCTCGATTCCTGCTTCTACCCAGGAATTTGCGATCAACATGTCCAACCAGCGCCACTGGGAAGAACCGGTCAAGCGCTACGTCAGCGAGTTGATGGAAGGCGAAGAAGGCCCGTTGAAGAAAAACTTCAACATGCGCTGGGTCGCGGCGATGGTGGCTGATGTACACCGTATCCTGACCCGTGGTGGCGTGTTCATGTACCCGCGTGACAGCCGCGAGCCGTCCAAGCCGGGCAAGCTGCGCCTGATGTACGAAGCCAACCCGATGTCGTTCCTGGTTGAACAGGCGGGCGGTGTGTCCACCGACGGCCACCAGCGCATCCTCGACATCCAGCCCGAAGGCCTGCACCAGCGCGTGGCGGTGTTCCTGGGTTCGAAGGAAGAAGTCGAGCGCGTGACCGGCTATCACAAGAAGTAAGTGCGGCGAGGGAGCAAGCTCCCTCGGCACGTTCAAGACGTGAAGTCTTGAACGATGAGAAGCCCCGAAACGTTTCAGCGTTTTCGGGGCTTTTTTGTTTTCGTTTGTCGGGAACCAGACACCTGTTTTCCCTTCTAAGCTTCTGGCAGACCCCCAACCTGCCTCGTCCCTCCAGGAGTTATTCCATGTCGTTACGCCGTCTCGCTTTGCTGGCCTTTTGCGTGCTGTTGGCCGCTTGCAGCAAGGTCAATCAGGAAAATTACGCGAAGCTGTCGGCTGGCATGGCCAAGGCCGAGGTGGAGTCGTTGCTGGGTAAGCCGACCGATTGTTCCGGCGCGCTGGGTATGTCCAGCTGCACCTGGGGCGATAAAAACAGCTTTATCAGCGTTCAATATGCCGGTGACAAAGTTCTGATGTTTTCCGGGCAAGGCCTGAAGTAAACCGGGGCGAAAGCCTGCGGGAGAAGAAGAATGATGCGTTTTGTTGTGTTCCTTTGCGCCAGCCTGTTTTTGGCGGGCTGCGCCAGCCATTCTGGCGATGATCTGCAACCCAAGACCGCGGGTAACGTCAACCTCAAGCGTTACCAGGGCACCTGGTACGAATTGGCGCGATTGCCGATGTACTTCCAGCGCAACTGCGCGCAGTCCGAGGCCCGCTACACCTTGTTGCCGGATGGCGATATGTCGGTGTTCAACCGCTGTCTGACCAGCGACTGGAAGTGGGAAGAAGCCAAGGGCACCGCTACGCCGCAAGTGCCGGGCAAGACCGACAAGCTCAGGGTGGAATTCAATAACTGGTTTACCGCGCTGTTGCCGGGCGTCGCCAAGGGCGACTACTGGGTGTTGTATGTCAGCGATGATTACAAGACTGCCCTCGTCGGCAGCCCGAGCCGGCGCTATATGTGGATCTTGTCGCGCACGCCGACGGTCAGCGCCGACACCCGCGAAGACCTGCTGAGCAGGGCACGGCAGCAGGGCTATGACACCACGCGCCTGATCTGGCGCACGTCGGACAAGCAGATGGCGAAGACCTCGCAATAACTCTGGATCAGCACAAATCCAATTGTGGGAGGGGGCAAGTCGAATCGTCGCACCGCCCCTCCCACATTTGTTATCGGTTGCCTGTTAACCGAGTAACTCTCTCAAAACCTGGGTAAACGCCCGGCTGCTCTCTTCTTCAGCGGCATGCCGCCCGTCGCGCACCACCCACTTGCCGTTGACCAGCACATCACGCACCTGGCGATCGCCACCAGCGAACAGCCAGCGATTGAGAATCCCGTCTTCGGTCGCCGTCGCCAGGTACGGATCGTTTCCGTCCAGCACCAGCCAATCGGCGCGCTTGCCCACTTCCAGCCGCCCGATCGGTTGCCCCAGCGCCTGGGCGCCGCCGTCCAGTGCGGCATCGAACAGCGTGCGGCCGACCATCGGTTGGTCGTGGCGATACAAGCGATTGCGCCGCTGATCGCGCAGGCGTTGGCCGTATTCCAGCCAGCGCAGTTCTTCCACCACGCTCAGCGACACATGGCTGTCGGAACCAATACCCAGGCGCCCGCCTTGAGCGAGGAAATCCACTGCCGGAAAAATCCCGTCGCCCAGGTTGGCTTCGGTGGTCAGGCACAAACCGGCAATCGCGCGGCTGTTGGCCATGCGCGTCACTTCCTCGGGGTCGGCATGGGTGGCGTGTACCAGGCACCAGCGCTCATCGACGTCGACGTTGTCATACAGCCATTGCAGCGGGCGTTTGCCGCTCCAGGCCAGGCAGTCGTCGACTTCTTTCTGTTGCTCGGCGATGTGGATATGCACCGGGCAGGCCTTGTCGCTGGCAGCCAGCACGTCTGTGATCTGTTGCGGCGTGACGGCGCGCAGGGAGTGGAAGCACAAGCCCAGTTGCTGCGCCGGCTGTGCGGCGAGGATCGGTTTCAGGCGCGCCTGCAGCTCCAGATAATGTTCGCCGCTGTTGATAAACCGCCGCTGTCCTTCATTGGGTGCCTGGCCGCCAAACCCGGAGTGGCTGTAGAGCACCGGCAGCAATGTCAGGCCAATCCCGCTGCTGGCGGCCGCCTGGCTGATCTGCCGCGACAGTTCCGCGCGGTCGGCATATGGCTGGCCGCTGACGTCGTGGTGGACGTAATGAAATTCCGCGACCGAGGTGTAACCGGCCTTGAGCATCTCGATATACAACTGGCGCGCGATGATCTGCAGTTGCTCCGGATTGATCTTGCCGACCATGCGGTACATCAGCTCGCGCCAGGTCCAGAAGCTGTCGTTCGGGTTGCCGGCCACTTCGGCCAGGCCCGCCATGGCGCGCTGGAATGCATGGGAGTGCAGGTTCGGCATGCCCGCCAACACCGGCCCCCTGAGCCGTTCGGCACCGTCTGCGCTGGCATTGGCCGCGACGTGGGTCAGCAGGCCATCAACGCCGACTTCAAGGCGTACATCGTTGGCCCATCCATCAGGCAGCAGTGCGCGTTCGGCAAAGAAAACGGACATGTTCAGGGCACCCCGGTCGTGTGTTTATTTGTATATACATATACAGACGTTTGCCTGCTCGGTAAACTCCGGCAATCTATGCATCTTTTTCCCCTGCAAGGATTCCCCGTGCCGACTCCGCCCGCCAAGTCTTCACTGGCTGCCCACCTGGACGAAAGTCCGGCGCCCTTGTATGCCCGCGTCAAACAAATGATCAGCCAGCAGATCCTCAGCGGCAACTGGCCGCCCCATTACCGCGTGCCGTCGGAGAGTGAACTGGTCAGCCAGCTGGGTTTCAGCCGCATGACCATCAACCGCGCCCTGCGTGAACTCACCGCCGAAGGGCTGCTGGTACGCATGCAAGGCGTCGGCACGTTCGTCGCCGAGCCCAAGAGCCAGTCGGCGCTGTTTGAAGTGCATAACATTGCCGATGAGATCGCCGCCCGCGGCCATCGGCATACCTGCCAGGTCATCACCCTGGGCGAAGAGGCGGCCGGTTCCGAGCGCGCCGTCGCCCTGGAAATGCGTGAAGGCGGGCGGGTATTCCACTCGCTGATCGTTCACTTTGAAAACGATATTCCGGTGCAAATCGAAGACCGCTTCGTCAACGCCCTGGTCGCGCCGGAATACCTGCAGCAGGATTTCACCCAGCAAACCCCCTACGCCTATTTGAACCAGGTCGCACCGTTGACCGAGGGCGAGCATGTGGTCGAAGCGATCCTCGCCGATGCCGCCGAGTGCAAGTTGCTGCAGATCGAACCGAGCGAGCCGTGCCTGTTGATTCGTCGACGCACCTGGTCCGGTCGCCAGCCGGTGACCGCCGCGCGCTTGATCCACCCCGGTTCCCGTCACAGCCTGGAAGGACGCTTTAGTAAATGAGTGCAGTGACCGTCTGGCGCGCCGCCAATTACGTGCGTATGCCGTGGAAAAACGGCGGCGGCAGCACCGAAGAAATCAGCCGCGATGGCGGCCATGGCCTGGAGGGCTTTGGCTGGCGCCTGTCGATTGCCGATATCGGCGAGTCGGGCGGGTTTTCCTCCTTCGCCGGCTATCAACGCGTGATCACGGTGATCAACGGTGCGGGCATGGTCCTGACCGTGGACGGCGAGGAGCAGCGGGGGTTGTTGCCGCTGCAAGCGTTCGCGTTCAAGGGCGACAGCCAGGTGTTGTGTCGCCTGATCAGTGGGCCGATCCGCGATTTCAACCTGATCTATTCACCCCAGCGGTACCATGCGCGGTTGCAGTGGGTCGATGGGGGGCAGCGCTTTTTCAGCACCGCGCAGACGGTGCTGGTGTTCAGCGTGGCCGATGAGGTGAAGGTGCTCGGCCAGGTGTTGGGTCATCATGATTGCCTGCAGGTGGACGGTAATGCTGGTTTGCTGGATATCTCCATCACTGGCCGTTGCTGCATCATCGAACTGACTGCACGCGGTTAAAAAATGTGGGAGGGGCGGTGCGACGATTCGACTTGCCCCCGATTGCGGTGGGTCAGCTATAGATAAGCTGACTGGTCCACCGCTATCGGGGGCAAGCCCCCTCCCACATTTGTTTCTCCACTGTTCTTGCGATCTGTTTCCAGCCTTCCGCACCACTTTGTTACCGAACGCCCCAGCGTGGCGCAATACCACCCTGACGTGGCAAACCGGCCTCGCTGTAAAACCGCCCCCCGAGAAATTTCATCACGCCTCGAAGCCTTAATTTCCAAGGCTCGCGCACGCCTGTGCAAACAATCGCGTCTGCACCCCAGGAAAGTTGGCCGTTCGATTGCATATGCTTGTATGTACAAGTAAAGGTGTGTGCGTAAGAGTCGACTTCGCACGCATCCAGTTCGCGCATCGATCGCTGAGGAGTTCTGGTTGTGACCGATTTTTCTAACGCTAAGCCTACAAAATACCGAGACGTCGAAATCCGCGCCGCGCGCGGTAACACGCTCACCGCCAAAAGCTGGCTGACCGAAGCGCCGCTGCGCATGCTGATGAACAACCTTGACCCGCAAGTGGCCGAAAACCCGAAAGAGCTGGTGGTGTACGGCGGCATCGGCCGTGCGGCGCGTAACTGGGAGTGCTATGACCAGATTGTCGAGAGCCTCACCAACCTGAACGATGACGAAACCCTGCTGGTGCAGTCGGGCAAACCGGTCGGTGTGTTCAAGACCCACCGCAATGCCCCGCGTGTGCTGATCGCCAACTCCAACCTGGTGCCGCACTGGGCCAGCTGGGAACACTTCAACGAACTGGATGCCAAGGGCCTGGCCATGTACGGCCAGATGACCGCCGGCAGCTGGATCTACATCGGCAGCCAGGGCATCGTCCAGGGCACCTACGAAACCTTCGTCGAGGCCGGTCGCCAGCATTACGACAGCAACCTCAAAGGCCGTTGGGTACTGACCGCCGGCCTCGGCGGCATGGGCGGCGCGCAGCCGCTGGCCGCGACCCTGGCCGGCGCATGCTCGCTGAACATTGAATGCCAGCAGGTCAGCATCGATTTCCGCCTGAACAGCCGTTATGTCGACGAACAGGCCAGCGACCTCGACGACGCCCTGGCGCGCATCGCCAAGTACACCCAGGAAGGCAAAGCGATCTCCATCGCCCTGCTGGGCAACGCCGCCGAAATCCTGCCGGAACTGGTCAAGCGCGGCGTGCGCCCGGACATGGTCACCGACCAGACCAGCGCCCACGACCCTCTCAACGGCTACCTGCCGGCCGGCTGGACCTGGGACGAATACCGCGCCCGCGCCAAGACCGAACCGGCGGCCGTGATCAAGGCCGCCAAGCAGTCGATGGCCGTTCACGTCAAAGCGATGTTGGACTTTCAGAAACAAGGCATCCCGACCTTCGACTACGGCAACAACATCCGTCAGATGGCGCAAGAAGAGGGCGTGGAAAACGCGTTCGACTTCCCAGGCTTCGTACCGGCCTACATCCGCCCGCTGTTCTGCCGTGGCATCGGCCCGTTCCGCTGGGCCGCGCTGTCGGGCGACCCGCAAGACATCTACAAGACCGACGCTAAAGTCAAAGAGCTGATCCCCGACGACGCGCACCTGCACAACTGGCTGGACATGGCCCGCGAACGCATCAGCTTCCAGGGCCTGCCGGCGCGTATCTGCTGGGTCGGCCTGGGCCAACGCGCCAAGCTGGGCCTGGCGTTCAACGAAATGGTGCGCAGCGGTGAGCTGTCCGCGCCGGTGGTGATCGGCCGCGACCACCTCGACTCCGGCTCGGTGGCCAGCCCCAACCGCGAAACCGAATCCATGCAGGACGGCTCCGACGCCGTGTCCGACTGGCCGCTGCTCAACGCCTTGCTCAACACCGCCAGCGGCGCGACCTGGGTCTCGCTGCACCACGGCGGCGGTGTGGGCATGGGCTTCTCGCAGCACTCGGGGATGGTGATCGTCTGCGACGGCACCGACGAAGCGGCCGAGCGGATTGCCCGCGTGCTGCACAACGACCCGGCCACCGGGGTGATGCGTCACGCCGATGCGGGTTACCAGATCGCGATCGACTGCGCCAAGGAACAGGGCTTGAACCTGCCGATGATCAAGTAACGACTGGCTCGGTTTCTGTGGGAGCTGGCTTGCCTGCGATTGCATCACCGCGGTCTACCCGAAAGACCGCGTCGCCCGCATCGCAGGCACGCCAGCTCCCACAGAAGAGCAATCAGTACCCAAAACAATCCATCAGAGGTTGAACACACATGGCTGCAAATGACGCGCGTGCAAGCTCCACCCCGTTGATCGAAAGGCGTTCGATCGACTACATCCCGGAAGCGGAAAGACACGGACGTCTGTTTAGCCAGTTCACCCTATGGATGGGCGCCAACCTGCAAATCACCGCGATTGTCACCGGGGCCCTGGCCGTGGTGCTGGGCGGTGATGTGTTCTGGTCGTTGATCGGCCTGTTGATCGGCCAACTGCTCGGCGGCAGCGTCATGGCGTTGCACGCGGCGCAAGGGCCCAAGCTTGGTCTGCCGCAGATGATCTCCAGCCGGGTGCAGTTCGGGGTTTATGGCGCGGCCATCCCGATCGTGCTGGTGTGTTTGATGTACCTGGGGTTCACCGCCACCGGCACCGTGCTTTCCGGTCAGGCGCTGGGTCAGTTGTTCGGCGTCAGCGACAGCGTGGGTATCCTTGTCTTTGCCAGTGTCATCGTGCTGGTCACGGTGCTCGGCTACCGCGTGATCCACTTCATCGGCCGGGTCGCCAGCGTCATTGGTGTGATTGCCTTTGTCTACCTGTTCAGCCGTCTGATGAGCCAGGCCGACATTGGCGCGCTGCTGCAAATCCGTCACTTCAGTTGGAGCAGCTTCCTGCTCGCGGTGTCGCTCGCAGCCTCCTGGCAAATCGCCTTCGGCCCTTACGTGGCGGACTATTCGCGCTACCTGCCGAGCCAGACGTCCTCGCTGAAAACCTTCCTGGCCGCCGGCGCGGGGTCGGTGATCGGCGCACAGGTGGCGATGGTCCTCGGTGTGTTTGCCGCCGCCCTGTCCAACGGGCAATTCGCCGGTCATGAAGTGGCCTACATCGTCGGTTTGGGCGGTACGGGGGCCACCGCCGCGCTGCTGTATTTCAGCATCGCGTTCGGCAAGGTCACCATCTCCACGCTGAACTCCTACGGCAGCTTCATGTGCATTGCCACCATCATCAGCGGCTTCCGGGGGCGCCTGCAGGTCACGCGCTTGCAGCGTCTGGTTTTTGTGCTGGCCATCGTCGGTACGGCGACTCTGATCGCGTTGCTCGGCCAGCACTCGTTCCTCGGTGCGTTCAAGTCTTTCATCCTGTTCCTGCTGGCGTTCTTTACGCCCTGGAGCGCGATCAACCTGGTGGACTACTACTGCATCACCCGCGAGCGTTATGACGTGACGGCGCTGGCCGATCCGGACGGGCGCTATGGGCGTTGGAACCTGCTCGGTATCAGCGTCTATGTGTTCGGTGTGCTGGTGCAATTGCCGTTCATCTCCACCAAGTTCTACACCGGTCCGCTGGTGGCCGCCCTGGGTGATGTGGATATTTCCTGGATCATCGGTCTGATAATTCCCGCAGTTCTGTATTACGTGTGTGCGAAAAAATGGCACAGCGCCGTGCCCGATCAACTGATTCTGCCGGTCGAGCAGGACAGCGTTGTACCTGCCCCAGCCAGCGGCGCCAGTCGCTCTGCGGCGCGGGCCTGATTGGACGTGGACCGGGCAGGATGCCTCTTGACTGCCGTAAGCCAACTCATGATTAGGAGCGTCACACAATGAAATCGAACAAGACCCTGCTGACCACATTGCTGTCCATGGGCTTGCTGGCAAGCGCCGGTGCCCAGGCGGCCGGTTGGTGCGAGTCCGGTAAACCGGTGAAATTCGCCGGCCTGAACTGGGAAAGCGGCATGTTGCTCACTGACATCCTGCAAACCGTTATGGAAAAGGGCTACGACTGCAAGACCGACAGCCTGCCGGGTAATTCGATCACCATGGAAAACGCCCTGAGCAGCAATGACATTCAAGTGTTTGCCGAAGAGTGGGTCGGCCGCAGCGAGGTGTGGAACAAGGCCGAGAAGGCCGGCAAGGTCGTCGGTGTCGGCGCGCCGATTGTCGGTGCGATCGAAGGCTGGTATGTGCCGCGTTACGTGATCGAAGGCGATGCCAAGCGCAAGCTGGAAGCCAAGGCGCCGGGCCTGAAAAACATCGCCGACCTGGCCAAGTACGCCGCGGTGTTCAAGGACCAGGAAGAGCCGTCCAAAGGCCGCTTCTATAATTGCCCGGCCGGCTGGACCTGCGAGCTGGACAACAGCGCGATGCTCAAGAGCTACGGCCTGGAGAGCAGCTACACCAACTTCCGTCCTGGCACCGGCCCGGCGCTGGATGCGGCGGTGCTGTCGAGCTACAAGCGCGGCGAGCCGATCCTGTTCTACTACTGGTCGCCAACGCCGCTGATGGGCCAGGTCGACCTGGTCAAGCTGGAAGAAAAACCCGGCGTGGATAAGAGCGTGAGCATCAAGGTCGGCCTGTCCAAGACCTTCCACGAACAGGCACCGGAACTGGTGGCCGTGCTGGAAAAGGTCAACCTGCCCATCGACCTGCTGAACCAGAACCTGGGGCGCATGGCCAAGGAGCGAATCGAGTCGCCGAAACTGGCGAAACTATTCCTCAAGGAACACCCTGAAATCTGGCACGCCTGGGTGAGCGAAGACGCCGCCAAGAAAATCGACGCGGCCTTGTAGGTCATGCGCGCCCGACTACCCTGAGGGGCAGCCGGGCGCCTGGCCACAACCCACTGGATCGAGAGCACGCTATGTTTCCTGAGAGTTTTACGTTTTCCATCGCCGACTGGGTCAACGGTTGGGTGGATTCGCTGGTGACCAACTACGGCGATGTGTTCCGGCACATCTCCGACACCCTGCTATGGGCCATCGTCAACCTCGAGGGCCTGCTGCGCGCCGCGCCCTGGTGGCTGATGCTGGCCATCGTCGGCGCCGTGGCCTGGCACGCCACGCGCAAGGTGGTGACCACCGCGGTGATCGTCGGCCTGTTGTTCCTGGTGGGCGCAGTCGGCCTGTGGGACAAACTGATGCAGACGCTGGCCCTGATGCTGGTCGCTACGCTGATCTCGGTGCTGATCGGCATTCCGCTGGGCATCCTGTCGGCGCGCAGCAATCGCCTGCGTTCGGTGTTGATGCCGCTGCTCGACATCATGCAAACCATGCCCAGCTTCGTGTACCTGATCCCGGTGCTGATGCTGTTCGGCCTGGGCAAGGTGCCGGCGATTTTCGCCACGGTGATCTACGCCGCGCCGCCGCTGATCCGCCTGACCGACCTGGGGATTCGCCAGGTCGACGGCGAAGTCATGGAAGCCATCAACGCCTTCGGCGCCAATCGCTGGCAACAGCTGTTCGGCGTGCAACTGCCGCTGGCGCTGCCGAGCATCATGGCCGGCATCAACCAGACCACCATGATGGCGTTGTCGATGGTGGTGATCGCCTCGATGATCGGCGCCCGCGGCCTGGGCGAAGATGTCCTTGTCGGCATCCAGACCCTCAATGTCGGCCGCGGCCTTGAAGCCGGGCTGGCCATCGTGATTCTCGCCGTGGTCATCGACCGCATCACCCAGGCCTATGGTCGTCCACGGCATGAGGCGAGCAAATGACTACTGTCAGCAAAATCGAAGTGAAAAACGTCTTCAAGATCTTCGGCAACCGCGCCAAGGACGCGCTGGCGCTGATCGGCCAGGGCAAGACCAAGGATCAGGTGCTGGCCGAGACCGGTTGCGTGGTCGGCGTCAACGACCTGTCCCTGAGCGTCGGCACCGGCGAGATCTTTGTGATCATGGGCCTGTCGGGTTCGGGGAAATCGACCCTGGTGCGCCACTTCAATCGCCTGATCGACCCCACCAGCGGCGCGATCCTGGTGGACGGCGAAGACATCCTGCAACTGGACATGCAAGCCCTGCGCGAATTCCGTCGACACAAGATCAGCATGGTGTTCCAGAGCTTCGGCCTGTTGCCCCACAAGAACGTGCTCGACAACGTCGCCTACGGCCTGAAAGTGCGCGGCGAAACCAAGCAGGTCTGCGCCGAGCGCGCGCTGCACTGGATCGAAACCGTGGGCCTCAAAGGTTACGAAAACAAATACCCGCACCAGCTCTCCGGCGGCATGCGCCAACGGGTCGGCCTGGCCCGCGCCCTCGCGGCGGACACCGACATCATCCTGATGGACGAAGCCTTCAGCGCCCTCGACCCGCTGATCCGCGCCGAGATGCAGGACCAGTTGCTCGAACTGCAAAAGACCCTGCACAAGACCATCGTGTTCATCACTCACGACCTCGACGAGGCGGTGCGTATCGGCAACCGCATTGCGATCCTCAAGGACGGCAAGCTGATCCAGGTCGGCACGCCGCGAGAGATTTTGCATTCGCCGGCGGATGAGTATGTGGATCGGTTCGTTCAGCGGCGGGCGGCGGTGGTCTGATCCGGATTATGGGGTGGGGCTGCTGGCCTCATCGGGAGCAAGCTCCCTCCCACAGGGGGATGCATTCCAAAGGTGGGAGGGGGCTTGCTCCCGATAGGGCCAGTAAAGCTGCACAAGAACTCAAGAAGGTATGAAGATGTCCCAGGCAGCAAAAATCATCATCGCCGACACCCCCCTGCGCTGGCAGGACGTGGTCGTCGTGGCCCGCTTCGGCGCGGTGCTCGAACTCTCGGGCCAGGCCTGGGCGCGCATCGACAATGCCCAGGCCATTGTGCAGCGCATCGTCGCCAGCGGTGAGCGCGCCTACGGCGTGAACACCGGCCTGGGCGCGTTGTGCAATGTGCCGCTGGAGGGCGCGCAACTGAGCCAACTGTCGCGCAACACGCTGTTGAGCCACGCCTGTGGCGTCGGCCCGGTGCTCAGCGACGAACAGACCCGCGCGATCATCTGCGCGGCGATCATCAACTACAGCCACGGCAAATCCGGCCTGCATCCGCAGGTGGTGCATGCGCTGCTGGCGCTGCTCAACCACGGCATCACGCCGCAGGTGCCGTCCCAGGGTTCGGTGGGTTACCTGACCCATATGGCCCATGTCGGCGTGGCGTTGCTGGGGATTGGCGACGTGAGCTACCGCGGCCGGATCGTCCCGGCGCAACAGGCCCTGAGCGCAGAAGGCTTG
The DNA here is from genome assembly GCF_001439695.1 of Pseudomonas veronii. Classification (GTDB taxonomy): domain Bacteria; phylum Pseudomonadota; class Gammaproteobacteria; order Pseudomonadales; family Pseudomonadaceae; genus Aquipseudomonas; species Aquipseudomonas veronii. Next base: position 70,586 of record NZ_JYLL01000001.1, read on the forward strand.
CAGCCGGTGGTGCTCGGCGCCAAGGACGGCCTGTGCCTGGTCAACGGCACGCCGTGCATGACCGGCCTGAGCTGCCTGGCCCTGGCCGACGCCCATCAACTGTTGCAATGGGCCGACGTGATCGGCGCCATGAGTTTCGAGGCCCAGCGCGGCCAGATCGATGCCTTCGACGCCGAAATCATCGCCCTCAAACCGCACCCCGGCATGCAGCAGGTCGGTATCAACCTGCGTGCGTTGCTCGACGGCAGTGAAGTGATCGCCAGCAGCCAGGGCATCCGCACCCAGGACGCGCTGAGCATCCGCTCGATCCCGCAGATCCACGGCGCGGCGCGCGACCAGGTGGAACACGCGACCCGCCAGATCGAGACCGAACTCAACAGCGCCACCGACAACCCGCTGCTGCTCGGCACGCCGCACAGCTATCGCGTGGTGTCCCAGGCCAACCCGCACGGGCAGTCCGTGGCGCTGGCCGCTGATATGCTGGCGATTGCCATGGCCGAGATCGGCTCGGTCGCCGAACGTCGTCTGGACCGCCTGATCAACCCCCACGTCAGCGGCTTGCCGGCGTTTTTGGTGAGCGACCCGGGGGTCAACTCCGGGATGATGATCGTGCAGTACGTCGCCGCTTCCCTGTGCGCGCAGAACCGCCAGTTGGCGCAGCCGGCGGTGCTCGACAATTTCGTCACCTCGGGCCTGCAGGAAGATCACCTGAGCATGGGCACCAACGCCGCGCTCAAGCTGCACCAACTGTTGGCCAACGTTACCCAGATCCTCGCCATCGAGTACCTGCTGGCGGCCCAGGCCTTCGAGTTTCTCAAGGACCAGCGTTTCGGCGCGGGCACCGACCGCGCCTGGCGCTTGTTGCGTGAACAGGTCGCGCCTTACGCGCAAGACCGCTGGCTGGCGCCAGACATCGCGACCGCCGCCGCGTTGCTCAAGCACAGCGCTTTGCTGCAGCAGACTTTTCCCGAATTGCACTGAACAATAATTTCCAAGGAGCATGAATGTGACTGCGCTAACTCTGATTCCGGGCCAACTGAGCCTTGCCCAACTGCGGGCCATCTACCAGCAGCCGGTAACGATCAATCTGGATGACAGCGCCACTGCGCAGATCGACGCCAGTGTGGCCTGCGTGGAGCAGATTCTCGCCGAGAACCGCACCGCCTACGGCATCAACACCGGTTTCGGCCTGCTGGCCTCGACCCGCATCGCCAGCGAAGACCTGGAAAACCTCCAGCGTTCCCTGGTGCTGTCCCACGCCGCCGGCGTCGGTGAGCCGATCAGCGATGCGCTGGTGCGGCTGGTCATGGTGCTCAAGGTCAACAGCCTGAGCCGTGGGTTTTCCGGGATTCGCCGCCAGGTGATCGACGCGCTGATCGCGCTGATCAACGCCGAGGTGTACCCGCACATCCCGCTCAAAGGCTCGGTCGGTGCCTCCGGTGACTTGGCGCCCTTGGCCCATATGTCCCTGGTGCTGCTCGGCGAAGGCAAGGCGCGCTACCAAGGCGAATGGCTGGAGGCGACTGCTGCGCTGAAAATCGCCGGTCTCACCCCGCTGACCCTGGCCGCCAAGGAAGGCCTGGCGCTGCTCAACGGCACCCAGGTGTCCACGGCGTATGCGCTGCGGGGCTTGTTCGAGGGCGAGGATCTGTTCGCCGGTGCCCTCGCGTGCGGCAGCCTCACTGTGGAAGCGGTGCTGGGTTCGCGCTCGCCGTTCGATGCGCGCATTCACGCCGCGCGCGGCCAGCGTGGGCAGATCGATTCGGCGGCGGCTTACCGCGACCTGCTGGGCGAAAGCAGCCAGGTGTCGCAGTCGCACCAGAACTGCGACAAGGTGCAAGACCCTTATTCCCTGCGCTGCCAGCCACAAGTCATGGGCGCCTGCCTGACCCAGTTCCGCCAGGCCGCCGAGGTGCTGGTGATCGAGGCCAACGCGGTGTCGGATAACCCGCTGGTATTCGCCGCCGAAGGCGACGTGATCTCCGGCGGCAACTTCCACGCCGAACCGGTGGCCATGGCCGCCGACAACATGGCGCTGGCCATCGCTGAAATCGGCTCCCTGAGCGAGCGGCGTATTTCGTTGATGATGGACAAGCACATGTCGCAACTGCCGCCGTTCCTGGTGGGCAATGGCGGGGTGAACTCCGGTTTCATGATCGCCCAGGTGACCGCCGCGGCACTCGCCAGCGAAAACAAGGCACTCGCCCATCCCCATAGCGTCGACAGCCTGCCGACCTCGGCCAACCAGGAAGACCATGTGTCGATGGCTCCGGCTGCGGGCAAGCGCTTGTGGGAAATGGCTGAAAACGTTCGCGGCATCCTGGCCGTGGAATGGCTGGCGGCGTGCCAGGGCCTGGACCTGCGCGAAGGCCTGAAAACCTCGCCGAAGCTGGAAAAAGCACGCGCCACTCTGCGCGGCAAAGTGGCGTTCTACGACAAAGACCGCTTCTTCGCCCCGGACATCATCGCCGCCACTGAACTGCTCGCCAGCCGCTGCCTGAATGAACTGGTGCCGGCCAAGTTGCTGCCGAGCCTTTGAAAAACACCCCGCCCCTGTAGGAGCGAGCTTGCTCGCGAAGAACCCCCAGGCGCCGCGAGCTATCAGGTAGCACGCGTTATCGTTGAGGTTTTTCGCGAGCAAGCTCGCTCCTACAGGCAACAGCGACCACCTTGGGAGGCATTGATGAAAGTCCTTTGGCAACACTGCCACATCGCAACCATGGCTCAGGGCAATTACTCGATCATCGAGGATGCCGCCCTGGTCACTGTCGGTTCGCTGATCGAGTGGATCGGCCCGCGCAGCGAAGTGCCGGCTGCGGATTACGCCCAGGTGCATGACCTGCACGGCGCGTGGGTCACCCCCGGGCTGATCGACTGTCACACCCACACGGTGTTCGGCGGTAACCGCAGTGGTGAGTTCGAGCAACGCCTTCAAGGCGTCAGCTACGCCGACATCGCCGCCCAGGGCGGCGGTATTGCCAGCACCGTGCGCGCTACCCGCGCCGCCAGCGAGGATGAACTGTTCGAAAGCGCCCACAAGCGCCTGCGCAGTTTGCTGCGCGACGGCGTGACCACGGTGGAGATCAAATCCGGCTACGGCCTCGACCTGGCCAGCGAGCGCAAGTTGCTGCGGGTGATTCGTCGCCTCGGTGACGCGCTGCCGGTCAGTGTGCGCGCCACTTGCCTGGCCGCCCACGCCTTGCCGCCGGAGTACAAGGACCGCGCCGACGCCTACATCGATCACATCTGCGGCGAAATGCTCCCGGCCCTGGCCGCGGAAGGGCTGGTGGACGCGGTGGATGCGTTTTGCGAATACCTGGCGTTCTCGCCGGCGCAGGTGGAGCGTGTGTTCAAGGTCGCGCGGCAACTCGGCCTGCCGGTGAAGCTGCACGCCGAGCAACTGTCGTCGCTGCACGGTTCCAGCCTGGCCGCGCGTTACCAGGCGCTGTCGGCGGATCACCTGGAGTTCATGACCGAAGACGACGCCATCGCCATGGCCGCTGCCGGCACCGTCGCGGTGCTGCTGCCGGGCGCGTTCTACTTTCTGCGCGAAACCCAACTGCCGCCGATGGACGCCCTGCGCAAGCACGGCGTGAAGATCGCCATCGCCAGCGACCTCAACCCTGGTACTTCACCGGCCTTGTCGGTGCGCCTGATGCTGAACATGGCCTGCACGCTGTTTCGCATGACCCCGGAAGAGGCCCTGGCCGGCGCCACCCAACATGCCGCCACTGCGCTGGGCATGGGCGATACCCATGGCTCGCTGGAAGTGGGCAAGGTCGCCGACTTTGTCGCCTGGCAGATCGATCGTCCCGCCGACCTGGCCTACTGGCTGGGCGGCGAGCTTGAAAAACGCGTCGTGCGCCACGGCGTCGATGTCACTGTTTAAGGAGTCGCACTGTGGATAACGTTCTGAACTTCAAACAAGGCCGCGTGCCGCTGCTGATCAGCATGCCCCACGCCGGCCTGCGCCTGACGCCTGCCGTGCAGGCCGGGCTGATCCCCGAGGCGCAAAGCCTGCCGGACACCGATTGGCATATCCCCACGCTGTATGACTTTGCCGAAGAACTCGGCGCCGGCACCCTGGCGGCGGAGTACTCGCGGTTTGTCATCGACCTGAACCGGCCCTCCGACGACACGCCGCTGTACGCCGGCGCCACCACTGGTTTGTACCCGTCGATCCTGTTCGATGGTGTGCCATTGTTCCGCGAAGGCCTGGCGCCATCCAGGGAAGAGCGCGCCACCTACCTCGAGCAGATCTGGATGCCGTATCACCGCACCCTGCAAGACGAACTGGCGCGGCTCAAGGCCGAATTCGGCTACGCACTGTTGTTCGACGCACATTCGATCCGCTCGGTGATCCCGCACCTGTTCGACGGCAAACTGCCGGACTTCAACCTCGGCACCTTCAACAACGCCGCCTGCGACCCTGGGCTGGCCAGCCAACTGGAAGCCATCTGCGCCGCGCATCCGCAGTACACCCATGTGCTCAACGGACGCTTCAAGGGCGGGCATATCACCCGGCATTACGGCAACCCGGCGCAGAACATTCATGCCGTGCAGTTGGAGTTGTGCCAGAGCACGTATATGGAAGAGTTCGAGCCGTTTCGTTATCGCGAGGATCTGGCGGGGCCGACGCGGGGGGTGTTGAAGCAGTTGTTGGACGGTTTTCTGGGGTGGGGGCAGAAGCGTTACTGCTGAAGTAGGTGGTCTATAGACGTATCGTAGGAACCAGGTGGTGCAATGGTTGCGGTCTCTCCTGGATAAAATGTAGGCGGTTTGCTACTGCCTACGTAGTCCGCGTCTTTATTAATAACGCGAGCGCTAAGGCATTAAAGCCTCTTGCTAATCTGCGTCCCCGCATCGTTGATAGCAAGGTAGGACTTAGGTGTCTCAAGAAGGAGAGTTTAGTGTTGTCATAAGCCAAGTGCAGATGGCAGCAATTTTGGAGCGTGAATCTTTGAGTGCCACTGAAATTGCGACTAATCGTATATTTGGAGGTTTGCGTATTGTTGGTGGGATTATCGAGTTGGGAGGAGCTGGCGTGCTCTGTGCAATACCCGAACCTACGATGATCACTAAGGTGGGATGTGCTGCCATGGGCATTCACGCTGCCGACCAATTGGCAGCGGGCAGCGCCCAATTGCTAACAGGCCTTACCGTTGACTCTTATGCCTATAAATCTGGTCAGGCAATGGCAAACGGCTTAGGCGCGTCTGCGCAAGTGGGGCAGGGGATGGGATTGGCTATGGAGTTCGCCGTTCCGCTCTCCGTTGCTAATCTCTACAACGCTTTCAGAGTTTCCTCCATCCGAGCAGGGCGGATGACACTGAACGTCAGTGAGCGACCGTTGCATGCACCTAAGAGTCTCGGGGGCGGACATGCCTATAGCGTTCATGTCGACAAGCCACTTGAGTTTTTGCAAAAGAGGGCGCTGAAAATGCCTGGGGCCGAGAGCATTTCCACGTTCGGTAATGCTGAGAAGGCAGAATGGGCTGTCAGTCAGGTATTGCAAAGGAACAAACTCAAAGTAATCTTCATGTCGAAAGTTAAGATGCGCTCAAGTGTATACACCCTTGAGGCGGATCTTGGTCAAATCGTGGGTTGGGGCATTCGCCCACGATCGCCTGCAACCGTCATTGAGATGACTAAAGTGCGAGTGGTCATAAAATATGCAGAATTCAACAATATGCCCATGTATATTTTGACGGCGTTCCCAATCCTTTGAGGCAGTCAATGGCTTACGGGTATCTAGAAAGCTTCATGTATGGTGAAGTGGCAGATGGCGTAGGCGCATGGCTCGTCGACGCCGAGTCAAACGTCGCGCCTACGGCGCTTTCGGATATTGTGAAGGGGTATGTTGATAGCCGATCACGCTTCGCATCTTTTATGCTCAAAAGAGATATTGGACGCTACCTGAAAGCAAACCTCACCGCTACGGGCCTGAAAAACGCCGCTCCGTTTGACTATGAGCTTTGCTTTTCCGAGCAGTATTTTGGCTGTAGTAATCAACAGTTCTTGCAGCAGGTCTCTCAGTTACTTGATGTAAATCTCAAGCGTACTAAGTGGCGAAACGTAAAACGTTTTTTGAAATGGCGCTGAGATGCCATGTTGATGATCTTGCTGCTTCTACGGTCAGACTTCGTCCGCTGCGAGAAGATGGGTTGTTGGAGCCTTCAGGGTCAGCCCCCTATCAACACGACCGGTGGCGTCGTAGTGAGGAGTTGGCGGTGTGGGTCTGGATCAGGTTGCGAGTTCGTCGTAGTGATGGTTTAGGTTGCCAGCGGCGCTTTGTTCGGTGAGCAGTTGGCCCAGTGGGTCGTAGACGTATTCGGTGCGGTCGTCATCGGTCATTTCTGAGTGAATTGTAGGACTGATCCCAAAGGCCGGTTGAGCCCCGGCCAGCGCGAGGGCGACCACGATTCTAAAAGTCATAAACCCAAAGCTCACTAAATACAAAGTCGAGATCAAAATGATCGGTCAACGAATCGAAGTCATCGTATTCCTCCGGCAGCGAGAGGCCTATGCCGTTGACTTGGTCAATTTGTACGAAACCCGCCCACGCCACTTGCTCTTTGGAGAGCCTTAGGACATCGGCTACAGTCATTCCCGGCCATAGCATATTTTCATAATTACCCTTGAAAGCAGTATTGCAAGAGATAGCAGAAATGACGCCATCGACGCCGTGATACGCCGTAATAAACCCGTTGTCGATGGTGAATGAATCGGGGCTGTTATGGGTTTTGTACTTATCTGACAGACGTGCTTGTACTTGTGTAATGCTTTCTCCAATGGCTATTCCGCCGATCGAAACTTTTGGCACTATTACGTTAGTCAAATTCATAACTATCTCTATTTCGGAGCATTCACTAATGCCCCGTCTACAAAAACTGGACTATCGACAATTTTTTCGTACTTTACAAAATCTGTTGGAACTACGCGTCCTTGGACTTCCCCATTCCGGTAGACTTTCCAGTAGCTGGGTTGGTGGACGCCTCCGCCCGGATGGTAGTCCAGGACATCCTTGTTTCCGGGTTTTGTCGTCCTAGTAACTTGGGTGTGCTGAGTCTTGTTGGTGTTCAAATTTGTGATGCTTTTGGTATAGCCTTTTTTCAATAACGACGCTTCAACTTGCTGTGTAGTGGTCACTGAGGCGTTTTGCCGGAAAGCTTGCTCGTCCATTTTTTAGAAATGTTTCTCCCTCTATTAAAGGCTTTAATGCAAGTTGGCCCGAGGGGGGCTACCCATTCGATTGGATTTTTGCATAGGCATAGAGGTTAATCCCCCCCCATCAACCCAATCGGATCCGGCGTCGTAAACCGCCCCACATCCGGGTCATAAAACCTGAACGTATTGAAGTGCAACCCCGTCTCCCGATCCAGATACTGCCCCAGTCTAGACTTGTTTTTCTGTGTACATGTAAAATACATCTTCCGAGCAGTAGAATACTTTTCTCTTTTGATGTGCTTGGATTGGAGAAATTAATAACTCCCTCAATTCATCTGAATCTATGGCCTCAAAAATAAAATTCAACAAGTCGTCCTTTTTTGCTTTATACAACCTTCCTTTGAAGATTGTTTTTTTTCCTTTGCGTGCGGTTAAATTATGTGCCACGTAGTAGCAGTCCGAATTTAAATATGACTTCATATCTGCAAGCGAGTCGAAAATTTTTACCATATCCCCGTACAGTATCGGCTTTTGCATCATTGAGTAGATATCTTCCCTACTTTCGGTTGGGCCCAATTCCGACTTTATAAGTTTTTCAAAGCGATAGCTGTTTTTCATTTTAGTTTGGGATGTCATAAAAAATATGACCATCCCCTCCATTTTTATACCACTTGATGTGAGGTGTATCCCCGAAGCCGCCCTCTGGAGCCATATGCTGCTCGTAACCTTTTGGGTATTTTGCTACACCGTCGGCGCGGGCGCTTTGGGTATGAGCCTTGTAACGGTTCATATTGCCTTGCGATTCTTTCAAGAAAAATTTTGCATCTGAGCTTGATTTCACCTTAACTTGAAATTTCCCCCCATTTGCCATAGCCATCTTGCTATCTGCAACCGCTTGCTTCCACTCTTTTGAACCTTTAGTTAGTGCGTGCATCTGCGATGCTTTTTGATTCAGTTTTCCCTTGTAGGTACTGCACGCCAATCCTTTGGGATCGACCCACCCGAAAGGGTTCGGAGCATATTGATATAGATTCAATCCGCCCGCTAACCCGATCGGGTCAGGCGTGGTGAATCGTCCGATATCCGGATCATAAAACCTGAACGTGTTGTAGTGCAGCCCCGTCTCCCGATCCAGATACTGCCCCTGAAACCGCAGGTTCTGCTCTTCAATGTAGTAAGGCTCACGCACCTCTTCTGCCGTGTTCCCCCACACCCGATAAGTCGCCCGCCACACCGTTTCCCCATCAGCTTCCGTCAGTTGCTCCGGCAACCCATTCAAGTCGTTGTGGTAATAGCGCACGCTCTGGTGTTCGCCCACGCCATCAATCCGGGCCAGCGGCGTGTAGCCATCGTCCTCATAGAGATACAGGCTGGTTTGACTATGCCGATGCTCCTGCAGCAGGCGCAGGCCATCCCAGGTGAAGCGGGTTTCTCCCAGCGCATAACCCCGGCTGTCGTGTTCGGTTTTAGTGATGCGTCGACCGAGCGGGTCGTAGGTCATGTTCACCAGCGTTTCGCGCCCGTTCTTCTGGCTGCGTACTTCGATCAAGCGGTGTTCAGCGTCGTAGGCAAAGCGCTGCAAACCTCGTGCGGCGCTGCGTTTTTCGATCAGTCGGCCAAAGCCGTCATAGCGGTAACGCTTGTCCTGATAGGTCAGCAGTTTGTTATGCCGTACCCATCCGCCCCTTACTTGCGGACCGTCGAGTAGGTTGGCGGCGGCGTCGTAGGCGAAGGTTTCGCGCTGGCCTTTTACGTTGTCCTGGCTGGCGATGATTCGAGCGGTCGCGTCGTAATGCAGTAACTGGTGCTGGCTCCCTTCCCGGCGGCCGATCAGGTTGTCGGCCGGGTCGTATTCGAAGTTCTTTTGGTGGGTCGGCGGCAGTTGCCAGGGCTGGCCGGTGGGGCTGCGTTTACGCTGGCGCAGGCGGCCGCTGCGGTCGTATTCGCTGCGGGTGCTGAGTTGGCCTTGGGTGCGCAGCACTTCGCGGTGCAGGCGGTCGCGTTCGAAGTCGCTGATGACCTGGCCGTCGAGGTTGATCTGGTGCAGGTGGCCGCTGCCATAGTAAAGGCGATTGAGCCAGCGGCCGTCGGGCAGTTGGGTTTGGATCAGGTTGCCGAGTTCGTCGTAGTGATGGTTCAGGCTGCCAGCGGCGCTTTGTTCGGTAAGCAGTTGGCCTAGCGGGTCGTAGGCGAAGGCCAGCGCCTGCGTAGTCTCATCGTTGCCGGTGAAAGTGACGGCGGTGAGTTGGTCCAACGGGTCGTAGGCGTATTCGGTACGGCCGTCGTCGGTTACTTTCGCCAGCAAGCGCCCGACGGCATCGCGCTCCAGGCGATGCACTATGGAAGACACATCATTCAAGGGCACGTATTCGACGGCGGTCAGGTTATCCAGGACGTCATAGGTGTAGCGCCGTGCACTGCCATCGAGGTCTTGCTGTTGTGTGAGACGATCGCCCTGGTCCCAGGCGAAACGGTATTTTTCGCCGTTTTCGTTGGTCAGGGTGTGCAATCGGCCGTAGGCGTCGTAGCGGAATTCGATCTGCCGACCATGGACATCAATACGCTGGCGCACCTGCCCGCGACGACAGTACTGGTAGCGGGTGGTGCTGCCGGCGGCATCCGTGAAGGCGACCAGTTGTCCGCGGGGATCACGCACGTAGCGTTCGGTGCGGTCTTCGGGCATTTCGACGAGCAGTAGGCGCCCTTGGGGGTCGTGGGTATACCGAACATGTTCGCCGAAGGCATCGATGACAGTGCGTAAGTGCCCGCGCCGGTCATATTCGAAACCCGTCGGGTAGCCGGAGCAATCGGCGTGGTGTGTGAGCTGGCCGAACTCATTCCAACGCAAGGTTTGGCTCTTGCCGGTGGCATCGATGATTTCCACTGCTTGGCCAAAGCGGTCGTATCGATAGCGCGTTGTCTGACCAAGGGGATCGATTTCGCTGACGCAGTTGCCACGCGGGTCGTACCGGTATTGCCAAACCTGTCCGGCGGCATCGGTTTCCACCAATGGCAGCGACCAATGCTCCAGCCACACGGTGGATTCGATACGCCCCAGCGGATCTTGCGTCTCGCACAGGTTGCCGGACTCGTCGTAACCGAACGTCCACTGACCGCCCTGAGGGTCGGTGGCGCCGAGCAACTGGCGCTCGTCATTCCAGTCGAATTGCCAGGTTTGGCCGAGGTTGTCGGTGTACTCGGTGATCTGGTACTGGGCATTCCACCGACGGGTGCTGACCCGTTGCAAGCCATCGGTAATCCGCGTGGTTCCGGCGTGTAGGTCATAGTCGAACTGGTAGTCATCGCCTTCGTCGGTCCAGTGTCGGACCACGCGCCATTCGGCGTCTTCCACACAGGCCCACTGGTAATAGCAACGCAGTCCGGCGGGCCGTTGGTGCTCGACCATGCGCTGGCCGCTGTCGTAGGCAAAGCGGCGCTGCACATGCCCGGCAGCATCGCGAACTTCGGCCAGGTCGCCAGCGGCATCGTAGTGGTAGCTGGCTAACACTTCGCGGCTTTGATCCGGGAACAACCGTTCAATCTGCTCGACTCGGCCGAGTTTGTAGCCGAGTTCAATTCGTACATCATTGAAGGAATCGCGTAACTGGCTCAAGCGACCTTGGGCGTCATAGTCGAGGAGGATGCGGTTGTCATTGCGGTCCCCCAACTGGCTCAGGCGCAGGTGCGACGGGTTGCCTGGCGTCGGCTCAAACAACCTGTAGAGCCCATCGACGCTCTCGATCAGCACCTGCCCGTGGGCATGGCGCCGCACGCTCAGGCCTTCGCCCGCGCTGAACACCGCGCCGCCCAAGGGGATCACGCCCATGTCGATCTGCCGGGCCTGCTCGTCGGTGTAGACCAGGCGCTCGCCGCCCTCAGGAAGCCCACCCATCTCGACGAAGACTTCGTAGATCACACTCCAACCGGCGCCGAACAGGCCATCGCGGCGTTCATCCCGGCTGCTGTAGTAGCGCTGCCACTCGATAGGCAACAGGCCTGGCAGGGCGAAGTCCAAGTCGTCTTCACCGTCGAGAACTTTCGCGCCCGTGGCGCTGTGTACCGGGTTGGGCGAACCCACGACCGCCGAGGTGATGGCATTGCTCACCTGACTGCTGCCCCACGACACCAGCCCGCCCACGACCATGCACGGCAACGTGCTGAAGAACTTCGCGCCACCGCCGCGCAACGTCAGCAGCGCCGTCACCGCCAGCCCGACACCGGGCGTCTTGCCGCTGCGAATCTCGCGAACCACCACGGGCGCTCCGCCGATGATCACATTCGGCGAAATCTGTACCGTCCCAACCTTGGCCTCGCAGGTGCTCCGATCACCACTGCGCACGGCGGGCTGGCCGTTGATAAATACGCGACTGGAACCCTCGGCCATGTATTGCTCTGGCATCGGCGCGTGTTTATGGCAGTCGACTTTATCGCCAGGACAAGGCGCAGCGCCCGCCACCGGAGAGGCCACCGTTGGGCGCCATAGCTGAGAGAAAAACCCTTCAGCGATATCCAGATAAGAAGGCTCACCACCTGGCGCTGCGATCACATCCGAGATTTTGCCAGCCGCCCGCGCAGCGGGTTTACCGTTGATGAATACGTTGGGCGAACCGCTGCTGATGAAGGCGTCGATGACGGGAGGAAACAGGGCATTGGCGAAATACTCACATAATCGTGAGAGGCCTTTATCCGCGCCGGTTTTGCTCATGCCGACGCCGACCACCGCACCCACCACGGCGCCGAGTACCACGCAGCCGAGACCGCCAGTCGCCACGGTTACACCCGCCGCGGCAACCACCGCCGCTGTCGCCAATGCGGTCACGGCCACGTTGGCGGCAATCTCCAGGACTCCGCCTAAAACGTCGGCCAGCATGGAACTGTGCAGAAGCGCATCGCCCTCGCGGGCGGCCCAAGGCGTGTCGGTCATGCGTAACGATCCGTGTCTGAAAAAGACCCGGATCAAATCACGCAGTGGCGGTATTGCTCAGGTGAGACTTTCCGATGCGCTTGTAGGAATGCTCCTGAGGTTGATCGGCCAAACTCTCCACTTGTATGCCAAGCACCTGCACGCGGCGGGCGTGAACGCGCTGCTGTACTGCGGCCAAAGTCTGGTCCATGGCTGTTTGCGGGCGCAGAGCGAGGTGGAGGAGGGCGACCGGCTTTGATAGCTGCCTGTTGGCTCACCTGGGTAGCGAACTGCTGACACAGGTCTAAGTGCTCAAGGACATGCTCATTGCACAATTCGGGTTTATAGTGCCAGACGGCAGAATAAAAGACGTCCCCCCTGGGATGAACTCGACCCCCTACGGAGCGCGCAATGCAGACTTGGTACCCGCAGATCAAACCCTACGCCCGGCACGATCTGGCTGTCGACGACACCCACACCCTGTACGTCGATGAAAGTGGCTCCCCCGAAGGCTTGCCCGTCGTATTCATCCATGGTGGCCCTGGCTCCGGTTGCGACGCCAATAGCCGCTGCTATTTCGATCCGAACCTGTACCACATCATCACCTTTGACCAGCGTGGCTGCGGGCGTTCCACCCCCCGCGCCAGCCTGGAAAACAACACCACCTGGGACCTGGTCGCCGACCTTGAGCGCATTCGCGAGCACCTGGGCATCGAAAAATGGGTGTTGTTCGGTGGCTCCTGGGGTTCGACCCTGGCGCTGGCCTACGCGCAAACCCATCCCGAGCGCGTGCATGGTTTGATCGTGCGCGGGATTTTCCTGGCCAGGCCCCAGGACATCCGCTGGTTTTACCAGGAAGGCGCCAGCCGCCTGTTCCCGGATTACTGGCAGGATTACCTTGCGCCGATCCCCCTGGACGAGCGCCACGACCTGCTCACCGCATACCACAAGCGCCTGACCGGCAACGACCAGATTGCCCAGATGCACGCCGCCAAGGCCTGGTCCACCTGGGAAGGGCGCATGTTGGGCCTGTGCCCGAACCCGCAGTTGATCGAGCGTTTCGCCGAGCCCCAGCGCGCGCTGTCGATTGCCCGCATCGAGTGCCACTACTTCACCAATAATTCCTTCCTGGAACCCGACCAACTGATTCGCGACATGCACAAGATCGCCCATCTGCCTGGCGTAATCATTCACGGCCGCTACGATATGATCTGTCCGCTGGATAACGCTTGGGAGCTGCATCAGGCCTGGCCGAACAGTGAACTGCAGGTGATCCGCGAGGCGGGCCATGCGGCGTCCGAGCCGGGCATCACCGATGCCTTGGTGCGCGCGACCGGCGAGATGGCGCGTCGTCTGCTGGACTTGCCGCCTGAAGAAGCATGAAGGGCCTGTTGCAACGGGTGCGCGGCGCCCGGGTCGAGGTCGCGGGCGAAATCGTGGGGGCGGTCGACCAGGGTTTGCTGGTGCTGGTGGCCGTCGAACCGGGGGATACTGTCGAGAGCGCCGACAAACTGCTGCACAAACTGCTTAACTATCGGGTGTTCAGCGACGACGATGGCAAGATGAACTTGTCGCTCAAGGATATCGACGGCGGTTTGCTGCTGGTGTCGCAATTCACCCTGGCGGCGGATACCAAAAGCGGGCTGCGGCCAAGTTTCTCTACCGCCGCGCCGCCGGCCCTGGGGGCGGCACTTTTTGCGCACTTGCTGTTACAAGCGCAACAATTGCATGGCAAGGTGGCGTCAGGGCGTTTTGGTGCGGATATGCAGGTTCATTTGGTCAATGATGGCCCTGTGACCTTCCTCTTACAGACATGAATGTATTAAAAACGACGTTAATGCCTAAAAACGCAGGGTTTCGCTACAAATACTTCGTTGTCCCTGATGCGTTGTCTCGCGGGCTACTAGATAATCGCGCGCTACGGGGATCAGCGTTGATTGGTCCATTTTTGACTTAGGTAGAGACTTGTCCGACAGCCTCAGGGGAATCATTTTGCCCCAGGGGAGTCGGAACAATGCTCGCCAACCTGGCATATAGATAGCTGGCCGTTGGTTTTTTGATCTGTTTTCGGCGAGGGTTGCTCGTGATTGTTAGTCCCTGTAATGCACCAAAATTGTCTGCCAAACGGTTACGAAACGCACTGGTGACGGGCTCCGCCCTGTTTTGCCTGTTCGGCGCGGGTCAACTGTGGGCATTCAGTCTGGATGATGTGTCGGCCAAGGCGAAAGAGCTGGCCGGGCAGAAATACGAAGCTCCGCGCAGCAATCTGCCGAACGAATTCCGCGAAATGAAGTTCGCTGACTACCAGAAGATTCGTTTCCGCAACGAAAAAGCCGAGTGGGCTGATCAGAACACCCCGTTCAAGCTGTCCTTCTATCACCAGGGTATGCACTTCGATACACCGGTGAAGATCAACGAAGTCACCGCCGACAGCGTCCAGGAAATCAAATACGACCCGACGCGCTTCGATTTCGGCGACGTCAAATTTGATCCCAAGGCCACTGAGCAGCTGGGTTATGCCGGTTTCCGCGTGCTGTTCCCGATCAACAAGGGCGACAAGCAAGACGAAATCATGACCATGCTCGGCGCCAGCTATTTCCGCGTCGTGGGCAAGGACCAAGTGTATGGCCTGTCCGCCCGTGGCATGGCGATCGATACCGCGCTGCCGTCCGGCGAAGAATTCCCGCGTTTCACCGAGTTCTGGATCGAGCGTCCGAAGCCGGGTGACAAGCATCTGGTGATCTTCGCCCTGCTCGATTCGCCGCGCGCCACCGGCGCCTATCGCCTGATCCTGCGCCCTGGCACCGACACCGTGGTCGACGTCAAGTCCCAGATGTTCCTGCGCGACAAGGTCAGCAAGCTGGGCGTTGCCCCGTTGACCTCGATGTTCCTGTTCGGCGCGAACCAGCCGTCCAAGGTCCTCAACTACCGTCGCGAGCTGCATGATTCCAGCGGCCTGTCGATCCATGCCGGCAATGGCGAGTGGATCTGGCGCCCGCTGAACAACCCTAAACACTTGTCGGTCAGCAACTTCACCGTGGAAAACCCACGTGGTTTCGGCCTGCTGCAACGCGGTCGCAACTTCAGCCACTACGAAGACCTGGACGACAACTACGACAAGCGCCCAAGCGCCTGGATCGAGCCTGAAGGCGACTGGGGCAAGGGTTCCGTCGACCTGGTAGAGATCCCGACCGCCGACGAAACCAACGACAACATCGTTGCCTTCTGGAGCCCGGAAAAACTGCCGGAAGTCGGCCAGCCGCTGGATGTTGCCTACCGCCTGCACTGGACCCTGGACGACGCCGCGTTCCATTCGCCGGACAGCGCCTGGGTCAAGCAGACCCTGCGTTCCACCGGCGACGTGAAACAGTCCAACCTGATCCGTCAGCCGGATGGCAGCGTCGCGTACCTGGTGGACTTCGAAGGCCCGGCCCTGAAGAAACTGCTGCCGGACGCCCCGGTGCGCAGCCAGGTGAGCGTGGGTGACAACGCCGAGCTGGTGGAAAACAGCGTGCGTTACAACGAGCACACCAAAGGCTGGCGCCTGACCCTGCGCATGAAAATCAAGGACGCAAGCAAGCCGACCGAAATGCGTGCGGCCCTGGTCCAGGACATCGTGCAGCCTGAGCCCGAGAAGGTCTCGACCCAAGTGCTCAAGGCTGACAAGGTTTTGGCCAAGCAGCACGAGAAACAAGCCAAGAAAGACGCCAAAGACAAGGAAGCCAAGCAGCCAGAAGCTGCCCCAGCCACACCGGAGCCGATCAAGACCGAGCAAGTCCTGACCGAAACCTGGAGCTATCAGTTGCCTGCCGATGAGTAATTCTCAAGTCCAGCCAGAGACTCTGTCCGAGTACCTGGCGCATCTGCCGATGACCGCAGAGCAGCGCGCCGAACTGGCGGGCTGCACATCCTTCAGCGAACTGCACGAACGTTTGTCGTCCAAGGCGTTCGATGCGCCGGTCGACGCCGCCCAGGCGTCGGTTGGCCGCCGGTTGACCCTCAGCACGGCCGAAGAGCTGGAGGACGCCGAAATGCTGGCGCTCGACGCCAGCGGCCGGGTGTGCCTCAAGGCGACGCCGCCGATTCGTCGGACCAAGGTGGTACCGGAGCCGTGGCGCACCAATATCCTGGTGCGCGGCTGGCGCCGGCTGACCGGCCGGACCAACCCGCCGAAGCCGCCGAAAGACGAGCGTGTGCTGCCGGCGGCGCGCTGGCGCACGGTTGGTTCGATCCGTCGCTACATCCTGCTGGTGTTGATGCTCGGCCAGACCATCGTGGCCGGCTGGTACATGAAAGGCATCATGCCGTACCAGGGCTGGTCGCTGGTCGACTTCGACGAGATCCGCAACCAGACCTTGCTGCAGACCGCGACCCAAGTGCTGCCATACGCCCTGCAAACCAGCATCCTGATCATGTTCGGGATCTTGTTCTGCTGGGTGTCGGCCGGTTTCTGGACCGCGTTGATGGGCTTCCTCGAGCTGCTGACCGGCCACGACAAGTACCGGATCTCCGGTAAAAGTGCCGGCCACGAGCCGATTCCGAAGAATGCGCGCACCGCGCTGGTGATGCCGATCTGCAACGAAGACGTGCCCCGCGTATTCGCTGGCCTGCGCGCGACGTTCGAGTCGGTCGCGGCGACCGGTGACCTGGACCGCTTCGACTTCTTCGTGCTCAGCGACAGTAACGACGCCGACATCTGCATCGCCGAACAGCAAGCCTGGCTCGACGTGTGCCGCGAAGCCGGTGGCTTCGGCAAGATCTTCTATCGCCGCCGTCGCCGTCGCGTCAAACGCAAGAGCGGCAACCTCGACGACTTCTGCCGGCGCTGGGGCGGTGACTACAAGTACATGGTCGTTCTCGACGCCGACAGCGTGATGAGCGGCGAATGCCTGACCAGCCTGGTGCGCCTGATGGAAGCCACGCCGGATGCCGGGATTATCCAGACCGCGCCACGGGCGTCGGGCATGGACACCCTGTATGCGCGCATGCAGCAGTTCGCCACCCGCGTGTACGGCCCGCTGTTCACCGCCGGCCTGCACTTCTGGCAGCTGGGTGAATCCCACTATTGGGGTCACAACGCAATCATCCGCATGAAGCCGTTTATCGAGCACTGCGCCCTCGCGCCGTTGCCGGGTAAAGGCGCGTTCGCCGGTGCGATCCTCTCCCACGACTTCGTCGAAGCCGCGCTGATGCGCCGTGCCGGCTGGGGCGTGTGGATTGCCTACGACCTGCCGGGCAGCTACGAAGAACTGCCGCCGAACCTGCTGGACGAACTCAAGCGCGACCGTCGCTGGTGCCACGGCAACCTGATGAACTTCCGCCTGTTCCTGGTCAAGGGCATGCACCCGGTTCACCGTGCGGTGTTCCTCACTGGTGTGATGTCCTACCTGTCGGCCCCGTTGTGGTTCTTCTTCCTGGTGCTGTCGACGGCGTTGCTGGCGGTGAACACCTTGATGGAGCCGCAGTACTTCATGGCGCCGCGCCAGTTGTACCCGCTGTGGCCACAATGGCATCCGGACAAGGCGGTGGCGCTGTTCTCCACCACCGTCGTGCTGCTGTTCCTGCCGAAGTTGCTGAGCGTCATCCTGATCTGGGCCAAGGGCGCGAAAGAGTTCGGTGGCAAGTTCAAGGTGACAATGTCGATGCTGCTGGAGATGCTGTTCTCCATGCTGCTGGCGCCGGTGCGGATGATCTTCCATACCCGCTTCGTCCTCGCCGCGTTCCTCGGCTGGGCCGCGACCTGGAATTCGCCGCAGCGTGACGACGACTCCACCCCCTGGGGTGAAGCGGTCAAGCGCCACGGTCCGCAAACCTTGCTCGGCTTCCTCTGGGCGCTGCTGGTGGTGTGGTTGAACCCGAGCTTCCTGTGGTGGCTGGTCCCGATCGTCGGTTCGTTGATGCTGTCGATCCCGGTGTCGGTGATTTCCAGCCGGGTCAAGCTGGGCCTCAAGTCCCGTGACGAGAGCCTGTTCCTGATCCCTGAGGAATACAATCCGCCGCAGGCGCTGCTGTCGACCGAGAAGTACACCCACGAAAACCGCTGGCACGCCCTCAATGACGGGTTCGTGCGTTCGGTGGTCGACCCGCAGCAGAACGCCCTGGCTTGCGCCCTGGCGACCTCGCGTCACCGTGAGGCGGAGCCGATCGAGTACCTGCGTGGCGAGCGCGTGCGCTATGCGTTGAAAGTCGGCCCGGCCGGCCTCAACAACGCCGAACGCCTGGCCCTGCTCAGTGACCCGGTGGCCCTGGCCCGCCTGCACGAGCAGGTCTGGAGCGAAGGGCATGCCGAGTGGCTGGGCGCCTGGCGTCAGTCCTTCAAGTCCGACCCGCACGCGCCATTGCTGCCGTTGCAACCGTTGTCGTCCCAGGCTCAACCGGCCTGATTCAGACGCCCCCGAGGGTTCTCCTCGGGGGCGCTTGAAGCGCTGGTCCTACAGCGTTTCCCGTCTCTTCCTTTGTGCTCTAACTCCTTGTTATTTCGAAACAAAAGTCCCTGGTTCAAGGCGTATTGCCGTGCCTGTGTCTGAGTTAGCATCGCCCCCCGAAATTTGACTCGAGCACAGGGGGATTCATGATCAAAAGGTATTGTTCGGCATTGCTGATGGGCGCTGTCGCATTGATTCACGGTGCTCTGGTGCAGGCCGGCGCGCTGGACGACGCCGTTCGGCGTGGCGTGCTGAAAGTCGGCACCACGCCCACCTACGTGCCGTTTGAGATGACCGATAAACAGGGGCGTATCGTCGGTTTTGAAGTCGACTTGCTGCACGCGATGAGCCGCGCCCTGGGGGTCGAGCTTGAGCTGGTGGCGGTGCCGTACACCGAGTTGCTGTCGGGGCTGATGGCGAGGAAATTCGATCTGATCGGCAGCGGCATGACCGTCACGCAGGAGCGCAACCTCAAGCTGAATTTCAGCGACTCGTTTATCGTGGTCGGCCAAACGGTGTTGCTGCACCCGCGCCTGGCCGGCAAGGTCGCCAGCATTGAAGACCTGGACGAGGCCGGCTACCGCATCGCCACCACCGAAGGTACTACCGCGCAGGCGGCGGCGCAGCGGTTTCTGGGGGCGGCTCGGCTCAGCAGTTTCGCCACGCCGGAGGAAGGGGTGCGCCAGGTGGTGAGCGGTGTAGCCGATGCTTTTATTCATGATGCGCCTTATAACCTGATCGCCATGACCCGGCCGGAAAACCAGGCATTGCTGGCGCTGGAGCAACCCTTCACCTACGAGCCCCTGGCGTTCGGCCTGAAAAAAGGCGATTACGACAGCCTGAACTGGATCAACCATTTCCTCAACCAAGTGGCCCAGGACGGCACCTACGATCGGCTGTACGACAAGTGGTTCAAGGACACCGACTGGATGGCCGAGGTCGACTGAAAGTCATACCTACTTACACATCAATCAATTGCCCTCGCCCGACAATGAAGTGTCTACGTCTGCGCTTTGCCGCAGTGCTGTAGGGCTATTCCGACATACCTCGACAACTATTACCGGTGAAACCTTTGTACCGGGCAGCGAGTGGGTTAGGATCGCACCCCGAAATGGTGCAGCCCTTTTTGCGCGCCGACTTCATAAGAATCGTTCAGGGGACTTGATGATGAAAAAGTATCTTTCGATGCTGCTGCTCGGCGTCACCGCGCTGGTCGCGGCCAATGTGGCTCAGGCCGGGGCCATCGATGATGCGGTCAAGCGCGGCACGCTGAAGGTCGGCATGGACCCGACCTACATGCCATTCGAAATGACCGACAAGCGTGGTGAAATCATCGGCTTCGAAGTCGACATCCTCAAGGCCATGGCCAAGTCCATGGGCGTCAAGCTGGAGCTGGTGTCCACCGGCTACGACGGCATCATCCCGGCCTTCCTCACCGGCAAGTTCGACATGATCGGCAGCGGCATGACCCTGACCCAGGAACGCAACCTGCGCCTGAACTTCAGCGAACCGTTCATCGTGGTTGGCCAGACCCTGCTGATCCGCAAGGACCTGGAAGGCACCATCAAGTCCTACAAAGACCTGAACGACGAGAAATACCGCCTGACCTCCAAGCTCGGCACCACCGGCGAGATGGTCGCCAAGAAGCTGATCTCCAAGGCCAAGTACCACGGCTACGACAACGAACAGGAAGGCGTGCTGGACGTGGTCAACGGCAAGGCCGATGCCTTTGTGTATGACGCACCGTACAACGTCGTCGCCGAGAAGAAAGTCGGTAATGGCAAGCTGGTGTTCCTCGAAGAACCCTTCACCTTTGAACCGCTGGCCTTCGGTCTGAAGAAAGGCGATTACGACAGCATCAACTTCATCAACAACTTCCTGCACCAGATCAAGAACGACGGCACCTACGATCGCATCCATGACAAGTGGTTCAAGAGCTCCGAGTGGCTCAAGGACATGGAATAACGCCGGCTCCTATGGCTCCTGCTTTCTGTAGGAGCGAGCTTGCTCGCGAAGGCCGTCAACGATAACGCTGGCTTGCTGAATAAACGCGGTGTCTTTGAGTTTTTCGCGAGCAAGCTCGCTCCTACAAAATGCCTTGACTGAATGGCATTAGGGCAAGCCCGCCCGCCACAAAAGCGGGGGCTTACCCGACCCTTTTGGATGTTGAGTAATGAAACAGAAAAAAGCCCAATGGCCCTGGCACCTGCTGACCGTGGTCGTGCTCGTCGGCCTGGCGGGCGCCTTGTACTACGCCACGTCGCTGATGTCCTACGAATGGCGCTGGAACCGCGTACCGCAATATTTCGCCTATCAGGCCGAAACATCGCAGCGCGCGGCGGATATCTCCACCGTTGTCGAGCTGGTGCACAAAGGCGATGTGGCCGAAGTCACCCTGCGTAACGACGCGGGCACGGAGCAAAAGCTCAGCGTGGCCGACAACAGCCTGAAAGTGGCGCGCGGCGATGACGTGGCGGAAGGCGATGTAGTGGGCGTGACCCGGCAGTGGGCGCTGGGCCCGTTGATGTGGGGCTTGTGGACCACCTTGTGGCTGTCCTTCGTGTCCGGCGTGCTGGGCTTGGCGATTGGCCTGGCGACGGGCCTGTGCCGGCTGTCCAGCAACCCGACCTTGCGCGATCTGTCGACGATCTACGTCGAACTGGTGCGCGGCACGCCGCTGTTGGTGCAGATATTCATCTTCTATTTCTTTATCGGCACGGTGCTCAACCTGTCCCGGGAGTTTGCCGGGATCGCCGCGCTGTCGCTGTTCACCGGGGCCTATGTGGCGGAAATCGTCCGCGCTGGTGTGCAGTCGATCACCCGTGGCCAGAACGAAGCCGCGCGCTCGTTGGGCTTGAGTGCCAGCCAGTCGATGCGCCATGTGGTGCTGCCGCAGGCGTTCAAGCGCGTGCTGCCGCCCCTGGCCGGGCAATTTATCAGCCTGGTGAAAGACACTTCGCTGGTGTCGGTGATCGCGATCACCGAGCTGCTCAAGAGCGGCCGCGAAGTCATCACCACTTCGTTTTCGCCGTTTGAAATCCTGTTCTGCGTGGCAGGCCTGTACCTGTTGATCAACCTGCCGCTGTCGAAAATGGCCAGCCGGCTTGAGCGGAGGCTCGCGCAAAGTGATTGAAGTCCGCGATCTGGTAAAAGTCTTCGACACCCGTGGCCATGTGGTGCGCGCGGTGGACCACGTCACCACCCAGGTCGCCAAGGGCGAAGTGCTGGTGGTGATCGGCCCGTCCGGCTCCGGCAAGTCGACCTTCCTGCGCTGCCTCAACGGCCTGGAAGAGTTCGATTCGGGGTCGGTGAGCATCGACGGCCTGCAACTGGCCGATCCGAAAACCGACGTGAACGCCTACCGCCGCGAAGTCGGCATGGTGTTCCAGCACTTCAACCTGTTCCCCCACATGACCGTGCTGGAGAACCTGTGCCTGGCGCAGAAAGTCGTGCGCAAGCGCGGCAAAAAAGAGCGTGAAGCCAAGGCCCTGGCGTTGCTGGAAAAGGTCGGCATCGCGCAAAAGGCCAACGAGTTTCCCTCGCGTCTGTCCGGCGGCCAGCAGCAGCGGGTGGCGATAGCCCGCGCGCTGGCGATGGAGCCCAAGGTGATGCTGTTTGACGAGCCCACCTCGGCCCTCGACCCGGAAATGGTCGGCGAAGTGCTCGACGTCATGAAAACCCTGGCCCTGGAAGGCATGACCATGGTCTGCGTCACCCACGAAATGGGCTTCGCCCGTGAAGTGGCGGACCGGGTGTTGTTCTTCGATCACGGCAAGCTGCTCGAAGACGCGTCCCCGGCCGAGTTCTTCGACGCGCCGAAAGACCCGCGAGCCCAGGCCTTCCTGCGCCAGGTGCTGTGAGCCTCAGAGCCTGAACTTGCCGACCAGTGTCTGCAAATCCAGGCTCAACTGGCTCAACTGAGCGCTCGCCGCCGCCGTTTCTTCACTGGCGGCGGCGGTTTGCTCGGACACATCGCGCACCTTCAACACACTGCGATTGATCTCCTCGGCCACCGCGCTTTGTTCCTCGGCGGCGGCGGCAATCTGCGGGTTCATTTCCTGGATGACCGACACCGTGCGCGCAATGGCCGCCAGGGCGTCGCCGGCGTCGCGGGTCAGGCTGACGCTGTTGTCCGTGAGGCTGCGACTGCTGTCCATGATGTCCGCCACCTGCTGGGTGCCGGTATGCAGACGCAAGATCAGTCCTTCAATTTCCTCGGCCGATTCCTGCGTGCGTAGGGCCAGGCTGCGCACTTCATCGGCGACCACCGCGAAACCTTCCCCGGCACTGCCCGCGCGCGCCGCTTCGATGGCGGCGTTCAAGGCCAGCAGGTTGGTCTGCTGGGAGACTGACTTGATCACGTCGAGCACGCTGCCGATCTGTTGGCTCTCCTGCTGCAACGCCAGCATCGCCCGGCTGGACAGTTCCATTTCACTGGCCAGGTGGCCGATCTGCTCCACCGCCTGCGCAACCACTTTGTCGCCGAGGTGGGTCTGTTGGTCGGCTTCGCTCGCCGCGATCGACGCTTGCTCGGCATGCCGGGCGACCTCCTGGGCGGTGGCGAGCATTTCATTCATGGCCGTGGCCACCTGGTCGGTTTCGTCCTTTTGATTGTTGACCCCCGCGCGGGTTTGCTCGGTGACGGTGGATAGCTGCGTAGCCGCGCTGGCGATTTGCCGGGCGCTGTCGCCGATGCCGCTGATCAGGCCGCGCAGGTTGCGGATCATCCGCGCCATGCTCTGCTGCAACTGGCCCAGTTCGTCGCGGCGCTCCACGGCGGGGTTTTCGCTTAAGTCGCCCGCGGCAATGCGGTTGGCGACGGCCAAGGCCTCGCGCAACGGCACGGCGATTTGCCGGGCGATCCACCAGGCCGCCAAGGCCCCCAGCAGCAGGGCGGCAAGGGTGACGCTGATCAGCAGGGTTCGGGTGTGCTGCGCTTCCCGGTCGCGTTTGAACACCTGGCCCTGGCTGACCAGATCGCTTTGCGCCAGCAACTGATTGAGTTGTTGTTCAAAGCGGTTTTGCACGGTCTCGGTGTCGAGTTGTGCCTGCTTGAGCGTGGTCAGCAGCGCACGGTATTGCGCGAGGTCGGTTTTGAGCAGGGTGGCGTCCACGGGCAGGCTGGTGACGGCGACTTGAGCGACGTCCAGGGCGTCGAGGGCCTTGCCCACCGCTTCGGCATAGGCCTGCAACGACTCGGCGGCCCAGGCGGGGCTGCGCGCGCGATCTTCGGCCTGTTCCATGGCCTGGCGCAGATCTTCGATGGCGTCGAGCGCCTGCTGGTCTTGCTGGTCAGGCAGTTCGCTGGCCAGTTGCGCGAGGGTGTCGCTGGCTTGCAGGGCGGCTTTTTGCAGCGGCGGCCGGGCGTTTTCCCGCTGTTCGATCAACGGCGGCAATTCCACCAGCACCGCTTTGAAGGCGGCCACCAGGCGTTCAGCTTCCTCGAGACGTTGCAGGTCGGTCGGGTCTTTCATGTGTTTTGACAGGTAGTCGAGGTGCTGGTCGATTTTTTCGATCTGCCGCGTCATTTTGCCCAGGCTGGCCGTGTCGGTGAGCGTTCGGTACACGATGCGGTCGGCGCGCATGGCCTCCGCGTCGGCGGCCAGTTGGCCCAGCACCGTCAGGTTGCTGGAGCGGAACAGTGCGGCATTCAAGGCCTGCCAGCCTGTCATGGCGATGATGAAACTGAGGACCAGCACCTGGCCAAAACCCAGGGCGAGTTTGAGTCGGACGCTGGCGTTGACCAGCAAGCGGGTCAGCCGAGGAAACATGATGAACCTCCAAATCTGAAAAAGCGCTGCGCAACAAGGCAAACGCTAAAACGATTTGGGGTGAGGGCGGGCTGATAAGCGTGTAGGAAATTTCACAAGATGCTGAAGTGCGGCGACCCGGATGGGTCGCCGCCCAGCCCGGTCAGATGCGGAAACGTCCGACCAGGGTTTGCAGGTAGATGCCCAGGCGCGCCAGTTCGGCGCTGGAAGCGGCGGTCTCTTCACTGGCCGAGGACGTCTGTTCTGACACATCGCGCACGTTCAGCACGCTGCGGTTGATCTCTTCGGCCACGGCGCTTTGTTGCTCGGCGGCGGTGGCGATCTGCGAGTTCATCGCCTGGATCGTCGATACGGTACGGGTGATGTTCGCCAGGGCGCTGCCGGCGCGGCGCGTCAATTCGACGCTGCTGTCGGTCAGCCCACGGCTGTTGTCCATGATGGTCGCCACTTGCTGGGTGCCCGTTTGCAAGCCGACGATCAGCTCTTCGATCTCTTCCGTGGATTTTTGCGTGCGCTGGGCCAGGCTGCGCACTTCATCGGCCACCACCGCGAAGCCGCGCCCGGCTTCACCGGCACGCGCTGCTTCAATCGCGGCGTTCAGCGCGAGCAGGTTGGTTTGCTGGGCCACCGACTTGATCACGTCGAGCACGCTGCCGATCTTGTCGCTTTCGCGCTTGAGATGGCCCATGGCCTCGGTGGAGTTGCCGACTTCGGTGGCCAGGCGTTCGATCTGGGCGATGGCTTCACCGACCACCTTGTCGCCTTCGCGGGCCTGCTGGTCCGCTGCCACGGCGGCTTCGGACGCTTCCTCGGCGTTGCGCGCAACTTCCTGCACGGTCGCGGCCATTTCATTCATGGCCGTAGCGACTTGGTCGGTCTCGATTTTCTGATTGTTGACCCCAGCGCTGGTCTGCTCGGTGACCGACGACAATTGCTCGGCGGCGCTGGCGATCTGGGTGACGCCGTCGCTGATGCCGCCGATCAATTCGCGCAGGCCTACGGTCATGCTTTGCATGGCACGTTGCAGTTGGCCCAGTTCGTCCTGGCGCGTGGACGTCAGGTCGTGGCTCAGGTCGCCGGAGGCAACGCGCTCGGCCACCTTGAGGGTCTGATTCAGCGGGATGACGATCTGACGCGTGATCGCCCAGGCGGCCACCAGGCCAAAGATCAATGCCAGCACGGTGGCCAGCAGGAGCAGGTACTTGGCCTGGGCGGCATCGGTGTCGCGCACCGCGGTCTGGGAAATCGTCAGTTTATCGCTGCGGTTCAGCAGGATATCGCCTTGCTCGCTCATGGTTTTGAGTGCGACGGCGGTGGCCACCTGGGAGTCGCGGAACTGGCTGACGGCGGCGCGATAGGCTTGCAGCGAGACACTGGCCTGCTGCAGGTTGGCCTGGTATTGCTCCTGCAATGAGCCTTGCAGTTCAGTGATCTTCTTCAGCGCGTTGTCGATGGCGTCGAGCGCGGGTTGCTCAGCCTCGACCTTGCCGCTGTAGGTGTAACCGCGGACCTGGAAACGCGCTTGCTGGATCAGCTTGCTCAGGTCGACCACGCTATTGAACTGGGTGACGCTGTCGCCTTGCAGCAGGGACTTCTCGACTTCAGTCACCTTGAGCACCGCATTGTCGGCGGTATTGCCCAGCTTGCTGCGCGCATCCTCACGGTTGGCCCCGGCTTGCGCCATATCGCTGAATGCGCGTTTGTATTGGTCCACGGCGGCCAATTGTTCATCGACCAGCGCGATGTCGGCGGGTTGTTCGATCAGCGTGCGGGCGGTCTTCATGCCGCTGTCCAGGCGGTTCAGCAGCTCGCTGACGGCCGCCGTGCCTTGTTCGCCACGGCGCATTTCATAGTCCAGGCGAGCGATACGCAGGTCTTTGGTCAAGACGCTCAGGCTGGAGATATACCCCAGTTTGTCGCCGCGGCTGGTCACATCGCCCAGGCCGGTCCAGCCGGTGAAGGTGATCAACAAGGTAAGGAGCAACACCAGGCCAAAGCCCACGCCCAGCTTGTGGTTGACGCTGACATTCCCCAGCTTTTCGGCTAACCAACGATACATGCTGCGAACTCCCGTGGAACAAGACTTGGACTTATTCGACGGTTATCGGCAGCGCAGCAGGAATCTGTAGGGATGGGTGGCTAGAACAGCCGGGCGAGCAGGGCGGTGACGGCAGTTTCCACGCGCAGGATGCGCGCACCCAGTTGCACCGGTTGCAAGCCGGCCTTGCTCAGCAGGTCGACCTCGTAGGGTATCCAGCCGCCTTCCGGGCCGATGGCCAGGGTTACCGGCTCGTCCAGACCGCGCGGGCACGGCGGGTAATCGCCGGGATGGCCGATCAGGCCGAGGGTGCCTGCGGTCATGGCGGGCAGGCGGTCTTCGACGAAGGGCTTGAAGCGTTTTTCGATGACGATTTCCGGTAGCACTGTGTCGCGCGCCTGTTCCAGGCCGAGGATCAATTGCTCGCGAATCGCCTCGGGCTCCAGGAAGGGGGTTTGCCAGAAGCTCTTTTCCACGCGGTAGCTGTTGACCAGCACCACCTTCGGCACGCCCATGGCGGCGACGGTCTGCAGCACCCGGCGCAGCATTTTCGGGCGTGGCAGGGCCAGCAGCAGGGTCAGCGGCAGTTTGGCCGGCGGCGGCAGGTCGAAGGCCACTTGCAGCTCGGCTTCGTGGGCTTCCAGGCGCAGCACTTGGGCATTGCCCATCAGCCCGCCGATACGCCCGACCCGCAGGTTGTCGCCCACCGTCGCGCGGTGGACGTCCTGCATATGCACCAGGCGCCGGTCACGCAGGACCACCCGGTCGGCCGCGATAAAGTCGGCCTCTTCAAGCAGCAACAGGTTCACGGCTGGGTCGCTGGCGGCTGGTCGTTGTCGTCGGCGGCTTGGTCGTCGGGGTGTTCGCCACGCTTGGTGATCAGGCTGCTGAACAGGATGCCGATCTCGAACAGCATCCACATCGGCACGGCCAGCAGGGTCTGGGAGAAGATGTCCGGCGGGGTCAGGATCATGCCGACCACGAAGCAGCCGATGACCACGTAGGGACGGATCTTCTTCAGGTACTGCACGTTGACCACGCCGATCCATACCAGCAACACCACGGCCACCGGAATTTCGAAGGCCACGCCGAAGGCGAAGAACAGCGTCATCACGAAGTCGAGGTAGCTGGTGATGTCGGTCATCATCTCCACGCCGGCCGGGGTGGCGGCGGCGAAGAACTTGAAGATCAGCGGGAACACCAGGAAGTAAGCGAACGCCATGCCGGTGTAGAACAGCAGAATGCTCGACACCAGCAGCGGCACCGCGATGCGCTTCTCATGCTTGTACAGGCCGGGGGCGATGAAGCCCCAGATCTGGTGCAGGATCACCGGGATCGCCAGGAACAGCGAGACCATCATGGTCAGCTTCAACGGCGTCAGGAACGGCGACGACACGTCGGTGGCGATCATCGTCGCGCCGGCCGGCAGGTAATGGCGCAGTGGCGTGGAGACGAAGGTGTAGATCTGCTGGGTAAAGGCGAACAGCCCGGCAAAGATCACGAAGATCGCCGCCACGCAACGCAGCAGGCGGGTACGCAGCTCGGTGAGGTGCGAGACCAGTGGCATGTGCTGGTCGTTTTCCGGTTTATCAGCGCTCATGGGGCTCGCGGCGGCAATGTAGGGTCATGGGGAGCGGGCGGCGCGGTTGGCGTCGGCGCTGGCTCGGTTGGAGCGGTCGGGGTAGCGGGCGCTGCTTCAACAACGGGCGTGGGCGCAATGCTGTGTTCGGCCACCGGTGTCACCGGCTTGGCCTGCTCCTGCACCGGCGTCAGAATATTGCGCGCCTCCTGCTCCAACGACAGGATGTGTTCGTTGTGCAGTTGGCGGCGGATTTCGTCGGCGCCGATTTCCCGTTCAACTTCCTGTTTGATGGCGTTGAAACTGCGTTTCAGACGCCCGATCCACAAGCCTGCCGTGCGCGCGGCACCGGGCAGGCGTTCCGGCCCGAGTACCAGCAAGGCCACGAGGCCGACGAGCAGCAGTTCAGAGAAGCTGATACCAAACATTAGTCAGTGCTCACGAGTCTTTGCGGATCGGCTCTTCGACTTTTTCAGCCTGCACGTCGAAGGTGCGACGCTCGGTGATCGGCTGGGTCGCCTGCGGGTGGACCGGTTGGGCCGGCGGCACCGGGTTGGCGGCGGGTTCGGCGGGTTTTTCGTCGTCGTTCATGGCCTTGCGAAAGCCCTTGATCGACTCGCCCACGTCGGTGCCGAGGTTTTTCAGTTTCTTGGTGCCAAATACCAGAACGACCACCACCAAGATGACGATCCAATGTTTCCAGTCAAAAATGCCCATGCTGCAATTCCTCTGTAAAAGTTATTCAGGCGGACGGGCGCGAGGCCTTTTCGGCATGCCCGGACAAGCCGAAGCGACGGTCCAGTTCATCCAGCACGGCCTGCGGATGCTGCCCCAGTTGGGCGAGCATGACCAGGCTGTGGAACCATAGGTCGGCGGTTTCGTAGATCACATCGCTGCAGTCGCCGCTGATCTCGGCATCCTTGGCGGCGATGATGGTCTCGACGGATTCTTCGCCGAGTTTTTCCAGGATCTTGTTCAGGCCCTTGTGGTACAGGCTGGCGACGTAGGAGCTTTCGGCATCCGCGCCTTTGCGCTCTTCCAACACCTGGGCCACACGGTTCAGGGTATCGCTCATGTTCAGTGTCCTGCCGAGTAAATGGCGTGCGGGTCTTTGAGTACCGGCTCCACAACCTTCCACTCGCCGTTCTCGAACACGCGATAGAAGCAGCTGTGGCGGCCGGTGTGGCAGGCGATGCCGCCGATCTGCTCGACCTTGAGGATCACCACGTCGGCGTCGCAGTCCAGGCGTATCTCGTGCAGGGTTTGCACGTGCCCGGACTCTTCGCCCTTGCGCCACAGTTTGCCACGCGAACGTGACCAGTAAATGGCGCGCTGCTCAGCGGCGGTGAGGCTCAGGGCCTCGCGGTTCATCCAGGCCATCATCAGCACGCGCCCGGTCTTGTAGTCCTGGGCAATGGCCGGCACCAGGCCGTCACTGTCCCACTTGATCTCATCCAGCCAGTCTTTCATCTTCGGCTCCGGCAATTTGCGACAGTGTATAACCGGATTGGCTACCGACGCACGATCAGATAAACACCCACGGCGACCATGATGCCGGCCGGCCAGTGGCCCAGTTGATTCAGCGGCCCGCCGATGGCCAGCATCACCCCGCCGACCAGATGCGCGGCGCCCAGCAGGCGCAGGAACCAGTCGTCCTTGCGCGTGTGCCACGGCGGCGTCGGGTCTTTGGCGTGGGGCTGGGACATGCGTTCCAGCAGGTCGCGGGTCATGTTGGCCAGGTGCGGCAGTTGCTCCACCTGGCTCTGCAGGTTGCCCAGCAGGGTTTTCGGGCTGACCCGCTCGCGCATCCAGCGTTCGAGGAACGGCTGGGCGGTGTTCCACAGGTCGAGGTCGGGGTACAGCTGGCGGCCCAGGCCTTCAATGTTCAGCAGGGTTTTCTGCAGCAGCACCAACTGCGGCTGCACTTCCATATTGAAGCGCCGCGCGGTCTGGAACAGGCGCATCAGCACCTGGCCGAAGGAAATGTCTTTCAGCGGTTTTTCGAAGATCGGCTCGCACACGGTGCGGATCGCCGCTTCGAATTCGTTGAGCTTGGTTTCCGCCGGCACCCAACCCGAATCGATGTGCAACTGCGCCACGCGGCGGTAATCGCGCTTGAAGAAGGCGAACAGGTTGCGCGCCAGGTAGTCCTGGTCTTCCGGGGTCAGGCTGCCGACGATGCCGCAGTCGATCGCAATGTACTGCGGGCTCCACGGGTTGAGGGTGCTGACGAAGATATTGCCGGGGTGCATGTCGGCATGGAAGAAACTGTCGCGGAACACCTGGGTGAAGAAGATCTCCACGCCGCGCTCGGCGAGCATCTTCATGTTGGTGCGCTGGTCGGCCAGGGTCGCGAGGTCGGTGACCTGCACGCCGTAGATGCGCTCCATCACCAACACTTTAGGGCGGCACCAGTCCCAATACACTTGCGGCACATACAGCAGCGGTGAGCCTTCAAAGTTGCGCTTGAGCTGGCTGGCGTTGGCCGCTTCGCGCAGCAGGTCGAGTTCGTCGTAGATGGTTTTTTCGTAGTCGGCGACCACGTCCACCGGGTGCAACAGGCGCGCGTCGGCGGAGAAGCGTTCGGCGGCGCGGGCGAGAATGAACAGCCACGCCAGGTCTTGGCCGATGATCGGTTTGAGGCCCGGGCGAATCACCTTCACCACCACTTCTTCGCCGGTCTTGAGCTGCGCCGCATGCACTTGCGCCACCGAGGCCGAGGCCAGGGGCTCGACGTCGAAACGGCTGAACACGTCGCTGATCTTCTGGCCCAACTGCTCTTCGATCAGCTTCATCGACTGCTGCGAATCGAACGGCGGCACGCGGTCCTGCAGCAGCATCAGTTCGTCGGCGATGTCTTCGGGCAGCAGGTCGCGACGGGTCGAGAGGATCTGCCCGAACTTGATAAAGATCGGCCCCAGATCCTGCAAGGCCAGGCGCAGGCGCGCGCCACGGCTCAGGTCCAGCGGCTTGCGCGGGAACCAGCGCCACGGCAGCACATAGCGCACGGCAAGCAGGAACCACGGCAACGGCAGGGCGAACAGCAGGTCATCGAGGCGGTAGCGGATTACGACGCGCTGGATACGGAACAAACGGCGGACGGCGAGCAGCTTCATGCGTTATCGCTTGGATCAAGGGAACGGCTCAGGCGCTCGAAGCGGGCCTCAAGGCGTTCCAGGTCGATTTTGGCCTTGTCGAGTTCACGAAAGCGCGCTTGCGCTTCCCGTTGTCCGACCAGGGTGCGCGATTCTTCGCTCAGGTATTCGGCGAGGTTCTGGTTGAGGCTGGCGAACCCCTGCTGGTACCAGTGCGTGCGACTGCGCAAGTGGCCGCTGATCAACTGGGTGGGCACGGGGCCGATCCAGCGCGACAGTTCGTATTCCCAGTCCAGTTCCAGGTCCTGCAGCACGGCGGCCAGGTCCATCAGCACCGCGCTGTCGCCTTCCAGCGCCACTTCGGGGCCGTGGAGGATGGCGGTCTTGTTGCGGCTCAGCGCCAGGTGCAACAGGCTCGAGGCCGGCGCACGCAGGGTGCAGTCGGCCTCGGCGGCCCAATGGGTCGCGAGCAACAGGCCTTCGTCGCTGGGCAGGATAAACAGCTGCAAGGCGGGGCTCGTGCAGTCGACGGCGATGATCTTGCCGTTCAAGTGCGCCAGCCGCGCCAGGGCGGTGCTGTCCAGGCGCAGCACGCGGTTGACGCCGTGTTCGACGCTGGCGAGCAGGCCTTGGAACAGCATCAGGGCTTGATGCCGCGGTGCAGGGCGACGATGCCCGAGGTCATGTTGTGGTAGGTCACGCGGTCGAAACCGGCGTCCACCATCATCGACTTCAGGGTTTCCTGGTCGGGGTGCATGCGGATCGATTCGGCCAGGTAGCGATAGCTCTCGGCGTCGTTGGTGATCAGCTTGCCCATCAACGGCATGAAGGCGAACGAGTAGGTGTCGTAGACCTTGGACATCAGCGCGTTGGTCGGCTTGGAGAACTCCAGCACCAACAGCCGGCCGCCGGGCTTGAGCACGCGCAGCATCGAGCGGATCGCGTCTTCCTTGTGGGTCACGTTGCGCAGGCCGAAGGCGATGGTCACGCAGTCGAAATGGTTGTCGGGGAACGGCAGCTTTTCCGCATCGGCCTGGACGAATTCGATATTGCCGGCCACGCCTTTGTCGAGCAGGCGATCGCGGCCGACCTTGAGCATCGAGCCGTTGATATCCGCCAGCACCACCTGGCCGGTCGGGCCGACCAGCTTGGAGAACTTGGCCGCCAGGTCGCCCGTGCCGCCAGCGATGTCCAGCACGCGGTTGCCGGTACGCACGCCCGACAGTTCGATGGTGAAGCGCTTCCACAGGCGGTGCATGCCGCCGGACAGCACGTCGTTCATCAGGTCGTACTTGGCCGCAACGGAGTGGAACACTTCAGCGACTTTCTGCGCTTTCTGGCTTTCCGGGACGTTTTTGAAGCCGAAGTGAGTGGTGGGTTCGGCATCGCTGCCTTTGCGCTGATCAGTCATATCGCTGTCACCAAAAGAGAATGCGGGACATGATAATCCCCAAGGCCTGCTTTGTCTTGGCAAGGCTGAAGGTAAGATAGGTGCTCACCGAGACCTTTTGCCGCATGGCAGGTGTTCAAGTCGTTATAAAGAGGAGTCGTTGCAATGGCCCGTATCACTGTTGAACGTGCACACACCCTGGGTAAAGAAGGCGCACGGGCGAAGGCCGAGAAGCTGGCACAGAAACTCCAGGATCAATATGGCCTGGAGCCTTCGTGGTCTGGCGATACGTTGAACCTCAAGCGTTCGGGGGTTAAAGGCACGGTGCAGGTCGCCGCTGATCTGTTGCGTATCGATGTGGAACTGGGCCTGCTGATGTCGGCCATGAGTGGCACCATCAAGACTGAAATCGAGAAAGCCCTGGATAAAGCCTTGGCCTGATCCGACTGTTGTTAGGGTGCCGATTCTAATTTTTCTGCCTACTTTGTGCCCAAGCCCTCAACTTCTGCGGGCCGTTCCTCCACCCTTTTTGCGTGAGGTGCACCATGGCCAAAGTTACCCTGAAGAAAAAAATCGACGCCCCGAGCCACGCCCTGGACGAGGTTAAAACCTATGCCCGCAAGATCTGGCTGGCAGGCCTGGGTGCCTATGCCAGGGTCGGAAACGAGGGCGGCGCGTACTTCAAAGAGCTGGTAAAGACTGGGCAACATGTTGAAAGTAAAGGTAAAAAAGTTGCCGTTGAACAACTTGATGCTGCCAACAGTCAGATTGACCAAGTAAAGAGTAATCTCTCCAGCGTCAAAGGCCGGGTTGAAGTTCAACTGGATAAAGTTGAAAAAGCTTTTGACACTCGTGTTGCAAGTGCCTTGAATCGAATCGGCATTGCGTCTAAACATGACGTGGAGACACTCTCTGCTAAGCTCGAAGAGCTGACGGCATTGCTCGAACGTGTCGCGCGTAAACACTAAGGAGACATCGGGATGGCTGTTAAAAAGACTACTCAGAAAGAAGGCAGCTCGTGGGTCGGGAAAGTTGAAGAATATTCCCGCAAGATCTGGCTGGCTGGTTTAGGCGTTTACTCGAAGATCGACAGTGACGGCAGCAAACTCTTCGAGACGTTGGTTAAAGACGGCGAGAAGGCCGAGAAGTTGACCAAAAGCACCGTGGGTAAAAAAGTCGATGCGGCCAAGGCCAGCGCCGGTTCCGCCAAGTCGAGCATTTCCGAGACTTGGAACAAGTTGGAAGAAACTTTCGACAAGCGCCTTAACAGTGCGATTTCGCGACTGGGCGTACCCAGCCGTGCTGAAGTGAAAGCACTGCACAGCAAGGTCGAGACCCTGACCAAGCAAATCGAAAAACTCACCGGTGCCAAAGTCACCCCGGTGAAGGCTGCTGCGTCCAAGCCTGCCGCTAAAACCGCTGCCGCCAAGCCGGCTGCGAAAACGGCCGCCAAGCCACTGGTCAAAGCCGCCGCCAAGCCGGCTGCCAAACCTGCGGCCAAAGCGCCAGCCAAAGCCGTGGCTAAACCTGCGGCCAAGCCAGCGGCGAAAGTTGCAGCGGCCAAACCTGCGGCCAAGCCAGCGGCTAAACCAGTGGCCGCTAAAGCCGCTGCCAAGCCTGCTGCCAAACCCGCCGCTAAAGCGGTCGCCGCCAAACCTGCTGCGGCCAAACCTGCCGCCGCGAAGAAGCCGGTCGCCGCGAAAAAGCCCGCAGCAGCGAAGCCGGCCGTGGCCGCCAAGCCTGCGCCTGCGGCACTCGCCGCTTCCAGCGCCAACTCGGCAGCCGCACCGACCGCTGCGCCTGCACCGACTGCCGCATCGGTAACCCCGACGCCATCCAGTCAGTCCTGATCTTTTCGGGGCACCTGAAAAAGCGCCCGGCCTGTGAAGGTCGGGCGTTTTTATGATCGGTCAGTCCATTCGATTGCCGCACGGTTCTCGCGCAGTGCAAGTACGATCAGTACGCAAAAACAATCGGCTTATCGAAAGTTGGGGATCAGAAGTGACTGCGAGCTGTTCAAGTTCACTCGACAGTTCGGTGAGCCTCAATGACGCAGTGCCTGTAAGGCACACGTTTAACCCGGATCGTCCATATAGCGCAGCGCCAGGCGCTCCGTGGTTTCCCGCGCTGCTGGCAACAGGTGCGGCGCGACCAGCATCATGATCTGGTAGACCACCACCTGCACCTCGCCTTCACGGTCGAGAATGCGTTGGTAGTCCAGGGAAAACAGCAGGGTCATGGTGATCTGCTCAACCAATTGGCCTAGCGCCTGGGTGCTGCTGACCAACTGCCCCGCCGCCTGCAGCCGTGCGAGTAATGACGCCAGGGTGCGCTTGAGCGCCGTGAGCAGGTGGCGAATGCCTCTTGCCAGTTTCGGCAGGCGCCCCGCCAGGTTCGACAGGTCCTGGAACAGGAACCGGTAATGGGCCATGCGCTCGACGATCAGGTGCAGGAACAGCCAGTAATCCTGGGCCTCCAGTTGCGCGCCTGGCGGTGGGTCGAGCAGGGGCGCCAGCTCACTCTGGAAACGCTCGAACAGCCCGAGCACCAGCGGTTCCTTGCCATGGAAGTGGTAGTAGAGATTGCCGGGGCTGATCCCCATTTCATTGGCCACCTCCATGGTCGACACGTTCGGTTCGCCCTTGTGGTTGAACAGCAGCAGGGCACATTCAAGGATACGGTCGCGGGTTTTCATCCGGTCTTCTTAAATAGGATCGTTGAGCTCAGCGGACCCGCACGTAAGTGCCTGGCGCTGCTTCCATCGGTGGGTAATTCTGGTTGCCCAGGGCGGTGAGGGTTTCGCGTTGTACGCCCGAGCGCGCTTGAATCCACGCCAGCCACTCGGGCCACCAGCTGCCTTCGACGTGGCTGGCGTCGTAGTACCAGGCACGTGGGTCGCTGCTCAGCTTGAGGTTCTCGACGTAGTTGGCCTTGGGGTTGCCCGGCGGGTTGAGGATGCTCTGGATATGCCCGCTGTTGGACAGCACGAAGCGCCGCTCGCCGCCCAGCAACTGCGTGGAGCGGTACACCGCGTCCCATGGCGTGATGTGGTCGTTGATCCCGGCCACGCTGAAGCTGTCCACCGTGACCTTCTGCAAGTCGATGGGCGTGCCGCACACTTCCAGGCCACCGGGACGGCTCAGCGGGTTGTGTTTGAAGAAGTCCAGCAGGTCGCCATGCAGGGCG
Source organism: Pseudomonas veronii (assembly GCF_001439695.1). Taxonomy (GTDB): domain Bacteria; phylum Pseudomonadota; class Gammaproteobacteria; order Pseudomonadales; family Pseudomonadaceae; genus Aquipseudomonas; species Aquipseudomonas veronii. The sequence continues at coordinate 106,140 of NZ_JYLL01000001.1, forward strand.
GCGGGCAGGCGCGTGTTGTCGTTGTTCCAGTACAGGATGTCGAAGGCCGGCGGTTCCTTGCCCAGCAGGTAGTTGTTGATCCAGTAGTTCCAGATCAGGTCGTTGGGGCGCATCCAGGCAAATACCTTGGCCATGTCGCGACCGTCCAGCACGCCTTGCTGGTAGGAGCGGCGCTTGGCGGCTTCCAGGGTTTGCTCGTCGGCGAACAGGGTGGCGGGGCTGTCGATCTGGCTGTCGAGCAGGCTCACCAGATAGCTGGCGCTGGGGACGCGGCGCAACTGGCGCTTGGCTTGCAGGTGGCCTTGCAGCGCGGCGATGGTCAGGCCGCCGGCGCAGGCGCCCATCAGGTTGACCTCGCGGGCGCCGGTGATTGCGCGGCAGACGTTGAGTGCTTCCTCCAGCGCGGCCACGTAGGTGGACAGGCCCCATTCGCGGTGGCGCACATCCGGGTTGCGCCAGCTGACGATGAAGGTCTGCAGGCTGTTTTTCAGGGCGTACTGCACGAAGCTGTTGGCCGGGCTCAGGTCGAAGATGTAGTACTTGTTGATTTGCGGCGGCACGATCAACAGGGGCTTGGCGTACTGCTTTTCGCTCATGGGCTTGTACTGGATCAGCTCCAGCAGCTCATTGCGAAACACCACCGAGCCTGGCGTGGTGGCGACGGTCTTGCCCACTTCAAAGGCGTGCTTGCTGACCTGGCGCGGCAGGCCGTTGTTGTGCAGCATGTCTTCGAACAGGTTGCTCACGCCGCGCACCACGCTGTTACCGCCGGAGTTGAGCAGTTCCTTGATGGCCAGCGGGTTGAGCAAGGTGTTGGAGGGCGATACCGCATCGTTGATCAGGGTGAACGCGAAGTGCGCGCGGGCGCGGTCATCGGCGCTCAGGGTGCTGTCATCGATCCAGCTGCGGGTTTGCTTCTGCCAGCTCAGGTACGCCTGCAGGCTGCGCCGGTACAGCGGGTTGAGGGCCCAGGTCGGGTCGATGAAGCGGCTGTCGTGGGGGTTGGGTTCATGCACGGTTTCGCCCAGCAGCACGCGCCCCAGTTGACCGCCCAGGGCCAGGGCATGACGAGCGGTATGCACCGGGTTGCGCAAGCCGTGGGCGGCGACGCTGCGCAGGGTCGACAGCAAGTCCCGGCCGCGCAGGCCGGTGATCGCATTTTGCGCATTGATGAACGCGGCAGGGGTGGGCGCCGGGTTCGTCACGGGTCGTTCTCGCATGAGCCAACACTCCTTCGTCAAGTCATCAACAGGCACGCCAATTCAGAACCATAGTCGGTTCTCGGCAAGTTGCGCGGCGGTGTGGTCCTTACACCGCCGGACGGGGATGAATCACCGCGCGCAGGCGCTCCTCCTCGAGAAATTTCATGATGATCGGCGCCACGGCTTCGGCGCGAGTGATCAGGAACAGGTGGCCATCATCGATGATGTGCAGCTGTGCGTTGGGAATGCGCCAGGCGAGCATCCGCATGTTGATCAGTGGGATCAGCGGGTCGTCGTCCCCGGCCAGCACCAGGGTCGGCTGACGGATCTTGTGCAGCCAGTGGATGCTGGTCCAGCCCAGCCCGGCGAACAGTTGCCAGTAGTAACCCAGCTTGCCGGCCGAGCGCACTTTGCTCGCATGTTCGGCGGCCAGGTTCGAATCGCGGCGGAACGAACCGCCATAAATCATCGGTGCAATACGCACCACGTGAGACGGCTGGATATAGCGCCGCGGGCTCGCCATCAGCCACAGCACTTTCGGCTTGCCCGGCACCATCACCGCACCGGCGGCGGTCGCGGCGAGAATCAGCTTCTTGCAGCGCTCCGGGTAGTCGTAGGCAAACTGCTGCGCCAACGCGCCGCCCCAGGACACGCCCACCGCATTCACCTGGCCGTAGTCCAGGTAATCGAGCATGCGCGCGGTGAGCTTGGCCAGGCCGGGAAAGCGATACGGCCGCTTGGGTGTCGACGAGCCGCCCACGCCCGGCACATCGAAGGCGATCACTTCCAGGTCCGGGTCCAGGGCCTGGACGAACGGAAACACCAGCTCGAGGTTGGCGCCGATGCCGTTGAAGATCAGCAGTGGCGTCAAGTGCGACTTGCCCGGGCGTACCGCCGTGCGGATGGTCTGGCCATCCAGGTCGATGGTGCGGAAAATGAACGGTTGCGGCATGCTCAAGCCCTGTGAAGTATTGCAGTCCGAGTGAGGTCAGTGTGGGAGGGGGCTTGCTCCCGATGACGTTCGGTCAGTCAATGGATCTGGCGACTGATACACCGCTATCGGGAGTAAGCTCCCTCCCACATTTGATCTCATTTCAATCCCAAAAAAGTGTGCTCTAGCGTTCATGCACATAGGTACCCGGTGCCGCTTCGGCTGCGGCGTAGGTTTTATTGCCTAATGTCGTCGGTGCCTTCTTCAACTTGCCCGCCCGCTCCGCCTGCCACGCCTGCCAATGCAACCACCACGAGTCGGTGTGCTTGGTCGCATTTTCCTGCCATTCCAGCGGCTTGCCCGCCAGGCCGTCGCTGGTCTGGTAGCGCGCCTTGGGGTTGCCCGGCGGGTTGAGGATGCTCTGGATATGCCCGCTGCTCGACAGCACAAACTCCACCTTGCCGCCAAACAGCTGCGCCGACTTGTAGCAGGACTGCCACGGTGTGATGTGGTCGTTGGTGCCGGCCAATGAGTAGATATCGGCCGTGACCTGCTTGAGGTCGATCGGCGTGCCGCACACTTCCAGGGCGTTGGCGCGCACCAGTGGGTTGTTCTTGAACAGTTCGATCAGGTCGCCGTGGAATGCCGCCGGCAAGCGCGTGGTGTCGTTGTTCCAGAACAGGATGTCGAACACCGGCGGCTCGTTGCCCAGCAGGTAGTTGTTGACCCAGTAGTTCCAGATCAGGTCGTTGGGGCGCATCCAGGCAAACACCTTGGCCATGTCGCGACCTTCCAGCACGCCGGCCTGGTAGGAGTGGCGCTTGGCCGCTTCCAGCGTCTGCTCGTCGACGAACAGCGCCACCTGGGTGTCCAGGGTGGTGTCCAGCACGCTCACCAGCAGGGTCAGGGCGTTGACCTTCTTCTCCCCCAGCGCCGCGTAGTGGCCGAGCAGGGCGGTGCAGGTGATGCCGCCGGAGCAGGCGCCGAGCATGTTGATGTCTTGACTGCCGGTAATCGCGGTGACCACATCGACCGCTTCCTTGAGCGCCTCGATATAGGTCGACAGGCCCCACTCGCGCTGGGCCTTGGTCGGGTTGCGCCAACTGACGATAAACGTCTGCTGGCCGTTGCGCAGGCAGAAGCGCGCCAGGCTCTTATCCGGGCTCAGGTCGAAGACATAGAATTTGTTGATCTGCGGCGGCACCACCAGCAGCGGGCGTTCGTGGACCTGTTCGGTGATCGGCTTGTACTGGATCAGCTCCAGCACGTCATTGCGAAACACCACCGAACCTTCGCTGGTGCCCAGGGACTTGCCGACCTCAAACGCGCCCATGTTGACCTGGCTCGGCATGCCGCCGTTGTGAACCATGTCCTTGGCCAGGTGGGACAGGCCGTCGAGCAGGCTTTTGCCGCCGGTTTCAAAGAAGCGCTTGACCGCCGCCGGGTTGGCCGCCGTGTTGGAGGGGGCCATGGCTTCGGTCATCAGGTTGATCACGAAGTGACCGCGGCTGATGTCCTGTTCCGACAGGTTGCTGTCACCGATCCAGTCGTGCAGTTCCTTGCGCCACGCCAGGTAGGTTTGCAGGTAACGCTTGTAGAGTGGGTTCTGGCTCCAGGCCGGGTCGTGAAAGCGACGGTCATCGCTTTCGGGCATCAGCGCGGATTTGCCGAACATCACATTTTTCAATTCGACGCCAAAGTGGGCGACATGCTTGACGCTGTGCAACGGTTGTCTGATGGCTTGGCTCAGCACCATCTTCGCTGAGGCCAATAAGTCCTTTTTACGTAACGCGATGATCGGGTTCAGCCCCAAGGTGTTTTCCGAGGCCTGGCGTTTCAAGTCATCGTTATTCTTGTTACTCATCTACGACGCTCCATTGTCCGAAAGACGAGTACCGGGTACCGCTGCGCACCACGTTTCGATACACAACACAAGCCAGGTACTGCGACTCGGGTGACCGTTGATACCGCATCGTCAAATGCAGGGAACTTGCCAGTTCCATTGGTTACCCGAGTTTAATTTTTTTCGCAAGCGGGCCAATCGTTGGCCACAGGAGTGGGCATTCAAGCAGATGGAATTAGAAAATGCCCTCTAAAGCGCAAGAAGCCTGGGCTAGAGCATCAGCCGCACGACTGACTGATCCGGGTCGCGGGTTTTTCCGGCCGCTTTGAGTTCGGCGAGGTAATCGGCCCACAGCGCGTCCTGACGCACGGCCAGTTGGTAGAGGTAGTCCCAGGTGAACAATCCGCTGTCGTGTCCGTCGTCGAAGATCAATTTCAGTGCGTACTGACCGGCCGGTTCGATCTTGTTCAAGCGCACGTTGAGCTTGCCGAATTGCAGGATCGGTTTGCCGTGGCCCTGGACTTCGGCGGAAGGCGAATGTACCCGTAGGAATTCGGCGGGCAACTGGTAGGCCTCGTCGGGCCCGTAGGTGAGGCCGAGGGTGTTGGAGGTTTTGTGCAGGTTTACAGCAGTAGGAAATTTCGACATTGATGAGATCCTGAATAAACCGGCTTCAAAATGTGGGAGGGGGCTTGCTCCCGATGGCGGTGTGTCAGTCAGCATACATCTGTCTGACCGACCGCTATCGGGGGCAAGCCCCCTCCACATTGAAGCAAAGCAGTGCTGTGTGAGGCTTACAGGATATAGCGAGACAGATCTTCGTTCTGCGCCAATTCGCCCAAGTGGCTGTTGACGTAGGCGGCGTCGATCTGGATCGCTTCGCCATTCTGCGCACCGGCCAGGTCGCCGGCGCTGAACGACACTTCCTCGAGCAGGCGCTCCAGCAAGGTGTGCAGGCGACGGGCGCCGATGTTCTCGGTCTTCTCGTTGACCTGCCAGGCGATTTCCGCCAGGCGCTTGATGCCGTCCGGCAGGAACTCGATGGCGAGGCCTTCGGTTTTCAGCAGCTCGCGGTATTGCTCGGTGAGCGAGGCATGCGGCTCGCTGAGGATGCGTTCGAAGTCGCCCGGGGTCAGCGCCTTGAGCTCCACGCGAATCGGCAGGCGGCCTTGCAGCTCCGGCACCAGGTCGCTTGGCTTGCTCAGGTGGAACGCACCGGAGGCGATAAACAGGATATGGTCGGTCTTGACCATGCCCAGCTTGGTGTTGACGGTGCAGCCTTCGATCAGCGGCAGCAGGTCGCGCTGTACGCCCTCGCGGGACACGTCGACGCCACCGGAGTTACCGCGCTTGGCCACCTTGTCGATCTCATCGATAAACACGATGCCATGCTGCTCGACCGCTTCCAGGGCCTTGGCCTTGAGTTCTTCCTCGTTCACCAGGCGCCCGGCTTCTTCGTCGCGCACCAGTTTCAGCGCTTCCTTGACCTTGAGCTTGCGGCTTTTCTTCTTGCCCTTGCCCATGTTGGCGAACAGGTTCTGCAGCTGGCTGGTCATTTCTTCCATGCCGGGCGGCGCGGAGATGTCGACGCCGGACATTTCGGCGACTTCGATCTCGATTTCCTTGTCATCCAGCTGGCCTTCACGCAGGCGTTTGCGGAACAGCTGGCGAGTGTTGGAGTCCGAGGCTGGCGCGGCGTCTTCGTTGAAACCCATGCGCGCCGGTGGCAGCAGGGCGTCGAGGATACGTTCTTCGGCGGCGTCTTCGGCGCGGTGGCTGACCTTGGTCATTTCCTGTTCTCGCAGCAGCTTCAAGGCAGCGTCGGCCAGGTCACGAATGATCGACTCGACGTCGCGGCCCACGTAGCCGACTTCGGTGAACTTGGTCGCTTCGACCTTGATGAACGGGGCATTGGCCAACTTGGCCAGGCGCCGGGCGATTTCGGTTTTACCGACGCCGGTCGGGCCGATCATCAGGATGTTCTTGGGCGTTACTTCAACGCGCAGTTCTTCCGGCAGTTGCATCCGGCGCCAGCGGTTACGCAGCGCGATGGCAACGGCGCGCTTGGCATCGTCCTGGCCGATGATATGGCGATTGAGTTCATGGACGATTTCGCGGGGAGTCATGGACATAATGTTTGGCGGTCCTCAAGCGGGAATAAGCCTACGGCTTACTCGGCGAGGTCCTGCTCCTCAATGGTGAAGTTGTGGTTGGTGAACACGCAGATATCGCCAGCGATACCCAGGGCGGTTTCGACGATTTCGCGGGCCGACAGGTCGGTTTTCTTCAACAGTGCGCTGGCTGCCGCTTGGGCATAGCCACCGCCGGAGCCCATGGCGATCAGGCCGTGTTCAGGCTCAACCACATCGCCGTTACCGGTGATGATCAGCGACGCGTCTTTGTTGGCAACGGCCAGCATGGCTTCGAGGCGGCTGAGGGAGCGGTCGGTACGCCATTCTTTGGCGAGTTCGACGGCGGCGCGAACCAGGTGGCCCTGGTGTTTTTCCAGTTGGCCTTCGAAACGTTCGAACAGGGTGAAGGCGTCTGCGGTGGCGCCGGCAAAGCCTGCGAGCACCTGGCCGTGGTACAGGCGACGCACTTTCTTCGCGTTGCCTTTCATCACGGTATTGCCAAGGGAAACCTGGCCGTCGCCGCCCATGACGACTTTGCCGTGGCGACGTACTGAAACGATGGTGGTCAAGGGGAGAGTCTCCACGCAGCGGGGCGAAAATGCCCTGGTGGGAACTGATATGGGGGTAGCGGGGATGATTTCAACCTTGGGAGGTTGGTACGGACGAATGGTGTCTATTGGTCTGACACCCTTTCGAGAACCGCCTAAAACCAATGTGGGAGGGGGCTTGCCCCCGATCGCGGTGTATCAGTCGCCGAAAATATTGACTGATCTACCGCTATCGGGGGCAAGTCGAATCGTCGCACCGCCCCTCCCACATTTTGATTGGTGTTGGCTTTAGGTCAGCGGCTCTGGCGCTGTTGTAACAACAGGTTGCTAAAGCCCGCGCCGGCCAATTGTTTCTGCGCCACGGTCAGTTGCTCGCGGTTGCTGAACGGGCCCACCAACACGCGATACCACGTTGCCTCTTTCACCGTGCCGGACTCCACCGTGACCGCCTGGCCCAGCAGGATGATCTGTGCACGCACGCGATCGGCGTCCGCCTGTTTCGGGAACGAGCCCGCCTGCAGGAAGAACTTGGTCACCGGCGCGGCCTTGGTGGTCGCAACCGGTGGCGGTGGCGGCGGGGTGATTCCGGCCAGCGCGGCCTGGGCCCGTGCCGTGTCGATTTTGGCCGCTTCCGCCGGAGTGACCGGTGTGGTCGGTACTTGCGGCGTCGGCAGGGTTTTCTCCGGCACGGCGTCGGGCGGCACGATCACTTCCGATTCCGGCAGCAGGGTGTAGAAGTCGTACTTGGGCTTCACCGGCGCGGTCGGGCTTGGCGCGGTCTTGTTGGCCTCGGCCATTTTCGTGGCTTTTTGCTGCTCCTGTTTGACCCGTTTGACGTCATCGCCCTGGCCGGGGTCCAGCTTCATCAGGAATACGATAAACGCGCCGACCGTGAGGCCGATGGCCATCCACAACCAGCCCGGAATGGGCTTCTTCGCCGGTGCCTGGTAGCGGCTGGCGCCGCGCTTGGGTGCAGGTTTTTTCTTGGCAGCCAACTTACATACGCTCCAGAGTTTCCAGGCCCAACAGTTCCAGGCCTTGCTTGAGGGTCCGTCCAGCCAGTGCGGCGAGGCGCAGGCGACTCTGCTTGTGGGCTTCGTCGTCGGCGGTGAGGATCGGGCAGTTCTCGTAGAAGCTGGAGAACAGCCCGGCGACTTCGTACAGGTAGGTGCAGAGGATGTGCGGCGTGCCTTTCTCGCCGACGCTGTTCAGCACTTCGCCGAATTGCGCCAGCTTGGCGCCCAATTCCTGTTCCTGGGGCGCTTGCAATACGATCTGCCCTTGCACTTCGCTGAAGTCCTTGCCCAGCTTGCGGAACACCCCGGCCACGCGGGTGTAGGCGTACAGCAGGTACGGCGCGGTGTTGCCTTCGAAGTTGAGCATCAGCTCGAAGTTGAAGCTGTAGTCGCTGGTGCGGTGCTTGGACAGGTCGGCGTATTTCACCGCGCCAATGCCCACCACGCGGGCAATGTTGCGCAGGTCGGCGTCCGCCAGCTCCGGGTTCTTTTCCTTCACCAGGTTGTAGGCACGTTCCTGGGCTTCGTTCAGCAGGTCGATCAGCTTCACGGTGCCGCCGTCGCGGGTCTTGAACGGGCGGCCGTCGGCGCCGTTCATGGTGCCGAAGCCCATGTGTTCCATGTGCATCGGGTGCGTGACGAAACCGGCGCGGCGCGCCACTTCGAACACCTGCTGGAAGTGCAGGGCCTGGCGCTGGTCGACGAAATACAACGCGCGATCCGCCTTGAGCACGCCGCTGCGGTAGCGCACGGCGGCCAGGTCGGTGGTGGCGTAGAGGTAGCCGCCATCGGCCTTGACGATGATCACCGGCAGCGGCTCGCCCTCGGCGGTCTTGAATTCTTCGAGGAACACGCACTGCGCGCCGTTGCTTTCTACCAGCAGGCCTTTGGCCTTGAGGTCGTTGACCACGTTGATCAGGTCGTCGTTGTAGGCGCTTTCGCCCATGACGTCGGCCATGGTCAACTTGACGTTGAGCAGTTCGTAGATGTGCTGGCAGTGGGCCAGCGAGATATCGCGGAAACGCGACCACAGCTCCAGGCATTCCGTGTCGCCGGCTTGCAGCTTGACCACCAGGCCACGGGCGCGGTCGGCGAACGCTTCGGATTCGTCGAAACGCTTCTTCGCGGCGCGGTAGAAGTTTTCCAGGTCCGACAGCTCGTTGCTGGTGATCGGGTTTTCCTGCAGGTAGGCCATCAGCATGCCGAACTGGGTGCCCCAGTCACCGACGTGGTTCTGACGGATCACGGTGTCGCCGAGAAACTCCAGTACCCGCGCCACGCCGTCGCCGATGATGGTCGAGCGCAAGTGGCCGACGTGCATCTCTTTGGCCAGGTTGGGCGCCGACAGGTCGATGGCCACGCGCTCGGCAGGGCCGGCCTTGCGCACGCCGATTTTGGCATCGGCCAGCGCCGCGTCCAGGCGCGAAGCCAGGGCCTCGGTGTTCTGGAAGACATTGATAAAGCCCGGGCCGGCGATTTCGGCCTTGCTCACCTGCGGGTCGGCCGGCAGCGCGGCGATGATTTTCTCCGCCAGGTCGCGCGGCTTCATGCCGGCCGGCTTGGCCAGCATCATCGCGATGTTGCTGGCGAAGTCACCGTGGGTCTTGTCGCGGGTGTTTTCCACCTGGATCGCCGGCGTCAGGCCTTCAGGCAACACACCTTCGTTGACGAGTTGGGTGAGGGCTTGTTGGATCAGCTGGCGAATGGTGTCTTTCATGGTGTTCTCTTTCGACCGCAAGCGGTGGCGCGCGATGCGCAGGTGGAAAAACTGGGCATTATCCGTGGCGAGGGCGGGCTTGCCAACCGTTCCAGACCTGCGGGGCTTTTTAAGGGCATCCTGCCCACTTGTAGGAGCGAGCTTGCTCGCGAAAATCGTCAACGATAACGCGGATATTCGGGTTTACGTGGCGCTCTCGGGGTTTTCGCGAGCAAGCTCGCTCCTACAGGGCTAGTACAAATCGACCGGGTCCACATCCAACGACCATCGCACCTGGCGACCGCTGGGCATTTGCTCCAGCGCAAGTAACCAGCTACTTAACAGCCGGTGCAGCGGTGCGCGGGACGTTGCCTGCAAGAGTAGCTGAGCGCGGTAGCGTCCGGCGCGGCGTTCCATGGGCGCGGGCACCGGGCCGAGCAATTCGATGCCGCTCAGGCCCAACTCGCCGAGCAGGCGCTCGGCGGCGCTGCAGGCTTCATCGAGAAAACCTTCCGCCTGCCCCGGCTTGTGCGCCTCGGCGCGCAGCAGCGCGAGGTGGGCAAAAGGCGGCAGGCCGGCGGCGCGGCGTTCGCTCAAGGCCTGCTCGGCAAACGCGAAATAACCTTGTTCGGTCAGTTGGATCAGCAGCGGATGGTCGGCCAGGTGGGTCTGGATGATCACCTTGCCCGGCTCCTCGGCGCGCCCGGCACGGCCAGCGACCTGCACGATCAACTGCGCCATGCGCTCGCTGGCGCGGAAGTCGCCGGAGAACAAGCCACCGTCGGCATCCAGGATCGACACCAGGGTCACCCGTGGGAAGTGATGCCCCTTGGCAAGCATCTGCGTGCCTACCAGGATGCACGGCTGGCCCTTCTGGATGGTGGCGAACAGCTGGTTCATCGCGTCCTTGCGCGAGGTGCTGTCGCGATCGACCCGCAGCACCGGGTAGTCCGGGAACAGGATGCCCAGGCGTTCTTCGGCGCGTTCGGTGCCCGCGCCGACCGGTCGCAGGTCGACTTTGCCGCATTGCGGGCAATGGCGCGGTACACGTTCCACATGGCCGCAGTGATGGCAGCGCAACTCGCCATGGCGCTGGTGCACGGTCATGCGCGCATCGCAGCGTTCGCATTCGGACATCCAGCCGCAGTCATGGCACAGCAAGGTCGGCGCGAAGCCGCGACGGTTGAGAAACACCAGGACTTGCTGGCCGGCGGCGAGGGTCTGGCCGATGGCTTGTTGCATCGGCCCGGAAATACCGCTGTCCAATGGCCGGCTTTTTACATCCAGGCGTAGGAAGCGCGGTTGCTTGGCGCCGCCTGCGCGCTCATTCAGGCGCAGCAGGCCATAGCGGCCGGTGTAGGCGTTATGCAGGCTTTCCAGGGACGGCGTGGCCGAACCCAGCACGATCGGAATGTCTTCCTGACGCGCCCGCACCAGGGCTAGGTCGCGGGCGTGGTAGCGCAGGCCTTCCTGCTGTTTGTACGAACCGTCGTGTTCTTCGTCGATGATGATCAGCCCGGGGTTTTTCATCGGGGTGAACAGCGCCGAGCGGGTGCCGATAATAATGTCGGCCTCGCCGTCCCGCGCCGCCAGCCACGATTCCAGGCGTTCACGGTCGTTGACCGCCGAATGCACCAGGGCGATGCGTGCGTTGAAACGCTGCTCGAAACGCGCCAGGGTCTGCGGGCCGAGGTTGATCTCGGGGATGAGTACCAGCGCCTGTTTGCCCGCTTGCAGGGTTTCGCGGATCAACTGCAGATAGACTTCGGTCTTGCCGCTGCCGGTCACGCCGGCCAGCAGGAACGCGTGAAAGCAGTCAAAACCTGCGCGAATGGCTTCATAGGCCGCACGTTGCTCGGGGTTCAGCGGCAATTCCGGTTGGGCCAGCCAGTGTTCATGGCGCGGGTCCGGCGCGTGCTTGCGGATCTCGACCTGCACCAGGCCTTTGGCGAGCAGCAGGTCGAGGCTGTCTTTGCTCAGCATCAGCTTGCTCAAGAGCTGGTGGGCCACGCCATGGGGATGCTGCGCCAGTGTCGCCAGGGCGTCACGCTGACGCGGGGCGCGGGCGATGCGCGGGTCGTCGAGGCGCGCGCCGGGCACCGTCGACCAGAAGCGTTCCTGGCGCGCTTCGGCCAGTTCGCCCTGGCGCAGCAGCACCGGCAGCGCCCAGCTCAAGGTGTCGCCCAGGCTGTGCTGGTAATACTGGGCGGTCCACAGGCACAGCTTGAACAACGCCGGCGGCAGCGGCGGCGTGGTGTCGAGGATGGCCACGGCCGGCTTGAGCTTTTCCGCCGGCACTTCACTGTGATCGGCTACCTCCACCAGGATGCCGATCATTTCCCTGCGCCCGAACGGCACCCGCACCCGCATGCCTGGCTGCAACTGCGCCCGCAGCACGCCGGCCGGGGCCCGGTAGTCGAACAGGCGGCGCAGGGGCGAGGGCAGGGCTAGGCGCAAAATGGCGTCGGGCACGCAGGGGTTCTCTATAAAGGAGGGTGATGACGAAGGGCGGGAGCCTAGCAGACGAGGGATGCGTTGGGTATGCCGCGGTTTTCGGATGAAAGGGGCTTTGGTGTGCTGAATCGATGCAGAGCGGCGCTTGCGCGTTTAAAAAGGTCTGGTAGAATCCGCGGCCTAATTACGTGCGGTATTCGACAATGGTGTCGAGTGGCGGCACGCTAGCCTGAGGAAGTCACCATGAAAGCCGGTATCCATCCAGCGTACGAAACCATCGAAGTCACCTGCAGCTGCGGCAACAAGTTCGAAACCCGTTCGAACCTGTGCAAGCCACTGGGCACTGACGTATGCAACGAGTGCCACCCGTTCTACACCGGTAAGCAGAAAACTCTGGACACTGGCGGCCGTGTACAGCGCTTCGCAGATCGCTTTGGTGCTTTCGGCAAGAAGCCTGCTACTCCAGCAGAGTAAGGCTCAAAGGCCCTATGGGCTTTTGCCAGCTGTTGAAAAAGGCGCCCCTTGCGGGCGCCTTTTTTGTGCCCGCGATTTGGCTGGCGGCAGCCCAGGCCCGCCTCGACCATCAGGCTTCGCTCGGCTAAGCAGGCACTCCAGCGCAGTTGCAGTGGTTGAAATCGACACTCGAGGAAAAATTGTAGACATTTTTCAAGTCGATTGTGAACAGTTGAGCCCTTGTGTCCCGTGGCTCTTGGCCGAAAGTCGTAGTGTACGGCGCTTGACACCGGTGACTGCCCAGTCTTGTAGGGGCTTTACGACACGAGTATCCTCGGCGGTCCGTCGACCAACAGTAAAAGCGGAATGCCGATATGTCTGATTTGAAAACTGCCGCTCTCGAATATCATGCCCTTCCTCGTCCAGGAAAGCTGAGTGTAGAGCTCACCAAAGCCACTGCCACCGCTCGCGACCTGTCGCTGGCCTACAGCCCTGGCGTTGCCGAGCCCGTCCGTGAAATCGCCCGTGACCCTGAGTTGGCGTACAAATACACCGGCAAAGGCAACCTGGTTGCAGTGATTTCCGATGGCACCGCGATTCTTGGCCTGGGTAACCTCGGCCCATTGGCTTCCAAGCCAGTCATGGAAGGTAAAGGCGTGCTGTTCAAGCGCTTTGCCGGCATCGATGTGTTCGACATCGAAGTCGATTCCGAGAGCCCGCAGGCTTTCATCGACACCGTCAAGCGCATTTCCATCACCTTCGGTGGCATCAACCTGGAAGACATCAAGGCACCTGAGTGCTTCGAGATCGAAAAGGCTCTGATCGAACAGTGCGACATTCCGGTATTCCACGATGACCAGCACGGCACCGCGATCGTTACCGCGGCCGGCATGATCAACGCCCTGGAAATCGCTGGCAAAACCCTGGCTGACGCCAAGATCGTCTGCCTGGGCGCTGGCGCTGCGGCCATCTCGTGCATGAAGCTGATCGTCAGCATGGGCGCCAAGCTGGAAAACATCTACATGGTCGACAGCAAGGGCGTGATCCAGTCCGAGCGTACCGACCTGAACCAGTACAAGGCGATGTTTGCGCATCCGTCCTCCAAGCGCACCCTGGCTGAGGCCCTCGACGGTGCCGACGTATTCGTCGGCCTGTCCGGTCCGAACCTGCTGAGCGCTGAAGGCCTGAAGGCCATGGCAGCCAACCCGATCGTGTTCGCCTGCTCCAACCCGGACCCAGAAATCGCGCCGGAACTGGCACACGCCACCCGCGACGACGTGATCATGGCGACCGGCCGTTCGGACTACCCGAACCAGGTCAACAACGTGCTGGGCTTCCCGTTCATCTTCCGCGGTGCCCTGGACGTTCGCGCCAAGCGCATCAACGAAGAAATGAAAGTGGCGGCCGCCAACGCCCTGCGTGAACTGGCCAAGCTGCCGGTGCCTCAGGACGTGTGCGATGCCTACGGTGGCGCCAAGCTGGAATTCGGTCGTGAGTACATCATTCCGAAACCAATGGACAAGCGCCTGATCACCGTGATCTCCGACGCTGTGGCCAAAGCTGCGATCGAGACCGGTGTGGCCACCCTGCCGTATCCGAAAAACTACCCGCTGCAAAGCGTGGATGATGTGTTCAACGGCTAAGCCGTTGTAGCGCACCAACAAAAAGCCCCGGCTCTTGCGAGTCGGGGCTTTTTGCTGTCTGGCTATAAACCCAAGGCCTGCGCAGAACCAAATGTGGGAGGGGGCTTGCCCCCGATGGCGGACTGTCAGTCAATGAATCTGGTGACTGACACACCGCCATCGGGAGCAAGCTCCCTCCCACAGGGTTGACCGCATTGGTTTAGAACAGATCGATCGGTGCCGCCTCATCCGCCGGCAGCGGGCTGCCCGGCGCCACGCCATTGCCCAGCTCGTTGATCGACGGCGGAGTGTCCTCGCTCTTGAACAGCTCGAAGTACGCATTCGGCGTGCTCGGCGATGCTGCGCGGCCACTGACCGGGTCGATCCGCAGGCTGAGGATGCCTTCCGGTTCCGGCTGGGTATGCAGCGGCTTGTCCTTCAAGGCGGCGCCCATGTAGCTCATCCAGATCGGCAGCGCGACGGTACCGCCGAACTCGCGGCGGCCGAGGCTTTCCGGCTGGTCGTAGCCGGTCCATACGGTGGTCACGTAGTCGGCGTTGTAGCCGGAGAACCAGGCGTCCTTGGATTCGTTGGTGGTACCGGTCTTGCCCGCGATGTCCGCGCGGCCCAGGGCCAGCGCACGGCGGCCGGTGCCTTTCTTGATCACGTCTTCCAGGATGCTGTTGAGGATGTAGGTGGTGCGGCCATCCACCACGCGTTCGGCCACTGCCGGCGCCTGCGGTTCAGGCGCGGCGCTCGGGTTCGCCGCCGGCGTGACGCCTGGGGTCGGCTCGATGGTGATACCGCCGTTGCTCGGTGCGGCCAGGCCATCGCTGGCGGCCACGCCGTTGACCACATCACCCGGCACCCGTGGCGGGTTGGCGGTGAACAGGGTGTCGCCATTGCGGCTTTCGATCTTGTCGATCAGGTACGGCGTGATCTTGTAGCCGCCGTTGGCAAACGTGCTCCAGCCGGTGGCGATTTCCATCGGCGTGAGGGTCGCCGTCCCCAGGGCCAGGGACAGGTTCGGCGGCAGGTCCGCCTTGTTGAAACCAAAGCGGGTGATGTAGTCGATGGTCTTGCCCACGCCCATCGCCTGCAGCAAGCGGATCGACACCAGGTTACGCGACTTGTACAGCGCCTCGCGGATGCGGATCGGGCCGAGGAAGGTGTTGGTGTCGTTCTTCGGACGCCAGACCTTGTCCAGGTACTCGTCGACAAACACGATCGGTGCATCGTTGACCAGGCTGGCGGCGGTGTAGCCGTTGTCCAGGGCGGCACTGTAGACGAACGGCTTGAAGCTCGAACCCGGCTGGCGCTTGGCCTGGGTGGCACGGTTGTAGTTGCTCTGCTCGAACGCGAAGCCGCCGACCAGGGCACGGATCGCGCCGTTCTGCGGGTCGAGGGAGACCAGAGCGCCTTGGGCGACCGGCACCTGGCTGAATTTCAGGCTGTCGTCCTTCTGGCGTTGCACGCGGATCAAATCACCCACCTGCGCCACGTCCGACGGCTGCTTGGGCATCGGCCCCATGCTGTTGGTGTTCAGGAATGGGCGCGCCCATTTCATGCTGTCCCACGCCACATGCGCTTCGCCGGTGCGGGTCAGTACCTGCACGCCGTCCTTCTTCACCTGGGTGACGATGGCCGGTTCCAGGCCGCTGATCGTGCGCTGTTTGCCGAGTTCGGTGGTCCAGGCGCTCAGGGTCTTGCCCGGCAGGCGCGATTCGGGGCCGCGGTAGCCATGGCGCTGGTCGTAGGTGATCAGGCCTTCATGCACCGCGTTGTTGGCGATTTCCTGCAAGTCGCTCGGAACGGTCGTGGTCACACGGAAGCCTTCGGTGTAGGCCTCGCTGCCATAACGGCCGACCATCTCAGCCCGTGCCATCTCCGCGATATAAGGGGCGTTCACTTCCGGGGTCGGTACGTGGTAGCTGGCGTTCAGCGGCTCGGCCACTGCGCTTTCATAGGCGCTCTGGCTGATTTTGCCCAGCTTGTACATGCGCCCCAGAATCCAGTCGCGCCGCTCTTTGCTGCGTGCCGGGTTGGCCAACGGGTTGAAGCGCGAGGGGGCCTTGGGCAGGCCGGCAATCATGGCCATCTGCGCCAGGCTGGCGTCGCGAATCGACTTGCCGTAGTAGACCTGGGACGCGGCTTCGATGCCGTAGGCGCGGTTGCCCAGGTAGATTTTATTGACGTACAGCTCAAGGATCTCGTCCTTGGTCAGCTGTCGCTCGATCTGCAGTGCCAGCAGGATCTCGGTGGCTTTGCGTGAAAAGCTGCGTTCGCTGGTGAGGAAGAAGTTCTTCGCCACCTGCATGGTGATCGTGCTGCCGCCGGATTGAATGTGTCCGCTTTTTACCAATTGCGTGGCGGCCCGCACCAGGCTGCTGGGGTCGACGCCGTAGTGGTTGGCGAAATTATCGTCCTCGGCCGACAGCAGGGCGTTGATGAAATTGGGTGGAATATCCGCGAAACGAATCGGGGTACGGCGCATTTCGCCGAACTCCGCGATCAGTTTTTCATCGCTGCTGTAGACCCGCAAAGGAATCTGCAACTGGATGCTTCTCAGGGCCTCTACGGAGGGCAAACCCGGACTAAGGTAGAGGTAGGCGCCGCTGAGGACGAGCAGCAGCCCGCAAACGATGGCGACAATGGAGTACCCGAAAAACTTCAGCAGACGAATCAAGGCTTTTGGATTTCCAGAGAAAAGAATGGGTTAGGCGCCGGGGCATGCATGGCAAACGATGAATCGACCCTGGCTGCAGATAAAAAGCGGGAAAAAACGCTGGGCATTAAAGCATTTTCGGCTTGGGGCGTCATTCGCGCCTCGCAAACAAGGCGACCGAATGCACGCTGCCACGCGCCAATCAGGCGGTATGACAGGGAAAGTTTTAGGGAGTTTTATGGAAAAGGGATTTTTCAGGCGAAAAGTCGATACCGTCCTGGGCGTCGACATCCAGGACACCGGCATCCGATTGATCGAACTCGGCCGCTCACCCGCCGGTTACAGCGTGCAAAGCTACGCCACACAGGCGCTACCGCCCCAGGCGGTGGTCGACAGCAGCGTGCTCGACCTCGACGGCGTGGGGCAGACGTTGTCCCAGGCATTGGCCCGCTCGCGCACCTCGGCCCGCCACGCGGCCGTGGCCGTGGCGGGAGCTTCGGTGATTACCCGGGTGATCGAGTTGGACGCGGGGCTCAGTGAGGAAGAAATGACCTGGATGATCCAGATGGAGGCCGACCAGTACATCCCTTATCCGCTGGATGAGATGGCCCTGGATTTCCAGGTTCGCGGGCCATCGGCCCAGAACCTGGCGCGGGTTGATGTATTGCTCGCGGCGTGCCATAAGGCCCAGGTAGAGGCTCGGGTCGCGGTTTTGACCCTGGCTGGGCTGGTGCCGAAGGTGGTGGATGTGGAAGCATTTGCATTCGCACGCGCTTGCAGTCAGGATTTCGCCAGCTTCACGCCGGGCCATCGAGTCGATGGCGCACAATGGGCCGCGGATGCCCGCGGGATGGGAATTGCTTGCGGGTTGGCCCTGAGGAGTTTCGCTTGAAGACACTAATCAACCTTTTGCCCTGGCGCCAGGCGCTGGCGGAACGGCGGCGCAAATTCTTTCTGGGGTTGCTGCTGGCGTTTGCCTGCGTGGCGTTCGCAACCGTGTGGTTGGCCGATCAGGTGATCGACCGGGCGATTGATCGACAGGTGACGCGCAATAGCCACCTGGACAAGGACGCTGCCGTCCTCGACTCGCGCATCAAGACCATCGATGACCTGCAGGAACAAAGCCAGCAATTGGCGGAGCGCATGAAGGTCGTGCAGGACTTGAACGAAGCCCGCTCGGCCGGTGCCCAGCTCTTGGATCAGTTGGCCCGCGCGGTGCCAGACGGCGTGCATTTGCACGAGGTCGTGGCGAAGGGTGATACGGTCAGCATCCGTGGCAGCGCCGATTCCAGCCAGGACATCGCCCAACTGATGCGTCGCCTGCAAGCCTCCGAAGGCGCCCATGCCACTCGGCTGCAACATGTGCGGATGGAAGATGGCCAGGGCAGCAACGAGTTTCAATTGATGGTGCGCCAGGGAGAGTCCGCCGAGGCTCAACCGTGAGCCTGCCCAGGCTCGACTTTTCCGCTCTCACCCACAACGCTGCGAAATGGCCCTTGCCCGCCAAGGTCGTGCTCGGCTGCGCGCTCGCCGGCCTGGTGCTGTGGGTGGGCGATGGGACGTACCTGAGCCCCTCGCGGCAACGGTTGCAGGCGGTCGAGGCGCAGGGCGTCGTCTTGCAGCGACAGGTGGCCCAGAAGGCTGGCCTTGCCGCCAGCCTGGAGGCGCGCAGCCAGCAGCTTCAGGCGATGCAGGCGCGTTTTGCCGGGCTGATGCAGCAGTTGCCCGGTGCGTTCGGGGTACCCGCATTGCTCGAAGATATCGCCCGGCTGGGGGCGGTCAATGGGGTGCTCGTCGACGCTATCGTGGTGTTGGATGAGCAGCCCCGGCCACTCTATATTGAGCAGCCGTTACGCCTGGGCGTCACCGGGGCTTATCACGACCTGGCGATGTTTGTGAGCGCTTTGGGCGGCTTACCGCGCATCGTCACGGTGCATGATGTGGCGCTTCGGGCTGATGCGGCCGGGTTGCGCCTGGAGTTGGTGGCCAAGACCTATCGCAATCCGTCGTCGGGCGGTCAGTCGACCCCGGCCGTCGAGCCGGGGCCGCGCTTTGTCTATGACGCGCTGGCCTTGCGTGATCCGTTCCAGCCGCGCGCCTTGCAGGTCGGTCACGTACCCGGCCGGCCCGCGCTCGCACCGGACCTCGGGCGTGCCCGCGGTGCCCTGGAAGGTATCGCCGTCGACCAGTTCGAAATGGTCGGCACGCTGTCCCGAGGCGCGCAGACCTTCGCTCTGCTGCGTGCCGCTGCCAGCGTCCACAGGCTGGCGGTCGGCGATTACCTGGGGCCGGACCACGGTCGGGTCACGGCTATTGATGAGGGCCATGTGGAATTGCTCGAACTGTTTCCCGATGAACAGGGCGCGTGGCTGGAACGCCCGCGGACCCTCGTGCTGAACGTCAACTCATAACGGAATCAAACAATGAAAAGGACTTTCTCGTCCTTCGGTGTGGCGCTATGGATAGCGTTCACGGCACCGATGGCTGCTGCTGTGCCCAATCGTGTGGATCTGATCCAGCTGCCGCCTCCCGGCGGTGCGGCATCAGGTACCTATACCGGCGACAAGCTGAACCTCAACTTCCAGAACATCGAGCTGCGCGCCGTGTTGCAGCAGATTGCCGATGTGGCGGGCCTGAATCTGGTCGCCAGCGACGATGTGCAAGGTTCGATCACCCTGCGGCTCAAGGACGTGCCTTGGGACCAGGCGCTGGACCTAGTGTTGCAAAGCAAGGGGCTGGACCAGCGGATAAAGGCCGGGGTGCTGTTGGTGGCGCCCGCCGACGAGTTGGCCGCGCGCGAGCTGCTGACGCTGGAGTCGCGCAAGCAGATGGCTGAACTGGCGCCATTGCGGCGCGAACTGTTGCAGGTCAATTACGCCAAGGCTGCGGACCTGGCCAAGTTGTTCCAATCGGTGACCGGCCTGGAAGGCACCACCGACGAACGCGGCTCGGTGGCGGTGGATGACCGCACCAATAACATCATCGCCTACCAGACCGGCGAACGCCTGGAAGAGCTGCGACGCATCGTGGCGCAGCTGGATATTCCGGTGCGCCAGGTGATGATCGAGGCGCGGATTGTCGAGGCCAATGTCGACTACGACAAAAGCCTGGGCGTGCGCTGGGGAGGGCGGATCAATCGCGGCAACTGGGGCGCCGGCGGTGTCGAGAAACCTCCGGAGCCAGGCACCGAGCCTGTGGAAAACCCGTCCGGCTCGCCCTTTGTCGACTTGGGGGCGCTCACCAACACTTCTGGCCTGGGGATCGCGTTTATCACCGACAACCTGCTGCTGGACCTGGAACTGACCGCGATGGAAAAAACCGGCAACGGCGAGATTGTCTCGCAGCCCAAGGTGGTCACGTCCGACAAGGAGACCGCGCGCATCCTCAAGGGCACCGAGATTCCCTACCAGGAGTCCAGCTCCAGCGGCGCCACCTCGGTGTCGTTCAAGGAGGCTTCGCTGTCCCTGGAAGTCACCCCGCAAATCACCCCCGACGACCGCGTGATCATGGAGGTCAAAGTCACCAAGGATGAGCCGGATT
Organism: Pseudomonas veronii; assembly: GCF_001439695.1. Taxonomy (GTDB): domain Bacteria; phylum Pseudomonadota; class Gammaproteobacteria; order Pseudomonadales; family Pseudomonadaceae; genus Aquipseudomonas; species Aquipseudomonas veronii. The sequence goes on from NZ_JYLL01000001.1 coordinate 126,242, forward strand.
ACCTGAACAAGCTCAACGACGTACCGCCGATCAAGAAAAATGAGGTCAACGCCAAGGTGCTGGTCAGGGACGGCGAGACCATCGTCATCGGCGGAGTTTTCTCCAATACCCAAAGCAAAGTGCTAGATAAAGTGCCATTTTTGGGCGATGTGCCGTATCTTGGCCGCCTTTTCCGGCGCGATGTGCTGGCAGAAAAAAAATCCGAGCTGCTGGTATTCCTGACTCCGCGTATTATGAATAACCAGGCGATTGCTGTGAGTCGTTGATTCTGTGCGAAATTTGATTCTTGTAGGACCGATGGGGGCTGGAAAAAGCACCATCGGCCGTTTGCTGGCCAAAGAGCTGCGCCTGCCATTCAAAGACTCCGATAAGGAAATTGAAGTGCGCTCGGGTGCCAATATCCCGTGGATCTTCGATAAGGAAGGCGAACTGGGCTTTCGTGACCGTGAGCAGGCGATGATTGCCGAGCTGTGCGCTTGCGATGGCGTGGTCCTGGCGACCGGCGGCGGTGCCGTGATGCGCGAGGAGAACCGCCGGGCATTGCATGCCGGTGGTCGGGTGGTCTATCTGCATGCGTCGGTCGAGCAGCAGGTGGGGCGCACCGCGCGTGATCGCAATCGCCCACTGCTGCGCACCGCCGACCCGGCGAAGACCCTGCGGGATCTGCTGGCGCTGCGCGATCCGCTGTATCGGGAAATCGCCGATCTGGTGGTGGAAACCGATGAGCGGCCACCTCGGATGGTGGTGCTCGACATTCTCGAGCGCCTGCAACGGCTGCCACCCCGTTAAAGCCAGGCCCGAAATGCGCTATTCTCGGCGGCGCGTCATCACCCTGTGGGGTGTGGCGTAGAGCCATCAGGCGACGTCGGATCACGACGTTGCCGGTCGTTAATACATCTTCAACGCGGGGACACATGCAGACACTTAAGGTCGATCTAGGCGAGCGCAGCTACCCGATCCATATTGGCGAAGGTCTGCTCGACCAGCCCGAGTTGCTCGCACCGCATATTGCCGGGCGGCAAGTGGCGATCATCTCCAACGAAACGGTCGCGCCGCTGTATCTTGAGCGTCTGAGCCGCAGCCTGGCGGCGTACTCGGTGATCTCCGTGGTGCTGCCCGACGGCGAAGCCCACAAGAACTGGGAAACCCTGCAACTGATCTTCGATGGCCTGCTGACCGCACGCCATGACCGGCGCACCACCGTGGTCGCCCTCGGTGGCGGCGTGATTGGTGACATGGCCGGTTTTGCGGCCGCCTGTTACCAGCGCGGCGTGGATTTCATCCAGGTGCCGACCACCTTGCTGTCCCAGGTCGATTCGTCGGTGGGCGGCAAGACCGGCATCAACCATCCGCTGGGCAAAAACATGGTGGGCGCGTTCTACCAGCCCCAGGCTGTGCTGATCGACACCGCGACCCTCAACACCTTGCCCCCGCGCGAGCTGTCGGCGGGCCTGGCGGAAGTCATCAAGTACGGGCTGATCTGCGACGAGCCGTTCCTGACCTGGCTGGAAGAACATGTCGACGCCCTGCGCGCGCTGGACCAGGTGGCGCTGACCGAAGCGATCTCCCGTTCCTGTGCGGCCAAGGCGCTGGTGGTGAATGCCGACGAACGGGAGTCCGGTGTACGGGCCACCTTGAACCTGGGCCACACCTTCGGCCATGCGATCGAAACGCACATGGGCTATGGTGTGTGGTTGCATGGGGAAGCCGTAGCGGCTGGCACAGTGATGGCATTGGAGATGTCGCAACGCCTGGGCTGGATCAGCGCCCAGGAGCGGGATCGGGGCATCCGCCTGTTCCAGCGCGCCGGGTTGCCGGTGATCCCGCCCGAGGAAATGAGCGAGGCGGATTTCCTCGAACATATGGCGATAGACAAGAAAGTGATCGACGGTCGACTGCGACTGGTGCTGCTGCGCCGCATGGGCGAAGCGGTGGTGACCGACGATTATCCGAAAGAGATTCTACAGGCCACGCTGGGAGCGGATTACCGCGCCCTGGCCCAGCTTAAAGGTTAATAAGAGCCCGATGACTAGTTTGCATGCCGACGAGGCGTTCCTCGGCCATTACCAGTTAAGCCACGACCCCTTCGCTCCACGGGTGCCTGGTTTCAAATTCTTCCCTGCGCAGCGCAAGCCGGTGCTCGGGCAGTTGCATCACCTGGCGCGCTACAGCCAGTTGTTGCTGGTCGTCACCGGCCCGCTGGGCAGCGGCAAGACCTTGCTGCGCCAGGCGCTGGTCGCCAGCACCAACAAGCAATCGGTGCAAAGCGTAGTGGTGTCGGCGCGTGGCGCCGGCGATGCGGCGGGCGTGCTGCGTCAGGTGGCCCAGGCCCTGGACGTTGCCAGCGCCGAGCCGAATGCGATTCTCAAGCAAGTGGTGCAACTGGGCCTGACCGGCCAGGAAGTCTACCTGCTGGTGGACGACGCCGAGCAGCTTGACGAGTCGGCCCTCGAAGCGCTGCTGGCGCTGGCGGCGGGTACGCCGGAAGGTCGTCCGCATGTGTTCCTGTTCGGTGAATCGTCCCTGATCGCCGCTCTGGAGCAGATCAGCGGCGAGCAGGAGCTGTTCCACGTCATCGAATTGCAGCCGTATGAAGAGGAAGAAACCCGCGAATATCTGGCACAACGCCTCGAAGGCGCCGGGCAGGGCATCGAACTTTTCTCCGCTCAGCAGATCTCTGATATTCACGAAAGCTCCGACGGCTGGCCTGGCACCATCAACCAGGTTGCCCGCGATGCGATGATTGAAGCCATGATTGCCAGCCGCTCTGCGGTCAAGCGTCCAAAGATGGGGTTCACTATGCCTAAAAAGCACGTATTGGCTATTTCCGCCGTTGTCGTGGTCGCTGTCGCCGCCGCCTGGTTGATCCCAGGTCGCAGCAAGGCACCGACGCCTGCCGGCGCGCCAACCGAACAGGCGCAGTTACCACTGGGTAAACCCACGCCGAATGTCGAGTTCGCCAACTCCGGCCAACCGACCAACCTGCCGATGGTCGGCCAGCCCGTCATGCGCGGCCCGCTCGCCGAAGCGGCCGGCGGTATCTCCGAAGGCGACGACGGCGTGCCAGTGGAAGGCTCCAGCAGCACACCGCCGACCGTGACCACCACCGCGCCGCCAGTGGGCGTGCCTGCCGGTCAACCGGCGGCAAAACCAACGCCTGTGCCTGTACCTGCGCCTACGGTCGCGACCGCCAAACCGGCGCCCGTCGCCAAGCCGGTCGCGCCAGCGCCTGTCGCCAAGCCAGCTCCGGCCCCGGCCGCCAAACCGGCGGAAAAACCGGTGACTGTCGCCAAGGCCGGCGCCACCGGCAGCAGCTGGTACACCAGCCAGCCCAGCGGTAACTTCGTGGTGCAGATCCTCGGCACCAGCTCCGAAGCCAATGCTCAAGCCTTCGTCAAAGAGCAGGGCGGCGAGTACCGTTATTTCAAGAAGGTGCTCAACGGCAAGCCGCTTTACGTGATCACTTACGGCAGCTTCTCCAGCCGTGCCGCCGCCGATACCGCTATCAAAGCCTTGCCAGCGAAGGTTCAGGCTGGTAAACCTTGGCCTCGCACTGTTGCCAGCGTTCAACAAGAACTGGCAGCAACTCGCTGAAGATTCGGCGGCCTTACCCAGGCCGCCCTCCCGGCACCTCAAAAAAAACCGCAAGTGCGTGCAGCCCTCAAGGCCGCGCGCATTGTGGTGTCTGCGTCACAGTGGCTTTTGAGTCGTAGCGGTCAAAATTAAAAAAGTTTTGACTAGCACAGCATATCGCTTTAAACCTTTCATAAATGCGACATAGATTTGCGACATCTCGTCGCTAAATTTGTGAGCGTCTGTGTCGGTGTGTACAATGACCTCCCTTTTGCCCCTGCAAAGCCGGCGAACGTTCGGCGTGGAAGGTAACTGGTTGAATTGAAAAGAAATTTGCCTCGATATAAGAGGCAGCCTGGTGAGAAAGTGTCTATGAAAGCAGGTCTGTACCAACCCGATGAATTCAAGGATAACTGCGGTTTCGGCCTGATTGCCCATATGCAGGGCGAGCCCAGTCATACCCTTTTGCAAACGGCCATCGAGGCCCTGACCTGCATGACCCACCGCGGTGGGATCAACGCCGACGGCAAGACCGGTGACGGTTGTGGCTTGCTCATTCAAAAGCCCGACTTGTTCCTGCGCGCCATCGCCAAACAGCATTTCGCGGTCGAGCTGCCCAAGCAGTACGCCGTGGGCATGGTGTTTTTCAACCAGGACCCGGTCAAAGCCGAAGCCGCTCGCGAGAACATGAACCGCGAAATCCTCGCGGCCGGCCTGCAACTCGTCGGCTGGCGCAAAGTGCCGATCGACACCAGTGTGCTCGGCCGCCTGGCCCTGGAGCGCCTGCCGCAGATCGAACAGGTGTTCATCGCGGGCGACGGCCTGAGCGACCAGGACATGGCGATCAAGCTGTTCACCTCGCGTCGTCGCTCGTCCGTGTCGAATGCCGCCGACACCGACCACTACATCTGCAGCTTTTCGCACAAGACCATCATTTATAAAGGCCTGATGATGCCGGCGGACTTGACCGCCTTCTATCCGGACCTGAGCGATGAGCGCCTGCAAACCGCGATCTGCGTGTTCCACCAGCGCTTCTCCACCAACACCCTGCCGAAATGGCCGCTGGCCCAGCCATTCCGCTTCCTCGCCCACAACGGCGAGATCAACACCATCACCGGCAACCGCAACTGGGCCGTGGCCCGTCGCACCAAGTTCGCCAACGATTTGATGGACCTGGAAGAGCTCGGTCCGCTGGTCAACCGCGTCGGCTCCGACTCCTCCAGCATGGACAACATGCTCGAACTGATGGTCACCGGCGGCATCGACCTGTTCCGTGGCGTGCGGATGATCATTCCGCCTGCGTGGCAGAACGTCGAGACCATGGACCCCGATCTGCGGGCGTTCTATGAGTACAACTCGATGCACATGGAACCGTGGGACGGCCCGGCCGGCGTGGTCATGACCGACGGCCGCTACGCGGTGTGCCTGCTCGACCGTAACGGTCTGCGCCCGGCGCGTTGGGTGACCACCACCAACGGTTTCATCACCCTCGCGTCGGAAATCGGCGTGTGGAACTACCAGCCGGAAGATGTGATCGCCAAAGGCCGCGTCGGCCCTGGCCAGATCCTCGCCGTGGACACCGAAACCGGGCAGATCCTCGACACCGATGCGATCGACAACCGCTTGAAGTCCCGTCACCCGTACAAGCAATGGCTGCGCAAGAATGCCCTGCGCATCCAGGCGACCATGGAAGACAACGACCACGGTTCGGCGTTCTACGACATCGACCAGCTCAAGCAGTACATGAAGATGTACCAGGTCACGTTCGAAGAGCGCGACCAGGTGCTGCGTCCGCTCGGCGAGCAAGGCTACGAGGCGGTCGGCTCGATGGGCGACGACACGCCGATGGCCGTGCTGTCCCAGCGCGTTCGCACGCCATACGACTATTTCCGCCAGCAGTTCGCCCAGGTGACCAACCCACCGATCGACCCGCTGCGTGAAGCCATCGTGATGTCCCTGGAAGTGTGTCTCGGTGCCGAGCGCAACATCTTCCAGGAATCGCCTGAGCACGCCTCCCGTGTGATCCTCAGCTCGCCGGTCATTTCCCCGGCCAAGTGGCGTTCGCTGATGACCCTGGAGCGTCCGGGCTTCGACCGCCAGATCATCGACCTGAACTACGACGAGAGCCTCGGCCTTGAAGCCGCGGTGCGCAATGTCGCGGACCAGGCCGAAGAAGCCGTGCGCGCCGGGCGTACCCAGATCGTGCTGACCGACCGTCACATCGCACCGGGCAAGCTGCCGATCCACGCCTCCCTGGCCACCGGCGCGGTCCATCACCGCCTGACCGAAAAAGGCCTGCGCTGCGACTCCAACATCCTCGTGGAAACCGCCACCGCCCGCGACCCGCATCACTTCGCGGTGCTGATCGGTTTCGGCGCCTCGGCGGTGTACCCGTTCCTCGCCTACGAAGTGCTCGGTGACCTGATCCGTACCGGTGAAGTGCTGGGCGACCTCTACGAGGTGTTCAAGAACTACCGCAAAGGCATCACCAAGGGCCTGCTGAAGATCCTGTCGAAGATGGGCATCTCCACCGTCACTTCCTACCGTGGCGCGCAGTTGTTCGAGGCCATTGGCCTGTCGGAAGAAGTCTGCGAGCTGAGCTTCCGTGGCGTGCCGAGCCGCATCAAGGGTGCGCGTTTCGTCGACATCGAAGCCGAGCAGAAAGCCCTGGCGGCCGAAGCCTGGAGTGCGCGCAAGCCGATCCAGCAAGGCGGCCTGCTCAAGTTCGTACACGGTGGCGAGTATCACGCCTACAACCCGGACGTGGTCAGCACCCTGCAAGCCGCTGTGCAGCAGGGCGACTACGCCAAGTTCAAGGAATACACCGCGCTGGTGGATAACCGCCCGGTGTCGATGATCCGCGACCTGTTCAAGGTGAAAACCCTGGATACGCCGCTGGCCCTCAGCGAAATCGAACCGCTCGAATCGGTCCTCAAGCGCTTCGACTCCGCCGGTATTTCCCTGGGCGCCTTGTCGCCCGAGGCGCACGAAGCCCTGGCCGAAGCCATGAACCGCCTGGGTGCGCGTTCCAACTCCGGCGAAGGCGGCGAAGACCCGGCGCGCTATGGCACCATCAAGAGCTCGAAAATCAAGCAAGTGGCGACTGGCCGTTTCGGTGTAACCCCGGAATACCTGGTCAACGCCGAAGTGCTGCAGATCAAAGTCGCCCAGGGCGCCAAGCCCGGTGAAGGCGGCCAGCTGCCAGGCGGCAAGGTCAACGGTCTGATCGCCAAGCTGCGTTATGCGGTGCCGGGCGTGACCCTGATCTCGCCACCGCCGCACCACGACATCTACTCGATCGAAGACTTGTCGCAGCTGATTTTCGACCTCAAACAAGTCAACCCGCAGGCCCTGGTCTCGGTGAAACTGGTGGCGGAAGCCGGCGTGGGCACCATCGCCGCCGGTGTGGCCAAGGCCTATGCCGACCTGATCACCATCTCCGGCTACGACGGCGGCACCGGCGCTTCGCCGCTGACCTCGATCAAGTACGCCGGCGCTCCGTGGGAGCTGGGCCTGGCCGAGACGCACCAGACCCTGCGCGGCAACGACCTGCGCGGCAAAGTCCGGGTGCAAACCGACGGCGGCCTGAAAACCGGCCTCGACGTGATCAAGGCCGCGATCCTCGGCGCCGAAAGCTTCGGCTTCGGCACCGCGCCGATGATCGCCCTGGGCTGCAAATACCTGCGCATCTGCCACCTGAACAACTGCGCCACCGGCGTCGCCACTCAGAACGAGAAGCTGCGCAAGGATCACTACATCGGCACCGTCGACATGGTGGTGAATTTCTTCACCTACGTCGCCGAAGAAACCCGTGAGTGGCTGGCCAAGCTGGGCGTGCGCTCCCTCGAAGAGCTGATCGGCCGCACCGATCTGCTGGACATCCTCGAAGGCCAGACCGCCAAGCAACAACACCTGGACCTGACGCCGCTGTTGGGCAGCGATCACATCCCGGCCGACAAGCCGCAATTCTGCCAGGTGGACCGCAACCCACCGTTCGACAAGGGCCTGCTGGCCGAGAAGATGGTCGAGATGGCCGCTTCGTCGATCAACGACGCCAGCGGCGGCGAATTCAGCCTGGACATTTGCAACTGCGACCGTTCCATCGGCGCACGCATCTCCGGCGAAATCGCGCGCAAGCACGGCAACCAGGGCATGGCCAAGGCGCCGATCACCTTCCGCTTCATGGGCACCGCGGGCCAGAGCTTCGGCGTGTGGAACGCCGGTGGCCTGCACATGTACCTGGAAGGTGACGCCAACGACTACGTGGGCAAGGGCATGACCGGCGGCAAGCTGGTGATCGTTCCGCCTAAAGGCAGCGTCTACAAGACCCAGGACAGTGCCATCATCGGCAACACCTGCTTGTACGGCGCCACCGGCGGCAAGCTGTTCGCCGCGGGGACCGCTGGTGAGCGTTTCGCCGTGCGTAACTCCGGTGCCCACACCGTGGTGGAAGGCACTGGCGATCACTGCTGCGAGTACATGACCGGGGGCTTTGTCGCGGTACTGGGCAAGACCGGTTACAACTTCGGTTCGGGCATGACCGGCGGTTTCGCCTACGTGCTCGACCAGGACAACACCTTCGTCGACCGGGTCAACCACGAGTTGGTCGAGATCCAGCGGATCAGCGGCGAAGCGATGGAATCCCACCGTAACCACTTGCAGCACGTGCTGGACGAGTACGTCGAGGAAACCGGCAGCGAATGGGGTCGTAACCTCGCCGAGAACCTTGATGATTTCCTGCGTCGTTTCTGGCTGGTCAAGCCCAAGGCTGCCAACCTGAAATCGTTGCTTTCCAGCATCCGTGCCAACCCGCAGTGATATGCGCCTGAAGAGTTTGATGAGGTTTTAACATGGCTGAACGTCTGAATAACGACTTCCAGTTCATCGATGTCGGGCGCAAAGATCCGAAGAAGAAACTGTTGCGTCAACGCAAGAAAGAGTTCGTGGAAATCTACGAACCCTTCAAACCCCAGCAGTCGGCCGACCAGGCCCACCGCTGCCTGGGGTGCGGTAACCCGTATTGCGAATGGAAGTGTCCGGTACACAACTTCATTCCCAACTGGCTGAAACTGGTGGCCGAGGGCAACATCCTCGCCGCCGCCGAGCTGTCGCACCAGACCAACACCCTGCCGGAAGTCTGCGGCCGGGTGTGCCCGCAGGACCGTCTGTGCGAGGGTGCCTGCACCCTCAACGACGGTTTCGGCGCGGTGACCATCGGTTCGGTGGAGAAGTACATCACCGACACCGCCTTCGCCATGGGCTGGCGCCCGGACATGTCCAAGGTCAAGCCGAACGGCAAGCGCGTCGCGATCATCGGCGCGGGCCCGGCGGGCCTGGGCTGTGCCGACGTGCTGGTGCGTGGCGGCGTGACCCCGGTGGTGTTCGACAAGAACCCGGAAATCGGCGGCCTGCTGACCTTCGGCATCCCCGAGTTCAAGCTGGAAAAAACCGTGCTGAGCAATCGTCGTGAAGTGTTCACTGGCATGGGCATCGAGTTCCGCCTGAACACCGAAGTCGGCAAAGACGTGACCATGGAACAACTGCTCGCCGAATACGATGCGGTGTTCATGGGCATGGGCACCTACACCTACATGAAGGGCGGCTTTGCCGGCGAGGACCTGCCGGGCGTGTACGACGCGCTCGACTTCCTGATCGCCAACGTCAACCGCAACCTGGGCTTTGAAAAGTCGCCGGAAGACTTCATCGACATGAAAGGCAAGAAGGTCGTGGTGCTGGGCGGTGGCGACACCGCGATGGACTGTAACCGTACCTCGATCCGCCAGGGCGCCAAGTCGGTGACCTGTGCCTATCGTCGTGACGAAGCGAACATGCCAGGCTCGCGCAAAGAGGTGAAGAACGCCAAGGAAGAAGGCGTGAAATTCCTCTATAACCGCCAGCCGATCGCGATTGTCGGTGAAGACCGCGTCGAAGGCGTGAAGGTGGTCGAGACCCGTCTCGGCGAACCGGACGCCCGTGGCCGTCGCAGCCCCGAGCCGATCCCGGGTTCCGAAGAGATCATCCCGGCCGACGCCGTGGTCATCGCCTTCGGCTTCCGCCCAAGCCCGGCGCCGTGGTTCGAGCAGTTCCAGATCCAGACCGACAGCCAGGGCCGCGTCGTCGCCCCGGAACAAGGCCAGTACAAGCACCAGACCAGCAACCCGAAGATCTTCGCCGGTGGCGACATGGTGCGCGGCTCTGACCTGGTAGTGACGGCGATCTTCGAAGGCCGCAACGCCGCCGAAGGTATCCTGGACTACCTGCAGGTCTGACCCGATCCCGAGTTGAAATGGGATCAACATGTGGGAGGGGGCTTGCCCCCGATAGCGGTAGTCCAGTTAAAGATACTGAGACTGACACACTGCAATCGGGGGCAAGCCCCCTCCCACATTTGGTTTTGATGTGCCCAAGAGATTGTCGTAAATCAACCCGATAGATAAAAGGCACGGCTCATCCCGTGCCTTTTGCGTCGCGCTCTGAGAAAATGCCCGTACTTTTTTTGCGGATGCCGACATGACTGCCCTCAAGAACGACCGTTTCCTTCGTGCCCTGCTCAAGCAGCCCGTAGACGTCACCCCTGTGTGGATGATGCGTCAAGCCGGTCGCTACCTGCCGGAATACCGCGCCAGCCGCGCCCAGGCCGGCGATTTCATGAGCCTGTGCATGAACCCGGAGTTCGCCTGCGAAGTCACCCTGCAGCCGTTGGACCGCTACCCGGAGCTGGATGCGGCCATCCTCTTCTCCGATATCCTCACCATTCCTGACGCCATGGGCCAAGGCCTGTACTTCGAGACCGGCGAAGGCCCGCGTTTCAAGAAAGTCATCAGCACCCTGGCCGACATCGAAGCGCTGCCGATCCCGGACCCGCACAAAGACCTCGGTTACGTGATGGACGCCGTCAGCACCATCCGCCGCGAGCTCAATGGCCGCGTGCCGCTGATCGGCTTCTCCGGCAGCCCCTGGACCCTGGCCACCTACATGGTCGAAGGCGGCTCGTCGAAAGACTTCCGCAAGACCAAGGCCATGCTCTACGACAACCCGCAGGCCATGCACCTGCTGCTGGACAAGCTGGCGCAGTCGGTCACCTCGTACCTCAACGGCCAGATCATGGCCGGCGCGCAAGCGGTGCAGATCTTCGACACCTGGGGCGGCAACCTGTCGGCGGCGGCGTACCAGGAGTTCTCCCTGGCCTACATGCGCAAGATCGTCAGCGGCCTGATCCGCGAACACGAAGGCCGTAAAGTGCCGGTGATCCTGTTCACCAAGGGCGGCGGCCTGTGGCTGGAAAGCATCGCCGATGCCGGTGCGGATGCCCTGGGCCTGGACTGGACCTGCGACATCGGCGACGCCCGCCGTCGCGTCGGCAACCAGGTTGCGCTGCAAGGCAACATGGACCCGACCGTGCTGTACGCCAAGCCAGAAGCCATCTGCACCGAAGTCGGGCGCATCCTGGCCAGCTACGGCAAGGGCAGCGGGCATGTGTTCAACCTGGGTCACGGCATTACGCCGGAAGTGAACCCGGAACATGCCGGCGCGTTCTTGCGCGCGGTGCATGAGTTGTCGGCGCAGTATCACGAGTAACCAGCGTCCCCGCCTGAATCGAGCCCCCGTCTGCCCGGCAGGCGGGGGCTCGTTGCGCTTCAGCTCTTGTTAAGTCCTGCCTTGGTAGTCTGTGGTCTTTAGGACTTATCCTACGGCTGCCGTTGTCCGCCCAAGAAAAAATCCTGCCCAACTTTTCCACTCGCCAGTGATTGGCGTCCGTTGTCAGGTGATCGCTGGATGAATACCGCTGACTATTCAACGTGCCAGAAACTGCTGCATTGGGTTTCGGCCGTCATCATCGTGTGGGCGCTATTGTCAGGTTCTGTCGTGGCGATATTCGCCGTGCCGGCCTCGGTCAAAGCGTGGGTGTTTTTTTTCAATGTGTCATTGACCACCCTGTACATCCCGGTGTTTGTCGTGCGGGTTTATTGCTCCTTTACCCACGGCCTGGATTTTTCCGTCAGGCGTTCACCGCGGGAATACCTGGCGCTATGGGTGCATAAGACCATGTATGTGGTGTTGGCAATGGTGCTGGCAACAGGGGTACTGATGATGGATCGCCCGATCAACCTCTTTAACCTGGTCTCCTTCGCACCGTTTCACGGTGACCTGGCCAGCATCGTCTGGTACTCCCGCGTGCATGTGCTGTCCTGCGTGGCCTTGTTGCTGATGCTGGTGATGCACATCGGCGCCGTGGTTATGCACGAGCGCCGGGGCAAGCGGGTGATGGTGCGGATGTCGTTCTAGGGCGCTGCGCCTCAAGCGGAGGCCAGCGGCGGCAACTTCGCCAACTTCAACGCCACCAGCAACGCGCCGAGCAACAGCGCGACGATAAACCCGCCAATCCCGTTCCACCCGGCCAAATGCCAGAAGAACCCCCCCGTGGTGCCGGCGACGCTTGACCCCGCGTAGTAGCAGAACAGGTACAGCGACGACGCTTGCCCCTTGGCTTTCACCGCGCGACGGCCGATCCAGCTGCTGGCCACCGAGTGCGCGCCGAAGAAGCCGAAGGTGAACACCAGCATGCCGGGTATCACCAGCCACAGCGGAGTGAACAGGGTCAGGCCGATGCCGCCAAGCATCGACACGATGGTGGCCCACAGCACACGGCGGCGGCCGAGGCGGTCGGCCAGCGCGCCGATTTTCGCCGAGCTGTAGATGCCCGAGAGGTACACCAGCGACAGCAGGCCGACCACGGCCTGGCTCAGGTCATACGGGGCGGCCAGCAGGCGATAGCCGATGTAGTTGAACATCGTCACAAACGCGCCCATCAGCAGGAAGGCTTCGAGGAACAACCACGGCAGGCCCGCGTCCTTGAAGTGCATGACGAAGCCGTCCACCAGGCTGCGCGGCTTGAGGCTGCTGGCGCGGAAGTTGCGCGATTCGGGGAGGATTTTCCAGAACACCGTCGCGGCGATCAGGGCCAGGGCGCCGATGATCAGCACGGCGGTGTGCCAGCTGACGAAGTCGATCAATACGCCGATGATCAGGCGCCCGCTCATGCCGCCGATGGCGTTACCGCCGATGTACAGGCCCATGGCCAGGCCGATGTGCTGCGGGTGGATCTCTTCGCTCAGGTAAGTCATCGCCACGGCAGCCAGGCCACTCAGCGACAGCCCCAGCAGCGCGCGCATCAGCAGAATCCCTTCCCAACTCGGCATCAGGCCGCTGGCGATGGTGGATAGGGCGGCACAGAACAACGCGGCGACCATCACCGGCTTGCGCCCCAGGGTGTCGGAAATCGGCCCGGTGATCAGCAGGCCCAGGGCGAGCATCGCCGTGGACACCGACAGCACCAGGCTGCTTTGCGCCGCGTTGATGGAAAATTCGTGGGACAACGCCGGCATCATCGGCTGCACGCAATACAGCAGGGCAAACGTCGCGAAGCCGCCGCAGAACAGCGCCAGCACGGTCCGCATGAACATCGGTGTACCTTTTTCGATGTACGTGTCAGTGAGCTGCTCCACCCTCTTATCCAGGGCAGTCAACGGGACTTCTTGAGCGAATGGAGCGACAGCAGATTTCACGGGGACCTCGGGGAGGAAAAGCCTGCCAGGACCGGCAATGCAAAAAAGAATATAGCTGCCTAATGATTCTTTCCAATATATTGTTCGACCTGTTTGATAGCTTTAACGACCTAATGAGGCTGCTATGGAATTACGTCACCTGCGGTACTTCATCGCCGTCGCCGAAGAGCTGCATTTTGGCCGGGCCGCGCAGGTGCTGGGCATCTCGCAACCGCCTCTGAGCCAGCAGATCCAGGCGCTGGAGCACGAGGTGGGGGCGCGTTTGTTCGAGCGGACCAACCGTCGGGTCGAACTGAGCGAAGCCGGGCGCTTGTTCCTGCACGAGGCGCGACTGGTGCTGGCGCAAGTCGATAAGGCCGCGGATGTGGCACGCCGGGCGCAGTTGGGTGAGCTGGGCGAACTGAAGATCGGCTTCACGTCGTCGGCGCCGTTCAATTCGAGCATCCCCCAGGCGATCTTTGCGTTTCGCCAGGCGTTCCCGGCGGTCCACCTGAGTTTGCAGGAAATGAGCAGCACCGAGGTAGCCGAGTCGCTGGTGGATGAGTCGATCCAGGTCGGCTTGATGCGGCCGCTGCCGTTGCCAGACTCGCTGAGTGTGGTGGAGTTGATGCGCGAACCTCTGGTGGCGGTGCTCAACGCCGATCATCCCTTGGTGCAAGGCAGCGAGCGGGGCTTGCACCTGGTGCAGTTGGCCGAGGAGCCGTTCGTGTTTTTCCCGCGCAGCTACGGCAGCGGCCTCTACGCGCAACTGCTCAACCTGGCCCGCGACGCCGGCTTCAGCCCGCGCTTTGCCCAGGAAGCCGGGGAGGCGATGACGATCATCGGGTTGGTCGCGGCGGGGTTGGGCGTGTCGGTGCTGCCGGCGTCCTACCAGCGCATCCGAATCGATGGCGTGGTCTATCGCACCCTGCTCGACCAGGAGGCGGTGACGGCGGTATGGCTGGTGCAGCGCAAGGGCGCGCAAACGCCGATGGCGCAGGCGTTTGTGGAGTTGTTGACGCGTAAGGCGGCGGTTCGCAGCGCGCTTGGGGGGCGGTGAGTTCAGCTGTGTTTTGCCAGCGCTTGCAGAGCCAGGCAGGACGCGGCGATGACAAGCCCACCGGTTTGTGAAGAGGGCGCCGAACGGCGCCCTTTGTCGTTTCCGGGGTTACTGCATCCCCGCCGAACGCAACCCCGCCATGATGTCCCGATCCAGCATGCTCACCCAACGGTTGTAGTTGCGATGGATCTTGCCGTCCTTGTAGCCCAGGTCGCGGCTGTCGCGGTAAGTGATGGCGTAGCTGTTGCGGGTGTAGCGGATGTCGATGGCGGCGTAGAACTGATTGCGCACGGTGATCTCAGCCTGCACCAGTTGCGGGCTCAGGCGTTGCACGGTCCATTCGCGTTTTTGCAGGGCGGTGACGATCACCTGTTTGACTTGTTCTTCGCTGACCTGGGCACCCGCCGGCAAGTCGTGCTGGGTGTTGAGCACCGGTTTGCTGGTGCAACCGGCGCCGGTCAGCAGGGCCAGGGTGATCAGGGTGGCGCGTAGCAAGGAAGACATTCCGTTTTCTCCAGTTGATGTAAAAAGTCAGGACCAGCGGCGGAAGATCAACGAGGTGTTGACGCCGCCGAAGGCAAAGTTGTTGTTCATCACGTAGTCGTGGTGCATCTCGCGAAACTCACCTTGCAGGTAATCCAGCTCGCCGCACTGCGGGTCGACGGAATCCAGGTTGAAGGTGTGTACGTACTGGTCGCGGTTCATCATCTCGATGCTGAACCACGACTCCAGCGCCCCGCACGCGCCCAGGGTGTGGCCGAGGAAACTCTTCTGCGAGCTGATGGGCATGCGGCTGCCGAACAGGCTGTTGGTGGCCAGGGTTTCGGCGATGTCGCCCTGGTCGGTGGCGGTGCCATGGCCGTTCACGTAGCCGATGACCGAGGGCTCGAGCCCGGCGTCTTCCAGGGCCAGCTCCATGGCGCGGCGCATGGTTTTCTGTTCCGGGCGCGTGGTGTGCTGGCCGTCGGCGTTGCTGCCGAAACCGACAATTTCGGCGTGGATGTGTGCGCCACGGGCCAGGGCATGTTCCAGTTCTTCGAGCACCAGCATGCCGCCGCCTTCGCCGATCACCAGGCCGTCGCGGCCGCTGTCGTAGGGGCGCGGGCTGGTCTGTGGCGCATCGTTCTTCAGGCTGGTGGCGTAGAGCGCGTCAAACACCATGGCTTCGGTGGGGCACAGCTCTTCGGCGCCGCCGGCGAGCATCAGCGGCAGGCGTCCGAACTTGATCGCCTCATAGGCATAGCCGATGCCCTGGCTGCCGCTGGTGCAAGCGCTGGACGTGGGAATCAAGCGCCCGGTGAGGCCAAAGAAGATGCTGATATTCGCCGCCGTGGTGTGGGGCATCATGCGGACATAGGAGTTGGCGTTCAGCCCCTCGGCCACCGAGTTGAGCAGCATGTTGCCGAACGCCTTGATCTCGTCGGTGCTGCCGGTGGACGAGCCGCAGGCCACGCCCATGCGCCCGTCCTTGATCGACTCGTCACCGAGCAAGCCGGCGTCTTTCAGCGCCTGCTCCGCCGCCCACACCGCCAGGCGCGATACGCGGCCCATGCTGCGCAGTTGCTTGCGGGTCCAGTGCGCGGGCACGACGAAGTCGTCGATCGGCCCGGCCAGGCGCGTGTTCAATTCGCTGAAACGGTCCCACTCGTCCATGCGCCGGATGCCGCTGCGGTTGGCGCGAAAGTTGGCGGCGATGGTGTTCCAGTCGCTGCCCAGGGAGGTGATGCCGGCCATGCCGGTTACGACCACGCGCTTCATCAACACAGACCTCCGTTCACGGCCAAGACCTGGCGGGTGATATAGCCGGCTTCGGCCGACATCAGGAAATTCACCGCGCCGGCCACTTCTTCCGGCGTGCCCATGCGCTGCGCCGGGATCATTTTCATCAGCTCTTCGACCGGCACGTTTTCATCGAGCATCGCGGTGTCGATCAGGCCCGGTGCGACGCAGTTGACGGTGATCTTGCGCTTGCCCAGCTCGATGGCCAGGGCCTTGGCCGCGCCGATCAGGCCGGCCTTGGAGGCGCTGTAGTTGACCTGGCCGCGATTGCCGATCAGCCCGGACACCGAGGTGATGCACACGATACGCCCGGCGGCGCGACGGCGGATCATCGGCATCATCACCGGGTGCAGCACGTTGTAGAAACCGTCGAGGTTGGTACGCATCACCACGTCCCAGTCGTCTTCCGACAAGGCCGGGAACGCGCCGTCGCGGGTCAGGCCGGCGTTGAGCACCACGCCGTAATACGCGCCGTGTTGTTCCACGTCGGCTTCGAGGATTGCCTTGCACTCGGCCCGCTCGGAAACGTCGAATTGCAGCACCCGCGCCTTGCGGCCCAGAGCTTCGATCTCGACCTGCACCGCGTCGGCTTCTGCTCGACCGCTGCGGCAATGCAACACGATGTCGTGCCCGGCCTGCGCCAGGCGCAGGGCAATGGCGCGGCCGATGCCACGGCTGGAGCCGGTGACCAGTACGGATTCAGTCATGGCGTTTCGTCCTTCGATTCATCTAAATAGGTGGCCGCCTGGGGCGGTCGAAATACGTTCAAGCGGGCGCTGGCGTGGATACCGTCGCCGGTCAGGTGGCATTCGAACACACCCATGCCGTTGTCGTCTTCCAGGGAGCGCAGGCCGTGGATGGTCAACTCGGCACCGGCCGGGAAGTGCTCCACGTTGCACTCGAACTTACGCGTGCCCAACAGGAAGCCCAGCTCCACCGCCTGGCCGTTCTGGCGCGCGCGGCAACCGGCATAGGCGGCGACGCTTTGCGCCATCAGCTCGATGCCGACCCAGGCCGGCAGGCTGCCGTCGGGGCGGTTGAACAAGCCACCGGGCTTGACGGTGAGGCGGGTGTGAATCTGCTCTTCGTCGAACGACAGCACCTGGTCGATCAGGATCATGTCGCCCGCGTGGGGCAGCAGTGCGGCGAGTGGCCAATCGATCATGGGGCCTCTGCGATAATCAGGCTGACATTATTGCCGCCGAAGGCAAACGAGTTGCTCATCAGGCAGCGTTTTTTCAAGGTGTCACCTCGGCGTGCCCACTGCAAGGCGGGCAGCGCCGGGTCGGCCTGGCCGTCCCATACGTGGGGCGGCAGCCGGCCGTGGGCCAGGCTCAGCCAGCAGAACGCCGCTTCCAGCGCGCCGGCCGCGCCCAGGGTGTGGCCGCTCATCGGTTTGGTCGATGAACAGGCCACGCCGTCGGGGAACAGGTTGGCGACGGCCAGGCTTTCCATGGCGTCGTTGTGTTGGGTGGCGGTGCCGTGCAGGTTCAGGTAGCCGATCTGCTCCGGCTTCAAGCGCGCGCTGGCCAGGGCCTTGCGCATCGCCAGCAACGCGCCTTTGCCAGTGGGCTCCGGCGCGGAAATATGGTGTGCATCGCAACTCGCGCCACTGCCTAGCAGCGCGATGGGGGCGGGCTCGCGAGTCATCAAAAACAACACCGCCGCTTCGCCGATGTTGATGCCGTTGCGGTTCACCGAAAACGGGTTGCAACGCTCGCTCGAGACCGCCTCCAGCGCGGTAAAGCCGTTAAGCGTCAGCTTGCACAGGCTGTCGACGCCGCCGCAGATCACCGCATCGCACAGGCCCAGCTCCAGCAGGCGCCGGGCACTCATCAACGCGCGGGCGCTGGAGGTGCAGGCGGTGGAAATCACATAGGCCGGGCCGCTCAGTTGCAGCCAGTCGGCGAGGAAGTTCGCCGGGGCGCTGAGTTCCTGTTGCTGGTAGTCGTAGTCGTCGGGGAACCGATGATCGCTCAGGTAACGGGCAATGCCGCGACTGGCTTCGTCGATGCCCGAGGTGCTGGTGCCGAGCACAATGCCGACCCGCGCCGCGCCGTAGCGTTGGATCGCCTGGCGGATCTCGCTGTCGATCTGCAACGCGGCTTCGAGCAGCAACTGGTTATTGCGGCTGCTTTGCTGGCCCAGCTCGGGCGGGATGGTCGCCAGTGCGCCCGGTACGCCGGCAACCGGCAACACGCACTCCGGCACCCAGTCGCTTTCGGCGCGCATGCCGGAGCAGTCGCCGGCAAACAGGCTGCGGCTGACGTCGGCCTGGCCGCGCCCGAGAGCGCAGATCACGCCGAGGGCATTCAGATACGCGGTCATCGCGCCATTCCCAGCGGGGTGATGCGATAGCTCAGCGGTTGCCCGCGCATGTTCACGCTGAACACCTCGGATGACTGATAGACGATTTGCCAATGGCCCGGCAGGGTGCGTGTCAGGTCCATCGCTTGGGCGTTCGGGTACAGCGCGCGGAGGTCATCCGCCGAAGTCAGTGCAAACAGCAACGCGGCGAACAGCTCGCGCGCCTGGGGATTGGGCGGCAGCAACCCGTCGGCCTGCCACTGGCCGTCGATCAGCTTCTGTCGGGCCTGAGGGATGCCCAGCGGGTCCATCATCGACCAGCGGATCGCGTTGCCTTCGCGCTGGATCACCAGCAACCAGTCCTGGCTCTGGCCGTCCGCCAGGCGCTGCACGTGCAGTTGCATCGGCAGGGCCAGGGCCGGGTTTTTTGCCGGCAAGGGCGGTTGGCTGGCGCAGGCGCTCAGCAGCAACAGGCAGCCGATCAGCAGCGCACGCATCATGGTGCCGCGCTCGCCAAGGGTTTGCGCGCCACGCAGTTGACCAGGGTTTCTTCGCGCTGGCCCACCGGCGGTGCCTTGCACAGGCCCCAGCGTTCCAGCAGGCCGAAATCGCTGGCCCGGCTCCACCACAGGTATGGGTAGGAGACGTTCTGCGCGCCGAATTCAAAGCCCTGCTCGTGCAGCATCTGCAGGTACTCTTCGGCGCTTTTCTGCACCTGCATGGGGTGGCGGAACAACCAGCGAATCACCCAGGTGTCGATATAGGCTTCGGTGGACTCGGCAAACAGCAGATAGCCGCCGGGCTTGAGGACCCGGTAGAACTCTTTCAATGCACGGTGCTGCTCAACCAGATGATGGAAGGTCTGGTGGCAGAACAGGATATCGACGCTGGCGTCGGCGACGTCGAGGGTGGCGCAGTCGCTGCCGATCAGCTCGACGTCCAGCCCCTGGTGCGCGGCTTCCGCCTTGCTCAGCTCAAGGCTGTGCGGGTCGGCATCCAGCCCGATCAGGCGGGACGGCGCAAACACTTGCTGCAACAGCTTGAAGGATTTGCCCTGGCCGCAGCCGGCGTCCAGCAGTACCGGCGCCACCGGCAGCGGTTCGCTGAACAGGCTGCGCAGGTCGTTGATCGCCACGCGCAACACATGGTGCTGCCAGGTGTGGCTGCGCAGGAACCAGAAGCCGAACTTGGTTTCTTCGACGTAGTTCTTACTCAAGTACTGACTGCTCACACGGCATCCCCTGCACAAATTTCCGACAACATCCGTAACCGCCGCTTGGGCTCGCTGACAAACGGGTTGCGCTCGTCCCAGGCGTAGCCGGCGAGGATCGAACTGATCATCCGGCGAATCTCCGGCGAGCTGCCAGCGTGAAAAATAACATCCTGGAACGTCCCGGCGTACCAGCCTTCGACGTAGCAGCGGAAGGTGTCGACGCCGCGCTTCAACGGCTCGGCAAACTCGCGCTGCCAGTCCACGGTTTCGCCGTTGAGCTGACGATGCAGCACGCCCGCGGCCATGCTCGCCGAACGCATGGCGATGGTCACGCCGGAGGAGAACACCGGGTCGAGGAATTCTGCCGCGTTGCCCAGCAGCGCAAAGCCCGGGCCGTGCAAGGTTTTGACGTTGGCCGAGTAGCCGCCGATGGTACGCGCGGGGGTGTCCCACACGGCGTTCTGCAGCACGCTGCTGAGGCTTGGGGTTTCGTCGATGAACCCGCGCAGGCACGCGTCCAGGTCGTTGTCGCGGCCGGCAAAATGTTCCTTGGCCGCCACTACGCCCACGGAGCAACGGCCGTTGCTGAACGGGATGGTCCAGAACCAGATGTCGCGCTGGGTCGGGTGGGTCGTCACGAGGATCTTGGTGCGGTCGAAGCCTGGGTGTTCGATGCGGTCCTCGACATGGCTGAACACCGCCTGGCGCAACGGGAAATCCGACGGCGCTTCCAGGTCCAGCAGGCGCGGCAGGACGCGGCCGTAGCCGCTGGCGTCGAGCACGAACTTGGCTTTGATGTGGTACTCGCTGCCGTTCTCCCGGCGCACATGCAGGTAGTGGGTTTCACCGCTGAAATCCACGCCGACGATGGTTTCGCCGTAACGGATGTCGACGCCTTGCAGCGCCGCCTGATCGGCCAGCAACTTGTCGAACTCGCCGCGCTGCACCTGGAAGGTGGTCGGCTTGCCGTGGCTGAACGTATCGCCGAAATCAAACGCACTGTAGCGCTCGCCCCAAGCGAATGCGGCACCGGTTTTCACCTGGAAACCCGCCGCCTGCACGGCGTCGAGCATGCCGGCCTCTTCGATAAAGTCGATGCAGTGCGACAGCAGGCTTTCACCGATCGAAAAGCGTGGGAAATGCTGGCGCTCGATAATCAATACATCATGCCCTTTACGCTTTAACAGCGCTGCAGCGATGGCACCGGACGGGCCGGCACCGATCACCACCACCTGGCGACGTTCCATTTCAACTATGGGCACGAGGGCTCCTTGCCGCTTTGGCGATAATCACATTCATGAGGCGTGCTTCTGTCGGCCGGCCCAGGGCGCCAGCATAAAGCTGAAGGCCAGGCCCAGGCTGACCGACAGGCCGAAATTACTCACCGCGGGTGTACTCGACAGCGCCAGCAGGCCGAACGACAACCAGGTCGTCAGTGCCGCCAGCAGTGTTCCTAATAGGCTGACCGCAGGCCCGCCGATCTGTTCACGCATCAGGATCGCGTAGTCGACGCTGATGGCGGTGACCAGCAGCAGGCCGAACAGGCTGAACAGCGTCAGCGGCTGGCCCAGCCAACCGAGGCTGGCCAGGCTGCACAGCGCGGCCAGCAACGGCAGGGCGACGATGCGCAGCGCGCCGCCAAAGCCGAAGGGCACGATCAGCAACAGCACGATCAGCCCGCACGACATCAACTTCAATTCAGCCGCGCTGATCTGCGTGGCGGCGAACACCCGGTTCAACTCCCCCAGGCGATCCACCAGTTGCACCCCCGGCAAATCCGCGGCCTGCACCTGCAGCAGCGCCGGGTCGCTCAAGCCTTGCAGGCTGATCATGGCTGCCACACCGCCGTCGACCGGGCCCAGCCACAGCGTGCGCCAGGGTTCGGCCAGCGGCCCGAGCAGTGCAGCGTCGATGTCTTGGGTGGGCAGCGCTTGCAGTTGAGCGACTTCGGCTTGCAGCGCGCCGACGGGCACGCCGAGGTCGAGCAGCGGTTGCCAGTGCGCGGGAAGTGCATTCAGCGCCTCGCGCAGCTGTTGTTGCTCGGCGGGCAGGTTGACCAGTTGGTTCAGCGCCAGATAACCCTGGAGCTTGTCCATATTCACCAGCTGTTCCAGGCGCTGGCCCAGGGCGGCCTGGCGTTCCAGCAACTGCTGCTGATTGTCGGCGCGCACCAGGAAGAACTGGCTGGTGGGTTGGAACCCGGTGATCCGCGCCACGGCCTGGGCTTCCTGCAGTAATTGCGGCGGGGCGCCGATCCACTGGCGCAGATCGTTTTTACTGTTCAACTGCCACAAGCCGCCGGCGCAAAACAGCAGCACCCACACCAGCAGCACCGCGCTCGGCACGCGCTTGATCAACCCGGAACGCATCAGCCACAGGCGCTCGGCGATGTGCAACGGCCATTGCGCCGGGCGCAGGTCGACACCCTTGAGCAGCGCCGGCAACAGGCACACGGCCGACAGGTACGCACCGACCAGGCCGGCAGCGGAGAATACGGCGATCTGGGTCAGCGCCGGGAACGGCGTCCAGGCCAGCGCCAGGTAACCGATGCAACTGGTCGCCAGGCTCAGGCTCAGGCCCGGCAGGGTCAGGCGCAACGCCGGCCAACTGCGCCACGGCTGCAGGCTCCAGCTTTTCGACAAATAGTGCAGCGGGTAGTCCACCGCCACGCCGATCAGGCTGGAACCGAGCACCAGCGTCATCACATGCATATGCCCGAACAGCGCCACACAGGCCACCGCGCCGAACAGCATGCCCACCAGCACCGGCACGAAGGCCAGCAGCACGCGCCAGCGGCGGAACGCCAGGAGCAACAGCAGCAGAATGCCGAGGGTGGCGCCGCCGCCGACCCAGGTGATTTCGCGGCTGGCTTGCTGTTGCCCGCTGGCAGCGTAGAGCAAACCGCTGGCCGCGAGCAGTTGCGCACCGTGCTCGGTGGCCTGGGCGCGACTGGCCTGGAGCAGGTCCGCGACCTGCAGCGGCAGTTTCATATCGAAGGCATTGCCGGTGGTGCGCGCACGCAACAGCACCCAGCTCTTGCCGTCGGCATCGGCAATCAATGCGCCGCTGCCGATATCCAATTGCACCGCGCCGCTCTGCGGCTGGCTGTTCTGAATGCGTCCGGTCAGGCCCAGCCAGTCGTCCTGGCTCGGCACCAGGCTGAACCCGGTGAACGGGTCGAACAGCGCTTGCACGCGCTGCTGGATGAAGGCGTCGGGGTGGTCGATCAGTTGCTCGCGGTCCTTGGCCGCGAGCATCGACAAACGCCCGCGCAACAATTGCGCGCGCAGTGCCGGCAGGTCGGCTTGCAGGTTCCATTGGACCTTTTCAAACAGGCCGCTGGCTTGCCAGCGCGCGCCCAGTTGCTCGGCCACGTTGACCGCTTGCTGGCGGTCGGCGTGCCCCACGAGGACCAGGATTTCGCGGTTCAACGGTTCCTGCATGCGCTGTTCGGCTTGCAGTTCGAGGGCGTCCGGCGTGTTGCCCGGCACCAGTTCCATCAGGTTGGCCGACAACGGCGCGCCATGGCGCCATTGCCAGCCGGCCAGGGCCAGCACGGCCACCAGCAGGGTCAGGAACAGGCGCGGCAATAAACGCTCACTGGGCAAAGTCGTGTTGCTCCGCATCGCTCAGGGGAAGGTCGGCGCTGCTGTCCTGCATGCGCAGCACGGTGCTGTCGCCCTGGGTTTCCAGCAGTTCGATGCTGTGGACCAGCGTGCCGCCGTCGATATTGATCTGCTTGAACACTTGCTTGAGCAGCAGCGAGCGCGGGGTCAGCGTCAACTGCCACTGCTCGGCTTCGCCCTGCAGTTGCAGGTCGAAGTCACGCTGCAAG
Organism: Pseudomonas veronii; assembly: GCF_001439695.1. GTDB lineage: Bacteria > Pseudomonadota > Gammaproteobacteria > Pseudomonadales > Pseudomonadaceae > Aquipseudomonas > Aquipseudomonas veronii. The sequence continues at coordinate 149,554 of NZ_JYLL01000001.1, forward strand.
CCGCTGCTGTCGCCCTGCAGCACGGCGAGGAACAGGCGGTTCTGCTCGGCCCCGGCGCTCTTGTTCGGCAGCGTCTGCCAGCCGTTGGCGTCACGCCGCGCAATGCCTTGGGTACTGATGCGGTAATCCTGTTGCAGCGGGGTTTTGAGCAGCCACAGCAGGCCGTGGTCTTTGGCCAGGACGAAGGTGCCTTTGCTGACCAAGGGCTGCGGCAGGGCGCGCAGGTGTTTTTCCTGGATGAAGCTGCCGTGGATCACGCTGGGTTTGGCCAACTGATCACTCAGTTGCTGTAAGTCGAACCCATGGGCCGCCGCCGAAAAACCAAACAACGCGAACACTGTAGGAGCGAGCTTGCTCGCGAAAAACCTGAGGGCACCGCGGGGTGTCAGGTGGCCAGCGTTATCGTTGACGATCTTCGCGAGCAAGCTCGCTCCTACAGGGGTCAGCATTTCAGGGCCTTTTCGATCGCGTCGATGAAGACGGTAGGGGACGCCAGTTGCATCTCGCGGCTGGCGATTTGTACCGCTACTTGTACCGTGCTGGCACGGGTCAGGCGCTCGCCGCTGGTACGGTCGGTGATCAGGTAATTGACCTTCAAGCGGTTCTCCCACTCCACCAGGCTGGCGCGCACGTTGAGCGTCTGGCCGAAGGTGGCGCCGCGCACATAGCGCAGTTGCATGTCGATCACCGGCCAGGCGTAGCCCGACTCGAGCATCGCTGCGTAGTTATGGCCGATCTTGTCGAGCAGGGCGCAGCGGGCGATTTCCAGGTACTTCACGTAGTGCCCGTGCCAGACCACGTTCATGGTGTCGATGTCGAAAAACGGCACGAGGATTTCAGTGTCGCAATGCAACACGCCCGGGCTACGCATGCAGCCTCCAGTGTTGCTCGGCGATGCGTTTGAGGCACAGGCGCAGCTCGCCTTCGAGGGCGCGGTCTTCGATCACCGGCGGGAAGTCCTTGGCCAGCTCGCTGTGCATCGCTGCCAACGCCGGCGGCAATGGGCGCGCCTCGGCGGCCTGGGCGCGCAGCCACACGCCCTGGTTGGCGGCGAGCAGGGTGGCGGCGGCGACCTGTTCGGTCAGCTCCAGCACACGGATCGCATCGCGGGCGGCGATGGTGCCCATGCTCACTTTGTCCTGGTTGTGGCACTCGGTGGAGCGTGAAAACACGCTGGCCGGCATGGTGTTCTTCAGCGCTTCGGCGGTCCAGGCGCTGGTGCCGATCTGCACTGCCTTGAAGCCGTGGTTGATCATCGCGCGGTCGGCCGGGGCGCCGGACAGGTTGCTCGGCAGGCCGTGGTTGTAACGCACGTCCACCAGCAGGGCGAGCTGGCGGTCGAGCAGGTCGGCGACGTTGGCCACCAGGGTCTTGAGGCTGTCCATGGCGAAGGCGATGTGCCCGCCGTAGAAGTGCCCGCCGTGCAGCACGCGCTCTTCTTCGGCGTCGATGATCGGGTTGTCGTTGGCGCTGTTGAGTTCGATCTCGATGAACGAGCGCAGCCAGTTCAGGCTGTCGGCCAGCACGCCGAGAACATGGGGCGCGCAACGCAGCGAGTAGCGGTCCTGCAAACGGTGCAGCGGCGCAGTCGGCGCATCGATGGCCAGGTCTTGGCGCAACCACGCGGCGACTTGCATCTGCCCCGGGTGCGGCTTGGCGGCGAACAGGCGCTCGTCGAAGTGTTCCGGGTTGCCTTGCAGCGCCACCACGTTCAGCGCGGTGATGCGCGTGGCCAATTGCAGCAGGTAATCGGCGCGGGCGAAGGCCAGGCAGGCGAGGCCGGTCATCACGGCGGTGCCGTTCATCAGTGCGAGGGCTTCCTTGGGCCGCAGGACCAGCGGCGCCCAGCCCAGTTCGCGGTGGACGTCGATGGCCTGGCGGCGTTCGCCACGGAACAGCACGTCGCGTTCGCCGGAGAGCGTCGCGGCCACGTAGGACAGCGGCGTCAGGTCGCCGCTGGCGCCCACCGAGCCTTCTTCCGGGATCAGCGGCAGCACGTCGTGTTCGAGGAACGCGTGCAGGCGTTCGAGCAGTTCCACGCGCACCCCGGACACGCCGTGGCACAGCGACTGCAAACGCGCCGCGAGCACGGCGCGGGTGGCTTGCGCGTCGAGCAACTTGCCCAGGCCGCAACCGTGGAAGGTGTACAGGTGCCGCGGCAGGGCTTCGACGTGCTGCAACGGCACCGCCACCACGCACGAGTCGCCATAGCCGGTGGTCACGCCGTAGATCACGCCTTCCTTGTCCAGCAGCGAGTCGAGGAACTGCGCGCCCTTGGCGATGCGCTGGCGATACGCGGCATCATCCTGCAAGTGCGTGGGCGCCTGACGATTGGCCAGGGCCAATACGTCTTCAATGCGCAAAGCGCGTTCGCCAAACGTTACCGGCTCAAGATGCGTCGTCATCGGTCTTCCAGAAAGGGTAAAAGTTGAACCATTGTTGGGGCGCTTCCAGGCAGAACTGGCCCAGGCGTGCGGCGTAGCGTGCGGTCCACAGGGCGATGACCTGCTCGCGGGTGCTGCGTTTCCATTCGATCAGTTGGGCAAACGGTTCGATGCTCAGGCGATAGCGGCCCTGGTGCTTGAGGCACATCAGCAGGTTGACCGGGCATTTCAGCAGGCCGGCCAGCAGCCACGGGCCCTGGGGGAAGGCAGCGTCATGGCCGAGGAAGTCCACGCGCACCGTGCGCCCGCCGTGCAGTGGCACGCGGTCGCCGGCAATCGCCAGCCATTCGCCGTCGTCCAGGCGCTGGCTGAGCAGCAGCATGGTCGCCGGGTCCAGCTCGCTGACCTGGATCAGGCGCAAATGGGTCGCGCCGGCTTCGCCCAGCAGGCGGTTGAAGCGTTCGGCGTGCTTGGTGTGGACCAGCACGTTCATGGTGACTTTTTCGCCGATCTCCGCGAGCGCGCGGCACACTTCGAGGTTGCCCAGGTGCGCGCCCACCAGCATCTGCCCGCGTTCGCCGCGCAGTTGGCCGCGCAATTGCGCCGGGTCGTGGATTTCGATCTGCTCGATGCGCAGCTTGCCGTTCCACACGTCGAGCTTGTCCAGCAGCGCATCGGCAAATGCCATGAACTGGCCGAAGACTTTGCGCCGGGTCGGGCGCAGTTCATCGCGGCCGCTCCATTGCGCCAGACGCTGCTGGTATTGCCAGGTGCTCTGGCGCGCGGTGCGGCCGAACAGGAAGAAGTACAGCACGATGCCGTACAGCAGCGGGCTCAACAGCCGGCGCCCGAGCAGCCTGGCGGCGACTGCGGTGAGTTTCATCAACCAGAAACTGCCACGCTCTTCGCGGTCGGCCCAGTGTTTGCTGCTGTCGCTCATGCCTGCCACCGTCGCCACAGAATCATCGGTGCGCGCACCAACATGCCGAAGAACAGCCGGGTGTGCATGGCCGAGATACGCACGTTGTCGCGGAACAGGCGGAAGTGCGACAGGCCGTCGGCGGGGTAATGCACCTTTGTCGGCAGCCAGCGCATCGGCTGGTTGCGCCAGGCCAGGCGCACCAGGATGTCCGAGTCGAAATCCATGTGGGTGCCGATGTAGGCCGAGTCCATCAGGGCCAGGGTCGGCACCAGCGGGTACACGCGAAAGCCGCACATCGAATCGCGAATCTGCAGCGACAGGGTGTTGATCCACACCCACACGTGGGTCAGGTAGCGTGCGTACAGGCGGCCCTTGGGCACGCTGTCGTCGTATTCGGGGTAGCCGCAGATCACCGCCGTGGGGTGTCGGCGCGAGGTGTCGATGAAGCTCTCGACTTCGCGCAGGTCATGTTGGCCGTCGGCGTCCACTTGCAGGGCATGGGTGAAGCCCAGGCGCGCCGCTTCGCGAAAGCCGGCCATCACCGCGCTGCCCTTGCCTTGGTTGTTCGGCAGGGTGAGCAGGCTGACGTTGTCGAGGGTCGCCAATTGCGCCAGCACCGCCGCGCACGCCGGGCTGCTGCCATCGTCCACCAACAGGCATGGCAGGCCGCTGTCGAGCAGGCTGTGGACCACGGCCGGCACGGCGGTTTCATGGTTGTAGACCGGGATCAGGGCGCAGGGGTTATGCATGCGCAGGCTCCAGTTGAATCCGGCCACTGGAGCAGGCCGCGACGCCGTTGCGGTAGGCGAAATACAGCTTGCCGCGTTGCGGGTCGAAGCGCAGGTGCAGTTCGACGTGGTCGCCGGGGCGCACCAGTTGCTGGAACTTGAGCACTTCCATGCCGGCAAAGGTCGCCGGCAGGTCGAGCAGTTGCTGGCCGAGGTTGAACGCCCACTCGACCTGCACCACGCCCGGCAGCACCGGCGTCACCGGGAAGTGGCCGCTGAAGTAGGCCAGGTCCGGCGGGATGCTCAGTTGCAAGGTCCATTCGCCATCGGCTTCGACTTGCTCCAGCACCTCCGGGGCTTTCGGCCGGGGCGCCAGCAGCAGCGCTTCGATCTCGGCCTGGGGCAGCTTGCCTTGGCTGTTCAGCGGCAACTGTCGCAGTAAGCGCCAGCGACGCGGCAAGGCCAGGGCTTCGCAGTGCTGGCTCAAGTGTTGGCGCAGGGTTTGCGTGACGGTACGCCGGCCCTGGTTGCGCAGGGCATGCAGGCCGTCGGCGCTCAGCACCACGAGGGCGCCGAGGCTGGCGCGGTTTTCCTGGACCACGCCCAGGCGCGTTTCGGCGACCCAGGGGTGCGCCATCAGGGCCTGTTCGAGCATGGGCAGGGAGATACGTTTTTCTTCCAGTTTGACGATGCGATCCAGGCGCCCGAGCAGCTCGAAGCGGCCGTCGGCATGCAGGCGGGCGGCGTCGGCGGTCTGTTCGATATGCCCGGCGGGCAGGTACGGCGAGGCAATACGCAGGGCACCGTCGGCGTCCTGGCTCAGTTCTACCCCGGCGAACGGCTGCCACGGCTGCGCGCCTTGGCGCCAGGCAATGCCGCCGGTTTCCGAGCTGCCGAGGATTTCCGTCGGCCATTGTTGCAAGCGTTCGTACAGGCTGGCGGCCGCGTCGATGGGCAGGGCGCCGCCGGAGGAGAACACCCGCGACACTCGGCTCAGGGCCGGCCAGTCGAGGTTGTCGCCCATCCGCTTGAGCAGCGCCGGGCTGGCGACCCAGGCGAACCGTGGGTGCTCGCGGCTGGCGCGCTGCAAATCCTCCGGGAAGGCCAACTGGCGGCGCACGAAGCTGCGGCCGGCGCACAACGGCCACAGCACGCGGAACAACAGGCCGTAGATGTGTTGGGTGGCGACGCTGCCGATGATGCAGGCGTCGTTGAGGTCCGCGCCCCACAGCGTTTCCAGGGCCTGCACCTCGTTGGCCAGCTGGCGCAGGGTCTTGTCGATGCGCTTGGGTTCGCCGCTGGAGCCGGAGGTACACAGGCTCAATTGGCACGCATCCAGGTCGAGGGCGGCCGGGCTCAACGGCGCCTGATACAACGCGTCCAGGTCCGCGGCGTCGGTCAGCCAGGTGTCGACGGCGTCGGCCCAGCGTTGGCGAGTCTGCGGTTGCAGGTCGGCGGGCAGCAACACGCCGACCCCGGCGCGCCAGGCTCCCAGCAGGGCGATCGCCAGCAGGCCGGCGTCTTCCAGATGCACCGCCACGCGCTGGATACCGCGCGCGTGCAGGCCTGCCGCCAGGCGCAGGGATTGCTCCCACAGCTGGGCGTGATTCATCGCAGGCTCGGTGGTGACCAAGCGCTGTTCCAACGGCTCAAGCAGCAGGTGCTCAAGTTTCAACCCATTCATACGCGGCCTCGAACCCTTTGTCGTACCAGCCATTCCACGGCAAACAACAGCCCCATCAGCCCGTAGGCGATCAGGCCGTTGTACAACGTCCACCAGCTCAGCGGCGCCCACAGGGTGAGGGCGGCGGCCAGCAGGCCATTACACAGAAAAAACACGCTCCACACCACGGTGACCTGGCGCGTATACACAATGGCTTTCGGCGGCAGTTGCGGGTCGGTCATGCGTGCCAGGCGCTCGACCATCGGCGGGCCGTATTTCAGGCTCAGGCCGAACAGCGCCAACATGAACGCGCTGACCAGGCTCGGGTACCAGCGCAGCAGGTGCGGGTTGTCGAACCAGGCCAGGGCCAAGCAGAACAGGATGATCGCCACCGCCATCCAGCGGCTGCCGGGGCGCCGCGCACCCGTGAGCGCACGCAGCAACCACAGGCTGCCGAGCAGCAGGCCGAATTGCCACGGTGCAAAGTGCTCGGTGCCGTAATACACCGCGAAAGGGTACAGCAACCCCGCCAGCAACAGGCCAAGGCCGATCAGCCGGCTCATGCGGCCGGTTGGACCAGACGGTACACCGCCTCAACCACGTCGTTCACGGTACGCACAGCCTTGAACTCTTCGGCGGCGATTTTTTTGCCGGTCTGGCGTTTGATGTGGTCGATCAGGTCCACGGCGTCGATGCTGTCGATTTCCAGGTCCTGGTACAGGTTGGCTTCGAGGGTGATGCGTTCAGGTTCCAGTTCAAACAGTTCCACCAAGGCAGCGCGCAGGGTGTTGAAAATATCGTCACGAGTTTGCATGGTACGGTCTCAAGCTGCCTGTTTGGCCGTGACGAACGCCGCAAGGCTGGCCACGTTGGTGAAGTGATTGCGGGTGTCCTTGGCGTCGGCATCGATCTTGAAGCCGTACTTTTTCTGGATCGCCAGGCCCAGTTCCAGGGCGTCGACTGAGTCCAGGCCCAGGCCTTCGCCGAACAGGGTTTGGTCGCTGTTGATGTCGTCGACGCTGATGTCTTCCAGGCCCAGGGCCTCGATGATCAGCGTCTTTATGTCGTGCTCAAGGCTGTTTGAGTTGCTCATCTTCGGCGAGCTCCTTAATAAAATAGTGATGCAGGTAATCGTTGAGCTTGCGTGAGGCCTGGGGCGCGGGGCCGAGTGCGGCGAACGCTTGTGGTTCTATATCGGCACCCACCCGTAAACTGAAGTGAAAGCGGCGTTTGGGAATGCGATACCAGGGTTCGGCCTTGGTCAGGGTGGTCGGGCTGACCTTGATTACCACGGGGGTGATGATTGTCGCACCACGCAACGCAATCGCGGCGCCGCCGCGATGAAAGGCAGGCGCCGCACCGGGTGTGGTGCGGGTGCCTTCTGGAAAGATGATCAGGGTCTGACCTTCGCGCAGCGCATCGGCGGCGGCGTCGAGCATGTCCGCGCTGCCGTCATTGCTGATGTAGCCGGCATCGCGCACCGGCCCACGGGTGAACGGGTTTTGAAACAGGCTCTGCTTGACCACGCAGTTGGTCTGGCGCATCAGGCCGATCAGGAACACCACGTCGATCAGTGACGGGTGGTTGGCGACGATCATCTGGCCGGGGCGCCCGAGTTTGTCGGCACCGTCGACGCTGAACGTGAGAATGCCCAGGCGCTGCATCCACCGAATGAACAACCAGAACAGGCGACTGATGGTATGCCGCGCGCGCCGTTGGTGCTGCTTGGCAGTCCCCGGCAGGCAATTGAGCAACGGAAACACCAGTAAGCGCAGGCACAGCCCGCCGACGCCAAACAGCGCGAAGCTGGCGGCGGTGGCGAACAGGCGCCAGTAGTAGGCGTCCCGTGGCTTGTCGTTCAGGGCTTGCGTTGCCAGTTCCATACGCGGTTCTTCCAGGCGTGTTGGCAGGCGCCCTGTTCGGTCAACAGGGTGCGTAGCAGGTTCAGGGCATGAGGCCACTGGGTGTGAGTGTGTTGGACCGTGCCGGTGCGCAGTTCCAGTTGCCACTCGTCGCCCGGCGTCAGTAACAGGCCGAGGGCGTAGGGGAAGGGCACGTCGTGGATCCAGTTGGCGTAGGCCTCGGGGGGCTGTTCCTCGCTGATCACCAGCAATACCGCCGGGGCGCCTTCGTTGAGCAGGGCCGCTGCTTCGAGCATGCCGTGTTCCAGGCCATCGCCGGCGGCGGCGAGGGCGGTCATTTCGCTGGTTTCATTGCGCAGGATCGACCACAGGCCAATCACCGCGTTATGCACCGACAGGCTGAACTGAGTCGGCGACAGCGGCTGATCGTTGGCCAGGTCGCTGAGGATGTCGAGGGTGCGCGGGGTTTCGCCGTGGCGGGAAACGAACACCAGCGGCAGGTCTTGCAGGCCCTCGGCCAGCGGCCAGCCCACGCTGAAAGCCATGCGCGCCAGACGGCTCAGGCGGCGGCGCTGCATGGCCGGTAAAAACGAGACGTCGGGGGAGGCTTCGCTGGCGGGTAGCAACACTGGCGCCTGGCACCAGGCGCGCCAGTCGTCCGCACTTTCGAGGCCCGGAGCCCAGGCGCGCCATTGGCTGATATTGAAATTGATCACTGAGAAGATATCCCGCCCCTGCGGGCTTCCATGCGCGGCCACTGGCCCCGAATACCGGGACAGGGAGCAGCAGCCGAATGGCGCGCATTATCCCGGTGCTGTGGGGTTCTAGCAAACTTTGGTAAATATTTGTTCACGGCCGATTACAATTTGCTGGGGAAGATTTACAGATTGTCCTTTACTGAGAACCGAGCTGGATTGTCGGACTGTTCCTTTTCATTTGTACGTTAGATGCTAGCCCGGACCATTAATGCAGCAGTGCATGGATGAACGAGGTAGCTAACCGGCGCTTTTGCCCTCTACACTCGGGCATTCATTGGTACACGGAGGTTTTTCCATGCGGCGCGTGGTGTTCAATCAAAAAGGCGGGGTTGGCAAGTCCAGCATCGCCTGCAACCTGGCGGCGGTCAGCGCCAGTGAAGGTTACCGAACCCTGTTGGTGGACCTCGATGCACAAGCCAACTCTACTCAGTACCTCACCGGGCTGACCGGCGACGATATACCGATGGGTATTGCCGAGTTCTTCAAGCAAACCCTGTCTTCGGGGCCGTTCGCCAAGAAAAACCGGGTGGATATCTACGAAACGCCCTTCGACAACCTTCACGTGATCACCGCCACCGCTGAGCTGGCGGACTTGCAGCCCAAGCTCGAAGCCAAGCACAAAATCAACAAGCTGCGAAAGCTGCTGGATGAACTGAGCGAAGACTACGACCGGATATACCTGGATACCCCGCCAGCGTTGAATTTTTATGCGGTTTCGGCGCTGATTGCTGCTGATCGTGTGTTGATCCCCTTCGATTGCGACAGTTTCTCGCGCCAGGCGTTGTATGGCCTGCTGGCGGAAATCGAAGAATTGAAGGAAGACCACAACGAAGGCCTGGAAGTCGAAGGCATCGTGGTCAACCAGTTCCAGGCGCGAGCGAGCTTGCCGCAGCAGATGCTCGATGAGTTGATTGCCGAAGGCTTGCCGGTGCTGCCGGTGTACCTGGCGAGTTCGGTACGCATGCGTGAGTCGCACCAGCAGAACAAACCGCTGATCCACCTGGACCCACGGCACAAGCTGACGCAGCAGTTTGTGGAGTTGCATAACCTGCTGGAAAACGCCTGACCCAAAGCACCACACTGGCCTGCGTTGTGCTCAAGGTCGAGTTACACCCCTTGGCTACGCAACCAGCTCATCAACTGCGGTAACGGAAACGCCCCACTCTGACGCGCCACTTCGCGGCCGTTCTTGAACAGAATCAAGCTGGGAATCGAGCGAATCCCCAACTGCGCCGACAACTGCTGATTGGCCTCGCTGTCCAGCTTGGCCAACCGGCACTTGCCTTCCAACTGCGCAGCGGCCTGCTCGAAGATGGGTGCGAACGACTTGCACGGCCCACACCAATCGGCCCACACATCCACCAGCAACGGCAGGTCGCCCTTGATCTGGCTGGCGTAGTCGCCCTGTTTCAGTTCAAAAGGTTTGTTCAGCAGCACCGGCTGCTTGCAGCGCCCGCACTTCGGCGCATCGCCCAGGCGTTCGCCGGGGATGCGATTGAGGCCGTTGCAGTGCGGGCAGGGAATGACGAGAGGGTTGGACATGGTGGCGCTCCTTTGAGACTGGCCAATAGATCCTATTTGGAGTCAGGTCTGGGGTTTATCAAGGCGTGGGAGCGGTGACTCATCCGTTCACAGTTTCTGCCATGTCGATGTGAAGCCGCTTATCTAGGCTGTTGGAGCGCGTTCTGTTTCCCGCCATCTGTCTGTTTGCGGTTATAGCAAATTGCGATAGTTTGAGTTCGGGTTTAACCTTCATAGCAAGATGCGATAAGGATGTTGCATGCGAGTGATTAGTGAGAAAAGGATCTGGGAAGCAAAGGAAAAGTGGCCGCGCTCAGCGAGTGCTTTGGATGAGTGGTACCGACGGATAAAGCGCAATAGCCCAGGAGATTTCGCGTCAATGAAAGGCATTTTTCCTGCGACGGATAAAGTCGGGCAGTTCCATGTGTTCGACATCGGTGGCAATAAACTGAGGTTAATTGCTTTCGTGCGGTACCCAGCACAACGAATTTACATCAAGCATCTGCTCGATCACCGCGAATACGAACAAGACAAGTGGAAGGAGACAATCAGATGAGCGCACTCATTCAGCTCGCCGCTGAACATTGGCAATTTGTTTCACCATTACTGCGCAAGCCAAAAAACGAGGCGGATTACGATGCACTGGTTGCTGCCCTCGACGAGTTGCTGGATTTGGTCGGGGAGGACGAATCAAATCCGCTTATGAGTTTGGTGGATATTCTCAGTGACTGGATCGAAGCCTACGATCACGAGCATCGTCCGATGCCCATCGTCAGTGGTGTTGACGTGTTGCGCGCGATGATGCGCGAACACGGCTTGAATCAAAGTGATCTGCCAGGCTTAGGCAAACAGTCAGTCGTTTCCGAGATTCTGAGCGGTAAGCGTAAGCTCAATCTGCGACAGATTAAATGGTTGGCCGAACGCTTTGGGGTTTCCGTGGAGACGTTCATCTAGCCGACTCTACGAAGAACAACTGATCTCCAAATGCTTGCCCCAATCCGGCGGCCGCTGCGCGTACTGCTCCATCCCGGCCTGCTCCTCGAACGGTTTGCGCAACACCTCATGCAGCCGCCGCACTTCGCTGTAATCCCCAGACTCGGCGGCGGTGATAGCGTTCTGTGCGAGGTAGTTGCGCAGGATGTACAGCGGGTTGACCGCATGCATCCGTGCTCGGCGCTGTTCTTCGCTGTACTCGCCATCACGCGCCACGCGGGCCTTGTACGCATCCGCCCAGGCATCGAAGCCGTTCCTGTCGACAAACTCGTCGCGCAACCGCGCCACTGCGAGCGCGGCCGGTTCATCGCCCAGGCGGCGGAAGAACAGCGTGTAGTCCACGCCGCTGTTCTGCATCAATTGCAGCAGGCGCTCCAGCAGTTTCTGGTCATCGTCTTCGGCGCTGGTCAGCCCCAGCCGGCGGCGCATCAGGTCCAGGTAGTGCGCCTGGTACAGCGGCAGGTACAGGCCGAGGGTTTCCTTCAAGGCGTCGACGCTGATAAACGGTGTGAGCGCCTGCGCCAGCGCGCTGAGGTTCCACTGCCCGATCGGCACCTGATTGCTGAAGGAGTAGCGCCCTTCATGATCGGAGTGGTTGCAGACGAAGTGCGCGTCAAAATCGTCGAGAAACGCAAACGGCCCGAAATCGAAGGTGATGCCGAGGATCGACATGTTGTCGGTGTTCATCACCCCATGGCAGAAGCCATAGGCCTGCCATTTGGCGATCAGTGCGGCGTTGCGTTCGACGACTTCGCGGAACATCGCCAGGTACGGTTCGGGCTGTTCCCGGCACTCGGGGAAGTGCAGCTTCAACACGTGCTCGGCCAGTGCCGCCTGCTGCTCGGTCTTCTGGGTGTAGTAGAAGTATTCGAAATGACCGAAGCGCACATGGCTACGGGCCAGGCGCAACACCATCGCCCCGCGTTCCTGCTTCTCGCGCCAAACCGGCGTGCTCGAGCCGATCACACACAGCGCCCGGCTGCTAGGGATGTTCAATGCATGCAGGGCTTCTGATGCCAGAAACTCCCGAATCGAAGAGCGCAGCACGGCGCGGCCATCGCCCATCCGCGAGTACGGCGTCTGCCCGGCGCCCTTGAGGTGCAAGTCCCAGTGTTCGCCGGCGCGGTTATACACCTCGCCGAGCAGCAAGCCACGGCCATCGCCCAACTGCGGGTTGTAGGAGCCGAACTGATGCCCGGAATACACCATCGCCCGCGGTTCGGCTTCGGCCCACAGCTTGTGGCCGCCGAACAGTTCGGCGAACACTGGCGTTTCGGCCACGGCTGGGTCGAGGTCGAGCAGGGCCATGGCGGCGTCGCTCGCCACGACCAGGCGCGGTTCGTCGAGTGGCTCGGGCAGGACGTGGGTTGAGAACGCGTCGCCCAGGCGTGCGAAGCGATTGTCGAAGGTCAGTTCGTCGAGGGCTTTCACCGGCCATCTCCAGCAGAATGTCCGAGCATTCTGCTGGGGATAGGCGTTTTAGTCGAGCTTGGAGGGTGGCGGCTCGGGGGCGTCCACCACTTTGCCCGGCGGCGGTTCCGGTGCGTCGTGCGTCTCGGCCGGGTTGGCGATGGTGCGTTTTTCGTCTTCTACCGGCACCAGCTTGTACTCCTGGCCGTGCAGGTTCTTCAGGTAAACCTCCATCTGCCGGAACGAGATGTTGATGTGGTTGTTCTTGAACTCGCGGTTGATAAAACGGTTCACCTCGTCGATCACCGGGTTGCGGTCACCGAGGTCGCGCACGTGCATGCGCAGTTCGTGGTCGAGGGTGCTTTCGCCGAAGTTGAGGAAGTACACGTGGGGTTCGGGTTCTTTCAGCACCCGCGGGTTTTCGCGCGCGGCCTGGAGCAACAGGGCTTTCACCAGGTCGAGGTCGGAGCCGTAGTCCACGCCGAGCTTGAGGGTGACCCGGGTGATGGTGTCGGTCAGCGACCAGTTGATCAGTTGCCCGGTGATGAACGTCTTGTTCGGGACAATGATGTCCTTGCGGTCGAAGTCGGTGATGGTGGTGGCGCGGATGCGGATCTTGCTCACCGTGCCCGACAGGTTGCCGATGGTGATGGTGTCGCCGATCCGCACCGGGCGCTCGAACAGGATCATGATGCCGGAGATAAAGTTGGCGAAGATCTCCTGCATACCGAAGCCCAGGCCCACCGACAGCGCCGCCACCAGCCATTGCAACTTGTCCCAGCTCACGCCGAGGGTCGATAGGGTCGCCACAAACCCCACGCCGGCAATCACGTAGGATAGCAACGTGGTGGTGGCGTAGGCGCTGCCCTGGGCCAGGTCCAGCTTGGACAGCACCAGCACTTCCAGCAAGCCGGGCAGGTTGCGCGCCAGGGCGAAGGTGATGCCGATGATGATCAGCGCGCCGAGCATGTCGCCGATGCTGATCGGCACCATGCTGATATTGGCCCCGGTGCCGCTGGTGTATTCGTAGAGGGTGACGTTGTCGAGGTAGGAGAACACCGAGATCAGGTCCGACCACACCCAGTACAGCGCCGCGATGAAGCCGCCGAGCAGGGCCAGGCGGATCAGGCGCATGGATTGTTCGTTGACCTGTTCGATGTCCAGGGTCGGCTCTTCGATCACCGCTTCGCCTTCGCCGGCTTCCTTGGCGGCCTGGCGTTTTGCCAATGCCCGCGAATAGGCCAGGCGCCGGGCGGCGACGCCCAGGCCGCGGGCGAACGTGGCTTCGATCACCAGCCAGAACATCAACAGGTACAGGGTGTTGATCAACCGGTCGCTGAGCTTCAGCGCGGTGTAGTAATAGCCGAAGCACACGGCGATAAACAGTGCGATGGGCAGCGCGGTAAACAACAGACCCGCGGTTTTGCGGAACAGTGAGGCTTTCTCGTGGGTCGTGCTGTGCAACAGCAGGCGACCCAGCAGCCAGGCCATCAGCGCATAGCAGGTCAGCACCACGCCGATGCCCAGCACGTCGTCGGCCAGGGCTGCCGGCTGGTGCTCGGCAATGGCCACCACGGCCACCAGCGCCAGCACCACCAGCCCGAGCTTGCGTACCCAACCTTGCAGGAATGCGACCTGCGGTCGTTCCCAGCGGAAGTGCAATTCGGCGACGCCGCCTGGCGCGAGGATTCGGTAGGCGGTGTAGAACACCAACCACGCCTGGGCGATCTGCAACAGCGCGGCACCCAGGTTGGCGTTTTGCCCGCGGGCGTCGATCTGCAACGCATAACCGCATAACGCCAGGCCCAAGGCCACGGGCATGGCCAGCAGGATATTCACCAGGATCGCCTGAGGCGTGTGCCATTGGCTGTCACGCTTGAAGTGGCCGATGTCCATGTGCACCTTTTTCAGCCGCGCGTACAAGGCATTGCGCCGCCACAACAGTGCGCCGATCAACAGCAGCAACGGCAGGAACAGCAGCGGGCGCTGGGTCAGGCCGTCGTACAGTTCGCTGACGCTGGAGGCCCAGGGCAGGGAGGTGACTTGCTTGCTCAGGTGGTCCGGGACGGTTTCCAGCCACTCGGTGTCCAGCGGCTTGTTGCTGGGAATCCAGAACATCTGCTCATCGAGGGTCGCACGCAGGGTGGTGGCGGTGCTCAGCAGTTGTTTCTGGTTCAGTTGCAGGGTGATCGATTCATTGAGCAGCGCGCTCAGCTCGCGGCTCAGGCGCTCGAGCAGGTCGCTGCGGGTGATCGCCAGTTCCAGCAGAGTGCGCCGCAATTGCGGGGTGACCTCATCCGGCGGCTGGTTGGCCAGCAGGTTATCCACATAGGTGCTGGGCGAGCTGATCAGTTCGCGCTGCTGGTTGACCTCGAACTGGTACAGGCGAATGTTGGCGATGTCGTCGGCGAGGTTGCGGTCGACCGTGAGGCGCGGCAAGGCCTGTTTCTGTTTGTACAGAATCTTCGACAGCAGCAGGCTGCCCTTGAGCACGTTGATCTGTTCGTCCAGCGCCGAGTCGCTCTGGGTCACGGTGTCCAGTTGCTGCTTGGTCTGCAGGTTCTTCTGGGTCAGGTCGTTGAGGCGGTCGGTGCTTTTGAGCAGGTAGTCGGACAGCTTCAGGTTGGCCGCGCTTTCCGTGGCCAACAGGCTGCTGCTGCCGGCTTTCTGCGCTTCGATGGACTGTTGGGTCACCGTCTGTTGGGACTGGGCCAGGCGTTTCTGGTTGATCAGGGTTTGCAGGTCCTGGATCTCTTGTTCCAGGCGCGCGGTTTTTTCCACCACCAGGTCATGCTGGCTGTTGCCCAGGTCTTGCAGTTGGCTGTTGCCGGCCAGTTCCTGGCGGCGCAGTGGGATCAGGGCATTGAGCGACGCCAGTTCGGCGTTCAACTGGTTGCGTTGGTCGGCGCTGAGGGTTTTGCCATTGTCCTTGCCGGCCTTGAGGGTCGCGTTGATCTGCTGGATGCGCGTCTGGCTGCTGCTGATTTCGGTCTGCGCGCGCTCGGGGCGGGTCTGGGCGGCGATGGTCAGGCTGTTGGCGTCGGCCAGGTCTTTTTGCAGGTCGCCTTGCTGGGTGGTGCGCTGCACCAGCAGTTGTTCCAGTTGCGGCACCGGCAAGGTGGCGTAGCGCTGGGCCACCGGGACGACTTTGGTGGCCTTGAGCCGGGTCAGTTCGCGCTGGTTTTCGCTGGTCTGGCGCGGGGCGTCTTGCAACTGGCGCTTGAGATCGACCAGGCGCTGCTCGTAATCCTGCTTGTTGCCCAGGTGAGTCAGCGTCTGCTGCAGGATCGCCTGCAGCGCCTTCATGTCGGCGTCGGGCAGCTTGCGGTCGGGCAGCTTGTCCAGGGTTTGCTGGATAGCGTCGGCGCTGGGCGGGTCGGCGGCG
This sequence comes from Pseudomonas veronii, assembly GCF_001439695.1. GTDB lineage: Bacteria > Pseudomonadota > Gammaproteobacteria > Pseudomonadales > Pseudomonadaceae > Aquipseudomonas > Aquipseudomonas veronii. Next base: position 165,180 of record NZ_JYLL01000001.1, read on the forward strand.
TATACGCTGCCGACACAAAGGGTCAGGCCCAGCAGGGCAGTGGCGAGAAAAGTGCGCAGGGTTGGCATAGAGACCGGTCGAGCAAGGTGAAGAATCGGGGCAGTATTGCCCCGCAGTTTAGAGGAAGAGTCCGGGGCCCGGGCGACTTCCTTCGGGGAATCTGACGCCGACTTTGCCAATCTTGTTCCCGTCCATGACGGCGACGGTCCAGATCGTGTTGTTCCACTCCACCTGGTCGCCGACCACCGGCGCGCCGCCGACTTTCTGGGTGATGAAGTGGCTCAATGGCATGTCCGGGTCGATGCCTTCGAGTTGCAGGCCGTACAGCGCCGAGACTGCGCCCAGTTGGGCGTCGCCTTCGAGGATGAAGTCGCCGAAGAAGCGCAAATCCAAGCCGCGTTGCGGCGCCTGGCTGAACAGTTTGCCCAGGGCTGGCAGGTTGTGTTCGTGACCGATCACGCAGAGCAGATCGTCGGCTTCCAGCACCGTACTACCCGACGGATGGAGCAGTTGCTGGCCACGGAACAGTGCAGCGATACGCGTGCCTTCGGGCATTTTCAGCTCGCGCAGGGCTGCGCCGATGCACCATTTTTCCGCGCCCAGGCGGTAGACGAACAGCTCCCACTCACTGGTGACGTGAACTTCCAGGGCGGCGCGGGAAATCGGCGCCGGCTCCGGTGGCACGGTCACTTTCAGCAGCTTGGCCACCCACGGCAGGCTGGTGCCTTGCACCAGCAGCGAGACCAGCACGATAAAGAACGCCAGGTTGAAGTACAGCTGTGCATGGGGCAGGCCGGCCATCAGCGGGAACACCGCAAGAATGATCGGCACCGCGCCGCGCAGGCCGACCCAGGCGATAAAGGCTTTTTCGCGGCCGTGGAACGCCTTGAACGGCAGCAGGCCGACCATCACCGACAGCGGCCGCGCAAACAGGATCATCCACAGCGCCAGGCCCAGGGCGGGCAGCGCAATCGGCAGCAGGTCGTGGGGCGTGACCAGCAGGCCCAGCACCAGGAACATGCCGATCTGGGCGAGCCAGGCCATGCCGTCGAGCATATGCAAAATGCCATGACGGCTGCGCACCGGGCGGTTGCCGATCACCAGGCCGCACAGGTACACGGCGAGGAAGCCGCTGCCGTGCAGGGCGTTGGTCAGGGCGAAGACGAACAGGCCGCCGGCGATCACCAGGATCGGGTACAGGCCGTTGGCCAGGTTGATGCGGTTGACCATCTGCAGCATCAGCCAGCCGCCGCCCAGGCCGATGAGGCCGCCGATGCCGAACTCGCGCACCAGGTGCAACAGCAGGTTCCAGTGCAGGCCGGTCTGGCCGCTGGCGAGCATGTCGATCAGGGTGACGGTGAGGAACACTGCCATCGGGTCGTTGCTGCCGGATTCGATTTCCAGGCTGGCGGAGACCCGTTCGTTGAGCCCCTTGCCGCCGAGCAGCGAGAACACCGCGGCGGCGTCGGTGGAGCCGACAATCGCGCCGATCAGCAAGCCTTGAATGATGTTGAGGTCAAACAGCCAGGCCGCGGCCATGCCAGTGAGGCCGGTGGTAATCAACACCCCCACCGTGGCCAGCGACAACGCCGGCCAGAGTGCCACGCGAAAACTCGCCACCCGGGTGCGCAAGCCGCCGTCGAGCAGGATCACGGCCAGGGCGAGGTTGCCCACCAGGTAGGCGGTCGGGTAGTTATCGAAGATGATGCCGCCGCCGTCGACGCCGGCGACCATGCCCACGGCCAGGATGATCACCAGGATCGGAATGCCCAGGCGGGACGAAAGAGAACTCACCAGAATGCTCGCACTCACCAGCAACGCGCCGATCAAGAACAGGCTGTTGATGGTGGTCGCATTCAAAGGCAGTACTCCATGGGCAAAATAAGACGGACGCATTCTGACCATGCAGTCTGCGTGCCAGCGATTCTAACCTGTTGAATTGCCGCGCTGTCAAAAAGCTTTTAGCGGCGGGCGCCGATCTAAATGTGGGAGGGGGCTTGCCCCCGATTGCGATTTGTCAGCTAGCTTATCTACAGCTGACCCACCGCTATCGGGGGCAAGTCGAATCGTCGCACCGCCCCTCCCACATTCTTAGAGGCGAAACCGCCCGACCATCCCGTTCAAGTCCACCGCCAGGCGCGACAACTCGCTGCTCGCAGCACTGGTCTGGCCGGCGCCGGTTGCCGATTGCACCGACAGATCACGAATGTTCACCAGGTTGCGGTCCACTTCCCGTGCCACCTGCGCCTGTTCCTCCGCCGCGCTGGCGATCACCAGGTTGCGTTCATTGATCTCGACAATCGCCGTGTTGATCGTATCCAGCGACATCCCCGCGCCTTTGGCGATGTTCAGCGTCGATTCCGCGCGCTCGGTGCTGTTGCGCATCGAATCCACGGCATGCTCGGTGCCGGCCTGGATACTGCCGATCATCCGTTCGATCTCGCTGGTCGACTGCTGGGTGCGATGCGCCAGCGCACGCACTTCGTCGGCCACTACGGCAAAGCCACGGCCGGCTTCCCCGGCGCGTGCGGCTTCAATCGCCGCGTTCAGGGCCAGCAGGTTGGTCTGGTCGGCGAGACCGCGAATCACGTCGAGCACCTTGCCGATGTCGCGCGACTCATTGGCCAGGTCGCCGATCAGCGTCGCGGTGGCTTGCACGTCGCCGCTCATGCGCTCGATGGCGCTGACGGTTTCCTGCACCAGGTCGCGGCCGTCACCGGCGGAGGTGGTGGCGTTGCGCGAGGCCTCGGAGGTGCTCACCGCATTGCGCGCGACTTCCTCGACGGCGCTGGTCATCTCGTTGACCGCGGTGGCGGCCTGTTCGATTTCGTTGTTTTGTTGGGTCAGGCCACGGGCGCTTTCGTCGGTCACGGCGTTAAGCTCTTCGGCGGCAGAAGCCAACTGAGTGGCCGAGCCGGCGATGCGTTGCAGGGTGTCGCGCAGCTTGTCCTGCATCTTGGCCATGGCAGCCAGCAGGCGGCCGGCTTCGTCGTGGCCATCGACCTTGATCGGGCGTGTCAGGTTGCCTTCGGCGATTTCTTCAGCCGCGTCCAGGGCCTGGGCGATCGGCAGGGTGATGCTGCGGGTCAGCAGCCAGGCGAACAACAGGGTCAGCGTCGTGGCGATGACCAGCAGCCCAACCACAAGGTCGAAGGCCAGGTTGTATTGGTCTTTGGCCTGCTGATTGGTGGTCAGGGCCATCTTGTTGTTGATGTCCGCCAGGCGCGCCAGCACGGCGTTGGTCTGCTCGGCGTTGCTCAGCAACTCGCTGTTGAGCAACTCGCGCAGCTCGTCGACCTGATTGGCCCGCGACATGCTCTTCATGCGCTCTTCGATCTGATGGTACTGGGCTAGCAGGCGCACGTATTCGTCGTAGGCCGCGCGTTCTTCGCTGCTGTCGATGAGTTTTTCGTAGATGCCCTGGGCGGTCCGAATCTGCTGGTTGCGCTGTTCGATGGTTTCCAGGGTTTTTTGCTGCACGTCTGGCCCGCGGTTGGTCAGCAATCGGTATGACAGCACCCGCAGGCGCAATGTCAGCTGGGTGAACTCATCGAGGGCGCGAATACTCGGCACGCTGGACAGCGTGATGTCTTCTGCCGCCGCGCGGATTTTGCTCATTTGGTTCAGGGCGAACACACCGAGAAACAACATGAGTGCACCAATCAACGCGAAGCCTAGGAACGCGCGCGGCGCGATATTCATATTACGAAGAGACATGCGGGAGTCCTGGGAAGAAGCGCGATCCATGCGGCTATGAGACAGGGTGAGTATTACCTATCGGCAGTACGACTAAAGTCTAAAGTGGCGTGTGTTTTTATCGCATCTGACGAGGGGCCGGGCCGATTCAGGAACCAGATGGGGGAAATGCAGTCACTAAGGCTCGAAAGTGCGGCCCGGCCCTTAACAATCGGGCTGCGCGCCGGGGATAACCCTGGCATCCGAGGTGAATTTTCTTTATCGTCACCGCCCTTTTAAAAAGCCCAGGAAATCAAAATGTTAGAAGCATCCCTCAGCCAGCTGGAACAACTGGTCAGCGACCTGGTACAGCAGAATCAAGACCTGTTGGGCACCAATGAATCCCTCAAGGCGCAATTGGCCCGCGCCAAGGATGAGAACGACAGCCTGCAATTGAACCTGATGGAACAGGAAGAAAAGAACGGCGCCACCGCTGCGCGTATCCAGGCGTTGGTTGAGCGTGTGAGCGCAGGGCCTGTCAGCGCATGAACGAAGGGATAAAGGTCGTTTCGATTCTCGGAGAGGATTACTCGATCAAGGCTCCGGCCGGGGAAGATCAAACCCTGATGCACGCCGTGACCCTGCTCAAGGCCTCCCTGGCCACCACCAAGAAAAAGTACCCGACCCTGATCGGTGACAAGCTATTGGTACTGGCCGCGCTGAACCTGTGCGCCGAGCAGATCGAAATGCAACAGCGTCACCAGCAGGAACTCGACCGTTACCAAGAGCAAGTCAGCGCCACGGTCGAGGTGATTTCCAAGGCTATCGGACAGCCTTAGAACCACTCATCCTGCATGCCGAGGCACGTATCGTCGCGGGCCTCCAGTATTGCCAGTTCATGATGGCAGCCCGGTACTTCCCAGGTCAGGAAGTAGCGGGCCGCCTGGAGCTTGCCTTTATAGAACGCGGTGTCCGCCGCATTGCCCTTGGCCAGGCCTTCTTCGGCGCGAATCGCCTGCTCCAGCCAGCGCCAGCCAATCACCGTGTGCCCGAATACCTTCAGGTACAGCGCCGAATTCGCCAGGCTGCTGTTGACCTTGCCTTGGGCGAGATCCGTCAGCAGGCCGATCGTCACGCTTTGCAGGCGCGCCACCAACTGTTCCAGCGGTTCTCTCATGGCCTTCAGCGATGGATATTGCTGCGCCCGCGCGCCTGTTTCGGCGATCAACCGAATCAGTTGCTTCAGGCCCGCGCCGCCGTTCTGCGCGAGCTTGCGCCCCAGCAGGTCGAGGGACTGGATACCGTGGGTGCCTTCATGGATCGGGTTGAGGCGGTTGTCGCGGTAATACTGTTCCACCGGGTATTCGCGGGTGTAGCCGTGGCCGCCGAGGATCTGGATCGCCAGCTCGTTGGCCTTGAGGCAGAACTCCGAGGGCCAGGATTTGACGATTGGCGTCAGCAGGTCGAGCAGTTCGTGAGCGTGCTTGCGTTCGACGTCGGTTGCCAGGGTGGTGGTGTCGTCGAACAGGCGCGCGGCAAACAGGCCGAGGTCGAAGGCGCCTTCGACGTAGGCTTTCTGGGTCAGCAACATGCGCTTGATATCGGCGTGCTGGATGATCGACACCGGCGCGGTACTCGGGTCTTTGCTGTCCGGCAGGCGGCCTTGCGGGCGTTCGCGGGCGTATTCCAGGGAATACAGGTAGCCGGCGTAACCGAGCATCACCGCGCCCATGCCGACGCCGATGCGCGCTTCGTTCATCATCTGGAACATGCAGCTCAGGCCCTGGTGCGGTTTGCCCACCAGATAGCCGACACAGTGCCCGTTATCGCCGAAATTCAGCGCCGTGGACGTGGTGCCACGCCAACCCATCTTGTGAAACAGCCCGGCCAGCAACACATCGTTGCGCGCACCCAGGCTGCCATCGTCGTTGACCAGGAATTTGGGCACGATAAACAGCGAAATGCCCTTCACCCCGGCCGGCGCGTCCGGCAGTTTGGCCAGCACCATATGCACGATGTTTTCCGACAGCGGGTGGTCGCCGCCGGAGATAAAGATCTTGTTGCCCTTGAGCCGATAGCTGCCGTCCGCCGCAGGCTCTGCGCGGGTACGAATGTCCGACAGCGACGAGCCGGCATGCGGCTCGGTCAGGGCCATGGTGCCGAAGAAGCGCCCCTCGATCATCGGCTGCAGGAAGCGTTGCTTCTGCTCCTCGGTGCCGAAACTTTCGATCAGGTTGGCGGCGCCCATGGTCAGGAACGGGTAGGACGTTGACGCCGCGTTGGCCGCCTGGAAGTGCGCGAAGCAGGCCTGGGACAGCAATGTCGGCAACTGCATGCCGCCGGCTTCGAAACTGCGCGCGGCATTGAGGAAGCCGGCTTCCAGGAAGGCGTCCACGGCCGGTTTGACTTCCGGGATCAGGATGGCCTTGCCGTCCTCGTAGCGCGGTTCGTTTTCGTCGTTTTTGCGGTTATGCGGTGCGAAGTACTTTTCGGCAATGGTGCGGGCGGTACTGATGGCCGCGTCGAAGGTTTCGCGATTATGTTCGGCAAACCGCTCGCGCTGGGTCAGGCCCTCGGCATCGAGGACTTCGTACAGCTCGAAAGCCAGATTGCGGGAACTGAGGAGCGTCTCGGACATGGCGGCTTACCTGTGTGGGAAGGAGCCTGAGTCTAAGTGCGCGAATAAAGGCTGGATAGCAAGATTGATCTGGGTGATGGAGGGGCAGAACGCGGACGAGGAATTGAAATACAGCCAAAATGTGGGAGGGGGCTTGCCCCTCCCACATTTTTTACCGCGTTCCGGCAGTTAGCCGATGGTCATCAGGCTGGCGTTACCGCCCGCCGCTGCGGTGTTGACGCTCAGCGCACGCTCGATCACCAGACGCTCCAGGGCAATTGCCGTCTCGCCTTGGGACAAACCATGTACCCCGACAATCGCCCCGCCACGCTGGGCCACTTGCTGGCAAACCGCGCGCAGTTGATCGGAATCGCCGTGGTGCAGGACTGCGTCAAACAGCACATCGTCCTTGGTCCAGTCGGCCACGCGCTTGATCTTCGCCTGAATCTCTTTCGGCAGGCGTGGGAACAAGGCTTTGGTCAGCTCGGTTTCCGGCCATACCGCCGAACCGCCGACGGCCAATACCGCCGCCAGTTGGGTCAGCAGGTCACCTTCTACTTCTGCCAGGCACAGTACGTGCTCGCGGGGCAGGATGGCGTAGCTGTTGCGCTCGCCGGTCGGGCCGGCCAACAGGCGGGTGATACCGCTTTGCGATTGCGTGGCGAACCGGCTGCACAGGGCGCTCAGGTCGCTGAGCGTGTGGCTGTCGGCCCAGGCTTTCAAGGCGGTCAGCGGTTGGCTCATGGCGTCGCGCAGGCGCACGTCCGGTGCGGACAATGCATCGCCGCGAACGAAGGACTGCTCGATCGCATCGGTAGGACGCGTCGACAGCAGGCGGTACAGGTACAGCGGACCACCGGCTTTCGGGCCGGTGCCCGACAAACCTTCGCCGCCAAACGGCTGCACGCCGACCACCGCCCCGACAATGTTGCGGTTGACGTAGACGTTGCCGGCATGAACGTTGTCGATCACCTTGGCGATGGTCTCGTCGATGCGCGTGTGTACGCCCAGGGTCAGGCCGTAGCCGGAAGCGTTGATCTGGCCGATCAACTGGTCGATCTCCTTGCGCTTGTAGCGCACCACGTGCAGCACCGGGCCGAAGATCTCCCGTTGCAGCTCGTCGAAGCTTTCCAGCTCGATCAGGGTGGGCATCACGAAGGTGCCGCGCTTGATCTCTTCGCCGTCGGCGATCGCCACTTGGTACACCGCGCGGCCTTTGTCGCGCATGGCCTGGATGTGTTTCTCGATGCCGGCCTTGGCTTCGGCGTCGATCACCGGGCCGATATCCACCGACAGGCGCTCCGGGTTGCCCAAACGGCATTCAGCCATGGCGCCCTTGAGCATTTCGATGACGCGGTCTGCAGAATCTTCCTGCAGGCACAGTACACGCAGGGCCGAGCAACGCTGGCCGGCGCTGTCGAAGGCCGACGACACCACGTCGATGACCACTTGTTCGGTCAGGGCCGAAGAGTCGACGATCATTGCGTTCTGGCCACCGGTTTCGGCGATCAGCGGGATCGGTCGGCCCTGGGCATCCAGGCGTCCGGCGACATTGCGTTGCAGCAGGCGCGCGACTTCGGTGGAGCCGGTGAACATCACGCCTTTGACGCGATCATCGCCGACCAGGCGCGCACCAACGGTTTCGCCCTGGCCCGGCAGCAGTTGCAGCACGCCTTCCGGAATACCGGCTTCGAGCAGGATACGTACCGCTTGTGCGGCCACCAGCGGGGTTTGCTCGGCAGGCTTGGCCAATACCGGGTTGCCGGCGGCCAGTGCGGCGGCGACTTGCCCACTGAAAATCGCCAGCGGGAAGTTCCACGGGCTGATGCAGACCACCGGGCCCAATGGGCGGTGGGCGTCGTTGGTGAAATCGTGACGCGCCTGCACCGCGTAGTAACGCAGGAAGTCCACAGCTTCGCGCACTTCGGCGATGGCGTTGGCGAAGGTCTTGCCGGCTTCGCGGGCCAGCAGGCCCATCAGCGGCTGGATCTCGCCTTCCATCAGGTCGGCGGCGCGTTCAAGGATCGCGGCGCGCTCGGCGGGCGGGGTCGCCTGCCAGATCGGGCCGGCGTTGATGGCGCACTGGATCGCGTTGTCGACGTCATCGACGGTCGCTTCCTGTACGTGGCCGACCACATCACGCAGGTCGGACGGGTTCAGCACCGGCGTCGCAGCTTCATTACTGGCGGCGCAACCCAACATCGGCGCGGCTTTCCAGTGATTGTGCGCGGTGGCCAGCAGGGCGCAGGACAACGACGCCAAACGGTGTTCGTTGGCCAGGTCGATACCGGCCGAGTTGGCGCGGTCGCTGCCGTACAGATCGCGTGGCAATGGAATGCGCGGGTGCGGCAGGCCGAAGCCGCCTTCCAGCGTCGCCATTTGCTCGATGCTGGCCACTGGATCGGCCACCAGCTCCTGGATCGAGATGGACTGGTCGGCGATACGGTTGACGAACGAGGTGTTGGCGCCGTTTTCCAACAGGCGACGTACCAGGTAGGCCAGCAGGGTTTCGTGGGTGCCGACCGGGGCGTACACGCGGCACGGACGGTTCAGCTTGCCCTCGGCCACTTTGCCGACGACCTGTTCGTAGAGCGGTTCGCCCATGCCGTGCAGGCATTGGAACTCGTACTGGCCGGGGTAATAGTTCTGACCGGCGATATGGTAGATAGCCGACAGGGTGTGGGCGTTATGCGTGGCGAACTGCGGGTAGATGACTTCCGGCACCGACAGCAGTTTGCGTGCGCAGGCGATGTAGGACACGTCGGTGTACACCTTGCGGGTATAGACCGGGTAGCCTTCCAGGCCTTCAACTTGGGCGCGCTTGATTTCGCTGTCCCAGTACGCGCCTTTTACCAGGCGGATCATCAGGCGGTGGCGGCTGCGGCGCGCCAGGTCGATGACGTAGTCGGTCACATACGGGCAGCGCTTCTGGTAGGCCTGGATCACGAAACCGATGCCGTTCCAGCCGCTCAGTTGCGGCTCGAAGCACAGGCGTTCGAGCAGATCCAGGGACAGTTCCAGGCGGTCGGCTTCTTCGGCATCGATGTTCAGGCCGATGTCGTATTGCTTGGCCAGCAGGGTCAGGGACAGCAAGCGCGGGTACAGCTCGTCCATCACCCGTTCGTACTGGGCACGGCTGTAACGTGGGTGCAGGGCCGACAGCTTGATGGAAATGCCCGGGCCTTCATAAATCCCACGGCCGTTCGAGGCTTTGCCGATGGAATGAATGGCTTGTTCGTAAGAGGCGAGGTACTTCTGTGCATCGTGTTCGGTGAGTGCGGCTTCACCGAGCATGTCGTAGGAATAGCGGAAACCCTTGGCTTCGAACTTGCTCGCATTGGCCAGGGCTTCGGCGATGGTTTCGCCGGTGACGAACTGCTCGCCCATCAGGCGCATGGCCATGTCGACGCCCTTGCGGATCATCGGCTCGCCGCTCTTGCCGATGATGCGGCTCAGGGATGAGGTCAGGCCTGCTTCGTTGTGGGTGGCGACCAGTTTGCCGGTCAGCAGCAGGCCCCAGGTGGCCGCGTTGACGAACAGCGACGGGCTGTTGCCCAGGTGCGGTTGCCAGTTACCGGTGCTGATCTTGTCGCGGATCAGTGCGTCGCGGGTGCCTTTGTCGGGGATGCGCAGCAGCGCTTCGGCCAGGCACATCAGTGCCACGCCTTCCTGGGACGACAGGGAGAATTCCTGCAGCAAACCCTGGACGATGCCGGCACGGCCGCCGGCGCTCTTCTGATTGCGCAGTTTTTCTGCAATCGACGCGGCCAGCTTATTCGTGGCTTCGGCCATCTGGGCCGGCAGGCGAGCCTGTTCGATCAGCATCGGCACCACTTCCGGCTCCGGGCGGCGGTAAGCGGCGGTGATCGAGGCGCGCAGTACGGATTGCGGCAGGATGCTCTCGGCGAACTCGAGGAAGCACTGATGGGCGTGGTCGGCCTGGACCTCGCCGGCGTCATCGGCCTCCTTGCTGCTCAAGCCATTGAGCTCGGTCAGGGTTGCACCACCCTCGAGTTTCTCCAGGTAATTGAAAATCGCCTGCTTGATCAGCCAGTGCGGCGTGCGATCAATGGAGGTCGCGGCCGCCTTCAGGCGCTCGCGGGTCGGGTCGTCGAGTTTGACCCCAAGGGTGGTTGTAGCCATTTTCTTATCCTCATGGGTGCCACTACCGAGTGGCATCAGCTGGCGGCAAGATTAGCTTCGGTCTGGAAGAGGTGCAACCGGGTGCAACCCTTTTTATGCATGAATTTTTCGCCGTTCCATCGGGAAAAAACCGACACTCGACCGAATCCGCTGCACTTTGGTGCATTTGCTTCTGAGATCGGCTGTTCTTGCTCCGAAAAGGAGCAAAAACGCGGTGTTTTCTGTAAAACACATCGAGGTGCAACTTATTCGCGAGAAACTGGTTGCACCTTATTTGCTTTGTTGAATAGCATTCGCGGCCAAGGTGCAACCACCCGTATGGTGTGGTTCATCGGCTGACGGCTTTCCTGGGGAAACGTCAGTCATAAATGCGCGCGATGCAGCTACGTTTACTCACTGGATCAGTGGGTGGCCGTCTGACAGACCGCCGCTACATAAAAACAAAGCCAGGGCGTCACTTCTATGAGCGTTAGTAATCCAACCCTGATCACGTTCGTGATCTACATCGCAGCAATGGTGCTGATCGGCTTCATGGCCTATCGCTCCACCAACAACCTTTCCGATTACATCCTGGGCGGTCGCAGCCTCGGTAGCGTGGTGACTGCCTTGTCAGCCGGTGCTTCCGACATGAGCGGCTGGTTGTTGATGGGCCTGCCGGGCGCGATCTACATGTCCGGCCTGTCGGAAAGCTGGATCGCCATCGGCCTGATCGTCGGTGCGTACCTCAACTGGCTGTTCGTGGCCGGTCGCCTGCGCGTGCAGACCGAGCACAACGGCGACGCCCTGACGCTGCCGGATTACTTTTCCAGCCGTTTCGAAGATAAAAGCGGCCTGCTGCGGATCATCTCCGCAGTAGTGATCCTGGTGTTCTTCACCATCTATTGCGCTTCCGGCATCGTGGCCGGTGCCCGTCTGTTCGAAAGCACCTTCGGCATGTCCTACGAGACTGCGCTGTGGGCCGGCGCGGCGGCGACGATTGCCTACACCTTTGTCGGTGGTTTCCTGGCCGTGAGCTGGACCGACACCGTACAAGCCACCCTGATGATCTTCGCGCTGATCCTGACGCCGATCATCGTGCTGCTGGCCACCGGCGGTATCGATACCACGTTCCTGGCGATCGAAGCGAAGAACCCCGACAACTTCAACATGCTGAAAAACACCAGCTTCATCGGCATCATCTCGCTGATGGGCTGGGGCCTGGGTTACTTCGGCCAGCCGCACATCCTCGCGCGTTTCATGGCGGCGGATTCGGTGAAGTCGATCGCCAAGGCGCGTCGCATCTCCATGACCTGGATGATCCTGTGCCTGGGCGGCACCGTGGCCGTGGGCTTCTTCGGCATCGCCTACTTCTCGGCGCACCCGGAAGTGGCCGGCCCCGTGACCGAGAACCACGAGCGCGTGTTTATCGAGCTGGCCAAGCTGCTGTTCAACCCATGGATTGCTGGCGTTCTGCTGTCGGCGATTCTGGCGGCGGTCATGAGCACTTTGAGCTGCCAATTGCTGGTGTGCTCCAGCGCCCTGACCGAGGACTTCTACAAGACCTTCCTGCGCAAGAACGCTTCCCAGGTTGAGCTAGTGTGGGTCGGCCGCGCCATGGTGCTGCTGGTGGCCGTGATCGCCATCGGCCTGGCCGCCAACCCGAATAACCGCGTATTGGGCCTGGTGAGCTACGCCTGGGCCGGCTTCGGCGCCGCGTTCGGCCCTGTGGTACTGATCTCGGTGATCTGGAAGCAGATGACCCGCAACGGCGCACTGGCTGGCATTCTGGTCGGCGCGATCACCGTGATCGTGTGGAAGCATTTCGAATTGTTGGGCCTGTACGAAATCATCCCAGGCTTCATCTTCGCCAGCCTGGCGATCTACATCGTCAGCAAGCTGGGCGCGCCGACTGCGGGTATGGTTGAGCGCTTTGATGCTGCCGAGAAAGACTACAACCTCAACAAATAAAACCTCGGGCGTTATGCGCCTGATGTGTTGAAGAAAACGGCTCGCTATCTTTTGGATAGCGGGCCGTTTTTCCTTCTGGTGCTTAAGCAAAGTAGATAGCGACCAAACAAAATCTGGCCCCTGCAATCGGGTGCTTATACGTTCAATTGATCACGGAAATGAAAGATCGTCGCGCCTGCAACTCCGACTAGTCCGATCAGGGCTGTCCCGTGAAGAGCAAGTTTTAGGCAGCTCGGAAACGCCTCCACCTGCTGTAAATCAACGACGCCACGTTTTGCATTCCATCGCGGCAGAGCGATTGCCACGTAGACCACGCATAGCCTGCCCAATCTTCCACGTAAGGAGTTGCTCAAAAGATGTTTGTACGTGCTCAAGAGGCTGCACTGATCCAAATAGCGCTCCATCACCTCTAATTTCCGATAGGCCAGAAATAGATCGAGAATAACCGCTATGAGCATTGCGGCCGCTGACCCAAGTGCTATTTGGTCTTTCGTGGGGAGATTGAGGAAGTACTCAATATTCATACAGAACCTCTCCAGCCGTAGCGCCAATTTCACCACCCCAGTGCCCGAAAACAGCGCCTCCGACTCCGCCGGCTATCAAAAGACAGCTCAAGGCGAATGGCCCGGTTGTAGGAGCCATTACGGCGACACACAAGCCCATTCCGATCTGACCTCCAAGGATTCCTCCTGCTACACCGAAGGTCAATTTACCTGCCTCTACATACTTCGCTTTCCTGCAGTGCTCCTCTCTTCCAGTGGAACACGCCTCCTTGATCTCCAACGCCGTTGCAGTCGTACTCAACGCGATGCCCAGCGGCGTGCCTTTTTTCAGCAGCTTTGCCGTCTTCGAAACCCGCGCAATCGTTTCGCTGTACCTCTTTATCTCTCCGCTGTGCAAATAGCTCTTGGTCGAGATTCCCAGCATTTTTTTGATCGAACCTTCATTGCGTAGCCCTGTGCCGTAGCGCGCAAAACTACGCATTTGCGCGTCCAGTTTGGCAAACAGGGTTTGGCGTCGAGCGAGGAACTCATCTCGCGTAGCACCGCCTCCCCGGCGCAGGAATTGTTTGTGCAGTGCATCAATTTCTTCGAGAGTCTTTGCAATGTTTTGCAAGTGTCGACTCCAGGCATCACCCGCCGTGCCTATCCCCAGCGAAGCGTAGCCCAGCAGTTTTTTCAGCAAGTCATAGTTGTGCAGTGCAAAAGCATCCCCGCCTTCGGCCATCACGCTATGCCGAATATCCCAGGCAGCTCGCATCAAGTGTGACTCTTGCGGGGTGCAGATCGCAGTGCTTTCGTCACCGATGATCACTAACTGTCCCGGCAGTACGACAACATTGCGGATGTGAGTATTGAGGGTGTCGAACTTGGCTTCGGCGTATGGGTTCAAGTGCAAACTTGCCTTGAGCTCCACCGAGGTTTGTTGGCGGTCATTGATGAAGGCATAGGGCTGAGGCATTAGCGACTCCCCAGCCATGGTGATCGGTTCGAAGGGCGGTCGCTGCTTGCCATGAAAACAGTCCTTTTTGAATGAGCATGGCTGCGCAATTTAAATAGCGATTCGAGCGGTGTCGTGGTTTTGGCGGGGGATTTTTCGGTGGTTTTTTGCTTTTGGGAAAAGGGCTACTGAGTTGCGCCAGGTTTCCGACAGCGGCGTGAATGTTCACTGCCTTTACGCCGACGACCTTGCGGCACAAGGTCGCCTGCTTCACGCGCCATGCAGATGTTAGCCATGGCGCGCGGGTCGCTTACCTGGCCTCAGGCGTGCGTCGCAGCCAGCGCCTGTTGCAGATCCTCGATCAAGTCTTCAATCGCCTCGATCCCCACCGACAGGCGAATCATCTCCGGCTTCACGCCGGCCTTGGCCTGTTCCTGCTCGTTCATCTGGCGATGGGTGGTGGACGCCGGGTGGCAGGCCAGGGATTTGGCGTCGCCGATGTTCACCAGGCGTTTGAAGATTTGCAGGGCGTCGTAGAAGCGTACACCGGCTTCGTAACCGCCCTTCAGACCAAACGACAGGATCGCCGACGGTTTGCCCTGCATGTATTTCTGCGCGAGTGCGTGGTGCGGATGATCGGGCAGCCCGGCGTAGCTGACCCACTCGACTTCGGCGTGATCTTGCAGGAACCGCGCGACCTTCAAGGCATTCTCGGTGTGGCGTTCCATGCGCAGGGCCAGGGTTTCCAGGCCTTGCAGCAGCAGGAAGGCGTTCATCGGCGCCAGCGCTGCGCCGGTGTTGCGCAGCGGTACGGTGCGGGCGCGGGCGATGAAGGCGGCGGGGCCGAATTTTTCGGTGTAGACCACGCCGTGGTAAGCCGGTTCGGGCTGGTTGAGGCCGGGGAATTTTTCCGCGTATTTCGCCCACGGGAACGTGCCGCTGTCGACAATCACGCCGCCCAGGGAGTTGCCATGGCCGCCAACGTATTTGGTCACCGAATGCACCACGATATCGGCACCGAACTGGATCGGTTTGCACAGGATCGGCGTGGCCACGGTGTTGTCCACCATCAGCGGTACGCCACGGGCGTGGGCCACGTCGGCGAGGGCTTGCAGGTCGATGATGTTGCCCGCCGGGTTGCCGATGCTCTCGCAGTAGACCAGTTTGGTGTTGTCATCGATCAGTTCGGCGATGGCGGCGGCGGAATCGTCGCGGGCGAAGCGCACATCGACGCCAAAGCTCGGCAGCAGGTGGGCGAACAGGGTGTAGGTGCCGCCATAGAGCTGCGGCGTGGTGACGATGTTGTCACCGGCGCGGGTCAGGGTCTGGATCGCATAGTGGATCGCTGCGCTGCCGGCGGACACGGCCAGCGCGGCGATACCGCCTTCGAGCGCGGCCATGCGTTGCTCCAGCACATCGTTGGTCGGGTTCATGATCCGCGTGTAGATATTGCCGGGTACGTCCAGGTTGAACAGGTCGGCGCCGTGCTGGGCGTTATCGAATTCGAAGGCGACGTTCTGGTAGATCGGCACCGCGACGGCCTTGGTGGTCGGGTCGGACTTGAAGCCGTGGTGCAGGGCGATGGTGGCGTCTTTCATGGTTATTGTTGACCTCCTTGGTTTTTAAGGGCGCCCCCGGGCAGGGTGGGAGCTGGCTTGGCTGCGATGGCATCATCGCGGAGTGCAGGTAATACCGCGTCGCTTGTGTCGCGGGCAAGCCCGCACATGCTGTAAGGATTAGATTGTTTTCACAAGGACGCCTGTCTTTGCGGCATAAGCACCGCCCGGCATGCGGCCCTGCACCTTTGCCCGTGTAGCAGGTAAACTTCGCCCCCTGCGCAGGAGCAACCATGAATTATCGTCACGCCTTTCACGCCGGCAACCACGCCGATGTCTTCAAACACCTGACCTTGACCCGCCTCATCGCCTTGATGTCGCGCAAGGAGCAGCCGTTCGCCTACCTCGATACCCATGCCGGGATCGGTCTGTACGACCTGCAGGGCGATCAGGCCAACCGTACCGGTGAATACCTGGAAGGCATCGCCCGTCTGTGGGGCAAGAGCGATCTGCCGCCATTGACCGCCGACTACATGCGCGTGCTGCACGAGATGAACCCGGATGGCCAGTTGCGCTACTACCCCGGTTCGCCGGAACTGGCACGCCGCCTGACCCGCCCCCAGGACCGCGTGCTGCTCAATGAAAAGCACCCGGAAGACGGCGTGCTGCTCAAGGACAACATGAAGGGCGATCGTCGCGTCAAGGTTCACCTGGGCGAAGGCTGGCATGTGCCACGCGCGTTGCTGCCGGTGCCGGAAAAGCGTGCGCTGATGCTGATCGACCCGCCGTTTGAACAGCTCGACGAAATGCAGCGCTGCGCGGCGTCGCTCAAAGAGGCGGTCGGCCGCATGCGCCAGACGGTCGCAGCGATCTGGTACCCGGTGAAGGACCAGCGCATGTTGCGCCGTTTCTACCAGGACCTGGCCGGCACCGGTGCGCCGAAGCTGCTGCGCGTCGAATTGCTGGTGCATCCGTTGGACACGCCCAACACCCTGACCGGCTCGGGCCTGGCGATTGCCAACCCGCCGTGGGGCTTGGAGGAGGAGTTGCGTGAGCTGCTGCCGTGGCTGTCCAAGCAACTGGGCCAGACCCAGGGCGGGTGGCAGATGGATTGGCTGATTGCTGAGTAACCGAGTCTGGCGCAGGCCCATGTGGGAGGGGGCTTGCCCCCGATAACGGTGTATCAGTCCATACATCTGTACCTGATACATTGCTATCGGGGGCAAGTCGAACCGTCGCACCGCCCCTCCCACATTTTTTTAGATCGGGCAGGTCACGCCTGTACCGCCAATCCCGCAATAGCCCTGCGGATTCTTCGCCAGGTACTGCTGGTGATACGCCTCGGCGAAGTACACCGTCGGGGCCTCGTCGATTTCCGTGGTGATGGGGCCCAGGCCAGCCTTGGTCAGCTCTTGCTGATACGCCTGCGCACTGGCCTGCGCCGCCGCCAATTGCTCCGGCGTGGTGGCGTAGATCACTGAACGGTACTGGCTGCCGATGTCGTTGCCCTGGCGCATGCCCTGGGTCGGGTTGTGCAGTTCCCAGAACATCTTCAGCAAGTCTTCGTATTTCACCTTGGCCTGGTCATACACCACCAGCACCACTTCGCTATGGCCGGTCAGGCCCGAGCAGACTTCTTCGTAAGTCGGGTTCGGCGTGTAGCCGCCGGCATAACCGACCACGGTACTGACCACGCCATCGCGCTGCCAGAATTTGCGTTCTGCGCCCCAGAAGCAGCCCAGGCCGAAGATCGCGAAGCCGACGTCGTCGAGGAACGGGCCGAGCAGCGGGTTGCCGTTGACGAAGTGCGTCTCCGGCAACGTCATCGGGGTTTCGCGGCCAGGCAAAGCTTGTTCTGCAGTAGGAAGCACGTTTTTGTTCACCAGAATTTCCGAGCGCAAGACCATGAGCAGTCCTCTCGTCAGGTTGAGTTAACAGTAAAGAATCAGACAGCCAGTGTGCCCGAGTGTTACAGCGCTGTCAGGCGATTGGCCCGCGAGGGTAGCGTTTAAGCTTCTCGAGCAGCTCTGAACCGGGGATGGGCCGGTCGAACAGATAGCCCTGGCCGACGTCGCAACGGTGCCGACGCAGGAACGCCAACTGCTCGGCGGTCTCGATGCCTTCGGCCACGACCTTGAGCTTGAGGTTGTGGGCCATGGCGATCACGGCGGAGGTGATTTCCATGTCGTCCTGGTTGTCCGGGATTTCGTGGATAAAGCTGCGATCGATCTTGATGATGTCGATCGGGAATTTTTTCAAGTAGCTCAGCGACGAGTAACCGGTGCCGAAATCGTCCATGGCCAGGGTCAGGCCCAGGCTTTTCAACTGGTCCAGTTGCAGGCGGGTATCCTCGGTGGCCTCCAGCAGCAGGCCTTCGGTCAACTCAAGTTCGAGCAGGTTGGCCGGCAGTTCTTCTTCCTTGAGGATCGAGGCAATCGAGGCCACCAGGTCCGGGTCGGAGAACTGTTTGGGCGACAGGTTGATCGCCACCTGCAGGTTGCCCAGGCCGGCGGCGCTCAGTTGCTTGCTCATGCGGCAGGCCTGGCGGGCGATCCATTTGCCGATGGGGATGATCAGGCCGGTTTCTTCGGCCACGCTGATGAACTGGTCGGGGCGGATCATGCCCTTTTCCGGGTGGTTCCAACGCAGCAGCGCCTCCATGCCCAGCAAGCGGCCACTGCGCAGGCACAGCTTGGGCTGGTAGAACACGTCCAGCTCGTTCTGGGTCAGGGCGCGGCGCAGGTTGTTTTCCACGAACAGTTTGTAGCTGGCCTCGGCGTTCAGCGCTTCGGTAAACACTTGTACCTGGTGTTTGCCGTTGGCTTTGGCCTTGTGCAGGGCCAAGCCGGCGTTGCGCATCAGGGTTTGCGGGTCGCGGCCATGCAGCGGCGCGCAGGCCAGGCCCACGGAGCCGGTGACGCTGATCAATTGGTTGTCGACGAACATCGGCTTGTCGAGGGTCGCCAGCAGTTGGCTGGCAACGAGCTGGCCGCTCTCCAGGTCGGTGTCGTCGAGCAATACCGCAAATTCGTTACTGGCAAAGCGCGCCAGGCTGCCACCGGCGCTGAGGCTGTTGCGCAGGCGCCGGGCCAGGCTGATCAGCAGCTTGTCGCCGGTCTGGTGGCCGAGGCTGTCGTTGATCCGCTTGAAGTTGTCGATGTCCACCAGCAACAGACAGATCGGGCTGTCGCTGTCGCGGGCAAAGCGTTCGTCGAGGTTGCGGATAAACGCCGGACGGTTGCCCAGGTTGGTCAGGTTGTCGGTATAGGCCAGGCGCTCGATGCGCTGCTGGGCCAGCTTGGTCTGGGTGATGTCTTCGTAGATGCCGATGTAGTGGGTCAGCTCGCGATTGTCGCCATAGACCTTGGAGATCGACAGCTGGCCCCAATAGGGTTCCAGGTTCTTGCGTCGGCTCTTGAACTCGCCCTGCCAGCTGTTGCTCTTGGCCAGGCTCGACGGCGCGTCGAACAGCAATTCGCTGAGGTTTTCCAGCGCGGGCAATTGCGCCAGGCGATGGCCGTGGACCTCTTCGGTACTGTACTGGGTGATCGCGGTAAAACTGGGGTTGACGTACTCCACCACGCCATCGCAATTGACCAGCAGGAAGGCGTTGGCGCTTTGTTCCACCGCGCGCTGAAACAGGTGCAGGGCGCTGGTGGCGGTACGACGGTTGTGATTGTTGATCACTTGCGCGAACTGATCCGCCAGCTCGCCGGCAAAGGCGATCTCGTCGGACTGCCAGACGCGTGTGCAGCCGCTTTGTTCCAGGCACAGCACACCCACGACCTGGCCATCGACACGGATGCTCGCGTCGAGCATTGCATACACGTCGTTGGCCTGCAGCGATTCGGCCATTTCGCGGGTGCGTGGGTCGCGCATGACATTGGTAGCATCGATCGCCCGGCTGGTTTGCAGGGCTTCGAGATAGTCCGGAAAGCCACTGGCGTCAATTGGCTCAGGCAAGTGGTGGCGCTGATCGGCGCGCTGGTACGCCGAAATCGGTACCAGGCGCTGGCCTTCGAGGTTCCAGATGCTGGCGCAATCGATCTGATAGATATCGCAGGCGCTGCGGGTAATCAGCTCGGCGGCTTCCTGCAGCGAATTATTCGTGGTGTAGCGCTGGCGTGCGAGCAGCAGGATCAGCTCTTGCTGGGCGCGTACCCGTTCCAGGTGCAGCAACTGTTCCTGTTGCGCGCGCTGGTTGAGTTCCAGGGCGATCTGCAGCCGGCTGTTCTGGCTTTCCAGGTCTGCTGTCGGCGCTGTCGACGGGATCTCGCTGAACAGGCCGTCGACCACCATCAGGTAGCCCCGCAGCAGGTGGCGATTGTGTTGTTTGTAGGCTTCGCCCAGTTCCAGCAGGCTTAGAGGGCCGTCGTTGGTGTGCAGGGTGTAGCGCACCAGGTAATGAGGGCTCTCGGCCAGTTGCTGCTGGATGGCATCGTGCAGTTGATAGCGCGCCTGTGGCTCCATCAGGCTGGCGTAGGGCGAGCCGATCAGCGCGCACAGTTCAACCGCCGGCAGGCCGAATTGGCGCTCGCAATTGGGGTCTAGGTAGAGCAGGGCCCAGCTTGCCTCATTCAGCCGCTCGAAACGCAGCATACCGAGGCGCGAAGGCACCGGTAATTGCGTCACTACCTCGGCCGCCGTCCGGGCGACATCGGGTTGGCTTTTCATGGGGAAGCTCACTTGAAAAAACGCACTCGGCGCCGGGCTCACGCCCTCTTTACTGTTGCCTGCAGCAAGGTTGCATCATGCAGCCCAGGCTGACAAGAGAGGATGAAGGCTAAGTGCTATAAGGGTTATATCGGCTACGCGGTCGATTTCTGCAATCGGGGTGATAGGTGGTGTACAACCCTGTTTTTACTGTCCAAGAAACGCGCAAAAAAAGCCCCGCCAAGTGGCGGGGTTGAGGTACGAGCGTGGCGCTCGGAAATCGATGCAATCGGGCCTCCCTCGTGCAAGGGAGGCCCGTCGCGGCTTACAGCAAGATGGTGCGGATGTCGTTCAGCAGTTGGCTCAGGCGCTGGGTGAAGCGTGCCGCCGCGGCGCCGTTGATCACGCGGTGATCGTAGGACAGCGACAGTGGCAGCATCAGCTTCGGCTGGAAGGCTTTACCGTCCCATACCGGCTGGATGGTCGCCTTGGAAACGCCCAGGATCGCCACTTCCGGCGCATTGACGATTGGCGTGAAGCCAGTGCCGCCAATGTGACCGAGGCTGGAGATGGTGAAGCATGCGCCCTGCATGTCGTCCGCGGTGAGCTTCTTGTCGCGGGCCTTGGCAGCCAGCGCAGCGGCTTCGGCAGCCAGTTGCAGCAGGCTCTTCTGGTCGACGTTCTTGATGACCGGTACCAGCAGGCCATCCGGGGTGTCGACGGCAAAGCCGATGTGAACGTACTTCTTGCGAATGATCGCCTTGCCGCTTGGCGCCAGCGAACTGTTGAAGTCCGGCAGCTCCTTGAGCAGGTGCGCGCAGGCCTTGAGCAACAGTGGCAGCACGGTCAGTTTCACGCCGGCCTTCTCGGCCACGGCTTTCTGCGCAACGCGGAAAGCTTCCAGGTCGGTGATGTCGGCCTGGTCGAACTGGGTCACGTGCGGGATGTTCAGCCAGCTGCGGTGCAGGCTCGACGCGCCGATTTGCATCAGGCGGGTCATCTGCACTTCTTCGGTTTCGCCGAAGCGGCTGAAGTCTACGACCGGGAT
The DNA here is from genome assembly GCF_001439695.1 of Pseudomonas veronii. GTDB lineage: Bacteria > Pseudomonadota > Gammaproteobacteria > Pseudomonadales > Pseudomonadaceae > Aquipseudomonas > Aquipseudomonas veronii. Next base: position 186,259 of record NZ_JYLL01000001.1, read on the forward strand.
CGGCGGAATGCCCGCACCACCGGTAGCATTGCCGGCAGCCGGGGCTTCCTTGGCTTTCTGCATCATGGATTTGACGTAAACCTGTACGTCTTCCTTGAGCACGCGACCGTGCGGGCCGGTGGCCGTGACGGCGTTCAGCTCGACGCCGAACTCGCGGGCCAGTTGGCGCACGGCAGGGCCGGCGTGAACCTTGGCACCGCTTCGTGCCGGTGCCACCGCCGGGGCCGGTGCGGCCTCGGCGTTTGCGGCAGGCGCTGGAGCTGGAGCTGGAGCCGCGGCGGCCGGTGCGGCTTCAGCCTTGGCAGCCGGCGCAGCGGCCGGTGCCGGGGCAGCAGCCGACGCAGCGCCTTGGACTTTCAGCTTGAGGATGAAGTCGCCAGTGCCGACTTCGTCTTCCAGCTTGACCGCGATGCTTTCCACCACGCCGGCAGCCGGCGAAGGGATTTCCATGGAGGCCTTGTCGGACTCCAGGGTGATCAGCGACTGGTCGGCTTCGACGGTGTCGCCGACCTTGACCAGCAGTTCGATGATCTTGGCCTTGCCCGACGAGCCGATGTCCGGGACATGAATGTCCTGGATGGTGGCTGCGGCCGGTGCGGCAGCCGGGGCCGCAGGGGCCTCGGCAGCAGCAGGTTTTTCAGCCGGCGCTGGCGCCGGTGCTGCCGCAGCAGCTGGAGCAGGGGCCGCAGCGGCGGCGCCCTCGATTTCCAGCTCCAGCAGTTCGTCGCCTTCTTTCAGGCGATCGCCCAGCTTCACTTTCAGGCTCTTGACCACGCCGGCCTTGGGAGCAGGGATTTCCATGCTCGCCTTGTCCGATTCCAGGGTCAGGATGCTCTGGTCGGCTTCGACGGTGTCGCCGACCTTCACAAACAGCTCGATTACTTCACCTTCACCGCTGCCGATGTCAGGTACGCGAATGAGTTCGCTCACAAAAAGTCTCCTCAGCAGTCCAGTGGGTTGCGTTTTTCCGGGTTGATCCCGAACTTGACGATGGCGTCAGCCACCACCTTGGGTTCGATCTCACCGCGGTCAGCCAAGGCTTCCAGGGCTGCCAACACCACGAAGTGACGGTCGACTTCGAAGAAGTGACGCAGCTTCTTGCGGCTGTCACTGCGGCCGAAACCGTCGGTGCCCAGGACTTTGAATTCCTTGGACGGGACCCACTGGCGAATTTGTTCAGCAAACAGTTTCATGTAGTCGGTGGATGCGATCACCGGACCTTTACGGCCAGTCAGGCATTCTTCGACGTAGCTCAGCTCAGGCTTCTGACCTGGGTGCAGGCGGTTGTTGCGTTCTACGGCCAGGCCGTCGCGACGCAGTTCGTTGAAGCTGGTCACGCTCCACACGTCGGCGCCGACGTTGAATTCGTCACGCAGGATCTTCGCCGCTTCACGCACTTCGCGCAGGATGGTGCCGGAGCCCATCAGTTGCACGTGATGCGCTGCTTCCTTGGTGTCTTCTTCGAGCAGGTACATGCCCTTGATGATGCCTTCCTCGACACCGGCCGGCATGGCAGGTTGCTGGTAGGACTCGTTCATCACGGTGATGTAGTAGAAAACGTCCTGCTGCTCCTGGGTCATCTTCTTCATGCCGTCCTGGATGATCACCGCCAGCTCATAGCCGTAGGTTGGATCAAAGGTGCGGCAGTTCGGAATGGTGGCCGCCAGGATGTGGCTGTGACCGTCTTCGTGTTGCAGGCCTTCGCCGTTCAGCGTGGTGCGACCGGCGGTGCCGCCGATCAGGAAACCACGGGTACGGCTGTCGCCTGCTGCCCAGGCCAGGTCGCCGATACGCTGGAAGCCGAACATCGAGTAGAAGATGTAGAACGGCAGCATCGGCTGGTTGTGGCAGGAGTACGACGTACCGGCAGCGATGAAGGAGCTCATGGCGCCCGCTTCGTTGATGCCTTCTTCGAGGATCTGGCCCTTCTTGTCTTCCTTGTAGAACATCACCTGGTCTTTATCGACTGGCTCGTAGAGCTGGCCGACGGAGGAGTAGATGCCCAACTGACGGAACATGCCTTCCATACCGAAGGTACGGGCTTCGTCCGGGATGATCGGCACGATGCGCGAACCGACTTCCTTATCCTTGACCAGCTGCGCGAGGATCCGCACGAAGGCCATGGTGGTGGAGATTTCACGGTCGCCCGAGCCGTCGAGGATGGCCTTGAGGGTATCCAGCGCCGGTGTTGGGATGTTGACGCTCTTGGCACGGCGCTGTGGCACGAAACCGCCCAGTGCGGCACGACGCTCGCTCAGGTAGCGGGCTTCGGCGCTGTTCGGCTCTGGCTTGAAGAACGGCAGGTTTTCCAGCTCTTCGTCCTTGACCGGGATGTCGAAGCGGTCGCGGAACAGCTTCAGGCTGCCGACATCGACTTTCTTGGTGTTGTGCGCAGTGTTCTTCGCTTCGCCGGCACCGGTGCCATAACCCTTGATGGTCTTGGCCAGGATGACGGTCGGTTGTTCTTTGTGGTTGACCGCTTCGTGGTACGCCGCGTAGACCTTGTACGGGTCGTGGCCGCCACGGTTGAGTTTCCAGATCTCGTCGTCGGACAGGTCGGCAACCATCGCCTTGAGTTCAGGCGTGTTGAAGAAGTGTTCACGCACGAACGCGCCGTCTTTGGCCTTGTAGTTCTGGTACTCGCCGTCGATGACTTCGTCCATGCGACGTTGCAGGATACCGTCGACGTCCTTGGCCAGCAGTGGGTCCCAGAAACGGCCCCAGATGACTTTGGTCACGTTCCACTGAGCACCGCGGAACACGCCTTCGAGTTCCTGGATGATCTTGCCGTTGCCGCGAACCGGGCCGTCGAGGCGCTGCAGGTTGCAGTTGATGACGAAGATCAGGTTGTCCAGCTTCTCGCGGCCGGCCAGGGAGATGGCACCCAGGGATTCCGGCTCGTCGCACTCGCCGTCGCCCAGGAAGCACCAGACTTTCTGCTTGCCTTCGGGGATGAAACCACGGGCTTCCATGTACTTCATGAAGCGCGCCTGGTAGATCGCCTGGATCGGGCCCAGACCCATGGAAACGGTCGGGAACTGCCAGAAATCAGGCATCAGCCAAGGGTGCGGGTAGGACGACAGGCCCTGACCGTCGACTTCCTGGCGGAAGTTGTTCATCTGTTCTTCGCTGATGCGACCTTCCATGAACGCACGGGCGTAGACGCCTGGCGAGGTGTGGCCCTGGAAGTAGATCAGGTCGCCGCCGTGTTCGTCGGTCGGGGCCTGGAAGAAGTAGTTGAAGCCGATGTCATAGAGCGTTGCGCTGGAAGCGAAGCTGGAGATGTGACCGCCCAGGTCAGAATCTTTCAAGTTCGTACGCATTACCATCGCCATGGCGTTCCAACGTACCAGCGAGCGAATGCGGCGTTCCATGAACAGGTCGCCAGGCATGCGTGCTTCGTGGGTAACAGGGATGGTATTGCGATATGGCGTGGTGATGGCGTAGGGCAGTTGCGAGCCGCTGCGGGTCGCGAGTTCGCCCATACGGGTCATCAGATAGTGAGCACGGTCTTCGCCTTCTTTGTCGAGAACCGATTCCAGGGCGTCCAGCCATTCCTGGGTTTCGACGGGATCGAGGTCTTGCATGGCTTGCTCCAGGGCGGAAAGGCTACCAGAATCGGTTGCCTGAAGTTTGCGACTGGCCTTGTGGGCAGACGACATAAATTCTTGGATGGCCGGAGGTTGCTCCGGCGTCCTGTAGTTTTACTACAAATCGTCGGCCATTTCAGCCTTTCGAATGTATATACGAGTAGTAAAACTACACAAGACTGAGCGGATTGCTCGGTCCGTTAGGTGAGCATAATCGTTATTGTTGATCTTTTGCGAAGAAGAAAAGGTAGAAATTTAATGTTACCTGCCAAAATTTATGAATTTTCAGCTATTTCTAACTTTTGTTCGACAGTCATTCATCGCGCCTGCCTCCTGCGTTCACCGCAACAAGCCCTTTACGCGCCGTTCAAGGATAGACCATGAGCCTTCCAACGCTGGCCGAGCTGCCGGCCGTTCTCTTGCCGTTCGCCATTCGGGCCGAACAGTCATTCCGTGACGCAGTGGCCGCGCTGGACGACGATCATGGCCTTTCTGAATGGACGCCGCAACGCTGGGCCGATTTCGCGCGGGTGTGCGCGGCCAGTGATTTCGTGATTGAACAGAGTGTTCGTGACCCGTTGATGTTGCTCGAATTGGTCGCCTGGGGCGAGTTGGACCGTGGTTTTGCACCGGGCGAGCTGTGCGGGCAGATTGCCGGTGCCGTGCAACAGGCTGAAACAGAAGATGAGTTGGGCCGCGTGCTGCGCCGCCAGCGTACCCGCCAGCAAGTCCGCATCATCTGGCGCGACCTGACCCGCCAGGCGGATCTGGTGCAAACCTGTCGCGACCTCTCCGACATGGCCGACGCCAGCATCGACCAGGCCTACCAGTGGCTGTACCAGCGCCATTGCGCGCAGTTCGGCACGCCGACCGGGCGCCGCAGCGGTGAGCCGCAGCAGATGGTGATCCTCGGCATGGGCAAGCTCGGCGCGGTGGAGCTGAACCTGTCATCCGACATCGACTTGATCTTCGCCTACCCCGAAGGCGGCGAGACGGTGGGGGTGAAGCGCGCCCTGGATAACCAGGAGTTCTTCATTCGCCTGGGGCAAAAACTGATCAAGGCCCTCGACCCGATGACCGTCGACGGTTTTGTCTTCCGTGTCGACATGCGCCTGCGGCCTTACGGTTCGTCGGGCGCGCTGGTGCTCAGCTTCAATGCGTTGGAACAGTATTACCAGGACCAGGGCCGCGACTGGGAGCGCTACGCGATGATCAAGGCGCGCGTGGTAGCCGGCGATCAGGTGGCCGGTGCGCAACTGCTCGACATGCTGCGACCGTTCGTCTACCGCCGCTATTTGGACTTCTCCGCCATCGAAGCGCTGCGCACCATGAAGCAGTTGATCCAGCAGGAAGTGCGGCGCAAGGGCATGGCCGACAACATCAAGCTCGGTTCGGGCGGCATCCGCGAAGTGGAATTTATCGCCCAGGCGTTCCAGCTGATCCATGGCGGGCGCGACCTCAGCCTGCAGCAACGGCCGTTGCTCAAGGTGCTGGGCACCCTGGAAGGCCAGGGCTACCTGCCGCCGGCGGTGATCGCCGAGTTGCGCGATGGCTACGAATTCCTGCGTTACACCGAGCATGCGATCCAGGCGATTGCCGACCGCCAGACCCAGATGCTGCCGGACAGCCCCGAAGATCAGGCGCGCATTGCCTTTATGCTCGGCTTCGCCGATTGGGCCGCGTTCCATGAGCGCCTGATGTACTGGCGTGGGCGGGTAGACTGGCACTTCCGCCAGGTGATCGCTGATCCGGATGAAGAAGACGGCGAAGAAAGCGAACTGGTCGTCGGTGGGGAATGGTTGCCACTGTGGGAGGAGTCCCAGGACGAAGACGCTGCCTGCCGCCAACTGGCCGAAGGTGGCTTCACTGACGCGCCCAAAGCGCTCAAAGCCTTGGCCGGCCTGCGCGGCAGCCCGCAATTGCGCGCCATGCAGCGCCTCGGTCGCGAGCGCCTGGATGCGTTTATCCCGCGTCTGCTGGCGCAGGCCGTCGAGCACGCCAACCCGGACCTGGTGCTGGAGCGCGTCTTGCCGCTGGTGGAAGCCGTCGCCCGCCGGTCCGCCTACCTGGTGTTGCTCACGGAAAACCCTGACGCCCTGCGGCGCCTGTTGACCTTGTGCGCTGCCAGCCCGTGGATCGCCGAACAGATCACCCGCTTCCCGCTGCTGCTTGACGAATTGCTCAACGAAGGCCGCTTGTTCAAGCCGCCGTTGGCGCCGGAACTCGCCGCCGAACTGCGCGAACGCCTTACGCGTATCCCCGAAGACGACCTTGAGCAGCAGATGGAAGCGCTGCGGCACTTCAAGCTGGCTCACCGCTTGCGCGTGGCCGCCTCGGAAATCGCCGGCAGCCTGCCGCTGATGAAAGTCAGCGATTACCTGACCTGGCTCGCCGAAGCCATCCTCGAACAAGTGCTGGCCCTGGCCTGGCGCCAGACCGTCGCCCGCCACGGCGCGCCGCAGCGGTTGGATGGCAGCGTGTGCGATCCTGGGTTCATCATTGTCGGTTATGGGAAAGTCGGCGGCATCGAATTGGGGCATGGTTCGGACCTGGACTTGGTGTTTATCCATGACGGCGACCCGCAGGCCGAAACCGATGGCGCCAAGCCGATCGACGGCGCGCAGTTCTTCACGCGCCTGGGCCAGCGGATCATTCACTTGCTGACCACCCAGACCAACTCGGGGCAATTGTATGAAGTGGACATGCGCCTGCGACCGTCGGGCGCATCCGGTTTGCTGGTGAGCTCCCTCGGCGCCTTTGCGCGCTATCAGGAAAACGAAGCCTGGACCTGGGAACATCAGGCGCTGATCCGCGCGCGGGTGTTGGTGGGCAGCCAGGACGTGGGCCGCGCCTTCGAACAGGTGCGGGCCAAGGTGTTGGGCCGTGAACGCGACTTGACGAAGCTGCGCCAGGAGGTCAGCGAGATGCGCGCCAAGATGCGCGATAACCTCGGGACCCGGGCCACGGCGGCCGGTACCGGCGCGAATGCCTTCGAACCGACGGTGGCGTTCGACCTCAAGCAGGACGCCGGAGGTATCGTCGATATTGAATTTATGGTGCAATACGCCGCTTTGGCATGGTCTGCGCAACATCCATCGTTGCTGCGCTACACCGACAATATCCGCATTCTGGAGGGCCTGGAGCAGGTCGGGCTGATGCCCGCCGCCGATGCCCATTTACTGCGCGAGGTATATAAGGCCTACCGTTCCGCGGCGCACCGCCAGGCTTTGCAGAACGAAGCCGGTACGGTGGCCGGGGATCAGTTCGCCGACGAACGGCGCCAGGTGATGCGAATCTGGCAGGCGCTGGGGTTAAGCTGACACTCGATTAAATGAGCGACGCCAATCTAATGTGGAAACCGGCTTCATGTGGGAGCAGGCTTGCTCGTGATGCAGGCGCTGCGGTCTGTCTAGCGGACCGCGGTGATGCTATCGCGAGCGAGCCCGCTGCCACACAAAGTGCGATCTACAGTAATCATCGAGGCGGGGAGGCGTAAGCCTCCCCGCATCGTTTGTGGAAACTACATGAATATTCTGATCGTTGGGCCCAGCTGGGTCGGTGACATGGTGATGGCGCAGACACTGTTCCAGTGCCTCAAACAACGTCATCCCGACTGCCAAATCGACGTGCTCGCCCCTGAGTGGAGCCGGCCGATCCTTGAGCGCATGCCGCAAGTGCGCCAGGCCTTGAGCTTCCCGCTCGGCCATGGCGCCCTCGAACTGGCGACCCGCCGTCGCATCGGCAAATCCCTGGCCGGGCAGTACGACCAGGCGATCTTGCTGCCCAACTCGATGAAGTCGGCGCTGGTGCCGTTTTTCGCCGGCATTCCCAAGCGCACCGGTTGGCGCGGCGAGTTTCGCTACGGTCTGCTCAACGACGTGCGCAAGCTCGACAAGGCGCGCTACCCGCTGATGATCGAACGCTTCATGGCCCTGGCCTACGCGCCGGGTGCCGAGTTGCCGACGCCGTATCCGCGCCCGAGCCTGCAGATCGACCCGATCACCCGCGACGCGGCCCTGGCCAAGTTCGACCTGGCCCTCGACCGTCCGGTGCTCGCGCTGTGCCCCGGTGCCGAGTTTGGCGAGTCCAAGCGCTGGCCGTCGGAGCATTACGCCAAAGTCGCGGAGACGAAGATCCGCGAAGGCTGGCAGGTGTGGCTGTTCGGCTCGAAGAACGATCATGCGGTGGGTGAAGACATCCGCCAGCGCCTGATCCCCGGCCTGCGCGAAGAAGCGGTGAACCTCAGTGGCGACACCTCGCTGGCCGAGGCCATCGACTTGCTGTCCTGCGCGGATGCGGTGGTGTCCAACGACTCCGGGCTGATGCACGTCGCGGCGGCGCTGAACCGCCCGCTGGTCGCGGTGTACGGCTCGACCTCCCCAGGGTTTACCCCGCCGTTGGCCGATAAGGTCGAAGTGGTGCGCCTGGGCCTGGAATGCAGCCCGTGTTTTGACCGCACCTGCCGTTTCGGCCACTACAACTGCCTGCGCCAGTTGTTGCCGCAACCGGTCAACGAAGCCTTGCAGCGGTTGCAGGGCACTGTGGTCGAGGTTCACTGAGTTGCGGGTACTGGTAATCAAGACCTCATCCCTGGGCGACGTGATTCATGCGTTGCCGGCACTGACCGATGCGGCGCGGGCGATCCCGGGCATTCGATTCGACTGGGTGGTGGAAGAAGGCTTTGCCGAGATCCCCACCTGGCACCCGGCGGTGGACAAGGTGATCCCGGTGGCGATTCGCCGCTGGCGCAAGAACCTCTGGCAAACCTTCAAAAGTGGCGAATGGCGGCGCTTCAAGCAGCGTATCCAGTCAACCAAATACGACTTGGTGATCGACGCCCAGGGCCTGCTCAAAAGCGCCTGGCTGACCCGCTACGTGCGCGCCCCGGTGGCCGGGTTTGACAAAAACTCGGCGCGTGAACCGATCGCGGCGCGCTTTTATTCGCGGCGCCTGGCCGTGGCCCGCGGGCAGCACGCGGTGGAGCGCCTGCGCCAGCTGTTCGCCGTGGCCCTCGGCTATGACTTGCCCAAGGCCCTGGGCGACTACGGCCTGAGCGTCGACAAGCTGCTCGGCCTGCCGCCGAAAAAGCCGTTTGTATTGTTGCTGCACGGCACCACCTGGGACACCAAGCACTGGCCCGAAGCCTACTGGCGCGAGCTGGCCGAGCGCATGGGCCGCCTGGGCGTGGACGTGAAGTTGCCATGGGGCAATGCCGCCGAAAAGGCCCGCGCCGAACGCCTGGCCCTGGGCCTGGACAACGCCGAGGTGCTGCCCAAACTGAACCTGGCCGGCGTCGCCCGCGTGCTCGCCGGCGCCCGCGCCTGCGTTGCGGTGGACACCGGCCTCGGGCACCTGGCTGCAGCCCTGGACGTGCCGACCATTTCGCTGTTCGGCCCCACCAACCCCGGCCTGACCGGCGCCTACGGCAAGAGCCAGATTCACCTGGCCAGCGACTTCCCGTGTGCGCCCTGCCTGCTGAAACAGTGTACGTATCAACCCACGGCCGACGATCTGCGTCGGTTCGACATCAAGCGCGAATCGCCCCTGTGCTTCACGCGGCTGAACCCTGAGCGTGTGGCGAGCCGGCTGAGCACGTTGTTACTGGCCGAGGAGATGCGCTGATGCAACTGGCGTTTGTTCTGTACAAGTATTTTCCGTTCGGTGGCTTGCAGCGCGACTTCATGCGTATCGCCCTGGAGTGCCAGCAGCGCGGTCATCAGATCCGTGTCTACACCCTGATCTGGGAAGGCGATGTACCGCCCGGTTTCGAAGTGCTGGTGGCGCCGGTCAAGGCGCTGTTCAACCATCGCCGCAACGAAAAACTCTACGCCTGGATTCAGGCCGACCTGGCCAAGCGCCCGGTGGACCGCGTGGTCGGGTTCAATAAAATGCCCGGGCTGGACCTGTACTTCGCCGCCGATGGCGTGTTTGAAGACAAGGCACAAACCCTGCGCAACCCGATGTATCGCTGGTTCGGCCGCTACAAACACTTTGCCGAGTACGAGCGCGCCGTCTTCGAACAGAGCGCCAAGACCCAGATCATGGTGCTCTCGGCCCATCAGCAGGAATTGTTCACGCGTTACTACGGCACCCAGGCGCAGCGTTTTCATTTGCTGCCGCCGGGCATCGCCCGTGACCGGCGCGCGCCGCCGAATGCCGCGCAGATCCGCGCACAGTTTCGCGATGAGTTCGGCCTGGCCGAGGACGATTTGCTGTTGGTGCAGATCGGTTCCGGCTTCAAGACCAAGGGCGTCGACCGCAGCCTCAAGGCTGTGGCCGCATTGCCGTCGGCGCTGAAGAAACGTACCCGGCTGTTTGTAATCGGCCAGGACGACCCCAAAGTATTCCAATTACAGAGCGCCGCACTGGGCCTGGGCGAGCAAGTGCATTTTTTCAAGGGGCGCAGCGATATTCCGCGCTTTCTGCTGGGGGCCGACCTGTTGATCCACCCGGCCTACAACGAAGCGGCCGGCATGGTGCTGATCGAGGCGGTTGTCGCCGGCCTGCCGGTGCTGGTGAGCAAGGTCTGCGGTTATGCCTTCTATATCGACAAGGCCGGCAATGGCCGGGTGTTGGACGAGCCGTTCGAACAGGCTCAACTCAATCAATACCTGGTCGATATGCTCGACGATCCACAAGCGCGCGCGACCATGAGTCGCAATGGTCTGGCCTTCGCCGAGACGGCCGACCTCTATAGCATGCCGCAGTACGCTGCGGACCTGATCCTGGCGGAGCCGAACCGATGAAGTTGATGCTTGCCGAACCGTTCAAGACCCTTTGGGCCGGACGCGATGCGTTCGCCGAAGTCGAGAAGCTGGACGGCCTGGTGTACCGCGAACTCGATGCCCGTCGTACCTTGCGTACAGAGGTCGAGGGCCGCGGTTATTTCGTGAAGATTCACCGTGGTATCGGCTGGGCCGAAATCCTCAAGAACCTGATCACCGCGAAGTTGCCGGTATTGGGCGCCGGCCAGGAATGGCGGGCGATCCAGCGCTTGCAGCAAGTCGGCGTGCCGACCATGACCGCCGTGGCTTATGGCGAAAAGGGCAGCAACCCGGCCGACCAGCATTCGTTTATCGTCACCGAAGAGCTGGCGCCCACCGTCAGCCTCGAAGACCTGAGCATGGACTGGCTCAAGCAACCGCCATCGTCAGTCATCAAGCATGCGCTGATCGCCGAAGTGGCGCGCATGACCGGCATGATGCACCGCGCCGGGGTCAACCATCGCGACTGCTATATCTGCCATTTCCTGCTGCACACGGACAAGCCGCTGGTGGCCGATGATTTCAAGTTGTCGGTGATCGATCTGCACCGTGCGCAGGTACGCTCGAAGATCCCGCTGCGCTGGCGCAACAAGGACCTGGCGGCGCTGTATTTTTCGGCGCTGGATATCGGCCTGACCCAGCGTGACAAGCTGCGTTTTCTCAAGGGCTACTTCCAACAGCCGTTGCGCCAGATTCTCGCCGAAGAGGCCGCACTGCTGCAGTGGCTGGAGCACAAGGCGGCCAAGCTCTACGCGCGCAAACAACGTTACGGGGATGCGCTCTGATGGCGGGTTGGAACCTGGAACCCGCTTACGCCGGCCTCGCGGATGATTTTGGAAGCCTTGAAGCGGTGTTCGCCCTGCAAGGCGAGCGGCTGACCCGCGACCCGCTGTCGGAAGTGATCCGGGTGGCGCGCGGCGGGGTCAATTACTACGTCAAGCGCTACGTCGGTGCCGGCAAGGGCCTGCGCCGCTACCTGGGCAAGCCGCGGGTGAAGTCCGAGTGGCAGAACCTCAAGCGTTTCGCCAAGTGGGGCATTCCCACCGCCGACGTGGTCGCCTGGGGCCTGGAGCGCAATGGCCTGGCCTACGCCCGGGGCGCGCTGATCACCCGTGAGTTGCCCAAGACCGAAGACTTGTCGGTGCTGGCCGAGCGCAGCGACGTGCGCCTCAAAGACCCCAAATGGGTCGATGCGGTCAGCCGCCAGCTCGCCGAATACACGCGTACCATGCACGATCATCACTTCACCCATAACGACTTGAAGTGGCGCAACCTGCTGATCGACGACCAGCACACCCTGTACCTGATCGATTGCCCCAACGGCGATTTCTGGCGCGGGTTCTGGCTCAAATACCGCATCACCAAAGACCTGGCCTGCCTGGACAAGGTGGCCAAGTATCACCTGTCGGCCACCCAGCGCCTGCGCTTCTACCTGCAATACCGCCAGCGCGCGCACCTGAGTGCGTCGGACAAACAGCGAATTCGCCATGTGGTGAAGTTTTTCGAGGGACGCGAATGAGTGATTTCCTGGCGGCCGAAGACCGCGCTCTGCTGGAGCGCAACGGTCTGGCCAGTTTCGATGCCCTGTGGGCCAAGCAACTGGACGCGGTGGACGAGCCGAACACCAGCCGTGGCGGCTGGAGCAGCGTGTTCCGCCTGGAGCTCGACGGCCACGGTTACTACCTCAAGCGCCAGAGCAACTACCTCACGCGCAGCTTGCACCGACCGTTTGGCGAGCCGAGTTTTTCCCGCGAGTTTCGTAACATCAGCCGTTATCGCGCGTTGGGTATCCCGGCCTTGCAGGCGGCGTTCTACGGTGAGCGCAAAGTCGCTGGCGAGCACCGCGCGATGCTGTTGACCCGCGCCCTGGACGGCTGGAATGACCTGGAGTCGTTGCTCGAACAGTGGCCGCAACTGAGCGACGCCCAGCACCGTGCGATACTGTTGGCCTGCGGCCAATTGGCGCGCCGCCTGCACGGCGTGGGACAGGTCCACGGGTGTTTTTACCCCAAGCATATTTTCCTGCAGGCCACCGGCGACGGTTATGCCGCGCAGTTGATCGACCTGGAGAAAACCCGCCCGCTGCTGTTTGGCTGGCGTGACCGGGTCAAGGACCTGGAGCCGCTGTTGCGCCGTGCGCCGCAGTGGTCGGATGCGCAAACGCATCACCTGCTGGCGGCGTATCTGGAACAACCTGAAGACAGCCCGCTGGTCGCCACCTGGCAGCAGCGCCTGACCGCTCGCCGCAGCCACAAGGAGCACCGTTAATGCGTTTATCCGCGCTGAAGCAGGCCGGCCGCAGCCCAAGCCTGCCGCTGACCATCGAACTGGCGGACGCCGCAGGCCCTGGTCAATTGCAATTGCTCAGCCTGTTGCGCGTGTTGCCGGGCCAGCGCTATGTAGGTGCCGGTGTCTGGCGCGGTCGCGCGGTGTTGGCCAAGTTGTTGGTGGGCAGCAAGGCGGCGCGGCATTTTCAGCGTGAGCTCAACGGCGTGCGCCTGCTGGCCGAACAGGGCCTGACCACGCCGCTGCTGCTGGCCGACGGTTTGCAGGAAGGCGAGGGCGGCTGGCTGCTGTTTGAGTTTATCGACGGCGCCGAAAGCCTGGCCGATGCCTGGCAAGCGGTCGAAGGCCTGCCGCCGTTGGCCGATGAGCAGACCGCTGTGCTCGCCGAAGCGCTGGACGCGATTGCCCGCATGCACGCCAAGGGCCTGTGGCAGGAAGACCTGCACCTGGATAACCTGCTGCGCCAGGGCGGCAAGCTGTACCTGATCGATGGTGCCGGGATCTGCGTGGAACAGGCGGGCCAGCCGCTGTCGCGCAACCGGGTGCTGGAAAACCTCGGGGTGTTTTTCGCCCAGTTGCCGAAAAACCTCGCGCCGTTTACCGAAGAGTTGCTGGTGTATTACCTGCTGAGCAACGGCGAGCATGCGTTACCGCTCGAAGCCCTGGAGAAGCAGGTGCGCAAGGTCAGCGCCTGGCGCCTGAAGGACTTCCTCGACAAGGTCGGCCGCGAATGCACGCTGTTCAGCGTGGTGCGCGGCGCGTTTGGCTTGCGGGCGATCCGTCGCGAGGAGGAGAGCGCGATGCTGCCGGTGCTGGAGCGGGCCGATGCCTTGCTCGACCAGGGGCATTTGTACAAGACCGGCGGTGCGGCCAGCGTGGCCAAGGTCGAAGTGGCCGGCCGGCCGCTGGTGATCAAACGCTACAACATCAAGGGCTTCGCCCATTGGCTCAAGCGTTTCTGGCGCCCGAGCCGCGCCTGGCATTCCTGGCGCGAAGGCAATCGCCTGGCGTTCCTCGGCATTGCCACACCCAAGCCGCTGGCCGTGCTGGAAAAGCGCTTTTTCTGGCTGCGCAGCCGCGCTTACCTGGTCACTGAATACCTGCCGGGGCCGGACATCATCGAGCGCTTCGCACCGTATGTGGAGCAGGGCGACGCGCCTGAAAACGAACTGCTGGCGCTGGACCACCTGTTCGCCGAGCTGATACGCGAGCGCATCAGCCATGGCGATTTCAAGGGCCATAACCTGTTCTGGCACGAAGGCCGCTGGGCCTTGATCGACCTGGATGCGATGCGCCAGCACCGCTCCGACGCCAGCTTCGCCACGGCGTTTGCCAAGGACCGCGCACGCTTCATGCGTAATTGGCCGCAAGGCAGTGCGCTGTATCAGGTCATCGATCAGCGTTTGCCGAAGGAAGTCGGCGGCGCCGGCTGACGGTCGAGCGGGGTTTTCAGGTAGGACGCGGTCAAGTGCGGGGGCGGGCTTGCAGGGGCCTGTCCCCCAGCAGCCAGTTGGCCTGCACGAACTGCTCGAATCTGGCAATTATGTATCATTTTATACAATGCCCGGTTGCGAGGCTGTCTTGATACGGGTTGCGGGCTTTAAGTAAGTTAGAAGTTGAAACGGATTCGGCGGATAGCGCGAAGTGTGCTGGTTTATATCAGACTTGTCCTAGAGCAATTTATTGGGGCAAGGTATTTGTTTGGTTGTATTGTGCTTCTTGTTTTAAACGGATACATGTGTGGCGCATGTTGCGGGTTGAGCATTCTTTTATCGTTCTATAAATTTGTTCTACAGCCGATGAGGTTGTTCAATTATTTATAGGGGGTTTTTATGTCGTCTATCAATGCTAACTCAAACGTGGCTGCTGATTATCAGAGGTACGAAAGTAATAACTTTAATGAGAAGGGGCAAAACAATCCGCTGGATCAGGCGGCCGGGGAAGATGCTGAGTATTTGGGTGCGCAAAATCAGCCGATTGATCATGAGATTCAATCCGACGGTAACGGTGGTTTCTATCAGCCGGGTACGGGCAGGGGGCAGCCGGGTAATGGTGAACCGGGGTTAGGAAGCATCAACGTTGGAGCGGGGCATCAAATTGACTTTGATGGTGCGGAGCCTCCGCGGTCGCTGCACTATTAAGGCGCCCGTGGGCGTGTAACGTCGAAAAGAATGCTGCTGCATGGGTATGCGCAGCATTCATGTCGTCTCGTTGTTATTGCGTTTTTTGGGTAATGGGTTTTATGCCGTTGATCATGTTGATAGTTGCAGGTGCGGTTTAAAGGAAGGGTTGGTTTGAACGTTAACCAAGCGTATTAATTTGCCCGTCAGTGCTCTTTGCTCCGGTGTGTTCGCGGCGCGAAGCAACTAATCCTGTATTGTCTTATCGGAACTTTCTCACATGACGTATCGGTGTGCCGGTGTAGGCTATCTTCGCTGGCGATGTTAGTGTGGTCGACCCTCTATGCTGAACGGTGTCGTTCATGATCCGTATGTACCCTGTGTTGCTTGCTGCTCTCCTGGCAATCTCCGGTTGCGGGACCATCAACACCGTCTTTCGCCCGGACGCTGTCGCCAGCCAGAACCTCAAGGAGTCGCGCAGCTACTGCGAAAATATCCCGCGCATCTACAGTGGGGTGATCTACGGGTTTTGTACGCTCAATGCTGAGCCCGCCCCAGAAAAAAGCCTGAATGACCGAGCCCTGTCGGACCACGAGAACAATGCTTTCCCGATCATCGCCATCGAGTTCATCGGCTCTGGCGTGCTGGACACCCTGGTCCTGCCCTACACGATCTACCGTCAGAACAAGGACGGCAGCATCGAGATCTTCCGCTGAACCTCCTCGACGCTCGCCGCTAACAGCTTCCTCCTGCTTTTGAGCTATAATCCCGCCCTTTAGCTGTTTCTCGCCCAGGCGAGAGGCACACTTTTTTCAGGCGTAACGCGCCTGCATGCAGACTAAAAGAGGCTAGACCCCTGTGGCATTGACGATTCTTGGCCTGTCCGGCGCCCTTAGCCATGATCCTTCCGCAGCCCTGTATATCGACGGCAAGCTGATCGCGGCCGCCGAAGAAGAACGCTTCGTGCGCGACAAGCATGCAAAGCACCGCATGCCCTACGAATCGGCGAAATTCTGCCTGGAACAGGCCGGCATCAAGCCCTCCGACGTTGATGTGGTCGCGATCCCGTTCGCCCCGATCAGCCTGTTCGGCGAAGCGCGCTGGCACTATGCCAAGCGTTACTGGTACGCCCCGGACCGCGCTCTCGATGCGATCCTGATGGGCAACCGGCGCTACAAGCGCTACCGCAACAAGATCGTCTGGTGCCTGGAACAGCTGGGCTTCGATCCGAAGAAAATCAAGATCGAGCCGGTTGAACACCACTTGGCCCACGCCTCCAGTGCCTACCACTGCTCCGGCTTCAAGGAGAAAACCGCGATCCTGGGGATCGACGGCAAGGGTGAGTACGCCACCACGTTCTTCGGCTACGGCGAAAACGGCAAGATCCACAAGATCAAGGAATTCTACGATCCGGACTCCCTCGGCGGCCTGTACGGCGCGGTCACCGAGTTTCTCGGTTTCGAGATGCTCGACGGCGAGTTCAAGGTCATGGGCATGGCGCCTTATGGCGATGCCAGCAAGTACGATTTCTCGCGCCTGGCCTCCTTTGAAAACGGCGAGCTGGTGATCAACACCGACTACGCCAACGTCATCGGCCTGCGTCGTTATAAAGAGAAGGGCAAGGGTTTCTACTTCTCGCCCAAACTGATCGAGTGGCTGGGGCCCAAGCGCGAAGGCGACATCGCCGACGAGCCGTACATCCACTACGCGGCCAGCATGCAGGCGCTGTTCGAGAAGCTGTCCCTGCAGATGATCGACTACTACCTGGGCGACATCCTCAAGGAAACCGGCAAGCTGGCCTTCGCCGGCGGCTGTGCGCTGAACGTCAAGCTGAACCAGAAGATCATTGCCCGTGACGACGTGAAAGAGCTGTTCGTGCAACCGGCGTCCGGCGATGCCGGCACCGCCGTGGGCGCCGCCGCTTACGTGTCCAACGCCCGTGGTGTGCCGGTGGAGAAGATGGAACACGTCTACCTCGGCCCGTCCTACAGCAACGAAGACGTGATCGCCGCTTGCGCCAAGCACCCGAGCAAGCCGGACTGGCGCAAGATCGACAGCATGCCTAAACGCATCGCCAAGATCATGGTCGACGGCAACCCGGTGGCCTGGTTCCAGGGGCGCATGGAGTTTGGCCCGCGTGCCTTGGGCGGTCGTTCGATCATTGGCTGCCCGAGCGCTACCGGCGTGGCGGACCGCATCAACCATCAGATCAAGTTCCGCGAGCGCTGGAGGCCTTTCTGCCCGTCGATGCTCGACACCGTGGCCCCGCTGATGATCAAGGTCGATCACCCGGCGCCGTTCATGACCTTCACCTTTGAAGTGTCGGAAGAGTGGAAAATCCGCGTGCCGGAAGTGGTTCATGAGGATGGCACGTCCCGCGCCCAGGTGCTCAAGCGCGAATACAACCCGCGCTACTACGACATGATGAAAGAGCTCGAAGTGCTGACCGGCAACGGCGTGTCCCTGAACACTTCGCTCAACCGTCGTGGCGAAGCGATGATCTGCTCGCCGACCGATGCGCTGAACATGTTCTTCGGTTCCGACCTGCAGTACCTGATCATGGAAGACATCCTGGTGGTCAAGGACGGCGTGGACCCTTATGACGCTGTGGTTTAAATGCTGAATCGCTTCCAGGGTTGGCGTGAACGCGGCTGGGTACCTGTCGAGGCCGAGATCTACGCCCAGGCCTGGCAGCGGTTTGGCGGCAGCGTGGCGACGCATCCGCTGATCGTCGAACGGTTGGCGGACCTGGCGCAGATTCCGGTGCGCTACCTGGGCTGGGAGCAGGACGGCGAACTCAAGGGCGCGATTGCCACTTGGGGGCGCGACCTGGCCTTGTCCAAGGACGTGCTCAAGCGGCGCGGCAAGAAAGGCGTGTTCGATCTGGGCAATGCCGAAATCATCCTGCCGATCGCCGCCGACGCGCAGTTGCCGGTACGCCACCGTGGGCGCTACCTGTCGGCGTTGAACGAGGGGCGCGTCAGCACCCTCAAGCCCCAGGCCGAGCAGTTGGCCATGGCGCGCACCCCGGAAGACCTGTCGAAGAAGTTTCGCTACAACCAGCGCCGCGAATTGCGGTTGCTCGAAGAAGCCGGCGGCGTGGTGCGGGCGGTGAGTGAGTTTTCCAGCGGCGAGCTGGCGGCGATCTACTGCGACCTGTTCCAGCGCCGCTGGGGCTTCCCGGCCACCGGCGCCGAGCATCTGGCGCAGGTGCTGGGCTTGCTCAAGGAGTTCCTGGTGGGCTCGGTACTGTTTCTCAACGATGCGCCGATTGCCGTGCAACTGGTGTATCGCGTCGAGGCGCCCGAGTGGGTCAGCATCGAATACGTCAACGGCGGTGTCGACCCCCAGACTCGTGAATTCAGCCCCGGCAGCGTGTTGAGTTTCCTCAATACGCAAAGCGCCTGGGAACAGGCGCGGGCCGTGGATAAACCGCTGCGCTTTTCCTTCGGGCGCGCCGACCGTGAATACAAGGAGCGCTGGTGCAACCCGGTGCCGGTGTTCAGCCTATGAGCCGCAAGCAGCAACTGCTCAAGCGTCATCGGCGCACCAAGCGCATCGCGCTGCTGATTGGCTTGCTGGTGCTGATCGCGGCCGGTGTGCTCGTGGCCTGGTGGCTGCCGTTGATTCTGGCGGTGGTGCTGTGGGCGGGCCATGAAGCCTGGTTTGCCGATCATCTGTTCTATTCGCCCAACGAGGATTATGCCTACGCATTCCCTCACGGCAGTGAAGTGCCAGGCCTGCGCCTGGACGCGGGGCGGCTGCTGCTGGACGCGCCGCTGGCGGCGGACGACACCCTGATCGTCGGTATCGAGCTGCGCAGCTCGTGGCTCGGGCGTTTCATCGACCCGGCGGTGGAACTGCTGGGCCTGCAAACGCCGGACCGGCAGGTGTTCGAGCGCGGTGTCGGCGGGCGCCGTTACCTCAACCTGACCGGCGCCGCCGAGGCATTGGCCGCCGGCAAACTGCGGGTGCGCGGGCGTTTTTGCCGGATCAACGGCCAGCCGACGCTGTGGCGTTTCCGTCAGCCGGATTATCGCCAGCAACGTGTGATGGTGATTGCGCCCCATGCCGACGACGCCGAACTGGCGGCCTTCAGCCTGTACAGCCAGGCGGCCGAAAGTTGGATCGTCACGTTGACCGCCGGTGAAATCGAAGCCGAGCATTATCAACAGATGGGCCTGCCCAAGGCGCAAGCGGCGCAACTCAAAGGGCGCCTGCGGGCCTGGGACAGCATTGCCGTGCCGCGCTGGGCCGGCGTTCCCGAAGCGCAGTGCGTGCAATTGGGCTACTTCTGCATGCAGTTGGCGGCCATGCAGGCCGCGCCGGACCAGGCTCAAGCCTCCCGCGAGGCGCAATTGAGCGATACGCGGCTGTTTCGTCAGTTCAATGCCTTTGCGCTGCCCGGCGACGTGGACGGCGCGCCGACCTGGCACAACCTGATCGCCGACCTGCGCGCGCTGCTGCTCAAGGCGCGGCCGCAGGTGATCGTGCTGCCGACGCCGTTGCTCGACCCGCACGCCGACCATATCTGCGCGCACGCGGCGATACTGGAAGCCCTGGAGGGCCTGGCGTGGCAGCCCGACACATTGCTCGGTTACGCCAATCACTTGCATGATAACGACCGCTGGCCCATGGGCGACTCGGGCGCCGGCGTGGCCCTGCCGCCGCGTTTCGACACCGCGGACGAACTGGTCCCCTGCAGTTTCACGCTTGCCTTGAGCCAGCAGCAGGACAAGGCCATGGCCCTGGGCATGATGCACGACCTGCAACCGCGCGCGCCGCTCAAGCGCCGTGTGCGTCGCTGGTTGCAACAGGTGCTGGCCGGGCGTAGCCCATCGCCATACGGAGAGAACGAATTCTTCCGCAAGGCTGTGCGTCGGCATGAATTGCTGTGGGTCCTGAAACAGGACTGAGACCTTATTTACGGCAGACCGCATCCGTTTGCCGCACCATTTTTTGCCGGGCTGCGCGCCCGCAGCCAGATCGCTGCATGGAGAGTTATGAAGCCTCGTTTCAAGGTTTTGCAGTTACAGCCGGACTACAACGTCAAGACCAATGACTTCGCCGACCTGGGTGAGCAGATCGTCAAATCGTTGCCGGTTGAACGCTTCGAGGTGACATCGGGGTATCTCAGTGGCCGCCCGTTACCGGGCCAGCCGCTGAGCGTGGCCGAGCACTCCCACTATTTCGAACTGCCGGAGAAGTCCCTCAAGGGCATCCGCTTTGGCGCCATGTGGCAGATCTACAAGTATTGCCGCGAGCAGAAGTTCGATGTGGTCATCTGCAACCGCTTCAAGTCGGTGAACATGATGCTGTCCCTCAACCGCTGGTTGAAGATCCCGCTGTGCATCGGCATCTCCCATGGTTTCGGCGAGTACGCCCGTGGCTACCGCCGGCGTCAGACCCAGCGCTGGGTGAGCCCGGCGTGGCGCTTCGTCGGCGTGTCGGAGGCGGTGCAGGAGTACCTGGTGGCGCTCAATTGCGGGTTCACCCGTGAAAACACCACCTATGTCACCAACGCCATCGACATCCCGCAGGCAGAAGCCTTGCAGTTGCCGCGCGATGAAGCACGCAAAGCCCTGGGCTTGCCGCTGGACGCGCGGATGATCGGCGCCCTGGGCCGCCTGGTGCCGATCAAGGGCCACACGCATCTGCTGCAGGCGTTTGCCACGCTCAAGGACAAATACCCGCAGGCACAGGTGGGGATCATCGGTTCCGGCCGCGCCGAAGCCGACCTGCGTGCCGACATCGAGCGCCTCGGCCTGACCGGTCGCGCGCACCTGTTGGGGTTCCGTGAAGACGGCATGAAGTACGTGCGCGGTTTCGATATCTGGACCATGCCGTCGCTGTTCGAAGGCCTGGGCCTGGCGCTGCTGGAAGGCATGAGCGGGCATTTGCCGGTGATCGCCTCCAACGGCCCGGCGATGCTGCCGCTGGTGCAGGGCGCGGGCGGGCTGTCTCACGATCCGGGCAACGTCGAGCAACTGGCCGCGGCGCTGGATACCTACCTGGCACTGAGCGATGAGCAATTGCGTGCCAAAGGGGAGGAGGTGTTCCGTTACCTGGTAGCCAACCACACCCTGGACGAGTTCAAGCACAAGTACCTGACCCTGATTGAAACCGGTTTGCGTGAAGTAGGTAGAGCATGAATCAGCCACAACCCCTGGTCTCGGTGATCATCGCGTCCTACAACCATGGCCCGTACATCGAGCAGAGCATCCTCAGCGTGCTGGGGCAGACCTACGCGAACATCGAACTGTTGGTGGTCGACGATGGCTCCAAGGACGACAGCGTCGAGCGCATCCGGCGCTTGCAGGCCGAACACGGCTTTGATTTCCAGGTCCAGCAGAACCAGGGGCTGACCAATACGCTCAACGGCGCGATCGCCCGTGCCAAAGGCACGCTGATCGCGCCGTTCGGTTCCGACGACATCATGTTGCCCGAGCGCATTGCGGCCCAGGTCGCCTATATGGAAGGCAAGCCCAAGGTCGGCATCTGCGCGGGCAACATTGAGTTGATCGATGGCGATGGCCAGCCCTATCCCGACAAGAAGCAGCACCGGGACCTGCCGTTTCGCAGCCTGGACTTCGATGACCTGTTCCTGGGCCGCAAGCCGTTCCCACCAGCACCGACCCTGTTGATCCGCCGCGAAGCGCTGGAGCAGGTGGGGGGCTTCGATCCGCTGATTCCGCTGGAAGACTTGCTGATCGAATTGAAGATCACCCACGCCGGCTACACCATCGACGTGTTGAACATGGTCATGGCGCGCTATCGCCAGCACGCCACCAACACGTACAAGAACCATCGCTACATGATTCAGAACATCCTCAAGACTTATGGATTGTTCAGCGAACACCCGTCGTATGACGCGGTGCGCTACAACTTCCTCAACTCGATGTTCCTCAAGACCGCCGACCGTGACCGGCCGTTGGCGCGGGAGATCCTCAAGCAGATCCCGTTGAAGTTCTGGGGGCGCAAGACCCTGCGCGGGCTGGTGCGGTTGTACCTGGCGCCCCTCAGAAGCTGAGGCGGCGGTGGCAGTGAAAAAGGCGACTATCAGCAGTGATAGTCGCCTTTTTTATCAGGCGGCCGGGCTAGCCAGGCCCTGGACCTGCTCGCGGATTTTTGCCGTGGCTTTTGGGCTGGCGATGCTGGCGTAACCCTTGGCCAGTTGCTCGAAGTGCGCTTCGAACAGCCAGTTGCGGTCCTGCGGGTAACGTTGCATATGGCGCAGGTTGCGTTGGCGCAAGGCATTGCGCAGGGCCGACGGGAAGATGCGCAGGTCGGCGATATCGATCAGCGCGAACTCGCCGTCATCCATCAGCAGCACGTTGCCCAGGTGCAGCGAGCGGAAGTACACACCACGCTCATGCAATTGGGCCATGAATCGACCGAAGCGCTCGATCAGCGATTCGCGCAGGCTACTGTCCAGGCTTTGCAGGGCCTGGCGCAGGGTCAGGCCGGGCAGTGGCGAGTAGGTGACGGCACTGCTGGCGTCGCGCAGGCTGTACACGCCGAGGATCTGCGGGGTGGGAATGCCCAGGCTGCGTAATTGTTCGGCGTTGTTGGCAAACCGCTCGGAATAAGGGTTGAAGCTGCCCGAGGTGTACCAGCGGCGTGCGCGGAAGACCTTGAGGAAACTGCCGTCTTCCAGGCGCAGGACTTTCGGGCCCAGGCCGTCGGCTTCAATCACATGGGCGTCGTGGCACAGTTGATCGAAGGCCTCGGCCTTGAGGGTTTGCACCGGCATGCGCAGCAGGCTGTGGCGGCGCTGGGCGATGCTCAGGCCGGCGATGATCGCCAAAGGAATCCACAGCAGGAACCAGTGTTCCTTGGGCCGCGACAGGATGCCGCCGCCCTCGGTCAGGCCGGCGCCGATGCCGTAGGCCAGCAGGGAGGACGCAAGGATGAACAGCGGTTGCGCCCGCTCTTTGAGGCTTTTGTACAGGCCCCAGCCGAGCATGAAGATCCACGGGATAAAGCCGATGATGCCGACGTAATACAGGACGCCCAGGGCAAAGCTGTGGGGTTCGCGCAGTTGGTAGCCGTCGATCTGAGCCAGGGTCAGGTACAGCTCGGAGTCGTAGCTGTGGCCGATCCACGGATGGTCGGCGATGCGCTGCAGCGTCATGCTCCACAGTTCGAGGCGGAACGAGCTGCCACGGTTGGTGATCAGTTCAGGGTAGAACAGCAAGAGCGCGGCGGCGCCCAGGACCAGGCCCGTGATCATCAAGACCGAGCGGCGGTTGCGGCTGACAAAACTCATCCACAGGATGGCCAGGGTCAGTGCCACCAGCGGCGTGCGGGAACCGGTGGCCAGCACCGCGAGGGTCATGATTGCCAGGGCCGGTACGCTGAACCACAGCACCTGAAAGCGCTGGCTGGTCATGCAGACATACAACCAGTAGACGCTGAAAAAACCGAACACGTGGGAGCTGAGCAGCGGGTTGTCGAGGGCGCCGCGGCCGCCGATCATGCGTATTTCAAGGCCCGGCTCAAACCCCTTGGCGAAGGCCACCAGGTCACACAGGGTCGCCACCAGTGCGATCACTGCCGCACTGAAGAACACGGGCTTGAACAGGTCGTTGCGGTAATGCAGCAACAGCCCGCAGCCGGCAAACAACATGAACGTGTGCAGCGGTCGCTTGAACAGGTCGGTGTCGGGATGAAACTCCGGGCTCCAGAACAGGCTGGTCAGGGCCCAGGCGGAGAAGACCAGGAATGCGATGGCCAGCGGCTCACGCAGCAACTCCATGAATTCCCTGGGGCGCAGGCACAACAGCAACAAGGTCGGCGCGCTGAACAGGACGTAGTAGAACCTGTGCAGCACGTTGCGATTGGTGACGAAGAACAGCGAACTCAGCAGAAGCAACAAGCCAATGGGCAAAATCCATAGGACCAGGAAGTCGAAGACGCGATTTGAGCCATAGGTAAGACGCTTGCACTGCATACGGTAAAAGCCATTTCAGAAATAGAAAGCCGACCATCTTAAAGTAGTGGCTATATAATGTCGCCGGTTGGATTTCGCCGGCCCGCGGGTCATGTGGGGTGCAAGTACAACAGAGAAGCTGTGCTAAAGTCAGCCTCCTTTTTTAAAACGCCGCGTGATATGACCGACTCCAGTCCGAGCGCAAGCCCTTCGAGCTTGAAAATATACTTCCGCCTGCTCAGTTACGTCAGGCCCTATGCGGGTTTGTTCGCGCTGAGTATTGTCGGATTTCTGATTTTCGCGTCGACCCAGCCGATGCTGGGGTACATCCTCAAGTACTTTGTCGACGGCCTTTCGAACCCGCAAGCCGTGTTGTTCCCCAGCGTGCCGTTCCTGCGCGACCTGCAATTGCTGCAGGCCGTGCCGCTGCTGATCATCCTGATCGCCGCCTGGCAGGGCCTGGGTTCGTTCCTCGGTAACTACCTGCTGGCCAAGGTTTCCCTGGGCCTGGTCCACGACCTGCGGGTGCAACTGTTCAACAACCTGCTGACGCTGCCCAACCGCTACTTCGACAATCACAACTCCGGGCACCTGATTTCCCGCATCACCTTCAACGTGACCATGGTCACGGGGGCGGCGACCGATGCGATCAAGGTGGTGATTCGCGAAGGCATGACCGTGATCTTCCTGTTCGCTTCGCTGCTGTTCATGAACTGGCGCCTGACGCTGGTGATGATCGCCATCCTGCCGTTGATTGCGGTGATGGTCAGCACGGCCAGCAAGAAATTCCGCAAACAGAGCAAGAAGATCCAGGTGGCCATGGGCGACGTGACCCACGTGGCGTCTGAAACCATCCAGGGTTACCGCGTCGTGCGCAGCTTCGGCGGCGAGATCTACGAGGAAAAACGCTTCCTCAAGGCCAGCCAGAGCAACACCAACAAGCAACTGCGCATGACCCGCACCGGGGCGATCTACACCCCGGCGCTGCAACTGGTGATCTACACCGCCATGGCCGTGCTGATGTTCCTGGTGCTTTACCTGCGCGGCGACGCATCGGCGGGCGACATGGTGGCCTACATCACTTTGGCCGGTCTGCTGCCTAAGCCGATCCGCCAGTTGTCGGAAGTCAGTTCGACCATCCAGAAGGGTGTGGCGGGCGCCGAGAGCATTTTCGAACAGCTGGACGAAGAGGCTGAAGTCGACAACGGCACGATCGAGCGCGACAAGGTCAGCGGCCATCTGGAGGTGCGTCACCTCAACTTCACCTATCCCGGCACCGAACGCCCTGTGCTCAAGGACATCAGCTTTACCGCCGAGCCTGGGCAGATGATCGCCCTGGTGGGGCGCTCGGGCAGCGGCAAGTCGACCCTGGCCAGCCTGATCCCGCGCTTCTACCACCATGCAAGCGGTGAAATCCTGCTCGATGGCGTCGAGATCGAAGACTACAAACTGCTCAACCTGCGCAAGCACATCGCCCAGGTGACCCAGCACGTGACCCTGTTCAGCGACACGGTGACCAACAACATCGCCTACGGCGACCTGGCCGGCGCACCACGGGCCGACGTCGAAGCCGCCGCGATGGATGCCAACGCCAAGGACTTCATTGACCAGTTGCCTAAAGGCTTCGACACCCAGGTCGGCGAAAACGGCGTGCTGCTGTCCGGCGGTCAACGCCAGCGCCTGGCAATTGCCCGCGCCCTGCTCAAGAATGCGCCGCTGCTGATTCTCGACGAGGCCACCTCGGCCCTCGACACTGAGTCCGAGCGCCACATTCAGGCGGCGCTGGACAAGGTCATGCAAGGCCGCACGACCCTGGTGATCGCGCACCGCCTGTCCACCATCGAGAAGGCCGACCTGATCCTGGTGATGGACGACGGGCGTATTGTCGAGCGCGGCACCCACGGTCAATTGCTTGCACAGAACGGCTACTACGCCCGCCTGCATGCCATGGGCCTGGATGCCCCGGTGTCGGCGGATATCACCTGATACCCTTGGTGGGGCGGGCAATCCGCCTCACCAACGTTCCTGCAACATCTTCTGTCACACCCCCACAAGCCTTCTGTAACCCTGTGCTAATATCGCGCCCCTGTTCATTTTGTATGTGGGTTGCTCCATGAAGTTGTCCATGCCGCGATTCGATCAAGCCCCTGTCTTGGTGGTCGGCGATGTCATGCTCGACCGTTACTGGCATGGCGGAACCTCACGGATTTCCCCTGAGGCGCCGGTACCGGTAGTCAAGGTCGAGCAAATCGAAGACCGTCCAGGCGGCGCTGCCAACGTTGCCCTCAATATTGCCGCCCTCGGCGCCCCAGCCTCTCTGGTGGGCGTGACCGGCGACGACGAAGCCGCCGACAGCCTGGCCAACAGCCTGCGCGGTGCCGGCGTGCGCGCGCTGTTCCAGCGCATCGCCCATCAGCCGACCATCGTCAAGCTGCGGGTCATGAGCCGTCACCAGCAATTGCTGCGCATCGATTTCGAAGAACCCTTCGCCACCGACGCCCTGGCCCTCAGCGCGCAGGTCGATGAGTTGCTCGAAGGCATCAAGGTGCTGGTGTTGTCCGACTACGGCAAAGGCGCACTGAAGAACCACCAGATGCTGATCCAGGCCGCCAAGGCCCGCAATATTCCGGTGCTGGCCGATCCCAAGGGCAAGGACTTCTCGATTTATCGCGGCGCCAGCCTGATCACGCCGAACCTCAGCGAGTTCGAAGCCATCGTCGGCGGTTGCGCCGATGAGCACGAATTGGTGAGCAAGGGCGCGACGCTGATGGCCGAACTGGACCTGGGCGCCTTGCTGGTGACCCGTGGCGAGCACGGCATGACCTTGCTGCGCCCGGGCTATGCGGCGATGCACCTGCCGGCGCGTGCGCGTGAAGTGTTCGACGTCACCGGCGCCGGCGACACCGTGATTTCCACCCTGGCCGCCTCCATCGCGGCCGGCGAGGAATTGCCCCACGCCGTGGCCCTGGCCAACCTGGCAGCGGGCATCGTGGTCGGCAAGCTCGGCACCGCCGCGATCAGCGCGCCCGAACTGCGCCGTGCGATCCAGCGTTCCGAAGGCTCCGAGCGTGGGGTGTTGAGTCTCGAGCAATTGCTGCTGGCGATTGACGACGCGCGCGCCCACAACGAAAGCATTGTGTTCACCAATGGCTGTTTCGACATCCTGCATGCCGGTCATGTGACGTACCTGGAACAGGCGCGCGCCCAAGGCGATCGCCTGATCGTCGCGGTCAATGACGATGCGTCGGTCAGCCGCCTGAAAGGTCCGGGCCGCCCGATCAACAGTGTCGACCGACGCATGGCGGTCCTGGCCGGCCTGGGTGCGGTGGACTGGGTGATCAGCTTCCCCGAAGCCACCCCGGAAAACCTGCTGGCCCAGGTCAAGCCCGATGTGCTGGTCAAGGGCGGCGACTATTCCGTCGACCAGGTGGTCGGCGCCGACATCGTCAGCGCCTACGGCGGCAAGGTCAAAGTGCTGGGGTTGGTTGAGAACAGCTCGACGACCGCGATCGTGGAAAAAATCCGCAATCACGAATAAGGCTTGCGGCCGTAGGCGCGGGCCTGCTCGCTCCTACGGTCTGGCCTTCTTTGGCACGATCTTGCGCAACATCTGCCGGGCCTTGCCGGTCAGGCGCTTGAGCTTCGACTCTTTCTCCGGGACGGCCAGGCCTTGCTGCCTGAGCCAATCCTTCCAACGAATCCGCTCGTCGCGCACCACCCAGCCGTCCTGCTGGGCGAAGCTCTCCGCCAGGTACAAACCCCGCGTGCTCGCCGGGTACAGCTGATCTTTCTTGACCGTATACAGCTCGGCGAGCGGCTGCCCGTCCTTCAAGGGCATCAGGTACAGGTCCGGGCGCTGGCGGTCCAGGCGCGCGACCAGTTGATCGCCTTCGAGTCGCTCATCCACATGGAACAGGCTCAAGGATTTGGCTTCCTTGGGCACCTCCAGGCGCAAGTCATAAATCAATTGCAGCGAGGCCGTAGGCAAGTGGACGTAGGCCCGTGGGCGCTCGATCAGTTGCGTGGTCGCGCAGCGCACCGGGCGGGCCGCGCCGGACAAGGGGCTCAAGCGAAACGGCAAGGCTTCGCGGTAGTGCAGCGCGGCGGAGTAGGGCGCCGGCAGCCAGGTGTCGTTGAAGCGCCCGCTGAGCCAGCCTTCGGGCGTCTCCAGCAGGCACTCTTCGGCGATTTCCTGGATGGCGGTGTGCAGCGGCAGGTTCAGCTCATGGGCGGGGACGTAGCCGGAAATCAGCTTGAGCACCACGTCGCCACGGTCCTGGCGGCGTTGGCGCACCAGCACCCAGTAATCCTTGTTTTGCCAATGCAGGGTCAAACGCACCGACACGCCGAGGTTGGCCAGCTCGAGGGCGAAACGCTCCGGGTCTGTCACTTCTACCGGCTTGCGCCGTTGCAGGGTCTGGGCAAAGTTGAGCGGCATGCCGACGCTCTGGTAGCTCAGGCCTTCGGGGGTGGCTTCGACATGCAGTGGCAGAGTCTTGAAGTTGCTGGGGTTTTTTCTTATGAGCGTTCGCGACATGTCGGCTCCTTCTTACGTCGGGGCGGCCGCGTCGGCGGCATCAGAGTTGACGAATGACCTGGGCAGCGGTCGCCACGTTGTGAGCCAGGTGCAGCGGATTAATGGTCCCGACAATAGCACTGGCGACACCCGTTTGCGCAAACAACAACATGAAACTGGCACGTATGGGGTCCATTCCCGGTTCCAGGCAGACGTGGCCGCTGGCGAGGGCTTTTTTCACCAGGATGCCTTTGCCATGGGCGGCCGCATAATCAATGACGGCTTTCTCGGCCTGTTCGTTCAGATTGTAGGTGACCATTGCGCAATCGCCCTGTTCCAGAGCCTTCACGCCGCCTTCGACGGTTTTGCCGGAGAAGCCGAAACCGCGGATTTTGCCTTCTCGTTTCAAGTCTGCGAGGGTCTGGTACACCTCGCAGTCGTTGAGAATGTGCAGGTCGTTGCCGTCGGAATGCACCAGCACCAGGTCGATAAAGTCGGTTTCCAGTCGTTTCAGGCTGCGTTCGATCGACATCCGGGTATGGGCCGCGCTGAAGTCGTGACGGGACACGCCATTGTCGAATTCTTCGCCGACCTTGCTGACAATCACCCACTCGTTGCGCTGGCCCCGCAACAGCGGCCCCAGGCGTTCTTCGCTGCGGCCATAGGCCGGCGCGGTATCGATCAGGTTGATGCCCAACTGACGGGCCTGGCGCAGCAGCAGGCGCGCTTCGTCGTCATCGGGAATCTGGAAGCCGCTGGGGTATTTCACCCCTTGGTCGCGACCGAGCTTGACGGTGCCCAGGCCCAGCGGCGACACCAGCAGGCCGGTACTGCCCAGCGGGCGGTGCAGGTCGTGCAGGGTGGGCAGGCTCATGGCAACAGTTGCTCCCAGGCCGGTTGGCCGATGGCGGGTTTGGGCAGCTCGGGCAGCGGGGTGGCGGGGCCGGGTTGGATGCCATCGCGTTCGAGGGCGTGGAGCACCCGGTCGGCGAAGTCCGGTGCCAGGGCCAGCTTGGTCGGCCAGCCCACGAGCAGGCGGCCCTGTTCGGCGAGGAAGGCGTTGTCGGGGCGAGTCAGGCCCGATTGCAGCGGCTCGGCACGTTCGACGCGCAGGGTGGCCCATTCGGTGTGGCTCATGTCGATCCACGGCAGCAGAAGCGCCAACTCGTGCTGCGCGGTGGCGATCTGTTCCTGTGGCGTGCGTGCTACGCCGTCGGCCTCGGCGATGTCGCCGCCCATGTACCACACCCAGTTGCCATCGGCGGCCGGGTGCGTGGTCACGGTGAGGCGCGGTTTGGTGCCGCCGCCCAGGCAGTGGGCGTACAGCGGTTTCAGGCCTGGGCCTTTGGCGATGATCATGTGCAGCGCGCGCTTTTGCATGGCCGGCTCGCTCAGGCCCAGGGCGGCGAGCAGATCGGCAGTGCCGCCGCCGGCGCTCAAGACGATGCGCTGGGCGCGGATCTCGCGGCCGTCGACTTTCAGACCGACCAATGCGTCGTTTTCCCGCAGCGGTTCGATGTGTTGTCCGGCGAGCAAACCATCGCCGGCCAACTGCGCCAGGCGTCCGATCAGGCTCGGCACGTCGACCACCAATTCCGACAGGCGATAGACCTTGCCCTTGAAGCGGCGGTCTTGCAGGGCTGGCGGCAGGGCGTCGCCCTTGACCTGATCGACGCGGCCGCGCACGGCCTTGCTGGCGAAGAAGCTGGTGAGGTTGCCGGCGAGCGTGCCAGGGGACCACAGGTAATGGGCTTCGGAGAGCAGGCGCACGCCGGTCAGGTCCAGTTCGCCGTGACCGGCCAGGGCCTCACGCCAGCGCCGCGGCATATCGGCAATCGCTTCGGAGGCGCCGGTGAGTGCACCGTGCAGCGCGTATTTCGCACCGCCATGAATGATGCCTTGGGACTTCACGCTTTGCCCGCCTCCCAGGGTGGCGTTTTCCACCACCACCGTGGAAAACCCCTGGCGGCGCAGGCGCGCATTCAGCCAGAGGCCGGCAACTCCGGCGCCGACAATCAGAACGTCGGTGGAAATAACGGATGGCATGGGCAACCTCAGTGTTCAAATCAAGGTGCCAAGTATACAGACTCAACGAATGGATCTTTGCGCGGGATCAATATTGACGCGTGAGGTCAGTGCCCCGCCGTTTTCGAGAACAGTTGAATCACCACCACGCCCAACACAATCAAGCCCATCCCCAGCATTGCCGGCAGATCGAGCTTCTGCCCATAGATGAACAGCGCCGCGACGCTGACCATCACGATGCCCATCCCAGCCCACACGGCATACGCCACGCCGACCGGCACTGTACGCACCACCAGGGTCAGCATCCAGAACGCCACACCGTAGCCGACGATCACCAGCAGCAGTGGGATCGGTGTGCTCCAGCCCTTGATGGCTTTCATGGAAACGGTGGCGATGACTTCCGAGCAGATGGCGATGGCCAGGTAGTAGTAGGCAGGGGTCATGGTGCGGTCCTCGGTGTGTAGCGCGCTGGATAAGGTCGGCATTCTAGAGGCTCGTCAGATGGGGTAAAGTCATTACCTATCCGAATTAAAGATGGGTTGTGCCATGAATGTGCAGTGGAACCTGGAACAGATGCGCCTGTTCGTCAGCGTCGCCGAGCAGCGTTCTTTTTCGGCGGTAGCGCGTCAGCAGCGCAAGGCTCAGTCGGCGGTCAGCAACGGGATCGCCTTGCTGGAAGCGGACCTGGGCGTCAGCCTGTTCGAACGAAGCAGCGGCCGCCAGCCGCGCTTGACCGAAGCCGGCACGGTGCTGCTCGAAGAGGCTCGGGAAGTGCTGCGCCAGTGCGAACGCCTCAATGGCCGCGCACTGTCGTTGGTGCGCGGCGAAGAAGCCTGCCTGCGCCTGGCCCAGGATGAAGCGATGCTGTACCAGCCGGTCCTCGACAGTCTCGACGCCTTGGCCGGCCAGTTTCCCAACCTCGAGGTGCAGCTTTCCAGCGCTGCCCAGGGCGATGTCGCACGCAAACTGGTGGAGCGCAGGGCCGACCTGGGCATGTTGTTCTATCACGATCAAATCCCCGAAGCGTTGGAGCGGCGGGTCGTCGGCAGTGTGGAAATGGTCACGGTGTGCGGGCGTCGCCATCCGCTGGCGGCGCAGCAAACCGTGGACTGCCAGGGGTTGGCGCAGTATCGCCAGTTGCTGATGTCGACCCAGACCAGCGTCTACCCCGGCAGCGAGGCCGCCAGCCCGCAGGTGTGGCGCGCCGACAGCTTCTACGTGCTGGCCGAATGGCTTATCCGTGGCCTGGGTTGGGCCTGGTTGCCCCGGCATGTGGTGCAATACCCCGCGTACCAGAACCAAATGGTCGAACTCGACAGCGAATGGACCCCGCCGGCCCTTGTGGTCGAGCTGGTGTGGCGCCGCGATGAACCCCTGGGCCCTGCCGCACGCTTTCTCGCCGAGCGTTTTGCCGAGTGCTTGCAGGCGATCGATTGAAAAAGCCGATAAACTCCGCCGCCATGAATAGAACTCTCTACAGCTGTCTGTTTTACCTGGCGCTGCCGTTGGTGGCTTTACGTCTATGGCTGCGCGCGCGCAAGGCGCCGGCCTACGCCAAGCGCGTGGGCGAGCGCTTTTCCTACGGCTTGCCGCGGATGCAACCGGGCGGGATCTGGGTGCATGCGGTGTCGGTGGGCGAAAGCATCGCCGCCGCGCCGATGATCCGTGGCCTGCTGGCGCGTTATCCGCAGTTGCCGATGACGGTCACCTGCATGACACCCACCGGCTCCGAGCGTATCCAGGCATTGTTCGCCGATGAACCGCGCGTCCAGCATTGCTACTTGCCCTATGACTTGCCCTGCGCGGCCAAGCGTTTTCTCGACCGTGTCCAGCCCAAACTGGCCGTGATCATGGAGACCGAGCTGTGGCCCAACCACATCCACGCCTGCGCCCAGCGCGGGATTCCGGTGGCGCTGGCCAATGCACGCTTGTCGGCGCGTTCGGCCAAGGGCTACGCACGTTTTGCCAGACTGACGGCGCCGATGCTGGCAGAAATGAGTCTGATCGCCGTGCAGACCGAGACTGAGGCCGAGCGTTTCCGCAGCCTGGGTGCGCGTGCGGACACGGTGCAAGTGACCGGCTCGATCAAGTTCGACCTGACCATCGACCCGCAACTGCTGGCGCGCGCGGCCGCGTTGCGCGAACAGTGGGGCGCCGGCGAGCGCCCGGTGTGGATCGCCGCCAGTACCCACGAAGGCGAAGATGAGGTGGTGCTGGCGGCCCATCGCCAACTGCTCGCCAGCTATCCCAATGCGCTGCTGATTCTGGTGCCGCGTCATCTGGAACGCTTCGGCCCGATGTTTGAGCTGTGCGAGCGACAAGGGTTCGCCACGGTGCGTCGTTCCAGCGGCGAGCCGGTCACCGCGCACACCGCCGTGTTGCTCGGCGACACCATGGGCGAGTTGCTGTTTTTGTATGCCTTGGCCGACAGCGCGTTGGTGGGTGGCAGCCTGGTCGCGACCGGCGGGCACAACCCACTGGAACCGGCGGCGTTGGGCAAGCCAGTGATCATGGGGCCGCACCGGTTCAACTTCCTCGAAATCAGCGCAATGCTGCGCGACGCCGGGGCGTTGCGTGAGGTGGATGATGCCGAAGGTTTGGCCGAGGCCGTGCGGCAGCTGTTCGAGCTACCGCAGGATGCCCAGCGGATGGCGCAGGCGGGGCTTAAGGTGATGCAGGCCAACCAGGGCGCTTTGAAGCGACTGTTGGATGGCCTTGATCGCCTGATAACTCACTGACGCAATACCGATCCAAATGTGGAAGGGAGCAAGCCCCTTCTCACATTGGTTCTGTGGTGCGATCAATAACCCGGGCGGGCCTTGAGCTGCTCGGCGGCGGCCTTGGCCAGGTCCGGCGGCAGGAAGTCGCGGTCCGGGTTGTAGTCGGCCTTGAGATAGCGCGTCAGGTCTTGCAGGTCCCCAGGGTTCAACGTGCCGGCTGCCTGCTTCAAGCGCAGGTTGTCGAGGATGTAGTCGTAGCGGCTGTTGTTGTAGTTGCGCACCGACGCATAGAGCTGGCGCTGGGCGTCGAGCACGTCGACGATATTGCGCGTACCCACCTGATAACCGATTTCCGTGGCTTCCACCGCGCTCTGGTTGGAGATGATCGACTGGCGGCGTGCCTGCACCTGCTCCACGTCGGTGTTGACCGCGCGGTGCAGGTTGCGCGTGTTTTCCACCACCTGGCGGCGCAGGCCTTCGCGTTGCTGCTCGGTCTGGCCCAGGCGCGAGTACGATTCGCGCACTTGCGAGCTGGTCAGGCCACCGCTGTACAGCGGGATATTCAGGCGCAGGCCAATGGTGCGTTGCGAGACATCGCCGCCATAAGGCGTGCCGAAGGCATTCGGGTTGCTGAAGCCGAGCGCGTCGTTATCGCCCTTTTCATACTGCGCCACGGCGTCCAGGGTCGGCGCGTGCCCGGCCTTGCGCTGCTTGAGGGTTTCCTCGGCGGCGGTGACGGCGTAGTTGCTGGCGAGCAGGTTCAGGTTCTGGCGGCCGGCGGTTTCGACCCAGGCCTTGGCGTCGTTCGGCAGCGGCGGCAGCACCGGCAGTGTATGCACAATGCCCTGGATCGAATTGTATTGACGGTTGGTCAGCGCGATCAGTGCTTCGAAGGCGTCGTCCACCTGGCGTTGCGCGACGATCCGGTTGGCCCGCGCGGTGTCGTAGCTGGCCTGGGATTGCAGCACGTCGGTCTTGTCCGACAGGCCCACGTCGAAGCGTTCGTTGGACTGGTCCAGTTGGCGCTTGAAGGCGTTTTCTTCGGCCTTGGTGGAGGCCAGGTTGTCCTGGGCGCGCAGCACGGCGAAGTAGTTCTCGGCGCTTTGCAGGATCAGGTTCTGTTCGGTGGCTGAAAGTTGCAGCGCAGCCTGTTCGTTGACGGCTTCGGCGGCTTGCAGTTGGAACCAGCGGTCGGCGCGGAACAGCGGCTGGCTCAAGGTCGCACGCCAGGAATGCGCGTCGCGGTTGGCGGTGGCGGCCGGGGTGTCGATCTGGGTGCGCGAATTGTTGATATCGGCACCGGCCGACAGGTTGGGCAGCAAACCGGCGCGGGCCTGGGGCACCACTTCTTTCTGCGCACCGTACTGGGCGCGGGCGGCGGCCAGGTCGGCGTTGTTGTCCACCGCTTCCTGGTAGACGCTGACCAGGTCGGTTCGGGCGGACAAGGGCGCTTCAGCTGCCCAGACCATTCCGTTGGTCGCACAAGACACGGCGAGAGCCAGTGAGAGTTTGCGCAGCATGAATTGATCCCTAGTTTTAATATTACGATGATAATTTAACGCCCAAGGCTACGGTTGGCCATTCCTGGCGTCAAGCGTCGGGGCAGTCACCGAGTGTAGTGGTGGTTACACGGCGCAACAATCCTGCAATTGCGCCATTCATCACGCTGAATGCTCCGTTATTGGCAATTTGCCCTCACCCTGTCTAGACTGGCCGGGTTCTTGTCGGGGTGCCTTGTTGGAAGGCTGAGATCGGTAAATACCGGATCCCGTTGAACCTGATCAGGTTAACGCCTGCGTAGGGAACAAGATTTCTCGTCACCCGGCGAGTCCTCTTGTGCTTTGTCCGGGATGTTGTTCGACCTTCGAACAACCCTCGAGTACCCAGCACAGCACTGCTTCCAGTGCGTCCATCCGCCACAGGTTCGCTCCGACAAAAATCCACCGCCTGGATAGTTGGAGAGCCCGTGATGAGTACAAAACCAAAAAATACCGTGCATTTGAGTGAATCGGCCAAGGTCGACTCCGGCTCCGTGCAACCGTTTACCCGCTCGCAGAAAATCTACGTGCAAGGCACCCGTCCGGACATCCGCGTGCCGATGCGTGAAATCAGCCTCGACGTCACCCCCACCGATTTCGGTGGTGAGATCAACGCCCCCGTGGTGGTCTACGACACCTCCGGCCCCTACACCGACCCCAACGTCATCATCGATGTGCGCAAGGGCCTGGGCGATGTGCGCTCGCCGTGGATCGAGTCGCGTGGCGACACCGAACGCCTGTCGGGCCTGAGCTCGCACTTCGGCCAGCAACGCCTGACCGATGCCGAACTGACTGCGCTGCGCTTCGCCCATGTGAAGAACCCGCGCCGCGCCAAGGCCGGTGCCAACGTCACGCAGATGCACTATGCGCGCAAAGGCATCATCACCGCCGAGATGGAATACGTCGCCATCCGCGAAAACATGAAGCTCGAAGAAGCCCGCGCCAGCGGCCTGCTCGACCAGCAACACGCCGGCTACAGCTTCGGCGCCAGCGTGCCGAAGATCATCACCCCGGAATTCGTGCGCGAAGAAATCGCCCGCGGCCGCGCGATCATCCCGGCCAACATCAACCACACCGAACTGGAACCGATGATCATCGGCCGTAACTTCCTGGTGAAGATCAACGGCAACATCGGCAACAGCGCCCTGGGCTCGTCCATCGAAGAAGAAGTGGCGAAACTGACCTGGGGCATTCGCTGGGGCTCGGACACGGTGATGGACCTGTCCACCGGCAAGCACATCCACGAAACCCGCGAGTGGATCATCCGCAACTCGCCGGTGCCGATCGGCACAGTGCCGATCTACCAGGCCCTGGAGAAAGTCGGCGGCGCCGCTGAAGACCTGACCTGGGAGCTGTTCCGCGACACCCTGATCGAACAGGCCGAGCAGGGCGTCGACTACTTCACCATCCACGCCGGCGTGCTGCTGCGCTACGTGCCGCTGACCGCCAAGCGCGTTACCGGCATCGTCTCCCGCGGCGGCTCGATCATGGCCAAGTGGTGCCTGGCGCACCACAAAGAGAACTTCACCTACACGCATTTCGACGAAATCTGCGAAATCATGAAGGCCTATGACGTCAGCTTCTCCTTAGGCGACGGTCTGCGCCCGGGTTCGATCGCCGACGCCAACGATGCCGCGCAATTCGGCGAGCTGGAAACCCTCGGCGAGCTGACCAAGATCGCCTGGAAGCACGACGTGCAAACCATGATCGAAGGCCCCGGCCACGTGCCGATGCAACTGATCAAGGAGAACATGGACAAGCAGCTCGAATGCTGCGACGAGGCGCCGTTCTACACCCTCGGCCCGCTGACCACCGACATCGCGCCGGGCTACGACCACATCACCTCCGGCATCGGTGCGGCGATGATCGGTTGGTTCGGTTGCGCCATGCTCTGCTACGTCACACCCAAGGAACACCTGGGCCTGCCGAACAAGGATGACGTGAAGACCGGGATCATCACTTACAAGATCGCCGCCCATGCAGCCGATCTCGCGAAAGGTCATCCGGGCGCGCAGATCCGCGATAACGCACTGAGCAAGGCACGCTTCGAGTTCCGTTGGGAAGACCAGTTCAACCTCGGCCTCGACCCGGACACCGCGCGTTCGTATCACGACGAAACCCTGCCGAAGGACTCGGCCAAGGTCGCGCATTTCTGCTCGATGTGCGGGCCGAAGTTCTGCTCGATGAAAATCACCCAGGAAGTGCGTGAGTACGCGGCCAACCAGCGCATCGATGCGGTGGATGTGGAGGTGGCCAAGGGCTTGGCCGAGCAGGCTGAGCGGTTCAAGCAGGAAGGCAGCCAGCTCTACAAGAAGGTCTGATCCGAGGTTGTAGGCGCTTTCAAGGGCCTTATCGGGGGCAAGCCCCCTCCCACATTTGAATTGTGAACACATTCAAGTGTGGGAGGGGGCTTGCCCCCGATAACAATCTTTCAAACAACAAATGCCCCTCAGAGATTCCATCCTTGAGCATTCAACCCAGCACCTATTCCCCCGACATCGCAGTACCGACCGGCAAACGCGTTTTCGGCGCCCGCGATCTGTTTTCCCTGTGGTTCTCCCTCGGCATCGGCCTGATGGTCCTGCAAACCGGCGCGCTGCTCGCGCCCGGCCTGGGCCTGGCCGGTGGGTTGCTGGCGATTTTCCTCGGCACCCTGGTCGGCGTGCTGCTGCTCGCCGCTGTCGGCGTGATCGGCAGCGACACCGGGCTGTCCGCCATGGCCGCGCTCAAGCTCAGCCTCGGCGCCAAAGGCGCGAGCCTGCCGGCATTGTTGAACCTGCTGCAACTGATCGGTTGGGGCGCGTTTGAAATCATCGTCATGCGCGATGCCGCCAGCCTGTTGGGCGCGCGGGCCTTCAGCGACGCCAGCCTGTTGGCCAGCCCGATGCTGTGGACCCTGTTTTTCGGTGGCCTGGCGACCTTGCTGGCGGTCAGTGGCCCGCTGACGTTCGTGCGCCAGATCCTGCGTAAATGGGGCATCTGGCTGCTGCTCGCGGCCTGCCTGTGGCTGACCTGGAACCTGTTCGCCAAAGCCGATCTCGCCACGCTATGGGCCCAGGCCGGTGACGGTTCGATGCCCTTCGCGGTGGGGTTTGACATCGCCATCGCCATGCCGCTGTCGTGGCTGCCGCTGATCGCCGATTATTCGCGCTTCGGCAAACGCGCGAAAAGCGTGTTCGGCGGCACGGCGCTGGGCTTTTTTATCGGCAATTTCTGGCTGATGAGCCTGGGCGTGGCCTACACCCTGGCGTTTGCGCCGAGCGGTGAAGTCAACGCGCTGTTGCTGGCGCTGGCCGGCGCGGGGCTGGGGATTCCGTTGTTGCTGATCCTGTTGGATGAGTCGGAAAACGCCTTTGCCGATATTCACTCGGCGGCCGTCTCCAGCGGGATTCTGTTGCGCCTGAAGGTCGAGCACCTGGCCTTGGCCATCGGTGTGCTCTGCACGTTGATCGCCTGCTTTGCTCCGTTGGCGCAGTACCAGAACTTTCTGCTGTTGATCGGTTCGGTATTCGCGCCGCTGTTTGGCGTGGTGCTGGTCGATCATTTCATCCTGCGCCGCCGCGGCCAGGGCGCGCTTGCCACGCTACGCTGGACGGCGTTGCTGGCCTGGCTGGGCGGCATCGGCACCTACCACTTGCTGGCCAACCTGTATCCGGATATCGGCGCGACCCTGCCGGCACTGGCGCTGGCAGGGCTGTTGCAGTTCATCCTCGGGTGCGTCTTCAGCGGCGCGCGGGCACCAGCTCAGGCTTGATGATGCCTTCCAGGCGCGAGTAAGGAATCTGCAACTCGATGTGGCCCAGGGCATACGGAGCGATCGTGGTGGTGGGGTACTTGAGGGTCACGCTGCCTGAGGTCAGCGCCACGTTCGGGGTTTTCTGGAACGGGTAGCGCTTGACGAACTCCGGCTCCAGGCTCAGGCGGGTGCTGATCAGCCAGCTGTTGTGCGCCACCTGGGCGGCCTTCCAGAATGCTTCTTCCTTGCCGGGCAGCAGCATGTCGCTCAGCGACAGGGCTTTTTGCTGCGGGCGCGAATAGTTGATGAAGGCGCGGCCCGGTTCGCCGTGGGTGGCGCCCTGGTCCAGGTAGCTGGACAGTTCGATGATCACCAAGCCGTCATGCTGCTCGCGTACCTTGGCCTGCAAGTACATGCTGTTGCGTGGCGCGGCGGTGCTCAGGAACTGCTCGCGATACGTCGCCAGGCTCGACGGCAACGGGTCGCTCGACCGGGTGCGGGTCATTTCCAGCAGGCGTTGTTCGATCAGTGCGTCGAGCTTGGGCTCCTTGGCAAAATGCACGGTGTCGATATTCACCAGCGGGCAATCGGCGTTGGCGCAGTCCGGCTTGCTTTGCTCGCTGGCGTCGCGGGTGGCTTCCAGCGGGGTGCTGTAGTTCGGTTGGAACAGGCTCTGGCAGGCGCCGAGCGTCAAGGCGATACACGCCACGGAGGCGATTTTTAAAAGTGACATGTAGGGTCTTCGTCCGTCGATAAGAGCGAAATTCGTGGAGCTTCGACTACCGGCATGGCAGTCAGTTCGCCACTAAGCTCATTAGAGTGAGTTTGACGCCCGCCGTCTATCCCGGCAACCGTAAAGGGGCTGCGCCAACGGGCAGGAGCGCGTTAGGATGGCGCCAATTGCACGGGCATAACGAGGAAGGATATGACGGACATCGCGAAATCGACGCCGAGCACGATCGAGATTGTTCAGCGCGACAATGCCTATCAGGGTTTCTACAAGCTCGATCGCGTGCAACTGCGCCACGAAAAATTCGACGGCGGCATGAGCCGGGTGATCAACCGCGAGGTCTTCGTGCGGCATGACGCCGTGTGCGTGCTGCCCTACGACCCGCAGCGCGATGAAGTGGTGCTGATCGAGCAGTTTCGCGTAGGCGCCATGGGCCGCGCCGCCAACCCGTGGCTGGTGGAAATGGTCGCCGGCCTGATCGACAAGGACGAACAACCGGAGGAGGTTGCACACCGCGAAGCCGAGGAGGAAGCTGGACTGACATTCTCCGCACTGTGGCCGATCACCCAATATTTCCCTTCGCCCGGCGGCAGTACCGAATTCGTCCACTTGTACCTGGGCCGTTGCGACAGCTCGGGCGCCGGTGGCGTCCATGGACTGGAAGAAGAGGCAGAAGATATCCGCGTCAGCACCTGGGCTTTCGAAGATGCCTTGCAAGCGGTGCGTGATGGTCGGATATCCAATGCGCCCAGCATTATTGCCTTGCAATGGCTAGCGCTCAATCGCGCGGAAGTGAGGGGGTTATGGCAGTAAAGGCACGGGAACGATACCGGGTTGACCTGATCGGGCTGCAAGCCGCCTGCGAGGCCAACTATGCGCGGCTGATGCGCCTGCTGCCGGACATGCGCCACACGCCCGAGGCACGGCGCATCGCCGTGACCCATGGCGACCAGATGCTCGGCGTGCTGACCCTGGAAGTCATCGTCAATTGCCCGTACACCACCACCCTGCGCGTGCGCCAGGAGCACAGCCTGCCATGGCTGCCGGTGCCGCAACTGGAAGTGCAGGTGTACCACGATGCGCGAATGGCCGAAGTCATCAGCGCCGAACATGCGCGACGCTTTCGCAGCATCTATCCTTACCCCAATGTGTTCATGCACCAGCCCGATGAGAAAGCACAGCTCAATGTGTTCCTCGGTGAATGGTTGAGTCACTGTCTGGCCCTGGGCCACGAGTTCGAAGTCGTGCGGTAGATGTGAACTGCATCTGCTTCCCTGGGTTTCCTCTTTGTGTCCTGCCCCAGCATAATCGCGCCATACGTCCATTCCTGTGATTGCCTTGGGAGAGCACCTTGCCCCGCGTACCCACCGTGACCCCCGATGCACCGGCAGTGCTGGTGCAACTGTCCGACAGCCATCTGTTTGCCGAGGCCGACGCCACGCTGGTGGGCATGAACACCCGCGAGAGCTTGCAACGGGTGATCGGCCTGGTGCGCGAGCAGCAGCCCCGGATCGACTTGCTGCTGGCCACGGGGGACTTGTCCCAGGACGGTACGTTGGCGTCCTATCAGCACTTCAGGGAGATGACCGCACCCTTTGGCGTGCCGGCGCGCTGGATTCCCGGCAACCACGATGAGCCGCAGATCATGGCCCACGCCGCCCTGCACAGCGACCTGCTGGAACCGGTGGTCGACGTCGGCAATTGGCGCATTACCCTGCTCGACTCCGCCGTACCCGGTTCGGTGCCGGGTTATCTGCAGGACAGCCAGCTGCAACTGCTGGCCCAAGCCTTGAGCGAAGCG
Source organism: Pseudomonas veronii (assembly GCF_001439695.1). GTDB lineage: Bacteria > Pseudomonadota > Gammaproteobacteria > Pseudomonadales > Pseudomonadaceae > Aquipseudomonas > Aquipseudomonas veronii. Next base: position 227,017 of record NZ_JYLL01000001.1, read on the forward strand.
CCGCACCGCCATCATCTGGTGTGTTTCCACCATCATCCGGTGCCCGTCGGCTGTGCGTGGATGGAACCCATCGGCCTGCGCAACCCCGAGGCACTGTTTGCCGTGCTGGACCGTTTCCCTCAGGTCCGGGCCTTGCTCTGGGGGCATGTACACCAGGAGATCGACCGCGAGCGCAACGGCGTGCGTCTGCTGGCGTCGCCGTCCACCTGCATCCAGTTCACGCCGGGCAGCGAGGACTTCAACGTCAGCACCGAGGCGCCGGGCTATCGCTGGCTGCGTCTGCATACCGACGGGCGGTTGGAGACCGGGGTGGAACGGGTCAAAGGCTTTGCCTTTACCGTGGATTACGCCAGCAACGGCTACTGAAGGTGGGAGGGGAAGACAGGGGACTCACCACTCCGATCCCTGTAAACTGCGCCTTTTTGGCGCAAGCACGGAGAGCCCGGCATGTCCGCTTCGATCCTGTATATCCACGGTTTCAACAGCGCGCCTGCGTCGAACAAGGCCAGCCAGTTGATCCGCGTGATGGACACCCTCGGCCTGGCCGACCAACTGCGCGTGCCGGCCCTGCATCACCACCCTCGCCAGGCGATTCCTCAATTGGAGGCGGCCATCGCAGAACTGGGGCGGCCGCTGCTGGTCGGCAGCTCGCTCGGCGGCTACTATGCAACCTGTCTTGCCGAGCGCCATGGCCTCAAGGCGCTGCTGGTCAACCCGGCGGTCAGCCCCCATCGGATGTTCGACGGTTACCTGGGCACCCAGAAGAACCTCTATACCGATGAAACCTGGGAACTGACCCACGATCACGTCACGGCGCTGGCCGAGCTGGAAGTCCCGGCGCCCCAGGATGCCGCGCGTTATCAGGTGTGGTTGCAGACCGGGGACGAAACCCTGGATTATCGCCTCGCCCAGCAGTATTACCGGGCCTGTGCCTTGCGCATCCAGGCCGGTGGCGACCACGGTTACCAGGGGTTTGCCCGGCAGTTGCCGGCGTTGTTGAGCTTTGCCGGCATTGGCGCGGATCAGTATCAATCCTTCGATTTCTCGGCACTGTAATTGCCTTGGAAACCGCAGGTCACTTTTTAATCGAACGACTCACGACGAGACCCCATGGCCACTCCCAGCGCTAGCTCTTATAACGCCGACGCCATCGAAGTCCTCTCGGGCCTCGACCCGGTGCGCAAACGCCCCGGCATGTACACCGACACCAGTCGGCCGAACCACCTTGCCCAGGAAGTCATCGACAACAGCGTCGACGAAGCCTTGGCCGGGCACGCCAAGTCGGTGCATGTCATTCTCCACGCTGACCATTCCCTGGAAGTGTCCGACGACGGTCGCGGCATGCCGGTGGACATTCACCCGGAAGAGGGGGTGTCGGGCGTCGAGTTGATCCTCACCAAGCTGCACGCCGGCGGCAAGTTCTCCAACAAGAACTACCAGTTCTCCGGCGGCTTGCACGGTGTCGGTATTTCCGTGGTCAACGCCCTGTCGACGTTGGTGCGGGTGCGGGTCAAGCGCGACGGCAACGAATACGAGATGACCTTCGCCGATGGCTACAAAGCCACCGACCTGCAGGTGATCGGCACCGTTGGCAAGCGCAACACCGGCACCAGCGTGTACTTCGCCCCGGACCCGAAATACTTCGATTCGCCGAAATTCTCCATCAGCCGCCTCAAGCATGTGCTCAAGGCCAAGGCCGTGTTGTGCCCGGGCCTGCTGGTCACCTTTGAAGACAAAGGCAGCGGCGAAAAGGTCGAGTGGCACTACGAAGACGGCCTGCGCTCCTACCTGGAAGACGCCGTCAGCGATTTCGAACGCCTGCCCAACGAGCCGTTCTGCGGCAGCCTGGCCGGGAACAAAGAAGCCGTCGACTGGGCGCTGCTGTGGTTGCCTGAAGGCGGCGACAGCGTGCAGGAAAGCTACGTCAACCTGATCCCTACCGCCCAGGGCGGCACCCACGTCAACGGCTTGCGCCAGGGCCTGCTCGACGCCATGCGCGAGTTCTGCGAATACCGCAGCCTGCTGCCGCGCGGCGTGAAGCTGGCGCCGGAAGACGTGTGGGAGCGCATCGCGTTCGTGCTGTCGATGAAAATGCAGGAGCCGCAATTCTCCGGCCAGACCAAAGAGCGTTTGTCGTCCCGCGAGGCGGCGGCGTTTGTCTCCGGTGTGGTCAAGGATGCGTTCAGCCTGTGGCTCAACGAGCACCCGGAATTGGGCCTGGCCCTGGCGGAACTGGCGATCAACAACGCCGGCCGTCGCCTCAAGGCCAGCAAGAAGGTCGAGCGCAAACGCATCACGGCGGGCCCGGCACTGCCGGGCAAGCTGGCCGATTGCGCCGGGCAGGACCCGATGCGCTCCGAGCTGTTCCTGGTGGAAGGTGACTCCGCTGGCGGTTCCGCCAAGCAAGCGCGGGACAAGGAATTCCAGGCGATCCTGCCGTTGCGCGGCAAGATCCTCAACACCTGGGAAGTCGACGGCAGCGAAGTCCTGGCCAGCCAGGAAGTGCACAACATCGCCGTGGCCATCGGCGTCGACCCCGGCGCGGCGGACATGAGCCAGTTGCGCTACGGCAAGATCTGCATCCTCGCCGACGCCGACTCCGACGGTCTGCACATCGCCACCTTGCTGTGCGCGCTGTTCGTGCAGCACTTCCGCCCGTTGGTGGACGCCGGTCACGTCTACGTCGCGATGCCGCCGCTGTACCGTATCGACCTGGGCAAGGAGATTTTCTACGCCCTCGACGAAGGCGAGCGCGATGGCATCCTCGACCGCCTGATCGCCGAGAAGAAACGCGGCAAGCCGCAGGTCACGCGATTCAAAGGCCTGGGTGAGATGAACCCGCCGCAACTGCGCGAAACCACCATGGACCCGAACACGCGGCGCCTGGTGCAGTTGACCCTGGACGACTTCGCTGCCACCTCGGAAATGATGGACATGCTGCTGGCGAAGAAACGCGCGCCGGACCGCAAGTCCTGGCTGGAGTCCAAGGGCAACCTCGCCGAGGTCCTGGGCTGATGCGTACAGGTTTCGCCCTGGCGATCCTGATGTTGAGCGGGTTGGCGGCCACCCAGGCGGTCGCCGCGCCCGTGGCTGAGCTCAAGCTGGTGTCCGAACACCCGGTGGACGGCATGCGCGGCGGTAACCTGTCGGGCCTGGCTTTGTGTGGCAACGCGTTGTGGACGGTTTCCGACCGCGACGACGACCAGATCTACCGCCTGGATATCAGCGCGCCGACCTGGCAGGCCGAAACGGTCAAGCTCGACGTGCCGCCCGTGCCTGACTCCGGCCTGCCCTGGGGGCTGCGTTCGCGCACCAAGGCGGCGTCGCTGATTCGCGGCGGCGACCTGGATTTTGAAGGCATCGGCTGCGATGCCGCGGGTAACCGCTACGTGGTCAGCGAAGCCCATGCGGCGGTGCTGAAAGTGCCGGCGAGCGGTGCGCCCGAGTGGTTGAAGATCGCCCCCGGCATGGTGCGTGAGGCCCGCGCCAGCGGCATGTTGCTGCATTTCAATGCGTTGTTCGAAGGCCTCGCGGTGAACCCCGAGGGCAATCAGATCTGGCTGGCGGCGGAGCGTGAACGGCGCGGGCTGATTTCCATCAAGCGCCAGCAAAGCGTGTGGGATTGCGCGGGCGCGTGCGTGCTGTTGAGCGAGGCCGGCCAGGAAGTGCAGCCGGCACAGTTTCCCAGTGCCAAGGCGGTGTCCAAGGACTTTTCCGACCTGGCGCTGTTCAACGGTAAGTTGTTTACCCTGGCGCGCAATGCGTTCCAGATTTGTCGGCGCGATGCGGTCACGGCCAAGGTCGAGCTGTGCTGGTCGTTCGCCGACGAGACCCTGACGCCCGAACGGCGCTACGCCCAGCCTTATGGCCTGGCCGAAGCCCTGGTGCTGGACGCAGACGGTGCCTGGTTGGGCATCGACAATAATTTCGGCGCCCGCGCCGATGGCGAAAAACGCCCGGTGGTCTATCGTTTCGCCGCCCCCGCCGGTGGCTGGAGCGCCCAGCCATGAGCCACCCCTGTTTTGAATTGACCCGGCGCCGCGGCATTTCCGCTGCGCCTTACCAAACAATGATGAGGCCCGCATGAGTGACATCCTCGCAGACAGCTTAGACGGCGTAGAACGCCGGTCGCTGGCTGACTTCACCGAAAATGCCTACCTCAACTACTCCATGTACGTGATCATGGACCGTGCCTTGCCGCATATCGGCGACGGCCTGAAGCCCGTACAACGGCGCATCATCTACGCCATGAGTGAGTTGGGCCTGGACGCAGATTCCAAGCACAAGAAGTCGGCGCGTACCGTCGGTGACGTGCTCGGTAAGTTCCACCCCCACGGCGACTCGGCCTGCTATGAAGCCATGGTGCTGATGGCCCAGCCGTTCAGCTACCGCTACACGCTGGTGGATGGCCAGGGGAACTGGGGTGCGCCGGATGATCCCAAGTCTTTCGCGGCCATGCGTTACACCGAGGCGCGCCTGTCGCGTTATTCGGAAGTGCTGCTCAGCGAACTGGGCCAGGGCACCGCGAACTGGGGCCCGAACTTCGACGGCACCCTCGACGAGCCCCTGGTGTTGCCGGCACGTTTGCCGAACATCCTGCTCAATGGCACCACCGGCATTGCCGTCGGCATGGCCACCGACGTACCGCCGCACAACCTGCGGGAAGTCGCCACGGCCTGCGTGCGCTTGCTCGATGAACCCAAAGCCACGGTCGAGCAGCTCTGCGAGCACATCCAGGGCCCGGATTACCCGACCGAAGCGGAAATCATCACGCCGCGTGCCGACCTGCTGAAAATGTACGAAACCGGCAAGGGCTCGGTGCGTATGCGCGCCGTGTACCACGTCGAAGACGGCGACATCATCGTCACCGCGTTGCCGCATCAGGTGTCCGGCGCCAAGGTGCTGGAACAGATCGCCGCGCTGATGCAGGCCAAACCGTCGAAATTGCCGCAGGTCGCTGACCTGCGCGACGAGTCCGACCACGAAAACCCGTGCCGCATCGTGATTATTCCGACCAACAGCCGGGTCGACCATGAAGTGCTGATGCAGCATCTGTTCGCCAGCACCGACTTGGAGTCCAGCTACCGGGTCAACATCAACATCATCGGCCTGGACGGCAAGCCGCAGCTGAAGAACCTGCGCAATCTGCTGGTGGAGTGGCTGGAGTTCCGCGTCCAGACCGTGCGTCGTCGCCTGCAGTTCCGCCTGGACAAGGTCGAGCGCCGCCTGCACCTGTTGGACGGCTTGCTGATTGCCTACCTCAACCTGGATGAAGTGATCCACATCATCCGTACCGCCGAGCACCCGAAAGCCGAGCTGATCGCGCGTTTCGAGCTGAGCGAGATCCAGGCCGACTACATCCTCGACACCCGCTTGCGTCAGTTGGCGCGACTGGAAGAAATGAAGCTGCGCGACGAACAGGACGCGTTGCTCAAGGAGCAAGCCAAGCTGCAAGCCCTGCTGGGCAGCGAAACCAAGCTCAAGAAGCTGGTGCGCAGCGAGCTGATCAAAGACGCCGAGACCTATGGCGACGACCGCCGTTCGCCGATCGTTGAGCGCGCCGAAGCGAAAGCGCTGACAGAAACCGAGCTGCTGCCAAACGAGAAAATTACTGTCGTTCTGTCGGAAAAGGGTTGGGTCCGTTCCGCCAAGGGGCATGATATCGATGCGACCGGCTTGTCGTACAAGGCTGGCGACGGCTTCAAAACCGCCGCCGCCGGGCGGTCCAACCAGTTTGCGGTGTTTATCGACTCCACCGGGCGCAGTTACTCGGTGCCGGCCCACACCTTGCCGTCTGCGCGCGGGCAGGGCGAGCCGTTGACCGGGCGCCTGACGCCGCCACCGGGGGCGAGTTTCGAATGCGTGCTGCTGCCGGACGACGACTCGCTGTATGTGATCGCCTCCGACGCGGGTTACGGCTTTGTGGTCAAGGGTGAAGACCTGCAGGCCAAGAACAAAGCCGGTAAAGCACTGTTGAGCCTGCCGAATAACGCCAAGGTGATCCTGCCGCGGCCGGTGGACGATCGCGAGGGTAATTGGCTGGCGTCGGTGACCACAGAAGGGCGTTTGCTGGTGTTCAAGATCAGCGACCTGCCGCAGTTGGGCAAAGGCAAAGGCAACAAGATCATTGGTATTCCCGGCGAGCGGGTGGCCAGTCGCGAAGAGTACGTGACAGACATCGCAGTGATCCCGGAAGGCTCTACCCTGGTGCTACAGGCCGGCAAGCGCACGTTGTCGCTGCGCCCTGACGACCTTGAGCACTACAAGGGCGAGCGTGGCCGACGCGGTAATAAACTGCCTCGTGGCTTCCAGCGCGTGGATGCTTTACTGGTGGAAACGCCGGTTTAGCGCGGATTAGAGCTCTTGATCTACGATTTAACGCGTAGATCGACGCTTTCGCGCTGGAGTCATGGCGCATATTCACGGATGATATGGCCTTTCCAGCGCCGGCGTGGCCGAGCGTGTTTAGGTTATTTTTAGTATTACATTGTGGTTTGCCTTGTGGCAGCCGCCTGGATGGGATGATGACTGCTCCACGCCTTCCTTTTATTTTTATGCTCGCTGGCCTTCTGGGGTTGGCGGGTTGCAGCACGCACCAGCCGGTGTCGCTGTACCAGCTGGACAGCGGAAGTCCCGCTCAGCCAGCTCAATCGGCCGGCATGGCCGTCTTGCTGGGCCCGGTCGTCGTCGCTGACTACCTGCAACGCGAAACATTGCTGCAACGTCAGAACGACGGCAGCCTGCAAGGTTCCACCGATGGTCGTTGGGCGGGTAGTTTGTCGTCCGACATCAATCAGTTGATGTTGCGCCAGGTGGCGGGTCAGTTGGACAGTCAGCGTGTGGTCCTGGCGCCTGCGCCCGCCGGTTTTTCCCCGGATGTGCAGGTGTTGCTGACCATTACCCGACTCGACTCCGGCACCTCGCAACCGGCGATCCTCGATGCGCAATGGCGCTTGATCGACCGCCGCGGCCAGGTGCGTGATAGCCGCATCGTGCATCTGCAGGAAGAGCATGCCGGCACCACGGCGTCCCAGGTCCAGGCCCAGGGTGTGCTGTTGCAGCATCTGGCGCAGCAGTTGTCGGTGGCCCTCAAGCCATTGGCCAACCAGCAACCAGTCGCCGAGGCGCCGCGCAAGCAAGCGCCGGTACAGGCCAAGCCGGCGGCTCCGGGGAAACCGAAAATGCCGATGGCTACGCCGATCCGCACGGATATGGAAGTGTTCAGGTTCTGATCTGAATGGCTCCAACCCAAAAGGCCCGCTTATTCAGCGGGCCTTTTTGTTTGTGCGCGATTTACTTGAGGCTTGTGGAGTCCAAATGTGGGAGGGGGCTTGCCCCCGATAGCGATGTGTCAGTTGCCGCCGTTTTGACTGACGCGCCGTCATCGGGGGCAAGCCCCCTCTCACATGTCAGTCAGGGCTTGGCACGGGACTCGTGCATCCGCGCCAATTGCCGCTCCAGCATCGACGGATACGGCTCCATCAAGCGCTCTACGCAACTGGCGCCCTCGGGGCTGGCAATCGGACGGATGCGCGCGCGTTGGCGGATCAGCGTGTCTTCGCTGATCTTGCGCTCCACCAGCAGCAGGTTGCGGCTGTGTTGGGACAGGGCCAAGGCGTCCTGTGCGATTTCGGTCAGCAGCAGGTCGATCTGGCTCATGCCGAACAGGTCGTCGCCAACGGTCAGGCCCAGTTGCAGTTGCAGCGTGATGCCGCTGTCGGCCACTTCGATCTGCAACTCATGGCCCAGGGCGCGCAGCAGTTCGCCGCAGCAGATGGCGTTGGTCAGGTAGTCTTCGCCGCTGTCTTCGCTGTGGAACAGCATCAGTGTGCTGCCATCGTTCAGGGTGTGCAGCTCGCTCTGGTAGAGCGAGGCGGCCTGGTCGAGGCAGTCGCGGTAGCGTTCCAGCAATTCCGTCAGGCGGGCGCGGGGCAGGCGGCGCAGTTGGTCCTGGGCACCCAGTTGCACGGCCAGGACCGCACTGTGTTGGGGTTCGGCGTTCTTTGCGGGCACGGGCTTCGGCGCGATGGCCGGGCTGCTGGCTGAGGTGTCGCGCAGGTCGGCGAACGGGTCTTCGTCGTCCAGCTCGTCTTCTTCGGCCTTGATTACATGGCGTGGCGCAGGCTTCAGGCCCGCGACCGGCGCGCTTTCGTCAAAGCCCGGGTCACGCAGGTTGCGCACTTCAAAGGCAGGTTCGTCGTAATCGCTGTCGTCGAACTCGGGCTCGGGCTCGGGTTCAACCTCGTGTACCACCGGTTCCGGGGCGAAGCTGGCGTGAAGCTGGCGCGCAAGGTCGCCGATCTCGTCCTGACGATCGGTGGCCGGGGTGTGCTCGTCGATATCCCGCAGCCAGATGCGCAGTTGCATCAACGGCGTGGAGATATGCCGCCCCAGGCGCAGGCTCAAGGCCAGGGCCAGCGCCAGCAGGATCGCGCTGAGGATGCCCATGCTTTGCAGGCTGATGGTCATCGGCTGCTGGAATTGCTGCATGTCCAGGCTGATGCGCAATTGGCCGGCTTTCACATCCTGAAACGTGATATTGCTCTGGTACAGGCCTTCGGCCTCTCCCAGCAGGCCGTTTTTCGGGCGTTGCCCGGCTTCGGCCATGATCCGGTTGTCCACGCTGTAGATGGCGGCGTGGGCCACCAGCGGGTTCTTGGTCAGGTTGTTGAGCAGCACGTTGAGGCTGAGGATGTCGTTGGACACCAGCAGCTCGGTCGCCGAGGTGGCGGTCTGGGTGGTCAAGCTCTCGCCCAGGGCATCGGCTTGTTCGTGCATGGCCTGTTTGAACTGCAAACCCATCACGCAGGCGTAGATCACCAGGGCCAGGGCGACCAGGATCACGTTATGGCTGGCGATGCGTAATGCGATCGGTACACGGCGGTGGCGCAGTGCCCGGAAGATCAGCAGGAAGAAGTTGTCGGTTTTTACTGGCGTGGGCCGGTTCACTTGAGCTCGGCTCTTTAGTCCGTGAAGTTGACGCGCAGTATAGCGACAGGCCCAAGACCGGCAAAGCGCTGGCTGTGCCCGATGGTCACTGAAAGTGGGTAGAATGCGGTTTTTTTCCAGCCTGGGGGTGCGCTTTGCGCGAAATTGTCCTGATTAACATCACGGGGGAAGACCGGCCAGGTCTGACCGCCGCCATTACCGGTGTTCTGGCCCAGGGTGGTGTGAACATTCTCGACATCGGCCAGGCGGTGATCCACGACACCCTGTCCTTCGGGATTCTGGTGGAAATCCCCAGCACCGAGCAGGCGTCGTCTGTCCTCAAGGACATCCTGTTTACCGCGTACAAGCTGGATCAGCAGGTGCGTTTCACCCCGGTGTCCGAAGAGGATTACCGGCATTGGGTGTCCGGCCAGGGCAAAAAACGCCATATCGTGACCTTGCTGACCCGCAAGGTGACGGCCGAGCAGTTGCAGCGCGTCAGCTCGATCACCGCGCAATATGGCTTGAATATCGACCATATCGACCGTCTGTCGGGCCGCATGCCATTGGACACGCCAGATGACCAGGGCAAGGGCTGCATCGAGTTTTCCGTGCGCGGCGAACCGGCCGATCCCCAAGCCTTGCGTGCCGACTTCCTGAGCGTGGCCCAAGAGCTGAATGTCGATATCGCCTTCCAGGAGGATTCGCTGTTCCGACGCAACCGCCGCCTGGCGGTGTTCGACATGGACTCCACGCTGATCGAAGCCGAAGTCATCGACGAACTGGCCAAGGCTGCCGGTGTGGGTGAGCAAGTCTCCGCGATCACCGAGCGCGCCATGGCCGGCGAGCTGGATTTCCGCGCCAGCTTCAAGGAGCGCCTGGCGTTGCTTAAGGGCCTGGATGTCAGCGTGCTGGATTCGATCGGTGCCTCCCTGCGCCTGACCGAAGGCGCCGAAACCCTGTTCGCCGAACTCAAGCGCCTGGGCTACAAGACTGCGATCCTGTCCGGCGGCTTCAGCTACTTCGCCAAGCAATTGCAGGCCAAGCTGGGCATCGACTATGTGTTCGCCAATGAGCTGGAAGTGGTGGATGGCAAGGTGACCGGCGTGGCCGTGGAGCCGATCGTCGACGCGCAGCGCAAGGCCGACTTGCTGCGGGAATTGGCTCACAAGGAAGGTTTGCGTCTGGAGCAGACCATTGCGGTCGGCGACGGTGCGAATGACTTGCCGATGCTGGCGATTGCCGGGTTGGGCGTGGCGTTCCGCGCCAAGCCGCTGGTCAAGCAATCGGCCAAGCAGGCGATTTCGACCCTTGGGTTGGACGGTGTGTTGTATTTGCTGGGCTTTCGCGACCGCGACGGGCAGCTCTAACTGAAACAATGCGCTTAAAAATGTGGGAGGGGGCTTGCCCCCGATGGCAGTGGCTCAGCTACAAATAAGTGACTGACCCACCGCTATCGGGGGCAAGCCCCCTCCCACATTGGATTTTTGCAGGTTTCGGATCAGGCTTTCGGTAACGCGATGCCCTGGCCCATCTGCACCGGCGAACCCGCCACCAGTGTTTCTGCCCACTGCACCTGATCCGGCCCGAACAGCACGATCGCGGTCGAACCCAGCTTGAAGCGACCCAGCTCTGCTCCTTTCTCCAGGTGAATCGGCGCACGCGCGGCTTCGTCGTAGCGGAAGGTTTTCAGCTCGCGCTTGGGCGGCGTGACCAGGCCGGCCCACACGGTTTCGATCGACGCCACAATCATCGCGCCCACCAACACCACGGCCATCGGGCCGCGTTCGGTGTCGAACAGGCAGACAACCCGCTCGTTACGCGCAAACAGCTCCGGCACGTTTTCGGCGGTGGTCTGGTTGACCGAGAAAATCCGCCCTGGCACGTAGACCATCTCGCGCAAGGTGCCCGCCAGTGGCATATGCACCCGGTGGTAGTCTTTCGGCGACAGGTAAATGGTGGCGAAATCGCCGCCCATGAACGGCGCAGCCATGGCCGCATCGCCGCCCAGCAATTCCAGCACGCTGAAACTGTGGCCCTTGGCCTGGAACACGCGACCATGCTCGATCGGGCCGAGCTGGCTGACTGCGCCATCGGCTGGGCTCAGCACGGCGCCCGGGGTTTGATCGAGTGGGCGCGCGCCGTCTTTCAGGGCGCGGGTGAAGAACGCGTTGAAGTGTTCGTAGGCGCTCAGGTCTTCAACCAGGGCCTGGGACATGTCCACTTGATAGCGCTTGGCGAACCAGGCGGTGAAGGCGTTCTTGAACCAGCGCACGCGGCACTCGGCAATGCAGCCGGCCAGGCGCGACAGCAAGTGGTGCGGCAGCAAGTACTGGCTGAGGATGAACAACTGCTTTTTCATTAACTGTCCTTAAACCTTAAATCTCGACGGGGGTGTCGGGGTGGTTGCCCCATTCGCCCCAGGAACCGGCATAACCTTTGACTCGCGGATAACCGAGCGCCTTGGCCACCAGGTAGGTGAAGCCAGAGCGGTGGTGAGTCTGGCAGTGGGTGATGATTTCTTTGTCGCGGGTCAGCCCGAGGTTTTCGAGGATCTGCGGCATGTCGCGGCGGATGCGCAGGTTGCGCGCCTTGTCCATGCCGGCAGTCCACTCGAAGTTCACGGCGCCGGGGATGTGACCGCCCTTGGCTGCCAGGACCTTTTCGCCGGAATATTCCAGCGGGCCGCGTGCGTCCCAGATGCCCAGGTCGGCGGCGCCGAGACGGCTTTGCAGGTATTCGCGGGTCGCGGTGGGGCCGTCATGCAGGGTGAGGCTGACAGGCCCGCCAGCCGGGGCCGGCACCTCGGTGGACAGCGGGAGCGGGTCTGCCAGCCACGCCAGCAGGCCGCCGTCGAGGTAGTGGTATTTCGTGTGGCCGATCACGTCGAGCAACCAGATGAAACGTCCGGCCCAGCCACCGCCTTCGTCGTCGTAGACCACGTAGGTCGCGTCCGGGGTGTGGCCCAGCTCGCCGAACAGTTTTTCCAGGTCTGCCTTGTTCGGCAACAGGCCGGGGGCTGGCGGCTGACCCAGTTGGGTGCGCTTGGGGTCAACGAAATGCGCGCCGGGGATATGCCCTTCGGCGTAGCGGGCGGCGCTGGTGAGGTCCACCAGAATCAGTTGGTCGGCATCAAGGCGGCCAAGCAGGTCGCTGGGTTCGATCACCAGCGGCAAGCCAGAGAAGTCAGGCATGTGAGGTCTCCTGGGCACAAATGTTGGCGATAAAAGAGGGCGATTGTAGCGCAAGCATCAGCCGGTGCGGTTGGTAAAGCTGTGCAGGGCTTTCTCGATGCATTGAGCGGTTTTGCCGAAGGCCTGCACGGTGGTTTCCGAGAACGGCCCGCCGCCCTGGTCGGCGATCATCAGCATGACCACCCGGCCGTTGCAGCTCAGTGAGCGCAACAGCAGGTGTTCACCGTTGAACAGGCGACGCAGGATCGGCGGCAACAGGGCGGCAAATTGCGCGTGATTGTCGGGCGTGAGGCGCACCTGGGCGGATTTTTCCAGGATGCGTTGCAACAGCGTGCTGTTGACCACGTCCAGGCTCAAGTTGGCGGCGTCCTTCGGCAGGCCGGCGGCCTGGTGGACGCGCAGGGTGCTCAGGGCGCGATCGGCCATGAACAGCAAGACGCGCTGCATGCCGCTGGCCTCCAGGGCTTCCTTGGCGCAGGTGGTCAGGTGCATGGCGTTGGCGAAGCGGCTTGGCTCCATCAGCAGTTCGGTGCAACGGCTGCGCCAGACGGCCAGGGCCTCGGCGGTCGGCGGCGGTGCGGGCAGCAGGCCGCGATGGATTTTCTGTACATTCCACGGCCAGATCAGCGACAGCGCCGGGTGCCAGAGGTCGGGCATCAGGGTTGCGCGAGCGCTGATCACCGCTTGCTGGTGAACCTGTTGCTGCACCTCGCTCAACGGCTGTTGCAGGTACAGCGCGGTGAGGTATTGCCAGCGCTCGGTATGCGGGCAGGTCCAGGATTCCTGGGCCGACATCGCCAGGCCGTTGGCCAGCAACACCGTATTGGCCGGCTGGTTCAGCCAGCGCCGCAAACTGGGCTCGGCATCCAGCAGTTGTTGCTGGCGCAGTGGGTCGTCTTCCCGGGCGATGCGCAATGCCTTGACCAGCAAGCGTTGCTCGGTCAGCAGCAGGTGATAGCCCTGGGATACCCAGATCGGCAGGTGCCAGGTTTCGGTCAGGCCAAGGCACAGGTCGAGCAGGCGCACGCCGAACAATTCCTGTTCGACCTGACGCGCCGATTGGCCTTTGTGGATCACCCGCAGTTCCCATTCTTCCAGGAGCTTGGGGTAGGCCACCGCCATTGGCCACAACGGCGCCAGGAACAGCAGGCTGCCCCAATGAATGTCTTGCCACAACCGCGCCAGGCGGCTGGCGAACAAGCCGCTGGCTTGCTGCGACGCGTGGCGGCTGACCAGCACCAGTTGGCGAAAGGCGACGGGGATTTCATTCATCGGCACCGACGGCAGTCGTTCCAGCAGGTCCTCGGCGCGTTTGAGGCCGAGACGGTTAAGCGCCACCTCAAGGTTTTCTGCCGGTTCCGCCATGCTGCCATGGGTGTGGCTGTTGGCCTCGCGCATTACGCTGAGTACCAGCGACGGGCTGTTCTGCATCAGCTCGGCAATATCTCGCAAAGAACTGCGGCTATCGCGGATGGCTTTGCACACGCGCTCGTGGCTGGCCTGGGGGACGGGCAACCGGACTTCGTCCAGGCACTTGATCCAAGCGGCGAGAGAGATGGGTCTTACAGATGGGGCTGTCTTTTCATTGGCCATGATTGGGGCGCGATCATCACTTACTTCAACACGCCCTGAACGGGCCGAACTGGCTTTTCGCCTTGACGGCCTATAGTCTGGCGCAGTTTTGCCGATAAGTAGAACAAGAGTTTTTCAGTTACCCCAAATATGTCCATGAACCCGACGGCGCAAGTACAAAACCCCTATGGCTAAAATAATCGGCATCATCGTCGTCCTTGCAAGTGTGCTCGGTGGCTATGTCCTGTCTCACGGCAAGATTGCTGCGTTGATCCAGCCCTTCGAAGTGATGATTATTGGCGGCGCGGCATTCGGCGCATTCTTGCAGGCCAACCCCGGCTACATGACCATGCACGTGATCAAGAAGTCGCTGGGCATGTTCAGCTCGCGCTTCTCCCACACCTTCTACATGGAAGTGCTGGGCCTGGTTTATGAGATCCTCAACAAGAGTCGCCGTGAAGGCATGATGGCCATCGAAGCGGACATCGAAGACGCTGCAGCGAGCCCGATTTTCGCCAAATACCCGGCAGTGCTCAAAGACGAGCGCATGACCGCCTACATCTGCGATTACCTGCGCATCATGTCCTCCGGCAACATGGCCCCCCACGAGCTGGAAGGCCTGTTCGACATGGAACTGTTCAGCCTCAAGGAAGAGCTGGAGCACCCGTCCCACGCCGTCACCGGTATTGCCGACGGCATGCCCGGCTTCGGTATCGTTGCGGCGGTACTCGGTATCGTGGTGACCATGGCCTCCCTCGGCGAGGGCGACCAGGCGGCCATCGGCATGCACGTAGGTGCGGCGCTGGTGGGTACGTTCTTCGGTATTCTCGCGGCCTACGGTTTCTTCGGTCCGCTCGCCACCTCCCTGGCCCACGATGCCAAGGAAGAAGTCAATCTGTATGAAGCGATCAAGGCCAGCCTGGTGGCTTCGGCCTCCGGCATGCCGCCTTCGCTGGCGGTGGAATTCGGTCGCAAGGTGCTGTACCCGAAACATCGCCCGAGCTTTGCCGAGTTGGAACAAGCGGTTCGCGGTCGCTAAGCCATGGAAAACAACCAGCCGATAATCATCAAGCGCGTCAAGCGCTTCGCTGCGGGGCACCATGGTGGCGCCTGGAAAATCGCCTTCGCCGACTTTGCAACGGCGATGATGGCGTTCTTCCTGGTGCTGTGGCTGATGTCCACCGCGACCCCCGAACAGAAGATCGCCATCGCCGGTTACTTCAAAGACCCGATCGGCTTCTCGGAAAGCGGCACACCCTTCGTGATCGACCTGGGCGGTTCGCCGCAGTTGGCGCCGGAGCGCACCATCAACCCTGAGGTCAAGACCGAGGCGCCGCAGGAAAAAATTCCGATCGAGCGCGACACCGTCGAGAGCCTGGCCGAACAGGTCGAGCAGGAACGCCTCGAATTGTTGCTGAAGGAATTGCAGACCAAGGTCGAAGAAAACCCGCAGTTGCTGAAATTCAAGGATCAGATTTCCTTCGAAATCACGCCGGATGGCTTGCGCATCCAGATCACCGACGCCGCCAACCGACCGATGTTCGACTCTGGCAGTGCGCGGTTGAAGCCGTACTTTGAAGACATCCTGCTGGCCATGGCCGACACCATCAAGGCGGTGCCGAACAAGATCAGCATCAGCGGCCACACCGATGCCAAGCCGTATTCGGGGCAGGGCGACTTCGGCAACTGGGAGCTTTCGGCCAACCGCGCCAACGCCGCCCGACGTGCGCTGGTGGCCGGCAGCTACCCGGACTCGCAGGTGGCGCGGGTGGTGGGTTTCGCCTCGTCGCAGCTGTTTGATCCGAAGGACCCGTTCAACCCGATCAACCGTCGGATCGATATCGTCGTGCTGACCAAAAAGGCCCAGCGCGCGATTGAAGGTGATCAGCCGCCACCGCCCCCAGATACGGGCACGCAGGGCGGTGCACCGGCCGACCCGAACGCGATCCCTCCGGGGCAGGAGCCGTTGCCGGCGCATGAGCTGCGGCAGAAGCTGAACCTGTTCGAAGGTGGCGGGATGAAAGACCCTACGGTGCCGGGTACGGGATCGTAAGCTGTATACGACAAGGCCGCGATAAACGCGGCCTTGTCGTATGTGCTGTTTAGTAACTGCTCTCGGGCAAACTCGCAATAATCGACCGATAGCTGTTCATCCGTTGCTGCTGCACGCGGCCATCTTCCAACGCCTTGAGCAGGGCACAACCGGGTTCGCGGTCGTGTTTGCAGTCGCGGAAGCGGCAGGTGCCGATCAGGTCGTTGAATTCGATGAAGCCGGCTTCCACGTCGCTGCGGCTGACATGGCCGAGGCCGAATTCACGAATGCCCGGGGAGTCGATCAGCTCACCGCCGCCGGGGAAGTGGAACAACCGCGCGGTGGTGGTGGTATGGGTGCCCTGGCCGGACAGCTCCGACAGCGGGCCGACACGGGTGTCGACTTCCGGCAGCAGGCTGTTGACCAGCGAGGACTTGCCCACGCCAGACTGGCCGACGAACACGCTGATGCGCCCGTCCAACTGGTGTTGCAGCTGTTCCATGCCATTGCCGTGATGGGCCGACACTTCCAGCACCGGGTAACCCAGGGTGCGGTAGACCGCCAGCAACGCGTTGAGCGCCGGGGCGTTCTGTTCGTCGATCAAGTCGAATTTGTTCAGCAGCAACAGCGGGCGAATGCCGGCATGCTCGGCGGCGACCAGGTAACGGTCGATCAGGTTGGCATGAGGCTCGGGCAGCGGTGCGAAGACGATGACGATCATGTCGACGTTGGCCGCCACCGGCTTCAACTGGCCGCGGCTGTCGGGACGGCGCAGTTCGGTGGTGCGGGGCAGTTGCGCGACGATCACGCCGATGCCTTGGTTGCCGGCACGCCACACCACTCGGTCGCCGGTCACCAGCGCCGGCAGGTTGGCGCGCAGGTGGCAGCGGAAGACCTGGCCGGCGAGTTCGCCTTCGAGCGCCTCGACCTCGACCTGCACACCAAAGTGCGCGATCACCAAGCCCGTTTGTTCGGGGCCCAGGTCGCCGCCCTCGAGCGCTTCCACGGCGGAGGATTCACGTTTGGCGGCGCGTGCGGCGCGTTCGCCCTGAATCTTTTCGATGCGCCAGTTTTGGCGACGGTTGAGCTGGCGTTTGGCCATTGGTGTTCCGTGTCGATAATGCAAAGGTTGGGTGAAACGGTCGCGAGTCTAGCACGGCCCCGCCTGCTAAACTGCGCAGCTACGCCAAGGTGCCAAGAGAATCAAGCCATGCAAAACCCACAGAATCTGATTTGGATCGATCTGGAAATGACCGGTCTGAACCCCGACACCGACGTCATCATCGAGATGGCGACCATTGTCACCGACAGCAACCTCAACACCTTGGCCGAAGGTCCGGTGATCGCCATCCACCACAGCGACGCCGTCCTCGCCACCATGGACGAGTGGAACACCCGCACCCACGGCAACTCCGGCCTGACCCAGCGCGTGCGCGACAGCCGTGTCAGCATGGCCGAAGCCGAAGCCGAAACCATCGCCTTCCTGGAAAAGTGGGTGCCCAAGGGCAAGTCGCCGATCTGCGGTAACAGCATCTGCCAGGACCGCCGCTTTCTTTATAACCACATGAAGGCGCTGGAAAGCTACTTCCACTACCGCAACCTGGATGTGTCCACGCTCAAGGAACTGGCCGCGCGCTGGGCGCCGGAAGTCAAAGACAGCTTCCATAAAGGCAGCACTCATTTGGCGCTGGATGACATTCGTGAGTCGATCGCCGAGTTGCAGCACTACCGCAAGCACTTCATCAAGGCTTGATGCTGGGGGCGCCTCGGTCTTTCGCCAAGCGCCCTCTTTTGGTGCCGTCAGCAAATGATTAGACTGCGCGCCTCTTTGTAAGGATCGCCATCATGCTGCTGATGCTCTACCTCGTCGCCATCACCGCCGAAGCTATGACTGGCGCCTTGTCTGCCGGTCGGCGCG
Source organism: Pseudomonas veronii (assembly GCF_001439695.1). Classification (GTDB taxonomy): domain Bacteria; phylum Pseudomonadota; class Gammaproteobacteria; order Pseudomonadales; family Pseudomonadaceae; genus Aquipseudomonas; species Aquipseudomonas veronii. The sequence goes on from NZ_JYLL01000001.1 coordinate 244,661, forward strand.
GCATGGATTGGTTTGGCGTGGTGCTGATCGCCTGCGTGACGGCGTTGGGTGGCGGTTCGGTGCGCGATGTGCTGCTCGGGCATTACCCGCTGACCTGGGTCAAGCACCCGGAATACCTGGTGCTGACCTCCGTCGCCGCGCTGGTGACGATCTTTATCGCGCCGCTGATGCGCCGCCTGCGCTCGCTGTTTCTGGCGCTGGATGCCGTGGGGTTGGTCGCCTTTACCCTGATCGGCTGCATGACCGCCCTGGAAATGGGTCACGGTATGTTGGTGGCGTCGGTCAGCGGCGTGATCACCGGGGTGTTCGGTGGGATCCTGCGGGATATTTTCTGCAACGACATCCCGCTGATCTTTCGCCGTGAGCTGTACGCCAGCGTGTCATTCCTCGCCGCTTGGTTCTACTTGCTGTGCCTTTACCTGCAATTGCCGGGCGAGCAGGCGATTATGCTCACCCTGTTCAGCGGCTTTCTCCTGCGCCTGCTGGCGATCCGTTTTCACTGGGAAATGCCCAAGTTCATCTACAACGACGACGTTCACTGACGCTCGGCGTGCTGCTTCAGCGCCCATTCCACATGTTCGCGCACCAGCTCCGACGGATAGTCCCGGCGCGCCTTCAAGGCTTCCAGCACCGGAATGCTCGATGGCGCATTGCCCAGGCCTACCGCCAGGTTGCGCAGCCAGCGCTCGTAACCTGCGCGGCGTAGGGGCGAGCCTTCGGTGCTGCTGAGGAATTTTTCCTCGTCCCACATGAACAGTTCGGCCAGTTGTGCGTTATCCAGGTTGTGCCGTGGCTTGAAATCGCTTTCGGCGGTGGTGCGGGCGAAACGATTCCATGGGCAAACGATCTGACAGTCATCGCAACCGAAAACCCGGTTGCCGATCAGCGGGCGCAAGTCTTCAGGGATCGCGCTCTTGAGTTCGATGGTCAGATAGGAAATGCAGCGCCGCGCGTCCAGCACGTAGGGCCCGACGAACGCGTTGGTCGGGCAGATATCCAGACAGGCGGTACAGCGGCCGCAGTGCTCGGTGGCGTGGGGCGGATCGACCGGCAGCGGCAAGTCGACAAACAACTCGCTGAGGAAGAAGTAGCTGCCGGCCTTGCGATTGAGGACCAGGGTGTTTTTGCCGATCCAGCCCAGCCCGGCTTTCTCGGCGATGGCTTTCTCCAGCACCGGCGCGCTGTCGACAAAGGCGCGAAAGCCGAAGGGGCCGATTTGTGCCTGGATGCGTTCGGCCAGTTGCTGCACGCGCTTGCGGATCAGTTTGTGGTAGTCGCGGCCCAGGGCGTAACGGGAGATGTAGGCTTTTTCCGGTTGGGCCAACCGTTGCGCCATGTGCGTGTCGCCGGGCAGGTAATCCATGCGCAGTGAGACCACGCGCAAGGTGCCCGGCACCAACTCGTCGGGGTGCGAGCGTTTGCTGCCGTGGGCGCCCATGTATTCCATCTCGCCGTGGTAGCCCGCGTCGAGCCAGCGTTGCAGGTGCTGTTCATGCTCGGCCAGGTCCAGGCCGCTGATGCCGACTTGTTGAAAGCCCAGCTCGCGGCCCCAGTCTTTGATCGATTGGGCGAGCGCGGGCAGATCGGAAGTAATAGCAGGCATGAGACACGGGAAACCACAGGTTAGATGAGTATAATTCTGCCAGACATCGGAGCTTGAAGACGCATGCCGCAGACAAAACACGCAATAACCGACGTTCAGTCCCTGTTGCCCGGCAATTTGCCGCAACTGGCTGCGCGTTCCCTGGACGCCCATAAAGGCCGTTTCGGTCATCTGCTGGTCATCGGCGGCGACCGAGGCTTTGGCGGCGCTGCGTTGCTCAGTGCCGAAAGTGCGCTGCGCAGCGGGGCGGGCATGGTGTCCCTGGCGACTCGCCTTGAACATGTGCCCGCCGCGCTGGCGCGCCTGCCGGAAGTCATGAGCGTCGGCGTGAGTTCGGCCAACCAATTGATGGGTTTGCTCGAAAAGATCTCGGTTATCGTCATTGGCCCGGGCCTGGGCCATGCCGCCTGGGGCAAGAGCCTGCTGTCCGTCGCCGCCAACGCCAAGCAGCCGCAAGTCTGGGACGCCGATGCCTTGAACCAGCTGGCGACCGGCAGCGTCAGCCTTCCCGCCAACTGCGTGATCACCCCGCATCCGGGCGAAGCGGCGCGCTTGATGGGTATTTCGACAGCTGAGGTTCAGGCGGATCGTCTTAACGTGGCGCGCGCGTTGAGCCAGAAATTCAATGCAGTGGCTATTCTCAAGGGGGCGGGCAGTCTGATCGCCTGCCCGGACGGTCGCGTCGCGCGATGTGACCAAGGCCATCCGGCCATGGCGACCGCGGGGCTCGGCGACGTATTGGCCGGCCTGGTGGGCGCGTTACTGGCACAAGGCATGCCCGCTTATGAAGCCGGCTGCCTGGCCGTGTGGCTGCACGCCACGGCCGGAGCCCGGCAGGGCACCTTTGGCCGCGGCCTGGCGGCCAGTGACCTGATACCTGCCATCCGTCAATTGCTCGAGGAACAGTCGCCGTGTCTGAAGTAAACCTTTTCCTGGCGGATGAAGCGGCAATGGTCGCCTTCGGTCATCGGATTGCCCAGGTGACAGGCGGCGCGGGGCTGATCTTTCTCGAGGGCGACCTGGGGGCGGGCAAGACCACGCTGTCGCGGGGCATCATTCGCGGGTTGGGCCATGCTGGGGCGGTGAAAAGTCCGACCTTTACGCTGGTCGAGCCTTATGAGATCGGGGCGACAAGGGCCTTCCACTTTGATCTCTATCGTCTGGTGGACCCCGAAGAGCTGGAGTACATGGGGATTCGGGATTATTTCGAGGATGACGCGCTGTGCCTGATCGAGTGGCCAGATAAAGGCACAGGCTTTTTGCCAAAGCCGGACCTGACCATTACCATTACGCCGCATGAGCACGGACGTCGGCTGAAGTTGTTGCCCCAGGGTGCGCGCGGTGAGTCGTGGTGCGTTGCTCTGGCATTGGAATTCAAATAATTGGTGGGGTTAGGTATGCGCTTTCGCGCGTTGGTTGCTGTCGTAGGGGTGTTGCTTGCGGCAATGACTGTCAATGCTCTGGCTGCTTCACAGGTGAAGAGTGTTCGCCTGTGGCGAGCGCCGGATAACACGCGACTGGTGTTCGACCTGTCTGGCCCGGTCCAGCACAGCGTCTTTACCCTGACGGCGCCTGATCGCCTGGTGATCGACATCAACGGTGCGACCCTGGCCGCGCCGCTGAAAATCTCCACTGCCAACACGCCGATTACCAGCATGCGTTCGGCCCAGCGCACGCCGACCGATCTGCGCGTGGTCATCGACCTGAAAAAGGCCGTGACCCCGAAGAGCTTCTCCCTGGCGCCCAACGCCCAGTACGGCAACCGCCTGGTGGTCGACCTGTTCGACAACGCCGCCGATGCCGCACCGCCGCCCGCGCCGACGCCGAGCGTGGCGACCGTACCGGCCGTGCCGGTCAACCCGTCGCAACCGCAGGTCAAGTTGCCACCGCCGCCGCCGGCGCCAGCGGGTAAACGCGACATCATCGTGGTGATCGACGCCGGTCACGGCGGTGAAGACCCGGGCGCTTCCGGTTCGCGTGGCCAGCATGAAAAAGACGTGGTGTTGGCCATCGCCCGTGAACTGCAGCGCCAGGTCAGCGGTATGAAAGGCTATCGCGCCGAGCTGACCCGTACCGGCGACTACTTCATCCCGTTGCGTGGCCGCACCGAAATCGCGCGCAAGAAGGGCGCCGACTTGTTCGTCTCGATCCACGCCGACGCCGCGCCGTCGGCCGCCGCCTTCGGCGCCTCGGTGTTTGCCCTGTCGGATCGCGGCGCCACGTCCGAGACGGCCCGCTGGCTGGCCGACAGTGAAAACCGTTCCGACTTGATCGGCGGGGCCGGCAACGTGTCCCTCGACGACAAAGACAAGATGCTCGCCGGTGTACTGCTCGACTTGTCGATGACCGCCTCGCTGACCTCCAGCTTGAACGTCGGGCAGAAAGTCCTGAGCAACATCGGCCGTGTGACATCGCTGCACAAACAACGCGTGGAGCAGGCCGGGTTCATGGTGTTGAAATCGCCGGACATCCCGTCGATCCTGGTGGAAACCGGGTTTATCTCCAACTCCAACGAAGCCTCGAAACTGGCCAGCGCCAGCCACCAGCAGGCATTGGCGCGTTCCATCAGCGCCGGCGTGCGCCAGTTCTTCCAGCAGAACCCGCCGCCGGGCACGTATATCGCCTGGCTGCGCGACTCCGGGAAAATTGCCCAGGGCCCGCGTGACCATCGCGTCCAGCCGGGCGACACCCTGGCGATGCTGGCGGTGCGTTTCCAGGTGTCGCCTGCGACGTTGCGCAGCGCCAACAACCTGAAAACCGATGAGCTGAAAGTCGGCCAGGTGTTGACCATCCCCGGCACTGAATTGGCGGCACAGTAATGAGCGAATCGATCCTCAACAGCGGCTCGCGCATCGAACTGCTCAGCCCGCGCCTTGCCAACCAGATTGCGGCGGGCGAGGTGGTCGAGCGGCCGGCGTCGGTGATCAAGGAGTTGCTGGAAAACAGCATCGACTCCGGCGCCAAGCGCATCGATGTCGACGTGGAGCAAGGCGGCGTCAAGCTGCTGCGGGTGCGTGACGACGGCAGCGGCATCTCCTCCGATGACCTGCCGCTGGCCCTGGCGCGGCACGCCACCAGCAAGATTCGCGACCTGGAAGACCTTGAACGGGTGATGAGCCTGGGCTTTCGCGGTGAGGCCCTGGCCTCGATCAGTTCCGTGGCGCGCCTGACGCTGACCTCCCGCACGCGCAGCGCCGACCAGGCCTGGCAAGTGGAAACCGAAGGCCGCGACATGGCGCCTCGGGTCCAGCCGGCTGCGCATCCGGTGGGCACTTCGGTGGAGGTGCGCGACCTGTTCTTCAACACCCCGGCGCGGCGCAAATTCCTCAAGGCCGAGAAAACCGAATTCGATCACCTGCAGGAAGTCATCAAGCGCCTGGCCCTGGCGCGCTTCGACGTGGCATTCCACCTGCGCCACAACGGCAAGACCATCCTCAGCCTGCACGAAGCCAACGACGACGCCGCGCGCGCTCGGCGGGTGGCGGCGGTGTGCGGCGCGGGGTTCTTGGAGCAGGCGCTGCCGATTGAAATCGAACGCAATGGCCTGCGCCTATGGGGTTGGGTGGGGCTGCCGACGTTCTCCCGCAGCCAGGCGGACTTGCAGTATTTCTTTGTGAACGGCCGGGCGGTGCGCGACAAGCTGGTGGCCCACGCGGTGCGCCAGGCGTATCGCGACGTGCTGTTCAATGGGCGGCACCCGACGTTTGTGCTGTTTTTCGAGGTCGACCCATCGGTGGTCGACGTCAACGTACACCCGACCAAGCATGAAGTGCGCTTCCGTGACGGGCGCATGGTGCATGACTTTCTCTACGGCACCTTGCACCGCGCGCTGGGCGATGTGCGCCCGGATGACCAACTGTCCGCGCCGATCGTGACGGCGGTGGTTCGTCCGAGCGGCCCGCAAGCCGGCGAGTTCGGCCCGCAGGGCGAAATGAGCCTGGCGGGCAACCTGCTGCAGTCGCCGCAACCCCAGCCGAGCTACACGGCGCCGGGTTCGGGTTCGGGGGCGGGCTATCAGTATCAATACACCCCGCGTCCGCAATCGGCGGTGCCGGCGGCCGAGGCCCAGGCGGCCTATCGTGAATTCTTTGCGCCGCTGCCGGGCGCCGAGCCGAGCGCGGTCGCGTTGCCCGAAGGTGGCGGGGATATTCCGCCACTGGGTTATGCATTGGCGCAGCTCAAGGGTATCTACATCCTCGCGGAAAACGCCCACGGCCTAGTGCTGGTGGACATGCACGCGGCCCACGAACGGATCATGTACGAGCGTCTGAAAATTGCCATGGCCAGCGAAGGCCTGAGCGGTCAGCCGCTGTTGGTGCCGGAATCCCTGGCGGTCAGCCAGCGCGAAGCCGATTGTGCCGAAGAGCACGCCAGCGTGTTCCAGAAACTCGGTTTTGAACTGCAACGCCTGGGCCCGGAAACGCTGGCGATCCGCCAGATTCCCGCGTTGCTCAAGCAAGCCGAGGCCAACCGGTTGGTGGCCGACGTCTTGGCGGACCTGATGGAATACGGCACCAGTGACCGTATCCAGGCGCACATCAACGAGCTGCTCGGCACCATGGCCTGCCACGGCGCGATCCGCGCCAATCGCCGCCTGGCCTTGCCGGAAATGAACGGCCTGCTGCGCGACATGGAAAACACCGAGCGCAGCGGACAATGCAACCATGGCCGACCGACCTGGACCCAAATGGGCCTGGACGATCTGGACAAACTGTTCTTGCGCGGCCGCTGATGAGTGCCTTGCCCCCCGCGATCTTCCTGATGGGCCCCACGGCCGCCGGCAAGACCGACCTGGCCATCGAGCTGAGCAAAGTGCTGCCCTGCGAGCTGATCAGCGTCGACTCGGCCCTGGTTTATCGCGGCATGGACATCGGCACGGCCAAGCCTTCGAAGGAGTTGCTGGCGCAGTATCCGCACCGCTTGATCGACATCATCGACCCTGCGATGAGCTATTCGGCGGCGGATTTCCGCAGCGATGCCCTGGCGGCCATGGCCGATATCACCGCGCGCGGCAACATCCCGCTGCTGGTGGGCGGCACGATGCTCTACTACAAGGCTTTGCAGGAAGGCCTGGCGGATATGCCGCCGGCCGACGCCCAGGTGCGCGCCGAGCTCGAAGAAGAAGCGGCGCGCCTTGGCTGGCAAGCCCTGCACGAGCAACTGGCGGCGGTCGATCCGGTGTCCGCTGCGCGCATCCACCCCAACGATCCGCAGCGCCTGAGTCGAGCTCTGGAAGTCTGGCGGGTAAGTGGTCAGACCATGACCGAGCATCGGCAGCGACAATCTGCGCAAAGTGCTGACGCAGGCGCATCGGGGCGGTCACAATTGCCCTATACTGTGGCGAATCTGGCGATTGCTCCGGCAAATCGCCAGGTGCTGCATGAACGAATTGCACAAAGATTCACAATTATGTTGGAACAGGGGTTCGTGGAGGAGGTCGTAGCACTGCGTTCAAGAGGTGACCTGCATCCGGGGTTGCCTTCGATACGTGCTGTAGGCTATCGCCAAGTCTGGGATCATCTGGATGGCAAGCTGACGTCAGCCGAAATGCAGGAGCGCGGCATCATTGCCACGCGCCAATTGGCGAAGCGCCAGTTCACCTGGCTGCGCAGCTGGAGCGATTTGCACTGGCTGGACAGCCTGGACAGCGACAATCTGTCACGCGCCTTGAAATACTTGGGAACGGTCTCCATATTGAGCTGAGTCCTTGCAATTGCCGTCTATCCTTGGGGGTGTGACGGCCATAAGCTATTTATTTTCCGATTTTTTATTATTGATCCTTAAAGGAGTGCGGCACATGTCAAAAGGGCATTCGCTACAAGACCCTTACTTGAATACTTTACGTAAAGAGAAAGTGGGGGTTTCCATCTACCTGGTCAACGGTATCAAACTGCAAGGTACGATCGAATCGTTCGACCAGTTCGTTATCCTGCTGAAAAACACCGTCAGCCAAATGGTTTACAAGCACGCTATCTCGACAGTCGTTCCCGTCCGTCCAATCCGTCTGCCTAGCGCGACTGATGGCGAACAGGGTGACGCTGAGCCAGGTAACGCCTGATAGGAGTCTCCTTTGTTCTTTGAGCGCCACGGTGGTGGTGAGCGAGTGATCCTCGTTCACTTGGATGGACAGGACCCTGAGGCGCGCGAAGATCCGCAGGAGTTTCAGGAGTTGGCTAATTCGGCCGGCGCCGAGACCGTTGCGTTTTTTAACGTGCCGCGTCATCGGCCAACCGCCAAATACCTGATTGGCAGCGGCAAGGTCGAGGAACTGCGCGACCTGGTCCATGCCGAACAGGCCGATCTGGTGATCTTCAATCACATCCTCACGCCCAGTCAGGAACGTAACCTCGAACGTGTTTTCGAGTGTCGCGTGATCGACCGTACCGGCCTGATTCTCGATATTTTCGCCCAACGCGCGCGTACCCATGAGGGCAAGCTCCAGGTTGAACTGGCCCAGCTTGACCACATGAGCACCCGGCTGGTGCGCGGCTGGACTCACCTTGAGCGTCAGGGTGGCGGTATCGGCATGCGTGGCCCGGGCGAGACCCAGCTGGAAACCGACCGGCGACTGTTGCGGGTTCGCCTGCGTCAGATCAAGGGCCGGCTGGAAAAAGTCCGCAGCCAGCGCGAACAATCGCGACGTGGCCGCAGCCGTGCGGATATCCCGACCGTTTCCCTGGTGGGTTACACCAACGCCGGCAAGTCCACGCTGTTCAACAACTTGACCAAGTCGGACGTGTACGCGGCCGACCAACTGTTCGCGACCCTCGACCCGACCCTGCGTCGCCTGGAACTGGCCGACCTGGGGCCGATCGTGCTGGCCGACACCGTGGGCTTCATTCGGCACTTGCCGCACAAGCTGGTCGAGGCGTTTCGGTCTACGCTCGAAGAGTCGAGCAACTCCGACCTGCTGTTGCACGTGATCGATGCGGCCGAGCCGGATCGCATGTTGCAGATTGAACAGGTGATGGTGGTGCTGGGCGAGATTGGTGCCCAGGACTTGCCCATCCTCGAGGTCTATAACAAACTCGATTTGCTTGAAGGCGTTGAGCCACAAATTCAGCGCGACGAGGACGGCAAGCCCCAGCGGGTCTGGCTGTCGGCGCGTGATGGCCGGGGCCTGGACTTGCTCGAGCAAGCGATTGCCGAGTTGCTCGGCAACGATTTGTTCGTCGGCACCTTGCGCTTGCCTCAGCGTTTTGCTCGACTGCGTGCACAGTTTTTCGAGCTGGGCGCGGTACAGAAAGAAGAACACGATGAAGATGGCGTCAGCTTGCTGGCCGTTCGATTGCCGCGCTCGGAGCTGAATCGGCTGGTCAGTCGCGAAGGCGTTGTACCGACAGAGTTCATCGAGCAACACACTTTGCAATAAAAGCCTGAGAAAGCGGTTGTGCCGCAGTAGCAGGCATTCTGTAGCATTGGTCGGCGCGCCGTGGGTGCGTCTTTGCTTTATCAGATGGAGAGCGCTATGGCTTGGAATGAGCCGGGTGGCAACTCGAATAATCAGGATCCTTGGGGTGGTAAGCGCCGCAATAATGGCGACCGCAAGGGGCCGCCGGATCTCGACGAGGCCTTCCGAAAGCTGCAGGAAAGCCTGAATGGGTTGTTCGGTGGTGGAAAAAAACGCGGTGGTGACGATGGCGGTCGCACAAGCAAGGGCGGCGGCTATGGCCTGCTGGGCCTTGGGCTTGTCGTGCTCGCGGCCGTGTGGCTGTACAGCGCGGTCTACGTGGTGGACGAGCAGGAGCAAGCCGTGGTGCTGCGCTTCGGCAAATACTACGAGACTGTCGGCCCGGGCCTGAACATCTACTTCCCGCCGATCGACAAGAAGTACATGGAGAACGTCACGCGTGAGCGTGCCTACACCAAGCAGGGCCAGATGCTGACCGAAGACGAGAACATCGTCGAAGTGCCGCTGACCGTGCAGTACAAGATCAGCAACCTGCAGGACTTCGTGCTGAACGTCGATCAACCTGAGATCAGTCTGCAACAGGCGACTGAGAGCGCCCTGCGCCATGTGGTGGGTTCCACCGCGATGGATCAGGTGCTCACCGAGGGTCGTGAATTGATGGCCAGCGAGATCAAGGAGCGCCTGCAACGGTTCCTCGACACCTATCGCACCGGTATCACCGTCACCCAGGTCAACATACAGAGCGCAGCGGCACCGCGTGAAGTGCAGGAAGCCTTCGATGACGTGATCCGCGCCCGTGAAGACGAGCAGCGTTCGCGCAACCAGGCTGAAACCTACGCCAACGGCGTCGTGCCGGAAGCCCGTGGTCAGGCCCAGCGCATCCTTGAAGATGCCAACGGTTACCGCGATGAAGTGGTCTCCCGCGCCAAGGGTGAGGCGGATCGCTTTACCAAGCTGGTCGCCGAGTACCGCAAGGCACCGGAAGTCACGCGTGAGCGTCTGTACCTGGACACCATGCAGGAAGTCTTCAGCAACACCAGCAAGGTTCTCGTGACCGGCGGCAAGGGTGGGCAGAACAACCTGCTGTACCTGCCGTTGGACAAGATGATCGAAGGTGGACGTAGTGGCGCCAGCGCACCGGCCACCGGTTCGAATGCCGCTGCCAACGAAGCGAGCGCCCGTGCGGCTGCTGACTTGCTGCAACAGCAAACACGTACCAGGGAGAGTCGTTGATGAACAATAAATCGCTGACCGCCCTGATTGTGGGCGTCGTCGTGGTCATCGCTGCCTGGAACTGCTTCTACATCGTCGCTCAGACCGAGCGTGCGGTGCTGCTGCAATTCGGTCGCGTGGTCCAGGCAGACGTCCAGCCGGGCCTGCATGTGAAAGTCCCCTACGTCAACCAGGTGCGCAAGTTCGACGCGCGCCTGATGACCCTGGATGCACCGACACAGCGTTTCCTGACCCTGGAAAAGAAAGCCGTGATGGTTGACGCCTACGCCAAGTGGCGCGTCAAGGATGCCGAGCGCTTCTACACCGCGACCTCCGGTCTCAAGCAGATTGCCGACGAGCGTTTGTCGCGTCGTCTGGAATCGGGCCTGCGTGACCAGTTCGGTAAACGCACCCTGCACGAGGTGGTGTCCGGTGAGCGTGATGCGCTGATGGCGGATATCACCCGTTCGCTGAATACAATGGCGGAAAAAGAGCTGGGGATCGAAGTTGTCGATGTCCGGGTCAAGGCCATCGATCTGCCGAAGGAAGTGAACCGCAGCGTGTTCGAGCGCATGAGTACCGAGCGTGAGCGTGAAGCGCGTGAGCACCGCGCCAAAGGTAACGAACTGGCCGAGGGTATCCGTGCGGATGCCGACCGTCAGCGTCGCGTACTGCTGGCCGAGGCCTATCGCGAGTCTGAAGAGGCGCGTGGTGACGGTGATGCGCAAGCCGCGTCGATCTACGCCAAAGCCTACGGCCAGGACCAGGAGTTCTACGCGTTCTACCGTAGCCTGCGTGCCTACCGTGAAAGCTTTGCGAACAAAACCGACGTCATGGTGCTGGACCCGAGCAGCGACTTCTTCCGCTACCTGGAAAAGTCCAAGTAACTCATTGTTCACTCCCGTCGGGCGGCTAAAACGCCTGGCGGGGTGATCCTTTGAGAAAACGGGTGTATGATGCGGCAGCCGGGAAATTCCCGGCTTTTTTGCGTCTGCATGTTTGATTCGGCAGACGCGACAGGTTTTTCGAGGAAAGTGCCCGACGAGGCCGTTTGCAGGCCGTTCGTCACGTCGCTCTTGCGCGTGGTTTATGCCGGGGGCGGGCATTTTCTGCTTCACTCAAGGCTCGGCCGAGGGCTGGCCGCCCGGATCATAGGGGAATGGCGTAATGGCAACGGTAGACCGCTGGCTGCTGCCAGATGGCATCGAAGAAGTACTGCCACCAGAAGCTGCGCGCATTGAAGTAGCGCGTCGCCAGGTGTTGGATCTGTTCCAGAGCTGGGGTTACGAGTTTGTCGTGACCCCGCATATCGAGTACCTGGAATCCCTGCTGACCGGCGCGGGCCAGGACCTCGATCTGCGCACGTTCAAGGTCATTGACCCGCAATCGGGCCGGCAAATGGGGTTCCGTGCCGACATCACGCCGCAAGTGGCGCGCATTGATGCACACACCCTGCGTCGCGAAGGCCCGAGCCGCCTGTGCTATGCCGGCAGTGTGCTGCATGCAAAGCCGCGGGCGTTGTCGTCGTCGCGCAGCCCGATTCAGTTGGGCGCCGAGTTGTATGGCGATGCCAGCCCGAGCAGCGACGTGGAAGTCATCAGCCTGATGCTGGCCATGCTGCAACTGGCTGACGTGCCGGATGTCCACATGGATCTGGGCCACGTCGGTATCTACCGTGGCCTGGCGCGTGCGGCCGGTTTGTCCGGTGAAGTGGAGCAACAGTTGTTCGATGCCCTGCAGCGCAAGGCAATCGATGAAGTCGTCGCCTTGACCGAAGGCGTGCCGGCCGAACTGGCTGACATGCTGCGTGCGCTGGTGAACCTGTGCGGCGGCCGCGAAGTCCTGGACGCTGCCCGTGAGCGCCTGGCCAATGCGCCGGCGCCAGTATTGGCGGCACTGGATGACGTGCTGGCGATTGCCGCGCAGTTGTCGGCGAGGTTCCCGCAACTGCCGCTGTATTTCGACCTGGGCGAGTTGCGCGGCTACCACTACCACACCGGTGTGGTGTTCGCTGTGTTTGTGCCGGGTGTTGGCCAGGCCATCGCCCAGGGCGGTCGTTATGACGATATCGGCGCCGACTTCGGTCGTGCGCGTCCGGCCACCGGCTTTTCCACCGATTTGAAAACCCTGGTGACCCTGGGGCGTGCTGAGGTCGAGCTGCCGTCTGGTGGCATCTGGATGCCCGACAGTACGGACGCAGCACTCTGGCAGCAGGTTTGTCAGTTGCGCGGTGAGGGTCAGCGTGTCGTCCAGGCGTTGCCTGGGCAGCCATTGGCCGCCGCCCGTGAAGCGGACTGCGACCGGCAATTGATTCTGCAGAACGGGCTTTGGCAAGTATCGCCACTGGCTTCTTGAGTTTTCCTGCCGGCCATCGCCGGCACCAAGTTTGCGCGAATGAGGACAAGTGTTATGGGTAAGAATGTCGTAGTCCTGGGCACCCAATGGGGTGATGAGGGCAAAGGCAAGATCGTTGATCTGCTGACCGAACATGCTGCCGCCGTAGTGCGCTACCAAGGTGGCCACAACGCTGGCCACACCCTGGTCATCGATGGCGAAAAAACCGTCTTGCACCTGATCCCGTCGGGCGTCCTGCGCGAAGGCGTGCAGTGCCTGATCGGCAACGGCGTGGTGGTTGCACCCGACGCCCTGATGCGGGAAATCACCAAGCTGGAAGAGAAAGGCGTACCGGTGCGCGAGCGCCTGCGTATCAGCCCGGCCTGCCCGCTGATCCTGTCCTTCCACGTCGCGCTGGACCAGGCCCGTGAAAAGGCCCGTGGCGAGCTGAAGATCGGTACTACCGGTCGCGGTATCGGCCCAGCCTACGAAGACAAGGTTGCGCGTCGTGGCCTGCGTGTTGGCGACCTGCTCAACATGCCGCGCTTTGAAGACAAACTGCGTGAACTGGTGGATTACCACAACTTCATGCTGGTGGGTTACTACAAAGAGCCAGCCATCGAATTCGACAAGACCCTGGCCGAATGCAAGGAATACGCTGAGCTGCTCAAGCCGCTGATGCTGGACGTGACGGCCGAGCTGCACGACCTGCGTCGCGCTGGCAAAGACATCATGTTCGAGGGCGCCCAAGGTTCGTTGCTGGACATCGACCACGGTACCTACCCCTACGTGACCAGCTCTAACACCACCGCTGGCGGCGTCGCTACCGGTTCGGGTGTTGGCCCGATGTTCCTGGACTACATCCTGGGCATCACCAAGGCTTACACCACGCGGGTCGGTTCGGGTCCATTCCCGACTGAACTGTTCGACGAAGTGGGCGCGCACCTGGCTAAACAAGGTCACGAGTTTGGCGCGACTACTGGCCGTGCTCGTCGTTGTGGCTGGTTCGATGCCGTTATCCTGCGTCGCGCTATCGATGTGAACAGCATCTCGGGTATCTGCCTGACCAAGCTGGACGTGCTCGACGGTCTGGAAACCATCAACATCTGTGTCGGCTACAAAGATGCAGAAGGTAAGGTCGTTGCCCCGACTGACGCAGACAGCTACGTGGGTCTGCAGCCGGTGTACGAAGAAGTACCGGGCTGGGTCGAATCGACCGTGGGTGCCAAGACCCTGGAAGAGCTGCCCGCCAACGCTCGTGCGTACATCAAGCGCGTTGAAGAGCTGATCGGCGCACCGATCGACATTATTTCGACGGGCCCGGACCGCAACGAGACCATCGTTCTGCGTCACCCGTTCGCTTAATAAGCTGTTGATGTAAAACGCAAAGGGCTCCTCAGGGAGCCCTTTGTCGTTTAAGTTCGCCAAGCGGCACGACCCTTGCTGTGTTTCCTTCTTTCGCGGTGCTATCAAATTAATGGCACCCGTGGTGGAGGGATTCCCGATGTCTGCCGTTCTCTCATTGTTACAAAGTCGTCTGTTGCGGCCGGTGTTCGTTACCCTAGGTATCGCTCTTTTGGTGCAAGTGCTGGTGGCGGTCGCTCTTACTCGGAGCACAGTCACGGCGCTGGAAGCTGATTTGGGCAATCGCCTCGGGGTCGACAGTCAGAAACTGTCCGGCGAATTGGCCCAGGCCGGCAAGGAAGTCACATCCAGCCTGGACAGTTTGTCCAGCAGTACCCGTCAGCGTCTGACCGTCGGGCTTTCCACGCGCCTGCAGGAAGAGCAGAAGCAACTGCGTGCGACCCTGGAAAAAGACCTGCAAGACTCCGCTAACGACATGGCGCAACTGCTGGCCTCCGTGGCGCCTCGCGCCATGTGGGACAACGATGTGCCGACGCTGTCGGAGTTCGCCCGACGGGCCCAGCGCAATCCCAACGTGTTGTTCGTGGTCTACGACGACGCCGCCGGTGAGCATCTGACCCGCTATCTGAACCGGGAAAACCCGATCAACCAGGCGCTGCTGGAAAAGGGCAAGGGCGACCGCGCCCTGGATAAAGTGCTGGACGCCGCCAAGGCGGACCCTTCTGTGTACTACGTCGAAGCGTCCATCAGCCCCAACGGCGTCGAGATCGGCAAGGTTCGCATGGGGGTCTCGACCGCGTCGGTGGAAGCCAACCTGCAGGCGCTGGATAAGCGCTTTGCGACACTGATCGCCAGCGGCGATCAGTTGGTGGGCGATAGCCTCAAAGGTGCGGCGGCCGATAGCGCGGCCGCCATGGGCGCAAGGCTGCAGTCGGCGCAGGCGACCGCTACCCAGATGACCGCCAACACCACCAATGCCGTGCAGGACGCGGCGGGCACCTTGCGCTGGCGCATCGGCATGGGGCTCGCGGCGGTCGGCTTCGGTGTGCTGCTGTTGATCGCGGTGGTGCTCGGGCGGCGGGTGGTCAATCGCCTGAAACTGTTGATCGCGGCCATGGATGATCTGGCGGCGGGCGAGGGCGACCTGACCAAGCGTGTGCAGATCAACAGCAAAGATGAGATCGGCGACATGGCGTCGGCGGTCAATCGCTTTGTGGATAAGTTGCAGCCCATCGTGCGCGAGGCCGGCGATGTGGCGCAGCGTACCGGTGTGGAAATCGGCGCGATGACCTTGCGCAATGCCGGCGCCGACGCGGCTGCCGGTTTGCAGCGCGACGAAGTGGCCGAGAGCCTGCGCGCGTTGTCGCAGATGGCGGATGAGGCGCAGGCCGAAAGCCATGCGATGCAGGCCGCGCTGCAGCAGGTGGTGGATATACGCCAGGCCACGGATGAAAACTCACGCACTTCGGCTGAAGTCGGCAGCTTGATCGAAGCGCTGGCGGGCCAGGTGCAGGCCGGTTCCAAGGTCATCGAGCGCCTCGCCGCGCAAAGCGAGCAGATCGAAGTGGTATTGACGGTGATCCATGGCATCGCCGAGCAGACCAACCTGCTGGCGCTCAACGCGGCCATCGAAGCGGCGCGTGCCGGTGAGACCGGGCGTGGCTTTGCGGTGGTGGCGGACGAGGTGCGTGCGCTGGCGAGTAAAACCCAAAGCTCCACCGGCGATATCCAGGCACATATCGTGGCGTTGCAGCAGGGCGCGCGCGAGGCGGTCGAAACCATTGGCAAGGCCGGGCGCCAGGCCAACGAAGGCTTGCTGGTGCTGCGCGACAGTGTGCGCTTGCAGCAGACGGTGCAGGCCTCGGTGGAGCAGGTGCATGCGGCGATTGGCCTGGCCACTCGTGCGGCCGAGCATCAGGCCCAGGGCGCGCATGCGGTGCGTGGGCGGGTCGAGGTGATCCATGCCCAGGCCGAGCGTGCCGCACAGGCTGTGGTGGAAACCACGGCCAGCGGCAAGGTGCTGGATGGCTTGGCGGCGCAGTTGAAGGCGAGCCTGGGGCAGTTCCGGGCTTAGTGTGGTCTGTGCCGTCGCTATCGGGAGCAAGCTCCCTCCCACATTCGACTGCATTCCAAAGCTGGAGCCCAGTCAACTGTGGGAGGGGGCTTGCCCCCGATAGCGGTTTCAGCGACTCAGATACATCCGCGTCGTGAGCAAATAAACCGGCAACCCCGACACCAGAATCAACAACGCCGCATACGGCGCCGCCGCCGCGAATTCGATATTCGAGGTATGCGCCCACACCGCCGTCGCCAGGGTATTCAGCCCGGTCGGGCTGAGCAGTAATGTGGCGGTCAATTCCTTCATCGCATCGAGAAATACCAGCGCGAATGCCGCCCCCAAAGCCGGGAAAATAATCGGCAGGGTCACTCGGCAAAAGGCACTGAACGACGACGCACCCAGCGTGCGTGCAGCTTCTTCCAGCTGCGGTGCCGCCTTGTTCAAGGCTGTCCGGATCGGCGCCTGGGCCAGCGGCAGAAACAGCAGCGCATAGGCAATCAGCAGCAGTGCCGACGTCTGGTACAGCGCCGGCACGTAGTGCAAGGCGAAGTACACCAGCGTCAGCGCAATCACCAGGCCGGGCAGGGCGTGCAGCAAGTACGGCAGGCGCTCGGCCCAGAGCGCCAGCGGGCCTTTGTAGCGCACCACCAGCAACCCCACCGGCACCGCGAGTACCAGGCACAGCGCCGCGCCGCCCAGCGACAGCGCCAGGGAGGACAGCAGCGCCTCACCAATCTCGGCCACCGGGAACGCGGCCGACGAGCCCACCGCCAGCCAATAGCCGAGCATCCCCAGCGGAATGCCGCTGCCGATGATCGCCAGCGCCAGGCAATACAGCTGCCCCAATGGCGCCCACTTGCCCAGTCGGACCTGTTCCGCATGCCGCGCCGCGCCCTGGCCGATCCGCACATGTCGGCCCTTGCCGCGCACGCGCAGTTCCAGCCACAGCAGTGTCAGGCACATTGCCAGCAACACCGCCGACAGCATCGCTGCATTGGCGTTGCTGAATTCCAGTTCGAATTGCTGATAGATCGCTGTAGTAAAGGTCTGCAGGCCGATGATCGACAGCGCGCCGAATTCCACCAGCATATGCAGCGCGATCAACAATGCCCCGGCCAACAGCGACGGCCACAGCAAGGGCAGGGTGATGCGCCGGAACACGCCCCAGCGATTCAGCCCCAGGGTGCGCGCGGACTCTTCGAGGGAGGGGTCGAGATTGCGCAGGGTCGCCGCCACCGGCAGAAACACCAGCGGGTATTTCGACAGGGTCATCACCAGGATCGCCCCGCCGAGCCCTTCGAAGTTGGCGCTCAGCGACACCCAGGTGAAGCTGCTGACAAACGCCGGCACCGCAAACGGCAGGCACAGGATCACGCCCCAGAGGCGGCGCCCCGGCAGGTTGCTGCGCTCCAGCAGCCAGGCGAGGGATAGGCCGATCACGCCGCACGCCAGTGTGACCCCGACCATCAGCGCCAGGGTGTTGCGCAGCAGCCCGAACACATACGGGCGCCACAGCAGATGCACGGCCTCCGCCCAGCCCGCTTGCCAGGCCTTGAGCCCGACATACGCCAGCGGCAACAGGCTCAAGCCCACCAGGAGCAGCACAGGCAGCAACAGCCAGATCGACGGGCGCTTGCGTCGCGGGCTGTAGCCCCCGCGCAGGGCGGGAGCGCGGAGCGATGGGTTCATCAGTTCAGGCCAACGTCACGTTCCAGGTCCAGGGCTTCTTGCGCGTTACCCAGGTCGGCGGGGGTGACTTTCGGCGGTTGCAGCTCGCTGAACGGCTTCAGGCCGCGACTGGACTCCATGCCCTTGCGCAGCGGGTATTCGGCCGAGGTGTTGGTGATCACGCGCTGGCCTTCTTCGCTGACCATGAACGCCAGCAGTTGCTGGGCTTCTTGCGGGTGCTTGCTGGATTTCAGAGCGGCAGCGGAAGACACGGTGATCAGGCCGCCGGCATCGCCATTGGTGAAGTAGTGCAGTTGCGAGTCCAGGTTGGTTTTTTCCTTCTTCAGGGCAAACCAGTAGTAGTTGTTCACCAGCACGCTGGCGATTTCGCCGTTTTCCACGGCTTTGAGGGCGACCATATTGTTGCTGTACACCTTGCCGAAGGCGCGCAGGCCGGTCAGCCATTCTTCGGCGGCTTCGCGACCGTGCAGCTTGATGATCGCCACGGCTTGTTCCTGGAACGCGCCGCTGGTGGGCACGAAGCCGACCTTGCCTTGCCATTCGGGGCGGGCGAAATCCAGGACCGACTTGGGCAGGTCTTTCTCGGCGATCAGTTTCGGGTTGAAGGCCACGACGCGGGTGCGTGCGGTCACGCCCATCCAGTCGCCCTGGCTGCCGATGTAATCCTTGGGCAATACATCGAGGGTGCCAGCGTCGATTTTCGCCAGCAGGCCTTGCTCGCCGAGTTTGTTCAACGGCGGCGATTCTTCGGTGTAGATCACATCGGCCGGGGAGCGCGCGCCTTCTTCGACGACCTGGCTGGCCAGCTGGTTGCTGCTGCCTTTGCGCACGTTGACGTGAATGCCGGTCTTGGCTTCGAAGGCTTTGGCGAGTTCATCGCCGACTTCTTTGTGTTGGCCGTTGTACAGGGTCAGGGCAACCTTGTCGGCGCAATAGGCGGTGGGCGAGAGCAGGGTCAGGCCGAGCAGAGTGAGGCTAAGGCCACGCAGAAGGGATGTCTTGAGATGGGTGCCACGGATCATCATCCGGAAGTTTCCTCGCTTGAGTGCAACAAATCGTTGCAAGGATAAACGATAAAGCTTCTCAAGTGCGGATGAAGGAGAAATCCATGGGGCGGTTTTCACACCCCGGAAACGAAAAAACCCGCTTTCGCGGGTTTGATCTGAATTTGGTGCCCAGGAGAAGACTCGAACTTCCACGACCTTGCGATCACCAGCACCTGAAGCTGGCGTGTCTACCAATTTCACCACCTGGGCATTATCAAGCAACGTTGCCGCTGTTGATGGAGCGAACTATACGGAGCGCTTTTTGATCTGTAAACCCCTGATTCGAAAATATAAATCAGTTTTTCGTTAAGAATCAAAGGACTGTAACGCAAAAACCCGCTTTCGCGGGTTTCTGGATAACTCAAGGCTGACCTCGAGTTTTGAATTGGTGCCCAGAAGAAGACTCGAACTTCCACGACCTTGCGGTCACCAGCACCTGAAGCTGGCGTGTCTACCAATTTCACCATCTGGGCAGTATCTTCAACGTTGCTGTCGTCGATGGCGCGCACTATACGGAGTGGCTTTTGAACTGTAAACCCCTGCCATGAAAAAAGCCTGGAAAATTTCGCCAATGGTCGTACAAGGTGCGTGTTGGGGGTCACAAAGTGCTTTAAAACGCTTGTTGACGCCTGAAATTTCCCGTTTCAATACGCGTATGCCAAACTAACCCGCATATAGACAAGGTGAAAACTCTCTAATGGCCGATTGGCAGTCCCTCGATCCCGAGGCCGCTCGTGAAGCGGAAAAATATGAAAACCCTATTCCTAGCCGCGAACTGATCCTGGCGCATCTCGCCGATCGTGGTTCGCCTGCTAGCCGCGAGCAGCTGGTTGAAGAATTCGGTCTGACCACCGAAGACCAGCTCGAAGCCCTGCGCCGCCGTCTGCGTGCCATGGAGCGCGATGCTCAGTTGATCTACACCCGCCGTGGCACCTATGCGCCCGTGGACAAGCTCGACCTGATCCTGGGTCGCATTGCCGGCCACCGTGATGGCTTCGGCTTCCTGATCCCGGATGACGGCAGCGACGACCTGTTCATGAGCCCGGCGCAAATGCGCCTGGTGTTCGATGGCGACCGTGCGCTGGCGCGCGTGTCGGGCCTGGACCGTCGCGGCCGCCGTGAAGGCGTGATCGTCGAAGTGGTGTCCCGTGCCCATGAGTCCATCGTCGGGCGTTACTTCGAAGAAGGCGGCATCGGCTTCGTCATTCCGGACAACCCGAAGGTCCAGCAGGAAGTGCTGGTGACCCCGGGCCGCAATGGCGCGGCCAAGGTCGGTCAGTTCGTGGAGGTGAAAATCACCCACTGGCCGACCCCGCGCTTCCAGCCTCAGGGCGATATCATCGAAGTGGTCGGCAACTACATGGCGCCGGGCATGGAAATCGACGTCGCGCTGCGCACCTACGATATTCCTCACGTCTGGCCCGAAGCCGTGCTCAAGGAAGCCGCCAAGCTCAAGCCGGAAGTCGAAGAGAAGGACAAGGAAAAGCGCATCGACCTGCGCCATCTGCCGTTCGTCACCATCGACGGCGAAGACGCCCGCGACTTCGACGATGCGGTGTATTGCGAAGCCAAGCCTGGCAAGTTGCGCCTGTTCTCCGGCGGCTGGAAGTTGTACGTGGCGATTGCCGACGTCTCCAGCTACGTGAAGATCGGTTCGGCGCTGGATAACGAAGCCCAGGTGCGCGGCAACTCCGTGTATTTCCCTGAGCGCGTGATCCCGATGCTGCCTGAGCAGCTGTCCAACGGCCTGTGCTCGCTGAACCCGAAAGTCGACCGTTTGGCCATGGTGTGCGAGATGACCCTCTCGAAAACCGGCGAAATGACCGACTACCAGTTCTACGAAGCGGTGATCCACTCTCAGGCGCGCCTGACCTACAACAAGGTCAGCACCATCCTGGAAACGCCGAAGACCAGCGAAGCCAAGGCCCTGCGTACCGAATACGCCGGTGTGGTGCCGCATCTCAAGCAGCTGTATGCGCTGTACAAGGTGCTGCTGGGCGCACGTCACGTGCGTGGCGCGATCGATTTTGAAACCCAGGAAACCCGGATCATCTTCGGTTCCGAGCGCAAGATCGCCGAGATCACCCCGACCACCCGCAACGACGCGCACAAGCTGATCGAGGAATGCATGCTGGCGGCCAACGTGGCCACCGCTGAATTCCTGAAGAAGCACGAAATTCCTGCGTTGTACCGGGTACACGACGGCCCGCCGCCGGAGCGTCTGGAAAAACTGCGCGCCTTCCTCGGCGAGCTCGGCCTGTCCCTGCATAAAGGCAAGGACGGCCCGTCGCCGAAGGATTACCAGGCACTGCTGGCCAGCATCAAGGACCGTCCGGATTTCCACCTGATCCAGACCGTGATGCTGCGTTCGCTGAGCCAGGCGGTGTACAGCGCCGACAATCAGGGCCACTTCGGCCTGAATTACGAGGCGTACACCCACTTCACCTCACCGATCCGTCGTTACCCGGACTTGCTCACGCACCGCGCGATCCGCAGCGTGATCCACTCCAAGCAAGACACCCCGCACGTCAAGCGCGCCGGTGCCATGACCATTCCGAAGGCGCGGATCTATCCTTACGACGAAGCGGCCCTGGAACAGCTCGGCGAGCAGTGCTCCATGAGCGAGCGCCGTGCCGACGAAGCCACCCGCGACGTCGTGAACTGGCTCAAGTGCGAGTTCATGAAGGACCGCGTGGGCGAGTCGTTCCCTGGCGTGATCACGGCCGTGACCGGCTTTGGTCTGTTTGTCGAACTGACCGATATCTACGTCGAGGGCCTGGTGCATGTCACCGCCTTGCCGGGTGACTACTACCACTTCGATCCTGTGCATCACCGCCTGGCGGGCGAGCGTACCGGTCGCAGTTTCCGCCTGGGCGACACGGTCGAAGTGCGCGTCATGCGCGTCGACCTGGACGAACGCAAGATCGACTTCGAGATGGCTGAAAAAACCATCGCCGCGCCGATCGGCCGTAAAAAACGTGGCAGCGAAACCGCCGCGCCGGCCACCCAAGGCAAGGGCGCTCCTGCGAAAGCAGCGGTTGCCGAGCCTGCGCCGGCCAAGGCCGGTCGTCGTCCGGCGGCCAAGGACAAGGTTCCCGAGGCCTACCGCCCAAGCGACGCAGCGGCGAAAAACGCCGAACTGCGCAGAAGCCGTGAGTTGAAGCAGCAGTTGCTCAACGAAGCCAAAAGCGGTGGTAAAGCGGCGTCTGGGGGAAAGCCCCACACGGCGGAAAAGCCGTCGAGCAAGCCCAGTAAACACCGTAAAGGCCCGCCAAAAGCGGGTTCGGCCCCCGCGAAAAGCGGCGGGTCGCGTAAACCTAAGGCCAAGTCATGAGTCTGGAAAAAATCTACGGCGTCCACGCCGTAGAAGCACTGCTGCGTCATCACCCTAAACGCGTCAAACAGGTTTGGCTGGCCGAAGGTCGCAGCGAGCCGCGCGTGCAGGCGCTGGTCGAGCTGGCCAACGAAAACCGCGTGGCGATCGGCCAGGCCGAGCGTCGCGAAATGGACGTGTGGGTTGAAGGCGTCCACCAAGGCGTCGTCGCGGATGTCAGCCCGAGCCAGGTATGGGGCGAGGCGATGCTCGACGAGCTGCTCGACCGCACCGAAGGCGCACCGCTGTTGCTGGTGCTGGACGGCGTGACCGACCCGCACAACCTCGGCGCCTGCCTGCGTTCTGCGGATGCTGCCGGTGCGCTGGCGGTGATCGTGCCCAAGGACAAGTCGGCCACGTTGACGCCAGTTGTGCGTAAAGTCGCATGCGGCGCGGCGGAAGTGATTCCGTTGGTGGCCGTGACCAACCTCGCGCGCACCCTGGAGAAACTCCAGCAGCGCGGCCTGTGGGTCGTGGGCACGGCGGGGGAGGCCGAGGTCAGCATTTATGACCAGGACCTCACCGGCCCGACCATCCTGATCATGGGCGCCGAAGGCAAGGGCATGCGTCGCCTGACTCGCGAGCATTGCGATTATCTGGTTCATCTGCCGATGGCTGGCAGCGTCAGCAGTCTCAACGTGTCGGTCGCTACCGGCGTGTGCCTGTTCGAAGCCCAGCGCCAGCGCGGTGCGAAGGCCAAGACCAAGAAGTAATGTCGGGCCTGGCATAGATGCAAAATGTGGGAGGGAGCAAGCCCTCTCCCACTTTTGTTTTGTGGTGCCTGGAAGATTGTTCAAATAATCACCAATTACCTTGCGCCCTTCCTCCCCCTTCTCTACAATTGCGCCCCTTGCCTTCCTGGCAGGCACCGATGTGCCTCCCTGCGGCAAGATCCATAAGTGTCATTCACTCCTTGTCTGACCGTTTTTGAGCGGCAGGCTACAACCCGTAAGGAGCATTCATGCGTCATTACGAAATCATCTTTTTGGTCCACCCGGATCAAAGCGAGCAAGTCGGCGGCATGGTAGAGCGTTACACCAAGCTGATCGAAGAAGACGGCGGCAAAATCCACCGTCTGGAAGATTGGGGCCGTCGTCAACTGGCCTACGCAATCAACAATGTTCACAAGGCTCACTACGTGATGCTGAACGTTGAATGCACTGGCAAGGCCCTGGCCGAGCTGGAAGACAACTTCCGCTACAACGATGCTGTGATCCGTAACCTGGTCATCCGTCGCGAAGAAGCCGTTACCGGCCAATCCGAGATGCTCAAGGCTGAAGAAAACCGCAGTGAGCGCCGTGAGCGTCGCGACCGTCCTGAGCACGAAGGCGCTGAAAGCGCTGATAGTGATGACAGCGACAACAGCGATAACGCTGACGAGTAATCCACGGACCTTTTAAGGAGCCTATCAAATGGCACGTTTCTTCCGTCGTCGTAAATTCTGCCGCTTCACCGCTGAAGACGTGAAAGAGATCGATTACAAAGATCTCAACACTCTGAAAGCCTACGTATCCGAGACCGGCAAAATCGTTCCAAGCCGTATCACCGGTACCAAAGCACGTTATCAGCGTCAGCTGGCCACCGCTATCAAGCGCGCCCGCTTCCTGGCCCTGCTGGCCTACACCGACAGCCACGGCCGCTGAGACCGGGCAGTCGACAAGTAGTAAGGGATTGAATGCATGCGCGCCTTAGCTGAGTTCATCATGCGCGGTCGCGTGCAGGCCACTCTGGTAGTGGCTGGATGTGCAGCATTGCCGTTGTTGTATTGGTTGGGTGCTGCCGCGGGATGCCTTGTGCTTCTGCGGCGCGGTTTGCAGGATGCCGTTGGCGTCCTGGCCCTGGGGTTGCTGGCCGCCTTGATCTGGTGGCTGCAATTGGGCGAACCCAAAGTGCTTATGGTGCTGCTGGGGTCGTCGAGCCTTGCGTTGGTTTTACGCGCAAGTGAGTCCTGGGTCCGCACGCTGCTGGTCAGCGTGGCATTGGGGTTGGTGTTTTCAGTGTTGCTCGGCGCGGCTTTCCACCCGCAAATCGAGGCGCTGGCGCAAGAGATCGTCAAGGTCCTGCCGCTGGCTCTCGGGGAGCTCTACCAGCAATTGTCGGTAGACGAGCGAGCGCGCCTTGCGGCGCTGATAGCACCGGCCCTGATCGGCCTGATGGCGGTGGTGTTGCAGATTGTCAGTGTGCTGAGCCTGATGCTTGGGCGTTACTGGCAGGCGTTGTTGTACAACCCGGGTGGTTTTGGTCGCGAGTTTCGCAGTATCAGAATCCCCGCGGGCCCGGCGATGTTGCTGCTGGCATGCATGGTGGTCGGACCGAACTTCGGTCCAGAGGCGGCCTTGTTATTGCTGTTTTGCAGCGTACCGCTGGTGTTCTCCGGGCTGGCCCTGATTCACGGGCTGGTGGCGCAGAAGCGCCTGGCCAGGTTCTGGCTGGTGGGGTTGTACGTCACGCTGATGCTGTTCATGCAGCTGATCTATCCGTTACTCGTGGTTTTGGCCATTGTCGACGGCCTGATTGATTTTCGCGGTCGTCTGGCGCCGAAAGACGCCGATAACGCGAACGGTGAAGGTTAAAAGTTAGAGGATTTTCACATGCAACTGATCCTTCTGGAAAAAGTCGCCAACCTGGGCAACCTGGGCGACAAAGTGAACGTTAAGGCCGGCTACGGTCGTAACTACCTGCTGCCATACGGCAAAGCCACCGCTGCAACCGCTGCCAACCTGGCTGCGTTTGAAGAGCGTCGTGCTGAGCTGGAAAAAGCAGCAGCAGACAAAAAAGCTTCGGCCGAAACTCGCGCTGCCCAACTGGCTGAGCTGGAAGTGACTATCACTGCCACCGCCGGTGACGAAGGCAAGCTGTTCGGTTCGATCGGCACCCACGACATCGCTGACGCACTGACCGCCTCTGGCGTTGAAGTTGCGAAAAGCGAAGTTCGTCTGCCGAACGGCACCATCCGCAACGTAGGTGAATTCGACGTAGCCGTGCACTTGCACGCTGAAGTTGAAGCCACTGTACGCGTTGTCGTGGTAGCAGCTTAAGTCGCACCTAACTGACTGGCACCTCGCGTGCCAGGCGGTTAACATCGGGCACGATCCTGTTTACAGGTCGTGCCTTTTGTTTTTTACACACCCCCTAATTCCAAGTGGCCATGAACGATATTTCAGCTCCTGAGCAATACGATCTGCAAACCGCTGCCCTGAAGGTGCCGCCGCATTCCATCGAGGCCGAACAGGCCGTGCTCGGTGGCTTGATGCTGGACAACAACGCCTGGGAACGCGTGCTGGATCAAGTCTCGGACGGTGATTTCTATCGTCATGACCATCGCCTGATCTTCCGCGCCATCGCCAAGCTGGCCGACCAGAACTCACCGATCGACGTGGTGACCCTGGCCGAGCAACTGGACAAGGAAGGCCAGACCTCCCAGGTCGGCGGCCTGGGCTACCTCGGTGAGTTGGCCAAAAACACGCCGTCCGTCGCCAACATCAAGGCATATGCCCAGATCGTTCGCGAGCGCGCCACCTTGCGCCAGTTGATCGGCATCAGCACCGAAATCGCCGATAGCGCCTTCAACCCCGAAGGTCGCAGCGCCGCCGAGATCCTTGACGAGGCCGAGCGCCAGATCTTCCAGATCGCCGAAGCCCGGCCGAAAACCGGCGGCCCGGTCAGCGTCAACGACCTGCTGACCAAGGCCATCGACCGTATCGATACGCTGTTCAACACCGACAATGCCATCACCGGCATCTCCACCGGCTACACCGACCTCGACGAGAAGACCAGCGGCCTGCAGCCGTCCGACCTGATCATCGTCGCCGGCCGTCCATCCATGGGTAAAACCACCTTTGCGATGAACCTGGTGGAAAACGCCGTGTTGCGCAGTGACAAGACCGTGCTGGTGTACTCCCTGGAGATGCCAGGCGAATCGCTGATCATGCGGATGCTCTCGTCCCTGGGCCGTATCGACCAGACCAAAGTGCGTGCCGGTCGCCTGGAAGACGACGATTGGCCGCGCCTGACCTCGGCGGTCAACCTGCTCAACGACCGCAAGCTGTTCATCGATGACACCGCGGGCATCAGCCCGTCGGAGATGCGCGCGCGTACCCGCCGCCTGGTGCGTGAACACGGCGATATCGCCCTGATCATGATCGACTACCTGCAACTGATGCAGATCCCGGGTTCCAGCGGCGACAACCGGACCAACGAGATTTCCGAGATCTCCCGGTCCTTGAAAGCCCTGGCCAAGGAATTCAACTGCCCGGTGGTGGCGCTGTCGCAGCTCAACCGTTCCCTGGAACAACGCCCCAACAAGCGCCCGGTGAACTCCGACTTGCGTGAATCCGGAGCGATCGAGCAGGATGCCGACGTGATCATGTTCGTCTACCGCGACGAGGTGTATCACCCGGAGACCGAGCACAAAGGCATTGCCGAAATCATCATCGGCAAGCAGCGGAACGGCCCGATCGGCTTTATCCGCCTGGCGTTCATCGGCAAATACACGCGTTTCGAGAACCTTGCGCCGGGCAGTTACAACTTCGACGACGACGAATAATCCTTCTGTTCAATTCCTACTGTTATCGTCGGAATTGGTCAAAATTTGTGCTATATTCCGCGCCCGCGATTTTTCATCTCAACACCGGTCACCGTCATGCAAACAGCCAAGCCGTTATTTGACTATCCCAAGTACTGGGCCGAATGTTTCGGTCCTGCGCCATTCCTGCCGATGAGCAGGGAGGAGATGGATCAGCTTGGCTGGGATTCCTGCGACATCATCATCGTCACCGGTGATGCCTACGTTGACCATCCGTCGTTCGGCATGGCGATCATCGGCCGGCTGCTGGAGTCCCAGGGCTTCCGCGTCGGGATCATTGCCCAGCCGAACTGGCAGTCCAAAGACGACTTCATGAAGCTCGGCGAGCCGAACCTGTTCTTCGGCGTCGCGGCCGGCAACATGGACTCGATGATCAACCGCTACACCGCTGACAAGAAAATCCGCTCCGACGACGCCTACACCCCTGGCGGCATGGCCGGCAAACGCCCGGACCGCGCGAGCCTGGTGTACAGCCAGCGGTGCAAGGAAGCCTACAAGAACGTGCCGATCGTGCTCGGTGGCATCGAAGCGTCCCTGCGCCGCATCGCCCACTACGACTACTGGCAGGACCGGGTGCGCAATTCGATCCTGATCGACGCCACCGCCGACATCCTGCTGTACGGCAACGCCGAGCGGGCCATCGTCGAAGTGGCCCAGCGCCTGTCGTGGGGCCACAAGATCGAAGACATCACCGATGTGCGCGGCACTGCGTTCATTCGCCGTGATACGCCCGAAGGCTGGTATGAGGTGGACTCCACCCGTATCGACCGTCCGGGCAAGGTCGACAAGATCATCAACCCATACGTGAATACCCAGGACACCCAGGCCTGCGCCATCGAGCAGGAAAAGGGGCCGGTTGAAGATCCGCAGGAAGCCAAGGTCGTGCAGATCCTGGCCAGCCCGCGCATGACCCGTGAGAAGACCGTGATCCGCCTGCCATCGGTGGAAAAAGTCCGTGGTGATGCGGTGCTTTATGCCCACGCCAACCGCGTGTTGCACCTGGAAACCAACCCAGGCAACGCCCGTGCCCTGGTGCAGAAACACGGCGAAGTGGACGTGTGGTTCAACCCGCCGCCCATTCCGATGACCACCGAAGAAATGGACTACGTGTTTGGCATGCCTTACGCACGTGTCCCGCACCCGGCGTATGGCAAGGAAAAAATCCCGGCCTACGACATGATCCGTTTCTCGGTGAACATCATGCGCGGCTGCTTCGGCGGCTGTACCTTCTGCTCGATCACCGAGCACGAAGGCCGCATCATCCAGAACCGTTCCGAAGAGTCGATCATTCGCGAGATCGAAGAAATCCGCGACAAGGTTCCGGGTTTCACCGGCGTGATTTCCGACCTCGGCGGCCCGACCGCGAACATGTACCGCATCGCCTGCAAGAGCCCGGAAATCGAATCCGCGTGCCGCAAGCCGTCGTGCGTGTTCCCTGGCATCTGCCCGAACCTGAACACCGACCACTCGTCGCTGATCCAGTTGTATCGCAGCGCCCGTGCGTTGCCGGGTGTGAAGAAGATCCTGATCGCCTCCGGCCTGCGCTACGACCTGGCCGTTGAGTCGCCGGAGTATGTGAAGGAACTGGTCACCCACCACGTCGGTGGTTACCTGAAGATCGCCCCGGAACACACCGAGGAAGGTCCGCTCAACCAGATGATGAAACCGGGCATCGGCAGCTATGACAAGTTCAAGCGCATGTTCGAGAAGTACACCAAGGAAGCGGGCAAGGAGCAGTACCTGATCCCGTACTTCATCGCCGCCCACCCCGGCACCACCGATGAAGACATGATGAACCTGGCCCTGTGGCTCAAGGGCAACGGCTTCCGCGCCGACCAGGTGCAGGCGTTCTACCCGTCGCCGATGGCCACCGCCACCGCGATGTACCACTCGGGCAAGAACCCGCTGCGCAAGGTCACCTACAAGAGCGACGCGGTGACCATCGTCAAGAGCGAAGAACAGCGCCGTCTGCACAAGGCGTTCCTGCGCTACCACGACCCGAAAGGCTGGCCGATGCTGCGCGAAGCACTGACCCGCATGGGCCGCGCCGACCTGATCGGGCCGGGCAAGGATCAACTGATCCCGTTGCACCAGCCGGCCACCGACAGCTACCAGAGCGCGCGTCGCAAGAACTCGACGCCGGCCGGCAGCCACAAGGTCGCCAAGGAAACCACCACCAGGATTCTCACCCAGCACACCGGCCTGCCGCCCCGTGGCAGCGACGGCAGCAACCCGTGGGACAAGCGCGAG
Source organism: Pseudomonas veronii (assembly GCF_001439695.1). GTDB lineage: Bacteria > Pseudomonadota > Gammaproteobacteria > Pseudomonadales > Pseudomonadaceae > Aquipseudomonas > Aquipseudomonas veronii. Next base: position 273,588 of record NZ_JYLL01000001.1, read on the forward strand.
CAAGCCAAGGCCGCGGCCATGGCGCGCAACAAGCAGGCCGCCAAGGAACGCGCGGATGCGGCCAAGGGCAAGGGTGGCAAGCCAGCCCGCAAGCCGGTGGTACCGCGTTGATCGTTGCCTGAATATGCCAAACGCCAGCCTCGTGCTGGCGTTTTGCTTTCTAGCCGGAGGGGAGTCTGTTTGTTAAGGTGGCGGCCATTAAATCGCTATCGGGAGCAAGCCGAATCGTCGCACCGGCCCTCCCACATTTTGAATGTATTCACACTTCAAATGTGGGAGGGGGCTTGCCCCCGATGGCGTCAGTCCAGTCCCCAACTTTTCAAGGAAGAACCCCCCATGAGCAACCCCCTGCTCAACATCGGCATGGACTCCAACCGCTCGCAGTTCATGGCGCGCCAGCGCATCGAGAGTGAAGTCGACCTGCCTCGGCTGTTTGCCATCATCGACGCCGACCCCGGCATCGTCGGCGCGGGCGTGGTGTATATCGACGCCGACTTCAACGTCGTGACTCTGCGCGAGTTCAAGCCGATCTGCAGCATTCGACCCAAGCGCATCATTGTGCGCGAGGCGCAGAAATACATCGCCCCGGCGCAGTTCGCCGACCAAGTGCTGAACAACCCGCGCGAGTCGCGACTGGTGAGTGAAGCCTTCAACACCACGTTGTCCTGCGGCGGCGCGGTCATTGGCTGGCTGGTGGTGTTGAGCGGCACCATCGCTATCCCGTTCACCGCCGGCGCCAGCACGGTCGTGACGGCCATCGGCTATACCGCCGCCTCGGCCAGCACCGTGTCGTGCCTGGTTGGTGGGTTCCGCACGCGCAACGAAATCGTCAACCCGTCGATGAATGATTACCTGGATAACGAAGAGTGGTACCAGACGGCGACCAAAGTCCTCGACGGTGCCGCCTTGGTCGGCGTGGGCGCCTCGGCGCTGACGACAGTTAAGCTGGTCAACGTCACTCGTGCGGCCACGGGTAAAAGCCTGCGTCAGGTGCTCAAAGGCCTGAACGGGCAGGAGCGGGAGAAACTCACCAAAGAGCTGCTGAAAGTGGCCGATCCGCAAATGTCGAACAAGATGCGCAAGCTGCTGCAACTGAGCGGCGAGTTGCCCAAACGCTTTACGCCGACCCAGCTCAAGCACGCCACCTATGTCCAATTGGGCGATGCCTTCAGTGCGGGGCTGAGCGTCTGGGGCTTGAAGCGTTCGGATAACTACAAACAGGCCAAGACCTTCGCGATTGGCTTGTACGAAGAGGCCGAGTGATGGGTGGTGTTCCTTCGCTTAAACCGTTTTTGCTGGAGCATTTTCCCGCATTCATCGGCGTGATTCTCGCTGGTTGCCTCGGCGGTTCGGCGGCGATTTCCCTGGCGGCCAGCACCTATTTTTCCGACGTGCCCATGGCAACCAATGCCACTGTGTCCTGGTTCGTGGTGATAGCCGCCGCACTGTTCGTGGCCAACAGCAACTTCCTGGTGGTGCGCGGCCGAGCCTGGGCCGTGTGGGCGATGGTGGCGTTTTTTGCGGTGTGCCTGTTGGTCGTGCTGCCGACACTGCTCTACCGGCCGCACTGGTTTATCTACAGTGAAAGCCTGTTCTGGCCATTGCTGGGGTTGTTGCTGATCAACAGCAAGGGCTATCGGTCGATGGTCAAGAAGTTGGTTGAAGTGCGGCGGTTGCGGGAGGCGGCCAAGGCGGGGCTGTAGCCTCGGCACGTGGTTTCAGATTTTGACGTTCTGGCGAATGTTCCAGCCGTATTTGACGGCGCCGCCGTCCTTGCCGCCGTCGGATTTTTGCGGCTGGTAGCTGACTTCGACCGTGGCGAAGTTCAGGGCTATCACCTCAGTCAGCACATCGCTGCTGGTCACCGCGTCGGTTTGGTAAGACGTGACCATCACTTCCTTCAGCGTGATCACCAGATACTCCACGGCATTGCTGCCACCGGCCTTGCGCACCACCAACCGTGCCTCCGGGTAATGCTTGCCGGTGGAGCAGGCCATCATCAGGTTGGGTGAAGACTTGTCCATGACCTTGGAGACAGACAGGTTTTCAATATTGACCTTGCCGGCACCGCCGCCGCTGCCGGTATGCATCGAACCGGTCTGGGACATGCCCCAGCCCCATCGGCTGATCTCGATTTCGTCGCGATGGGCCTGGTCTTTGGACTCGCCCTTGATGTCCCCCAGCTTCAAAAACATATCAGTTGCCATTGTCACTCCCTGTTTTGGTGTGCGCCGGTAGTGGCGCGGGGCGTACTTTTTCTTATTCGGGATATGGCTTACAAGGTGCGGCATCACGATCAGGAAGTGCCTGTCCGGATAAAGCGAAGCTTCTGACATTTTTCGGGGATAGGCAGTCTTTACCCTCTGCGCTCTTGTGAACCTCAGGAGTATAGGGATGACTTCCAGCGTATTCAGAGACAGTTTCCTCAGTCCCAATTACATGACGCGGCAGCGGCTGGAAAGCAGTATTGATCTGCGCAAGTTATTTGCGGCGATTGATGCTGATCCGGCCATCGTCGGTGCCGGCGTGGTGTACATCGACGCGCAGCTACGGATGGTTGTGCTGCGTGAATTTCAGCCGATTTGCAGTATCGCGCCGAAGAATGTGATTTTGCGCGAGGCGCCCAGCTATGTCGGGCGGGTGGAGTTCGCTCGGCAACTGGCGAATGAGCCGCGAGAGTCGCAGGTGGCGTTTGAGGCGGTGAATACAGCTTTGGCGTGTACTTCTGCGGTAATCAGTTGGATCGTGGTACTGAGTGGATCGGCGCTCAGTCCGTTCAGCTTTGGGGTTACTGGGGTGGTAGCTGCGATAAGCTTTACATCAGCAACAGCCAGTTCAATTCAGTGCTTAGTTGGCGGCCAGAGGACTCGCAACGAAATTATTGACCCGGCTCTTAACGATGCTCTGGATAGCGAGCCATGGTATCAGGCTGTGACGATTGGTTTGGACGCTGTTTCGCTACTGGGCGCTAGTGTCTCGGCACTGGCAACTATACGACTGGTTAATGCGACAAGAAAATCTACCGGAAAAACTTTGCCGCAGGTGTTGAAAGGACTGAGTCGTCAAGAGCGAGCAAAGTTGACCCAGGAGTTGTTGAGTATTCGGCACCCGGAAATGACCCGGAAAATGATCAGGTTGAAGCAACTCGCTGGAAAAATGCCAAAGCGTTTTACGCCCGCAGAAGTAAAACAGGGCACTGTTTTGCAGATTCAAGACGCTCTAGGTGCTGCCTTAGGGGTTGCTAGCAGTTCGATGTCTGGGAATATTCGCACTGTCGCGGTCGGAATTTATGAGGAGATGACCGAGTGATATTGCTGCTGCCCCTTCGCCCTTTTCTCAAGCGTTATTTACCCGTGTTTCTCGGGGGGATTTTTTCAAGCATTTTTGCTGGATCTTCCGTAGTGGTGGTAGTGCAAAATTACTATCTCAAAGCCATTTCTTTAGCTATTTCGGCACAAGTAGCGTGGTGGGCATGTGTCGTTCTGGCATGCGCCTTGAGTCTTAGCAACATTATGATTGTCCGTGGGCGACGAGACTGGGTGTGGGTCATGGTTGTCTATTTTGGAGCCTGCCTGGTTACCGCTCTTCCGGCCATTCGTTATTCCGCTCATCTGTTCATCTATGCCGAAAGTTTGTTTTGGCCATTGCTTGGTCTGCTGATTCTCAACAGCAAGCGTCATCGTGAGATGCGTGGGAAGCTTGTTGAACTTCGTTTTAGGCGAAAACGGATACAGAAAATTGCTGACAGGCTACAAAAAAGGTGATTTTGCTTTGATTAATTGGGAGCGTTGCCTCATTCCCGACAACTTACTGTTCGGGAACATCCGGATCGTCGCGGTTGGGCTGTATGAGGATATATCAGAGTGAGACTTTTCGGACGGAAACCTCTCATACCGGTGCGCCCTTTTCTTTTGCGCTACTTTCCCGTGTTTATCGGCGTAATTTTAGCGGGCATCTTCGGCAGTTCTTCTGTTGTTGTGCTGGTGGAAAACTATTATTTACCATCGTTATCGAACGCTGCTGCTGAAAGTGCATGCGTGCTCTTGGCCTGGTTTATCACCCACTGCAATTTCATGATTGCCTACGGGCGACCTAAGTGGGTCTGGGGCATGTATGGCCTTTTCATCGCCTGCCTGTTGGTCGCTGTACCAGGTTTTCATTTTTCACCGAACCCATTCATTTACGCGGAATGCTTCTTTTGGCCGGTACTCGGCCTGCTGCTGCTTCGCAGCAAACGCCACCGGGAACTGCGTGCCAAATGCGTAGAACTTCGCCATATGCGCGGGAAGGTAAGGGTGGCCATTGAAAAGCGGCGCAAACACGAGCGCGCAATAATCAGAATAAAGAAATCGAGGTAATTCCCCACCCCGCCCCCAAAACCGATACCGCCCCACCCACTCCCCGCCACATATATGTGCAGCTCTTGCACCATTGCACCAACGTTGGCGCCGTTTTGGTGCTGTACTGCACCGGGTCTTACGATAAAGCGCAATGACTGCCGCTCTGGCATAAGTCTTGCGCGCGTTGTGTCCATGCCCTGGCTTGCAGGAGGCCGCCGTGTCGATTCATGTCGCGTTGCACCACGTTACGCATTACCGCTACGACCGCGCTGTCGAACTCGGCCCACAGATCGTGCGTTTGCGCCCGGCGGCCCATAGCCGCACGCGGATTTTGTCCTACGCACTGAAAGTGCTGCCCGAGCAGCACTTCATCAATTGGCAGCAGGACCCTCAGGGTAATTACCTGGCGCGCCTGGTGTTCCCGGAAAAGACTGACGAACTGCGTATCGAAGTCGACCTGGTCGCCGAGATGGCGGTGTTCAACCCGTTCGATTTTTTCCTTGAACCCTACGCGGAAAAAATCCCGTTTCGCTACGCCGCCGACGAGCAGCGCGAGCTGGCGCCGTACCTGGAAACCTTGCCGCTGACGCCGAGGTTCGCCGCTTACCTGGCGGGTATCGACCGCACGCCGCTGCCGGCCGTGGATTTCCTGGTGGGCCTCAACCAACGCCTGGCCGCCGATATCGGTTACCTGATCCGCATGGAACCCGGCGTGCAGACCCCGGAATTCACCCTGGAAAATGCCTCCGGCTCGTGCCGCGATTCGGCTTGGCTGCTGGTGCAATTGCTGCGCAACCTGGGGCTGGCGGCGCGGTTTGTGTCCGGCTATCTGATCCAGCTCACCGCCGACGTCAAAGCCCTCGATGGCCCGTCCGGCACCGAGGTGGACTTCACCGACCTGCACGCCTGGTGCGAAGTGTATTTGCCCGGCGCCGGCTGGATCGGCCTGGATGCCACCTCCGGGTTATTCGCCGGTGAAGGCCATATTCCGTTGGCCTGTAGTCCCGATCCATCGTCTGCCGCGCCGATCAGTGGCCTGGTGGAGCCGTGCGAGTGCGAATTCACCCACGAGATGTCGGTAGAGCGCATCTGGGAAGCGCCACGGGTAACCAAGCCCTACACCGAAGAACAGTGGCTGGCGATCCAGGCCCTGGGGCGGCAGATCGATGGCGACCTGCTGGCGGACGACGTGCGCCTGACCATGGGCGGCGAACCGACCTTCGTCTCCATCGACGACCCCGACGGCGCCGAGTGGAACACCGCTGCCCTGGGGCCGGACAAGCGTCGCCTGTCGGCCGAACTGTTCCAGCGCATGCGCAAGCACTACGCGCCCAAGGGCCTGGTGCATTTCGGCCAGGGCAAGTGGTACCCCGGCGAGCAACTGCCGCGCTGGTCGCTCAACTGTTACTGGCGCCGCGATGGCGAGCCGATTTGGCACAACAGCGCGCTGATCGCCGATGAGCAACAGGACTACGGCGCCGACGGCGTGCTGGCCGGGCGTTTCCTGGGCAGTGTTGCCGAGCGCCTGAAGCTGCCGGCGCGCTTTGTGTTTCCGGCCTTTGAAGACAACTTCTATTACCTGTGGCGCGAAGGCGCGCTGCCGCAAAACGTCACCGCCCTTGACCCGCGCCTGAGCGATGAGCTGGAACGCGAGCGTCTGCGCAAAGTGTTCAGCCAGGGCCTGGACAAGGTCATCGGCCAAGTGCTGCCGCTGGCGCGCACCGCTGCCAATGACCGCTGGCAGAGTGGGCGCTGGTACCTACGCGACAATCACTGCCGACTGGTGCCGGGGGATTCGCCGCTGGGTTATCGCCTGCCGCTGGCCTCGCAGCCCTGGGTGACGGCGGCAGAGTACCCGTTTGTCCACCCGACCGACCCCAACCAGGACTTGCCCGAGCTGCCGAGCACGGCGCAATTGCAACGCCATGGCGAAGCGGCGCCGAGCGTTGAGCGCCTGCCGAAGATCGACGAGTCCGCCGACTGGCTGACCCGCACCGCACTGTGCGCCGAAGCGCGCGAAGGCCGCCTGTATCTGTTCATGCCACCGCTGGAGCGCGTCGAGGACTACCTGGAGCTGGTGGCCGCCATCGAAGCCACCGCCGAAGAGCTGCACTGCCCGGTGCTGCTGGAGGGCTACGAGCCGCCGGCGGATTACCGTCTGAGCAACTTCCGGGTCACGCCCGACCCGGGTGTGATCGAGGTCAACGTGCAGCCGTCCGCCACCTGGGACGAGTTGGTGGAACGCACCGAATTCCTCTACGAAGAGGCGCGACAAACCCGCCTGACCACAGAAAAATTCATGATCGACGGGCGCCACACTGGCACCGGTGGCGGTAACCACTTCGTGCTGGGCGGCGCGACACCCAAGGACTCACCGTTCCTGCGGCGTCCCGATCTGCTGCGCAGTTTGATCAGCTACTGGCACAACCATCCGTCATTGTCCTACCTGTTTTCCGGCTTGTTCATCGGCCCGACGTCCCAGGCGCCCCGGGTCGATGAAGCGCGTAACGATGCGCTGTATGAGCTGGAAATCGCCTTCGCGCAAATGCCCGCGCCAGGCGAAGAATGCCCGCCGTGGTTGGTCGACCGCCTGCTGCGCAATCTGCTGATCGACGTGACGGGCAACACCCACCGCGCCGAATTCTGTATCGATAAGCTCTACTCGCCCGATGGCGCCACCGGGCGCCTGGGCCTGCTGGAGTTGCGCGCCTTTGAAATGCCGCCCCATGCGCGCATGAGCCTGACCCAGCAACTGCTGCTGCGCGCGCTGGTAGCGCGCTTCTGGCGCGAACCCTATGCGCCCCCGAAACTGGCGCGCTGGGGCACTGAGCTGCATGACCGTTTCCTGTTGCCGCACTTCATCGAGCAGGATTTTGCCGACGTGATCGTCGAACTCAACGCCGCCGGCTACCCGCTGCGCGCCGAATGGTTTGCCGCGCACCTGGAATTCCGCTTTCCCAAAGTCGGCGACTACGCCGTCAGCGGTATCGAGCTCGAACTGCGCCAGGCCCTGGAACCCTGGCATGTGCTGGGCGAGGAGGGCGCGGTGGGCGGCACGGTGCGTTATGTGGATTCGTCCCTGGAGCGCCTGCAGGTGAAGTTGAGCGGGCTGCCACCGCAACGCTATTTGCTCACCTGCAATGGCATCCCGGTGCCGCTGCAAGCGACCGGGCGCATCGGCGAGTTCGTCGCCGGCGTGCGGTATCGCGCCTGGCAACCGGCCAACTGCCTGCAGCCGACCATCGCGGTCCACGCGCCGTTGGTGTTCGACCTGCTGGACACCTGGATGCAGCGCTCCCTGGGCGGTTGCCAGTATCATGTGGCGCATCCGGGCGGGCGTAACTACGACAGCCTGCCGGTGAATGCCAATGAAGCCGAGAGCCGGCGCATGGCGCGGTTCTTCCGCCTGGGTCATACCCCGGGCAAGCAGCCGGTTCCGACCGTAGTGGTGAACGATGAATTACCGATGACCCTGGATCTGCGACGTTTCCCCAATAAAAATGACTGAATGCAAGCCAAAATGTGGGAGGGAGCTTGCTCCCGATTGCGGTAAATCAGCCGATACATGAGTTGACTGACCCACCGCAATCGGGAGCAAGCCCCCTCCCACAAAGGATTTGCAGTGTTTGTTAGGTTAATCTGAGCCCCCTTGCCCCTGCCGAGCGTTCCATGTCCGACTTGCTCGACCGTTACCCGCTGACCGCGGGCACTTATCACGAACTGCTGGACGACAGTGGCGCGGTGCGTGCCCATTGGCGGCGCCTGCTCGACCATCTGCAACGCAGCACCCCCGCGCAACTGGCCCAGCGCCAGGCGTTGCTGACCCGGCAGATCCAGGAAAACGGCGTGACCTACAACGTCTACGCCGACCCCAAGGGCGCTGATCGCCCGTGGGAACTGGACCTGCTGCCCCATGTGCTGGCGGCCGATGAATGGCAGCACCTGTCGGCCGGCATCGCCCAGCGTGCGCGGCTGCTCAACGCGGTACTGGCGGACCTCTACGGCCCGCAACGCTTGATCAAGGAAGGCCTGCTGCCGGCCGAACTGGTGTTCGGGCATAACAATTTTCTGTGGCCGTGCCAGGGCATCCAGCCGCCCGACGGTACGTTCCTGCACCTGTACGCCGTCGATCTGGCGCGCACCCCGGATGGCCGCTGGTGGGTTACTGCCGACCGCACCCAGGCCCCTTCGGGCGCCGGTTATGCGCTGGAAAACCGCACCATCGTGTCCCGCGCCTTTCCGGATCTGTACCGCGACCTGCAGGTGCAGCACCTCACCGGTTTCTTTCGCACCCTGCAGGAAACCCTGGCGCGCCAGGCGCCCAGCGATAGTCAGCCGCCGTTGATCGTGCTGCTCACGCCTGGGCGTTTCAACGAAAGCTATTTCGAACACCTGTACCTCGCCCGTCAGCTCGGCTACCCGCTGGTGGAAGGCGGCGACCTCACGGTGCGCGACAGCACGGTGTTCCTGAAAACCCTCAGTGGCCTGCGTCGGGTACACGCGATCATGCGCCGCCTTGACGACGACTTCTGCGACCCCCTCGAACTGCGCACCGACTCGGCCCTCGGCGTGCCCGGCCTGCTCGACGCCGCGCGCCAAGGCAACGTGCTGGTGGCCAATGCCCTGGGCAGCGGTGTACTGGAATCCCCCGGCCTGCTGGGCTTTCTGCCGAAGATCAACGAATTTTTGTTTGGCGAAGAACTGCTCCTGCCGTCCATTGCGACGTGGTGGTGCGGCGAAGCGCCGGTGCTTGCCGAAGCGCTGGAGAAACTGCCCGAGCTGCTGATCAAACCGGCATTTCCGTCACAGAGCTTCAACCCGGTCTTCGGCCGTGACTTGAACGACGCACAACGCGAGGCCCTGGCCGAGCGCATGCGCGCGCGGCCTTACGCGTATGTCGCCCAGGAGCTGGCGCAGCTGTCCCAGGCGCCGGTGTGGCACACCGTCGAAGACCACCTGCAACACCGCGCCATCGGCATGCGCGTCTACGCCGTGGCCAGCGCCGACGGTTACCGGGTATTGCCCGGCGGCCTGACCCGCGTGGCTGCCGAGGCCGATGCCGAGGTGGTGTCGATGCAACGCGGCGGCGCGAGCAAGGACACCTGGGTGCTCGGCGAACGCGCCGCCGGCGGCGAGCAGTGGCGCGCGCAGCGGCCGATCGGCGCCCATGACCTGGTGCGCCGCGACCCTTATCTGCCGTCGCGGGTGGTGGAAAACCTGTTTTGGTTTGGCCGTTACTGTGAACGCTGCGATAACAGCGCGCGCTGGCTGCGCATCGTGTTGGCGCGCTATGTCGACGGCGACGATCCGCTGGCGTTGCAAGCGGCGGTCGAACTGGGCGAAAACCTGCGCCTGTTGCCGGAGGAGGGCGAGTTGCCCGAACGCCTGCTCGCGGCCTTGCTTGGCGACGACTGGCCGTCGAGCCTGCGCGCCAACCTGCAGCGCTTGCAGTGGGCGGCGTCCCAGGTGCGCGGCAAGTTGTCCCGAGAGAACTGGCAGGCCCTGGTGGAGCTGCAACGCGAAGCGCTGGAACTGGAGAGCGAAAGCCCCGACTTTGGCGAGTTGCTGGACTTCCTCAACCGCCTGGTGATGTCCCTGGCGGCGCTGTCCGGGTTTGCCCTGGACGACATGACCCGCGACGAAGGCTGGCGCTTTCTGATGATGGGCCGGCGCATCGAGCGCCTGCAGTTTCTCAGCAGCAGCCTCGCGGCGTTCCTGCGCGGCGTGGCGGTGTTCGATCAGGCCGGGCTGGAATGGTTGCTGGAACTGGGCAACAGCAGCATCACCTACCGCTCGCGCTACCTGGCGGTGCCGCAACTGATTCCGGTACTCGACCTGTTGCTGCTGGATGAGCAGAACCCCCACGCCGTGTTGTTCCAGTTGAAGCTGGTGAGCCGCACCTTGCGTCGTCTCAACGATGATTTCGCGGTGCCCCGGGAAACCGGTCTGGCGCCGTTGGTCGAGCGCCTCGCGCGGTTCGACCTGGGTTGCCTGGAGAACCCGCTGTTTGGCGAGGCCAGCGTGCGTGCCGCGCTGGACGGCCTGGCCGACCTGCTGCAAGCGGTCGCCGATGAGAGCGGGCAAGTGTCGGATCGCCTGGCCTTGCGCCATTTTGCCCATGTGGATGATGTCAGCCAACAAACGGTGTCGGTGTGATGAGTGCGCGCTATCAGATTTTTCACGATACCCATTACCACTACGACAGCCCGGTGTCCCTGGCCCAGCAGTTGGCGCATCTGTGGCCACGGCCATGTGCCTGGCAGCGCTGCACCTCGCAGCAACTGGATATCAGCCCGTTGCCGTCCTCGCGCCGCGATGAGCTGGACGTGTTCGGCAACCCGATCACCCGCCTGGCGTTCGAGCGGCCCCATGATGAATTGTTGGTGAATGCCGGGCTGACCGTGGAAGTGCTGGCGCGGCCGCTGCTGGATTTCCAACAGTCGCCGGCCTGGGACCAGACTCGCGACAGCCTGACCTACAGCAGCCAACCGCTGTCACCGGCGTTGATCGAAGCCTGTCGCTTTCGCTTCGAATCGCCCTACGTGCATCTGAAGAAAACCTTCGTCGAGTTCTCCGAAAGCTGTTTCCCGCCCGGGCGTCCGCTGTTGCTGGGCGCTCAGGCCCTGATGGAAAAAATCTTCGGCGAATTCACCTTCGATGCCGAAGCCACCCAAGTCGCCACGCCGCTGGTGGAGGTGCTGGAGCGCCGTCGCGGGGTGTGCCAGGACTTCGCTCACCTGATGCTCGCCTGCCTGCGCTCACGGGGCCTGGCGGCGCGCTATATCAGCGGCTACCTGCTGACCCAGCCGCCGCCCGGCCAGCCACGGCTGATCGGCGCCGATGCGTCCCATGCGTGGATTTCGGTGTACTGCCCGATGTCGGGCTGGGTGGATTTTGATCCGACCAACAATGTGCAGCCAGCACTGGAACACATCACCCTGGCCTGGGGCCGGGATTTCTCCGATGTTTCGCCGTTGCGTGGGGTGATTCTGGGGGGAGGCAGCCATGACCCGGAAGTGCGGGTGACGGTGATGCCGCTCTTGTAGGAGCGAGCTTGCTCGCGAAAAAACCGAGGGCGCCGCGTTGAACCAGGCACCCCGCGTTATCGTTAACGCACTTCGCGAGCACGCTCGCTCCTACAGTGATGCTTACTCGGCCGGGTCTTTCGGTGTCTCGGTGTCGTCGGTTGCCACTTCGCCTTCCGCATCCGGGTTCAGTGCGCCGGTCTCTTCGTCTGCAGCGGCTTTCTTGCGTTGCAGCTTTTCCTCTTTCTTCTGTTCCTTGGCCAAGTCTCTTTGACGTTTGGCGAAGGAGTAATTAGGTTTGGCCATGGGCGATCCTCTAGGGTCGAAGGTGAGGGTGGGCGGCGCGCAGCTGCCTTGGGTCGCTATGGTAGCAGCTTAGCGGCGCGCTTGGCCTTCACTTACCGCAGGCGTATGCGGCCAACAGACCGCTGAACAGATGATTGAGGTGCATGGTCCGGACTCCAGTGGGTGATGGACCGATCATAGGCGGGGCGTGGCACTTTGGCTGGTTGATTGTATCGATAAGTCTGATAGCCTAAAGTTGTATACAATTTGTTGATTCAGGTCATAAGACTTTCTGCCTGCCTCGGGCACCCTTGTCGCACTATGCGTTGTTTAAACCCTGCCTTGGAGAATCACATGTTTGCCAAACTCGTTGCTGTTTCCCTGCTGACTCTGGCAAGTGGCCAGTTGCTTGCTGCAGAGTGCAAGGTCACCGTCGACTCTACCGACCAGATGTCCTACAACACCAAGGAAATCGTGATCGACAAGAGCTGCAAGACGTTCACCGTCGAGTTGACTCACTCCGGCAGCTTGCCGAAAAACGTCATGGGCCATAACTGGGTGCTGACCAGCGCAGCCGACACGCAAGCGGTCGCGACCGATGGCATGGCTGCCGGCCTCGACAAGAACTACCTGAAAGACGGCGACGAGCGCATCATCGCTCACACCAAAGTCATTGGCGCTGGCGAGAAAGACGCGGTGACCTTTGATGTGTCCAAGCTGAAAGCGGGCACTGACTATGCGTTCTTCTGCTCGTTCCCAGGCCACATCTCGATGATGAAAGGTACTGTGGTCGTCAAGTAAGACCGCATTATCGTTCATCGGGGGCAAGCCCCCTCCCACATTCGACCGCATTCTCATATGGGAACTCGGTCAACTGTGGGAGGGGGCTTGCCCCCGATGGCTACCTCACAATCAACACAACACTATCTGGTTCACCTCACGGCGCAAACGGCATGACCCGCTTGTGCTCGGTCTTGCGATACGTCTCGCAAATGATCCTGAACGCTTCTTCCCGCACCGGCTCGCCGTGCAGGAACGCATCGATCTCGGCATAGGTCACGCCATGTGACGCCTCGTCCGGCTTACCCGGCGAGAGGTCTTCCAGGTCGGCGGTCGGGATTTTCTCCACCAGCGACTCCGGCGCACCGAAGTGCCGCGCAATCGATCGCACCTGGTTCTTCACCAGCCCGCTCAACGGTGCCAGATCGCAGGCGCCATCACCGAATTTGGTGAAAAAGCCCATCACCGCTTCCGCCGCATGGTCGGTGCCGATCACCAGGCCGCTGGCCGCGCCGGCGATGGTGTACTGCGCGACCATCCGCATGCGCGCCTTGGTGTTGCCCAGCACGAAATCGCGGGACACCGCCGCCTTGCCTTCAAATGCCGCCACTTCATTGGCCAGGGATTTCACCGCTGGGCCGATGTTTACGGTGTGGCGCTCATCCGGCTCGATAAAGTCCACCGCGGCCTGGGCGTCGATTTCATCGAACTGGGTTTCGTAGGGCAGGCGCACCGCGATAAAACGATAGGCCTCGTCGCCGGTGCTGGAGCGCAGCTCCTGCGTGGCGCGTTGGGCGAGCAGGCCTGCGGTCAGGGAGTCGACGCCACCGCTGATGCCCAACACCAATGTCTTGAGCCCTGAATTGCGCAGGCAGTCCTGGATAAAGGTCACGCGCCGGGCGATTTCGGCCTCAAGGGCGGCCTGGTCTTTGAACGGCGCTTGAACCTTGAGCTGCTGCGCAATCTCACGCTGTACGGCTTGCATGATTCACTCCTTGCTGGAAAGGGCAGGTACTTTGAAAACGTGTCGCAAATAGGCGACGAAATTCGGGTCCGTGCAGTGGGTCTTGCCCGCTTCATCGGAGATCTTCGCGACGGGCTGGCCATTGCAGGCCGTCATTTTAAGCACAATGCTCATCGGTTCCACACCTGGAATATCGCAGGTCAGGTTGGTGCCGATGCCAAAGCTCACATTGATCCGACCGCGCAGCGCCCGGAATATCTCCAGGGCCTTGGGCAGCGACAGGCTGTCGGAGAACACCAGGGTCTTGCTCATCGGCTCGATGCCCAGCTTGTGATAGTGGGCGATGGCTTTTTCCGCCCACAGCACCGGGTCACCGGAATCGTGGCGCAGGCCGTCGAACAGCTTGGCGAAGTACAAGTCGAAGTCGCTGAGGAAGGCGTCGGTGGTGATGCAATCGGTCAGGGCGATACCCAGCAGGCCGCGGTATTCGCGGACCCAGCAGTCGAGGGCGGCGATCTGGCTGTCGATCAGGCGCGGGCCGAGTTGCTGGTGGGCCATGATCCATTCATGGGCCATGGTGCCCAGCGGTTTCATATCGAACTCGCGAGCCAGGTGGACGTTGCTGGTGCCGACAAACCGGCCGGGGAAGTCGTGCTTGAGCACGCTCACCACTTCTTCCTGCACGCGGTAGGAGAAGCGTCGGCGAGTGCCGAAGTCCGCCACCTGCAGCTCGGCGAGCTCGTCGCTGCTGGCGTTTGCGATCAGCCAGTCGAACTTGCGGTACAACTGCTCGCGGGCCTGTTCGAGGACCACGGTCTGGTAGCGATAGCGGTTGCGCACTTCGCTGATGATGGCGAGCATCGGCACTTCAAACAGGATCACATGCAGCCACGGCCCGCGCAGGCGGATAAACAGCTCGCCGTTTTCGATGCCGGTGTGGACATAGCGCAGGTTGAAGCGGAACAAGCCGAGAAAGCGCAAAAAATCCGGCTTCATGAAGCTGATGCGCTCCAGGAAACTCAGTTGGTCCGCGCTCAGGCTCAACTCGGCGAGGCGCTCGAACTGGTAACGGATCTCCGCCAGGTACGGGCGCAGGTCTTCACTGTTGCGGCAACGAAACTCCCATTCAACTTCCACATTGGGGTAGTTGTGCAGCACCGCCTGCATCATGGTCAGCTTGTAGAAGTCGGTGTCGAGCAGGTTCTGCACGATGCGATCGGCAAACACACTCTCGCTCATAACGGGAATCTCCAGACAGGACGGCGATGGGCGCCGGCCTTTACGCACAAGAAAGGAAGGGGGCTAGTGGCGCATAGACCTGTGGGGTTTTGCCAGTGATTTTTTCAGTGAGGCCACTGGCCCTATCGGGGGCAAGCCCCCTCCCACACTTGGAATGCGTTTCAAATGTGGGAGGGGGCTTGCCCCCGATAGCGGTATTCCAGGCACTAAATAACCTGCTCCATCATCCACTTCACAAACTCCCGCACCTTGGGCACCTCCGCCGAATGCTCGGGGTACGCCAGGTAATACGCATCCTGGCTCGGCATTGCATGCTGCCAAGGGATCACCAGCTTGCCGTCGGCCAGTTCCTCCTCCACCAGGAAGCGCGGTAGCAACGCCACGCCACAGCCCACCTGCGCCGCCCGAATGCACATATAGAACGTGTCGAAACGCGGCCCGTGATAGCTGTGCTCGGTGTGAAACCCCTGGTCGGCGAACCAGTCATGCCAGCCCTGGGGGCGCGAGGCGTTTTGCAGCAGGACCAGGTTGCTCAGTTGCGTGGGGTCGGTGAACGGCTGCGCGGGCAGGCTTTCCGGGGCGCACACCGGGATCAGTTCTTCACTGAACAGTTTCAGGCTCTCGGTGCCGGGGCGTGAGCCTTGGCCGAAGTAGAACGCCATGTCGGCCTTGCCTTGCAGCAGCTCGTCCGGTTCCTGTTCGTTGCACAGGTCCAGGTGGATTTGCGGATGACGCAAGCGCCAGCCCTTGAGGCGCGGCACCAGCCAGCGTGCGCCGAAGGTGTAGGGCGTAGACACGCGTAATACTTCGGTCTCGCCACCGTAGGAGCGCAGGTAATGGGTGGACATCTCCACCTGGGTGAGGATTTTGCGCACTTCCACCAAATACAAATCGCCCGCCGGGGTCATCTGCAAGCGTCGGCGTACCCGGCGAAACAGCAGGTGCTGCAGCAGTTCTTCCAGTTGCGCCACCTGTTTGCTCACCGCGCTTTGCGTGAGGTTCAGCTCCTCGGCGGCGCGGGTGAAGCTCAGGTGGCGGGTGGCGGCTTCGAAACACTGCAGGGCAGTGATCGAGGGCAAATGTCTTTTGTTCAGCACGGCATGCCTCTTTTTATGCTTTGCATGAATAAACGGAATGATATCTCGCCTAATCGTCGTTTGTTGGCAAGTCTTGGGCCAGCTACAAATAAGCCCTGGATCGTCGTGTGGGCCGCGGCGCAATTTTTTCTGTATAGATTGAAGGAGTGACCCATGGTTGCCGCATTGCTTGATCGTCTCGGGGTAAACCCGGCGCTGTACCAAGCGGGGAAACAACCCGTGCATTCGCCGATCGATGGCAGCCGTATCGGCAGTGTGAACTGGGAAGGCGCCGCCGAGGTGGAGCAACAGGTCAGTCGCGCCGAGCATGCATTCGAGGCCTGGCGCAAGGTGCCGGCACCGCGTCGCGGCGAGTTGGTGCGCCAGTTCGGCGACGTGTTGCGCGAATACAAGACAGACCTGGGCGAGTTGGTCTCCTGGGAAGCCGGCAAGATCACTCAGGAAGGCCTGGGTGAAGTGCAGGAAATGATCGACATCTGCGACTTCGCCGTCGGCCTGTCGCGCCAGTTGTATGGCTTGACCATCGCCTCCGAGCGCCCGGGCCACCACATGCGTGAAACCTGGCACCCGCTGGGCGTGGTCGGTGTGATCAGCGCGTTCAACTTCCCGGTGGCCGTGTGGGCGTGGAACACCACCCTGGCCCTGGTGTGCGGCAACGCCGTGATCTGGAAGCCGTCGGAAAAGACCCCGCTCACCGCCCTGGCCTGCCAGGCGCTGTTCGAGCGCGTGCTGAAAAAATTCAACGATGCGCCGCAATACCTGAGCCAGGTGATCATCGGTGGCCGCGATGCCGGTGCCGCGTTGGTGGATGACCCGCGGGTCGCACTGATCAGCGCCACCGGCAGTACGCGCATGGGCCGTGAAGTGGCGCCGAAAGTCGCCGCGCGCTTTGCCCGCAGCATCCTCGAGCTGGGCGGCAACAACGCGATGATCCTCGGCCCAAGCGCCGACCTGGACATGGCGGTGCGCGCCATCCTGTTCAGCGCCGTCGGCACCGCCGGGCAGCGTTGCACCACGCTGCGCCGGCTGATCGCCCATGAGTCGGTCAAGGAAGAAATCGTCACGCGCCTCAAGGCCGCCTATTCCAAGGTACGCATCGGCCACCCGCTGGAAGGCAACCTGATCGGCCCGCTGATCGACAAGCACGGCTTCGACGCGATGCAGGATGCGCTGGAGCAGGCCCTGAGCGAAGGCGGCAAGGTGTTCGGCGGCAAGCGCCAACTGGAAGACAAATTCCCGAATGCCTATTACGTGTCGCCGGCGATTGTGGAAATGCCGGAGCAAAGCGACGTGGTCTGCACTGAGACCTTCGCGCCGATCCTGTACGTGGTCGGCTACAGCGACTTCGCCGAAGCCCTGCGCCTGAACAACGCCGTGCCGCAAGGCCTGTCGTCATGCATCTTCACCACCGATGTGCGCGAGGCCGAGCAGTTCATGTCGGCGGTGGGCAGCGACTGCGGCATTGCCAACGTCAACATCGGCCCGAGCGGCGCGGAAATCGGCGGCGCGTTTGGCGGTGAGAAAGAGACGGGCGGTGGGCGTGAGTCGGGCTCGGATGCGTGGCGCGGGTACATGCGTCGCCAGACCAATACCGTGAACTACTCGCTGGAACTGCCGCTGGCCCAGGGCATTACCTTCGACTGATTACCTTAAGTCGAAGTGCGGTCAAAATGTGGGAGGGGGCTTGCCCCCGATGGCGGTGTGTCAGTCAACAGATGTCCAGCTGATCCACTGCCATCGGGAGCAAGCCCCCTCCCACAGTTGAGCTATATGCAGTTCGGAATAGATGTTTGTTAGGTCTCATCGGAGTCTGGCAATGGCACTACGCGAAACATGTTTGTGGGAACAACTCACCCCTGGCCGGCCGGATCGCGCTGCGCTCAAGGGCGAAGTGAAGGTGGATGTGTGCGTGATCGGCGCCGGGATTACCGGTTTGTCGGCGGCCATTCACTTGCTGGAACAAGGCAAGACTGTCGCCGTGCTGGAAGCCCATCGCACCGGCCATGGCGGCTCGGGGCGCAATGTCGGGCTGGTCAACGCCGGCTTGTGGATTCCGCCGGACGAGATCGAAGCCGGTTTCGGCGAGGCGGTGGGCAGCCAGCTCAACCGCATGCTGGGCGCGGCGCCGTCGCTGGTGTTCAGCCTGGTCGACAAATACAACATCGATTGCCAATTGCGCCGCGAGGGCACTTTGCACATGGCGCACAACGCCCGGGGCGAGGCGGATTTGCGCAGTCGTGAAGAACAATGGAAGCGCCGCGGCGCGCCGGTCGAACTGCTCACCGGTTCGGCCTGCGAGCAAGCCACCGGCACTCAAAAGATCTCCGCCGCACTGCTGGATAGACGTGCCGGCACCTTGAACCCGATGGCCTACACCAGCGGCCTGGCCAATGCGGCCGTGGGGTTGGGCGGGCAGCTTTTCGACCATTCCCCGGTTGCGCGCCTGGAACGCCAAGGTGCGGAGTGGTCGGTGCAGACCGCGAACGGTGCGGTGCAGGCTGCACAAGTGGTGATCGCCTCGAATGCCTACACCGAAGGCGAATGGACCGAACTGCGGCGCAATTTCTTCCCAGGCTATTACTACCAGGTCGCCTCCGCGCCGCTGACCGACGACGCGGCCCGGCAAATCCTTCCCGGTGGCCAGGGTTCGTGGGACACGCGCCAGGTGCTCAGCAGCATCCGCCGCGACGCCGATGGCCGCCTGTTGCTCGGCAGTCTGGGCAACGGCAACCAGAAACCGACGTGGTTTCTCAAGGCGTGGGCCGATCGGGTGCAGCAGCACTACTTCCCGTACCTCAAATCGGTGCAGTGGGAATGCACCTGGACCGGCTGCATCGCGTTCACCCCGGACCACTTGATGCGCTTGTTCGAACCCGCGCCCGGCCTGGTGGCCGTGACCGGCTACAACGGCCGCGGCGTGACCACCGGCAGCGTGGTCGGCAAGGCCTTTGCCGACTACTTGTGTCACCAGAATCCCCAGGCTCTGCCGATTCCGTTCGCGCCGATGCAACCGCTGGCCGGGGTGGGCCTGCGCAGTTGCCTGTATGAAGCCGGATTCTCGCTGTATCACGCCGGCCAATGCTTGCGGATCGTGATCTGATCAGCGAAATAGCCTTCAGAAGCCGGCACGTTCTTCGCCGACGACTAATCTGTATTGGTGCAAGTTGTAGCAATCACGCACTGTAAATGTGCAGTTCCGTTACGTGCATTGTTACAGCTGTAGGAAGTGTCGTTTGGCGGTCTGGTTGCAGGTGCGACCCATGAAGGTTGTACTTTTTTGATCCATGGGTTGCACCTATTGAAGTTAGAGGGTTGCACGTCCCGACGAACGGAGCCGAAACACCTGCAATAACAATGACACCGTGTCTTTTTGAAGAATAAAAACGTAATGGCACGCGGCTTGCTCTGGGCTTTCAGTGAAAGTTTTAGTTGAAGGTTTGCAGTGAATACTTAGTGCCAATAAACAAAAACCTCGGAGCACCACTCATGTCCCAGACGTTTTACAAGAAAGGTTTTCTGGCCCTCGCCGTTGCAGCGGCGCTGGGTGTTTCTACGTTTGTTCAAGCTGATGTGAAGATTGGCGTAGCGGGGCCGATGACGGGCGCCAACGCCGCTTTCGGTGAGCAGTACATGAAGGGCGCCCAGGCGGCAGCCGATGTCATCAACAAGGCTGGCGGCATCAACGGTGAGCAGATCAAGCTGGTCGCCGGTGACGATGCCTGTGAACCCAAGCAGGCCGTGGCCGTGGCCAACCGCCTGGCCGACCAGGACAAAGTGATCGGCGTGGTCGGGCACTTCTGCTCGTCCAACACCATCCCGGCGTCCGAGGTCTACGACGAAGCCGGCATCATCGCCATCACCCCGGGCTCGACCAACCCGCAGGTCACCGAACGCGGCCTGGGCGCCATGTTCCGTATGT
This sequence comes from Pseudomonas veronii, assembly GCF_001439695.1. GTDB lineage: Bacteria > Pseudomonadota > Gammaproteobacteria > Pseudomonadales > Pseudomonadaceae > Aquipseudomonas > Aquipseudomonas veronii. The sequence continues at coordinate 293,237 of NZ_JYLL01000001.1, forward strand.
GCGGGCGTGACGACCAGCAAGGCATCGTGGCCGGCGACTACATCGTCGACGTGCTCAAGGGCAAGAAAGTCGCGGTCATCAACGACAAGGACACCTACGGCAAAGGCCTGGCCGACGCCACCGCTGCCCAGTTGACCAAGCGCGGCGTGAAACCGGTGCTGGAAGAAGGCCTGACCCGGGGCGAGAAAGACTTCAGTGCCCTGGTCACCAAAATCCGCTCCTTGGGCGCCGACGTCGTGTACTTCGGCGGCCTGCACCCGGAAGCCGGTCCGCTGGTTCGCCAGATTCGTGAAGCAGGCCTCAAGGACGTGAAATTCATGTCCGACGACGGCATCGTGACCGACGAACTGGTGGCGACCGCCGGTGGCAAGCAATATGTGGATGGCGTGTACATGACCTTCGGCGCCGACCCGCGTCTGCTGCCGGACAGCAAGACGGTGGTTGAAGAGTTCCGTAAAAACGGCACCGAGCCAGAAGGCTACACCCTGTATGCCTACGCGTCGGTCCAGGCCCTGGCTGCCGGCTTCAACGGTGCCAAGTCCAACAAGGGTGAAGACGCCGCCAAGTGGCTCAAGGCTCACCCGGTAAAAACCGTGATGGGTGAAAAAGCCTGGGATGGCAAGGGCGACCTGAAAGTCTCCGACTACGTGGTTTACCAGTGGGACAAAGACGGCAAATACCACCAGCTGGAAAAGCAGAAGTAAGGCTGAGTACCACAGACCTAATGTGGGAGGGGGCTTGCCCCCGATGACGGTGTATCAGCCACCCGATGTATAGCTGACCCTCCGCAATCGGGGCCAAGCCCCCTTCCACAGGGGGACTGGGTTGTGATTGAGATCTGTCTTTTCCTCCAGAAGCGCCGCACACCTACCGGTGTGCAGGTGCTCACCGCGTGAGATTGCGTTATGGATGGTATTTTCCTGCAGCAACTGGTCAACGGCCTGACCCTCGGGTCGGTCTATGGCCTGATCGCCATCGGCTACACAATGGTCTATGGCATCATTGGCATGATCAACTTCGCCCATGGCGAGGTTTATATGATTTCCGCTTACCTCGCGGCGATCAGTCTGGCACTGCTGGCTTATTTCGGCATCGAATCCTTCCCGCTGCTCATTCTTGGCACCCTGATCTTCACCGTGGTCGTCACCGGCGTTTACGGTTGGGTCATCGAACGGGTCGCCTACAAACCGCTGCGCAACTCCACCCGACTGGCACCGCTGATCAGCGCCATCGGTATCTCCCTGATCCTGCAGAACTACGCACAGATCGCCCAGGGCGCCAAGCAACAAGGCATTCCGACCCTGCTGGCCGGCGCCTGGCGCGTCGATATCGGCAGCGGTTTCGTCCAGTTGACGTACACCAAGGTCTTCATCCTGGTCGCTGCCTTCGCCGGCATGGCCTTGCTGACCTACATCATCAAGTACACCAAGCTCGGCCGCATGTGCCGCGCTACCCAGCAAGACCGCAAGATGGCCTCGATCCTCGGCATCAACACCGACCGCGTGATTTCCTACGTGTTTGTCATCGGTGCCGCCATGGCGGCCCTGGCCGGCGTGTTGATCACCCTCAACTACGGCACGTTCGACTTCTACGCCGGCTTCATCATCGGCATCAAGGCCTTCACCGCGGCGGTACTCGGCGGCATCGGTTCCCTGCCTGGGGCGATGCTGGGCGGGATCATCCTCGGTATTTCGGAGTCGCTGTTCTCGGGGTTGATCAACTCTGACTACAAAGACGTGTTCAGTTTCTCCCTGTTGGTGGTGATTCTGATTTTCCGTCCCCAGGGCCTGCTTGGTCGCCCACTCGTGGCTAAGGTATAAACATGTCTGCTGCCAAATCGATTGATATCAAAAAAAGTGTGGTCGATACGATCCTCGCCGGGCTGATTGCGTTGATCGTGTTCGGTCCGATCGTCGGCGTGGTGCTCGACGGCTACAGCTTCAACCTGCAACCCGCGCGCGTGGCGATCCTGGTCGCCATCGTGATGGCCGGCCGCTTTGCCCTCAGCCTGTTCCTGCAAACGCCCAAGGGCGTGAAGATTCTGCAGGGCTTCGAGAGCAGCGGTTCGGGCGTCCATGTGCTGGCGCCGGACTACAAGTCGCGGCTGCGCTGGATCATCCCGGCGCTGATCGTGATCGCCATCGTGTTCCCGATCTTCGCCAACAAGTACCTGCTCACCGTGGTGATCCTCGGGCTGATCTACGTACTGCTCGGCCTGGGCCTGAACATCGTGGTCGGCCTGGCCGGCTTGCTCGACCTGGGTTACGTGGCGTTCTACGCCATCGGTGCCTACGGCCTCGCGCTGGGGTATCAATACCTCGGCCTGGGTTTCTGGACGGTGCTGCCGCTGGCGGCCATCGCGGCGGCGCTGGCGGGGTGCATACTCGGCTTCCCGGTGCTGCGCATGCACGGCGACTACCTGGCGATCGTGACCCTGGGGTTTGGTGAAATCATCCGCCTGGTGCTGAACAACTGGCTGTCGTTCACCGGCGGGCCAAACGGCATGCCGGTGCCTTCGCCGACCTTCCTCGGCCTGGAATTCGGGCGCAAAGCGAAGGACGGCGGGATTCCGTTCCATGAGTTCTTCGGCCTCGATTACAACCCCAACATCAAGTTCATGTTCATCTACATCGTGCTGTTCCTGGTGGTGCTGGCCGTGCTGTACATCAAGCATCGCCTGACCCGCATGCCGGTCGGCCGCGCCTGGGAAGCCTTGCGCGAAGATGAAATCGCCTGTCGCTCCATGGGCCTGAACCACGTGCTGGTCAAGCTCTCGGCGTTCACCATCGGCGCCTCCACGGCCGGTCTGGCCGGGGTGTTCTTCGCCAGTTACCAAGGCTTCGTCAACCCGTCGTCGTTCACCTTCTTCGAGTCGGCGCTGATCCTGGCCATCGTGGTGTTGGGCGGCATGGGCTCGACGGTGGGCGTGGTGATCGCGGCGTTCGTGTTGACCGTCGCGCCGGAACTGCTGCGCAGCTTCTCTGAGTACCGCGTGCTGCTGTTTGGCGTGTTGATGGTGGTGATGATGATCTGGCGGCCACGCGGCCTGATCCGGATCAGCCGTACCGGTGTGACCCCACGTAAAGGAGTGGCGCCATGAGCAAGGAAGTCGTCCTGTCCGTGGAACATCTGATGATGCACTTCGGTGGCATCAAGGCCTTGAGCGACGTGAGCCTCAAGGTCGAACGCAACTCGATCTTCGCCCTGATCGGCCCCAACGGCGCCGGCAAGACCACGGTGTTCAACTGCCTCACCGGCTTCTACAAAGCCAGTGGCGGCAAGATCGAACTCAACGTGCGCGGCAAGCAGACCAACGTGATCCAACTGCTCGGCGAGCGCTTCGAGGCCATCGACTTCGTGTCGCCGAAAAGCTTCTTCAGCCGCGTGTACTACAAGATGTTCGGCGGCACCCACCTGGTGAACCGCGCCGGCCTGGCGCGGACCTTCCAGAACATTCGCCTGTTCAAGGAAATGTCGGTGCTGGAAAACCTGCTGGTCGCCCAGCACATGTGGGTCAACCGCAACATGCTCGCGGGCATCCTCAACACCAAGGGCTACCGCAAGGCTGAAAGCGACGCCCTCGACCACGCCTTCTACTGGCTGGAAGTGGTCGACCTGGTGGACTGCGCCAACCGCCTGGCCGGTGAGCTTTCCTACGGCCAGCAGCGCCGCCTGGAAATCGCCCGCGCCATGTGTACCCGGCCGCAGATCATCTGTCTCGACGAACCGGCTGCGGGCCTCAACCCCCAGGAAACCGAAGCCCTCAGCGCGATGATTCGCCTGCTGCGCGACGAACACGACCTCACAGTGGTGCTGATCGAACACGACATGGGCATGGTGATGAGTATTTCCGACCACATCGTGGTGCTCGACCACGGCAACGTGATTGCCGAGGGCGGGCCGGATGCGATCCGCAACGACCCGAAAGTGATCGCGGCCTACCTGGGCGCGGATGAAGAGGAGCTTGTATGAACGGGCCTATCCTCGAAATGAAGGACCTGGACGTGTTCTACGGGCCGATCCAGGCGCTGAAGAAAGTCTCGCTGCACATCAACGAAGGCGAAACGGTCAGCCTGATCGGCTCCAACGGCGCGGGGAAATCCACGCTGCTGATGTCGATCTTCGGCCAGCCACGGGCGGAGTCGGGGCAGATCCTCTACAACGGCGTCGACATCACCCACAAGTCGTCCCACTACATCGCGTCCAACGGCATTGCGCAGTCGCCGGAAGGGCGGCGGGTGTTCCCCGACATGACCGTCGAGGAAAACCTGCTGATGGGCACCATCCCCATCGGTGACAAGTTCGCCCAGGAAGATATGCAGCGCATGTTCGAGCTGTTCCCACGGCTCAAAGAGCGGCGTAACCAACGGGCGATGACCATGTCCGGTGGCGAGCAGCAAATGCTCGCCATCGCCCGCGCACTGATGAGCCGGCCCAAGTTGTTGTTGCTCGACGAACCGAGCCTGGGCCTGGCGCCGATTGTGGTGAAGCAGATCTTTTCCACCCTGCGCGAACTGGCGGCCACCGGGATGACCATCTTCCTGGTGGAGCAGAACGCCAACCATGCGCTGCGTCTGTCAGACCGGGCGTATGTGATGGTCAACGGCGAGATTCGCCTGACAGGCACCGGCAAGGAGCTGCTGGTGAACGAGGAAGTGCGCAACGCCTACCTCGGCGGCCACTGACCTAAATCACAACGCAGTCCCCCTGTGGGAGGGGGCTTGCCCCCGATGGCGGTGTATCAGTCAGAACACCTGATACTGACCCACCGCCATCGGGGGCAAGCCCCCTCCCACATTTGTTTTTGTGGTGTTCACAAGTGCGATCCCAAATTGTGGAAAACAAATCCGGCCACCTTCCAAAGCGCGACAGATAGCCGCCGCAAATCGCTGTTTTGTCACAGTTTTGACTTGTCCCCATCCGCTGTGGAACCGGCTGTGGGTAACGTGGGAGTAGCTGGCTGAAAGCCTTTGATTACGTGGCCTGCAGCGTGATGGTTGTTTTTTGATCAGTGGCTTTTTGGCGACCTGCCGAGGGGTTTGTCAACCTGTTTAAAGACACAGGTATATGACCGGATTATGTCTGTCCAACCTGTGGATAAGTCTGTGGTTAAACTCTGGAAAGACGCCCGCAGAGGCCGGAATGACTGGCCTGGAGCCATCGTTCGGTTTTTCCTCTCGTGCATGGGCCTACATACCGCCTCGTCCAGGTCAAGCAAAAAACTTTGCAAAACCGCCTGAAAGCCTTGTACACAGCGGCTCTGGGCTTTTTGCACTTGCCCCCAAAGACTGTGGGCGCAATTGTGGATAACCTGCGCGCATATGGCTGCAGGCCACGGTGTGTAAGGCTTTGCGTGGTTTGGTTAAAAACTGATCAGGCGTGCATGGCGTGATGTGCATAGCGGTTGCCGCGACGACGGTGTAAGGGCATTCTGCTGGCTTATTTTTTCCGATGCCCGCAAGGAGAACACCATGTCCAACACGCTGTTTATTACTGGCGCAACTTCAGGTTTCGGCGAAGCCTGCGCCCGTCGGTTTGCCGAAGCTGGCTGGAAACTGGTGCTCACCGGTCGTCGTGCCGAGCGTCTGAACGCGCTGGTCGAAGAGCTTTCCAAGCAGACCGAAGTACACGGCCTGGTGGTGGACGTGCGCGACCGCCAAGGCATGGAAGCGGCGATTACCGGCCTGCCGCCCGCGTTCGCCAAGCTGCGCGGGCTGATCAACAACGCCGGACTGGCCGTGGGCACCGATCCCGCGCCCAAGTGCAACCTCGACGACTGGGAAACCATGGTCGACACCAACATCAAGGGCCTGCTGACCACCACCCACCTGCTGTTGCCGCGCCTGATCGCCTATGGCCGCGGTGCCGGGATCATCAACCTGGGCTCCATCGCCGGCAGCTACCCGTACCCGGGCAGCCACGTGTATGGCGGCTCCAAAGCGTTCGTGAAGCAATTCTCGCTGAACCTGCGCTGCGACCTGCAAGGCACCGGCGTGCGTGTGACCAACATCGAGCCAGGGCTGTGTGAAAGCGAGTTCTCCCTGGTGCGCTTCGGCGGCGACCAGGCGCGCTACGACGCCACCTATGCCGGCGCCGAGCCGATCCAGCCGCAGGACATCGCCGACACCATCTTCTGGGTGCTCAACACCCCGGCGCACGTCAACATCAACCGTCTTGAGCTGATGCCGGTGAGCCAGAGCTGGGCCGGGTTTGCGATTGAGCGTGGGGCCAAGTAAGGCGTTAGACCGAGTCGCCTGCATCGGGGGCAAGTCGAATCGTCGCACCGCCCCTCCCACACTGAATTGGGTTCACACATCAATATCTGTGAACCACCTTCAAAGGTGGGAGGGGGCTTGCCCCCGATGAGGCCCTGAGGTCAGCCGAGAACCTTGACCAACCCCTGATAACAGGTCGCCAGATGATACGGCGTGGTCGACGGCATATCCCGTCGGCTCACGCTGCCCTGGGCATCCAGGCATTCATTCCAGCCCTTGGCATGCAGGAAGTGCTGCTGCAACGCGAGCAACTGGCGCTGCAGCACGGCTTCGCTGCCCGGCCGCAAGGTCAGTGCGCGCAGGTATTCCGCCTGGGCCCAGATGCGTTGGGTGCCGTCGCGCACGCTGCCGTCCAGGGCAAGCATGCCGCTGACCGCGCCGGTCCGGTTATCCACACCCGTTTGCTCGGCATAGGCAAAGGCCCGCGTCAGCGAAGCATGCAGCGGCGTGCCGCGCAGCACGTCGGAAGACTCAAGCAAGAAGAACCACTCGAACTGGTGCCCCGGCTCAAACCAGTTATCCACAGCGCCCAGCGGTTTTTCCATCATCACGCCGTGCTGGCGCTCGATGAAACGCTGCTGCATGGCCGTCGCCAAGGCCAGCAATGCGGTTTGCACCGCGGCGTCTTCACGCACCGCCAGGGTGGCGAGGAAGCCTTCCGCCAGGTGCATCAGCGGGTTTTGCAATGGGCCGGACTTGAGGGACGACCAATTACGCTCCAGCACCGCCTCGTACAGGCCATCGCCGCTGGCGAAACGTTGGGCGACCACTTCCAGCGCCGCATTCAACACCGACTCCACCAGCGGTTCGCGTACCTTGGCCCAGTAATGGGCGCAGGCGAAGATGATGAACGCGTGGGTGTACAGATCCTTGCGCTTGTCCAGCGGCTGGCCGGCGGGGTCGATGCTGTAGAACCAGCCGCCGTGCTCGGCGTCGTGGAAATGCCGTTGCAGCGAGCGGAACAACACGGCGGCGCGTTCTTCGGCAAAGGCTGCGCCGGGTTCGCCGATCAGGCTGGCGAACAGGTACAACTGCCGGGCACAGGCCATGGCGCGGTAGCGTTGCGGCGGCAGCGGCCGGTGGTCGGCGTCCAGCGCCTCGTAGGGCAGCGCCAGCTCGGCGTTCCAGCCCGGGCCCTGCCAGAGCGGCACGATCAGGTCATGGAAGTGCGTGAGCACGGCATTCAAGGAAGGCTGAAGGGCGGAGCTTGGAGCGATGGGCATCGGCTGGCGTCGTCACGGCAGGGGTGTAGGCGCGCATGGTAGCAGGCTTGGGATCAGTGGTGTCTGCGCCACCGATGAGGCGCTTAATCGCGCCGCAAATCAGCCAGCCAGCAACCAAACCCCGGTCGCCGCCGAAGCCGCCCCGGCAACCCGCACCAACGGCGCCGCCGCAGTCGGCAGCCAGCGCACCACGGCATAACCGGCAGCGTGCAACGCAGCGGTGGCGCCGACAAATCCGGCGGCATACGCCCAAGGGCTGGACATGTCCGGCAGCTCCAAGCCATGGGCCACGCCGTGGAACAGCGCGAACAAGGCCGTCGCCCCCAGCGCCATGAACAACGGCGGGCGCACCGCCAGCGCCACCGCCAGGCCCAGGGCCAGCACCGACGCGGCAATCCCGCTTTCCAGCGCCGGCAACGCCAGGCCTTCAAAGCCCAACAGGCCGCCGAGCAACAGGGTGGCCACGAAGGTACAGGGCAGCGCCCAACGCGCCGCGCCTTTTTGCTGGGCGGCCCACAAGCCGACCGCCAGCATGGCCAGCAAATGGTCGAGACCGCCCAATGGATGGCTGATACCCGCCACCAGGCCGTTGTCGCCGTGACCCGGGTGGGCGAAGGCCAAGGCGGGTGCGAGCAGCAGGGCGGCGGCAGCGAAGAGTTTTTTCAGGCGCATGGACAGGTTCCTTATGGGGTGATCAGGCCGCAGTCAGCAGGCCCTGGCGTTCGATGAAGGCGACGATCTCATCCAGGCCGACGCCGGTTTTCTGGTTGCTGAACACAAAGGGTTTACCGTTGCGCATGCGTTGGGTGTCGCTGTTCATCAGTTCCAGCGAGGCGCCGACCAAGGGCGCCAGGTCGATCTTGTTGATCACCAGCAGGTCGGATTTGCAGATGCCGGGACCGCCCTTGCGCGGCAGTTTATCGCCGGCGGACACATCGATCACATAGATGGTCAGGTCCGACAGTTCCGGGCTGAACGTCGCCGACAGGTTATCGCCGCCCGACTCCACCAGGATCAGGTCCAGGCCGGGAAAGCGCCGGTTGAGTTGGTCCACCGCTTCCAGGTTGATCGAGGCGTCTTCACGGATCGCCGTGTGCGGGCAGCCGCCGGTTTCCACACCGATGATGCGCTCGGGCGCCAGGGCCTGGTTGCGCACCAGGAAGTCGGCATCTTCGCGGGTATAGATGTCGTTGGTGACCACCGCCAGGTTGTAGCGATCACGCAAGGCCAGGCACAGGGCCAGGGTCAGGGCGGTCTTGCCGGAGCCCACCGGGCCGCCGATGCCGACACGCAGAGGTTGTGTGTTCATGTGCTTCTCCTAGGAACGGAACAGGCGGCTGTACTGGCGCTCGTGGGCCATGCACGCCAGGGACAGGCCGAACGCGGCGCTGCCGAAATGGTTGGGGTCGATGTGGCTGGCGTCCTGCTGGGCGTGTTGCAGCAGGGGCAGCAGTTCACTGGTCAGGCGTTGGGCGGCCTGCTGGCCGAGCGGCAGGGTTTTCATCAGCACGGCCAGCTGGTTTTCCAGCCAGCTCCACAGCCAGGCGGCGAGGGCGTCGTCGGGGCTGATGCCCCAGGCGCGTGCGGCCAGGGCCCAGCCCAGCGCCAGATGCGGCTCGGCGTGTTGTGCGAGAAAATCACGGGCCGCGTCGTCCAGTTCCGGCAGGCCGTTGAGCAGTTGCTGCAGGGAGTACCCCATCTGCCGGCTCTCCTGATACAGCTCGCGGGTCTCGCGACTGGCGCGGTGTTCCTCGCACAGTTGCGCCAGCTGCGACCAATCGCCGGTCACGGCGGCGCGGCAATGCGCGAGCAACAGCGGCGCTTCGAAGCGGGCGAGGTTGAGCAGCAACTGGTCGCTGATCCAGCGGCGGGCGCCGGCCGCGTCAAAGACGCGGCCATTCTCCACGGCCATTTCCAGGCCCTGGGAATAGCTGTAGCCGCCAATCGGCAATTGCGGACTGGCCAGACGCAGCAGCGCCCAGGCTGGGTTCATAAACGCACGCCGAACTGATGCAGCTTCGGCGGGTAGTTGAAATCTTCATCGCCATGGCGTGAATGGTGGTGACCGCCGCCGTAGGCCCCGTGTTCCGGCTGGAATGGCGCTTCGAGGGTTTCGGTCCGCGCGCCCAGCTGTTCAAGCATGGCCTTGAGCACGTAATCATCCAGCAGGCGCAACCAGCCGTCGCCTACTTGCAAGGCCACGTGGCGATTGCCCAGGTGATACGCGGCGCGGGTCAGTTCAAATGCATTGCGACAGGTGACGTGCAGCAGTTGTTCAGGGCGCGCGCAGACACGTACTACACGTCCGTCTTCAGCCTGTAGGAACTCGCCATCGTGCAGCGGCGGCTGGCCACGCTCCAGGAACAGGCCGACGTCTTCGCCGTCGGCACTGAAACAGCGCAGGCGGCTTTTGCTGCGTGCTTCGAAGTTCAGCAGCAACTCGGCGGCCCAGAGGGCTTGCGGGGCGATTCGGCGGTGGATCACCAGCATCAGAAGGCTTCCAGCTATGAGCGATAAGAGAGCTAGAGCAAGGGGCTTGCCAATCCCGCGCAGGAGTAGGAATTCCCTGAAGGCGAGCGCAGCGATGCCACCGAATAGGGCGTCAGTCAGTGCCTTTATGCCTCAATTTGGTGCGAGTCTGGAGGTGTAGCACTGGATGGGGGCGTTGTGTGTGGATGTGGTGTGCGGTTTTGCATGAAATTTCTCTCATCTAATTCGCACTGGTGTTTTTTCAGATTTCTCCTACGCAGCATCCGGATTCCGCGTTCAAAAAGTTACGCGCTGTTTCTTTAGGATTTGCGCCGTCTTAACACCACGGCGATTCATCAATGTTCAAGTCACTTTTCTTTTTAATCCTTTTCAGTCTTTCCTGCGTCATCTCATCGGCCTCGGCCAACCTGAAACCCCAATCGACATTCGGCTCTTCGCTGCCTGGTGTTCCAACGTCTTCGGTGGCGAATGTGGTCGACCGCGCCCATGCCCTGCTGGGCACCCCGTACAAATGGGGGGGCACCTCGGCCGAGCAAGGGTTTGATTGCAGTAGTTTCCTGGTCTACCTGTTCAAGACCGAAGCCAACATTCACATCCCGCGCACGACGGCGGCGATGCACCGTTCAACGGCTGCGACCGTCAAGCGCAACGAGCTCAAGCCGGGGGACGCGGTGTTTTTCAAAGGCAACGGGCGCGGTCAGGTCAGCCATGTGGGGCTGTATATCGGCGAAGGGAAATTCATTCATTCGCCGCGGGCCGGCAAGAATGTGCGGATCGATTCGCTGAGCAACAACTACTGGAACAAGAACTACACCGGCGCCAAGCGTTTCCACACGGCGGGTTGACGGCTTACTCGGTGCTGCCGAGGCCCTGCCAGTGCTTAAGGCCAATGAAGATGAAGCGCAACTGTTGGGTGATTTTCGCCTGGGGCGTGAGGTGGGCGGGCAGCGCGTGGGCGGGCGGGTCGATGATGTCGGGCAGGGTGGCGAACACACTTTTGACGATCAGGTCGGCCATCACGTGCAGGCCGTCGGCGTCCAGGTGCTGGAGCTTGGGCATCAGGGTCAGGTCGGCGGCCAGGTCACTGGTGATGTCTTCGCGCAGCGCGCCGATGGCTTGGCGCACAGCCAGGCAGCCACCGTACTGTTCGCGGGCCAGGAACAGGAATTGCGAGCGATTGGCCGCGACCACATCGAGGAAGATCCGCACGGATGCATCGATAATGCCGCCCATCATGAATTCGTTGTGGCGCACCAGGCGGATCGTGGCACGGAAGGTCTGGCCGACTTCGCTGACCAGCACCAGGCCCAGTTGGTCCATGTCGGCAAAGTGACGATAGAACCCGGTGGGCACGATCCCGGCTGTCTTGGCCACTTCCCGCAGGCTCAGGCTGCCGAACCCGCGGCCACACTCCATCAGATGGCGGGCAGCGTCCATCAGGGCGAGGCGGGTCTGTTGCTTCTGTTCGGCACGGGGCAGCATGGCGGGCGGGCTTTGTCGGCAAGTACAGCGACGCACTCTAGCAAAACCGCTTCATAGACGTCGAACTTGGCAGGGCATTGCGGCGTGGATACGTGACACGTTGTGCAGAAAGTCAAAAGCCCGATCCAGGGATCGGGCTTTTTTCCGGGCCACCACAGGCTTAGCTCTGAGCTTGATGCAGGTCTTGCAGACGGTCGGCACCGCCTTCAGCAACACCTTCTGTATAGGCACGTTTGTTGGCGTGTTCAGCACCACCTTCAACCAGGCCTTTTTCTTCCAGGCGGTTGTGGCCGTTTTCGGTCACGCCTTCGGTGTAAGCGCGTTTGTTGGCTTGTTCCGAACCATTTTCAGCAACGGCGCCTTTGGCGTAGTCACGGTTCTCTTGTTCTTGCGACCCGCTACGGGCGAGGGTTTGGCTGAATTGAACGGCATCGGCTTTGGCTTGTGGGATCGCTTGTTCAGCGGCCGGCAGGGCAAAGGCACTGGATGCCAGGACGGACAGCAGCACGGTAGCGAGTACTTGGCGTTTCATGATGGGTTGCTCCTTGGGAGGGCGATTAAGTGGGTACGGGGCTAATGCTACTCTCGATAAGTCGATATAAAAGTTCATAAACCCAATGGTAATAATCAACGGAATTGATTGTTCCCATGGGAGGCTCTAAGTCGAGCCTCTCAAGCCCGCGGTTTTGCACCGTGCTGGGTATTTTCGACACGCGCTTGGGTAACAATGGTGCGCTGGCGTGGGATAAATCTGTCGAAGTGGTCAGAAAAATGGATTTTTTCCGGCAAAACGTTGATTGGGTTAAACCCCGGGAGGGTTTGCCAGTCCTAGCTGTATAAGCTGTCTCAAGGGCTGTGACTCAGCCAGTCGTATTCAGGAGCTCTGTGCAATGACGCGCACTCGTAAAATCGTCGCTTGGTGCTGCGCCAGCATCGTTCTATCAATCGCCGTGGTGGTGTTGTTTTTGCTGTTCTTCGACTGGAACCGCATCAAACCGCCGCTCAATGCCAAGGTTTCCGAAGAACTGCATCGTCCGTTCGCCATCAATGGCAACCTGGCGGTGGTGTGGCGCCGTGAACTGGACGAGGGCGGCTGGCGTGCCTGGGTGCCCTGGCCCCATGTCATTGCCGAAGACCTGAGCCTGGGCAACCCCGACTGGTCGAAAACCCCGCAGATGGTCACGCTCAAGCGTGTGGAGCTGCGTATCTCGCCATTGGCCTTGCTGGTGCAACGCGTGGTGATCCCGCGTATCGACCTCGTCGAACCGAGCGCCGAGTTGCAGCGCCTGGCCGATGGGCGCGCCAACTGGGTGTTCACATTCGATCCCAAGGACCCTAACGCCGAACCCTCCGCCTGGGTGGTGGACATCGGTGCCATCGGCTTCGACAAGGGTCACGTGACCCTCGACGACCAGACCCTCAAAACCCAACTGGACGTGATCATCGACCCGCTGGGCAAACCCATTCCGTTTGGCGAAATCGTCGGCGATGCGGATGCCAAAAAGGTCTTGGAAAAAGGCGCGGCCCCCCAGGACTATGCGTTCGGCCTCAAGGTCAAAGGCCGTTACCACGGGCAGACACTCGACGGCAGCGGCAAGATCGGCGGCCTGCTCGCCTTGCAGGACGCGGCCAAGCCGTTTCCGCTGCAAGCCCAGGTGAGCGTCGCCGACACCCGCATCGCCGTGGCCGGCACCCTGACCGACCCGCTCAACCTCGGTGCCCTGGACCTGCGCCTGAAACTCGCCGGCGCCAGCCTGGGCAACCTGTACCCGCTGACCGGCGTCACCCTGCCGGACTCGCCGGCCTATTCCACCGATGGGCGCCTGATCGCGCAACTGCATCAAGCCAGCGGCGCGACGTTCCGCTACGACAACTTCAACGGCAAGATCGGCGACAGCGACATCCACGGCAACCTGGCCTACGTCGCCAGCCAGCCGCGGCCCAAACTCAGCGGCACGCTGGTGTCCAACCAACTGCTGATGGCTGACCTTGCGCCCTTGATCGGTGCCGACTCCAACGCCAAGCAAAAAGCCCGTGGCGGGATGAGCAAGCAACCGGCGACCAAAGTGCTGCCGGTGGAAGCGTTCCGCACCGAGCGCTGGCGTGACATGGATGCCGACGTGGAATTCACCGGCAAACGCATCGTCCACAGCACCGACTTGCCCTTCACCGATCTCTATACGCACTTGGTGCTGACGGATGGCGAACTGAGCCTGCAACCCCTGCGGTTCGGCGTGGCCGGCGGCAAGCTCGATGCACAGATCCGCCTGAACGGGCGCATCACGCCGATGGAAGGCCGCGCCAAATTGACCGCGCGCAACTTCAAGCTCAAACAGTTGTTCCCGACCTTCGAGCCGATGAAAACCAGCTTTGGCGAACTCAACGGCGATGCCGATATTGCCGGGCGTGGTAACTCGGTGGCGGCGTTGCTGGGCTCGGCCAACGGTGACCTGAAGATGCTGATCAACGACGGCGCCATCAGCCGGGGCCTGATGGAAATCGTCGGGCTCAACGTAGGCAACTACGTCGTCGGGCGCCTGTTTGGCGACAAGGAAGTGAAGATCAACTGCGCGGCGGCCGACTTCGGCATCAAGACCGGGCTCGCGACCACGCGCTTGTTTGTGTTCGATACCGAGAACGCCATCGTCTATATCGATGGCACGGCGAACATGGCCTCGGAGCAGCTCGACCTGACCATCACCCCGGAATCGAAAGGCTTCCGCCTGTTCTCGCTGCGCTCACCACTGTATGTGAACGGTCCGTTCATCAAACCGAATGCCGGCGTGAAAGCCATCCCCCTGGCACTGCGTGGCGCCGGCATGGTCGCGCTGGGCGTGATCGCCGGCCCGGCTGCCGGGTTGCTGGCACTGGTCGCGCCGAGCGGCGACGTGCCCAATCAGTGCGCGCCGTTGTTGCAGCAGATGAAGGAAGGCAAGGCGCCGAAGACCGTGAAAGGTTGATTCGGCGCAGTCGTAAGAAAGGGCGCCCCTAGGGGTAATGCCGATCAGTTAAGCCTTCTCGCTTGACCTTTGGCCGCAAAAAATCAAAATCCGATGCCTACACTGGCATCGGATTTTTTTATGCGTCTCGCTCGGGCACTGGAACTGACCCACAACATCGCCTCTACCCCCAACGCCATCGAGGGATTGGATGCCTTGATCGATCCTTCTTTGGTCGAACAGGCGCTTGAACAAGCGGGTGTGGCGACGCTGCGCAAGCGTCGTTTGCCGCTGGAAATGATGCTCTGGTGCGTGATTTCCATGGCGTTCTTCCGGCGCATGTCTGCCTGGGATGTGGTCAGTCGCATGAACATCATGTTGCCGGGCCAGCGCCCGTTGGTGGCCCCCAGCGCCGTAGTTCAGGCCCGTCAGAGATTGGGCAGCGAAGCTGTACGACAAGTCTTCGATTTGACCCAGAAAAGTTGGCATGAGGCGGCCGGCCATCCGACTTGGGCCGGTCTGCGTTTGTTGGGCGTCGATGGCGTTGTCTGGCGCACGCCCGACACGCCGGAAAATCGGGCGCGCTATGACTCCGCCAGCAACCAGCATGGCGACACCGGTTTTCCTCAGGTGCGCATGGTCTGCCAAATGGAGTTGACCAGCCATTTGCTGATTGGAAGTGCGTTTGACGGCTACCGCAGCAACGAAATGAAACTGGCCGAGCAACTGATCGAAACCACCCCCGATCACTCGCTGACGCTGTTTGATCGTGGTTTTTACTCGTTAGGTTTATTGCATCAATGGCAGCAAGCAGGCGTCGAACGCCACTGGCTGATGCCGCTGAAAAAAGGCTCGCAGTACGAGGTGATCCAGCGTTTGGGGCGCCAGGATGCGATTGTTTCGCTGAGCACTTCGCCGCAGGCCCGCAAGCAATGGCCCGGGTTGCTGATGTTCGAAGGCAAATTGTTCGAACATTGAGCCCAACCATTCAGAGGCTTGTTCCAACTGAGCATCGCCTGCCTTGCAGGTGCCGTGTTGCCCAGAGTCTACTGGGCCCTGGGTCCATTGCTCAGTGGGCCGATGAACGACGGAGCCCCCGCGTACAGCCATGAACTCTGGCTGGCTTCTGCCGACTACCTGACGCCTACCACATTGTTTCTGGCCGAGATCGGAAAGTCGCCAGAAGCGCTGAAAACCATGCCGACGTTTTTTGATTCCAGCAATGAGGTCGTCGAGCAGTATTTCGCTGTGTCTAAAGACGGCACCCGTGTGCCTAATGCCAGTCAGTTAAGCTGACTGGCATTTTTATTTCTGATCGGATACTTCGGTGATTTCAGCCGAATCGCCCGAGGATAAACGCGCTCCTCACGTCGATGCGGCAGCACGTAGTGCGGCGCTGAAGCATGAAGCTCGGCCAAATACTTGGGAATGTTCCCGGAACGGTCGGCGGAGACGCTGTTGATAAACCCGAGAATCGCCCAAGTGCAGGCGGTAAAGCTCATTTCGCACGGGTAAATGCCAGGACAGTGGCGACTCATTTCCACCATCTGATAGCGCAACAAGTTGTAGCCCAACAACACGCCCCACAACTCTTGCTCGATCATCTCTGGCGTCTTGCTGCGCAGCGTATAACTGCTGTTGAGCAGCGTCTGTTTCATCTCCCGAAATCCGAGTTCAATCTCCCATCGCTGGCTGTACAGATCGACGATTTCGTCGGATGGAAAGCGCAGCGGATCGGCCATCGACGTCAGGATCTGACACACCTTGCCCTTGACGGTTTTGCTCAGCAGTCGCGCGGTCAGCCGATCCGGCAATGGCATCAGCGCTCCGAACAGCAGGGCTATTGCGCCAGCCAAGCTGGTTGCGCTTGCGCGCAACGCGCCATGCCTGGTGCATCATGAAAAAGCACCCAACCGATGAAGATTGGGCTAAGTCATTGAAAAATATGGTCGGTACGGAGTGATTCGAACACTCTACCCCTAGCACCCCATGCCATTAACTTATGGATTTCACTGGACATCCACCCTCTGCTCCGAGGCCATCTTCCAGTTGAGCATTTAGCTGACAAAGTAAAGCCCTGACGGTTCATGGCCGTCAGGGCTTCTAATTTCTCAAGCATCTCAACATGGCGGAATGTATAATTATGATAGCAAGCTAACGATTAAATGTCGAGATTCTCAGCCACGATATCGTTTCGATTACAAATTTCAGCTAAGAAGCCACGGGTTCTGCATTTAGTTTCCCAGCCATTCCCTTAAGGCCCGGAACTCGTGACCGATCCTTTTCTATGCTCGTTGAGGAGAGGAGCTCTCGCCACTCTTCAAGGTAAAACACGCAGCCATGACAGCCTCATGGAAATTCGCTGACGTAACGGCCCCGATCGGCGTGCGGTCTTCCAGCATTCGGTGAGGATTCAGTAATGCTCGGTAAATCTCCCAGGAATCAGCGTCCTGCGAATGCTTCAGAACAGCCTGCACCAACCTATGTTTCAGGGGATCTAGGTGCCAATCTGGAACGCGCTGCCCCTGGTTACCCAGGCTCAGCGCAAGCACTTTTCTGGCCTGAATCTCGTAACTGATCCTCCGGCGTGATTTACCGGCCATCTCAGCGAACACCGCAGCCGGCAGGTTATGCGGGGCATTGAACATCTCCAGCATTTCCAGCCGCTCACGCTGAATATCCGAAAACTCAGGCATTGGTCCCGAAACAGCCGATATGCGCTGAACAGTCGCTGGCAGAGTTGGCATCGTGCTCCCTGACTTCGTCACCAGCAGGATGGGCGCAGGCGTCATTGCCGGGATCACTTCGTCAATACCATCCGCCAATTGCGGAACACTTTCTAGATGAACCGTGAGGTGCATGCTGGCTGACTCGATCTGGTTTTGCTCGAACAGGTTCAGCCGGTCGGCCCAGTCCTGCATCATGCGCCGCCGTTGCTCCACGTATTCGGCATGGTTGTACGCCGAGCTCACTTTGTCAGGATCAGAGTGCGAGAGCTGCGCATCGACCCAGGCCTTAGGGTAGCCAATTTCGTTGAGAGCGGTGGAAATGGTCCCCCTGATGCCATGACCTGTCAGTTGATCCTTGTACCCGATCCGTTTCAGCGCGGCGTTGAGTGTGTTTTCGCTGATGCGCTTTTTCAGATCACTGTAGTGAGTAAACAGGTATCGCTGCGCCGGCTTCACTTGATCGAGCAGGTGGCGAACGACCTCCATCGCCTGCACAGAGAGCGGCACGATGTAGGGCGGGATATCACCGGAACGCTTGCCTTCCTTGCGCAGTTCAAGCTGCAGCTGTTTTACCACTTCAGGGGGGATGATCCAGAGGCCCTTATCAAGGCGAAACTGATCCGGCGTCGCCAGTCGCAACTCCCCAGTGCGAACCCCTGTCAAAAGTAGCAACCGAAGGCCAAGCTGGGTCTGCAGCTTACCGGGATACTTGCGTAGTATCTGGAGCATGACCGGAAGTTCAGGCATGCGCAGAAATGGATTGTGACGCACAGGCGGCTGAGGCAACGCGACGACATCCAGATCGAACGCTGGGTTCAGCGGTAACCCAGGGACGATGATCAGTGCGTAACGGAACATCTGCCGGAACCAGGTACGGACCTTTTCGGCGGTAGTGAGCGCCTTTCTACGCTCGATCCTTGCAACGACTTCCAACAGGTCGGGGCGCTGGATCTCATAGATTGACCGCTTCCCAAGAACAGGAAGAACGTCTTTGGCAAAGATGCGCTGGATCTGTGAAAGCGTGCTCTGCCGTCCTTCCTTGAGAACGAGCCTACGATGCTCGACCCACTTGTCAAACACGGCCTTGAATGTGTTCTCGTCCGCGAGGCGGACGGACTGCCGCTTCTGCTTACGGTGTGCTCGGGGGTTGATGCCCTTGGCCAAAAGAGCTCGAGCTTCGTCGCGTAGGGCACGCGCTTCCCGGAGACTGACCTCAGGGTAAGTGCCCAGCGACATGCGTTTCTGCTTACCGGCCCAGTAGTAGCGGTAGTGCCACGACTTTCCGCCTTCAGGCGCCACCGCCAGGGACAGCCCATCAAGGTCGCCGAGGGTGTAGGGCTTTCCGGTTGCTTTTGCTTGCCGGACAGCCAGATCCGAGAGTGCCATGCTCTAGCTCCTGAACTCTTGGTCAGAACTAGATACTTGTCGCGCAGGCCTCGCTCCTCCAGCAACAATCCGGAAACCGTGACACCCGTATTGATGGACTTAAAAATGGACTTAAAAGTCGTGGCTGTCGGTGGTTTCCAGTGGAACTCGCTGGAACGAAAAAAGGACCCTAAGGTCCTGATTTCAGAGACCTACATAATTCCACGGAACTCTGTAGATCATAATTTGGAGCGGGAAACGAGACTCGAACTCGCGACCCCGACCTTGGCAAGGTCGTGCTCTACCAACTGAGCTATTCCCGCATTGGCGTCCCCTAGGGGACTCGAACCCCTGTTACCGCCGTGAAAGGGCGGTGTCCTAGGCCACTAGACGAAGGGGACACACGTACAACATTCACTCCCTGCCGCGTTTCGCTGTGTGCTTTACGCTGCAAGTGGCGCGCATTCTATGGATGGATTGAAAGGTCGTCAACCCCCCAGGATAAATTTATTTAAATCAATGACTTCGCCCCCCTTTCCAGGCCCGTGCGGGCATTCTGCGCGTCCGCGCCTTGACGCCTATATTCTGGCGCCCGACAAGACGCTATAGTTCGCTCAGCAACTGATGGCATTGTGCATCTACGCAGGGAATGCTTACGTATATAGAAGAAACTACCTGGGCAACTGGTCGAACAGTCCTATCCGGCAGATGTCTCAGTCACTACACTCAACAGCAAACCCTATAAAGAGGTCGCACCGGTGACACCACTCATGATCACCCTGCTGGTAATAGCCGGGATCGCAATACTGATCGCCATTGGCTATATGAACCATGTGGTGGAAAACAACAAACTGGAAAAGCAACGCACCGTGATCGAGCTTAATGACCGGCTGCGTCGCTGTGGTGAAATCACCGAGACCTTCCCCGGCCAGTTGATGACTCCGGCACTCAAGCTGCTGCTGACCCGCCTGGAACTCAACGTCAACCAGCGCTTGTTGCACCTCAACAAGTCCAGCGCACCGCTCAAGGCGCGGATCGCCGAACTGAATGCGCTGGTGGCCCAGGGCGAATCGATCCCGGTCAACAACCCGCCCGGCCCGATCCAGACCGAAGCCAAGGCCAAGGACGTGCGCTTCCTGCTCGAAGCCCTGCACGGTCAGGTCACCCGCGCCGCCCAGGACGGTTTCCTGCCGGCCAATGAAGCCAAGCACTGGATCAGGGAGATTCGCCACATCCTGGTCCTGCTGCACATCGAGTTCTTCAACAACCTTGGCCAGCATGCCCTGCAACAGAACCAGCCGGGCCAGGCGCGCCTGGCCTTCGAGCGCGGCGTGCAGTACCTGCGCAAACAGCCTGAGCCGGCGATCTACAGAGAGCAACTGCAATTGCTGGAGAGTCAATTGGCGCGCGCCAACTCCACGGTGCTGACCAACAGCAAACCGGCGGAAGATGAAGTCAACGAACTGACCGAAGGCCTGAAAGTCGCCGACACCGACGCCGAGTGGAAGAAAAAAGTCATCTACGACTGACCTCCCCCACCCCATGTGGCGAGCGCTCCTCGCCACATGCCATCATTTAGCATCTATCCCCTCGCCGTCGACTCGCGTACAAAAGTCCCCCTCACTCCGTGAAGTTAGAGGCCCGCTATGCCTGTCGCCGTGATTGATGGACAACCGCTGCACTATGTTGACCAGGGCCGCGGCCCGGTCGTCCTGCTGGGTTCGAGTTACCTGTGGGACCGCGCCATGTGGGCACCGCAGATCGAAGCGCTGTCGCAGCAATACCGCGTGATCGTCCCCGAACTGTGGGGCCACGGCGAGTCCGGGCCGCTGCCGGCGCACACGCGCTCCCTGGACGACCTGGCGCGCCAGGCCCTGGCACTGCTCGACCAGTTGCAGATTGCCCAGGTCAATCTGGTGGGTTTGTCGGTCGGCGGCATGTGGGGCGCACGCCTGGCCCTGCTGGCGCCCGAGCGGGTCAACAGCCTGGTGCTGATGGACACCTACCTCGGCGCCGAACCCGAGGCCACGCGCCAGCACTACTTTTCGCTGTTCAAGATGATCGAAGACGCCGGCGCCATCCCCGAGCCGCTGCTGGATGTGGTCGCGCCGATCTTTTTCCGCCCGGGTATCGACCGCGCATCGGCGCTGTACCAGGATTTCCGCAAAGTCTTGCAGGGCTACCCCACGGCGCGCCTGCTGGACAGCATCGTGCCCCTGGGTCGGCTGATCTTCAGCCGCGCAGATGTGCTGGAGCAGTTGTCACGCCTGGACGCCGACACCACCCTGGTGCTGTGCGGCGAACAGGACACGCCTCGCCCACCCGCCGAGTCCGAGCAGATGGCCAGCCTGATCGGCTGCGGCCTGAGCCTGATTCCCGACGCCGGGCATATCTCCAGCCGCGAGAACCCGGACTTCGTCAATGAAGCGCTGCTGACCTTCCTCGCCAACCACGCCTGATCGCGCCCCGGCCCTTTGATCGCGGCCCGGCGGCGGCGATCAAAGGCGGAAGTGCCCCACCATGCCCTTGAGTTCCGCGCCCAACCGCGCCAGCGCAATACTCGACGCGGCATTGCCCTGCATGCTCAACGCCGATTGATCGGCACTCGCGCGAATGCTGGTGACGCTGCGGTTGATCTCTTCGGCCACCGAACTCTGTTGCTCGGCCGCCGCCGCAATCTGCTGATTCATTTGTTGGATCAATGACACCGCGACCGCAATGCTGCCCAGCGCGCTTTCGGTTTCCAGCGCATCGCTGACGGCCAGCTTCACCAACTCGCCGCTCTGCTGGATCTGCTGCACCGACGCTTGCGCCGCGCTGCGCAAGGTGCCGACCAGGCGCTCGATCTCCTCGGTCGATTGCTGGGTGCGCTTGGCCAGCGCCCGCACCTCATCGGCCACCACCGCAAAACCACGGCCTTGCTCACCGGCGCGCGCGGCCTCGATGGCTGCGTTGAGCGCCAGCAGGTTGGTCTGTTCGGCCACGCTTTTGATCACGCTCAACACGCTGCCGATGTTCTGGATTTCGCTGCTGAGGCTGTCGATGCTGGCGCTCGCGCTGGTGCTGGACGTGGCCAGCTGTTCGATGCGCTGCAAACTCTGGCGCACCACCTGCTGGCCGCTGTCGACTTTGTCATCGGCGGTCTGCGCAGCCTGTGCGGCCTCTTCGGCGTTGCGCGCCACATCGTGGACCGTGGCGGTCATCTGGTTCATCGCCGTGGCGACCTGCTCGGTTTCTTCCTTCTGGCTGCTGACCTCGATGTTGGTCTGCTCGGTGACGCTGGACAGCGAATGCGCCGAACTGGCCAATTGCTCGATGCCCGCTTGCAGCCTGCTGACCATATCGCTCAAGCCGCTGCCCATCTGTTGCATCGCCTGCATCAACTGGCCGATTTCATCGCGGCGGCTGACGTCCATGCGCCCACTCAAATCGCCGGCTGCGATCTGCTGGGCCACCGCGATCACCCGGCGCAGCGGCGCGACGATCAACCGGGTAATCACCCAGGCCGCAATCAAGCCCATCAACAGCGCCAGGGCCGAGGAGCCGATAATCAGCAGCGCGCTTTTCTTCAACTGCGCCTGCATCGACTGATCTTCGGCGGCATACGCCTGGTCGACGCGGCCGACCACTTGGTCGGCGCGATCATGCAATTGTTTGTAGACCACTTTTTCCTGGGCCAGCAGGCCGGTGTATTCGCCGAGCTTTTCATTGAACGCAGCGATATGCCCGCCGACCTCATTGAGCACCGTCTGGTAACCGGCGTCCTTGACCGAGGTCTTCAGTAACTCGACCTGGGCCAGCGCCTGCTCGGCCTGTTCGATCTTGCCTTGTTCGGCGTTGTCTTCCTGCCCTTTGCGGCTCTGATCGAGGCGCACATGGGCCTCGTTCATGGCTTGCAGCATCAACCGCGAAACCTGGCTGACCTGCCCCGCCTGCTCGATAAACTCGGCGCCCTCCTTGCCCTGGCTTTCCTTGAGGCCATAGGCGCCATCGTCGGCCAGGCCGGCCTGCAACACATCGAGGTTATTGGCCACGCTGGACACCGACCAACTGGCCATTTCCAGTGCCAGGTCCTTGGTCTGGGTCAGTTCGACGAACTCATCGAACGCCTTGCGGTAAGCCGCCAGGGCCTGTTCGACCTCGGTCATCAGCGGCACGTTGGTCGCAGACTCGGCCTTGAGGCTGGCGGCCAGGGCGGCCAAGGCGTCGACTTGCTCATGCAGGGCGTCGACGGACTTGGGGTCGGCGTGCAGCGCATAGTCCTGCTCGATCAAACGCACCTTGAGCAGCCCGCTGTTGAGCGAAGACATGCTCTTGAGGCCCTCGAAACGCAGGCCAACGGTTTGCAGGGACCACACGCCAATCGCTGCGACCAACGCAGTCAACAGCAGCACCAGGCTGAAGCCCAAACCCAGTTTTTTCGCCATACCGAGGTTGGCGAAACGTCGTTGCACGGCCGAAATCATTGCACTTGAATCCTCTTGCAATGGCGGATGCCATCAAGTCCGGTTTCCCAGTAGCGAGATTCGCAACCCCAAGGCCCTGAACACAAGTCGTTGGCGCCACAATAATGGCAAAAAGCTACACACTCGTCGTTTTCAGAATGGTCGAGGTCGATCTGGCAGGCCCCGCGGCGCGGAACAACGCCAGGGCCCGCTGATCAGCAGCATAGGCCACATTGATGCGCTGCCACTCGCTGTGTTCACCCGTGGGGCTGAACAGCGCCCCCGGCGACATCAACACGCCGAGTTGCCGCGCACACGCCTGCAAGCGTGAACGGTCGGCCATGCGAGGCCGCGCCCAGACAAACATGCCGCCGGCGGGCACGGCGAACACCTGCCATTCCTCATCCTCCAGCACCTGCAAGGTCGCGGCCATTTGCGCGTTCAGGCGTTTGCGCAGGCGCTGCACCCATTTGCGATAGGTGCCGTTGGCCAGCAACGTGGCCATCACCGCTTCGGCAAAACGCGAGGTGCCGATGCCGGTGAGTGTCTTGAGGTGTACCAATTGCGCAATGATCGGCGAACTGGCGCTGAGGTAGCCGACGCGCAGGGCACTGCTGAGGGTCTTGGAAAAACTCGAGACATAGATCACCCGGTCATCATGGGGCAGCGCCGAGAGCCGCGTGCAACTGGCGTGTTGCAGGTCGGCGTAGACATCTTCTTCGATGATCAGAAAGTCTTCGCTGTGCGCCAGCGCCAGCAAACGCTCGGCCACCTTGCGGCACAGGCTGGTGCCGGTGGGGTTGTGATACAGGCTGTTGATAAACAGGCACTTGGGACGATGGCGACGCAGCAGGGCTTCCAGCGCCGGGACGTCCGGGCCGCCCTGGGTACGCGGCACTTCCAGCAGCGTGACGCCGTGGAAGGCCAACTGACGAAAGAGGTTGCCATAACCGGGGGTTTCCACGACCACCGTGTCGCCGGCCTTGAGCAAGGTGCGGATCAGCAGGTCCTGGGCATGGCTGGCGCCATGGGTGGTGAGAATGCGGTCGAGGCTGGTGGCCACGTGAATCTGGGTCAGGCGCTTGAGCAGTTGCTCGCGCAGCGCCGGCAGCCCCAGTGGCGTGCTGTAGTTGAACAGGCCGCCGGTATCGATGCGGCTGACTTCGCGGATCGCGTAGCTGATGTCATCGCTTTCGCGCCAGGCGTCCGGCAGCCAACCGCAGCCGAGTTTCAACTCGCCCAACGGGCTGTCGGTGAAAGCGCCCCACTCTCGCTCCGCGCCTTCATACCAGTGGCGTTCCTGAGCCACTGGCGGCTGCGCCACCACAAACCCGGAGCCCTGCTTCGAGGTCAGCAGGCCCTGGGCCTCCATGCGCTCGAATGCCTCGATCACGCTGGACTGGCTGAGCAGGTTGTCGAGGGCCAGTTGGCGGATGGACGGCAAGCGTGTACCGGGGCTGACCCCGCTCTTGCGAATCCATTCCGCCACCGCGCTGACGATTTGCTGCACCACCGGTACAAGGGCTTGTCGATCGATCCCTAAATCCATGAGCCACTCACTTAACTATCTGTTATTCAACCCAAAACAGTTAAGCACAGAAGCCCGCTCCAACCGGTCGCCAACAGTAACTAAAGTATTGATTTTATTGACTTATTTACCTCCTGATACACATTGGATCACGGCGTTTTGCCAGCTATGGAAATGCCCCACAGCACCTCAAACTTTTTCGAATGAGGTGCGGCTTGGAGTCCTAGATCGCGGTGGCGCCGCCGTCCACCGCCAGGGCGTGGCCGGTGGTGAACGCCGCACCGTCACTGCACAGGTACAACACCGCACTGGCGATTTCCTCGACCTTGCCGATGCGCCCGACCGGGTGCATGGCCGCGGCGAATTCGGCTTTGCGCGGGTCAGCTTCATAGGCACGGCGGAACATGTCGGTGTCGATCACGGCCGGGCATACCGCGTTGACGCGGATGTTCTTTTTCGCGTACTCGATGGCCGCCGATTTGGTCAGGCCGATCACCGCGTGCTTGGACGCGGCATAGATGCTCATCTTCGGCGCGGCGCCCAGCCCCGCCACCGACGCGGTGTTGACGATCGCACCAGCGCCCTGGGCCAGCAGCAACGGCAATTGGTACTTCATGCACAACCACACGCCCTTGACGTTGACGCCCATGATCGCGTCGAACTCATCGAGGGTGCCGTCCGCCAACTTGCCTTTCTCGATCTCGATCCCGGCGTTGTTAAAGGCGTAGTCCAGGCGGCCATACGCGGCGACGGTCTGCGCCATCAATTGCTGCACATCGGCTTCCAGGGTGACGTTGCAGCGCACGAACTGCGCCTCGCCACCGGCCTCGCGGATCAGCGCGACAGTGCCTTCGCCGCCCGCTACGTCGAGGTCGGCAACCACTACCTTCAAACCTTCGGCGGCAAACGCCAGCGCGGTGGCGCGGCCAATACCGGCGGCGGCGCCGGTGACCAGGGCAACCTGGCCGGAAAACGTCATGCTCATGGGGGATGTCCTATGGGAGAAATAGCCGTGGGCCGAGTCTAGCCAAGCCCGACACGGGCGCGTCAGCACTATCAGAAGGCCGGTTGGCGCTGCATGAATCACAATGATAAGACCGCCCGGCTGACTATCATCGAAGCCTATCGCCAAGCATTCGCAGCCCTCGGCCGACCTTGCCCGCAGGCCAGTATGGGTCTATCAATCAGGCTTCATTTCTCAAGAGTCCTTGCCATGACTGCCCAGACCAACCGCCAGTTCCTGCTCGCCAAACGCCCGGTCGGCGCGGCCACGCGGGAGACCTTCACCTACCAGGAAGTGCCGGTGGGCACGCCACAGGACGGGCAGGTGCTGGTGCGCAACGAATACCTGTCCCTCGACCCGGCCATGCGCGGCTGGATGAATGAGGGCAAATCCTACATTCCGCCCGTCGGCATCGGCGAAGTGATGCGGGCGCTGGGTGTAGGCAAGGTGATCGCCTCGAACACCCCTAAATTCGCCGTCGGGGACTACGTGAACGGCGCCCTGGGGGTGCAGGATTACTTCCTCGGCGAGCCGCGTGGTTTCTACAAGGTCGACCCCACGCTTGCGCCCCTGCCGCGCTACCTGTCGGCGCTGGGCATGACCGGCATGACCGCCTACTTCGCCCTGCTCGAGACCGGCGCACCCAAGGCCGGCGAAACCGTGGTGATCTCCGGCGCGGCCGGGGCGGTGGGCAGCATTGCCGGGCAGATCGCCAAGATCAAAGGCTGCCGCGTGGTGGGCATTGCCGGTGGCGCCGACAAGTGCAAATTCCTGGTGGATGAACTGGGCTTCGACGCCGCCATCGATTACAAACACGAAGACCTGCCCACCGCGCTCAAGCGCGAGTGCCCCAAGGGCGTGGATGTGTATTTCGATAACGTCGGCGGCGACATTCTCGACGCCGTGCTCAGCCGCCTGGCGTTGAAAGCCCGCGTAGTGATCTGCGGTGCGATCAGCCAGTACAACAACAAGGACGCGGTAAAAGGCCCGGCCAACTACCTGTCATTGCTGGTCAATCGCGCACGCATGGAAGGCTTCGTGGTGATGGATCACGCGGCGAACTTTGCCGCCGCCGGGCAGGAAATGGCCGGCTGGATGGCGCAGGGCAAGCTCAAGAGCAAGGAAGACATTGTGGAGGGACTGGAGACGTTCCCGGAGACGCTGATGAAGCTGTTCAACGGGGAGAACTTCGGCAAGCTGGTGCTCAAAGTCAGCTGATACACAGCAGATGTCAATGTGGGAGGGGGCTTGCTCCCTCCCACATGGTTGATCGGTGATCGATCAGGCGATCTCGGCGACGACTGCCGCCAATGCCTTGGCCGGGTCCGCCGCCTGGCTGATCGGGCGGCCGATCACCAGGTAGTCCGAGCCGGCGTCCAGGGCCTGACGCGGCGTGAGGATACGGCGCTGGTCATCCTGGGCGCTGCCCGCCGGGCGAATCCCCGGGGTGACCAATTGCAGCGACGGGTGGGCGGTCTTGAGCGCCCGGGCTTCCAGCGCCGAACAGACCAGGCCATCGAGGCCGGCTTTTTGCGCCAGGGCCGCCAAGCGCAGCACTTGCTCCTGAGGTTCGATATCCAGGCCGATCGCGGCCAGGTCTTCGCGCTCCATGCTGGTCAGCACGGTCACACCGATCAGCAAGGGTTTAGGGCCGCTGCGCTGTTCCAACACTTCACGGCAGGCGGCCATCATGCGCAGGCCGCCGGAGCAGTGTACATTGACCATCCACACGCCCATTTCGGCGGCAGCCTTGACCGCCATCGCGGTGGTGTTGGGGATGTCGTGGAATTTCAGGTCGAGGAACACCTCGAAACCTTTGTCACGCAGCGTGCCGACGATGTCCGCGGCGCAACTGGTGAACAGTTCCTTGCCGACCTTGACCCGACACAGCTTCGGGTCCAACTGGTCAGCCAGCTTCAGTGCGGCGTCACGGGTGGGGTAATCCAGGGCGACGATGATAGGAGTCTGGCAGACGGACATTGGAATGGGCTCTCAGGCAAGTCGAAATCGGCGCGGATTGTAGCGCAAGCGACGCCGTTGCGGGATCCGATGATCGGTAAATACTGACCAAGCGCACTCAGGCGGACCTTTCGGCTATTTGTATCAAAGCAGATACATTCACGACATGCCCTCAACACGCCCTACCGCTAGCCTCGCCCGCACGACCCACCGACCAGCACTACCAGCCATGGGGCTGGGCGCCTATGCTGACCGCTACCACCAGGCAGATGATCGCACTATGCATACTTCCGTCCCGCTGAACGACGAGCAAAAAAACGCGGTGAGCGCCGATGAAAAGCGCTGGAACACCCGCGCGCTGATTGTCGACGACGATGTGCCGATCCGCGAACTGCTGATCGACTACCTGGCGCGCTTCAATATTCTCGCCACCGGCGTCACCGACGGCACCGCGATGCGCGTGGCGATGCAAGCCGAAACCTTTGATGTGGTGGTGCTCGACCTGATGCTGCCGGGCGAAGACGGCCTGTCACTGTGCCGCTGGCTACGCGCCGAGTCGGACATTCCGATCCTGATGCTCACCGCCCGCTGCGAACCCACCGACCGCATCATCGGCCTGGAACTGGGCGCCGACGACTACATGTCCAAGCCGTTCGAGCCGCGTGAATTGGTGGCGCGCATCCAGACCATCCTGCGCCGGGTGCGCGACGACCGCACCGAGCAGCGCGCCAATATCCGCTTCGATAACTGGCGGCTCAACAGCGTGTTGCGCCAATTGGTGGCCGACGATGGCCTGGTGGTGCCGCTGTCCAACGCCGAGTTCCGCCTGCTGTGGGTGTTTATCGAGCGGCCGCGCCGGGTGTTGAGCCGCGAACAGTTGCTGGATGCGGCCCGCGGTCGTTCCATCGAGGCCTTCGATCGCAGCATTGACCTGCTGGTCTCGCGCCTGCGCCAGAAGCTGGGCGATGACCCCAAAGCACCGCAGTTGATCAAGACCGTGCGCGGTGAAGGCTATCTGTTCGACGCACGGGATATCGGCTGATGCGCAACGCCCTCAACACGCTGTTCGGCCGCTTGTTCGGAGTGTTGCTGTTGGCGATTGTACTGGCCCATGCGTTGGCATTTTTCTGGTTCCACCACTATGACCCGCCTCCGCCACCGCGCAAGGACACCTTCGTCGAGCAACCGGACGGCACGATGAGGCCGCTGCCTAAACGCCCTCGCCCATGGTTTGGCGGCCCGGTGGTGCCGCTGACGTTTCAGTTTTTCTCGTTGATCATCGCCGCCTGGTATGGCGCCAAATTGTTGAGCCGGCCGATCCAGCGCCTGAGTGAGGCCGCCGAGCGCTTGAGCCTGGACCTCGACAGCCCGCCTCTCGACGAATCGGGCCCCCGCGAAGCCCAGCAGGCCGCGTCAACCTTCAACCTGATGCAAAAACGTATTCGCGAACAAGTCGGCCAGCGCGCGCGCATGCTCGGCGCGGTCTCCCATGACCTGCGCACCCCGCTGTCGCGCCTCAAGCTGCGCCTGGAGCAGATCGAAGACGCCAAGCTGCAAGGCCAGATGCGCCAGGACCTGAACGACATGATCGGCATGCTCGACGCCACCTTGAGCTACCTGCACGAACAACGCACCAGCGAAAGCCGGCACTGGCTGGATGTGCAGGCGCTGGTGGAGTCGATCAGTGAGAACGCCCAGGACCAAGGTTCCAATGTGCAATGTGCCGGCACCTGTGCGCCTTTGCAGGTGCAGCCGATGGCGTTGCGTTCATGCCTCAACAACCTGATCGACAACGCCTTGCGCTACGCCGGCAGCGCGCGCGTGGAACTGGAGGACAGCCGCGAGGCCCTGACCATCCGCGTGATTGACCACGGCCCCGGGATTGCCGCCGACAAGCGCGAGGCGGTGTTCGAACCGTTCTATCGGCTGGAAGGCTCGCGCAACCGCAACTCCGGCGGCGTGGGCCTGGGCATGACCATCGCCAAGGACGCGGTGGAACGCCTGGGCGGGCGGTTGAGCCTGGAGGAAACCCCGGGCGGCGGGTTGACCGCC
The DNA here is from genome assembly GCF_001439695.1 of Pseudomonas veronii. Taxonomy (GTDB): domain Bacteria; phylum Pseudomonadota; class Gammaproteobacteria; order Pseudomonadales; family Pseudomonadaceae; genus Aquipseudomonas; species Aquipseudomonas veronii. The sequence continues at coordinate 322,727 of NZ_JYLL01000001.1, forward strand.
GTGATGTGGTTGCCCCGCGCCTGACGGCCAACGCCCGCCAGCCCCCCCATAAATCTTGGTCAATCAGCTACAGCGGTTCGTCTTCGCGGCGGCTCTGGGCCTGGGTCGCGCTCCAATCCATCAGCAGGCTGTACGCCACGGCGAGCAAGGTCGGGCCGATAAACAGGCCGATGAAGCCAAACGCGATCAGGCCGCCGAATACCCCGAGCAACACGATCACCAGCGGCAGGTTGCCGCCACGGCTGATCAGGTACGGCTTGAGCACGTTGTCCACGCCGCTGATGATGAACGTGCCCCACACGCCGAGGAACACTGCGTAGGTGTAATCGCCCTTCCACGCCAGCCAGGCCGTGGCCGGAATCCACACCAGCGGCGGCCCCATGGGGATCAGGCTGAGCAGGAACGTGACGATACCCAGCACCAGCGCGCCCGGCACCCCGGCGATCAGGAAGCCGATCAGCGCGAGCACGGCCTGGGCGGCGGCCGTACCGATCACGCCATTGACCACGCGCTGCACGGTGCCGGCCACCAGTTCGATGTAGTAACCGGCACGTTCGCCGATCAAGCGCTCCAGCAGGCGGTGGACGAACATCGCCAGGCGCGGCCCGTCACGGTAGAAAAAGAACACGAACACCAGGCTGAGGGTCAGTTCCAGGATGCCGCCGCCGATCTGCGCGCTGCGCGCCAGCAGCCAGTTGCCCACCTGCCCCAGGTACGGCTTGAGGCTGACCATCAGCGCCGCGCCCTGCTGGTCGATGCTGTCCCACATCGCCACCAGCCGTTCTCCGACAAAGGGAATCGACCCCAACCAGGCCGGTGCCGCCGGCAAACCGTCGACCTGAATATCCTTGATCAACGTCACCGCGTCGCGCACATGGTCCGCGAGGTTGAACCCCAGCCATACCAGCGGCACCGCCACCAGCAGCATCCAGCCCAAGGTCAGGATGCCAGCGGCCAGGGATTCGCGGCCGCCCAGCCAGCGGGTCAGCAACACCATCAGCGGCCAACTGGCAAACGCCAGCACCGCCCCCCAGAACAGCGCCGACCAGAACGGCGCCATCACCCAGAAGCTGGCACCGAACAGCACCAGCAGCAGGATTTGCACCAGCAGGCGATCGTTATTGAGCATGGAGTTTCTCTAGGAAAAGGCTGAAGGCAGTCAGTTTAGGCGAACGGCGCGGGTCCGTTCGCCCTGTTTCGGTCAGCGTATCAGATGCAGGTGCAGGCCTTTGGCTGGCTCGGTACCGGTTTCCAAGCGTGCGGCCCGCACGCCCTTGTCAATCAGGGCCTGGCGCCACGCTTCGGCATGGGGGCCGGTCAAACTGACACGCAGGGTGGTGTCGAGGTTCAAACCGCGAGAAATCAGGGTCAACCAGGTGGCATCGGGGTCTGCACCCAAAGCCGGGAAATCCAGCTCACCGGTGCTTTTGAGTTCGCGCAACAGCGTGGCGGAGGTCGGCAGCAGTTCCCCGAGCGGGGCGTCGGCATCGATCTGTTCGACATGCAGGTAAGCCCGGCGATTGCCGCGGGTGATGCCGTACAACGCCACCAGGGAATTGTCCTGCGGGGCGGCCAGACGCAACAGCAGGTATTCCTGCTGGCCATCGGCGCCGACCAACTTGGCATTACCGAACACTTCATTGGCCCACAGGCTGCTTTCACCGCAGTCACGGGCCTGGCACCAGAACAACAGCTGCGCGCCCTGCTGCTGCAGCGCTTCGCGCGTGGCGGTGAACGCAGCGCTGGAGGTGTGCTCGGCGGGCAGTTCATAGGTGATGGCGGTGGCCTGGCCGCGCGCGGTGGCCTGGGCTTCGTAACGCAACTGGCCGCTGATCTTGCGGATCGCGCCCATGGGGTAGATGCGCTCTTTTTCTTCGGCGGGACGATAATCGACGATTTGCGCGTCGACCTGACGGGCCACGGCGGGCAAGTCCTGGCTACCCGGCACATCGGCGGCGAACACCAACGGGCTGAACACACACAGCCCGAGGGCACGGATACAGCCTTTACGCACGCTCATCGGATAGTTGAGCCCTGGCCATCGGAGGTCGCAGCAGTTTCAAGATCGGTGTTGAGATCGTTCATGGTTGACTCCCTTTCAATCCGCCCAGCCTCGGCAGTTGACCGCGCCAAGTCAAGGTGCAGAGAAGAACCGATTGAAACAGTCTGCAACAAGGACCGCGCCCGCCTCGTCATTCAAGTGCAAATGATGGCCACCGGGCAGGGTCGTCACGGTAAACGGTAGCTGGGAAAGCAATTCGGGATGTCTCGCCAGCATGCCGTCAGCGGCGACCACCAGTTGAGTAGGACAACCTACGCGGCGCACGAAAGCCATGGCTTGCTCGTCGGTCAGACGCATCGGCGATGCCAGGGTCAAGCGGCTGTCCGTTCGCCAGGTGTAACCGCCCGGCACCGGCATCAACCCGCGCTGGGCCAGCAGTTCAGCAGCTTCGCGGCTGACGGCCACCAGCCCTTTCATCCGCGCTTCGACGGCGCGATCAAGGTTGCTGTAGACCGGCTTGCGCTTGCCCTGCAGGTTCAATTGCGCCTGCAACGCCATGCCCAGGCGTTCGGCGGCGTTCTCGCCGGAGGCGGTCGGCGGGATCACACCGTCGATCAAACCCAGGTGCGTCACCCGCTCCGGCAAGGCACCGGCCAATACCAGAGAGACGATGGCGCCGAGGGAATGGCCAAGTAATGCAAAACGTTTCCAGCCCAGTTGTTCGGCGACCTGCAGCACATCGTGGACGTAATCCCACAAGGCATAACCGGCCCCCGTCGGACGATGCGCCGAATGCCCGTGGCCGGCCATGTCGAGGGCGACGATACGCATGCCCTGCAGTTTCGGCGCCAACCGCGCGAAGCTGTTGGCGTTGTCCAGCCAGCCATGCAAGGCGATCACCGGCAGACCGTCTTCGGGACCGAACAGATGCGCGGCCAATTCGATATGCGGCAGGCTCAGGCGCACTTCTTCGACCGGCGTACTCATGCGCAACTGCGCTCGCGGGCTTCCCAACGGGCGAACAGTTGCTTGAGCAAGATCGCGGTGTCCTGGGGGCGTTCGAGGGGGAACATGTGGCCGCCGGGCATGGTGAGCATTTCTCCCATGGGCAGGCGCCCGACGCCGCTGGCGTGGTGGCGCATCACCACCCGGCTCTGGCGCCCGCGCACCACCGCCAGCGGCACTTTCAACTGGCGCACCTGGCCCGGGCTGGTATGGGGCACGCCCCGGTAGATACTGATTTCAGTGGCCGGATCGAAACGCAGGCGCAGGCGATCGCCGACCTGATACAGGCCATGTTGCAGGTAAGCGTCGAAGCATTCCGGGTCGAAGCCGCGAAACAGGGTCTTGCCGGCGAAGTAACTGCGCGCGGCGTCCAGGTCGGCGAATTCTTCACGGCGGCCCAGGGTGCGCCCGGCCGGGGTGAGGCGGTCGATAAAACCAAAGCGCTTGGCGGCGCGGATCACCCAGCGGTCGGCACGGGTCAGCACCGGCGAGTCGAGCATCACCACGCCGCGATACAACTGCGGGCAGCGCATGGCCGCGTGCAAATGCAACACGCCGCCCAGGGAATGGCCCACGCCCCACACCGGCTCGGGCTGCTGTTGCAGATGGTGGATCAGTTCGTCCACCAGGTTCTGCCAGTTGTCGTCCACCGGAAACCGTGGATCGTGGCCGTGCTGCGGCAGGTGCGCGACGGTATATTCCGGGGCCAGGCCGGCAAACAACTTGCCGTAGGTAGCCGAAGGGAAGCCATTGGCGTGGGCAAAAAACACGTGCTGCGACATACCGGTTCCATCTATAAAAACAGACATTGATTGTCACCACGCCCGACCGTTCCGGCAATGACCGTAACCGCCAGGAATGATGACACTCACGCCACGCCTATCGCGCCGGCGGGTTCTCGCCCAGGGGCACTACGGCCATGGTCAGGCGCGAGACGCAGCTGGACTTGCCATCATCGTTGGTCAGGCGGATGTCCCACACCTGGGTGGTGCGGCCGATATGAATCGCCCTCGCCACCGCCGTCACCCGCCCGCTGCGCACCCCGCGCAGGTGGTTGGCATTGACCTCGAGGCCGACGCAATAGAACTTGCTCGCATCGATGCACAGGTAGGCCGCCATGGAGCCGACGCTTTCGGCCAGCACGACCGACGCGCCGCCGTGCAGCAGGCCGTAGGGCTGATGGGTACGCTGATCGACCACCATGCTGGCGGTCAGGGATTCTTCGTCGAAACTTTCGAAGCGAATGTCCAGCACTTCACCGATGGTGTTTTTCTGCAGAGCGTTGAGTTGTTCGATATTGGGTTGGGTGCGCCACAGGCTCATACCGTTGTCCCTATTGGTTATATGATGGCCCTAATCCTGCCACAGAATGACTTCGGTGCGCTCGCTCCACACCTGAAACTGTGGGCCGTAGGTCGATTCGATGACATTGCGCCTGATCTTCAAGGTCGGTGTCAGGAAGCCGTTTTCCACCGCCCAACTGTCTTTCACCACCACCAATTGACGCAGGCGCTCATGCTTGTCCAACGCCGCGTTGACCTGCTCCAGCCAGCGTTCAAGGCTGCCGTGCAAGGCCTGGCGCGCATCCGCCGGGCCCGCCGCCGACAGCACGCACAGGCCCATCGGCGCAGGCAGGCCGTCGCCGACCACACACACCTGTTCGATCCGTGCATGTTCGGCCAGGCGGTTTTCGATTGGCGCCGGGGCCACGTACTTGCCCTTGCTGGTCTTGAAGATTTCCTTGAGGCGCCCGGTCAGGCGCAGACGGCCCTCGGCGTCCTGCTCGCCCTTGTCGCCGGTGCGCAGGAAGCCGTCCGGGGTGAGGGTTTCGGCGGTTTTTTCCGGGTCCTTGAAGTAACCGAGCATGGTCGCGCCACTGCGCACCTGCACTTCGCCGAGCGGGTCGATACGCACTTCAACGCCCGGGCATGGCAGGCCGATCCAGCCGATTGTCTGCTGGCCGGGGCGACACACATGGGAATAGCCGCAACTCTCGGTCATGCCGTACACCTCCAGCACATCCAGGCCCAGGCGCTGATACCAGCGCAACAAGGCTTCGGGCACCGGCGCCGCGCCGGACAGCGCAATGCGTAACGCGTCCAGGCCCAGGCCGGCCAGCACCTTGCGGCCCACGCGTTTGCCGATGAAGGGCAGCCGCAACAGGCGCTCCAGGCGCGTCGCCGGGATCTTGCCGTAGACGCCCATCTGGAATTTGGTCCAGATACGCGGCACCCCGAACAGCGCCGTCGGCCGTGCCCGACGCAGGTCCCTCAGAAAAGTCTCAAGGCTTTCGGCGAAATACACGGTTTGCCCGGTATAGATCGCCGCCAATTCCACAAACATCCGCTCCGCCACATGGCACAAGGGCAGGTACGACAGCAGCCGGTCACCCTCCCCCAGGCCGAACAATTCGGTGCCACCGGTGGCGGCAAAGCCCAGGGCGCCGAAGCTGTGCATCACGCCCTTGGGCAGGCCGGTGGTGCCGGAGGTGTAGATGATGGTGGCCAGATCCGACGCGGCAGGTAGCGGCTGATCCTGGATCGGTGAACAGGCTTGCAGCTCGGTCCAGCTGAAATCCAAGTCACCCGCCGGACACAGCGGCAGGCCGATGGTGGGCACGTCGGCCGGAACCCCGGGCGCCATGGCGGGCCAGTCATCGAGCTTGCCGATGAACACCAGCGCCGCCTCGGAGTGCTTCAGCACATGGGCGACGGAATCGGCGGTGAGGTTGGGATAGAGCGGCACCGAGACATGCCCGGCCATCCAGATGGCCAGGTCGGCGATGATCCAGTGCGCGCAATTTTTCGAGATCAGGGCTACGTGCGAACCCTGGGGCAGTTCCCTCGCACGCAGCCAATGCGCGGCGCAGCGGGCCTGGTGGCCGACCTCGGCCCAAGTGAGGGTCTGTACCTCGTCGCCGCCGACGGGCTGCACCAGGAAGGGTTTGCGCGGATGCCGCGCTTCACGTTCGAAGAAGACCTGCAACGGCAAACGAAAAGCGACGGGCATGGGACGCGCTCCTTTGTGGTCCGATGATAGCCAACCAAGCACTTGCTCGGCTGACTATATAGCACACACAAAGCAGTGAAAGCGCCTACGGATGTTTCACACTGACCAGGCTCATCAGCCCCGCCAGCGGGCATTCCCCCTCCAACTCCGCCAGGCTGGCGGTGTACATCGGCAGCGGTTGACGCTGATGACCATGCTGCAAAAAGCTGATCAGGCTGCCGACCAGCGGCTGATGGCTGACCAGCAGCACATTCTCATCCGTGTCGAGCTTTTCCAGCACCTGCTGCGGATTGCCGTCCGGTGTCAGCCAGGGCACGGTGCGGATGTCCGGCACGAAGCCCAGCGCTTCACGCACCAACTGCGCGGTCTGCTGCGCCCGTACATACGGGCTGGCAATGATCGCGCTGATGGGCTGGCCGATCAGGTGCGCCGCGCTGCGCAAGACTTCGGCGCGGCCATGCTCGGTCAGCTCGCGCTCGGCATCGGTGCGGGCATGCGCTTGGGCCTCACCGTGCCGCAAAATCCACAGTTTCACAGTTTTGGCTCTTCATCGCGCACCGGGTGCGGTGCTGGCGGCACGCTGTGGGCGGCTTCGCCTTCCGGCGCACGCGGCGTCGGCCAGTCGGCGAATGGCCAGGGCTTTTGCTCGGTGTGGAAACTGCCGAAGCGGCCGATCTGCGCGAGGAACTGGCTCAGGCTGTCGCCAAAATTCATCAGGCCCAGGTTCGGCGCGCCGTAGACCAGCCGGTAAATCAGTTGCACCACCACCAACGCACCGAGCAGGAATTGCGCCACTTGCCACACCAGGGCAAACACCAGCATCCACAAGATGCGCAGGGCGATGGACTCGTACTTGGGAGCTGCTTTCGGATCGTTCATGACGCGTTCCTCAGTTGAAACCACTGGTGGAAATAAAGTCGACATCGGTTTTCGGCTCGGCGCGCATCAGCAATTCGATGACCTGATTCAGGGTGCGCCCTTCAAACAGGATCGCGTGCAACCCGGCGACCAGCGGCATGTACACGCCGGCCTCCTGGGCCTTGGCCTTGAGCACCTTGAGGGTATTGACCCCTTCGGCCACTTCGCCCAGGCGCGCCACGGCGTCCTCCAGGCTCAGGCCCTGGCCGAGGGCGAAACCGACCTGATAGTTACGGCTTTTCGGCGACGAGCAGGTGACGATCAGGTCGCCCACGCCCGCCAGGCCCAGGAACGTCATCGGGTTGGCGCCCTGGCTCACCGCGAAGCGGGTCATTTCCGCCAGCGCGCGGGTGATCAGCATGCTCTTGGTGTTCTCGCCCATGCCCAGCGCCACCGCCATCCCGGCAATGATCGCGTAGACGTTTTTCAGCGCACCGCCCAGCTCGACGCCGAAACGATCGCCACTGGCGTACACGCGGAAGGTGCGCCCATGCAGCACGGCCTGGACCCGCTCACACAGTGCTTCATCTTCACTGGCGATCACGGTGGCGGTCAGCGCATGTTCGGCCACTTCCCGCGCCAGGTTCGGCCCGGACAGCACGCCGATGCGCGCCTGCGGGGCGATCTCTTCGAGGATTTCGCTCATCAGCTTGAAGGTGTGCGCCTCGATGCCCTTGGTCAAACTGACCAGCAGCTTGCCCGCCAGGCGTTCGGCGTGAGGCGCGAGTACCGAACGCAACGCACTCGAAGGCAGCGCGACGAAACACAGCTCGCAGGCCTCCAGGGTCGCCTGCAAGTCGGTGACCGGCTCGACCGCCGGATGAATCTTGATGCCTTTAAGGTAACGAGGGTTTTCTCGATGGACGCGAATGGCCTCGGCCTGTTCGGGATCGCGCATCCACTGGCGCACCGCATGACCGTTCTCAGCCAGCAGGTTAGCCACGGCGGTACCAAAACTTCCGCCTCCCAGGACCGCAATAGGGCGCTGTTCAGTCATATGCAATCCGTTAATCCATACCAGTGGCGATGGCCGCATTATACGGAGCCCCCCGCTTGCGGCCAGCCCCCGTATCAATTCACACGCCTGTCGGAAAATGCCATAGCGACGCGGGGTAATTGCAAAGGCGACGACTGGCAAATGGCCCGGCCTCGGTTAACATGGTCGGCTATCCGTAATTATCAAGGCCGTGCCGTGTATTTGGGCCCTCCTCCCCGTTCATCGTTGTGGTTGATGCTGTTGTGCAGCGGCGCGGTGTTCGCCGACGACCTGTTCCTCGACAACCAACCGCTGCCACAGGTGCTGACTGCCACTCGCCTCAAACAATCGGCCGCCGCCGTGCCCGGCAGCATGACCGTGATCGACAGCGAACTGATCAAGGCCAGCGGCGCGCGGGACATCGCTGAGTTGCTGCGGCTGGTGCCGGGCATGATGGTCGGCTACACCAGCGGCAACCAGGCGGCGGTGAACTACCACGGCACCAATGCCAGCGATGCGCGACGCATGCAGGTCTTGATCGACGGCCGCTCGGTGTACCGCGCAGGCCTGGCCACGGTGGACTGGAGCGATATTCCGGTGGCCATGGAAGACATCGAGCGCATCGAAGTGTTCCGCGGGCCCAACACCGTCAGCTACGGCGCCAATGCGTTGATGGCTGTGGTGAATATCCTCACGCGCTCACCGGCCGACAGCCACGGTTCAAGGGTAAAAGTGGTACGCGGCGAACGCGGGATCAACGACTTCTATGCCAGCCAGGGCGTAGGCTGGGAAACCGGCGACCTGCGCCTGTCGATGTCCGGGCAGCAGGACGATGGCTTTGACAGCAACGCGGTGGGCGCCGACCGTCGTGACGGCCGGCGTCTCAACCGCTTCAGCCTGGCGGTGAGCCAGACGCTGAACACACAACAGAGCATCGACTGGCAACTGAATGCCAAGGAAGGGACCAACCAGCGTCCTTATACCTACACGCCGGTATTCGCCGGGATTACCGAGGGCGGCAACAATTCCGACGTTACCGCCAAGGACTATGCCGGTTCCCTGCGCTGGAATTTCGATTTCAATCCCGAACACAGCCTGTATATCCAGGGCTCGGCCCAACAATGGGACCGCCGGCAGATCTGGAAAGCCTGTGACGCCAAGGTGTCGTTCAGCCCGGAATTGACCCGGCTGTGGCAGCTCAACCCCAATTATGCCGAGCGATTGGCCCGGCATATGGACACCTACAGCCAAGGTGTTGCGCCTCCCGGCAGCGCCGACGAACAAGCACTGGGCAACCAAGTATTGGACCAATGGCGCAACGGCGCCAGCCAGAGCGTATGCGGCGACATCGACCAAAGCACCCGCGAAAGCCGCTACGACCTGGAGATCCAGGACACCCTGAGCCTGTCCGACAGCCTGCGCCTGGTCAGCGGTATGAACTATCGCTATGACCGCGCCGACTCCGACACCTATTTCAACGGCACTCTGGATGACACCACCTGGCGCCTGTTCGGCCAGCTTGAATGGCGCGCCAGCGAGCACTGGTTGCTGCAGGGCGGCGCCATGTACGAAGACACCCACCTGAGCGGCAACTCGCTGACGCCGCGGGTGGCGGTCAACTACCTGATCAACCCGCGCCACGGCCTGCGCGCGGTGTACTCCGAGGCGATCCGTTCCCCGGACATGTTCGAGAACAACGTCAACTGGAGCTATCGCGTCACCAACCTCGACTCGCCGGCCTACGGGCAGAATTCCGGGCAGTACTTCGTGGTCACGCGCGGTCCGGGCAACCTCGACAAAGAACTGATGAAATCCCGCGAATTGGGCTATAACGGCTTTTTTGCCGACATCGGGCTGAACATGGACGTGAAACTGTTCTACGACGAAATCACCGACATGATCAGTTCGCCGCTGCGCAACAATCAGTACATTGCCAGCAACGCCAACAGCTCGCGCTTTACCGGCGCGGAATCCCAATTCGACTGGCGCATGAGCAACGCCGACCGCCTGCGGCTGACCTACGCTTACGTCGACGCCAGCACCAGCAACCCGCTGGACAAGGCGCAAACCGCACGCAACAGCGGTTCGGCCGGCTGGTTGCGCGAATGGGGGCAAGGCTGGTCCAGCGCCCTGTTCTACTATGGCGACGACGCCCTTAACCGCTATCGCTTCGAACGGGTCGACCTGCGGGTCGCCAAGCGCATGGCCCTGGGCAACGCCAACGTGGAACTGGCCGGCATGTTGCAACAACGCCTGGACAACCAGCCCACCACCTGGGCCGACAACAACTACGACCATCGCCAAGTGCTCTACTTCAGCGCGGAGTTAGAGTTCTGACATGGGCGCTCAGTCACGGATGACCCTCCTCTCTCTCCCCAGACGCTGGCAACGCGGCCTGCTGCTGCTGTGCCTGCTGCTCAGCGTACCGGCCTGGAGCGCCGATATCCTGCTGACCGCCGCCGAAGACGGCGCCGGGGTGCAGGCCTTCGTCCAGGCGCTCACCCAGCAGCGCCCCGACGACCGTGTGACCTTCACCCCCCTCGCCAACCTGCCCGTGCCCAGCCGCCTACCGGCCAATACGCGCCTGATCCTGTTGGACCTGCCCAGCCTAGACTGGCGCCTGCAGGACGCCCAGGGGCCGTCGACCCTGGTGTTGCGCATCAGCCGCCTGCAGGCCCACCAGCGCATGGGCCAGGGCGTGCCGGGCAAAATCAGCCTGCTGTGGAGTGACCCGCCGCTGGAGCGCCAGCTGCGGCTGATCGCCACAATCCTGCCCCAGGCCCGCCGCATCGGCGTGCTCTACGGCGCCGACAGTGAATTCCTGCTCCGCGAATTGCGCCAGTACGCCGCGCCGATGGGCCTGGAGATCGTGCCCCAGCGCTGGGACGACATTAACGACAGTCGCCCGCTGCAGCATTTGTTCAGAAACAGCGATGTGCTGCTCGGCCTTGACGACCCGCAGTTATACAACCCGAAAACCGCGAAGAACCTGCTGCTGAGCAGCTATGCCCGGCAACTGCCGCTGGTGGGGCCCAATGCCGGCTTCGTCAAGGCCGGCAGCCTGGCCAGTACTTACAGCGACCAGACCGACTGGCTGGCCGTGCTCGACCGCCTGCTCGATCACCCGCCGGCCGGCTGGCCGCGCGCCGTGTACCCGGAGCGTTTCAAAGTCGTGGGCAACCCGCAAGTCGCACGCTCACTGGGCATCGAACAGGTCGACGAAGCCAACGTCGCCGCCCGCCTGGCCGAAGGAGAACAACGCCCATGACCTTACGTCGTCGTTGGGACATCAACACCCGCACCCAGCTCATCACCCTGGGGCCGGCGCTGTTGCTGACGTTGCTGTTGATCAGCTTCTTCACCTTCGTGCGGATCCAGGACCTGCGCCAGGAACTCGACCACACCGGCCAGTTGATCGCCAACCAATTGGCCCCGGCCACCGAATACGGGGTGATCTCCGGCAACAACGACGTGCTCGACAGCCTGCTGCGCGCGACGCTGGCCACGCCCCATGTGCGCTTCCTGGAGATCCAGGACAGCGCCGAGAACATCCTGGTGTACGTCGAGCAACCGTCGGAAAACCACGACCGCTCGCTGTCGGTCAAAGTGTTCCAGGCCCCGATCCGCCTGCAACATATTCAATTGGGCAATGACTTTTTCCAGGACAACCTCAACGAACCCAAGGCGCCGCGTGCCGACTACCTGGGCCGGGTGATCGTCGGCATGTCCAACGATGCCTTCAGCCAGCGCCAACAGGAGATTCTGTTCAAGGCCGGCGTACTCGCGCTGTTTGCCCTGCTGTTCACCTTTTTGCTCGCGCGGCGCCTGGCCGCCAGCCTGTCGCAGCCGATCAGCGCGATGGGCAATGCAGTCAAGGCGATCCAGCAAGGCGACTACAAGACCCCGCTGCCGATTGTCGATGACTCCGAACTGGGCGACCTCTCGCGGCACATCAACAACCTTGCCGAAGGCCTCAACCAGGCCAGCCGCGAACAGCAGCAGGCCATGGCGCAACTGATCCAGACCCGCGAGGAAGCCGAACGGGCGAACAACGCCAAGTCGGACTTCCTGGCGATGATGAGCCACGAGCTGCGCACGCCGATGAACGGCGTGCTGGGCATGCTGCAGTTGCTGGAAACCACCGAGATGACCGAAGAGCAGACCGAATATGCGGCACTGGCCTCCGAGTCCACGGAACATTTGCTCAAGGTCATCAATGACATCCTCGACTTCTCGCGCATCGAACGCGCGGCCCTGGAGCTGGAACACATTCCGTTCAACCTCGCGGACCTGATCAACAGCTGCGCCCAGGCCTTCCAGCACAGCGCCCAGCAGCGCGGGCTGAGCCTCGAGCTGCCGATCCCGCCGGGCTTGGACACGTTGCGCGTGCAGGGCGACCCGACGCGTATCCGCCAGATTCTGGTGAACCTGATCGGCAACGCGCTCAAGTTCACCGAGCACGGCAGCGTCAGCGTCGAGCCCCATTGGCAACCCCTCGACCATGAACTGGTGTGGTTCACCTGCACCGTGCGCGACAGCGGCATTGGCATTTCCGCCGAGCGCCTGGAACTGATGTTCGATGCGTTCCAGCAGGCCGACAGTTCCATTTCAAGACGTTACGGCGGCACCGGCCTGGGCCTGCCCATCGCCCGCACCCTGGCCGAACGCATGGGCGGCACCCTGCGCGCGCAGAGCGAAGAAGGTCGCGGTTCGGTATTCACCCTGGAAATCCCGCTGGCCATCGACCAGCACAGCGTGCCGGCCATCGCCGCCAACGCCGAAGGCAAAGCCAGCGCGGGCGACGGCCGCCATGTGCTGCTGGTGGAAGACAACCCGGTCAACCGCACCGTGGTCGAAGCCATGCTGCGCAGCCTGGGCTTTGAAGTCAGCCTGGCCACCGACGGCGCCGAAGCGATCCGCAGCGCCGAGAGCCTGATTTTCACCGCGATCCTGATGGATTGCCGGCTACCGCTGATCGACGGCTACGAAGCCACCCGCCAGATTCGCCAACTGCCGGGCTGCGCCGAGCTGCCAATCATCGCCCTCACCGCCAACGCCTTGCAGGGCGATCGGGAACTCTGCCTGGCCGCCGGAATGAACGATTACCTGGCCAAGCCGTTCAAACGCACGGATTTGCAGCAAATCCTGCAGCGTTGGGTGCAATAGCGCCGCGCCATCAGCCAACTGCGACTGGCGTGAAAGACGAAAGTGCGGCAGTCTTAGGCACCCGAACGGACCGATAAACAGGCCCGGTTTAAAATTTCAGTGAACAAGTGTACATTCAGTGCCTTGACGCTGTGACTTTCACTACAACGCAATAGTCTATGTGTAGGCTGCCGATGTGAGGCATGAACGCTTCAGTCGGTTCGGGAAGATTTGCCCTACCCTGCCGCATGGGATTATTGAGGAGCTCGCATGACCAAACAAAACGCCTTTACTCGGGAAGACCTGCTGCGCTGCAGTCGCGGTGAGCTGTTCGGCCCAGGTAACGCGCAACTGCCCGCCCCGAACATGCTGATGGTGGATCGCATCACCCATATCAGTGAAGAGGGTGGCAAGTACGGCAAAGGTGAATTGGTCGCCGAGCTGGATATCACCCCGGACCTGTGGTTCTTCGCCTGCCATTTCGAAGGCGACCCTGTCATGCCGGGCTGCCTGGGCCTCGACGCCATGTGGCAACTGGTCGGTTTCTACCTCGGCTGGCAAGGCTTGCCGGGCCGCGGTCGCGCCCTGGGTTCGGGCGAAGTGAAGTTCTTTGGCCAGGTTCTGCCGAGCGCCAAGAAAGTCACCTACAACATTCAAATCAAGCGCGTCCTCAAGGGCAAGCTGAACCTGGCGATCGCCGACGGTTCGGTGACTGTCGACGGTCGCGAGATCTATACTGCCGAAGGCCTTCGGGTCGGCGTATTCACTTCCACTGACAACTTTTAAGGGTTATCCGCATGCGCCGCGTCGTTATCACTGGTCTGGGCATCGTTTCTTGCCTGGGCAATGACAAAGAGACCGTCACCGCTAACCTGCGTGCAAGTCGCCCTGGCATCCGCTTCAACCCGGAATATGCCGAAATGGGTCTGCGTAGCCAGGTTTCCGGCTCCATCGACCTGCCCCTCGAAGAGTTGATCGATCGCAAGATCTACCGCTTCGTCGGCCACGCTGCCGCCTACGCCTACCTGGCCATGAAGGACGCCATCGCCGATTCCGGCCTGAGCCACGATCAGGTCTCGAACGTGCGTACCGGCCTGATCGCCGGTTCCGGCGGCGCATCCACCCTGAACCAGATGGAAGCGCTGGACATCCTGCGCGAGAAAGGCGTGAAGCGCGTTGGCCCGTACCGTGTCACGCGGACCATGGGCAGCACCGTTTCCGCCTGCCTGGCCACGCCGTTCCAGATCAAGGGCGTGAACTACTCGATCTCCTCCGCTTGCGCCACCAGTGCTCACTGCATCGGTAACGCGGTTGAGCAGATCCAGCTGGGCAAGCAGGACATCGTGTTCGCCGGCGGCGGCGAAGAAGAACATTGGAGCCAATCGTTCCTGTTCGACGCCATGGGCGCGCTGTCCACCCAGTACAACGACACCCCGGAAAAGGCCTCCCGCGCCTACGACGCCAAGCGTGACGGTTTCGTCATCGCCGGCGGCGGCGGCATGGTGGTGGTCGAGGAGCTGGAACACGCTCTGGCCCGTGGCGCGAAGATCTACGCGGAAATCGTCGGCTACGGCGCCACTTCCGACGGCTACGACATGGTTGCGCCAAGCGGTGAAGGCGCCATCCGCTGCATGCAGATGGCCATGTCCACCGTGGATACCCCGATCGACTACCTGAACACCCACGGCACCTCGACTCCGGTCGGCGACGCCAAGGAAATGGAAGGCGTGCGCGCGGTATTCGGCGACAAGGCACCGGCCATCAGCTCCACCAAGAGCCTGTCGGGTCACTCCCTGGGCGCCGCCGGCGTTCACGAAACGATCTACTGCCTGCTGATGATGGAAGGCAACTTCATGGCCGGCTCGGCCAACATCGAAGAGATGGACCCGGTCGTGGCCGATATGCCGATCCTGACCAAGACCGTCGAAAACGTAAAAGTCGACACCGTGATGAGCAACAGCTTCGGCTTCGGTGGCACTAACGCCACCCTGGTGCTGAAACGCTGGCAGGGCAAGTAAGCCCCGCAGCTTGATCAGATGAAAACGCCCCGACTGGTTCGGGGCGTTTTTTTTGCGCTTGAATTCGGGGTCGCCTCGCTTGTACGCGGGTGTTGTTCCGCTGCCTCGAACTGATGCTGGGAATCCTGCTCGCCGCTACCTGGAAAAAATCCTGGAACACTTGAGTGCCAGCATGTTCTATAACTGCATGACTTTCTTCCTGCCACGCTTGAGAGGTTCGCCATGCCTGTTACCGTCAACACCCTGAATGCCGACAACTTCCGCCACAGCCTCAACATCGATAACCACGAGTTGTTCACCGATCTGCCCAAAAGCCTGGGCGGTGACGACACCGCGCCCTCGCCCCACGACTATTTCGACGCAGCCCTGGCGTCGTGCAAGGCCCTGACCCTGAAGCTGTATGCGCAGAGAAAGGGCATCCCGCTGACCGGCGTAACCGTGGAAATCACCCACGACGACAGCGAAGAGCAAAAGGGCAAGTACCACCTCAACGTCAAGCTGACGCTCAAGGGCGTGCTCACCGATCAGCAACGCGACGAACTGCACCGCATCGCCGACCGCTGCCCGATACACAAGTTGATGACCACCGCCGAGGTGAGTATCGAGACGAAATTGTCGGAAGGTGCCTTCAGCCAATAGCGGCAACCTCCGGTCGAGCGGGTTATGCTCAGGGCTATCCAACCCGCTCCGACAGGGACGCACCATGACCACCCTCACCGTGATCCGCCCTCGCCTCGAAGATGTCGAAGGCCAGCCCATCCTGCGCCCGCTGCCATCGCGAGAATGCCGTAGCGTCGGGCCGTTCGTGTTTTTCGACCATATGCTGGCGACCCGCTATGCACCGGGCAGCGGCATGAATATCCGCCAGCATCCGCACATCGGCCTGTCGACCCTCACCTACCTGTTCGAAGGCACCTTGCAGCACAAGGACAGCCTCGGTTCGGACCAAATGGTGCAGGCCGGCGATGTGAGCTGGATGACCGCCGGCAGCGCGATTGCCCACGTCGAGCGCACGCCCGAAGCAATCAAGAGCAAGGGGTTCAGCCTGCATGGGCTGCAAGTGTGGCTCGCCTCCCCCAAGGACCACGAGAGCGGCCCGGGGCATTACAGCCACCATCCGGCAGCCAGCTTGCCCACCAGCGACAACCTGGGCGTGCAGATCCGCCTGATCGCCGGCAATGGCTTCTGCCTCAAATCACCGGTGCCGGTGCTGTCGCCCACGCTGTACGCCGATGTGCAGATGCAGACGGCCACCACCCTGCTGATCCCCGACGAGCATGAAGAACGCGCGGTGTATGTGCTGGAGGGTGACGTACAGTTGGACGGTGAGCCGCTTGAGGCACACAGCCTGGTGGTGTTGCCGAGCGGACAGGCGATGACCCTGTCTGCCGACAGCGATTGTCACCTGGTGGTGTTCGGTGGCGCGCCGCTGGATGGGCCACGCCGGATCAACTGGAATTTTGTCGCGAGCGACCCGGCCGTGATCGAGCAGGCCCGGCAGCGTTGGGCGGCTGGGGATTGGCCAACGGTGCCCGGTGAAACCGAAAGAATTGAGTTGCCGATGAGATAGCCGCCTGCTCCCACATATAACCGCGTTTACCCTGTAGGAATGCGCTCGAATGTGGGAGCTGGCTTGCTCGCGATGAGGCCAGGACAGACGCCAGAGACTTAGCCCTTGAACACTTCATCCAACAAGTTATGCATCGACTGGAACGCCCGCGCAGCGGTCTTCGCGTCGTACATCATCATGCCCGGCACGTTGGCGTGCGGGTCGGTGAAGGAATGCACCGCACCGCCATAGCTCAGCAGTTGCCAATCCACACCGGCCGCGTTCATCTCATCTTCGAACGCCGGCAGTTGCGCTTTCGGCACCAGCGGGTCGGAAGCACCATGCAACACCAGCACGGAACCCTTGATGTTCTTCGCATCCGCCGGGTTTGGCGTGTCGAGGGTGCCGTGGAACGACACCGCAGCCTTCAACGCTGCGCCGGTGCGCGCCAGCTCCAGCGCACAGCAACCGCCGAAGCAGAAACCGAAGGTGGCCAACCTGGACGTATCCACCGCAGCTTCGCTCTGGCCTTGCAGTTGCGCTAACGCGGCCTGCATGCGCTTGTTCAGCAACGGGCGGTCATTCTTCAACGGCATCATCGCCGCACCGGCTTCATCGTTATTCGACGGGCGCACGGTTTGCCCGTACAGGTCGGCGATCAGCACCACGTAGCCTTTGCTGGCGACGCGCTTGGCAATCTCTTCGGCCCCTGCACTCACGCCCATCCAGTTCGGTGCCATCAACAGGCCCGGCAGCGGGCCGGTTTGGCTGGCATCGAAGGCCAGGCGGCTTTCATAAGACTGGCCATCAATCTGATAGACCACGGAACGCACAGTGACTTGGCTCATCATTTACTCCAGTTGAGGTTGCACAAGAACGAAAAAACCCGCCGAAGCGGGTTTTTCTACAACGGGGTTAAACCGACAGTTCAACCAACAGCTTGTTCAGTCGGCGCACATAGGCGGCCGGGTCTTTCAGGCTGTCGCCGGCAGCCAGGGCTGCCTGGTCGAAGAGGATGTGCGACAGGTCGCCAAAACGCTCTTCGCTCTGTTCGCCGTCGAGTTTCTCGATCAGCGGGTGAGCCGGGTTGAATTCGAAGATCGGCTTGGAGTCCGGCACCTTCTGACCGCTGGCTTCGAGGATCTGACGCATCTGCATGCCCAGGTCCTGCTCGCCGATGGCCAGGATCGCCGGGGAGTCGGTCAGACGGTGGGAAACCCGCACTTCGCTGACGGCGTCGCCCAGGGAGGCCTTGATCCGCTCAACCAGGCCTTCCTTGGACTTGGCCACTTCTTCAGCGGCTTTTTTGTCTTCTTCGGAATCCAGGTTGCCCAGGTCCAGGTCGCCACGCGCCACGTCGACAAAGGTCTTACCGTCGAATTCGCTGAGGTAGCTCATCAGCCACTCATCGATACGGTCGGTCAGCAGCAGCACTTCGATGCCTTTCTTGCGGAAGACTTCCAGGTGCGGGCTGTTCTTGACCTGAGCGTAGGTCTCGCCGGTCAGGTAGTAGATCTTGTCCTGACCTTCCTTGGCGCGTGCCAGGTACTCGGCCAGGGACACCACCTGCTCGCCGTCTTCGCCCTGGGTGGAGGCAAAACGCAGCAGGCCGGCGATTTTTTCCTTGTTGGCGAAATCTTCCGCCGGGCCTTCTTTCATGACCTGGCCGAAGTTCTTCCAGAAGCCTTTGTATTGCTCAGGCTCGTTCTTCGCCAGTTTTTCCAGCATGTCGAGGACGCGCTTGGTCAGCGCCGACTTCATGGAGTCGATGATCGGGTCTTTCTGCAGGATTTCCCGCGACACGTTCAGCGACAGGTCGTTGGAGTCGACCACGCCTTTGATAAAGCGCAGGTACAGCGGCAGGAACGATTCCGCCTGGTCCATCACGAACACGCGCTGCACGTAGAGCTTCAGGCCCTTTGGCGCTTCGCGCTGGTACAGGTCGAACGGCGCGCGGGCCGGTACGTAGAGCAGCGAGCTGTATTCCAGCTTGCCTTCGACCTTGTTGTGGCTCCAGCTCAGCGGGTTTTCGTAGTCGTGCCCGATGTGCTTGTAGAACTCCTGGTATTCCTCGTCCTTGATCTCGGTACGCGGACGGGTCCACAGGGCGCTGGCGCGGTTGACGGTTTCCCACTCAACGGCCGGTGCTTCTTCGCCTTCGGCGGCGGCCTGCTCTTTCGGCAATTCAATCGGCAGGGCGATGTGGTCGGAATACTTCTTGATGATGTTGCGCAGGCGCCAGCCATCGGCAAATTCGTCTTCACCGGGTTTCAGGTGCAGCACGATGCGCGTACCGCGATCAGCCTTGTCGAGGGTGGCGACTTCAAACTCGCCCTCGCCTTTCGAAGACCAATGCACGCCTTCGCTGGCGTCAAGGCCGGCGCGGCGGCTGAACACTTCAACCTTGTCGGCGACGATGAAGGCCGAGTAGAAGCCCACGCCGAACTGGCCGATCAGGTGCGAATCTTTCTTCTGGTCGCCCGAAAGGTGCTTCATGAAATCGGCAGTGCCGGATTTGGCGATGGTCCCCAGGTGGGTGATCGCATCCTCACGGCTCATGCCGATACCGTTATCTTCGAGGGTGACGGTCTTGGCGTCTTTGTCGAAGCTCACGCGGATTTTCAGTTCGGCGCCACCTTCCAGCAACTCCGGCTTGGACAGGGCTTCGAAACGTAATTTGTCGACAGCGTCAGAGGCGTTCGAGATCAACTCGCGAAGGAAAATTTCCTTGTTGGAATACAGCGAATGGATCATGAGGTGCAGCAGTTGCTTCACCTCGGTCTGGAAGCCCAGGGTTTCCTTTTGAGTTTCCACACTCATGGTCATCAAACTCCAATTGGATGGCAGTGGCCGCGCCCTGAAGGGTTGGCGGCGGGTTGTCATCAAAGTTGGGGGCTAAGACCAGGATTTCAAGGGCGGGACACTTCTCCGATCTTGAAATGCGCGCGGGCGGTGGCGATGGGTTCGGCCGCGGTGCTTTGCCAGGCGGTGATCGACACGTTCGCCACCCGTCGACCCTGGCGCCAGACCTGGCACTTGGCGTAAGTGTCGCGAAACTGGCCGGCGCGCAGGTAATCCAGGGAAAAGTCGATAATTTTCGGCAGGCCCGGTGCGCCGGTGAACACCAGCAGGTGCAACGCGGCGCAGAGTTCCATAAAGCCTGCAATCACACCGCCGTGCAGTGCCGGTAATATCGGGTTACCAATGTTGTCCTTGTTGGCCGGCAGGCGGAACAGCAGCTCATCGCCTATCCGCGTGCATTCGATGCCGATCAGCTTGGCATAGGGGATCAGATCGAGCAGCGCCTTGTAGTTACCGTGCTCATGGGCCTGCTCCAGACGTGTCTTGAAGTGATGTGTCATACCTGTTCTCCCGTGACTGTACTGCCCAGCCCCTGCGCACCCTTGAGGCGCTTGCCCATACGCATGAACGTCCCCACCGTGTGGGCGACGGGTTGTTGCGGGTCGTCCTGATAAGCGAAACCACGGGTGAAAATCACGTCGGCGGTCACCCGGTAGCACTGGGCAAAACCATACACCGGCTTGTGCGGTTCGGCGGGATGCATGTAGTCGATGCGCAGGTCGAGGGTCGGGCACACCTCGAACTCCGGCAACACGCACAGGGTGGCCATGCCGCAGGCGGTGTCCATCAGCGAGGTCAACGCGCCACCATGGATCACGCCCGTCTGGGGATCACCCACGATCATCGGGCTGTAGGGCAAAACCAGGGTAATCCCCTCCTCGCTGGCTTGATGAACGGTAATGCCCAGCACCTGGCAATGGCGCAACGCTGAAATAAAGCGCTTGGCACGCTCTAACAAGGGATTTTCGGTCATTCGGTTCAGACTCTGATGAATGTGGGTCCGGCGCAGTATGGACCGTCGGAAAAAGTTCCTTGGGAAAATGCTTTATATATCTGTGGGATATAAGGAACTAATGCTGGCCCCATGTGCTCGAAAGGCCAGTAGATATCTTCACTAAGGAGAAACACCCAATGCGCAAGACTTTAGCTATTTCCATGATGCTGGCCGCTGCCCTCGGTCTCGCTGCCTGCGACAAGAAATCCGAAAACAAAGCCCAAGATGCCGCCGCGCACTCTGAGCAAGCTCAGAAAGATATGGCTGCAGCACAGGATAAAGTGAACGAAGCTGCGAAAGAAAACGGCGATGCTGCCAAAGCTCAGGCCGAATCGAACAAAGCCGCAGCACAAGAAGCAGCACCTGCTACCCCAGCAACCGGTTCTTGATACCGGGGCTTGAAATAGCTTGGCTGCAAAAAGAAAGCCCGCTTAGATAGCGGGCTTTACTTTGTCTGCTGTTGTCGCGCAGTGCGATAAACCGGCGCTATGCCTGCAGCGCTTTACGCCACCGGGTCTTTGGCCACGTCCGGCAGCGACGTATCGGTCTGCGTATACACCATCACTTGCAGTACGTCGGAATGAAACTCTCGGCGATACAGCACCAATACCACCCCGGCGCTCATCGACATGAACAGCCAGGGACTGACAAACCATGCCAGCATGGTCATCCCGAAGTAATAAGCGCGCAGGCCAAAGTTGAACTGGTTAGCCGCCATCGAAATCACCCGCGCCGCCCGCAGGGCAAACGCCTTGCGCTCCTGCTCCGACACGTGCCGCTCACCGATCATCGGCGCCGACCCCACCAGCACCGCGGCAAAGTTGTACTGGCGCATGCACCAGCTGAACGTGAAGAACGCGTAGACGAACACCAGTGCCAGGCACAGCAGCTTGATCTCCGACATACCCTGGGATGCCTGCTGCACCAGGGGAATATCGGCCAGCAATGAAACCGCCCGCTCCGAGGCGCCCAACACGGTGAGAATACCCGCAAGGATGATCAAGGTGCTGGAGGCGAAGAACGAGGCGTTGCGCTCAAGATTGCCAATCACACTGGCGTCGGCGATGCGGTTGTCACGCAGCAGCATGCGACGCATCCAGTCTTCGCGATACAGGTGCAGCACGCTGGCCAGACAGGCAGTGTCGCGGGCTTTCCAGGTGGCATAACGGGTGTAGCCGCCCCAACAGAGGACGAACCAGAGGGCGGCAAGCAAGTGGATCAGGTTGGCTTCGATAAACGGCATGCGGGTCCTTATACACGAAAGATTTCATGAACCCGGTTAAGTGTGGGCGCCGAGTTCCAGCTTGAGCTTTGCGTTACTCCTTCGACGTTAGCCCACGGAAAAAGACACTGCCCGCCGCCCATAAAAAATGCCCCGTATCAATCGATACGGGGCATTTCAATACAGCCTGAAGCCGGGGGTTACGCGACCGCTTCGCTGCGCTTGCCCAGCATGCGGTCAACCACCACCGCGGCCACCAGCATCATCACCGATGGCACCAGCCACGCCAGGCCCTGCTCGCTCAACGGCAGGTTGGCCAATTGCGACGGCATCCAGCCCGCCAGGCCGGCGCCCTTGAGCGCATCGATGCAGCCGAAGATGAACGACACCAACATCACCGGGCCAACGATGC
Organism: Pseudomonas veronii; assembly: GCF_001439695.1. Lineage (GTDB taxonomy): Bacteria > Pseudomonadota > Gammaproteobacteria > Pseudomonadales > Pseudomonadaceae > Aquipseudomonas > Aquipseudomonas veronii. Next base: position 344,839 of record NZ_JYLL01000001.1, read on the forward strand.
GGCTCTGCTCCTGCCAGAAGTCTTTGCAGAAGCTCAAAGCCACCAGCACGATGCATGGCGGGTAGATCGCAGTGAGCACCGGGATCGAAAACGCGATCAGTTTGGTCAGGCCCAGGTTGGACACGAACAGCGAGAACAGCGCCAGGATCACCACCAGGGTCTTGTAGGACAGCGGCAGGATCCGGCTGAAGTACTCGGCGCAGGCACAGGTCAGGCCGACGGCGGTGACCAGGCAGGCCAGGGAGATCAGCACGGCCAGGAAGCCACTGCCCAGGGAACCAAAGGTGTGTTGCACGTAGGCATGCAGGACAGCGGCGCCATTGGCGGCACCGGCGGCGATCTCATGGCTGCCCGCCCCGAGGCGGAACAGGCTGACATACACCAACGCCAGGCCGACGCCGGCAATCAGCCCGGCAATGATCGCGTAGCGGGTGATCAATTTAGGCGATTCGACACCACGGGAACGGATCGCGTTGACGATCACGATACCGAACACCAGCGCGCCCAGGGTATCCATGGTCAGGTAACCATTGATAAAGCCTTGGGAGAACGGCGCGGCCACGTATTCCGGGTTGGCGACGCCCACGTCACCGGCCGGCAAGGCAAACGCGGCGATACCAAGGATGGACAGCGCGATGATTTTCAGCGGTGCCAGGAAACGGCCCACGGTGTCCAACAGACGGCCCGGGTACAGGGAGACGAAAAACACCACCAGAAAGTACACCGAGCTGTAGAGGAACAGCGCCAGCGGGCTTTCACCGGTCAACGGCGCCAGGCCCACTTCAAAGGACACGGTCGCAGTACGCGGGGTGGCGAACAGCGGCCCTACCGCCAGATACGCTGCCGCCGCCAGCAGGCCACCGGCGATCTTACCGATCGGGCTGCTTAACGCATCCATACCACCACCGACCTTGGCCAGGGCGATCACGGTGACCACCGGGAGCCCGACTGCGGTGATCAGGAAACCCAACGCCGCCATCCAGACATGGGGCCCGGACTGCAAACCAACGATAGGCGGGAAGATGATGTTGCCGGCCCCTACAAACAGGGCAAAAGTCATGAAGCCCAACGCCAGGATGTCCTGACTTTTCAACACTTTCATTTGAGGAAATACCACACTACTGAATCGGAATTTAGAGAGGGCTTCCCTATGGATGAGGGAAATGCTGCCGGCCCTTGTGGGCACCGACCGGTCTAGCGCGCGGCTTCCTTTTGGGATGCGAGCGCTTAAAGAGGCGGCAAGGTTACAGAATTTGGCCGATAAACGCACTGTTGCAGGGCGAACTGTCCGATAAGCGACATTGGAATGTCGTGTTTTCATACTTAATGTGGCGATACAGACAAAAAATGTGGGAGGGAGCTTGCTCCCGATAGCGGAGGTTCAATCACATCATCAGTGACTGAGCCACCGCTATCGGGAGCAAGCCCCCTCCCACATGGGACCAAGTACATTTCAATAAATGGGCCGCCCAGAATGCACAAAGGCCACCCGAAGGTGGCCTTTGCTGGTGAAGCGTCAGTTAAGCGCGAGGCTTACTTGACTGCCCAACCGGTCAGCTCGGCCAGGGCCTTGCCGATGTCTGCCAGCGAACGCACGGTTTTTACGCCTGCGTCTTGCAGTGCAGCGAATTTCTCGTCTGCAGTGCCTTTGCCGCCAGAGATGATTGCGCCAGCATGGCCCATGCGCTTGCCAGCAGGGGCAGTCACACCAGCGATGTAGGAAACAACCGGCTTGGTCACGTGGGCCTTGATGTAGGCAGCCGCTTCTTCTTCAGCCGAACCGCCGATCTCACCGATCATGACGATCGCTTCGGTCTTCGGGTCTTCCTGGAACAGCTTCAGGATGTCGATGAAGTTCGAGCCTGGGATCGGGTCACCGCCGATGCCGACGCAAGTCGACTGACCGAAACCGGCGTCAGTGGTCTGCTTCACAGCTTCGTAGGTCAGGGTGCCGGAACGGGAAACGATACCGACTTTACCTGGCAAGTGAATGTGACCAGGCATGATGCCGATCTTGCATTCGCCTGGAGTGATCACGCCTGGGCAGTTAGGACCGATCAGGACCACGCCCAGCTCGTCGCACTTGACCTTGGCATCCAGCATATCCAGGGTAGGAATGCCTTCGGTGATGCACACGATCAGCTTGATGCCGCCGAACGCCGCTTCCAGGATCGAGTCTTTGCAGAAAGGAGCCGGAACGTAGATCACGCTGGCGGTCGCGCCAGTGGCAGCTACTGCGTCTTTAACGGTGTTGAACACTGGCAGGCCCAGGTGCTCGGTGCCGCCTTTGCCCGGCGTTACACCACCAACCATCTTGGTGCCGTATTCGATGGCTTGCTGGGTGTGGAAGCTACCTTGCGAACCGGTAATACCCTGGCAGATAACTTTGGTGTCTTTATTGATCAGGACGCTCATTATTTGCCCTCCGCAGCTTTGACAACTTGTTGAGCAGCGTCGGTCAGGCTGGTAGCCGCGATGATGTTCAAACCGCTTTCTGCCAGTACTTTAGCGCCCAGTTCAGCGTTGTTACCTTCAAGGCGAACAACAACCGGGATTTTCACGCCGACTTCTTTCACTGCACCGATGATGCCTTCGGCAATCATGTCGCAACGAACGATGCCGCCGAAGATGTTGACCAGTACTGCAGCGACGTTGGAGTCGGACAGGATGATCTTGAAGGCTTCGGTTACGCGTTCTTTGGTAGCACCACCGCCCACGTCGAGGAAGTTGGCTGGTTTGCCGCCATGCAGGTTGACGATGTCCATGGTACCCATGGCCAGGCCGGCACCGTTGACCATGCAGCCGATGTTACCTTCCAGGGCTACGTAGTTCAGTTCGAACTTGGCAGCGTGCGCTTCGCGCGGATCGTCTTGCGACGGATCGTGGAAAGTCTTCAGCTTAGGCTGACGGTACATGGCGTTGGCGTCGATGTTGATCTTGGCGTCGAGGCAATGCAGATCGCCGTCAGCCTTGATCACCAGCGGGTTCACTTCCAGCAGGGCCAGATCGTGATCCTGGAACAGTTTGGCCAGACCTACGAAGATCTTGGCGAACTGGGCAACTTGCTTGCCTTCCAGACCCAGCTGGAAAGCCAGCTCGCGACCCTGGAATGGCTGAGCGCCAACCAGTGGATCGATAGTGGCTTTCAGAATTTTTTCAGGGGTATCGTGAGCGATCTTCTCGATGTCCACGCCACCTTCGGTGGAAGCCATGAACACGATGCGACGGCTCGAACGGTCAACGACAGCGCCCAGGTACAGCTCTTTAGCGATATCAGTGCACGATTCAACCAGGATCTTGGTGACTGGCTGGCCATTGGCATCAGTCTGGTAAGTCACCAGACGCTTGCCCAGCCACTGCTGTGCGAAGGCCTTGGCGTCTTCTTTGCTGCGAACCAGCTTAACGCCGCCCGCTTTACCGCGACCACCTGCGTGAACCTGGGCTTTTACAACCCATTCGGTCCCGCCGATTTTATCGCAAGCTTCTGCTGCTGCTTCCGGGGTGTCTACTGCGTAGCCCTGGGATACTGGCAGGCCGTATTCAGCGAACAGCTGCTTACCCTGATACTCGTGAAGATTCATGCTTTTTACCGTCTTCGTTAGGTACTGCGCATTCGGCGCTGCGCTCATTATGAGTGCCGCGCCACCTGTGACTGCTGCTTACGCAACTTGCCGGACTCAAGCCCGGTCAAGCTGCGCAAGACTGCGTCCAGCGGATATTCCGCGGTGAGTCTTGCGCGCAAGGCTCACGACGGGCAACCGCCGTGGTTTCTTATTATCTCGTTTTAGCGCTTCTTCTTGTTCGCGATGTGAATGGCATGACCATTCACTGCCAGCGCGGCTTCGTGCAATGCTTCGGACAGGGTCGGATGGGAGAAAACCATCATGCCGATGTCCTCGGCACTGGTGCCGAATTCCATACCGATTGCGCCCTGCTGGACCAGTTCTGCTGCGCCTGGGCCAATCACATGGACGCCCAATACGCGGTCAGTCTTGGCATCAGCGATGACTTTGACAAAACCACCGGTGTCGTTGGCTGCCATGGCACGACCAGAAGCAGCGAACGGGAAGGTGCCGACGTTAACTTCAACGCCTTCAGCTTTCAACTGCTGTTCGTTCTTGCCGACCCATGCAATTTCCGGGTGGGTGTAGATAACCGATGGGACCAGGTCGTAGTTCATCTGGGTTTTGTGGCCCTTGATGCGCTCGACAACCATGATGCCTTCTTCGGAAGCCTTGTGCGCCAGCATCATGCCGCGAACCACGTCGCCAATGGCGTAGACGCCAGGAACGGTGGTAGCGCAGTGATCGTCAACGTGGATGAAACCACGCTCGTCGATGTTCACGCCGCTGTCGGCTGCCAGCAGGTCGGTGGTCACTGGACGGCGACCAACGGCTACGATCAGCTTGTCGAAGGTGATGGTCTGTTCGCCATCCTTGTCGGTGTAGGTCACGACCACTTCTTCGCCGTTGACCTTCGAGCCGGTCACGCGAGCGCCCAGCTTGATGTCCAGACCCTGTTTGGTCAGGGTTTTCAGGGCTTCCTTGGACACTGCGGTGTCAGCAGCCAGCAGGAACGTGTCCAGGGCTTCGAGCACAGTGACCTGGGAACCCAGGCGGGACCAGACCGAACCCAGTTCCAGGCCGATCACGCCAGCGCCGATCACGCCCAGACGCTTGGGAACTGCTTGGAATTCCAGGGCGCCGGTCGAATCAACGATGACTTTCTGGTCAACAGGTGCTGGTGGAATGTCGATCGGACGCGAACCTGGAGCCAGGATCACGTTTTCGGCTTCGATGATTTCGACCGAACCGTCCGGCTTGGTGATTTCAACTTTCTTGCCGGCCAGCAGCTTGCCGTGGCCTTGCAGGGAAGTTACGCCGTTGGCCTTGAACAGGGTGGCAACGCCGGAGGTCAGGCCTTTGACGATGTTGGCTTTACGGCCAACCATCGCGGGTACGTCCATGGTCACGCCAGCGTGGCTGATGCCGTGGATGGCAAAACCGCTTTGCGCTTCGTGGAATTTCCAGGAGCTGTCCAGCAGCGCCTTGGAAGGAATGCAACCAACGTTCAGGCAAGTACCGCCCAGTGCCAGTTTGCCTTCCTTGTCGGTGTATTTTTCGATGCAAGCAGTCGAGAGGCCCAGTTGTGCGGCCTTGATAGCGGCAACATAGCCGCCAGGACCTGCACCAATCACTACAACGTCAAATTTCTGCGACATGAAAATAGTTCCTCTATTTAGCAGCAAGCTGTCAAGCCGCAGGCCCCAAGCCCGACTGCCGTATCCGGCAGCCTGTCACTTGAGGCCCGCAGCTGCTTCTATCAGATATCCAGCAGCAGACGAGCTGGGTCTTCCAGCAGGTTCTTGATGGTCACCAGGAAAGTCACGGCTTCTTTACCATCGATCAGGCGGTGATCGTAAGACAGCGCCAGGTACATCATCGGACGGATCACGACTTGGCCGTTGATGGCCATCGGACGCTGGATGATGTTGTGCATGCCCAGGATCGCAGCTTGCGGCGGGTTGACGATCGGAGTCGACATCATCGAACCGAAGGTACCACCGTTGGTGATGGTGAAGGTGCCGCCGGTCATCTCGTCGATGGTCAGCTTGCCGTCACGGGCTTTCTTGCCGAAGCCGGCGATGCCGCCTTCGATTTCAGCCAGGCTCATCAGCTCGGCGTTACGCAGAACCGGAACCACCAGGCCGCGGTCGCTGGACACGGCAACGCCGACGTCTGCATAACCATGGTAAACGATGTCGCTGCCGTCGATGGAAGCGTTGACTGCCGGGAAGCGTTTCAGCGCTTCGGTGGCCGCTTTCACGAAGAACGACATGAAGCCCAGGCGCACGCCGTTGTGGCTCTTCTCGAACAGGTCCTTGTACTTCGAACGCAGGGCCATGACTTCGGTCATGTCGACTTCGTTGAAGGTGGTCAGCATCGCCATGTTCGACTGTGCTTCAACCAGACGCTTGGCCACGGTGGCACGCACGCGGGTCATGGGCACGCGCTTCTCGGTGCGGTCGCCAGCGGCGAACACAGGAGCAGCGGCAGCAGGTGCTGCAGCCTTGGCAGGTGCGGCAGCTGGAGCGTTTTTCTTGGCTTCAACGGCAGCAACCACGTCTTCCTTGGTCACACGGCCGTCTTTGCCGGTGCCTTTGATGGAAGCCAGGTTGATGCCGTTCTCTTCGGCCAGCTGACGAGCAGCCGGTGCGGCGATTGGATCTTCGCCACCCGCCGCCGGAGCGGCAGCTGGAGCAGAAGCAGCAACAGCCGGTGCAGCGGCAGCCGGAGCGGCAGCAGCGCTGCCCGCTTCGATCGAGCCCAGTACCTGGTTGGACAGGACGGTATCGCCTTCGTTGGCAATGATCGCGCCCAACACGCCGTCAGCTTCAGCCAACACTTCCAGAACGACTTTGTCGGTCTCGATGTCGACGATCAGTTCGTCACGCTTTACAGCCTCGCCTGGTTTCTTGTGCCAAGTGGCAATGGTGCCATCGGCAACCGATTCCGGGAATGTCGGGGCTTTGATTTCGATAGCCATTATCTGTGGGTCCTTAAAATTCGGTTTCAGTCAGCGCGAAGGCGTTAAACAGTGAAAGCATCTTGCAGGAGTTTTTCCTGCTGCTCGGCGTGCATCGATGCATAACCACAGGCAGGCGCGGCAGAAGCATCGCGACCGGCGTATTCCAGGCCCAGGGCCTTGTTGTGGTTACCAATGCTGCGACGCAGATGATGCTGGCTGCTGTACCAGGCGCCCTGGTTCATCGGTTCTTCCTGACACCACACTACATGAGTGAGGTTGGTGTAAGGCGCGATGATCTCCATGAGGTCATCTTCCGGGAACGGGTAAAGCTGCTCGATACGCACGATGGCGATGTCTTCGCGGCCTTCGGCACGGCGTTTTTCCAGCAAATCGTAGTAGACCTTGCCGCTGCACAGGATCAGGCGAGTGACCTTGGCCGCGTCCAGTGTATCGATTTCTGGAATAACGGTCTGGAACGAGCCTTCCGCCAGATCTTCCAGGGTCGAGATGGCCAATTTATGACGCAACAGCGATTTCGGCGTCAGCACTACCAGCGGCTTGCGCAGCGGGCGAATGACCTGGCGACGCAGCAAGTGGTAGATCTGGGCCGGGGTAGTCGGCACGCACACCTGGATGTTGTGCTCGGCGCACAGCTGCAGGTAACGCTCCAGACGGGCCGAGGAGTGCTCCGGACCCTGACCTTCATAACCGTGTGGCAGCAGCATGGTCAGACCGCACAGACGGCCCCACTTGTGCTCGCCGCTGGTGATGAACTGGTCGATAACCACCTGGGCACCGTTGGCGAAGTCGCCGAACTGGGCTTCCCAGATCACCAGCGCGTTAGGCGTGGTGGTCGAGTAACCGTATTCGAACGCCAGTACGGCTTCTTCGGACAGGAACGAATCGTACAGGTCGAAACGTGGCTGGCCTTCGTACAGGTGTTGCAGCGGGATGTAGGTGCCTGCGTCTTTCTGGTTGTGCAGAACCGCGTGACGGTGCGAGAACGTACCACGGCCGATGTCCTGGCCGGTCATGCGGATCGGGTGACCTTCGAACGCCAGGGTCGCATACGCCATGGTTTCGGCGTAACCCCAGTTGATCGGCAGGCCGCCGGCTTGCATCTTCTGACGGTCTTCGTAGATCTTCGCGACCTGGCGCTGTACGACAAAGCCGTCAGGAATTTCCAGCAGCTTGGCAGACAGTTCCTGCAGAGTCTTCAGATCGAACGACGTATCGTGACGCGCAGTCCAGGCGTGGCCCAGGTACGGACGCCAGTCGACGAACAGCTCTTTGTTCGGCTCTTTGACCAGGCTTTTTACAACATGCAGACCGTTGTCCAACGCGTTGCGGTATTCGTCGACTTTCGCCTGAACACGCGCTTCGTCAACCACACCGGCCTTGGTCAGGCTTTCGGCGTACAGCTCACGGGTGGTGCGCTGCTTGGTGATCTGCTGGTACATCAACGGCTGGGTGCCGCTTGGTTCGTCCGCTTCGTTGTGACCGCGACGGCGGTAGCAAACCAGGTCGATCACCACGTCACGCTTGAACTGCATGCGGTAGTCGACAGCCAGTTGGGTCACGAACAGCACGGCTTCCGGATCATCACCATTCACATGGAGGATCGGCGCCTGGATCATCTTGGCAACGTCGGTGGCGTACTCGGTGGAACGCGCGTCCAACGGGTTGCTGATGGTGAAGCCCACCTGGTTGTTGATGACGATGTGAACAGTACCGCCGGTCTTGAAGCCGCGGGTCTGCGACATCTGGAAGGTTTCCAGGACCACGCCTTGACCGGCGAATGCCGCGTCGCCGTGGATGGAAATCGGCAGAACCTTCTCACCGGTCGCGTCGTTACGACGATCCTGGCGAGCGCGCACCGAACCCTCGACCACTGGAGAAACGATTTCCAGGTGGGATGGGTTGAAGGCCATGGCCAGGTGAACTTCACCGCCGGTGGTCATCACGTTGGACGAGAAGCCCTGGTGGTATTTAACGTCACCGGAACCCAGCTCGACCTTTTTCTTGCCTTCGAACTCGTCGAACAAGTCGCGCGGGTTCTTGCCGAAGGTGTTGACCAGCACGTTGAGACGGCCACGGTGGGCCATGCCGATCACGATTTCCTTGGTGCCGTAGGAGCCGGAACGCTGGATCAGCTCGTCGAGCATCGGAATCAGGCTCTCGCCGCCTTCCAGGCCGAAACGCTTGGTGCCCGGGTATTTGGTGCCCAGGTATTTTTCGAGGCCTTCGGCTGCGGTCACGCGCTCAAGCAGGTGGCTGCGCACATCGGCAGACAACACCGGACGGCCACGCACGCCTTCCAGGCGATGCTGGAACCAGTGACGCTGTTCGGAGTCGGTGATGTGCGTGAACTCAGCGCCAATGGTGCGGCAATATGTCTGCTGCAACGCTTCGTGAATTTCGCGTAGGCTCGCTTCCTCTTTGCCGATGAACAGGTCTCCGGCACGGAAGGTCGTATCAAGATCGGCATTGGTCAAGCCGTAATGATTGATCGACAGGTCTGCAGGTGCAGGACGCTTCCAGAGCCCCAGCGGGTCGAGCTGGGCCGCCTGGTGGCCGCGCATACGGTAGGCCTGGATCAGTCGCAGTACTTCAACTTGCTTCTTCTCATGCTCACTGCTCACGCTTCCGGCGGAAACCGGTTGGGCGCGGCGCTGGTTCTTTGCCAGCAGCACGAACTGATCGCGAATTGTTGCGTGCGATACATCGGTGGCAGCGTTGCCGTCTGAAGACAACGTCTGAAATTTGGTGCGCCATTCTTCTGGCACAGCGTTAGGGTCGTGCAGGTAGAGCTCATAAAGCTCTTCCACATAGGCAGCGTTACCACCTGAAAGATAGCCGCTGTTCCACATGCGCTGCATCACGCTTTCTTGCATGCTTGGTCACCCTCGATTTGGGGACACCACCGGCGGCGACACCGAGTTTGCTTGCAAAAGGCCAAGTGCAGCGACCAAAACAAGCCACTTAGGATCACGCTGATAGTTCGGGTACCAACCCGAATGCCCCTGCTTGTCTCATTTCTTCAAAATAAGAGCCGCGGCTTTGTAAGTCGCTGCTCAAGTTAAGACTACGGCGCCGGTTGAAGCCTGCGCCGTAGCATTTACGGGCACAACGGTCCTGCTTTGCTACAACGTCAATTACACGCCGCTTTGCAGCAGCATGTTACGGATGTGACCAATGGCCTTAGTCGGGTTCAGGCCTTTAGGACATACGTTGACGCAGTTCATGATCCCGCGGCAGCGGAATACGCTGAACGGGTCATCCAGTGAAGCCAGACGCTCGGAGGTCTGGGTGTCACGGCTGTCTGCCAGGAAGCGATATGCTTGCAGCAGAGCAGCCGGGCCCAGGAATTTGTCCGGGTTCCACCAGAAGGACGGGCACGACGTCGAGCAGCAAGCGCACAGGATGCACTCGTACAGACCGTCGAGCTTCTCGCGCTCTTCCGGGGACTGCAGACGCTCGATGGCCGGAGCCGGCGTATCGTTCTGCAGGAATGGCTTAACCTTCTCGTATTGCTTGTAGAAGATGCTCATATCGACGACCAGGTCACGGATAACCGGCAAACCTGGCAGAGGACGAATGATCAGCTTGTTGCCTTTGACCACGGCGGACAGCGGCGTGATGCACGCCAGGCCGTTCTTGCCGTTGATGTTCATGCCGTCGGAGCCGCAAACACCTTCACGGCAAGAGCGACGATAGGAGAACCCTTCGTCCTGCTCTTTGATCAGGGCCAGCACATCCAGCACCATCAAGTCTTTACCACCGGTATTGACCTGGAATTCCTGCATGAACGGCGCAGCGTCCCGATCAGGGTTGTAGCGATACACACTGACTTTCAACATGGCAGCCACCCTTAGTAAGTCCGAATTTTCGGTTCAAACATCGGAACCGTCTTCGGCGAGAAGTTAACGGCACGCTTGGTGACGCGCTTTTCACCCGGGAAGTAGAGGGTGTGGCACAGCCAGTTTTCATCGTCACGGTCTTCGTAGTCTTCACGAGCGTGAGCACCGCGGGACTCTTTACGAACCTCGGCGGCAATCGCAGTCGCTTCAGCCACTTCCAACAGGTTTTGCAGCTCAAGGGCTTCGATACGAGCGGTGTTGAACGCCTGGCTCTTATCGTTGATCTTGACGTTGGCGATGCGCTTGCGCAGGTCAGCCAGCAGGGCAATACCCTTCTGCATGTATTCGCCGGTACGGAATACACCGAAGTAGTTCTGCATGCAGCTTTGCAGCTCGCGACGCAGGGTAGCCACGTCTTCGCCTTCGGTACGCTCGTTCAGAGCGGACAGACGCGCCAGGGCAGCTTCGATGTTGGCGTCGGTAGCGTCATCGTATTCGATGCCGTCGGTCAGCGCCTTTTCCAGGTGCAGGCCGGCAGCACGGCCGAAGACCACCAGGTCGAGCAGCGAGTTGCCGCCCAGACGGTTGGCGCCGTGTACCGATACGCAAGCCACTTCGCCCACCGCGAACAGACCATGGATGATCTCGTCCACGCCGTCGGCGTTCTGGGTGATTGCCTGGCCATGGATGTTGGTCGGCACGCCGCCCATCATGTAGTGGCAAGTCGGAACAACCGGAACCGGAGCAACCACCGGGTCAACGTGCGCAAAGGTCTTGGACAGTTCGCAGATACCTGGCAGGCGGCTGTGCAGCACTTCCTCGCCGAGGTGATCGAGCTTGAGCAGCACGTGGTCGCCGTTCGGGCCACAGCCGTTGCCGGCGATGATTTCCTTGACCATGGAACGGGCTACAACGTCACGACCGGCAAGGTCTTTCGCGTTCGGAGCATAACGCTCCATGAAACGCTCACCGTGCTTGTTGATCAGGTAGCCACCTTCACCACGGCAACCTTCGGTGACGAGTACACCGGCGCCGGCGATGCCGGTTGGGTGGAACTGCCACATTTCAATGTCTTGCACCGGCACGCCGGCACGCAGCGCCATGCCAACGCCGTCGCCGGTGTTGATCAGTGCGTTGGTGGTCGAGGCGTAGATACGACCTGCACCGCCAGTCGCCAGAACGGTAGCCTTGGCGCGGATGTAGGTGGTTTCACCGGTTTCGATGCAGATGGCGATCACGCCGACGAATGCGCCGTCCTGGTTTTTTACCAGGTCAACCGCGTAGTACTCGTTCAGGAACGTGGTGCCGGCTTTCAGGTTGCCCTGATACAGGGTGTGCAGCAGCGCGTGACCGGTACGGTCGGACGCGGCGCAAGTACGGGCAGCCTGGCCGCCTTTACCGTAATCCTTCGACTGACCGCCGAATGGACGCTGGTAGATACGACCTTGCTCGGTACGCGAGAACGGCAGACCCATGTGGTCCAGCTCGAACACGGCGGCCGGGCCTTCCTGACACATGTATTCGATAGCGTCCTGGTCACCGATATAGTCGGAACCCTTGACGGTATCGTACATGTGCCAGCGCCAGTCATCGTTCGGGTCGGCGGAGGCGATGGCGCAGGTGATGCCACCCTGGGCCGATACGGTGTGGGAACGCGTCGGGAACACCTTGGTGATCACGGCAGTCTTGTGACCACCCTGAGCCAGTTGCAGCGCTGCGCGCATGCCGGCGCCGCCGCCACCAATGATGATGGCGTCGAAGGAAATAGTTGGAATGTTAGCCATGGATCAGATACCCCAAAGAATCTGCACACCCCAGACGAAGTAAGCGAACATCGCGACGCCGCATACTGCCTGGAAGAGAAACCGTACTGCTGTCGCAGACTTGCCCAGCGCCATCGGCGTCAGGTAGTCGGTCGAAATGGTCCACATGCCGACCCAGGCGTGAGCGCCCAGGGCTACAAGGGCCAGCAGACTGAAGATTCGCATCGCATTGTGGGAAAACAGGCCATGCCATTGCTCATAGCCGATGCCCGGATTGGCGACGAGGTATCCGATCAGGAAAATGAAATAAGCCGCGAGAACGACCGCAGACACACGCTGTGCCATCCAGTCATAGAGGCCCGAACGCGACAGATTCGTTACGCTGGTTACCATATCCAAACTCCTGCCAGAACGATCAGCGCCACGGAAACGGCGATGACGATTTTCGAGCCCAGGCGGCCGCCTTCCAGCGTCTCACCGATGCCCATATCCATGATCAAGTGGCGCACGCCGGCTACCAAGTGATACAGCAGAGCGGACAAGAGGCCCCATGCTACGAACTTGGCCAGCGGACTGGTCAAGCATGCCTTCACCTCGGCATAACCTTCCTCGGAACCCAGGGATTTGCTCAATGCATAAAGCATGAAGCCCAGGCCCAGGAAGAGGATGATGCCGGAAACACGGTGCAGGAACGACGTAACGCCGGTGATGGGGAGTTTGATGGTCCTTAGGTCTAGGTTTACAGGTCGTTGGCTATTCACGGCTTTTTTTCACACTGAAGAGCCCCTAACAATCAGGGCAAAGTTGTTGGGGAGCGGACTGGTCAGGTAACACCACCCAGGGAGTGCGACCCCCAATGAAAGCAAGCCCAAAAGCCCTTGGCGGTCGGTGGCCGAGTATAGACAGTTAGGTTACTAATGACAACGCGCTGACCTCACCCTAATAGCGCATTGCGTTGGCAGGATAAAAGGCGTAAATGGCGGTAAATTTCGAGGAAAAAGTCCGGTTAAAGCCTTCTGGGGCAAGACTTTAGGCAAATTGACATCTGAATTTATCTCACTATAGTGGTGCGGGCCCTGCGTGGGGGGTCTGTCTGATGATTTGAAGCATAAATAGGAGGCCACATGGCTGACAAAAAAGCGCAGTTGATCATCGAGGGCGCAGCCCCCGTCGAGCTGCCCATTTTAACCGGCACCGTTGGTCCTGATGTTATCGACGTACGGGGCCTGACGGCCACGGGCCGTTTCACTTTCGACCCAGGTTTCATGTCGACCGCCTCATGCGAGTCGAAGATTACCTATATTGATGGCGATAATGGCATTTTGCTGCATCGGGGCTACCCGATCGAGCAACTGGCTGAGAAATCGGACTACCTGGAAACCTGCTATCTGCTACTAAATGGCGAGTTGCCAACCGCCGAGCAGAAAGCCCAGTTTGTCAGTACTGTAAAGAACCACACCATGGTTCACGAGCAGTTGAAGACGTTCTTCAACGGCTTCCGTCGCGACGCCCACCCGATGGCCGTCATGTGCGGCGTGGTCGGCGCCCTGTCGGCCTTCTATCACGACTCCCTCGACATCAATAACCCGCAGCATCGCGAAATCTCCGCGATCCGCCTGGTTGCCAAGATGCCGACCCTGGCCGCAATGGTTTACAAGTACTCCATGGGGCAACCCATGATGTACCCGCGCAACGACCTGACTTACGCGGAAAACTTCCTGCACATGATGTTCAACACCCCGTGCGAGATCAAACCGATCAGCCCGGTGCTCGCCAAGGCAATGGACCGGATCTTCATCCTCCATGCCGACCACGAGCAGAACGCCTCCACCTCTACCGTGCGTCTGGCCGGCTCTTCGGGTGCCAACCCGTTCGCCTGTATCGCCGCCGGTATCGCCGCGCTGTGGGGCCCTGCCCACGGCGGTGCGAACGAAGCCGTATTGACCATGCTCGATGAAATCGGCGATGTCTCGAACATCGACAAATACATCGCCAAGGCCAAGGACAAGAACGATCCGTTCAAGTTGATGGGCTTCGGTCACCGGGTCTACAAGAACCGCGACCCGCGCGCCACCGTCATGAAGAAGACCTGCGACGAAGTGTTGAGGGAACTGGGCATCAAGAACGATCCGCAACTCGAACTGGCCATGCGCCTGGAAGAGATCGCTCTGACCGACCCGTACTTCATCGAGCGCTCGCTGTACCCGAACGTCGACTTCTACTCGGGGATCATCCTCAAGGCGATCGGCATTCCAACCAGCATGTTCACCGTGATCTTCGCCCTGGCGCGGACCGTGGGCTGGATCTCCCACTGGAAAGAAATGCTCTCCAGCCCGTACAAGATTGGCCGCCCGCGCCAGCTGTACACCGGCTACGAGTCGCGTGACATTACCAAGTTGGAAGATCGCAAGTAAGCATCTGACCGACGCGCAATAAAAAAGCGGCCTCCTTCATGGAGGCCGTTTTTATTTGTGCAGGAACCAAGAAACTGTTTTGTCTGAAATTCAGCTATCGGGAGCAAGCCCCCTCCCACATCCGACTGCATTCCAAGGTAGGTACCCGGTCGAATGTGGGAGGGAGCTTGCTCCCGATGACAATAGCCCAACCAACACAAAGCCCCAGCCTATCGACCGGGACACTTCCTATTAAGCCCCCCAAACCTGACCGACTACCCACCTTGGAATGCAACCAACTGTGGGAGGGGGCTTGCCCCCGATAGCAATGGCCCAGCCACCACAAAACTCCAGCCAAAAAAAATGCCCCAGCCTATCGACCGGGGCATTTCCTATTAAGCCCCCCAAACCTGACCAACTACCCACCTTGGAATGCAATCAACTGTGGGAGGGGGCTTACCCCCGATAGCAATGGCCCAGACACCACAAAACTCCAGCCAAAAAAAATGCCCCAGCCTATCGACCGGGGCATTTCCTATTAAGCTACAACCTTAGTGAGAAACCGCCCCACTCGCCCCCAGGCCAGTCTGCGAACGCACAAACTGCGGGAAGTACAGTGCCCGTTCCTTGACTGCCGCCGCCGACTTGTCGGTGATGGAGAAGAACCAGATGCTGACGAACGCGATGAACATCGAGAACAGCGCAGGGTACTCATACGGGAAGATGGCTTTTTCGTGATGCAGGATCGACACCCAGATGGTCGGCCCCAGGACCATCAGGCCCACGGCACTGACCAACCCGAGCCAGCCGCCAATCATTGCGCCACGGGTGGTGAGGTTTTTCCAGTACATGGAAAGCAGCAACACCGGGAAGTTACAGCTGGCAGCGATAGAGAACGCCAGGCCGACCATGAACGCAATGTTCTGGCTTTCAAACAGGATACCCAGACCGATTGCCAGCACCGCCAAGGCGATAGTGGTGATCTTCGAGACGCGAATCTCCTCTTTGTCGTTGGCCTTGCCTTTCTTGATCACGCTGGCATACAGGTCATGGGACACCGCCGAAGCACCGGCCAGGGTCAAGCCCGCAACCACCGCGAGGATGGTGGCAAACGCCACAGCCGAGATGAAGCCCAGGAAGATACTGCCACCCACCGCGTTGGCCAGGTGAACCGCCGCCATGTTGTTACCACCGAGCAAGGCGCCTGCAGCATCCTTGAACGCCGGGTTGGTGCTGACCAGCAGGATCGCGCCGAAACCGATGATGAAGGTCAGGATGTAGAAGTAGCCGATGAAACCAGTGGCGTACAACACGCTCTTGCGCGCTTCCTTGGCGTCGCTCACGGTGAAGAAGCGCATCAGGATGTGCGGCAGGCCGGCGGTACCGAACATCAGTGCCAGAGCCAGGGAGAACGCGGAGACCGGATCTTTCACCAAACCGCCAGGGCTCATGATCGCTTCACCTTTAGGGTGAACCTTGATCGCCTCGGAAAACAGCGTGCTGAAGTCGAAGTTGACGTGCTTCATCACCATCACCGCCATGAACGTGGCGCCGGACAGCAGCAACACAGCCTTGATGATCTGCACCCAGGTGGTCGCCAGCATGCCGCCGAACAGCACGTACAGGCACATCAGGACACCCACCATGATCACCGCTACGTGGTAATCAAGGCCGAACAGCAGCTGGATCAACTTGCCCGCGCCTACCATCTGCGCGATCAGGTAGAACGCCACCACCACCAGCGAACCGCAAGCCGACAGGCTACGGATCTGGGTTTGCCCGAGGCGGTAGGACGCCACGTCGGCAAAGGTGTATTTGCCCAGGTTACGCAGGCGCTCGGCGATCAGGAACAGAATGATCGGCCAGCCCACCAGGAAGCCGATCGAGTAGATCAGGCCGTCGTAGCCGGAGGTGTATACCAGTGCGGAAATACCCAGGAAGGACGCGGCCGACATATAGTCGCCGGCAATCGCCAGGCCGTTCTGGAAACCGGTGATCTTGCCGCCGGCCGCATAGTAGTCGGCCGCCGAGTTGTTGCGCTTGGACGCCCAGTAGGTAATGCACAACGTCGCGCCGACAAAGACCACGAACATCAGGATCGCTGGAATATTCAGCGGTTGTTTTTGCACTTCACCGGTCAACGCCTCCCCCGCCCATATAGCAGGCGCGAAGACCGAAGCACCCAGTACAGCCAATAGACGACGGATCATTGCGCAGCCTCCTTGAGAATCGCATTGTTCAGATCGTCGAATTCGCCGTTGGCGCGTCGCACGTAGATCGCAGTGAGGACAAAGGCCGATAGAATCAGCCCGACACCGATAGGGATTCCCCAGGTGATGGACGAAGTGGAGCTGATCTTAGCCCCCAGCAATTGTGGCCCGTAGGCAATCAACAGGATGAATCCGGAGTAAAGCCCTAGCATGATCGCCGAGAGAATCCAGGCGAACCTTTCCCTTTTTCTAACCAGCTCCTTGAAGCGCGGGCTGTTTTGAATCGAGAGGTAAATGCTGTCGTTCATTGTTTTTATCCTCGCAGCACAGCTTTGTTATTATTGAAACAATAGCCACTGTATGCGGCTACGGGGCAGGTTCCAGACGACCTTAGTATTAGAGGGAGTGTAGCGAGGGTTTGCGAGGGCGCAGAAACATTTGCGGGCGGCGAAAATAATAATGTGGGAGGGGGCTTGCCCCCTCCCACAAGGGGTTACATCAAAGGGGGGTTACTTGGCGAGCCACTCGGCAACCCGCTCAGGGTGCTTGGCAACCCAGTCCTTGGCGGCTGCATCGGGCTTGGCGCCCTCCTGGATGGCGAGCATGACTTCACCGATTTCGTCCTTGGAAGCCCATTGGAATTTCTTCAGGAACGCCGCGACTTCCGGGGCTTTCTTCTCCAGGCCCTTGCTACCAATGCTGTTGACGGTTTCAGCAGCGCCATAGATCCCTTTTGGATCGTCCAGGAACCGCAGTTTCCACTTGGCGAACATCCAGTGCGGCACCCACCCGGTGACTGCAATGGATTCCTGCTTGTCTTCGGCACGGGTCAGTTCGGCGATCATCGCGGCACCGGAGCTGGCTTGCAGCTTGTAGTCCAGGCCATAGGCCTTGATCGCTTCGTCGGTCTTGAGCATCACGCCTGAACCGGCGTCGATACCGACGATCTTGTTCTTGAAGGTGGTGTCGGTCTTGAGGTCTTCGATGGACTTGGCCTTGACGTACTCCGGCACGATCAGGCCGATCTTCGCATCCTTGAAGTTGGGGCCGTAGTCGACCACCTTGTCCTTGTTCTTGGCCCAGTATTCACCGTGGGTCACGGGTAGCCAGGCAGAGAGCATGGCGTCGAGCTTGCCGGTAGCAACACCCTGCCACATGATCCCGGTGGCGACCGCTTGCAACTTGACGTCATAACCGAGCTTTGCCTTGATCACTTCTGCCGCCACATGAGTGGTGGCAACGCTGTCGGACCAACCGTCCACGTAGCCGATGCTCAGGGTTTTGCTGTCGGCGCTGGCCAGTGTGGAGCTCATCGCAACTACCAGAGTGGCAACTGCGCCCAAGAGTCGTCGCATCTTCATCGTACTTCCCCGAAAGTGCTGCGCCCGACGGATGTCGAGCGACGTCAACCTGTTGTTATGTGGTGCGCCACGCCCCCTTCACGCGCATCGATCCGGCGGCAACGACATCAGTGGAGTGCTGATACTTCGATCATCAACCTGCCGGGGCCTTTGTCCTGCTCTGTCAGCGACCTCAGGTAAGCAAGAAACGACATCACATCGCCAGCTAGCGTTGTTATGGGACGCTCACCTCATACCCCGCCCGAACTTTGCATGTCTAAATCATGCAGCCCCACTGGGACGCGACAAATCCGGGTAAGATGCGCGCCTTTGCTCCCCAGATAAGCCGACCATGCCCGCAACTGCCCGCTTCCCTGCCCTGCCCTATTTATTCGCCTTGATCCTCGGCCTGCTTGCGCTGGTCGGGTACTGGTATGGCCTCGGCCGGCCAGTGGTGCTGCCGGACGTGGCCAGCGCCAGCCACAAACTGCAATGCGCCTCCTACACACCGTTCGACAAGGACCAATCACCGTTCGACCAGCCGTTCAAGCTGCGCCCCGAGCGCATGGACGCCGACCTGGCCCTGCTGGCCACCCGCTTCGAATGCATCCGCACCTACTCCATGACCGGCCTGGAAGCCTTGCCGGACCTGGCGCGCAAGCATGGGCTGAAACTGATGATCGGCGCCTGGGTCAACGGCAACCCGGTCGACACCGAAAAAGAAGTCGACGCCTTGATCGCCTCGGCCAACGCCAACGCCGACGTGGTGACTTCGGTGATCGTCGGTAACGAAACCCTGCTGCGCAAGGAAGTCACGGCCGCACAGTTGGTGAAGCTGATCCATAAGGTCAAAAGCCAGATCAAGCAGCCGGTCACGTATGCCGACGTCTGGGAGTTCTGGCTGCAACACCCGGAAATTGCCCCGGCGGTGGATTTCCTGACCATCCACTTGCTGCCGTACTGGGAAGACGCCCCCTCGGGAATCGACCAGGCGCTCAAGCATGTCGGTGACGTGCGCCAGACCTTCGGCAATAAATTCGCGCCCAAGGACGTAATGATCGGCGAGACCGGCTGGCCCAGCGAAGGCCGCCAGCGTGAAACCGCGGTGCCGAGCCGGGTCAATGAGGCCAAGTTCATGCGCGGTTTCGTGGCCATGGCAGAAGCCAATGGCTGGCACTACAACCTGATCGAAGCCTTCGACCAGCCGTGGAAGCGTGCCAGTGAAGGCGCTGTCGGCGGCTACTGGGGCTTGTTCGATGCCGATCGCCAGGACAAAGGCATCCTCGCAGGCCCAGTGACCAACGTACCGTACTGGCCACTGTGGCTGGGAGTCGGTGGACTCATCCTGCTGGGCACCCTGGCGCTCGGCGGGCGGGTGCGCAGCGTGCGCGCCGCCTGGCTGCTGCCGCTGCTCGGGGCCGTCGCCGCCTGTTCCATCGGCACCTGGGCCGAACTGACCCGCGTAACCGCACGCTTCAATGATGAATGGGTGTGGGCGGGGCTGCTGGTCGCGTTGAACCTGCTGGTACTGGCACATGCGGCCCTGGCCTTGAGCAGCCGCAAGGGTTGGCGCGAGCGGGCGTTCAACTGGCTGGAGCCGCGCGCGGGCTGGCTGGTGGCAATCGCCGGGTTCGCTGGCGCGGTGATGATGCTGGCGCTGGTGTTTGACCCGCGCTACCGCAGCTTCCCAAGTGCGGCGCTGGTGCTGCCTGCCCTGGTCTATCTGATTCGCCCGGTGACCGGGCCACGTCGGGAAATTGCCCTACTGGCCTTTATCATCGGTGCCGGCATTGCGCCGCAGCTGTTCCGCGAAGGTCTGTTGAACCAGCAGGCATGGGGTTGGGCGCTGGTCAGTGGGTTGATGGTTGTGGCTTTGTGGCGGTGCTTGCGGATGCGCAAGGCTTAAGATGCCATCGGGGGCAAGCCCCTCCCACATTTGGAATGCGTTCCCATGTGGAAGGGGCGGTGCGACGATTCGATTTGCCCCCGATTGCCCCTATCAGGCCGCCCGTGGCTTGCGGACCAAGCGCAACCCGGCAATCACCACCGCAAACACCGCAAATGTGGTGTTGTACAACGCCAACGCCGGCAACCCGAACACCAGCCCCAGCACCGCCAACCCCCACCCCGCACGGCCCGGCACGAAAAACGCCAGCACCGACGCGATCAGCGCAGCCCAGCCCATCACCTGGAAGTGAATCATCAAGCCCAGGTTCGAACGCACCTGGCATTCCCAGCGGTTGGCTTCATCCGCGCAAATGCCGACCCACCGGCCATCCTCCATGAAGCCGTAACGCGCGGCATAACTGGCGGCCAGCCATAATGGCAAGGCAATGAGCAGTAGGGTCAGCGGCAAGCGGCGGGACATGGAGCACTCCGATAGGCAAAAACGGCGCTCAGCTTAATCCCCCGGTGGCCGTTAGCAAGATGTGTACGCAGATAAGTGTCCATCAATACGCGGCAAAGTGTATCTTCTGCCTACTATTACCCCGACTCCGACGTTTTTTATCCGACTTTTCGTGCCGATGGCTGGCACTTCGGTGGCAACGCGGTGGTCATAGCCTGCGAACTTCATTCAGCACGTTTCCTCTTAGGGATTAAGTCATGCTCCGTTCCTTGCGCTGCGCTGCCTTGCTGGGCAGCCTTTTTTTGAGTGCGTCAGCACTGGCCGTCGACATCGACCAGGCCAGCTATGGCTTCCCTTTGACCAACCCGTTCGAAGCGACCATCGCCACCACCCCGCCTGACCTTCGGCCCAGCTTGCCGAGCGACGACGAAATCAACCAGTCCGACTACACCCTGAACATGCGTCCCGAGCGCGAGTTCAGCCTGCCCGACAACTTCTGGGCAGTGAAGAAGCTCACCTACCGCATCGCCAAGCAAGACCGCGCCGCACCGCTGATCTTCCTGATCTCGGGCACCGGTGCGCGGTTTGACAGCAGCATCAACGAATACCTGAAAAAACTGTACTACCAGGCCGGCTACCACGTCGTGCAACTGTCATCGCCGACCAGCTTCGACTTCATGAGCGCCGCCTCGCGCTTCGCCACGCCGGGTATCACCCAGGAAGACGCCGAAGACATGTACCGCGTGATGCAAGCAGTGCGCGCGCAGAACGCCTCACTGCCGGTCACCGACTTTTACCTCAGCGGCTACAGCCTCGGTGCGCTGGATGCGGCTTTTGTCAGCAAGCTCGACGAAACCCGCCGCAGCTTCAACTTCAAGAAAGTGCTGCTGCTCAACCCGCCGGTCAACCTGTACACCTCGATCACCAACCTCGACAAGCTGGTGCAGACCGAGGTCAAGGGCATCAACAACACCACGACCTTTTATGAACTGGTGTTGAACAAGCTGACCCGCTACTTCCAGCAAAAGGGCTACATCGACCTTAACGACGCCCTGCTCTACGACTTCCAGAACTCCAAGCAGCACCTGACCAACGAACAGATGGCCATGCTGATCGGCACCACGTTCCGTTTTTCGGCGGCCGACATCGCGTTCACCTCGGACCTGATCAACCGCCGCGGCCTGATCATCCCGCCGAAGTACCCGATCACCGAAGGCACCAGCCTCACGCCGTTCCTCAAGCGCGCGCTGCAATGTGACTTCGATTGCTACCTCACCGAACAGGTCATCCCGATGTGGCGCGCCCGTTCCGATGGCGGCAGCCTGTTGCAATTGGTCGATCAGGTCAGCCTGTACGCCCTCAAGGACTACCTGCACACCAGCCCGAAAATCGCCGTCATGCATAACGCCGACGACGTGATCCTCGGCCCGGGCGACCTCGGCTTCCTGCGTCAAACCTTCGGCGATCGCTTGACTGTCTACCCGCTGGGCGGCCATTGCGGCAACCTCAATTACCGCGTCAACGCCGACGCCATGCTGGAGTTTTTCCGTGGCTAAATATCTTCTGCTGCTTGCCGCCCTGATGTGCGCAAGCGTGGCCAATGCCGACAACAGCAAGGCGCACGCGCCCACCGTCGTGGGTGCCGACGGCTTCAAGGAGCCGCTGAGCAAACTCAAGTTCAACCCGGGCCTGGACCAGCGCGAGTTCGAACGCTCGTCACTGACCGCCCTCAACGTGTACGACCCGCTGGAATCGTGGAACCGTCGCGTTTACCACTTCAACTACCGCTTCGACCAATGGGTGTTCCTGCCGGTGGTCGACGGTTACCGCTACGTCACGCCGAGCTTCCTGCGTACCGGCGTAAGCAATTTCTTCAACAACCTGGGCGATGTGCCCAACCTGTTGAACAGCCTGTTGCAACTCAAGGGTCACCGCTCCCTGGAAACCACCGGGCGCCTGCTGCTCAACACCACCATCGGCGTTGCCGGGCTGTGGGACCCGGCTACCGCCATGGGCCTGCCGCGCCAGAGCGAAGACTTCGGCCAGACTCTGGGTTTCTACGGCGTGCCTGGCGGCGCCTATCTGGTGCTGCCGATCCTGGGCCCATCGAACCTGCGCGATACCAGCGGCCTGGTGGTCGACTACAGCGCCGAATCGCAGATCAACTTCCTGAACGTCTCCGAAGTCAGCTCCAACCATCCGGAGATCTGGGCCCTGCGCGTGGTCGACAAGCGTTACCAGACCAGCTTCCGCTACGGTCAGTTGAACTCGCCGTTCGAGTACGAAAAGGTGCGCTACATCTATACGGAATCGCGCAAGTTGCAGATTGCCGAATAAGCGCAGCGCGCGGTAAAAAAGCCATTCGACGCGCTCGAATGGCTTTTTTTTGCCTGCTCGATACCAGCCGCCTACCCCAGCACCTGCGCCAGAAACGCTTGCGCGCGAGGTGTGCGTGGCGCAGTGAAAAACGCCTCCGGCGGCTGGTCTTCGATGATCCGCCCGCCATCGAGAAACAGCACACGCCCGGCGACTTGCCGGGCAAAGCCCATTTCGTGGGTGACGCAGAGCAAGGTCATGCCACTTTCGGCGAGCATGACCATCACGTCCAGCACCTCGCCGACAGCCTCCGGGTCCAGTGCCGACGTCGGCTCATCGAACAGCATGATTTTCGGGGTCATGCACAATGCCCTGGCTATCGCGACCCGCTGCTGTTGGCCGCCCGACAGTTGCGCCGGGTATTTTTTCCAGTGTTGATCGATCCCGACTTTTTTCAGCAGCGCCATCGCCTGGTCCTGCGCGCTGTCGCGGGGCATGCCGCGCACGGACATCGGCGCCAGCATGCAGTTTTGCAAGACGGTCAGGTGCGGAAACAGGTTGAAGCCCTGAAACACCATGCCGACCTCACGCAAGGCCGCGCGGCAGAGCGTCGGCGAAGCGCTCAAGTCGGCGCCCAGCACCTGGATTCGGCCCTGCTGCGCCGGTTCCAGACGATTGAGGCAACGGATCAACGTGGACTTGCCGGAGCCCGAGGTGCCGCACAGCACAATCCGCTCGCCCTGCACCACGCGCAGGTCGATACCGTGCAGCACCTGGTATGGGCCGTACCATTTACTCAGCCCTTCGACGTCGATCACCACCGGCGCAGGCGCGCAGATCGACCGCTCAAACTCCCCTGATGACCCCATGTATCCACCCTTCCCTATCATTCGTCAGTTGGCCGCATGTGGCGGGTGAGTCGACGATTGATCCGGTTCACCCCTCGCCGGACACACTCGACCACCAGCAGGTAGACCAGCGCCACCCACACATACACCTGGAAATCAAAAGTGCGTGAGAACGCCAGCTTGGCCACGCCCATCAAATCCAGCAAGGTCACCAGCGACACAATCGCGCTGGCCTTGATGATCAAAATCAGTTCATTGCCCAGTGGCCCCACCGTCACGATGAGCACCTGCGGCAAGGTCACCTTGAAAAACGTGGTGGTGCGGCTCAACCCCAACACCGTCGCGGCTTCATAGTGGGCACGGGGCACGGAGAGCAACCCGCCGCGAAAGATCTCGGCCTGATAGGCCGCCGTATTCAAGGTGAACGCCAGCACGGCGCAAAACCACGGGTCGCCGAACCAGCCCCACAGGCCAAGGTCGCGCCAGAAACCGTGGAAGGAACCCAAGCCGTAATAGATCAGGAACAACTGCGCCAACAGCGGCGAGCCCCTGAAAAAGTAGAGATAGGCCCTGCACCCGTACTGCAACAAACGCCAGCGTGAAGTCCTGCCCAACGCCAACAGCACGCCAAGCACCATCCCGGCGCTGCTGGATATCGCCACCAATTGCAGGGTCAGCAACAAGCCATCGAACAACTGCGCACCGTAGCGCTGAAGCAGTTCAAGCCCGAGCCACTCGGCAAAACGCTCGCCCCCCATCATGAGGCACGCTCCCGACCCTGGCCGTAGTGCTTTTCAAGCTGTGCGATGCAAAACCCCGACATCGACGACAGCAGCAGGTACAGGCCACACGCCGCCAGATAAAACAGCATCGGTTCCTTGGTGGCGTTCACCGCCAGGCTGGTCTGACGCATCAGGTCCACCAGGGAAATGGTCGACACCAACGCCGTGTCCTTGAGCAGGCTCAACCAGTTGTTCGAAAGCCCCGGCAAGGCGATCCTCATCACCTGCGGCAGCACCACCTTGAAAAACGTGTGCCTGCGGCTCAAGCCCAGTGCCTGGGCGCCTTCGTACTGGCCGCGCGCCACGGTCTTCAACGCCCCCAGCCACACCTCGCTGGAAAAGGCCGCCAGCACCAGGCTGAACGCGATCACCGCCGCCACGAACGCGTTGATGCCAAACTCGGCCGAACCGCCCCAATACGCCTGGAACTTCTGCAGCGCGATCTGGATGCCGTAATACACGATCAATAACGTCAGCAACTCCGGCAGGCCACGAAAACAGGTGGAGAACAGCGCAGCCATCGCCCTCACCGTGGTGTTTGCCGATCTGCTGCACAGCGCCACCAACAACCCCAATGGCAACCCCAGCGGCACACACGCCAATGCCAGCGCCATCGTGACCCCTGCGCCCGCCAGCAGCGCGCCGCCCCACCCACCGGCGCCCAACGACAACAACCCTAATGACTCGAACATGGAAGACGCCCCCGCGCTTAATCATCCTCAAGGCCATGGGCCAACTTGAGCTGTCGATACGTGCCGTCGGCGATCACGTCCGCGATGGCCTGGTTCAGCCTGGCGCGCAACGCCTCATCGGCCTTGCGCACGGCAATACCGGCGTCGCTTTGCGTACCGGGGATAGCCAGCACCCGGCAACACTGCGGGTCGGTGCTCTTCAACCACTCCTGCATTGGCGCGCTGTCGTTGACCACCGCATCCAGGCGGCCGTTGAGCAGGTCGCTGTTGGCCTCGTCCTGGCCGACGTACAACTTGACCCGCGCCCCATTGGCGCCATAGACATCCTGGTTGTAGATACCCTGGGTGGACGACGACTGAGCGCCGACCGTCTTGCCGGACAACGTGGCCGGCGCAGCGTCCTGAATGTCGCTGCCCCTGGGCACTGCCAGGACCATGCGCGTGCGGTTGTAGGGCTGGGTGAAGCTGACGGTCTTCTGGCGCTCTTCGGTGATGGCCATCGAGGCGATGATCGCGTCGTACTTTTTCGCGAGCAGGCCCGGGATGATGCCCTCCCAGTCCTGGGCAACAATCGTGCATTCGACGCCGAGCCTGGCGCACAGGGCGTTCGCCATATCGACGTCAAAACCACGTAGTTGGTTATTCGAGTCCACGTAGTTGAAAGGCGGATAAGCACCCTCCGTGGCGAAACGCAGCGGCTGCGCATGGGCCACCGACAACAGCCCGAGGGTGATCGTTACGGCATAGAGCGTCTGTTTGACCTGTTTCATGAAGGCACCTACCGAATTATTTTTATTCTGGGTAGTGCCTGAGGCCTGGTTAACCCGAAGGAACACGGGTGATTGACGCAGGCTCAGTCACTGACCCAGCGGACACTACGCCAACCTAAACAATTCGTCTATATTTTACAGATAGTCTATTTCCGAGTTTTTTGTAGGCCAAAACCTGGATGCACGATCGACCCCAAGAGTGTCGCGGGCACATTGTTGAGGCTCGCGGATGGCCGGTGCTACCATGCGCAACCGCCTGTCATGGCAAGGAACCCTCTGGTTTATGAGCAGCATTCGCGAGCGCAACAAAGAAAAGATCCTGCGGGCGGCGAGCGAGGAGTTTGCCGACAAGGGCTTCGCCGCGACCAAAACCAGCGACATCGCCGCCAAGGCCGGGCTGCCCAAGCCCAACGTCTACTACTACTTCAAGTCCAAGGACAACCTCTACCGCGAAGTGCTCGAGAGCATCATCGAGCCGATCCTGGCAGCCTCCACGCCGTTCAACCCGGAGGGTGAGCCTGCGGTGGTACTGAGCAACTACATCCGCTCAAAAATCCGCATCTCCCGCGACCTGCCCTTCGCCTCCAAGGTGTTCGCCAGCGAAATCATGCACGGCGCCCCGCACCTGAGCGCCGAACAGGTCGAGCAACTCAACGCCCAGGCCAAGCACAATATCCAGTGCATCCAGCACTGGGTGGACCGCGGATTGATTGCGCCGATCGATCCCAATCACTTGATGTTCAGCATCTGGGCCGCAACCCAGACGTATGCGGATTTCGATTGGCAGATTTCGGCGGTGACCGGCAAGGCCAAATTGGATGAGGCGGATTACGAGGCGGCGGCGCAGACGATTATTCGGTTGGTGCTCAAGGGCTGTGCGCCGGACTGAGACACCGAGGCGCCTGTGGCAATCGGGAGCAAGCTCCCTCCCACCTTTAACTGTGTTCACACATTTCTATTTGTGAATACCGTCAAATGTGGGAGGGAGCTTGCTCCCGATAAGGCCCTGACAGTCATCCAAAAATCAGGCTGACACCCCCGCATCCGCCCACAAACCCAGCGCTTCAATCGCCGTGATCGCACACTGCTCATCAATATCCGACGTGTCCCCGCTGATCCCGATCGCCCCCAGCACCAGCCCTTCCTGATCCCGAATCAACACCCCGCCCGGCGCCGGCACCACGCTGCCCTGCCCCAAGCTGTTCAATGCGGCGATAAACGCCGGGCGTTGCTGCGCATCCAGCGCGAGCAAGCGTGAGCCTTTGCCCAGGGCAATCGCGCCCCAGGCCTTGCCGATGGCGATCTGCGGGCGCAGCAGGCTGGCGCCGTCGTCCCGTTGCAGGGTGATCAGGTGACCGCCGCCGTCCAGCACCGCAATGGTCAGCGGTGCCGAGGCAATGGCGCGGCCTGCGGCGAGGGCCTGGCCGGCCAGGTTGACTGCGACTTTCAAGGTTAAAGCGCTCATGGGTGCCGTCCTTATCTTGTTATGGGAAAGCCGTGGGCTCTGTTGGAACAGATACCGGATGCGACAAATAGAACACAATAGAGTTATCTTTTGTATACAATATTTTCGCACAAACCTACCGAATGTCGAAAAAATGCCCTGCAAAGACCTTCCGACGAACGCAAAGGCTACTGAATAAAATGCATTGACCTGTGGCGCTTGCCGTGAATACACTTCGACCAAACACCACTTGTATACAATTACAAAACGCAAGAGGCACCAAAACAATGAGCAAAATGAGAGCAATCGAAGCCGCCGTTCTGGTGATGCGTCGTGAAGGGGTAGACACCGCCTTCGGTATCCCAGGCGCCGCGATCAACCCGCTGTATTCGGCCTTGCAGAAGGTCGGTGGCATCGATCACGTCCTTGCTCGCCATGTTGAAGGCGCCTCGCACATGGCCGAGGGCTACACCCGCACCAAGGCCGGCAATATCGGCGTGTGCATCGGCACATCGGGCCCGGCGGGCACCGACATGGTCACCGGCCTGTACAGCGCCTCGGCCGACTCGATTCCGATCCTGTGCATCACCGGCCAGGCCCCCCGGGCGCGGATGCACAAGGAAGATTTCCAGGCCGTGGACATCACCAGCATCGTCAAGCCGGTGACCAAGTGGGCGACCACGGTCCTCGAACCCGGCCAGGTGCCGTATGCGTTCCAGAAGGCCTTTTATGAAATGCGCTCCGGCCGCCCTGGCCCGGTGCTGATCGACCTGCCGTTCGACGTACAGATGGCCGAGATCGAATTCGACATCGACGCCTACCAGCCGCTGCCCCTGGCCAAACCGCTGGCCACGCGCATCCAGGTGGAAAAAGCCCTGGCCCTGCTCGACCAGGCCGAACGCCCGCTGCTGGTGAGCGGTGGCGGCGTGATCAATGCCGATGCCAGCGACCTGCTGGTGGAGTTCGCCGAGTTGACCGGCATCCCGGTGATCCCGACCTTGATGGGCTGGGGCACCATCCCCGACGATCACCCGCAGATGGTAGGCATGGTCGGCCTGCAAACGTCGCACCGTTATGGCAACGCGACGCTGCTGAAAGCCGACGTGGTGCTCGGCATCGGCAACCGCTGGGCCAACCGCCACACCGGTTCGGTGGAGGTGTACACCGAGGGGCGCACGTTCATTCACGTCGACATTGAACCGACGCAAATCGGTCGCGTATTCACCCCGGACCTCGGCATCGTTTCCGACGCCGGGGCCGCACTGACGATGTTCATCGAAGTCGCCCGCGAGTGGAAAGCCGCAGGCAAACTCAAGGACCGCAGCGCCTGGCTGCATGACTGCCAGCAGCGCAAGGCCACCTTGCAGCGCAAGACCCACTTCGACAACGTGCCGGTCAAGCCGCAACGGGTGTACGAAGAGATGAACCAGGTGTTCGGCAAGGACACCTGCTACGTCAGCACCATCGGCCTGTCGCAGATTGCCGGCGCGCAATTCCTGCATGTCTACAAGCCGCGTCACTGGATCAACTGCGGCCAGGCCGGCCCGTTGGGCTGGACCATCCCGGCGGCGCTCGGTGTGGTCAAGGCCGACCCGAGCCGCAAGGTGGTGGCGCTGTCCGGCGACTATGACTTCCAGTTCATGATCGAAGAACTGGCCGTGGGCGCGCAGTTCAAGCTGCCGTATATCCACGTAGTGGTGAACAACTCCTACCTGGGGCTGATCCGCCAGGCCCAGCGCGGGTTCGAAATGGACTACTGCGTGCAGTTGTCTTTCGACAACCTCAACGCCCCGGAACTCAACGGCTATGGTGTCGACCACGTCGCGGTCGCCGAAGGCCTGGGGTGCAAGGCGCTGCGCGTGTTCGAGCCCGGCCAGATCCAGCCGGCACTGCGCCGTGCCCAGGAAATGCTCGAAGAATTCAAGGTTCCGGTGATCGTTGAGATTATTCTGGAGCGCGTGACCAATATTTCCATGGGCACCGAGATCAACGCCGTCAACGAATTCGAAGATCTGGCCCTGGTCGGCAACGATGCGCCGACCGCCATTTCCCTGCTCGATTAAGGAGAACCTTATGCCGCGCTTTGCCGCCAACCTGTCCATGCTGTTCACCGAACAGGCGTTTCTCGCTCGCTTCAAAGCGGCCGCCGATGCGGGCTTTGCAGGCGTCGAATACCTGTTCCCCTACGAATTCAGCTCTGCCGAAATCAAGGCGCAGTTGGATGCCAATGGCTTGACCCAGGTGCTGTTCAACCTGCCGGCCGGCGATTGGGCCAAGGGCGAACGGGGCCTGGCGTGCCACCCGGATCGGGTCGAGGAGTTCCGCGCCGGGGTCGACCTGGCCATCGCTTACGCCCAGGTGCTGGGCAACACCCAGGTCAACTGCCTGGCGGGCATCCGGCCGCAGGGCGTGGACGATGCCATCGTAGAAAAGACCTTTGTCGCCAACCTCAAATACGCCGCCGACACCCTGCAAGCGGCGGGTATCAAGCTGGTGATGGAAGCGATCAACACCCACGACATCCCTGGGTTCTACCTGAACAACACCGCGCAGGCCCTGGCGATTCGCGAACAGGTGGGCAGCGCCAATCTGTTCCTGCAATACGACATCTACCACATGCAAATCATGGAAGGCGATCTGGCCCGCACCCTGGCCGCGCATCTGGGTGAGATCAACCACATCCAACTGGCGGATAACCCGGGTCGCAACGAGCCCGGGACCGGGGAGATCAACTATCGGTTCCTGTTCGAGCATTTGGACCGTATCGGTTATCAGGGTTGGGTCGGCTGTGAATACAAGCCGTTGACCACCACCGAAGCGGGTTTGGGTTGGCTCAAGACCCATAACGCCCTCTGACAGGCACAACACGCAACCAACCTGTGGGAGGAGACTTGCCCCCTCCCACATTTGGACCCCATGTGTTTGGCAGACCGCGCTCTATCGAATAAAAAGAGGATTTCTTCATGGCTAAAATCGGATTCATCGGCACCGGCATCATGGGCCAACCCATGGCCGCCAACCTGCAAAAAGCCGGTCACCAACTGTTCCTGTCCGAGCATCACGGCAAGGCGCCAGCCGAGTTGATCGCCGCCGGCGCCATCGCGCTGGCCACCCCGCAGCACGTCGCCCAGGAAGCCGAATTCATCATCGTCATGGTGCCCGACACCCCGCAGGTCGATGACGTGCTGTTCCGCGCCGATGGCGTGGCCGCCGGCCTGTCGCCGAACAAGGTGGTGATCGACATGAGCTCGATCTCCCCCACCGCCACCAAGGCCTTTGCCGCCAGGATCAACCAGACCGGCGCGCAGTACCTCGATGCGCCGGTGTCCGGCGGTGAAGTCGGGGCCAAGGCTGGCACCTTGAGCATCATGGTCGGCGGTGAGCCGCAGACCTTCGAGCGTGCCTTGCCGCTGTTCCAGAGCATGGGCAAGAACATCACTCTGGTCGGCGGCAACGGCGACGGCCAGACAGCCAAAGTGGCGAATCAGATTATCGTCGCGCTGAACATCCAGGCGGTGGCCGAAGCGCTGCTGTTCGCCGCGAAAAACGGCGCCGACCCGGCCAAGGTGCGTGAAGCGCTGATGGGCGGCTTCGCCTCGTCGAAGATCCTTGAAGTACACGGCGAACGCATGATCAAGGGCACCTTCGATCCGGGCTTTCGCATCAACCTGCACCAGAAGGACCTCAACCTGGCGCTGGCCGGGGCCAAGGAGCTGGGGATCAACCTGCCGAACACCGCTGGCACCCAACAGGTGTTCAGCACCTGCACCGCAATCGGGGGCGGCAACTGGGACCACTCGGCGTTGATCAAGGGCTTGGAGCATATGGCGAACTTCTCGATTCGCGACAAATAACCCACACCGCTGCCCTTTTGAAATGCCGTCAAATGTGGGAGGGAGCAAGCCCCCTCCCACAGGTTGATCGCATTTCAATAGCCGCAATTGCTGCATCTCTAATAACAAAAAAATCCCCGGGAGCCCGCTTATGTCGGTCGATCCGCAACACCTGCTTCGCGAGCTGTTTGCCACAGCCATTGACGCCGCCCATCCCCGGCAAGTCCTCGAAGCCTACCTGCCCGCCGACCGCAGCGGCCGGGTGATTGTGATCGGCGCCGGCAAAGCCGCGGCCGCCATGGCGCTGGTCGTGGAAAACGCCTGGCACGGTGAAGTCACGGGCCTGGTGGTCACCCGCTACGGCCATGGCGCGCCGTGCCAGAAAATCGAAGTGGTCGAAGCCGCCCACCCGGTCCCGGATGCTGCCGGCATCAAAGTGGCGCAGCGCGTGCTGGCGCTGATCAGCCAACTGAGCGACGACGACCGGGTGATCTTCCTGCTCTCCGGCGGTGGTTCGGCGTTGCTCGCCCTGCCCGCCGAAGGCATCAGCCTGGCCGACAAACAGGCCATCAACAAAGCCCTGCTCAAATCCGGCGCCACCATCGGCGAGATGAATTGCGTGCGCAAGCACCTCTCGGCGATCAAGGGCGGCCGACTGGCCAGGGCGGCATGGCCGGCGACGGTCTATACCTACGCGATTTCCGATGTGCCGGGCGACCTGGCCACGGTGATCGCTTCCGGCCCCACGGTCGGCGACCCAAGCACTTCGCAACAGGCCCTGGCCATTCTCAAGCGCTATGGCATCGACGCGCCGGCGTCCGTGCGCAGCTGGTTGCAGAACCCGGCCTCGGAAACCGTCAAACCCGGCGACCCGCTGCTCGCCCGCAGCCACTTCCAATTGATCGCCCGCCCACAACAGTCGTTGGAAGCGGTCGCGGTAAAAGCCCGCCAGGCCGGGTTCAGCCCGCTGATCCTCGGCGACCTCGAAGGCGAAGCGCGGGACGTGGCCAAGGTCCACGCCGGGATCAGCCGGCAGATCGTGCAGCACGGCCAGCCGTTGGCGGCGCCATGCGTGATCCTGTCCGGCGGGGAAACCACCGTGACCGTGCGCGGCACTGGCCGTGGCGGGCGCAACGCCGAATTCCTGCTGAGCCTCACCGACAGCCTCAAGGGCCTGCCCGGCGTCTACGCCCTGGCCGGCGATACCGACGGCATCGACGGTTCGGAAGACAACGCCGGCGCGCTCATGACCCCCACCAGCTACGCCCGCGCCGAAGCGCTGGGGCTGTCGGCCTGCGACGAGCTGGACAACAACAATGGCTACGGCTATTTCGCCGCCCTCGACGATCTGATCATCACCGAACCGACCCGCACCAACGTCAACGACTTTCGCGCCATTCTGATTCTCGAGGCTGCCCACCCTGTTGAATGCCCCCTTCAGCATCCCGATGGACCTGCAAGGGCCGAAACTGCGGGTTGCGCAACCGGGGTCGATCAGACGTTGATCTAGCGCCGGTCAGGGCCTCATCGCAGGCAAGTCTGCGATGAGGACAACTCGCTCTCACTGAATCACACAACAATGCCCACTCCCTCCTGCCCCGACTGGGCCGAAGCGCTGCTCAACGGCTTCAGCCAGATCGTCCTGCAGCGCCAGCCGCTGTGTGGTCTGCTGTGTCTGCTGGCGATCCTGCTCGGCGCTCCAGCCCTGCTCGGCGGTGCACTGCTGGGTGGTCTCGCCGGCTTACTCACGGCCCAGCGCCGCGACTATCCCAAGGCGGAACGCCAGGCCGGCCTGTACAGCTACAACGGTGTGTTGCTGGGCCTGTTGATCAGCCAGCACTTTGCCTGGTCGGTCATGGTGGTGCCGCTGATCCTCGCCTGCGGCGGCCTGAGTGCGATCCTGACCCGACAATGGCTGCGACACACCACCCAGCCCGAGGCCTTGCCCGCCTATACCGCGCCGTTTGTCGGCCTCGGCTGGCTGCTGCTGGGCGCGGCCGCCGAAAGCGCCGTGGCCTTGCGCGAACCCGACGCTCTCGGCATCGTCAGCGCGCCTTTTAGCGGCCTCGCGCAAATCCTGCTGCTGGACCAGCCCCTGGCCGGCGCATTGATTGCGCTCGGGTTATGCCTGGCCAACCGCCGTGCCGCAGCATGGGCATTGACCGGCGCCGTCCTCGGCGTGCTGTTCGCCCTGCTGCTGGGCGAGCCCGTCGGCGCCCTCCTCGGCCTGCACAGCTACAACCCGGCGCTGGCCGCCCTGGCCCTGAGCGGCACACGCCGCCGACCTGGGTTGCCGCTGGCCGGCATCGCCCTGGCGATCATCCTCACCCCCGGTTTTGCCGCGCTGCACCTGCCCGCGTTGACCGCGCCCTTTATCCTCGCCTGCTGGTTGGTGCGCGCCAGCCGCCGGATGTGGCACAAAGCCCGCGTGGACAGCCCGTTCGAATCCCCCTAGGCTTGCCCGATATTCGATAGGGGCGAACGTGATGGACAGCAACAACGACTGGCGCCAGCGTCTCTATGTCATGGTTTTCCAGAGTGACACACCGGCCGGGCGGCGTTTCGACAGCACCCTGCTGCTGATCATTCTCGCCAGCCTGGTGGTGGTGATCCTCGACAGCATCCAGGAAGTCCACGACAATTACGCCGCCGTGCTGGCCTACATCGAGTGGGGCTTCACCGTCATCTTCGCCATCGAGTATGGCCTGCGCCTGTACTGCTCGCCCAAGCCGTTGCGCTATGCCTTCAGTTTCTATGGCCTGGTGGATTTGCTCGCCATCGTGCCCGGCATCCTCGCGCTGTATTACAGCGATGCCCAGTACCTGTTGATCATCCGCATCATCCGCATGCTGCGCATCTTCCGGGTGCTCAAGCTCGGGCCGTACCTCAAGCAGGCCAACTACCTGATGTCGGCGTTGCGCGGCAGCAAGCAGAAGATCGTGGTGTTCCTGCTCAGCGTCTGCACCCTGGTGACGGTGTTCGGCACCTTGATGTATGTGATCGAAGGGCCGGAGCACGGCTTCACCAGCATCCCCAAGGGCATCTACTGGGCGATCGTGACCCTGACCACCGTGGGCTTCGGCGATATCGTGCCCAAGACCCCGCTGGGCCAGGTGATCTCGTCCCTGGTGATGATCACCGGTTATTCGATCATCGCCGTGCCCACCGGGATCTTCACCGCCGAACTGGCCAACGCCATGCGCGGTGAACAGTTGCAAACGGACTGCCCGGTGTGCAAGAAAAACACCCATGACGCAAACGCGGCGTTTTGTTCACGGTGTGGCAATGCACTGTTTAATAAGTTGAAATAAGCAAAGATCTTTTTGATCTTTAAGCGAATGTGCCCCCCCGGCTATAGTCGCTGGCAAAGTGCCTCTCTCTACTCTCGTACAACAAGGAATGAGCAGTGAAAAAACTCGTTAGCGCCTCTCTTCTGGCCGCCGGCCTTGCATTGGCCGGTGTCGTCCAGGCCGCACCGACCACCCTGCTCAACGTGTCCTACGACGTGATGCGCGATTTCTACAAGGACTACAACGCCGCCTTCCAGAAACACTGGGAAGCCGAGCACCCGAACGACAAGCTGACCTTGCAGATGTCCTTCGGCGGCTCCAGCAAACAAGCGCGCTCGGTGATCGACGGCCTGCCGGCTGATGTAATCACCATGAACATGGCCACCGACATCAACGCCCTGGTCGACAACGGCAAACTGGTGCCGGACAACTGGGCTACCCGCCTG
Organism: Pseudomonas veronii; assembly: GCF_001439695.1. Lineage (GTDB taxonomy): Bacteria > Pseudomonadota > Gammaproteobacteria > Pseudomonadales > Pseudomonadaceae > Aquipseudomonas > Aquipseudomonas veronii. Next base: position 379,701 of record NZ_JYLL01000001.1, read on the forward strand.
CCGAACAACAGCGCGCCGTTCACTTCGGCCACCGTGTTTATCGTGCGCAAGGGCAACCCGAAAGCCCTGAAAGACTGGCCGGACCTGCTCAAGGATGGTGTGCAAGTGGTCGTGCCCAACCCGAAGACCTCGGGTAACGGTCGCTACACCTACCTGTCGGCCTGGGGCTACGTGCTGAAGAACGGCGGTGACGAAGACAAGGCCAAGGCCTTTGTCGGCAAGCTGTTCAAGCAAGCGCCCGTGCTGGACACCGGTGGCCGTGCCGCGACCACGACGTTCATGACCAACCAGATCGGCGATGTGCTGGTGACCTTTGAAAACGAAGCGGAAATGATCGCCCGCGAATTCGGCCGCGATCAGTTCGAAGTGGTCTACCCAAGTGTCTCCGCCGAAGCCGAGCCACCGGTCACGGTGGTGGACAAAGTGGTCGAGAAGAAAGGCACGCGCGCAGTCGCCGAAGACTACCTGAAGTACCTGTGGTCGCCGGAAGGCCAGGAAATCGCGGCCAACAACTACCTGCGCCCGCGTGACCCGAAAGTGCTGGCCAAGTACACCGATCGCTTCCCGAAAGTCGACTTCCTGTCGGTCGAGAAGACCTTTGGCGACTGGCGCACCGTGCAGAAAACCCACTTCAACGATGGCGGGGTGTTCGACCAGATCTACAACGGGCAGTAAGCCGCTTGCACTGAAGAAACGCGAGCCCATGTGGGGGCGGGCTTGCCTGCGATAGCGTCGCCCGGGTGTGTCCGATACACCGGGGTGTCCGCATTGCAGGCAAGCCCGCTCCCACATTCGTTTGATGCCAAGCGTGATCGTCAGGCCGCCGGGTCGCCTGTTTCGGCCGGTGCGTCTGCATGTATCATGGGCGTTCGAAGCCAACGCCAAGGCTTCAGTCATCATTTCACGGCATGAGTGTTATCACCGCTAACAGCCTACTCGTCGCAGTGTCTTGTCTTTACTCTCGCTCGCCATCTTCCTTCGCTTTTATGAGAACACCATGAACGCTACTCCCCACGCTACGAGCACCATGACCCGCGGGATGGTGATGCTGTTTGCGTTTTGCTGCGGCGCCATCGTCGCCAACATCTACTACGCGCAACCGATCATCGAGCTGATCGCGCCGGACATCGGCCTGACGCCCGCCATGGCCAGCCTGATCGTATCGCTGACGCAAATCGGCTACGCCCTGGGCCTGTTCTTCCTGGTGCCCCTGGGTGACTTGCTGGAAAACCGCAAGCTGATGATCAGCACCACCGTGATCGCCATCGCCAGCCTGCTGGGTGCGGCGTTTACCGAGCAACCGAACCTGTTCCTGCTGGTGTCGTTGTTGATCGGTTTCAGCTCGGTGTCGGTGCAGATCCTGATCCCACTGGCGGCGCACCTGGCACCCGCCGAGTCCCGTGGCCGCGTGGTCGGCAGCATCATGGGCGGCCTGTTGCTGGGCATCCTGCTGGCGCGGCCGGTGTCCAGTGTGGTCGCCGACCATTTCGGCTGGCGCGCGATGTTCATGGCCGCCGCCGCGTTGATGGCCGTTATCAGCGTGGTCTTGCTGATGACCATCCCCAAGCGCCAGCCCGACCACAGCGCCAGCTATGGCCAGTTGTTGCGTTCCCTCGGCACCCTGCTGCGTGAACAACCGCTGTTGCGCCAGCGCGCCTTTTATCAAGGTTGCATGTTTGCCACCTTCAGCCTGTTCTGGACCGCCGCGCCGCTGGAGTTGGTGCGCAACCATGGCCTGAGCCAGACCCAGATCGCGATCTTCGCCCTGGTCGGTGCCATCGGTGCCATCGCCGCGCCCATCGCCGGGCGCCTGGCCGATGCCGGCCACACCTACCGCGCGTCACTGCTGGCCATGGTGTTTGCGGTGCTGAGCTTCCTGCCGGCCTTCGTACACCCGCTGTACAGCGTGATCGGCCTGGCGGTGACCGGCGTGGTCCTCGACTTCTGCGTGCAGATGAACATGGTCCTCGGCCAACGCGCCATCTACGCCCTCGACGCCAACAGCCGCAGCCGCCTGAACGCGCTGTACATGACCAGCATCTTCATCGGCGGTGCCTTCGGCTCGGCGATTGCCAGCAGCGTGTACGAACACGGCGGCTGGCTGGGCGTGATGCTGGTGGGCAGTGCGTTCCCGCTGGTGGCGCTGCTGCGCTTTCTCAGTGCTTCGCGCCACACTTCGGCGGTCACTGCCTGACGGCATGATGCCTCGGGATCGTGGGTGGGGTTACGAGCGCGGCCTGCCACTGGACGATGGGGCGATAATCTGCAGCAGCTGTAACACGAACGCTGACAGCGTCTTGGCAAGCATTTCGATCAGTGCGGACGGCCCGTTTGGGGTTTCACCCGGCGGCGGGGTTGGGGTTGGGGTTGGGGTTGGAGCCGGAGTCGGAGTTGGGGCTGGCGTCGGCACAGACTGAACTTCAGGCTGCGACCCATCCCACCGTACATCGCCAGGCTTGATCTGCCCCTTGCTGTTGATCACCATGTCCGCGTTGCCCGTCCCCTTCAGATCAATGGCCAGGCTCGCCCCCCCCGTACTGGCATCGTGTTTGAGCACCGCTTCACCGGCGCGGCCGCTGAACCGATCGGTAAACACCAGGGCGCGCACACCTGCCGCTTTTAACGCACCCGAGACGTCGATCTTATCGGTACCGCTGGTGAAGTCCTCGATCAGGTCGGGGCTCTGTGCGGCGGAGTCGCTGACGTTATCGTAGACAAACGTATCCGCGCCGCCGCCGCCCCTCAACGTGTCGGCGCCGGCACCGCCCTTGAGGCGGTTGGCCGCATCATTGCCGATCAAGGCATCACGACCGGCACCGCCGATCGCGTTTTCAATAACACATCCCTTGGCGACGGACACATTGCCCTTCAAGCCGCCCACGTCAGAGAACGACTCCGCATTCAGATCGACCTTCTGATCCTGGGAAAACCCGGAAAAATCCAGCGTATCCACACCACCACCATCCCACACACAGAACACCGGTTTGTCCCTGGCGCTGGTAAGGCTCATCACTTCGCGCTCGGTATTGGAGTTGAAACCATAGACGGTGTCGGTCTTGCGGGTCTGGTGGTTGGCGCCATACAAGCGTTGCGCCGCGGCGATATCGTCCATCATCGGGGCAGACGGATTGAGCGATCTGAAGTCATGACCGGATTGATGGCGTTCCGACCAGTAACTCATCACGGTGCGTGCCTTGGTGTCCTGCGCGTAGACCGCGCCGTTTTGGTAGTTGGCACCGTCGCCGTTATAGCGTCCCGGATGTTGCAGGCCAATAGCGTGACCGATTTCATGAATAGCCGTGACCGAAAAGTGACTGCCCAGCGCAGGCGAAGCCGCCCCGCCCCGGGTGCCGATCGTGGCCGCTGTCCGATTCGTGGAACCATGAGGTAAGTCGGCAACCCCCCGGTCGCCGCGAGGGTTGTTGTGGATACTGAGCGCTCCGTCCGTACCGTTTGACTGCTCGCGGAAACTGATATTGGCCACATCCTGCCAGGCTTGCACTGCCTGGTGCACGCGCTGTTTCTGCTGGGCGGTGAAACTCGCGTCGACCGTGTAGTGCAAGTCGATCTTCTGATCGCCGTTACGGTCACGGAAACGATGATTTTCCCGCGTGATTTGTTTGGCCGCCTGGTCCGTCGTAAACGACGGTTTCTTCGAGGCCCCGGCACCAAACGGGCCGGGGTCCGATATCGGAAACCCCATGCGGGAAGTTACAGAAAACAGATCAGGTCCATTCATTGTGCGGCACTCGTATTATTAATGAATACACAAGAACACCGAATCGAATCGATCCGGAGATTAAGTATCAATAACCGCGAGCCGCGTTAAACCAGGCTCATCGTTATCGCCGATAATCTCGCACAGTGAAAAATAGCGGACCAACACTATTTTAGTTTCAGCTGAAACAACCACACGCCGCGTAACATGCAGTCAGACAACCAGGATTTTATTTGCAATTTAAACATCCAACCACACAACCGACTCACCAATACCGGGTTGCTTTTACAATAAAAAAACAAATTCTAAACAAATACCCGTCACTGGCTTACTTCAATTCCCGCCAGACAAAGACATATCCACTTAAGCTTCTTCACGGCGATAAACCCCGCCTGGGAGCGGGTGACAAGCCATAGCCATTCCCCGTAGGCTTTGCGCCGTACTGCGTCGCGATGCGCTCAATCACAAGCAAGGGACACCCGATGGACCGCCTGACCGCCATGGAAACCTTCGTCCACGTTGTCGAAACCGGCTCGTTCTCCGCCGCCGCCAAACGCCTGGGCATCGGCCAGCCCGCGGTGTCGAAGAGCGTCGCGCAGTTGGAAGCGCGCCTGGCGGTGCGCTTGGTACTGCGCTCAACCAGGGGCCTGACGCCGACCGAAGCAGGCCTGGCGTATTTCGAAAAAGCCAAGCGCGCCATCGATGAGGCCAACGAGGCCGACGACGCTGCCCGCAGCGCGGGCGCCGGGCTGTCGGGTAACTTGCGCATCAGCGCCGCCGTGACCTTCGCCAGCCTGCATATCCTTCCGCACCTGGGGCCGTTCCTGGAGCAGTACCCTGGGTTGAACATCGATGTGGTACTCGACGACCACAGCCTCAACCTGGTGGAAGAAGGCATCGACGTCGCCCTGCGCATGGGCAACCTGAGCGATTCGGGGCTGACCGCACGCAAGATCGGGGCGTCGCCCTGCCATATCCTGGGCACCCCGGCCTACTTCGAACGCTTCGGCGAACCCGCCACGCCAGCCGATCTGCTGCGACACCAGGCGGTCATCTACACCCAGGGCGAGGGCGCGCGCTGGACATTTACCCGAGACGCCCGCGAATACCCGATCGTCGTCCATGGCCGCTTGCACATCACAGCGGCGGAAGGGGTGCGCGCGGCTGTGCTGAACCACTTGGGCCTGACCCTGGCATCGGCCTGGATGTTCGCGCCGGAACTGGCCAGTGGCGCGGTGAAGCCAGTGCTGACCGACTGGCATTTGCCGGCGCGGGACTTATGGGCGGTGTTTCCGACAGGGCGGATGGCGAGTGCCAAGGCGCGGGCGTTTGTGGAGTATGTGGAACGGTTGTCAACGCGCTGACGGGTCCAGGTAGCGCAGCAAACACTCGACCGTATGCTCCAGCGGGCCGGAGTTATCCAGCACGAGCAACCCCGCCCCCATGCCGGCCAGCAACTGCGCCGTAAACCGTGCATTACGCGCCAGGCGCGCATCGATATCCGCCACCGACTCACGCCCCCGCGCCAGCAAGCGCTGGCGCAGCGCCGCCTGATCGACACTCAGCAACACCACCAGCAACGCCGGGTAACGCTCGCGGGCCTGCGCCAGGTGGGCACGGGAGCCGTTGACCAGCACATCCTCCCCCGCCGCCAGCCACGCGTCGATGTCCGTGGGTATGCCATAGGACAACCCATTGGCCTGCCAACTCAACGCAAACGCGCCCTCGGCTTGCATCGCGACAAACTGCTCGGCGCTCACCCCCTGTGCCGCCTCGCCCACCGCTTCCGCCGAGCGCGTAATCACCCGACGCACAATGCGGCAGCCACGCTCGGCCAAACGTGGTCGTGCAGCGTCCAACAGGCTGTCCTTGCCCGAACCCGATGGCCCGATGAGATAGATCAACCTGCCCGCCATCAATACACCCTCTTCGCTTGTCTGCAGATTTGTTGCATGACCGACTACGTTTCACGGCGGCGGCCACAGTATCGGATTGTGACGCGCTACGCACTCGGTCAGGCGTGCGCGTAGGCGCTTTCATGTTCGGGTGCAGGAACTGTGCACGGTTTCCCGGAAGGCAGAGGGTCAGCCTCCAGACAAAACGCGCGCGCATTGCCACACCGCAAAGCCAATCAATAGTCCACCGCTGATACGATTGATCACATCAAGATCAGGATTATCGATCAGCGCAGTCCTGATGAGGCTGCCACCCAGCGCATATAACATCTGACCTAAAAATGAACCCACCAGAAAACCCGCCAGACTCAGGTAGAGCCCGAGCCCCTCAAACAGCGTGCCGCTGGCAATCACATAGGAGGAGATCGCTACGATAGTGAGTGGGTTCATTAGCGTCAGTAAAAAGACCGGGATAAATCCTGCTGTCGTTTTTACTTGTGCCACAGCTGTATGTTTTGCAAATGTAATGCCCCCCAGATAAAACAGGTAAGCAATTGCCACCCAGGTCAACAGACGGTTATTGGCTAGCCAAAATGCCTTGATTGTCTGCAAACCATAAAATGCGACAGCCGCAAAAACCGCATCTGCAACTGCCGCACCTAGAGCCCCAGGTAGTGCGCCGCGAAAGCCACAGGCGATGGACTGCCTCAGGATGATCAAGGCTATCGGTCCAAAACCTATGGAAAGCATTGTGGCGAATACCATCGAACTCAGAAAACCCTGCATCTAACTCAGAACCTCAATAAACAGCTTTTTCTTCGCTTGGCAGTGCGGGCATTGAAACGCCTCCCCAATCTCATCCCAAGTCGTGCCGGGTTCTATATCGACTAGAGCCTCGCCTGAAGACTCTGAATAAACGTAGTGGCAAATCTGGCACTCATAAGACCGACTCATAATAATGTCCTTCACTATCAGAAGTTCGATTTTCAGGCCAGCCGCCGATTCAAAGCGGCAAACATTTGCTCGAACCCATCCATAAATGCCATCGCCCCGCGCATTGCATGCGGGGCAATAGTTGGATTTTTCTCCAAGTACGAAATCATGATTTCGCGCCCGGTCGCGACATGCATAGGTTCAACCTCACAATGAATCGCAAAGAATGCCAAAACGGGGTCATCTTCGTCGACCAGGCCATATTCGCCGGCATATTTTTGAAATCCTTTCAGGAAAAACTGAAACTCTCGTGAGGAAGTCATTTCTGACGCCAAATGAAAACCCAATGCCTCACCTAAAAACTCAGAACGGTACATTCGATGGGTATTATTACCCATGGCGGTGCCCTCAGGAAGAATGTAGTGAGGATTGAACAGCTCAGCATCGGAAAGTCCCAGGTGAGTGGTCAGTTGTTTGAACATTTGATGATGGGTTGGCAACATATGCTTGCTATGTTGATGTAGACCGTATTCATCCACGGATGCGTAAAGAATATGCGCGGCTTTAGCCGTGCCGTGCCACATATCTTCTTTAATCCATTCATCCGTAACGCGCGCAGCCAATGCGACGATTCCAGCCGGAACATCCTTGAAGAAAGCCCAAATAGTTGCAAAAAATAGAGCCCTTTCTGGATGACTTAGTGGCTTATCGGAAATAATTTTCCCAAACGACTCAAGCTCACGTAGGGCAGAGTGCCGCACTATCGCATTTGCGATTTCATTATAACCAGCCTCGCACACTTTATATATTTCACCACGAGTAGATCTTTCATTTGATCCCGCGCCGATCGGATTCTGAACACTCATATAATTATCCTTGTTTTTATAACAAATGAATTTCAACCCGCCTTTAAAAAGGCATTGCACACAAAATTATTAGCATCACGCCACACATGTCAATCCACAAATCAATTATTTCCAACAAACCTATGAAACATGCGACTTAGAGCCTTGCCATCCGCTACGAACCAACTATGAGCCAACCGCCAAGTTTAAAAAAAACCTCCTTCCTACTCCAACAAAAGTAGGCAACACATAGAAACTTCCTTTTTTATTGAGTGAAACCTCTCATTTAATGGAGTTACATCCCCAACACCGCATCAACCATCCCCTGACGGGCAATTTCAAACTTCAACTTATGAGCTACCGGGCAGCATAATTACAGGTTTGCAGTTACCCCTCGCTCATCTCGCCCTACCTTTACGGTAGGCGTACTGTGGCGCGCAGGCCTCCTCGGCTCGCTGACCAGCCGCCGTCTCAATCAATACGGATATTGCGGGCGTGTCGCAGATCGCCATCCTGCGGAGTTCAAGTGCGAGTATCACGAAATCAATGTGACCCAGCCCTTCAGCAGTACAGGCGCGGTTTTCCGCCATGCCATCGCAGTAGTTTTCGCCTTGTCTGAAACTCAATTCCCTGGTCACCAAGTACGTGTCCGCAGAGGTGGCATTCATACCTACCTGCTCGCTACAGGGTCCGTCCTACAAGGCGAAGAAAGCAGCAACGCCGCGCCAGCAGCTTGTAGGTGTCGAGCCGATTTTTTCACCCAAACTGTCCGTCTAGGGGCGAATGGCGGCAGTCCGTGTGGAAAGTGCGAAGACAGCACAATCTTTTATCGAACGGCACTTGTTGAGAGTAAGGATGAAGATCCGCCGAATGACGCCATCAGCCTATGACGGACTCATGGCGCTGAGTTCGGAAATCATTTTTATCTGACAGACCTCTATCTCGGACAAGTCCGGCTCCGGCATTGGATCTCCAGCGTTTGAAGGACCACACTGCAGGCATGAAAAAGGCGACCCAAAGGTCGCCTTCTGTCACTGCGCGTACTGCTTGCTCAACCCCGGCGGTACGCCATGCACGTCGGTCTCTTCCCACGGCCCGTCCGGGCTGATGGAGCGGCTCCAGCCGTTGCTCCAGCGGTAGTAGGTGCGCTGGCGGTAGAAGGTGTCGGGCTGGTCTTCCAGCACATACACCTGCATCTTGCCGTCCCAGTGGCTGGCCGCGCCGGGTGGCGGGGCGAAGGTCGGCGACTTGCTCGGTGGCGCTTTCGCGGGTGCGGTGACCGGGCTGGAGGGTCTGGTGGCTGGCTTGGTCGAGGGGCCCGATGGGGGAATGGTCGGGCCGGTGGGTGCCGGAGGTGGGCGGTGGACCGCACAAGCGCTCAAGCCCAATACCAGGCTGAGCAGGGTGATGCGTGCAAGGGCGGTCATAGGCGTTTCCTCGAATTACTTGTCCGGACTGTCGATGGTCAGCTGCTGCAGCGCAGTGGTGGTGCTGGCCAGGGGTTGGCTGCGGCCGATCCACTCGCCAGTGGTCGGTTGACCGGCCCGGGATATGCGCGCAACCAGTTGGACTTCAGGGAAGTTGGACAGTTTCAACTGCGGCATCATTGCGTCGGCATCGCCCAGTTCGACGGTGACCGGCAGGTCGGCGACGGTCACACGCTTGGCCGCCAGCGGCGCCGGCGGGCCGGAGACAGCGCGGGCGAAGATGAACACGCTGTCGCTTGGCAGGGCCTTGGCCTTGATGTCGGCGGAGAGGTCCACGCGCACTTTCATCACAGCTTTTTGGGCGACGGTGCCACCGCTCGCTTTCAGCCGCTCTGCCGCGCGGTCGATCCCGCCTTGCAGGGCGACGCGGGAGTTGTCTTCGGGCGGCAGTTGCGCCAGCAGGCGGCTCCAGTAATCGATCGCCTCCTGGTAGCGCTGGCCTTCAAAGGCCGCGATGCCAAGCAGACCGAGGCTGGTGACTTCTCGCGGGTCGAGCTTGAGGGCTTCGTCGGTCAGGGCCTGGACCTTGGGCGACCACTGCTTGTTGTCGGCGAAGTACTGGGCCTGGGCCCACTGGCCCAACAGCTCCGGCTGGCGCCCGGCCAGGGCCACGGTGCGCTCGAAGACCTTGGCGGCATCGGCGGAGCGGTCCTGGGCCATGTAGGCGCGACCGAGGAAGTACAAGCCTTCTGCCGAATCCGGCTGGGCGGCGGCGGCCCGTTCCAGGCGGTGGGTCATGTCTTCCATGGACACCGGTGGCTGGGAGAATTCGCGGGTCAGTTCGACCTTGTCGCTGGCACCGAAGTGCAGATACAAGCCAATGCCCAGCACGGGCACTAAAACCGCTGCGAGCAACGGCAGCGGCTTGCCCAGACGCGATTCGCGGGGCTTTTCCATGCCTTCGGTGTCGGCCAGCAATTCGCGCGCGGCTTCGGCGCGGCCGGTGTCGAGTTGCGTGGCGTTGAGCACGCCTTCGTCCTGCTGGGTTTGCAGTTCGGCCACGCGTTCTTGATACAGCGCCACGTTCAGCGCGGTGCGATCCTCTTCGCGCTGGGCACGACGGCCGCGCAACACAGGGATCAACAGGAAACTCAGGGCAATCAGAAGCAGCAAACCGGCTGCGAGCCAGAAATCAATCATCAGTCTTGGTGTCCAGCAATTGGTCGAGGCGTTGGCGCTCGTCGGGGGATAGCGCGTCGGAACCATCGGTAGGCGCGGCGCGGCGACGGCGGACGATCACCACCATCACCACCATGCCAGCCAGCAGCAGCCCGGCGGGGCCGAACCAGAGCAGTGCGGTCTTGCCGGTGAGGGCCGGTTTGTAGCGCACGAAATCGCCGTAGCGGTCGACCATGAAGTCGATGATCTGCTGGTTGTCCTTGCCCTCCCCCAACATGCGGAAGATCTCTTTACGCAGGTCGGCGGCGATGGGCGCGTTGGAGTCGGCGATGTCCTGGTTCTGGCACTTGGGGCAGCGCAGTTCCTTGGTCAGTTCGCGAAAACGCTCACGCTCGGCGTCGTTGGCGAATTCGTAGGTGTCGATGGCGGCGTGGGCCACGCCCGCCAGGCCCAGGGCCAATACGGCAGCAGCTAACCAGCGCTTCATGGCTTGGCCTCGTCGACCAGGGCCTGATACTTGGCGGCCAGTTGTTCGCGCCAGACCACTTCATCGATCACGCCGACATACTTGTCGCGGATCACGCCCTTGGCATCGATAAAGAAGGTTTCCGGGGCGCCGTAGACGCCGAGATTCAACCCCAGGTTGCCGTCTTCATCGCGGATATCCAACTGGTACGGGTTGTGGAATTCCGCCAGCCACTTCAAGGCCGCCGCATTGTCGTCCTTGTAGTTGATGCCGTAGATCACCACGCCGTTCTCGGCGAGTTTGTTCAGCACCGGGTGTTCTACGCGGCAGGAAATGCACCAGGTGCCCCACACGTTGACCAGCGCCGGTTTGCCCAGCAAATCGGCCTGGGTCAGGGTCTTGTCGCCCTGCACCGTCGGCAGGGAAAACGCCGGGAACGGCTTGCCGATCATGGCCGAGGGCAACTCGGCCGGGTCCAGGTACAACCCGCGATACAGGAACACCGCCACCAGCAGAAACAATGCCAGCGGCACGACCATCAACCAACGCTTCATACCGCCGCTCCTTGCAGGCCCAGTGCTTCACGCACCCGGCTCTTGACCTTGACCCGATAGCGCCGGTCCAGAGCCGCGAGCACACCACCCAGACCGGTGAGCAAACCGCCGAACCAGATCCAGCGCACGAACGGTTTGACATGCACGCGCACCGCCCAGGCACCTTCGCCCAGCGGCTCACCCAGGGCGACGTAAAGGTCACGGGTGAAACCGCCGTCGATCCCGGCTTCGGTCATCATCGAACTCTGCACGGTGTACAAGCGTTTTTCCGGGTGCAGCACGGCGACTTCCTTACCGTTGCGGACTACGCGCACAGTGCCTTTGTCGGACGTGAAGTTCGGCCCTTCGAAGTGCTTGGCGCCTTCGAAGATGAAGTGGTAACCGGCCAGGTCCATGGACTCGCCGGGGGCCAGGCGCAGGTCACGCTCGGCGCTGTTCTGGCTGGAGAGCACCACGCCGAGGGCACACACGGCGATGCCGATGTGCGCAATCTGCATGCCCCAATAGCTGCGGGTCAGGGTGGGCAGGCCTTTGATCAGGCCTTTGTGACGGGTCTTGTCGACGATGTCGCGCATGCCGGCCAGCAATACCCAGGCGGCGAGCATGAACGTGGCGAGGACCGCCCAGTTGAAATCGCCATAAGCGATACCGGCGATCACGGCCAAGGCGGCGCTGCCCAGCAGCACCGGGGTCAGCATGCCCACCAGCCATTTCACCGGGGTGTCTTTCCAGCGCACCAGCACGCCGACGGCCATTACCACCATCAACAAGCCCATCAACGGAATGAACAAGGCGTTGAAATACGGCGGGCCGACCGACAGCTTGGCGCCGGTCAGCGCATCCAGCACCAGCGGGTACAGGGTGCCGAGCAGGATCATCGACGCGGCCACCACCAGCACGAGGTTGTTGCCCAGCAACAGGGTTTCCCGCGACCACAGGTTGAAGCCGACCTGGCTCTTGACCACCGGCGCGCGCAGGGCAAACAGGGTCAGGGAACCGCCGACCACACACAGCAGGAACATCAGGATGAACACACCGCGGGCAGGGTCGGACGCAAACGCGTGAACCGAAGTCAGCACGCCCGAACGCACGAGGAAAGTGCCGAGCAGGCTGAGGGAAAACGCCGCGATGGCCAGCAACACCGTCCAGCTCTTGAACACGCCGCGTTTTTCCGTGACGGCCAGCGAGTGAATCAGCGCCGTACCCACCAGCCAAGGCATGAAGGACGCGTTTTCCACCGGGTCCCAGAACCACCAGCCGCCCCAACCGAGCTCGTAATAGGCCCACCACGAACCCAGGGTGATACCGATGCCGAGGAAGGCCCAGGCGACGATGGTCCATGGCCGCGACCAGCGCGCCCAGGCCGCATCGAGGCGCCCGCCGAGCAAGGCGGCGATGGCGAAGGCGAAGGCCACGGAGAAACCGACGTAGCCCATGTAGAGCATCGGCGGGTGGACGATCAGGCCGATGTCCTGCAGCAGCGGGTTGAGGTCATGCCCGTCCACCGGAATCTGCGGCAAGATGCGGCTGAACGGGTTGGACGTCATGATCAGGAACAGCAGGAAGCCGACGCTGATCATGCCCATCACTGCCAGCACCCTGGCCAGCATGACTTGCGGCAGTTGCCGGGAGAAGATCGACACGGCGAAGGTCCAACCGCCGAGGATCAGGGCCCACAACAGCAGCGAACCTTCGTGGGCGCCCCACACGGCGCTGAACTTGTAATACCAGGGCAAGGCGCTGTTGGAGTTGCTGGCCACATAGGCGACGGAAAAATCGTCGGTCATAAAGGCGTAGGTCAGGCAACCGAACGCGAACACCAGGAAGGCAAACTGGCCCCAGGCGGCCGGCTGCGCCAGGCTCATCCACAGGCGGTCGCCGCGCCACGCGCCGAGCAACGGCACCACGGCCTGGACGATGGCGAAGCACAGGGCGAGGATCATCGCCAAATGGCCCAGCTCCGGAATAAACAGTGCGGACGTCATCACTTAGCCCTCCTTGGCTGGAGTTGGAGCGGTTTGGCCGCTGTCTTTCAACGCTTTGGTGACTTCCGGCGGCATGTATTTCTCATCGTGCTTGGCCAGTACTTCATCGGCCACCACCACACCATCGGCATTCAGTTTGCCCAGGGCGACGATGCCCTGGCCTTCGCGGAACAGGTCCGGGAGGATGCCGCGATACGTAATGGTCACGGCCTTGTTGAAGTCGGTGACCACGAAGGTGACGTCGAGAGAATCGCCGGAGCGTTTCAACGAGCCCTTCTCCACCATGCCGCCGGCGCGGATGCGCGTGCCCAGCGGTGCTTCGCCGTTGGCGATCTGGGTTGGGGTGTAGAACAGGTTGATGTTCTCCCGCAGGGCGCTCATCGCCAGGCCCACGGCAATACCGACGCCGGCCAGAATGGCAAGGATGATCAACAGACGCTTTCTACGCAGCGGATTCACTTTTCGGTCTCCCGGCGCAGACGACGCGCCTCTTGTTGCAGGTAACGCTTGCGGGCCAGGATCGGCACGGCAACGTTGAGGGCCAGTACCGCCAGGCAGATGCCGTAGGCCGTCCAGACATACAGGCCATGGTGGCCCATGGCGAGAAAATCACTGAAAGAAGCAAAACTCATCCACGCGCTCCCAGGCTGCTCTGCACTTCGGCCTTGACCCAACTGGCGCGGGCTTCACGCTTGAGCACTTCAAGGCGCATCCGCATCAGCAGCACAGCGCCGAAGAAGCAGTAGAACCCCAGCACCATCAGCAACAGCGGCGCCCACATTTCCACAGGCATCGCCGGTTTTTCGGTGAGGGTGAAGGTGGCGCCCTGGTGCAGGGTGTTCCACCACTCCACCGAGTATTTGATGATCGGGATGTTGATCACACCGACAATCGCCAGCACCGCACAGGCCTTGGCGGCGCTGTCACGATTGCTGATCGCGTTGCCCAGGGCAATCAGACCGAAGTACAGAAACAGCAGGATCAACATGGACGTTAGTCGCGCATCCCACACCCACCACGAGCCCCAGGTGGGTTTGCCCCAGATCGCGCCGGTGACCAGCGACACGGCGGTCATCCACGCACCGATGGGCGCGGCGCATTGCAGGGCGACGTCCGCGAGTTTCATCTTCCACACCAGGCCGACGATGCCGCACACCGCCAGCATCACGTAGCAGGACTGAGCCAGCATTGCGGTAGGCACGTGGATATAGATGATGCGAAAGCTGTTGCCCTGCTGGTAATCCGGCGGCGCGAAGGCCAAGCCCCAGACCAGGCCGAGGCCGATCAGCACTACGGCGGCGATGCTCAACCACGGCAGCAGCTTGCCGCTGATGCCGTAAAACCATTTGGGCGAGCCGAGCTTGTGAAACCAGGTCCAGTTCATTGCTGTTTCCATCACGGTTGCGTCTTGTATTTGCAAGAAGCGTAGGGTCTTTCTTATGTTGAAGAACGGGTTACGCGTAACCCGACTTCATTATTCGCCGACGCTGATCTTCAGGCCGGCGGCTATGGCAAAGGGTGTCAGGGTTACCGCCAGGGCGGTCAGGCTGCCAAGCCACAGGAGGTAACCGGTCGCCGGCATGCCCATGAGCGCGGCTTGCAAAGCGCCGCTGCCGAGGATCAACACCGGGATATACAAAGGCAGAATCAACAGGGCCAGCAGCAGGCCGCCGCGCTTCAAACCCACCGTCAGCGCCGCGCCCACCGCTCCCAACAGGCTGAGCGCCGGCGTGCCGAGCAACAAGGACATGAGCAATACCGGCAGGCATTCACTGGGCAACCCTAGCATCATTGCCAGCAACGGCGAGAGCAACACCAGCGCCAGGCCGGAAAACGCCCAGTGTGCCAGTACCTTGGCCAATACCAGAAGTGGCAGGGGGTGCGACGAAAGGACCCACTGTTCCAGGGAACCGTCCTCGAAATCACTGCGAAACAGCCCGTCCAGCGAGAGCAGCACGGACAAAAGGGCCGCCACCCACACCAGTCCCGGAGACAAGGTTTGCAACAGTTTAGTCTCGGGGCCGACCGCCAGCGGGAACAACGCGATGACAATCGCAAAGAACACCAGCGGATTGGCCAGTTCGGCCGGGCGCCGGCACAACAGCCGCGCCTCGCGGGCCACCAACAGCGCGAACACACTCATACCGACCACCGCCCCAGGTCCAGCTCGCGGTAACCGGCGGGCAGGCGCGTCAGGCTGTGGTGCGTCGTCAGCACGACGAGGCCGCCCTGCTCACAATGCCGCGCCAGGTGTTCTTCCAACTGGGCGACGCCTTGTTTGTCGAGGGCGGTGAAGGGTTCGTCGAGAATCCACAGCGGCGGGCCGGGCAGATACAGGCGCGCCAGGGCCACACGGCGCTGCTGGCCGGCCGACAAGGTGTGGCAGGGCACATCTTCGAAGCCCTTGAGGCCGACGGCGGCGAGTGCCTGCCAGATCGCCTCGCGGCTGGCCGGATGATGCAGGGCGCTGAGCCAACTGAGGTTTTCCTCGGCGCTGAGCACGTCTTTGATCCCGGCGGCGTGGCCGATCCAGGTGAGGTTGCGGGCCAGCTCGGTGCGTTGTTCGTTCAGGGGCTTGCCGTTGAGCCGCACTTCGCCCGCCGTGGGCTGCATCAACCCGGCCAGCAAACGCAGGAGGCTGGTCTTGCCGCTGCCGTTGGGCCCGCTGATCTGCACCATGTCACCGCCCGCCAGGCGCAGGTCGAGGTGCTCGAACAGCAGGCGCAGGTCGCGTTCACAGGCAAGCGCTACGGCTTCAAGAAGAGGGCTGGTCAAAAGATCGCGGGCCTTTACGGTTCAAGTCGGCGGTGCTGCGGCCGTTATAGAAAGGAGCACAATAACGGCTTTGGCGACCGATTTTAGAGAGCTGGATCAAATAGTTGTGAGGTTTTTACCGCTCTCATGGCAGACGGGCCGCATTATACATGCGATGCCCTACGCTAAAGAGGGCTATTTCCCCTGAGACGACACGCACGATGACCGGTGAGATCAACCTTCCTACGCTTTCTCCTGCCCCGACAGCCGGGCCGGCCCCTGCGCCGGCGCCGGCGCCAGCAACCGGTGAGTTGCTGAAACTGCTGGAGCCGCAGATCGGCTTGATCGACCCGGGAAAAACCGCGAACGCCGAAGTCATCGCACTTAAACAAGGCGGCGAAGCCTTTCAGTTGCTGCTCAAATTGACCCTCGACGGTGGCCGCCAGACGCTGGTGCAGGCCAGCAGCCCGCAACCCTTGCCGCTGGGCAGCAATGTGGCGGTGAGCCAGACGTCCGCCGGTAACCTGACCCTCAGCCTGCAGCAGGCCTTGAGCGCCAACGTCGCCGCCCTAACCCGCATCGACACCACACAAATGCCGGCGGGCACCTTGCTGCAAGCCAAAGTCCTGACCAGCCAAGCGCTGCCCCAAGGCACCACGCAACCGACGATCTACCGTTCGTTGGTGACGGTGCTCAACAGCACCCTGGCCGGCACGACCCTGACCCTGGAAAGCCCGCAACCGCTACGCGTCGGCAGCCTGCTCAGCGCTGTGGTACAGGACACGCAGACCCTGAACTTTGTGCCCTTGAGCGGGCTCAAGGATCAACTGGCCGTGACCCAGCAACTCGCCACCCAGCAAAGTCGCCAGGGCTCGTTGGATGCGGTGTTCACCGCGTTGCAACGCCTGCCCCAGGACGACAGTACGTCCGTCGAACTGCGCTCGGCCGCCACGCGGCTGCTCGCGGCATTGCCCGACCTGGCGCAAGTCAGCAATCCCAAGGTGCTGGCGCAAGTCATCCAGAACAGCGGCGCGTTTCTTGAAGCCAAGTTGCTGGCCGGGCAAAACCCGCAAATTCCACCGCTGGATATGAAAGGCGCGCTGCTGCGCCTGGTCGCCGATCTGCTGCCCGCCCTGCCCGTCAGCACCAACCTCAATGCCATCCTCGCCGCCAACACCCTGGCCCAGATACTGCCCAACTTCGTGCGCAGCCCGCTAAACACCCTCGGGCAGATCAGCGCCCGCCAGGCACCCGCCGGTTTTCCATTGCCGGAGCGGCTGATGCAACGCCTGGAAGGCGAAGGCGACCTGGAAAACCTGCTGCGCCTGGCCGCCGGGGCCATCTCGCGGTTACAGAGCCATCAGCTGTCGAGCCTGGAACAGACCGGCACCACCGCCGACGGCCGCCTGCAAACCACCTGGCAGCTGGAAATCCCCATGCGGACCCTGCAGGACATCGTGCCGCTGCAGGTCAAGTTCCAGCGCGAAGAGCCCGCGCAGGACAAGGACCAGCCTGAACGCAAGGACAAAAAAGACCCCAAGCAGATGCTCTGGCGCGTGGAACTGGCCTTCGACATGGAGCCGCTGGGGCCCTTGCAGGTCCAGGCGCAGTTGTCTCAGGGCAAACTGTCGAGCCAGTTGTGGGCGACGCGACCGTTCACCGCCAGTTTGATCGAAAGTCACTTGGGCAGTTTGCGCGAGCGCCTGGTGACGTCGGGCATCAATGTCGGCGACCTCGACTGCCACCTCGGCACGCCGCCACGCGGGCCGAAAACCGGATTGGAGCAACGCTGGGTGGACGAAACCGCATGAACAACGCCAACCCACCGCGCCAGGCCATCGCCCTCAAGTATGACGGCCAACAAGCGCCAACCCTGACCGCCAAGGGCGACGATGCCCTGGCCGAAGCGATCCTCAAGCTGGCGCGGGAAAACGAAGTGCCCATCTATGAAAACGCCGAGCTGGTGAAGCTGCTGGCGCGCATGGAACTGGGCGACAGTATCCCGGAAGAGTTGTACCGCACGATCGCCGAGATCATTGCGTTTGCCTGGACGCTGAAGGGCAAGTTTCCGGCGGGGTACGACCCGCACGCCGAGCCGGTCGAGCGCGATGTCACCGAGCGTGGCGACGACTACTGAGTAGCCCCAGACAAACAACAATCCAAATGTGGGAGGGGCAAGCCCCCTCCCACATTCAGATCGGCTTCAGTTCAGGACTTCGCTCAGGGGAATGAAATTCACCCGGTCGCCCATCGCCAGCGTCGTCCCTTCCAGCACCTCCACCAACCCTTGCGCCCACGCCGCGCTGCGCAGCACGCCGGAGCTCTGGTTGCGATAGATGACCGCCTTGCCCTGCTCGATGCGCCCGCGCAAATATTCGCGGCGGTTGCCCGGTTTGGGCCAGACGAACCCCGCCGGCACCTCGAACCGCAGCGGCTCGACCTGCGCCACACCTTGGCGGCGCAGCAGATAGGGGCGTGCCAACAGGGCAAACGTCACCAGCGTCGACGCCGGATTGCCCGGCAGGCCGATCACCGGCACGCCACGGAAATGGCCGAAGGTCAGCGGCTTGCCCGGTTTGATCGCGAGCTTCCACAAGGCCAACTCGCCTTCTTCACGCAGGGCAATGCCGAGAAAATCCGCCTCGCCCACCGACACACCGCCGGTCGACAGAATCAAGTCAACCGCGCCCAGGCCCGCCAGACACGTGCGCGTCTGGTCCAGGTCATCGGGAAGAATGCCCGCATCGATCACTTCGCATCCCAGGCGCTCCAGCCAACTGCACAGCACGCGACGGTTGCTGTTGTAGATCTGCCCTGGGCCGAGGGGCAGGCCGGGCTCGATCAACTCATCGCCGGTGGACAGCACCGCGACCCGCACGCGGCGCACCACGGCCAATTGGTCGAGACCGAGGGACGCAGCCAGGCCGAGTTCGATCGGCCCCAGGCGCGTGCCCGCGGTCAGCACCACTTCGCCGACGGTGGTTTCCTGCCCTTGCGGGCGAATGTTCTGACCGATATGCAACGGCTCGGTAAAGCTCACACGCGCGTCGGCGTGGACCACGGCGTTTTCCTGCATTTCCACGCAGTCCGCGCCTTGGGGCACGGGCGCCCCGGTGAAGATGCGTGCGCAGGTGCCGGCAGCCAATGGCGCGGGGGCCTGACCGGCGAAGATGCGCTGGCTCACCGCCAACGGTTCGCCCGTCCAGTCCGCCAGGCGCACGGCATAACCGTCCATGGCGCTGTTGGGCCACGGCGGCAGATCGAGGGTGGAGATCAAATCCTGCGCCAGTACGCGGCCATCACCCGCGGCCAGGGGCAATACCTGCCGCTCGCGAATCGGCGCGGCCTCGGCCATCTCGAGCAAGCGTTGCAGGGCTTCTTCCACCGGCATCAAGGCGCCGGTCTTGCCCGGCTTATCCACGGGATTCACAGGGTTCGGCCTGCTTCAGGTGCGGTACGAAGTTGCAGGGGCGGTGACGGTTGTCCAGTTGCTCGGCGAGGATGCCGTCCCAACCGGTACGCACGGCGTTGGTCGAACCCGGCAGGCAGCACACCAGGGTGCCGTTCGCCAGGCCGGCCAGGGCGCGGGATTGCACGGTGGAGGTGCCGATGTCGGCCACGGAGATCTGGCGGAACAGCTCGCCAAAGCCATCGACCTGTTTGTCGAGCAGGCAGCTCACCGCTTCGGGCGTGCTGTCGCGGCCGGTGAAGCCGGTGCCACCGGTGATCAGCACGACCTGCACCACGTCTTCGGCGATCCAGTGGGCCACCTGGGCGCGAATCTTGTAGAGGTCGTCCTTGAGCAGCACGCGCTCGGCCAGGAGGTGGCCGGCGGCGATCAGGCGGTCGACGAAAACCTGGCCCGAAGTGTCGGTGTCCAGGGTGCGGGTGTCGCTGACCGTCAGTACAGCGATATTCAGGGGTACAAAGGGCGCATCTGCCTTGGCTTTCATGGCACGGTCCGGTTGTCGAAGGAACAGCCCGATGTTATATCACAGGCCCCTATTTACCTGCCGCTGCGGAACCCCCATGCCCGACGATTCTTCGCCTCTGCCCTGTTCGATTCTGCTGTTGGCCGGTGGCCGCGGCCAACGCATGGGCGGACAAGACAAAGGCTTGCTGGAATGGCAGGGTCAGCCATTGATCGCGCACTTGCACCACTTGGTGCGCCCACTGACCGACGACCTGATCATCTCGTGCAACCGCAACCCGGACCGCTACACGCCGTATGCCGACCAGTTGGTGAGTGACGACAGTACGGATTTCCCCGGGCCGCTGGCCGGTATCCGCGCAGGCTTGAACGCCGCCCGCCATGAGCACTTACTGATTTTGCCGTGCGATGTGCCGCATCTTGACGCTCGACTGCTCGCCGACCTGCGCAAGACGGCGCAGCGCAATCTGCGGCTGCCGGTGATGGTGCGCCACGGTGAATTCTGGGAACCGTTGATCTGCATCATCCCCACCCACCTGCAAAGCGCGGTAGAACAGGCCTGGCAAGCCGGTGAGCGCAGCCCGCGCAAGATCTTCCTGCAGTTGGGGGGCATCGGGCTGGAATGCCCGGCAGATGATCCGCGCCTGGCCAACCTGAACACGCCTGCGCTGTTACACACCAGGCCCGACGTGTCAGAATGAACCCCGCACAAGGAACTTTGTCGACGCGCCACGCGTCACACAGTCAGCAATCAAAAAGAATTTTCTTGGAGACACACCCATGACTCAACGGACCATCGCCGCTTTCATGCTTGCACTGGGCCTCGCTACCCTTGCCGGTTGCGCCTCGCCGACAGTGATCACCCTGAATGACGGTCGCGAAATCCAGGCTGTCGATACCCCGAAATACAATGAAGATACGGGTTTCTACGAATTCGAACAGCTTGACGGCAAGCGCACCCGCATCAACAAGGATCAAGTGCGTACCGTTAAAGACCTGTAAGCCGCAACGCTTGCATACAAGGCCCGCCTCGCGCGGGCCTTGTCGTTTCTGCGGTTACCAGTCGAGCGTGATCTGGCTGCGGAAACTGCGTTCTGCACCCGTGACCGGATCGATAAAACGCACCCCCTGGGCGAGCAGCTTCAAGGGATTGGCGTAGTCGTCCACGGCATCCTTGATCACCTCGGGGTAGAACGGGTCATTGCAGATGCTCGCGCCGAGCGCCGTCATGTGTACACGCAACTGGTGCTTCTTGCCGGTCACAGGGAACAGCCCATAGCGCCATAAGTCGCCGTGGGTTTCGCGCACTTCCACGGCCGTTTCGGTGTTGCTGGCGCCCGGCCCTTCCTGCATGCGAAAGAACGGCTCGCCATCCACCAGACGGCTTTTGTGGACCAGCGGGAAGGTCAGGTTCGGCAAGGCCGGGGCGATGGCCTCGTAGAACTTGTCGATTTGACGCGTGGGAAACAACTGCTGATAGGCCGAGCGGCTTTGCGGGTTGGCCGAGAACAGCACCAGCCCCGCCGTATGCCGGTCGATGCGGTGCAGAGGCACCAGGGACGGGTTGTCCAGGCGGCGGATCAGGCGGCGCAACAGGGTTTGCTCGACGTACTCACCCGCCGGGGTGACGGGCAGAAAGTGTGGTTTGTCCGCCACCACCAGGTGTTCGTCGGCGTACAGGATGGTTTCCTGCACCGGGATGACTTTTTCGTTCGGCACTTCGCGGAAGTAGTAGATGCACAGGCCTTCCTTGTAGGCCAGGTCCAGGCGGATCGGGCTACCCTGCAGATCCAGCACCCGGCCACGGGCGATGCGGTCCAGCCACTGCGTGCGGCCGATCGCCGGGAAATGCTCGCACAGGCAGTCGAGCACCGTCGCCCAAGGGCCAGGCGGCAAGTACAGGGTGCTGGCTTGATGCTGGGACGCGGAAAAACCGGAAGTGGACATGCAGATGCTCGAAGCCTGGGAAACAGGCCGGCATTATCCCGCATGGAGCGGGATTGAGCCTAGGGCGGATCTCAGGCCTTGGCCAATTGCGCCCGCAGGATCGGCGAAGCACTGGCGGCCTCGGTAAATTCCTTGAGCCAGCGCAGCACGTCCACCGCTTCCCAACGGCCCGGATCATATAGCGCGTACAGCAAGCCCTGGTAACCCACCACATCCAACTGCTTGTGATAACCGGCGCGCTGGAACAGCGCTTCGATCTCGGCAAAGCAGGTATTGAAATGCACTTTGTTAAACGGCGTCTTGCCTTCCGTGACCAGGCCGTCGAGGCGCAGCTCGTTCACCGCATCGCGCACGACGTCGGCGGACATGCGATTAACGCTGCTTTTCAGTTGTTCAACATTCACCACGGGCGTTCCCTCTATTCAATCGCTGTACAAACATACAGTAACCCAATATTGAGAAAGCTGCCATCGCCCAAGCGCTAGAATAGGAAGGCCACCACCTGCTCCGTGTCGAACGGCCACCCCAGTTCAGCCCCGGTATCCACCCGGCGCAGCACCGGAATCGTTAGGCCATAGGCTTCAAACAAGGCTTCGGAATCGGCGATATCCACCAGCTCAACCAGCAACCCATGTTCGACCAACGGCATGATTTCTGCTTCGGCGAGCTCACACAGATGGCAACCCGAAGTAGTGAACAACTGGCATTCAGGAGGCATGACGACAGGACCTGATCAGGGATAGGCGCCCATTTTAGGCCGACTCTATAGCGCTGGCGAGCCGATAAACCCTGACCCAGATCACCATGCCCTATAACTGATTCAGCGATTCTCGCGGCTTTTTGTCCGCTCGCCCTGCAACGGAGATGCTTGTGTTCGCCAACCTGCTGATCATTCTGGCCTCATCCCTGGTGGTGATTGCGCTGTTTCGCCGGCTGCAATTGCCGCCCGTGCTGGGCTACCTGTGCGTGGGCCTGGCCGTGGGGCCGACCGCCCTCGACTGGGTGAATGACAGCGAAAACCTGCCCGACCTCGCCGAGCTGGGCGTGGTATTCCTGCTGTTTTCCCTTGGCCTGGAGTTCTCCCTGAGCAAGATGTTCGCCCTGCGCCACGTGGTATTTGGCCTGGGCAGCTTGCAAGTGCTGGGCTGCGGGTTGCTGCTGGGAGGCCTGTTGATGGCCTTTGGCGTGTCGCCGAACATCGCCTTGATGCTCGGTGCGGGGCTCGCATTGTCGTCCACGGCCATTGTCAGCAAAGAGCTGAGCAGCCTCGGGGAAATCTTCAGCAGCCACGGCCAGAACGCGATTGGCGTGCTGCTGTTCCAGGATGTAGTGGCGGTGTTGCTGCTGACCCTGGTGCCGGTGTTCGCCGGTGGCAGCGAGCAGGCCTGGTACTGGGCACTGCCGTTGACGCTGGCCAAGACATTGTTGTTGTTCGTCGGCCTGTTGCTCGCCAGCCGCTGGTTATTGCCGCGTCTGTTCCATGAAGTCGCCGCCTCCCATTCGGCCGAGCTGTTTGTGCTGCTGGCGCTGGTGATCGTGTTGCTGACCGCCTGGCTCACGCACTTGCTGGGCCTCTCCCCGGCGCTTGGCGCGTTCCTGGCCGGCATGCTGCTGGGGGAAAGCCATTACCGGCATCAGATCGAGGCGGATATCCGGCCGTTTCGCGACATTCTGCTGGGGCTGTTTTTCGTCAGCATCGGCATGCTCATCGACCTGCAACTGTTCATCAGCCACAGCCTGCTGATCCTCGGCCTGACCTTCACGCTGATGCTGACCAAGGGCTGCGTGGTCGCGGCGCTGGTCAAACTACGCGGCAGCGACCGCGAAACCGCCTGGCGCAGCGGCCTGGCCCTGGCCCAGGGCGGCGAGTTCTGTTTTGCGCTGATGGCGCAGATGCAACAGAGCCGGCTGATTCCGGATGAGTTCAACGGCTTGCTGCTGGCCGCCACCTTCTGCTCGATGCTGCTGACCCCGCTTTTGCTGCGCGCGGCACCGGGCATTGCCCTGCGCCTGCACCGTAAACCCAACCAGCAGGTGCAACTCGAAGCCATCACCGCGCTCAACGCCGAGTTACGCGACCATGCGGTGATCTGCGGCTATGGCCGCGTCGGGCAATCCATCGGGCGCTTTCTGCACCACGAAAAACAGGCGTTTATCGCCCTGGATGACAACCCGGAACGGGTGCAGGAAGCCGCCACCGAAGACAACAGCGTGCATTACGGCGACTGCCGCCGTGGCGCCCTGCTCAGCGCGGTCGGCCTGGAACGGGCGCGGCTGGTGGTCATCGCCGTGGATAACACCGAAGTCGCCCTGCTAGTGCTGAAGGAAGCCCGCCGGATCAACGCCGACGTACCGATCCTGGTACGCACCCGCGACGACAGCCAATTAGCCGAACTGAAAGCCGCGGGCGCCAGCGAAGTGGTGCCCGAGCTGCTGGAGTCGAGCCTGATGCTCGCCTCCCACGCCCTGATCCTGCTGGGCCTGCCGGACCAGCAGGTGCAAGCGCGGGTCGATGAGGTGCGGCACAACCGCTACCGTCTGCTGCACGGCTTCTACCCGCGGGCGGCCCCTGACGAAGAGGCGCCGATCAATCCTGACTGATCGCACCGATCTTGTGGATCGACAGGTCCGCGCCGTAGTACTCCTCTTCCTGACTCAGGCGCAGCCCGTGTACGCGCTTGATCACGCCATACACCAGCAGGCCGCCGGCAAACGCCACCAGCACACCCAACGCGGTGCCGATCAATTGGCTGATCAGGCTGACCCCGCCCAACCCGCCAAGGGCGGTCTGGCCGAAGATGCCGCAGGCAATGCCACCCCACACGCCACACAGGCCATGCAACGGCCAGACACCCAGCACATCGTCGATCTTCCAGCGATCCTGGGCGGCAATGAAGCACCACACAAACAAGCCACCGGCGACAACCCCCGTGACCAATGCGCCCACCGGATGCATCAGGTCGGAACCGGCACAAATCGCCACCAGCCCGGCCAGCGGGCCGTTGTGCAGGAAGCCGGGGTCATTGCGGCCAATCACCAGCGCCGCAACCGTACCGCCGACCATGGCCATCAGCGAGTTGACCGCCACCAGGCCGCTGACGCCGTTCAGGGTTTGTGCGCTCATCACGTTAAAGCCGAACCAGCCGACAATCAGAATCCAGGAGCCCAGCGCCAGGAACGGGATGCTCGACGGCGCAAACGCGACCAGGCGCCCTTCGCGATAACGCCCGTTGCGCGGCCCGAGCAACAGCACCGCCGCCAATGCCAGCCAGCCGCCCATGGCATGCACCACCACGGAACCGGCGAAGTCATGGAAGCTGGCACCGAAGGTCGCGAGCAACCAGGCCTGCACGCCGAAATTGCCGTTCCACACCATGCCTTCGAAAAACGGGTAGATAAACGCCACGATCAGCGCGGTAGCGCACAGTTGCGGAACAAATCGTGCACGCTCGGCAATGCCCCCGGAAATGATCGCCGGAATCGCCGCGGCAAAGGTCAGCAGGAAGAAGAACTTCACCAGACCATAGCCGTGATCGGCACTGATCACTGCCGCCGGTTGCATGAAGCTCACGCCATAAGAGATCCAATAGCCTATAAAGAAATAGGCCAGGGTGGAGATCGCGAAGTCACTGAGGATTTTCGACAGGGCGTTGACTTGGTTCTTCTGACGCACGGTGCCGACTTCGAGGAAGGCAAAACCGGCGTGCATGGCCAAAACCATGACCGCACCGATCAGAATGAACAGGGTGTTGGAGCTGTGGACGAGGGTGTCCACTGCGCTTTGCAGATTTTCCATGGAGGTTGGCAGGCCTGCGATAAAGGCAAAAAGCACCAAAGCGGTTCAAACCGGCGTTTCGCGCACTAAATTGGTACCACCGGCTCCGCCCCTCTTCTGAGGGCGTGAACCGCTTTAGCGCAGCGATCAGCACAACCGGCCATTCCCGACAGGGTTTTTCCGCGAGTTTCAGTTATATAGGGTAAGGTTTTCACCGGTTTGCGGCCCAACCGCCCAGATTCAGCGCAGACCCAGGGGCCTGCGCACCAAGGCAAAGCAAAAGCTGTACCAGTCATTTGCAATGAACCTTCACCGATACCGGTGACTCGAAACCACACGTACCGATCAGCCACTCACGGAGATAACCATGGCCAGCAAAACAGCACAGACGGCTCAAGAAATACTGATGGCGGATTTTCAAACGCTGGTCAGTGATACTGAAAAGTTGCTGGACGACACCGCCATCCTGGCCGGTGACCAGGCCGACGAGCTGCGCGCCAAGATCCACGACAGCCTGCTCAAGGCCCGTGAAACCCTGCAACTGACCGAAGACTCCCTGCGCGACCGCAGCAAGGCCGCCGTCACCGCGACCGAAGATTATGTGCAGGCCAACCCTTGGCAATCAGTGGGCATTGCCGCTGGCGTGGGCTTCTTGATCGGTCTGTTGGCTACAAGGCGCTAATCCTATGTCTATCGGCGAATCCGGCTCGTCCACGGGCCCAAGTTCAACGTCCCGACGCCTGGGCGCAGCCGTACTGGGCTTGCTGCACAGCCATGTCGAACTGTTCGGCATCGAGCTGCAGGAGCAGAAAGCGCGCACCGTCAGCCTGCTGCTGTTTGCCGGGCTGGCCCTGGTGTTTGCCCTGCTGTTGCTGGTGGGGTTGTCGACATTGGTGATGATTCTGGTGTGGGACACCGGCTACCGCCTGACCGGAATCATCTGCCTCTGCGTGTTCTATACCCTGGCCGCTGCATTCTGCGGTGTGCGCTTGAAGGCGGCGGTGTTCGATGAGTCCACGCCGTTCCACGCCACCCTCGAAGAGCTGGCCAATGACCGGGAGCGCCTGCTGCCATGAGCCTGACTGAAATCCCACCCACCAACTCGCGCCGGGAAATGCGCAAGGCATTGATCCGCCTGCGCATGGAAATGCACCGCCAGGAAATCCGCCACGAGTCCCAGCAACTGATGGCGCCCCTGAATAAGGTGCGCAACATGGGCCAGCACTGGCAGGACAGCCTGGGCATCAAGCATGCGCCGCTGTGGGGCGTGGCCGCAGTGACGCTGATCGGCTTCTTTACCGGCAAGGGCGCCAAGGGCGGCAGTCTCAGCAGCCTGACCCGCCTGGTACGGCTGGGCGCCGGTTTGATCCCACTGATCAAATTAGCCATGCAGGGCGCCTCACGCAAAGGTTGAGGCCTGCTGGCTGCATTCTTGCAAACAGAATCGGCCCGGCCCTCGTCAACGAGGGCCGGGCACTTTGTTGCCAACGTTTTTAAGGAGGCCCCGTGATCGACGGGCAACCGCTCGCCTGCTTCCAACCCTTCATCGACACCGCCACCGGGCGCATCGCCGGCGTCGAGGCTCTCGGCCGCCTGCGCCAGGCTGACGGTCGCCTGCTGTCGGTCGGCCCGTTGTTCGCCGACCCGCGCACCTCAGGCGTGGCCTTGCGGCGCCTGGACCGGCAGATCCGCGACAACGCCTTGAGCCGTCTGCACGAGGTACCGCAGGACTGGTTTCTGAGCCTGAATATCTCACCGCGCTGGATCAATCGCCTGCGTGCCGGCCAGGCCCTGCCCAGTTTGCAACAGGTGCAGGCTCACGGCGTCGATCCACAGCGCATCGTGTTCGAGATCACTGAGCTGGGCGGCGATATCCAGCGCCTGGCCGACGTGGTGGCGCGCTATCGCGAGGCCGGCGCGCGCATCGCCATCGATGACTTCGGCGCCGGCTATTCGCAGCTCGACCGCGTGCTGGCGTTGCAGCCGGACATTCTCAAGCTGGACATGCGCCTGTTTCAGGAGGCCGCCAAAGGGGGCCCCAGCAGTGAAGTGGTGCGGGCACTGGCGCAAATGGCGGAAAAAACCGGCTGCTGGATCATTGCCGAAGGGGTGGAGACCGAGGCGCAGTTGAGTTTTGCGCTGGAATGCGGCTCGCGGTATGTGCAGGGTTATCTGTTTGCCCAGGCGCAACTGGACTGGTTCGCCACCGATGCTTTCGTGCCGCGCTTCGCCCAACTGCGTGGCGCCTACGTGCAGAAAAAACTCGCCGAACGCGGACGCATCATGCAATTGCGCCAACAACTGGCCGAACTGATGAAAATCCTCCAGACCTGGGCCCAGGGCCAGGCGCCGCTGAGCCATTTGCCGCAATTGCCGGACTATCCCTGGCTGCTGCGGTTCTACCAGTGCGACCGGCATGGCACCCAACTGACCCCCAATTTCGAATGGCGCCAGGACGCCTGGCAAGCCGACAGCCGCTACCTCGGCCACAATTGGTCGTGGCGCCCGTATTTCTATCATCTGCTGGCCGAAGGCTGGGACGAGCGCCGCTTGACGCTGTCTTCGACCTACCGCGACGCCACCACCAACCAGTATTGCCTGACCGCCGGACAATTCTTCGATAACGGTCAGCGCTTGCTGTTAATCGATATCGACGCGGTCGGCCTGTAGATTTTCGCTTGCTCCGCCCACCCGGAACCGGGAAGCTGGGCGAGTCATTCACCGCACGGAGAGTACCCGCCTTGGATTGGCCCACCCTGCTGACTCGCGAACGTCTTGGAAAGCCCCTGCACAGCCCGGAAGAATTGGGCCGTAGCCCGTTTCACAAAGACCATGACCGCATCATTTTCTCCGGCGCGTTCCGCCGCCTGGGGCGCAAGACTCAAGTCCACCCGGTGTCGAGCAACGACCATATCCACACCCGTCTGACCCACTCCCTGGAAGTCAGCTGCGTCGGCCGCTCCCTCGGCATGCGCGTGGGCGAAACCCTGCGCAGCGCCCTGCCCGAGTGGTGCGACCCGAGCGACCTGGGCAT
Source organism: Pseudomonas veronii (assembly GCF_001439695.1). Classification (GTDB taxonomy): domain Bacteria; phylum Pseudomonadota; class Gammaproteobacteria; order Pseudomonadales; family Pseudomonadaceae; genus Aquipseudomonas; species Aquipseudomonas veronii. The sequence goes on from NZ_JYLL01000001.1 coordinate 408,144, forward strand.
GGTGGTGCAATCGGCCTGCCTGGCCCACGACATCGGCAACCCGCCCTTCGGACACTCCGGCGAAGACGCCATCCGCCATTGGTTCCAGCAGGCCGCCGGGCGCGGCTGGCTGGACGACATGAGCGTGGCCGAGCGCAATGACTTCCTCAATTTCGAAGGCAACGCCCAGGGCTTCAGGGTGCTGACCCAGCTGGAATACCACCAGTTCGACGGCGGCACGCGGCTGACCTACGCGACCTTGGGCACCTACCTGAAATACCCGTGGACCGCCCGCCATGCCGACTCCCTGGGCTACAAGAAACACAAGTTCGGCTGCTACCAGAGCGAACTGCCGATCCTTGAGCAGATCGCCCACAAGCTCGGCCTGCCGCAACTGGAAGAACAACGCTGGGCGCGCCATCCGCTGGTGTACTTGATGGAGGCCGCGGACGACATCTGCTACGCGCTGATCGACCTGGAAGACGGCTTGGAAATGGACTTGCTGCAATATGCCGAAGTCGAGTCGCTGCTGCTCGACCTGGTCGGCGACGACCTGCCGCAAACCTACCGGCAACTGGGCGCCCAGGATTCACGGCGGCGCAAACTGGCGATCCTGCGCGGCAAAGCCATCGAACACCTGACCAACGCCGCCGCACGCGCTTTCGTCGAACAACAGGACGCCTTGCTCGCCGGCACCTTGCACGGTGATCTGGTCGAGCATATGCACGGCCCCGCCAAACGCTGCGTGCTGGATGCCAAGGACATGGCGCGCAAGAAAATCTTCCAGGACAAGCGCAAGACCCTGCATGAAATCGGCGCCTACACCACCCTGGAAATCCTCCTCAACGCCTTCTGCGGGGCGGCGCTTGAACAGCACGGCGGGCGCACGCCGTCGTTCAAGAACCGGCGCATCCTCGACCTGCTGGGCAACAGTGCCCCCGACCCGGCCTGGTCGCTGCACGCCTCGTTCCTGCGGATGATCGATTTCATCGCCGGCATGACCGACAGCTACGCCACCGAGATGGCGCGGGAAATGACCGGGCGTTCCAGCCCGCAATAGATGACTGATCCAGCTGCCTGTTGCCTGAACAGAATCTACCTACGAAGGGAACAGAGCGGCCTGATCGAATCAGTACAAACACCCGATGAATAATCACGCACGCTCTTAAAGGGCATAGGGCGCCTTCCTACGCCCCGCCCAATCGCCGCTTGACTCACCGTGTGCCCTTCCTATGTTCAAGAATTGCCTTCGCATCCTGTTGGTGGAGGATCACCCCTTTCAGCTCCTGGCAACCCAGTGCCTGCTCAACAGCTTCGGCTTCGAGCACCTGACCCTGGCGGAAAACGCCGAACAGGCGATCCGCTTGATGACCCAGTCCGAACGTCCCTTCGACCTCATGCTGTGCGACCAATGCCTGCCAGATCTGCCCGGGCTTGAGTTAGTCGAAATCGCCGGTCGGCGGGGGTTTATCGCAGGGGCGATCCTGTTGAGCGGGCTGCCCCTGCCCGAACTGGCGAATCTGAAGACTCAAGCCTTACAACGTAACTTGCCGTTACTTGGTTATTTATCAAAACCGTTAAACCGGGACGAACTAATGACGCTGATAAGCCCGCTGTAAATGTAGGAATTTAAACATCTCCACATAGGAAAAACTCACCACAATAACCGCTTAACCGGTGGGCCAAGGCCCGAACCCGCATCGCCGACCGAATTCTGAAACAGACGTCCACAAAGCCTTGATAGATCGTAAGGCAATACCTTTTTTAATGTAGGAATATTCCTGTTCTGTATCTACGCCCCCTCACCTCCATGCTCCCGCCTCGCCTTCTGAGCTAATGTGCCCGCTTTATTTGCACTTGCATGGAATGTGATTATGAACACAGTTTTCATCATTGATGACCATCCTGTTATCAGGCTGGCGATTCGTATGTTGTTGGAACACGAAGGCTATAAAGTCGTCGGCGAAACGGATAACGGTTGTGATGCAATACAAATGGTTCGCGAATGCCTTCCAGACCTGATCATTCTGGATATCAGTATTCCAAAACTTGATGGCCTCGAAGTGCTGTGCCGATTTAACGCAATGAATACTTCGATGAAAACCCTGATTTTGACGGCCCAATGCCCAACCCTGTTCGCCACCCGCTGCATGCGCTCGGGCGCCGATGGCTATGTGTGCAAAGAGGGCGACCTGAGTGAACTGCTGAGTGCCATCCGCGCTGTATTATCCGGCTACAACTACTTCCCCAGCCAGGCATTGAACGCCTGCGGCCCGGACAGTAATTCCCAGGAACTGGAACTGTTCAAGGCAGTGAATGATCGCGAATTAATGGTCTTGCAACTTTTTGCACAAGGTCGCACCAACAAGGAAATTGCCAAAGGTATGTTTCTCAGTAACAAAACCGTCAGCACCTACAAAAAGAGGCTTATGCAAAAACTCAAAGCCAAGTCCTTGGTAGAACTTATCGAGTTGGCAAAACGAAACGCGCTAGTGTGAGAAAGCGGATGCCCAGGCGTATAAAGGACTATCTGATCATATTGAGCGCAGGCGTGTGCTTGAGCACCTCTGTGCTCGCTGCTCAAACGGAACCGGAACACTTCACCTTATTGAGCCGCGCAGGCGCCGTTCAACTGGACACTCAACTGGACAAGACGCAACGCCAGTGGCTGCAGAACAAACGCGAACTGGTGCTCGGCGCGGCAGCTCCCGATTACCCGCCCTTCGACCTCACGGCCAGCGGACGCGACTATGAGGGGCTCACGGCCGATTACGCCGGGCTGTTGGCCAAGGCGCTAGCGCTCCCCGTCAGGGTGCTGCGCTACCCCAACCGGGAAGCCTCCATCCAGGCGCTTGAAGCCGGTGAAATCGACCTGCTGGGCTCGTCCAATGGTTTTGAGGCCACCAACCCGCTGCTCACCCTTTCAGCACCGTATGCCGTGGACCAGCCAGTGCTGGTGACACGCGAGGGCGAAACCCGCAGCCTCAGTGAGGGCCTGGCCGGGCTGCGCCTGAGCCTGGTCTATCACTACCTGCCGCTGGGCGAAGTCGAGAAGCTGTATCCCGAGGCGATCATCCACACCTACCCCTCTTATCAGAACGCCCTGAATGCAGTGGCATTCGACCAGGCGGATGTGTTTCTCGGCGACACCATTTCCACCCATTACATGATCAACAAGGGCTATCTGAAAAATATCCGCATGGCCAACTTCGGCAAGCACGAAGCCTATGGTTTCAGCTTTGCCGTGCGCCAGGACCAGCACACCCTCTTGAGCATCCTCAACGCGGTGCTGGCGGCGGTGCCGACCAATGAGCAGGAGAGCATTGCCAAACGCTGGAGTGCGGGCAGCGACATCCTGCTCACCGCGCAAAAACTGCAGCTGACGCAACGCGAAGAACGCTGGCTGAAGACGCACCCAGTGGTCCGGGTAATCGCCAACGAAACCTTCGCGCCATTGACCTTCTTCGATGCCGACGGCAACTTCCGCGGCATCACTGCCGACCTCCTGGAGCTGATCCGCCTGCGCACCGGGTTGCGCTTCGAGATCCTGCGCGCACGCGATGTCAACGCGATGATCGAGCAAATCGATACCGGCAAAGCCGACCTCATCGGCGCCATCATTCCCAGCACGGAACGGGAAGCTCAACTGAACTTCAGTCGTCCCTATCTGGAAAACTCCTACGTATTGCTCACGCGCAAGGAACCCAACGCCCCATCGAATCTTGAACAGATGGCAGGCAAGCGCCTGGCGATCACCCAAGGCAACCCTCTGGAAAGCCTTCTGCGCAAGGATTTCCCGCACATTCGCCTGGTGGAAACCAGTGATACATTCAAGGCCTCGGAACTCCTGGCCCAGGGGCATGTGGAAGGCGCGGTGAACTCGTTGGTGGTCGCCAACTATTTCCTGTCCTCCCAAGTGTTTCAGGACAAACTGCAGATCAGCGGCAGCATCGGCACCCTCCCCGCAGTCTTTGCGCTGGCCACGTCACGGGGTGCCACCGAGTTGAGCGCGATCCTCGACAAGGCGCTGCTGAGCATCGCCCCCGATGAGCTCGGGGTGATCAACAGCCGTTGGCGAGGCTACGCCGCCGCCTCCGACAGCTACTGGCGCAACTACCACCACCTGATTGCCCAGATCATCCTCGTCACCGGCCTGCTGCTGCTGATTTCCCTGACCTGGAACGCCTACATGCGCCGGGAGATCAAGCACCGCAAGATGGCCGAACGGGCCCTCAACGACCAGTTCGAATTCATGCGCGCACTGGTCAACGAAACGCCGCACCCGATCTATGTCCGCGACCGCAACGGCCTGTTGCAGACCTGCAACGACAGCTACCTGCAGGTGTTCGACGTCAAGCGCGAAGAGGTCATCGGCAAAAGTGTGATGCAGATGAGCACGGCCCAGGCAACCGAAGCGGCTCAGTATCACGCCGACTATCTGCGCGTGGTCGCCGAGGGCAACCCGCTGATCCTTGATCGCACCCTGCTCATCAATGGCAAAAAGCTGACGATCTACCACTGGATACTGCCCTACCGCGACTCCACCGGCGAAGTCCAGGGCATCATCGGCGGCTGGATCGACATCAGCGAACGACGCCAACTGTTCGATGAGCTGCGCGCCGCCAAGGAACGTGCCGACGAAGCCAACCGTGCCAAGAGCACCTTTCTGGCAACCATGAGCCACGAAATCCGCACCCCGATGAACGCGGTGATCGGCATGCTCGAACTGACCCTCAAGCGCGCCGACCAGGGGCATCTCGACCGCCCGGCGATCGAAGTCGCCTACCACTCGGCCAAGGACCTGCTGGAGCTGATCGGCGATATTCTGGACATCGCGCGGATCGAATCCGGCCGCCTGAGCCTGGCACCGGAGCGTGTGAACCTGCGGGAAGTGATCGAGTCGGTGGTGCGGGTGTTCGACGGCCTGGCACGCCAGAAAACCCTGAGTTTGCTGCTGGAGTTCAAGCCCGAACTCGATGACACCGACGTGCTGATCGACCCGCTGCGCTTCAAGCAGGTGCTGTCCAACCTGGTGAGCAATGCGATCAAGTTCACCGAGCGCGGGCAGGTAAAGATCAAGGTGCAGGTGCAAGCCACCGAATTGGCACAGCAGGTCGAAATGAAGCTGGTGGTCGAAGACACGGGGATCGGCATCAGCCGCGACGACCAGTTGCGCCTGTTCGAACCCTTTGCCCAGGCCGACAATTCCGGGCAATTGGCCCGCAGCGGCGCGGGCCTGGGGCTGGTGATCTGCCGCAGCCTGTGCGCGATGATGGGCGGGCAACTGAGCCTGAGCAGCGTGCCCATGGTCGGCACCCAGGTGCATGTCAGCCTGAAGATGAACTGCCTGCAGCCCATCCAGGCCGCGGATGAACCCCTGCCGGCTGCGCCCGCACCGGCGCCGGTGCTCAACGTGCTGGTGGTGGATGATCATCCGGCGAATCGCCTGCTGATGTGCCAGCAACTGGGTTACCTGGGCCACCAGTTCACCGCAGCCCAACATGGCGCCGCCGGGTTCCAGGCCTGGCGCCAGGCACACTTCGACCTGGTGATCGCCGACTGCAACATGCCCATCATGAATGGCTATGAGTTAAGCCGCTCGATCCGTGAGTATGAGCAGCGGGAGCAACTGACACCCTGCGTGGTCCTGGGGTTTACCGCCAACGCCCAGCCCGAAGAGAAACTGCGCTGCGCCGAAGCCGGGATGAACGACTGCCTGTTCAAACCGATCAGCCTCACGGCGCTGGAACGGCAACTGGCGCAGATCGCGCCGCAGCCGTCCGGCCCGCGACTCGACCTCAGCCACCTGGATGCGCTGACGGGCGGCGATCCGCAACTGACTCGGCGGCTGCTTGAGGAACTGCTGAGCAGCAGTTGTCACGATCGCCAGATATTGGTCACGTTGTGGGCCCAGCAGGCTTCACCGCAGGACATCATCGAGCAGGCCCACAAGATCAAGGGCGCTGCGCGTATCGTCCAGGCCAGTGTACTGGCGGCGCAATGCGAAGCGCTGGAGCAGGCCTGCGCCCGCGGCGATGATCGGGCGGTGATCGAAACCGGTATCAAGACCCTGGAAAAGTGCATGCTGGAACTGGAGCGCCTGCTGCACATGCAACTCAACGGCCTGGGCTCTCCAGGGTAGGCAGGAGCGCGCCGCACGGCCCGCCCCCGCAACGGTCGGTCAGCAGTCGGTCAGGCGCAGGAAAATCGCCGCCAACTGCTCGATACCAACCTGGTCTTGCGCGGTAAACCGGGCCAGCGACGGGCTGTCGAGGTCGAGGACGCCAATCAGTCGGCCATCCTTGACCAGCGGCACCACCAGTTCACTGTTCGATGCGCTGTCACAGGCGATATGCCCCGGGAACGCATGCACATCTTCCACCCGCTGGGTCTGGCGCGACGCGGCCGCCGCACCGCACACGCCACGCCCGAACGGAATGCGTACACACGCGATCTGCCCCTGGAACGGCCCCAACACCAACTCTTCGTGACGGTTGAGGTAGAAACCGGCCCAGTTCAAGTCATCCAACTGATTGAACAAAAACGCAGAGAACTGCGCGCTGTTGGCGATGAAATCGCGCTCATCGGCCAGCAGCGACTCCAACTGCGCGCACAACATGGCATAGCCATCCAGACCGCTGCCGGCCTGCTGCAAATCGATCATGGTTGACGCTCCAGCAATTTGAGGCCCACCCAGTAACGGGCGAATTGATACGCGCAACGGCCGTTGCGGTTGCCACGCCCGGTGGCCCAGCGCACGGCGAGGATATCGAGGTCTTCATCACGCTGCCACTGCAGGCCGGCCTTGCGCGCCAGCTCGCCGATCCAGTGTTCCACCACGTTCAGGAAATGTTCCTGGGTGAATGGGTAGAACGACAGCCACAGGCCAAAACGGTCGGACAAGGCGATCTTGTCTTCCACCGCCTCACTCGGGTGCAGCTCGCCATCCACGCGTTTCCAGTTATCGTTGTCGCTCTGGTTTTCCGGCACCAGGTGACGACGGTTGGACGTGGCATACAGCAGCACGTTTTCCGGCGCCTGTTCCAGGGAACCGTCCAGCACGCTCTTGAGCACGCGGTAATCGCCTTCACCGGCCTCGAACGACAGGTCATCGCAGAACAGAATGAAACGCTGCGGCAGCTTGAGCAGTTGTTCGACCACACGCGGCAGGTCGGCGAGGTGATCGCGTTCGATTTCGATCAAGCGCAAACCGGCGCTGGCGTGCTGGGCGAGCAAGGCGCGCACCATCGACGATTTCCCCGTGCCGCGCGAGCCCCACAGCAGCGCATGGTTAGCGGGCAGGCCGTCGAGGAACTGTTGGGTGTTGCGCGCCAATGTTTCACGCTGCTTGTCCACACCGATCAGGTCGGACAGACGCATGTCCAGGCTGACCTCCAGCGGCAGCAGGAAGCCGCTGCGACCCTCACGCTGCCAACGGGCCGCAAGGCATTGGTTCCAGTCGATGGTTTGGCGCGGGGCTGGCAACAGGGGTTCCAGGCGCGCGAGTACGGCATCGGCGCGCTCAAGAAAGGCATTCAATCGAGAATCCACGACTATTCCTCTGGCAAGTTCTTGTAAAAGATGGCGTATTGGCAACCCTGCGGCCGAGCGCTCCGGGCTGCACCTCTAAAACTGACGATTCGTACCGGGCAAGCCTGAACCTGTGGATGTTCAGCTATGCTTGCCGGGCGAAGGGAAACGTGAAGTGGTTCAACACTCGATGGATATCAAGTTCGCCCACCGCTTGTCTTATAAACAAGCCAGATTGACTGTGCTGGTCGGTTTCGTCTTGGGAACCTTGCTCAGCCTGATCCAGATCGGCATTGATTATGCCAGCGAAGACGCATCCATCAACCGTGAAATTCGTTCGCTGATTGAAATCAGCCATAACCCGGCGTCACGCATCGCCTACAACATCGACGCCGAGTTGGCCCAGGAGCTGACCCTCGGCCTGTTGCACTCCCCCGCCATCATTCAGGCGCGGTTGACCGACAACAACGGCGTGGTACTGGCCGACGTCGGACGGCCGCGCAAGGAAAGCCCCTACCGGCCCGTCAGCGATTTCCTGTTCGGCGCCAACCGCCAGTTTGAAGACCGGCTGTTCCTCAGCCATATGCCCAACGAATCCCTTGGCGTGCTGCGCCTCGACGTAGACACCTACGCCTTTGGCAGCCGCTTCCTGCACCGTGCCGAGGTCACCCTGATCAACGGGTTTGTACGCAGCCTGCTGCTGACCGGGATCCTGCTGGGCCTGTTCTATGTGATGCTGACCCAACCGCTGGTACGCATCATTCGCGAGCTGAGCACGCGCAGGCAGACACGCCTGGATTGCCCGCCGGGGCACGAGCACGATGAAATCGGCGTGCTGGTCAACATGGCCAACCAGCAATTCGACACCCTGGAAACCGAGATCCAGCAGCGGCGTCACGCCGAGGACCGCCTCACCGAGTACCTGGGGCAACTGGAAAACATCGTCTCGGCGCGCACGCTGGAGCTCAAGGCCAGCAACCAGCGCTTGAGCCAGTCCAACGATGAGTTGGAAGCAGCAAAAATGAACGCGCTGGGCATGGCTCAGGCGCGGGCGGCGTTCCTGGCCAATATGAGTCACGAAATCCGCACGCCGCTCAATGGGTTGCTGGGCATGATCGCGCTGTCGCTGGACAGCCCGCTCAACGCCGAGCAGCGCCAGCAACTGTCGATCGCCCATGATTCCGGCAAGGTGCTGGTGGAACTGCTCAACGATATCCTCGACCTGTCCAAGTTCGACGCGGGCCAGTTGGAGCTGGAGCGCATCCCGTTCGACCTCGGCGCGCTGGTGGAAGACACCGCCAACCTGTTATCGCAGAACGCCGCGCCGAGTGTCGAACTGACGTGCCTGATCGACCCGAAGTTCCCGGCGCAGGTGCTCGGCGACCCGACACGTGTGCGGCAGATCGTCAGTAACCTGCTGTCCAACGCCTTGAAGTTCACGCGCTTCGGCCGCGTGGATGTGCGCCTCAGCGCCCAGGATGGCCGAGTAAAAATCGAAGTGTGCGACACCGGGATCGGCATTGCCCAGGACGCGCAGGTGAAGATCTTCCAGCCGTTCACCCAGGCTGGCGCGGGCATCACCCGCCAGTTTGGCGGCACCGGCCTGGGCCTGGCGCTGACCCATAACCTGTGCGAGGCGATGCACGGTCGGCTGAGCATCAGTTCGGAAGTCGGCTTCGGCAGCCAGTTCTGCGCCGACCTGCCGCTGCCCGCCCATTTACCCGCGCCCCGGCTCGCGCCGCTGACGGGCGAAGTCATTGCAATCACCAGTGCCGACAGCGGCCTGGCGGAGCTGCTCAGCACCCTGCTACCTCACTGGGGGCTGACAGTGCATTGCTATTCTATCGATGAGGACTTGAGCGGAAAAAAACCCGACTTGCTGATCACGGACTGCCCGGAGTGCCTGTTTCGCCTGCGCCCGGCCATCACGGCGCCGATCCTGCTGGTGACCGCCTATGGCAATTTCATGCCCAGTGAGGAAGTCGCGGCCCTGGCGCCGTTGCAGCAACAGGCGCGCCCTTTGAGCCGCAACGCGCTGTACCAGATCCTGCAACGTAATCTGCGCAGCGACGCGCACTTGATCCTCGACCCGATCGCACTCGATGCCACGCCCCTGGTCCACCGGGCACGCATCCTGCTGGTGGAGGACAACCCGGTCAATCAGCTGGTGGCCAAGGGCATGCTCAGCAAGTTGGGCTGCGAAGTGATCGTCGCCGCCCATGGTGGCGAAGCGCTCAAGTTCCTCGAAGAACAGCACTTCGACATGGTGCTGATGGACTGCAACATGCCAGTGATGGATGGCTACGAGGCCAGTCGGCAGATTCGTCGCAGCGGGCGCTGGCCGGACCTGCCCATTGTCGCCCTGACCGCCAACGCGCTGTCGGAAGAACGCGAGCGTTGCCGGGCGGCGGGGATGAATGACTACCTGGCCAAGCCGTTTCGCCGCGAAGAACTCAATGCGCTGCTGGACCTGTGGGTGCCTAAGACGACAAGTCTCTGATCTGCGCGAGCAATTGGTCCAACCCCTCGCGCAAGGCATCGGCCTGGTTGAGGTCGACACCGCTGTCGCACAGCAAGCGGGTTTTCAACTGATGGGCCTGGCCGCGCAACTGCACCCCGGCGTGGCTCAGGCTCAAATGCACTTCGCGTTCATCCTGCGCGCTGCGCTGGCGCCTCACTAACCCAAGCTGCTCCAGGCGCTTGAGCAGCGGCGTCAGCGTGCCCGAATCGAGCATCAAGCGCTCGCCCAAGGCCTTGACCGTGGGCTGGGGCGGCGTCGCGTGGTGCCATTCCCACAACACCAGCATCACCACGTATTGCGGGTAGGTCAGGCCCAACTGGTCAAGCATCGGTTTATAGGCGCGGGTCACCGCGCGCGATGCGGCGTAGAGCTTGAAACACAGCTGGTTGTCCAGCGCCAGGGACACGGTGGGCAGGTCGGTCATTTGAGCAGGGCTTCGATCTCTTGGGTCAACTCCTGGGGCTTGGTGGTTGGCGCAAAGCGCTTGACCACCTGGCCGTCGCGACCGATGAGGAACTTGGTGAAATTCCACTTGATGCCCTTGGAACCCAGCAGGCCCGGCGCGCGTTTTTTCAACTGCACGAACAGCGGGTGGGCAGCGCCGCCATTGACGTCGATCTTCTTGAACAACGGGAAGCTGACGCCGAAATTCAGCTCGCAGAACTCGGCAATCGCGCCTTCGTTGCCCGGTTCCTGCTTGCCGAACTGGTTGCACGGAAACCCCAGCACCACCAGGCCCTGGTCCTTGTACTGCTGCCAGAGTTGCTCCAGGCCCTTGTACTGCGGGGTGAAGCCGCATTTGCTGGCAGTGTTGACCACGAGAATGGCCTTGCCGGCAAAATCGGCCAAGGTCTTTTGCTCACCCTTGATGGTGGTGCAAGGGATGCTCAGCAGGTTGTCGCTCATGGCAATGCCTCGGATAAGGAGAAAGAAGGCAAAACATAGCGAGCAATTCAATTGCGTGCAATTGAATTGATCAAACTGATAGCCCGGTATACATCGCCCCCGCGCAAGACGCAGGGGCGACTCAGGCTCAGCGCGGCACGAGGTCCAGGCACACCGAGTTGATGCAATAGCGCAGGCCGGTCGGCGGCGGGCCATCCGGGAACACATGCCCCAGGTGCGCGTCGCACTTGGCACAGGTGACTTCGGTGCGGATCATGCCGTGGCTGACATCGCGGATCTCGATCATCGCGCTGTCGGCGATCGGTGCGTAGAAGCTGGGCCAGCCGCAGCCGGAATCGAACTTGGTGGTAGAGTCGAACAGCGGCTCATTGCAGCAGATGCAGTGATACACGCCGTCGGTCTTGGTGGCATTGTACTTGCCGGAAAACGGCCGTTCGGTGCCCTTCAGGCGGCACACGTTGTATTGCTCCGGATCGAGCATCGCTTTCCATTCTTCAATGGTTTTCTGCAGCTTTTCCATCAGTACACCTCGGCAACTGAAAAACCCTGATCTGTGTCTTTTCCAGGGATCAGGCGGCACGTATGATTGCGCCTCTTCAACCCGGCAGTCTGGCACCCGCGTTAGCGGCATTCAAACGTATTTATGGGTGCGACCAACGCAGGATTCTCAGCACGGTAGGCTTCGCACCGTCTGGATCGTTCATTTTCAGGATCACATCGCCATGCAGGTCAGCAAATCGAACAAGCTCGCCAACGTCTGCTACGACATTCGCGGCCCGGTGCTCAAGCACGCCAAGCGCCTGGAAGAGGAAGGCCATCGCATCCTCAAGCTGAACATTGGCAACCCGGCGCCCTTTGGTTTCGAAGCGCCGGACGAAATCCTCCAGGACGTGATCCGCAACCTGCCCACCGCCCAGGGCTACAGCGATTCCAAAGGCCTGTTCAGTGCGCGCAAGGCGGTGATGCAGTATTACCAGCAGAAGCAGGTCGAAGGTGTCGGCATCGAAGACATCTACCTGGGCAACGGCGTGTCCGAACTGATCGTGATGTCGATGCAGGCCTTGCTCAACAATAGCGACGAAGTGCTGGTGCCGGCGCCGGACTACCCGCTGTGGACCGCCGCGGTGACCCTGGCCGGTGGCCGCCCGGTACACTACCTGTGCGACGAAGGCGCCGACTGGTTCCCGGACCTGGCCGACATCAAGGCCAAGATCACCCCGAACACCAAGGCGCTGGTCATCATCAACCCGAACAACCCGACCGGCGCCGTGTACTCGCGGGAAGTGCTGCTGGGCATGCTCGAGCTGGCGCGCCAGCACAACCTGGTGGTGTTCTCCGACGAGATCTACGACAAGATCCTCTACGACGACGCCGTCCACATCTGCACCGCCTCCCTCGCGCCGGACCTGCTCTGCTTGACCTTCAACGGCTTGTCCAAGTCCTACCGCGTGGCGGGTTTCCGCTCCGGCTGGGTCGCCATCTCCGGGCCCAAGCACAACGCCCAGAGCTACATTGAAGGCATCGACATGCTGGCCAATATGCGCCTGTGTGCCAACGTACCGAGCCAGCACGCGATCCAGACCGCGCTGGGCGGTTACCAGAGCATCAACGATCTGCTGCTGCCTCAGGGCCGCCTGTTGGAGCAACGCAACCGCACCTGGGAATTGCTCAACGACATTCCCGGCGTCAGTTGCGTGAAACCGATGGGCGCGCTGTACGCCTTCCCACGCATCGACCCGAAAGTCTGCCCGATCCTCAACGACGAGAAGTTCGTGCTCGACCTGCTGCTGTCGGAAAAGCTCCTGGTGGTGCAAGGCACCGCGTTCAACTGGCCGTGGCCGGATCACTTCCGCGTGGTGACCTTGCCGCGTGTGGATGACCTGGACATGGCCATCGGTCGCATCGGCAACTTCCTCAAGTCCTATCGCCAGTAACGACTATGACGCTGTACGACCGGGATCTGGTCGTACAGCGAGTATCTGGCAACACTTCTCTGCCCATTGCCCCCGCTCCGCACTGCGTTTGCCCCTCTCCCAGCGCGTGCCCCCTATAATCAAAGGGCCGCGAGGCAACAGGAGGCTGATCAAGCGAGGCAATACAGGTGGGAAATTCCCTTCAAGACTCTACATTCAGGCTGTAGGACACAGTTTGAAATAGTCGCTCGGTTGAATCACCCCATGTCGCACCTTATATACCCCGCAGTACGCGACATATTTAGCATGAGGAGAACTCTACAACCATGATGCGCATCCTGCTGTTCTTGGCCACTAACCTGGCGGTCGTGCTGATTGCCAGCATCACCCTGAGCCTTTTCGGCTTCAACGGGTTCATGGCGGCCAACGGGGTCGATCTGAACCTCAATCAGCTGCTGATCTTCTGTGCGGTCTTTGGTTTTGCCGGCTCGCTGTTCTCGCTGTTCATCTCCAAGTGGATGGCGAAGATGAGCACCAGCACCCAGGTCATCACTCAGCCACGCACCCGGCATGAGCAATGGTTGCTGCAGACCGTCGAACAGTTGTCCCGCGAGGCCGGTATCAAGATGCCGGAGGTCGGGATCTTCCCGGCCTATGAAGCCAACGCCTTTGCCACCGGCTGGAACAAGAACGACGCGCTCGTTGCGGTGAGCCAGGGCATGCTGGAGCGCTTCTCCTACGATGAAGTCAAGGCGGTGCTGGCCCACGAGATCGGCCACGTGGCGAACGGTGACATGGTCACCCTGGCGCTGGTCCAGGGCGTGGTGAACACCTTCGTGATGTTCTTCGCGCGAATCATCGGCAACTTCGTCGACAAGGTGATCTTCAAGAACGAAGAAGGCCGCGGCATTGCCTACTACGTGGCAACCATCTTCGCTGAACTGGTGCTGGGCTTCCTGGCCAGCGCGATCGTGATGTGGTTCTCGCGCAAACGGGAATTTCGCGCGGACGAAGCCGGTGCCCGCCTGGCCGGCACCGGGGCGATGATTGCAGCCTTGCAGCACCTGCGCTCCGAACAGGGCCTGCCGGTGCATATGCCGGACAGCCTGACCGCGTTTGGCATCAACGGCGGCATCAAGCAGGGCCTGGCGCGCATGTTCATGAGCCACCCACCGCTGGAAGAGCGGATTGACGCATTGCGTCGTCGCGGCTGACCGCTTGGCGGCGACACGGAAAGGGGCGATCTGATCGCCCCTTTTTTGTGGGCGCCTTACCCGCCCAGGACTCAGCGCTTCGTGAGTCGGTAGACTCGCTCTTCCAGCCGGGTTACGCCGTCCTGAACGAACTTCCAGCTCTCACCCAAAACGTCCTGCTCCTCAAGCACTTCGAGGGCCCAGTGCGCCCCCAGCAGCACCTTCACCTCATCATCGGTCACCGCAAACGGTGGGCCGGCCTTTTGCGTCTGGTCGTAGTCGAGGGTAATCAGCAACCCCTTGCAACCCGGCCCCAGAAGCGTATTGAGGTGCTCGGTGTAGCGCGCCCGCATCAGCGGCGGCAAGGCGATCAACGCCGCGCGGTCATAAAGCGCCGTGCAATCGAGCAGCGCCTGCGCGTCCAGCGCGAAGAAATCACCGCACCACACCTCGATCACATCCGCCTGGTACACCTTGAACACGCCACGTTGGCTGATATGCGGTGTCAGCCCCTGCTCACTGAAGAATGCCTCAACCGCCTGCTCCGACAGCTCTACCCCGAGCACGCGACAGCCTTGACTGGCCAGCCACACCAGATCCAGGCTTTTGCCACACAAGGGCACCAGCACCTTTGCCCCCTGCGCGACCGCCAACTGCGGCCAGTGCCGTTGCAGATAGGGGTTGACCTCGGGCAAGTGAAAACCGATCTGATTACGTGCCCAGCGCTCCCGCCAAAACTGAGAATCCATACATCACCCTAAAAATTCGATCAAAAGGCGCTAAAACTTATATTAGATTTAGATCATTGATCTGGTTGAAGATGGGGCATGTTAACCCTGAGGGCCCTTCTAATGCTCCCCACTCTGTTTATCTCCCATGGTTCGCCCATGCTCGCCCTGCAACCCGGCGCCAGCGGCCCGGCCCTGCAGCGCCTGGCGGCTGAACTGCCACGGCCGAAGGCGATTGTGGTGGTGTCGGCGCATTGGGAAAGCCAGGAATTGCTGGTCAGCGGCAACGCCGCACCGGAAACCTGGCATGACTTCGGCGGCTTTCCGGCCGAGTTGTTTGCCGTGCAATACCCGGCACCGGGCGACCCGCAATTGGCGCGCGAGATTGTCGAGTTGCTGCACGCCGATGGCTTGAATGCGCGCATCGATGAGCGCCGTCCCTTCGACCACGGCGCCTGGGTGCCGCTGTCGCTGATGTACCCGGCCGCGGATATCCCGGTGGTGCAGGTGTCCTTGCCCAGCCGTATGGGCCCTGCCCTGCAGACCCGAGTCGGACACACCCTCGCCAGCCTGCGCGAACAAGGCGTGTTGCTGATCGGCTCCGGCAGCATCACCCACAACCTCGGTGAACTGGATTGGCACGCCGGGTCCGAAAGCATCGAGCCGTGGGCGCGGGCGTTTCGTGACTGGATGGTGGACAAGCTTGCCGCCAACGACGAAGCCGCGCTGCACGATTATCGCCGCCAGGCGCCCAACGCCGTGCGCAGCCATCCCAGTGATGAACATTTACTGCCGCTCTACTTTGCGCGGGGTGCCGGCGGCGACTTCAGCGTGGCGCACCAAGGCTTCACCATGGGCGCGCTGGGCATGGACATCTACCGCTTCGGCTGACGCACATCCCGATGCGCGGGCAAACCCAGATTGAGGGCCGCCCACAAAGCGAGCGCGGCCCAAGAAGAAAACCCGGAAATCCTCACCTGCGTGGGCCTTCCGGGTTTTTGCATCGCCAATATTTTCAAGGGGCGCAACTCCAACAGGCGTAGCGTTGAAACGCTTACTCAGGCTCTATCAACAGCGCACTTCAGGCTTTCTTCTCATAACCTGCGCCCTGAAAAGAGAATTGTATTTCCTGACCTTTACCCGCTTCGCTGATCACCCGCTGCAGTCCCACCATCGAGTTCTTGTACCGGCCATAGAGCCCATCACTCTTGATTTCACCCACCCTGACATTGCCCTTATCGTCTGTAGTAAAGGGGGCGGAGAAACTACCGCGAGTAGGTGCGATCTGCGAACTTCGGTCTATTTTCGCGCCATAATGTTCGACGAAGCCTCTGTCTCTGCCAGCCAAGGCAAACTTCTGATCGACATAAATATCTTTGACATGCTGCTTGGGGCCCGGCATGTCGGCATCGGTAACGTCCTGAATAACCCCCCTCAACTTATGGGCATCCTCAGGATCTCGTTCTACCGTGAGGTTATATTTATTCCCAAATTTAAAATCTACCAAGGTGCTGTTACTGGCGCCTTTTCCCCCATCAAACTCGGGGCGGCCTTGTGGCGCTTTGAAATGCTCACCGTTTCCAGAAAACACAATCAGCGCCTTGCCATCCCCGCGCGGCTGCATCCCAATATAGCCACGGCCAAGAGGCCGACCTTGCGCATCATTGACGCCAAACTGCATCGCATAATAAATCCCTGCGTCCTTGCTTCCTTTTCGTTGAAGGCCTTCGTCGATACTCATTGGAAACGTAATGTTACTCAACCCAGCGCCAGGCGCGGACAGCGAGTAACTCAGGCCATACAGCCCATTGGGCGATGTGGCTACCTTCTTGATTTCCAGTTTCGGATCGCTGACTTTATTAAGCGTTGACGTCGTGGTCGCAGACGCCACAGGCATGGATCGCGTATTTCTTCTTGAACGAGCGGCCGCGGCATCCGAAGCGAGTGCGCGCTCGGTCCATGGCAAACCGTGCTCGCGCGCTGGCTCTCTCGCCTGATTAACAGGCGGTTGGCTGGGAGGATAAGTCGCAGGCTCAGGCATTGTTTGTGGAAACAACTGTGAATTACTAATACGCATAACAGCCACAGCTCCTTTCTGGAAAAATCAATCAATAGCCGTCAAGCCCGGCGCCTATCCCTCGACACGGTTACAAGCGAACCTTTCCAACTTGAACAACTGACGAGAGCAGATTGAGAGCGTTTTTTCCCCTTGAGCGATGCAACTCAGGTTTATCCGCCCCCCGTCACTTGATAGTAAAAACTTTACGCAAAGCCGGCTGCCAGAAAGGCCGCTCAGAAACTCAGACTTTTCCTAAACCCAATAAGATCAGTAGCTGACCGTTATGGCCGACCACCCCACGACGATCCGCGCCAATTGCCGGGCAAAAAAAATCCCCGAACCAGTCGGGGATTTTTTAGGTGCGATCAATCAGCCCAGGGGCGGATCAATCTTCGCGGTAGCGACGCAGCTTGAGCTGCTTACCGGCAACGCGTGTGTCTTTCAGCTTGGTCAGCAGTTTTTCCAGACCGTCTTCCGGCAGCTCCACCAGGGAGAAGCTGTCACGGACCTGGATGCGACCGATGGCTTCACGTGCCAGGCCACCCTCGTTGAGGATAGCGCCCAGCAGGTTCTTGGCCGCGATACCGTCACGCGCGCCCAGCGCGGTACGGCAGCGAGCACGACCTTCAGCCAATGGCACCGGAGCGCGACGCTCACGATCACCACGCTCAGGACGGTCGCCGGAACGCTCTGGACGATCACCGCGTGGCGCGTTGTTCGGTACCAGTGGGCGTTCTTTCTCGATGGCTGCCAGGGTCAAGGCCTGAGCGTTGGTGGCTTTGCGCAGCAGGGCTGCAGCCAGGGCACGCGGGGTGCAACCGATATCGGCGGTCAGGCGGTCCAGCAGGTCGCCGTGGGTCGATTCAGCGTCAGCCACCAGTGGCGACAGGCTGTTGGTCAGTTTCTTGATGCGTGCATCGAGAACGGCCTGGGCATCCGGCAGGCGGACTTCGGCAACCTTCTGACCGGTCACACGCTCGATCACTTGCAGCATGCGGCGCTCACGCGGCGTCACCAGCAGCAGTGCGCGACCTTCGCGACCCGCACGGCCGGTACGGCCGATACGGTGAACGTAGGACTCTGGATCGTAAGGCATGTCAACGTTGAACACGTGGGTGATACGTGGAACGTCGAGGCCACGAGCAGCTACGTCGGTCGCTACAACGATGTCCAGACGGCCATCCTTGAGGGAGTCGATCACGCGCTCACGTTGGTTCTGGGCGATGTCACCGTTCAGCGCAGCGGCTTTGTAGCCTTTGGCTTCGAGGGCACTGGCCAGGTCCAGGGTCGCTTGCTTGGTACGCACGAACATGATCAGCGCGTCGAAGTCTTCGACTTCCAGCAGGCTCAATACAGCCGAGGTCTTCTGGTCAGCGTGAACCAACAGGTGAGCCTGTTCGATCGCGGTAACGGTCTGAGTCTTGGTCTGGATCTTCACGTGTTGCGGATCGCGCAGGTGGCGTTCGGCAATGGCACGGATCGACTGCGGCAGGGTGGCCGAGAACAGCACGGTCTGACGGGTCGGTGGCAGTGCCTTGAAGATGACTTCCAGGTCATCCATGAAGCCCAGCTTCAACATTTCGTCAGCTTCGTCCAGAACCAGGTGGTTCACGGTCGACAGGACTTTCTCGTCACGACGCAGGTGGTCGCACAGACGACCCGGAGTGGCGACAACGATCTGTGCGCCATTACGGATAGCCTTGAGTTGCGGGCCCATCGGCGCGCCGCCGTAGACGGCCACAACGGTTACGCCTGGCATTTGCTTGGCGTAGGTTTCAAAAGCGGTTGCTACTTGCAGCGCCAACTCACGAGTTGGCGCCAGGATCAGGGCTTGCGGTTCGCGCTTGGCAGGATCGATGCAGTGCAGGATAGGCAGGGCGAACGCGGCGGTTTTACCGGTACCGGTTTGCGCCTGGCCAATCATGTCGTGGCCGGCCATGATGATCGGGATCGATTGCTGCTGAATCGCCGAAGGTTCTTCGTAGCCAGTCGCAATGACGGCAGCAAGAATGTTCGGGTTAAGATTAAAAGCGGCGAAGCCGCCGGTTTCCTGGGTCATGGGTCTGCCTCTAAGTGCATCCGCAAAGACCCATGCTCCAAAGCTGCGCATGCCGTGTTGAGACTCAAGAGTCGCCCTGGCTGCTTTGTCGGCGGGGATTTGCGAAAACGAATGAATGAAAAAGATTCGTCAAGGAAGAGTCCGCTGTGCGGACGTGCAGCCGAAGCTGACTTCGGGGAATTGCGCTACCTAAACGCGGCCCGGTTAAAGGCCGGCGCGCACTATACCGGAAATAGCTGAAAAAGGGAGCTTTTTTTATCGCAAAGCACCGATAAACCGCACTGCGTCACCGCCTTTGCGCAGATGGGCTCCAGGGTCTATTTTTCAAGTGCCCGGCCCTGTTGGCTGAAACGCTTAAACGGTTCACCCGCACACTCGGCCCCTTTGGTCCGAAACCCCTTACTGCACCCGAGGGCACACCCGATGAATCAAGCCAGCAGCAGCCTCGTCAGCCGTGAACTCCTGGATCATGTCCTGTTGTTGGGCCTGGATCGGGTCGCCAAGCGCAATGCCTTTGACCTGGATCTGCTCAACGCACTGAGCCTGGCCTATGGCGAATTTGATCGAAACGACGATGCGCGGGTGGCCGTGGTGTTCGCCCACGGCGACCACTTCACCGCCGGGCTGGACCTGGCCAACGTCAGCGCAGTGATGGCCGGAGGCTGGCAACCGCCACCGGGGGGCTGCGATCCCTGGGGCGTGTTCGCCGGCCCTCGGGTCGGCAAACCGGTGATCGTCGCCGCTCAGGGCTACTGCCTGACCCTTGGCATCGAGCTGATGCTGGCGGCGGATATCAATCTCTGCGCGAGCAACACCCGCTTCGCGCAGATGGAAGTACAACGTGGGATCTTTCCATTTGGTGGTGCGACGTTGCGCTTTCATCAAATAGCAGGCTGGGGCAACGCCATGCGCTGGCTGCTCACCGGCGATGAGTTCGATGCCCACGAAGCCCTGCGCCTGGGGTTGGTGCAGGAAGTGATGGCCAGCGAAGACCTGCTGCCGCGCGCCATCGAACTGGCCAGCCGCATCGCGCGCCAGGCGCCCCTCGGCGTGCAAGCCACATTGATGTCGGCCCGCCTGGCGCGCTTGGAGGGCGAAGCTGTCGCGGCCGCGGCGTTACCGCCGCTGGTCGCGCAATTGTTCAACAGCGAAGACGCCAAGGAAGGCGTGCGCGCCATGCTCGAGAAGCGCCCGGGGGTATTCAGGGGAGTTTGAGTTGGCCGTGCCGCAGTCATCGCGAGCAAGCCCGCGCCCACATCGACCGCATTCCTTCAGGATGTGCTCGGTCAAATGTGGGAGTGGGCTTGCCCGCGATGACGCCCGTTCAGACAACTAGGTTGCCGGCCGAATCGCCTTGATCAATGGCTGCAACGAATAGCCCAATCGCGGTGCCAGCGCTTCGGCGCGGGCCGAGAGCGCCGCAGCGTCCAGCGCCTGATCCAGCTCCGAAGGCACCAGCAGGATCACATTGCCCTCCTTCACCGGCAGCTCCCAATAATGCCGGTGATACAACCCGCGCAGCAGGGCCGCACCCAACGGCTTGCCGTCGTCGGTGGCCCACTGGTTGATCACCAGCCAACCGCCCGGGTTGAGTTTCTTCTGGCAGTTTTCCAGGAAGGTCCAGGCCAGGTGCCCAACGCCGGGGCCGACATCGGTGTACAGGTCGACGAAGATCAAGTCGGCCGTTTCGGCGGTTTCGAGCAGTTCCAGGGCGTCGCCAATGCGGATGTACAGGCGCGGATCGTCGTCCAGCCCCAGGAACTCAATGGCCAGGCGCGGCACCTCGGGGCGCAGCTCGATGGCTTCGACATCCTCCAGCGGCAGGAACTTGAGGCACGCCTGGGTCAGCGTGCCGGCGCCCAGGCCGAGGAACAACGCGCTTTCCGGCTGCTCGTGGCACAACGCACCGATCAGCATCGCACGGGTGTAGTCGTACTCCAGCCAGCTCGGGTCGGCGGTGAACACGCAGCTTTGCTCGATGGCGTCGCCAAACTCGAGAAAACGGTAATCGGCCACTTCGAGCACGCGGATCATGCCGAAGTCATCATGGACCTCGGCCAGCAGGCGCTCGACACGCTCCTCGCTCATCTACAACTCCTAACGGGTTCACCCCAGGGCAAAGGCGCGATTGTCGGCCAACCGGCGGCAACAGGTCACGCACTAATTGCTGATAACATTGGCGCCCGACCGTCAATCACCCTATCGAGTCCACGATGAGCCAACCCTGGAGCCCCGACAGCTGGCGCGCCCTGCCGATCCAGCAACAACCCCAGTACCCGGACGCTGCACACCTGTTACAGGTAGAGCAGAGCCTGGCCAGCTACCCGCCGCTGGTATTTGCCGGGGAGGCCCGCGAGTTGCGCCGCCAGTTTGCCGAGGTGACCCAGGGTCGCGCCTTCCTGCTGCAAGGCGGCGACTGCGCCGAGAGTTTTGCCGAGTTCTCCGCCGCAAAAATCCGCGACACCTTCAAGGTGCTGCTGCAGATGGCTATCGTGATGACCTTCGCCGCCGGCTGCCCGGTGGTGAAAGTCGGGCGCATGGCCGGCCAGTTCGCCAAGCCGCGCTCGTCCAACGATGAAACCATCGATGGCGTCACCTTGCCGGCCTACCGTGGCGATATCGTCAACGGCATCGGCTTCGACGAAAAAAGCCGTGTGCCGGACCCCGACCGCCTGCTGCAGTCCTACCACCAGTCCACCGCCACCCTTAACCTGCTGCGCGCGTTCGCCCAGGGCGGGTTTGCCGACCTGCACCAGGTACACAAGTGGAACCTGGACTTCATCGCCAACTCCGCACTGGCCGAGAAGTACAGCCAGTTGGCGAACCGTATCGACGAAACCCTGGCCTTCATGCGCGCCTGCGGCATGGACAGCTCGCCGCAACTGCGCGAAACCAGCTTCTTCACCGCCCACGAAGCGCTGCTGCTCAACTACGAACAAGCCTTCGTGCGCCGCGACAGCCTGACCAACGACTACTACGACTGCTCGGCCCACATGCTGTGGATCGGCGATCGCACCCGTCAGTTGGACGGCGCCCACGTCGAGTTCCTGCGCGGGGTACACAACCCGATCGGGGTCAAGGTCGGCCCGAGCATGAACCCGGATGACCTGATCCGCCTGATCGACATCCTCAACCCGGACAACGACCCCGGCCGCTTGAACCTGATCGCGCGCATGGGCGCCAACAAGGTCGGCGACCACCTGCCGGCGCTGCTTCGCGCCGTGCAGCGTGAGGGCAAACAGGTGCTGTGGAGCTCCGACCCGATGCACGGCAACACGATCAAGGCCAGCAGCGGATACAAGACCCGCGACTTTGCGCAGATCCTCGGCGAGGTGAAGGAATTCTTCCAGGTACACGAGGCCGAAGGCACCTATGCCGGCGGGATTCATATCGAGATGACCGGGCAGAACGTCACCGAATGCATCGGCGGCGCGCGGCCGATCACCGAAGATGGCTTGTCGGACCGCTACCACACCCACTGCGACCCACGGATGAATGCCGATCAGTCGCTGGAGCTGGCGTTCCTGATCGCAGAGACGTTGAAGCAAGTAAAACGGTGACCCCATTCGGTAGGCGCGAGCTTGTTCGCGAAAAACCTGAGAATGCCGCGGGGTGTCGGTTTCCCGCGTCATCGTTAACGTTTCTCGCGAGCAAGCTCGGGCCTACCGTAATGTGAGCATCGCCGCCCTTAATCGGTCGGCACTCGGCCGTGGGCAATTGAGCTGCACCTGTTCGAGCCCCAGCCAATCGGCCATTTGCCGCAAGTTCAGCGCCAGCGCGCACATCCCCTCCTCGTCCAGCCCCGGCGCTTCTTCATGCACCGCATGCACGGCCAGGCGGCCGTGGGCGCGTTCGGCACGCAGGTCGACGCGCGCGGCGATCCGCTCGTTGTGCAGAAACGGCAGCACGTAGTAGCCGTACACCCGCTTGTCCTGCGGCGTGTAAATCTCCAGCCGATAACGGAAATCGAACAGCCGCTCGGTGCGGCTGCGCTCCCAGATCAGCGAATCGAACGGCGACAACAGTGCGCTGGCCGGCACCTTGCGCGGCACTTTCGGCTCCGGCAGGCAGTAGGCCGGCTGCTTCCAGCCCTGCACCCGGCACATCAGCAATTGGCCGTCCTCGACCAGTTCGGCCAAACGGCTGCGAGTGTCGGCGGGGTCCAGGCGGAAGTAATCGCGCAGGTCTTTTTCGCTGCCCACACCCAGCGCAGTCGCGCTGTGCAACAGCAAACCGCGCTGAGCCTCGGCCTCGCTCAACGGGGCCTGGTGCAGCCGGTCGCCAGGGATGACGCGCTCGGGCAAATCATAGAGCCGCTCGAACCCGCGCCGACCGGCAACCGTGACCAGGCCAGCGGCGAACAGCCATTCCAGCGCGTGCTTTTCATCGCTCCAGTCCCACCACGGGCCGGCGCGCTCGGCGCGGGTCGACAGACTGCCTGCACCCAGGGGGCCCTGTTGTTCGACAGTGTTCAACACGCGCTGGATGATGGCCTGCTGCTCGCGACCAAAACGCGCCATCTGCGCGTAGATCCCCTGCCCTTGTTTTGCCCGCTCCATGCGCCAGCGCATCAAGGGGTACAGCGCCATCGGCAACAACGAGGCCTCATGCCCCCAATACTCGAACAACGAACGCTGTCGGCCCTGGCTCCAGGCCGCCTGCTCAAGCAGTGACGGGGCGTACTGACCCAGGCGGGAAAACAACGGCAGGTAATGGGAGCGCACCACGGCATTGACCGAATCGATCTGCAGCACGCCCAGGCGGTCGATCAAGCGGTTGAGGTGTGCGGCCTTGATCAATGCAGGCGCCTGGCGCCCGGAAAAGCCCTGGGCGGCCAGTGCCATGCGGCGCGCTTGCTTGAGGGAAAACGACAGGTCGGCGGGCATGAGCATCTCCGTATGAACGTGCCGACCACCCTACTGCATCCTCGGTCATTTTCGCAGTGGGTCTTCCCAGAAATGCCGATGGGCTTCGTGCTCCACATCAGCGCGGCTCAGCCCGATATCCTTGAGCGCCGCATCGCTCAGCGTGGCCACTAACCGACGCTCGTACCGCAATACCTGCCACCGCGCAATCGCTTGGAACAGCCCGGAAAGCGGCCGCTTCGTCCATCCTGCACAACCTGTTTGACCTTTCATCTTCTCGCCCTCCCTTGGGGATGACGCGAGTGTGTGCCGGCAGCTATGATCAATCCAACGAATGTTTTTTATGAAATACATCTCAGGAATTGATCAATTGGCCGCCTACCCAAGCATCGACACCGACGTGCTGCGCACCTTCGTCGCCATCGCCGACCAGGGTGGGTTTACCCGCGCCGGTGAGCAGGTCAACCGCACCCAATCGGCGGTCAGCATGCAGATGAAGCGCCTGGAAGAAGACGTGCTGCAGCGCAAACTGTTCGAGCGCGACGGCCGCCAAGTGCGACTGACGCCGGAGGGCCAGGTGCTGCTGGGGTATGCGCGGCGCATCCTGAAACTGCACAGCGAGGTGTTCAACACCCTGCGAGAACCGCATATGGTCGGGCTGGTACGCATCGGCACCCCGGACGACTATGTGATGCGCTTCCTGCCGGGGATTCTCAAACAGTTTTCCAAGGCCTACCCGCTGATCCAGATCGAGATGCACTGCGAGGCATCCACCGTGCTGATGCAACGGCGGGATCTGGCGTTGACGGTGATCAGCCGCGAACCCGGCAATGATATCGGCGAGCTATTGCGCACCGAGCGCGTGGTGTGGGCCGCGGCGCCGTGTTTCTGCGTGGACGAGCACGACGCCCTGCCACTGGCGATGTCCGGCGCCGATTGCCTTTACACCCAGTGGGCGCGTACCTCACTGGATACCGTCGGGCGCAATTATCGCCTGGCCTACAACAGCACCAACGGGGCGGCGATCCAGGCCGTGGTCAGCGCCGGCCTGGCAGTGATGGTCAGCATGGAAAGCCTGGTGACAGATGACCTGCGCGTGCTCGGCAGTGACGAGGGTTTCCCGCCCTTGCCGTCGATGAATCTGCGCTTGTTACGCAACCCGTTGATGACGTCACCTATCACCGAATGCCTGGCGGAGTACATCATCGACGGCTTCAAACCTTAAACATCAGCATCACGGCGCACACCACCAGGAAACCGCAGAACAAACCGCGCAACAGGCGCTCCGGCAGAGCGTGGGCGACTTTTACCCCCCAACTGATGCTGAGCAGGCCACCGACCGCCAGGGGGATGCCGATCATCCAGTCCACTTCGTGGTGCCAGGCGTAAGTGACAAGAGTCACCCCGGTGCTGGGCAGTGCCAAGGCCAGGGACAAGCCTTGGGCCACCACCTGGGTGGTGCCGAACACACTGGTCAGCACCGGCGTGGCGACCACCGCACCACCGACACCGAACAAACCGCCCATAGAGCCGGAGACCGCGCCCAACACCCCGAGCCACGGCCAGGCATGGCGCATCTGTGCCGTCGGCGGCGCATTGCGGGTGAACATGCGCAGCAGGTTGTAGGCCGACAGCGCCAGCAGAAATGCGATAAAGCCGACACGCATCGCGCCGGCGTCCAGGCCCACGGCCCAGATCGAGCCGAGCCAGGCAAAGCTGAAGCCCATTACCCCCAACGGCAGCGCGTGGCGCAGTTCAATGCGATTACGCTGGTGATAACGCCACAGCGCGAGCATCACGTTGGGCACCACCATCACCAGCGCGGTGCCTTGGGCGATCTGCTGATCGAGGCCGAACAGCACGCCGAGCACCGGGATGGCAATCAACCCGCCGCCAATGCCGAACAGGCCGCCCACCGTGCCCAATGCCGCGCCCATAACCAAGTACATCGCTAAATCCAACACCACGCATTACTCCACAATCCCAAGCCTTGCATGCTACGCAGTCCGCTCTGGCGCGGATACGCACAGCAACGCACAATGGCTGTGCCAATCCCGCATAAGCGTCGACCGATGAACCCGCATATCCTCACCGACCAACTCAGCCTGTTTCTCGATGTGCTGGAAACCGGCAGTTTTTCCGCCGCCGCGCGTCGCCATCCGCTGACGCCCTCCGCCGTGGCCCGGCGTATCGACAGCCTGGAAAGCTCGGTGGGCAGCCGCTTGTTCCAGCGCAGCACCCACGCGGTGCTGCCAACACCGGCCGGCCTGGCGTTCGCCGAACGCGCGCGGCGCATCGTCACCGAGTTGCAATTGGCACGGGCGGAAGCGGTGTCCTTGAGCCATGCGCCGGAAGGCTTGATTCGCGTGGACGCACCGGCGGCGTTCGGTCGACGGCATCTGGCGCCGGTGATCGCCGACTTCCTGAACGTCTACCCGGGGCTGGATGTACACCTGCATTTGATCGACAGCTTCGTGGACATGCAGGGCGCGCACCTGGGTAAGGTCGATCTGGTGCTGCGTGCCGGGCATATCGTCGACACCCGGCTGATCGCCACGCCGCTGGCCAGCATCGTGCGAATTGCCTGTGCCAGCCCGGCCTACCTGAAAAACCGTGGCACGCCGACCCATCCGCGAGACCTCAGCGAACACGACGGCCTGGACTGGGATGGCCTGGCACCGATCTTCGCCTGGCGCTTCGAACTGGACGGGCGTCGCGCCACCTATCGCCCGCAACGCATCCGCATGAGCGCCAACAACGCCGAAGCCCTGCTCTCCGGTGCCCTGGCCGGCCTGGGTATCGCGCACCTGCCCACCTGGCTGGCGAGTGAATACCTGGTCCGCGGCGAACTCTTGCCTCTGTTTTGCGAAAACGGCCTGCCCAGCCCGGAAACCACCGGCATCTATGCGCTGCGCCTGGAACAACAGCCGAACGCACGTAGCCGCTTGTTGCTCGAATACCTGAAATCACGCTTCAGCCCAGTGCCGCCCTGGGACCTGGCGTTGCAAAGCGGATTGGTCTGACCCCCCGGACAGAATTACCTGGCGCATTAAAGATTTGCCCGCTAGATTCCAGCCCAGATACGCTTTTTTGAGGCAGCACCATGAGCAAAAATCCCGATCCTTGCCAATCCCTGTTGCTGGATAACCAGCTGTGCTTCGCCCTGCACTCCACTTCATTGCTGATGACCAAGGTCTACAAGCCGCTGCTGCAAGCCCTCGGCCTGACCTATCCGCAGTACCTGGCCATGATGGTGCTGTGGGAAGAGGATGGCTTGACTGTCGGCGAAATCAGCAGCCGCCTGCTGACCGATCCCGGCTCCCTGACCCCCCTGCTCAAGCGCCTGGAAGCCGAGGGCCTGCTCAGCCGCACGCGCAGTCGCGAAGACGAGCGAGTGGTGGTGGTGGAACTGACCGACGCTGGCCGTGCCTTGCAAGACAAGGCCAAGGGGATTCCTCAGTGCATCCTCGGCGCCAGCGGCCTGGAGCTGGAGCAACTGCGCAAGCTGCAAGCTGATTTGATTGCGTTGCGGGGCAATCTGCAAGGCGCTGTCTAAACACACCCAAGCCCCATACCTGCGGAGGGGGCAATCCCCTCCCACAAGTGGTTTTGAGGTGCCCTTACGGAAAAAACCTAAAATTTATCTTGCGCACTAAACATTAGCGCTATACATTCACCTCACCAACTACTTAGCGCGCAAACATTTAGCGCAAAACACCAAGAGGGCAACACCATGCAAACGCTCTATACCGCAGTAGCCACCGCCACCGGCGGCCGTGATGGTCGTGCCGTGTCCAACGACAACATCCTCGACGTCAAACTCTCCACCCCCAAGGAACTGGGCGGTGCCGGCGGTCAGGCCACCAACCCGGAACAACTGTTCGCCGCCGGCTACTCGGCCTGCTTTATCGGCGCACTGAAATTCGTCGCCAGCCAGACCAAACGCAAAATTCCGGATGATGCGTCGATCACTGCCCATGTCGGCATCGGTCAGATCCCGGGTGGCTTCGGTCTGGATATCGACCTGCACATCAGCCTGCCGGGCCTGGCCCAGGACGACGCGCAAAGCCTGGTCGACGCTGCCCACCAAGTCTGCCCGTACTCCAACGCCACCCGCGGCAACGTCGATGTGCGTCTGCACGTCACCGTCTAACCCGCGCGGCTCGCCAACGACACGCCGCCAGCCACGTGCTGGCGTTGCGGCAAGCATCGGATGAGCTGAGGCAATACTTGAAGTGACAGGTAAACGCCCACAAAAAAGCCCGACTCAAGGTCGGGCTTTTTTCGTACCGGTGGGGCCAGAATTACTTCTTGGCGCGACCTTTGTACGAACCGCCTTCACGGGTATCGATCTCGATCATGTCGTCGATTTCGATGAAATCGGCCACTTGCAGTTCGGTACCGTTAGCCAGCTTGGCAGGCTTCATGACTTTGCCCGAAGTGTCGCCGCGAGCGGAACCTTCGGTGTAGGCAACCTTACGCACGATAGTGGTCGGCAGCTCTACGGAAACCAGGCGGTCTTCGAAGAAAACGGCTTCGCAGACGTCGGTCATGCCTTCTTCGATGAACGGCAGAACGGCTTCGATATCTTCAGCGTTCAGCTCGTACATGGTGTAGTCGGTGGTGTCCATGAACGTGTAAGAGTCGCCGCTGATGAAGGACAGAGTCGCTTCTTTACGGTCGAGGATCACGTCGTCCAGCTTGTCATCGGCGCCGTAAACGGTTTCGGTCTTGTAACCAGTCAGCAGGTTTTTCAGCTTGGTCTTCATGATCGCGCTGTTACGGCCCGACTTGGTGAATTCAGCTTTCTGAATCAACCAAGGATCGTTGTCGATACGGATTACCATACCGGGTTTCAGTTCTTTACCAGTTTTCATTGCGTATATCCGAAATTTGGATGGGGTTTACAAAAATCAAGGTGGCGTATCATATCCAACTTTCATAAAACTGTACCAGCGCCGTCGCAAGATCCGCCTGCAAGGCCTGTTCCAGACACCATGTTTCGGCGTGTGCAGCCACTTCCGGCCAGTGTTCCAGCAGCATTTTCCACGGCTGGGCCATATCGCCCTCGGTGTTCCAGGCCTGCCAAAGCGCTACCACCGCGGCTTTTGCCGCCGGCGAGAGGGCTGCGGTGTACAGCTCCAGAAAGGCGTCGAGCTTGTCCAGGTGGATGTCTTCGTCCTGGCGATAGATATGCCACAGCAACGGGCGCCCGGCCCATTGGGCCCGCACGAACGAGTCTTCGCCGCGCACGGCGTTGAACTCGCAACACCACAGCAGGCGGTCATATTGCTCCTGGCGCACGAACGGCAGCACCTGCACGGTCAGGGCGTCGCGCTGATGAGTATCGCCCGCCGCCAGCCGGTCCACGCCGAGCCAGCGCTGCACATCGCCGAGGATGCGCCCTTCCGGCACCAGCAGATGAGTGGCGCGCCCGTCCGTCGCCAACACGTCCAGCCAACCGGCAAGCGCGGCATTTTCGTAGGCAAACAGCGACATCAGCCGCGCACCGGTTGCGGGAAATACGCCCAGGCTTTGCAGGAAATGTTTCTGCGCGCCAGCATCCTGCTGAAACGCCTGACGCTGTTGCAGCAACCCCGCCTCACGCAACAGGCCACCGGTGCCGGGCCGGAAGCCGGGAAAGAAGAAGTACTTCTGCACCCCCTTGAACTTCACCGACGGCAGACGATGGCACCCCACCACCCAGTCCTCGGCACTCAGGTAGTCCAGGTTCATCCACAACGGCGCGTGCTCGCGCGCGGCCATCGCGTCCATGTAGTCAGGCGGCAACTGGCAGGCAAACGCGGCGATCACCACATCCGCCGATGGCGTGGCCGACCACTGCGCCGGCCAATGGCGCACGTCGACGCCCTCTTGCCATTGCTGCTCCCGTTGCACATCAATCTCCGGGCACATGCGTTCGAAGGCCCGCAGGTCATCGACCCACAAGCGCACATCACAGGCGTGCTCCACCACCAATTGCCGGGCCAGGCGCCAAGTCACGCCAATGTCGCCGTAGTTGTCGACGACGCTGCAAAAAATATCCCAGCGGGCTTTCATTCCGGGCTCCCACGCTCAAAGGCTCGATTGTCCGCATAAATGCCCCGATGCAGAAGGCTTGATCGCGATTATTCTGCACGGTGGCTGTGCGACAATCGCCGCCACGCCGTAAATGCCTGCCAGGAGGCCGCCATGTCTGACCGTCCGCTGTCGTTGTTCAAGCTTTGTCTCGCTATCGCCCTGGGCGTGTGGCTGGGGTTTATCGCGATTGCGCTGACCACCTGGCTGGCGTCGCGCTATCTGTTCCCGCAGAGCCTGGCGCCGGTCGCCCAGGCCGTCGAGCAACTCGGCAAGCCCGCGCCGGTCGCGGTGGAACCGCCGAACCGCCTGTTCGAGCAGTATCAAGAGAACCTGCGCAAGCAGGAACAACGACAGAGCCTGGATCAGGCGCGCAACAATGCGCGCAACCTGTCCAACCCCAAATGCCAGTTCTGGCTGCAACAGGACCAGAA
Organism: Pseudomonas veronii; assembly: GCF_001439695.1. Lineage (GTDB taxonomy): Bacteria > Pseudomonadota > Gammaproteobacteria > Pseudomonadales > Pseudomonadaceae > Aquipseudomonas > Aquipseudomonas veronii. The sequence goes on from NZ_JYLL01000001.1 coordinate 438,409, forward strand.
CGCGCCCAATGAAAAGAGCAAGGCGAATGTCCTGCAATTTTGCGAATGATCAAGCCCAACCATGAATAAACACGCCGTCCTCCAGTTGATCCTGGAAAAACTCAGCGTCGACCTCGACATCGCCCAGCGCGCCGCGCAGACCGCCTACGAAACCGCGACCCACGAAGAAAACATCGCCGAAAACAAATACGACACCCTCGGCCTGGAAGCGTCTTACCTGGCGGCCGGGCAGGCCAAGCGGGTGGAGGAAATCAAGCAGTCGCTGGCGCTGTGCCAGAACCTGCAACTGCAGCTGCGTGCATACGATGAGCAACGGGGCATAGAAGTCGGCGCGCTAGTGGGCCTGGAGGACGAAAACGGTCGCCAGCAATGGTTGTTCCTGGCGCCGGATGCTGCGGGTTTGAAAGTCGATGTGGTGGGGCAACCGGTCACCGTCATCACCCCGCGCTCGCCCCTGGGCCACAGCCTGCTGGGCAAGTTCGAAGGCGATGAGGTGGAAATCCTGGTGGCGGGCGCCCGGCAACACTTTACGGTGACCGAGGCCCGCTGAAACCACTCAGTGGACGGGCAGTTCTACGCCGTCGAACAACTCTTCCAGTTCCTGCTTGTTGTGGCACTGGATCGCCTTGGCCATGACTTCGCGCGTCAGGTGCGGGGCGAATTTCTCGATGAAGTCGCACATGAAACCACGCAGGAACGTGCCGCGACGGAAACCGATCTTGGTCACGCTGGACTCGAACAACTCGCTGGCGTCGAGCACGACCAGGTCTTTATCGAGCTGGGTGTCGACCGCCATCTTGGCGACGATCCCCACGCCCAGGCCCAGGCGAACGTAAGTCTTGATCACGTCGGCGTCGGCCGCGGTGAACACCACTTTCGGCGTGAGGCCGCGGTGGCTGAAGGCTTCGTCGAGCTTGGAGCGGCCGGTAAAGCCGAACACATAAGTCACGATCGGGTATTCCGCCAGGGCTTCCAGGGTCAGCTTCGGCAGCTTGGCCAGCGGGTGGCCTTGCGGCACCACCACACAACGGTTCCAGCGATAGCACGGCATCATCACCAGGTCGCCGAACAACTCCAGCGCCTCAGTCGCAATCGCGAAATCGACGGTGCCGTCGGCGGCCATTTCAGCGATCTGCATCGGCGACCCCTGGTGCATGTGCAGGGCCACGTCCGGGTATTGCTTGATGAAATCACGGATCACCGGCGGCAACGCATACCGTGCCTGGGTGTGGGTGGTCGCGATCGACAGGGTGCCCTTCTTCTCGTTGGAGAATTCCTGGGCGATCTGCTTGATGCTTTCGACTTTGCGCAGGATCTCGCCGGCGGTGGTGATGATGCGCTCACCGGCCGGGGTGACGCGGGTCAGGTGCTTGCCGCTGCGGGCGAACACTTCGACACCCAGCTCGTCTTCGAGCAGGCGGATCTGTTTGCTGATACCCGGTTGCGAGGTGTACAGGCTTTGAGCGGTAGCGGAAACGTTGAGATCGTGGTGCGCCACTTCCCAGATGTAGCGCAGTTGTTGAAGCTTCATATGTATCCCTCAAAGCAGATAGACGCCACGGGTATCAGCGACGGCATATAACTATATTAAAGGTTAGACAGATAAATCTAGAACTTTTTATCTATCGCGCCCCTTCACACGTCATCACTGCGTCGACGTTGTAACGATGGCACCAGGTAAACCGGCACCGGAGACAGCTGCAACACCCGTGCGGCAGTGCGCCCAAGGGGTGTGGCCGCGGCAGTAGCGTGGCTATGACTGCCTACGATCAACAAATCCACGGAAAGTTTACGCAACTGGTCGAGAATCACCTCGCACGGGTCACCCTGGATCACCCGCACCGAGTGGATCAGTTGCAAGTCTTGCGCGCCGTCCCCCAGCTCCTCGCGAAAACTCTCAAGGACCCGCTGCTCGATCGTCGCCATCACTGTGCTCAGGCCCTGGCTCTGCCATTCGTTCAGGGCCTTTTCATCAAGGTAGCTTTGCAACACCGATTCGGCGAACAGCCCGATGGGTTCGACCACATGAATCACCGACAGCTCAGCCTTGAACGTTCGCGCCAGCGCCAGCGCATGTTGCATCACATAAGGCGCATACAGACCAAGGTCCGTGGCATACAGCATCGAACGGATCATAAAACCTCCTGGACTGCCAGGATGGCGGAGATTGAATGAGCTTAGCAGCGCCTTGGGGAATTAGACTGACTTAGCTCGGCGTCTGAACCTTCACCTCATTACTGATGCCATGGGGCACATGCCCGGTGGCCACCACCTCCCTGGCTTTCTCGCAATGGCCGGCCTGGTCGTCGAAAAAAACGTCGGCGGCGAACGCCTCCAGGAACGCGGATTTCTCCAGGCCGCCGAGGAACAACGACTCGTCCAGGCGGATATCCCACTCGCGCAGGGTACGGATCACCCGCTCGTGGGACGGCGCCGACCGGGCGGTGACCAGGGCAGTGCGGATCGGGCAGGCCGCGTCCGGAAACTCACGCTGCAACAGGTTCAGCGCCGCGAGGAAGCCCTTGAAGGGGCCGCCATGCAACGGCTGGCGCGCCGATTCGCGCTCGCTGGCCTGGAACGCTTCCAGCCCGCCCTGTTGGTAAACGCGCTCCGACTCGTCGGAAAACAACACCGCATCGCCATCGAATGCGATCCGCAGCTCCTCGCTCGATGCACGGCGCGCGCCGCCCGACAGAATCGTCGCCGCGGCGAACCCGGCATCGAGCGCACTGCGCACATCGTCAGCATGGGTCGAAAGAAACAGATGGCAACCAAACGCCGCCAAATAAGGATATGGACTACGCCCTCCTACGAAAGCGGCGCGGGAAATGTCCAACCCGTAATGCTGGATCGAATTGAACACGCGCAGGCCGGTGTCGGCACTGTTGCGCGACACCAGCACCACTTCGACCCGGGCCCGGCCCAGGCTGGCGTTGAGGCTCAGCAGTTTTTTGACCAGCGGGAAGGCATCGCCCGGCTCGAGCGTTTCTTCTTCGTGCTCGATCTGGTATTTGCGGTAGGCCTCCACGCCTTGGGCCAGGTAGACCTTGTGGCTATCGCTCAAGTCGAACAGGGCCCGCGATGAAATCGCCAGCACCAGTTTGTCGCCCAATCCGTTTGCCATGGTGGTTCCCCCCAATCAGCGGTTATGCCGATCAATAAAACTCAAGGCCTGATACAACGCCTGCATGCGCGGCAGCTCGCAGCCGGCGGCCTTGGCGGCGGCGAGTGGGCGAGCGTAGATCGCCGCCAGTTCCAGCGGGCGTTTATGGATATGGTCGTGGTACATGCTGGGCAGGTAATCGTCCATGCTTTCGGTCATGGTAAACATCTGCTCGGCATAGCTGGCCGGAATGTCGTGACCGCAGGCGTGAGCGCCCTTCACCACTTCGGCCATCAGCGCCTGGATCAGTTCGCGGCTGGACTCGTCCGCCATCATCGCCGTGGTGCCACAGCCCAACAGCACGGAGAGACCGTTATAAGGCACGTTCCACACCAGCTTGTGCCAGCGCGCCAGGTGTACGTTGGCCATGGCCTGGGACTCGATGCCGGCCTGATGAAACAACGCGGCGCCTGCTTCGACAATCGCCTTCTGGCGCGCTTCGTCGTTGGCGGCAGTACCGCTGTGATAACCCAGGTTGACCCGGCCCAACGCCTGATGCTCGACGACGCCGGGGGCGGAACGGTGTACGCCGATATAGCACAGCCCACCGAGCAGATGCAGGGACGCCGGCAAGTGTTCGCGCAGGCTGTCTTCGACGTCGAGGCCATTTTGCAGCAACACAACCTTCGCGTCGGGCGCCGCGACCTGGGCGATGGTCGGGGCCAGGTCGACATTGCCCGTGGATTTGGTGCCTACCAGCAGCCAGTCGCACGGTGGCATGTCGGCGGCGTGGGCGTAGGCCTGCACGGGGTTCAGGTGCAAGGTGCCATGCACGCTGCTGTTGAGGCGCAGGCCACGCTCACTGACCGCTGCGTATTCGCTGCGCAGCAGGAAATGCACATCGAAGCCGGCGCGCGCCAGCATCAGGCCGTAGAAACCACCGATGGCGCCGGTGCCGATAATGCCAATGCGTGGCGACAATGCGGTCATGGCAAATCCTCTGGAGTGCGGGTAAGCGCTTGATGAATAGCGTCGGTAAGCTCGGAAGGTGTAAGACGTGTCTGTATCTGCCCGAAGAATTGACCCTCGCACACCACGAACAGCGCCGGCAAATGAAAGACCTGATAACGTTCCACCGCGCCGCCGTTGTGCCCGGCATCCACCCAGCACAACCGATCCACCGGCAACTGCCAGCCCGGTAGCTGCTGATGCGCCCAACGGCAACCGGAACAGCCCACGCTGGTAAACAGCACGAGCGAAATGCCTGGTAATCCCAGCAGTTGCTGGTCAATATCCAGGTCGGTCAATGCCTGCTCCTTCACTATACTGCTGCCACCGCCGTCGACTGGACGGTGCTCGGAGTCCGTGTACATGGGTCGTTTTTTACCTCATCCTGATGATGTCGCTGCCCTGTTGATCCAACGTCCCTCTCCCCCCATTCCCCGCCAACGCCTGCACACTATCGGCCTGGGCGGCATCGCCTGCAATTGCCCGCGTGCCTGGCGCCAGGGTACAGCGGTTGACCTGCATATCCCGTCCCTGGGCGCCGGGGCCCGCTACCCGGGCTATGTGGCATGGTGCCGCAAGGTAGAAGACGGCTATCGCGTCGGCATCTCGTTTACCGATGAACATGCGTTGTTCGGCGCACGCATGGGTGAGCAAGCATGCCGGATAGAGCGCTACTGCCGCCAGCACGAAGACGCCGAGTCGACGCCCGAGCAGTTCGAAACGATGGCCCGCGAGTGGGTGGCGCGGCATGCCGGTGAATTCTCCCATGAGGCGTTTGTAGCGCCGGCACTGGATTAAAGCGGGCTTTGCCCATTGTCGCGGGCCCGTGTTACGCGCTAAGGTTCCTCCCCCCTGCATTCAAATCATGCTGTGCTCCGCCGCACGGGGATGGCTGGCGGCCGGCACCCGTGACCCTGACGAGTAACACGATGGCTGATTTACCGATCAACGACCTGAACGTCGAATCCAACGAGACCCTGATCACGCCCGATCAGCTCAAGCGCGAAATCCCCCTGAGCGACGCTGCCCTGCAGACCGTCACCAAGGGTCGCGAAGTCATTCGTGACATTCTCGACGGCACCGACCACCGCCTCTTCGTGGTAATCGGGCCATGCTCGATCCACGACCTCAAGGCGGCCCACGAATACGCCGAGCGCCTCAAGGCGCTGGCCGAAGAAGTGTCCGACACCTTGTATCTGGTCATGCGCGTCTATTTCGAGAAACCGCGTACCACCGTCGGCTGGAAGGGCCTGATCAACGACCCGTACCTGGACGACTCGTTCAAGATCCAGGACGGCTTGCACATCGGTCGCAAGTTGCTGCTAGACCTGGCCGAAATGGGCCTGCCCACCGCCACCGAAGCCCTCGACCCGATCTCCCCGCAGTACCTGCAGGACCTGATCAGCTGGTCGGCCATCGGCGCGCGCACCACCGAATCGCAAACCCACCGCGAAATGGCGTCCGGCCTGTCTTCGGCCGTGGGCTTCAAGAACGGCACCGACGGCGGCCTGACCGTGGCGATCAACGCGCTGCAGTCGGTCTCCAGCCCTCATCGCTTCCTGGGTATCAACCAGGAAGGCGGCGTCTCCATCGTCACCACCAAAGGCAACGCCTACGGTCACGTGGTATTGCGCGGCGGCAACGGCAAGCCCAACTATGATTCGGTCAGCGTTGCCCTGTGCGAACAGGCGCTGAACAAGGCCAAGATCAAGCCGAACATCATGGTCGATTGCAGCCACGCCAACTCCAACAAGGACCCGGCCCTGCAACCGCTGGTGATGGAAAACGTCGCCAACCAGATCCTGGAAGGCAACCAGTCGATCATCGGCCTGATGGTCGAAAGCCACCTGAACTGGGGCTGCCAGGCGATCCCCAAAGACCTGGCCGACTTGCAGTACGGCGTGTCGATCACCGATGCCTGCATCGACTGGGCGACCACCGAGAATACCCTGCGCAGCATGCACGCCAAGCTCAAGGACGTGTTGCCCCTGCGCAAGCGCAGCTGAGTCTGATCCTGATCAGCGCACACAAAAACGCCGGGCTAAGCCCGGCGTTTTTCATGTTGCAGTTCATGCCTTACAGCTTGGCCGCATGGCGCTGGTGGCGCTCCATGTAGCGCTCGACGTAAGAGCACGACGGGATCACCGTGTAGCCGGCCTCTTCGGCGAACTTCAAGGCTTCCTCGGTCAATGCAGCCGCGATACCGCGACCTCGCAGTGCGTTGGGCACGAAGGTCCGATAGATGTCCAAGGTCTGCTTCCCGAGGTCCATATAGGTCAGGTAGGCACGATGACCGTCCACATTGGTCTCGAACTGATGACCAGCCTGGTCATGGTGGATGGACAACGCCTCGCTCATCACTACTCCTCGCGGGTCTTGGATTCTGACCCCTACCTTACCGATGTTTTTCCGGCGAAGGAACATCTACGCCACCCCGTGCCGGTTTCGACGACGAGAAAACCGTGAGCGCTCACAACCAGCACGTAGAGAATAGTAGGCGGCAATCCTGAAATTGCTCAAGACGCACTCGTCATCCCTGGGGCTGGCGGATATAGAAAGGGCCTCGATCAATCGGTGACCGAAAGCCTGAACATTGCCGGCAGTTGAAGCTTGAGACGAACAGGCGCTGTTAAAGTCACCTCTACATGCGCAAAAGATACAGGGTTTGGCAAAGTCAACCTGTACAAAAGTGTTAGCTTCAGTATATAAATTTTCATCTACTTACAAGGCTTGACACATGCTGGCCGGCCCTTTCAGGGCGCATCCATTCTTCAGCAGACTGCTAAAAATTGAACGCTTTTTATACAATTTCCCAAAAGATTAGCCAAAATAGATTCAGCACAGAAATTTTTTTTTGCTTCTTGCGCTACGTCAGTTTACTTACTACAAGTAATGAGTAGTATGTACGCCGGCTATTAGCTCACTCTGAGATAGTAGCTATCTTATAGAAAGTCCTTGAAGGGGAACACGATGAACAACGTTCTGAAATTCTCTGCTCTGGCTCTGGCCGCAGTTCTGGCTACCGGTTGCAGCAGCGTCTCCAAAGAAACCGAAGCTCGTCTGACTGCAACTGAAGACGCAGCAGCTCGCTCCCAGGCTCGTGCAGACGAAGCCTACCGTAAAGCTGATGAAGCTCTGGCTGCTGCTCAAAAAGCACAACAGACTGCTGACGAAGCTAACGAGCGCGCTCTGCGCATGCTTGAAAAAGCTAGCCGCAAGTAATAGTCCTTCGGGGTTGTTACCAAGCCGGTCCATTCTTGGACCGGCTTTTTATTGCCTGCGATTCGGTCCCGGATCACGGGCAATAAAAAGCCCGCCGCAGCCCAAGGCCGTGGCGGGCGATTGATCGAACCGGCTTATTGCAACGGATCGAGCGGCGCGTTCGAGACCATCGACGCCGCAGCCGGCACACCGATTTCAGTCGGCAGGCCATCTTCCGCCGCGACCACGTCGCGCACCTGATCCCAGTTCACCCGCAGGTGATTGGCCAGGTCTTCACGCTTGAGCAGCGCGTTGATCACCGCGGTGTGCTTGTCGACCACCGACGGCGTGCCATCGTCGTTCAGCGGCGTATGCGCTTCGAGGTAGACCTTGCCGCCACTGCTGCCGAACTTGTAGGCATCGTTGATGATACGCACCGGAGTACCCACCGGTACCATGCCGGCCATTTCCAGCACGTTATTGTTGAACATGCGGAAGCAGCCGTGGCTGGTACGCGTGCCGATACCGAACTTCATGTTGGAGCCGTGGATCAGGTAGCCCGGCGTGCCCAGGGTGAACTTGAACGGCCCCAGCGGGTTGTCCGGGCCGGCCGGTACCACGTTGGGCAACGGATCGCCGTTGGCGGCGTGCTCGGCCTTGATCGAAGCGGGTGGCGTCCAGGTCGGGTTCGGCGTTTTCGCGACAATGCTGGTATGGGCGATCGGCGAGCCCCAGCCTTCACGACCAATCCCCAGCGGGAAGGTGTAGACGACGTTCTGGCCCTTGGGGAAATAGTAGAGCCGGTATTCGGCAAGGTTGATCACGATGCCTTCGCGGGGGCCCGGCGGCAGGATGAACCGCGTCGGCAGGACGATCTCGGTGCCCGCCCCCGGCAACCAGGCATCGACGCCCGGGTTGGCGGCGACCATCTCCGAGTAGCCCAGGTCGTAGGTGGTACCCAGGTCGGCAAACGTATCTTCGTACTTGGCCTTGATCACTTGGACCTGGCCGACGATGTCTTCGCCCGGGGGTGGCAAGGGCAACTGCAAGGCCGCCGCGGAACCCGCCGCACACAGGGCGGCAAGAGACAGGCAGCAGGTGACGGCGGAAAGGCGCGACAACATCCGGAAAATCCTTCGCAGAACAACGTGTAGGTAAAAAGCGATTGTATACGCGATGCGGGCTTCAAGCTGCAAGCTCGTAGCGCCCCTCACCACTCGAAGCGCAGCTCCGGCCAGATCGGCGGCGTGCCACGCTTTTGCGACTCCAAGATGGCACGGCACAGGGGGCACAGGCGCTGATCCTGGAAAATCGAGCGATCCACCGCCGACCAGCGTGGCTGAGCCGGCAACAACGTGCCGCAGAGCGTGCGATCGATCGTGCCGCCCAGCTCCAATTGACGCGTGACCAGATGCACCCGGACTTCCTGGCAGGCGAACAGATCCAGCTGCTCGTCCGGCTCGATCAGTTGGTAATTAAACAGGGACCAGGCAGGACGCGACATCGAGGGCTCCAAATCGGGGGGGCGCCACCTTAGCCGAAAGCCTGCCGGTAGAAAAGCGTCATAACAGCGGTTTTAGCGTCGGCCAGACATTTTCCAGCAACTTACCCTGGGCGCCGACCGCCGGGTGCAGTTGATCGGCCTGCATCAGCTCGGGATGACCGCCCACGCCGTCGAGGAAAAACGGTACCAACGGCACGCTCTTCTCCTTGGCCAGGGCCGCGTAGACCCCGGCAAATGCCGTGGTGTATTTCGGACCGTAGTTAGGCGGCAACTGCATGCCCAGCAGCAGGACCTTGGCGCCGACCGCCTGGGACTGCTCGATCATCGACGCAAGATTTTGTTTCAATTGCGCGGGCGGCTGTCCACGCAGGCCGTCATTGCCGCCCAGCTCGATAATCACCAGGTTGGGCTTATGCTCCGCAAGCGCCGCCGGCAGCCGCGCGAGGCCTCCGGCGCTGGTGTCGCCGCTGATGGACGCGTTGACCACTTTATCGTCGAAACCTTCGTGTTTGAGCCGCTGTCCCAACAAGGCTACCCACCCTTTGCTGGTATCCAGTCCGAAACCGGCACTGATACTATCGCCAACGATCAGGACTGTACCCGCCGCTGCGTTCTGGGCCATGCACATCAAGGCCAGGCCAGCACTCAAAAACCACATTCGCATCGGATTCTCCATGGGCGCAAGCATTCTCATCGCGCGAAACCTTAGCAAAGTGGTTCCCAGCGCGGAAGGTGAACTGACTATCCTGCACGAACTGAGCCTGGAACTGAACAAGGGCGATAGCCTGGCTATCGTCGGTGCCTCCGGCTCCGGCAAGTCCACCCTCCTCGGTCTGCTGGCCGGCCTCGACCTGCCCAGCAGCGGCGAAGTTATCCTCGCAGGCCAAGCCTTGAGCAGCCTCGACGAAGACCAGCGCGCGCGCATCCGCGCCGAACACGTGGGCTTCGTCTTCCAGTCATTCCAACTGCTCGACAGCCTCAACGCCCTGGAGAACGTCATGCTGCCGCTGGAGCTGGACGGCCGCAAAGACGCCCGCGAGCGCGCCAGGTACCTGCTCGAACGGGTCGGCCTGGGCCAACGCCTGACCCACTCGCCACGCCAACTCTCCGGGGGTGAGCAGCAACGGGTGGCGATCGCCCGCGCCTTTGCCGCCGAACCGGACGTGCTGTTTGCCGACGAACCCACCGGCAACCTCGACAGCCATACCGGCGAGCGCATCAGCGACCTGCTGTTCGAACTGAATAAAGAAAGCGGCACGACCCTGGTCCTGGTCACTCACGACGAGCGCCTGGCGCACCGTTGCCGACGCCTGATCCGCCTTGAAGCCGGCCTGCTGGTCGCGCCCCTGGAGCCTTGATGGCACGCTTGCCGCTGTTGCGCCTGTTCAGCCTTGCCCTGCGCCAATTGCTGCGCGATGCCCGCGCCGGCGAATTGCGCGTGTTGTTCTTCGCCCTGCTGGTGGCCGTGGCCTCCAGCACCGCCATCGGCTACTTCGGCGCACGCCTTAATGGCGCCATGCTGTTGCGCGCCACCGAGTTCCTCGGCGCCGACCTGGTGCTCGAGGGCAGCTCACCCGCGCGCCCCGAGCAAATCAGGTCCGGGATCGAACTGGGCCTGGATCACGCACGCGTCGTCGAGTTTTCCAGCGTTATCGCCACCGATAACGGCATCCAGCTGTCCAGCATCAAGGCGGTCAACGAGCAGTACCCGCTGCGCGGCGAACTGAAGAGCGCAGCCGCGCCATTCGCTGACGAAACCGCAGGCGGCGGCCCGAAACCCGGCGAAGCCTGGGTGGAGGCACGGCTGCTCACCGCACTCGACCTGAAAGTGGGTGACAGCATCGACGTGGGCATGAAGTCCCTGCGCCTGGCGCGTGTGCTGACCTATGAACCGGACCGCGCCGGCAATTTCTACAGCCTCACGCCACGGGTGATGATCAACCTGGCCGACCTGGGCGCCACCGGCGTCGTCCAGCCCGGCAGCCGCGTCAGTTACCGCGAGCTGTGGCGCGCAGCCCCCTCAAGTACGGCACTGCAAACCTATCGTGACCTGATCAAGCCGGGTCTCGCGGCCAACCAGCGCCTGCAGGACTCGCGGGATGGCAACCAGCAGATCGGCGGCGCCCTGGGCAAGGCCGAGCGCTACCTGAACATGGCCAGCCTGGTGGCGGTGTTGCTGGCCGGTGTGGCCGTGGCGTTGTCCGCCAACCGTTTCGCCAGCCGACGTTTTGATGCCAGCGCGCTGTTGCGCTGCCTGGGTTTATCGCGGCGTGAAACCATGCTGTTGTTCAGCCTGCAACTGAGCGTACTCGGCCTGTTGGCGAGCCTGGCCGGCGCCCTGCTGGGCTGGCTGGCGCAATTTGGCCTGTTCTATTTCCTCCACGACCTGCTGCCGGCGGACGTACCGCCCGGCGGGCTGCTGCCGGCCATTGCCGGGATCGGCACCGGGCTGGTGGCCCTCGCCGGTTTCGCCCTGCCACCGTTGGCGGCACTGGGCCGCGTCCCACCGCTGCGCGTGTTGCGGCGCGACCTGCTGCCCATCCCGTCCAGCACCTGGATGGTCTACGGCGCGGCGCTGCTTGCCCTGGGCCTGATCATGTGGCGCCTGAGCCTCGACCTGGTGCTGACCTTCGCCCTGCTCGGCGGGGGCGTGGTTGCGGCGTTGATCCTCGGTGGCCTGCTCCTGCTGCTGTTGCAGAGCCTGCGCCGCCTGCTGGCCCGGGCGTCCCTGCCGTGGCGCCTGGGCCTGGGCCAGTTGCTGCGTTATCCGTTGGCGGCGGCAGGCCAGTCGCTGGCGTTCGGCTTGATCCTGCTGTCCATGGGCTTGATCGCCCTGCTGCGCGGCGAATTGCTCGACACCTGGCAAAACCAGCTGCCCAAGGACGCCCCCAACTACTTCGCGCTGAACATCCTGCCCGCCGACAAGGACGCCTTTGGCGCTCGCCTGCTCGAACTGCAGGCACAATCGGCGCCGCTGTATCCGGTGGTGCCCGGCCGGCTGATCAGCGTCAACGGCGAGCCCGTGCAGGCGATCGTCAGCAAGGACTCCAGCGGCGACCGCGCGATCCAGCGCGACCTGAGCCTGACCTGGGCCGCCGACCTGCCGCCGGGCAATGCCCTGACTGCGGGTACCTGGTGGTCACAGCAACCGGGCGATGAAATACCGGGGGTGTCGGTGGAAGCCAAGGTTGCCGAAAGCCTGAAACTCAAGCTCAACGACCACCTGGTGTTCACCGTGGCGGGCGAAACCCGTGAAGCGCGGGTCACCAGCCTGCGCACCATCAATTGGGATAACTTCCAGCCCAACTTCTTCATGATTTTCCAGCCTGGCACCTTGAAAGACCTGCCGGCCACCTACCTGACCAGCTTTTATCTGGCCCCCGGCCATGACCGGCAGATCGTCGACCTGTCCCGGGCCTTCCCGGCGGTCACGATCCTGCAAGTCGAGGCCCTGCTGGAACAGTTGCGCAGCATCCTCGCCCAAGTAACGCTGGCCGTGGAGTATGTGCTGCTGTTCGTGCTGGCGGCAGGGATGGCGGTGCTGTTCTCCGGCCTGCAGGCCACCCTGGACGAGCGCATTCGCCAAGGTGCGCTGCTGCGTGCGCTGGGCGCCGAGCGCAAGCTGCTGGTGAAGGCCCGACGCATCGAGTTCGGCCTGCTCGGCGCCGTCAGCGGTTTGCTCGCGGCGCTGGGCACCGAGCTGGTGACCTGGGTGCTCTACCGCTATGCCTTCGACCTGGCCTGGCACCCACACCCGTGGTTGTTGTTGCTGCCGGTGATCGGTGGCGTGCTGATCGGCGCTGCCGGGGTGTTCGGGACGCGCCGCGCGCTGAATGCCACGCCATTGGCGGTATTGCGCGAAGGCTGAGACGACAATGGCCCGCGCGTCACAGACCGCGGGCCACCATTGTCTATTTCACATACTCGATAGCGGTGATCCACCAGCACACCTCGCCGTTCGGCGTCTGCACGATGGCCTCATCGTCGACTTGCTTGCGCAGCAGCGCCCGCGCCATCGGCGAGTCGATGGAGATGTAGTCCATCCGTTCGTAGATCTCGTCATAGCCGACGATGCGAAAACGCTTGGTTTCGCCCTGCTCGTTTTCGATATCGACCCAGGCACCGAAAAATACCCGCCCTTCCTGTTCGGGCATGTACTCCACCACGCGCATGTCTTCCAGACGCTTGCGCAGGTAGCGCACCCGTCGGTCAATCTCACGCAGCAGCTTCTTGTTGTACTGGTAGTCCGCGTTCTCGCTGCGATCCCCCAGGGAAGCAGCCCAAGTCACCTTGCGCGTGGTGTCCGGACGCTTTTCGCGCCACAGGTAATCCAACTCCTTCTTCAGCGCCTCATGACCTTCTTTGGTAATCAGCTTGGTACTCAAACGTGTGCATCCCCAGGCAATGTCCATTGATTCCAATACGCCGCGGCATGCAGGCCCCGGCGTCGACGAACAGAGGGTGATGATAAATGAACCGGGGAAAGTAGCCAGACCCTCTGACGCCTCGCATCACAGCTGGATTGCGCCCGGCTCGCTGCTGGCTTGAACCAGCTCATTCCTGGCCAGGCCGTCCAACGCCTGGTCGAGTTCAAAGAGAATGGCATGCACATTCTGGCGCAACCCTGGTAACTGCACGAGCAGCGCCGCCAACGTCTCGCCTTTCTGACGCGCCCGCAGCTCTTGCGCCTCGACTTGAATGGCCCGCTCTTCGAGGACGCGGGTGCGCTCATCCATTTGACGCTGCCCTTGCTGCTGCATGACCACGGCATTTGCCAACTGCGCTTCACGCCCCTCCAACGCCTGCGCCTGCAACTGCACGGCGCCCTCCTCCTGCACCATGCGACGGGTCAGTTCCTGGCGCTTTTGCTCAAGCTCCGCCAGCCCTCGCTGCAGTTCAACCTGGCGCTGTTCGAGCGCTTCTTCGCGCTTTTGCATCGCAAGTTTTTGCTGGGTCAGCTCCTGGGCGACACGCGCGAGGTTGGTCAAGGTGCTGTCCACCTCGAACAGTGAATTGTGTTCTGCCTGTTCGTTGGATGCCGGCGGCGCACTGGGTGCAACCGCGACGACCGGCGCAGCAGTTGGCGCCACGACCGCGGGCACCTGCCGCTGAGGTTCAGCCAGCCCCTCGATCACCACGGGCAAGACCTTTTCAGGCGCCTTGGTGACTTTGGGAGCCGAGACCAATTTGGAAGAAAAACGAATGGACGGGACAATCAGCGTGGGACTTTCAATCGCCTCTGACGCAGGGGCCGATGTGCCCAAGGTAATCACCTTCATCACCAAGGCTTTCTTGATGTTCATTGAATGATGATCTTCGGGCCTGGCGGGCGGCAACTTGCAGCCTTTCAAGTCGACAAAGTGATAGGGAATCTGGCCGTCGCCGACGCTACCCGACTTGGTACCGGACGCGGCCAAGGTCAGTATTTGTTTAAACACCCGCATCGCAACTTGCAGATCCTCTTGGGCATCCACCCCACCCAAGAAGTAGCGTTCAACTTTCCTACGCAATGCTGCGACATATACCCGGGAACTACCCGGCTCTATTTCTTCATCCAGGCTGTACACAAGAAAGTTCGACGCGATCTGGGGAACAGCAAAACCACAGAGCAGAGCACCGTTGACCGGCGCATCCTCACCAGAGCGTTCAAGAACTAGGGTACGTAGAAGCATCATAGTAATCAGGCCTCATGACAACAAGCAAAGCGTATATAAACATCAGATAAACATCCGACCATCAACATGCATTTATCACTCAACGATTGTTTCAGCGAGGTAACAGACTGAACGTAGGACTTCTCTTATTAAGATACTTCAGCGTTTCCAAGCGCTGTACATTGAACGTACCATTTTTAAACCCGAGCCCTATATCACTCAACAAAGGCGCTTGCCTCTTCATTCTTCTTGCCTCACCAACCGAACAGAAAAGCATAATGATCGAGATAAGCAACCTCACAAAATACTTGAACAAAAAGAGTGTAATCAGCGATGTCTCATTTTCTGCCAAACGCCAAGAGTGCCTTGGTTTATTTGGATTGGAGGGGGCAGGTAAAACGACACTTTTAAAAATGATCGCCGGCGCCATCCAACCCTCCTCGGGGCAAGTGCGGATTCTGGGGCTGGATACACACACGCACGGCTATCACGCACGCAAGGCAATAGGCTATCAACCCGAATCCGGAGTCAGTCACCCGACCCTGTCGGTCAAGAACCTGCTCAGTTTCATCGCCACTCTTCGGGGATTCCAAGGCGCGGAGCGACGCAGGCGGGTGGATCACGCGGCCAGCCGACTCGAACTCTGGCCAGTCCTCGATTACCCGATCAACACCCTTCCCCCTGGCCTGAAACGCAAAGTCGCGTTTGCCCAGGCCCTGCTGCACGACCCCGACGTGCTGTTACTGGACGAACCCAGCGAAGGGTTGGCGCCCCATCAGCAAGGCAAGATCAGCAGGCTTATCCAGTCGTTGGCCGACGAGATGACGATCATCGTTGCCTCACGCGATTGCGAAGCACTGGCCGGCGTCTGCACCCGCGCCCTGGTCATTGGCGGCGGGCGCCTGTTGGCGGACACCCCGATGCCCGAGCTGCAGCGCAGTTCCCGGCACTTTCGCGCGGTCACCCTGGCGGCGGAGTCAGCCCTGGATTTACTGGCACTTGCCGTACTGCCCGGCGTGGCAGGTATCGAAGAAGACCGGCACGGCCCGGGCACGGTAACCGTTCTCGCCATGCCGGGACACTCCATCTACCCCGCCATCTGCGCATTGATTGCCAACCGACGCTGGGAAATACACTCACTGAATCTGGAGCCAGGCCGCCTGAACGATGTCGTTCACCACCTGAGCCAGGAGGCATCCCATTGAACCTGCTGCCATCTGTTTTCAAACGCCAGCTTGCCAGCTATCTATCGGCACCTGCCACCTACCTGAGCGTTGCGCTGTTCCTGTTGCTGTCGACCTTGCTGGGGTTGCACACCAGCCAACTGCTGGAGCGCAGCAGCAGCGATTTGCAGGGCTTTTTTCAATGGCACCCTTGGTTGTACCTGTTACTGATCCCTGCACTGTCGACTCAACTTTGGGCGGACGAGAATGAGACAGGCTTTGGCGATTTCATGAAAACACTGCCTGTGCGGCCCGCCGAACTGGTTATTGGGAAGTTCCTCGCCGCCTGGGTCGTGGCGGGCCTGGCATTATTACTGACATTCCCCATCGTGACGGTGGTCAACTTGTTGGGCAGTGCGGACAACCGGGTCATCGCATCCCAATTCCTGGCCAGTTGGTTATTGAGCGGGAGCTATCTCTCAGTGGGTGTTTTTATTTGCGCACTGACCCGCCAGCGCCTGGCCATTTTCATATTGACGCTGAGCCTGCTGTTATTGGCCAGCGGCGTGTCTTCGATATTGGATGCACTGGAGCGTCAAGCCCCCATCTGGATCATCGACAGTTTGACATCTCTCAGCCCACTCCTGCGTTTTGGCCTGATTGATCACGGGACACTTACCTTTCAGGACGGCGCGTATTTCATCAGCATGATCATTGCTTTTCTTGCTGCGACGACCGTTATCCTCAACTACAAGAACAGCTGAGAAGGAACACTCTCGATGCGATATCCATTGCGCACCGGCATGACACTTAGCGTCATACTGCTGCTGTTCCTCGCATTCAACCTGGTATGGGTAGTCAAACTTCCTGATTTACGCCAGGACTTTTCCCAACAACAGACCAATACATTGTCACCCGCGGTATTGCACTTACTCACCACACTGGAAAGCCCACTGGACTTCTATTATTTCAACTCAAGCATACCGGCCAAAAAAAGCATCCTGAAACACTATGCCAAACGCGTTGAAGAAAAGCTCAGGGCGTTTGAACACGCAGCAAACGGCAGGATCAATCTGCACATTATCGATCCCACTCCCTTTTCAGAGGATGCCTACAAAGCAGGACTGTATGGCCTGCGCGATCAACCGGGGTTCTTCGGTCTTATCGGCGCTCGGGAGGGACAAACCGCCCAACGCATCGAGTCGTTCAACCCGGAGAACGAGCCGCTGCTGGAGTATGAAATCAGCCACTTGATCACCCAGTTGCTGCACCCCGAGCCCGCGATCGTCGGGCTGTTATCAGGGTTACCGGCCGGCGCATCCATCGAGCCGCTGGTACTGGAGTTGCACCGACATTTCGATCTCCTGGAGCTGGAGCCGACGGCCGATCATGTGCCCTCGCGGATTAAAACCCTGATGCTGGTACATCCACGCGGGCTGCCGGAAAAAACACTGTATGCGATCGACCAGTTCGTCCTGGGCGGCGGCAAACTGCTGATGTTTATCGACCCCCTCGACAAAGGCGGCTCAAAGACAACGTCCTCCGCCACCCGGCTAGACGGCTTGCTCGCCGGCTGGGGGGTCAGCATGCCGAGCAACAAAGTGCTGGTCGACCCCACCTATGCCCCGTCGGAACATCAACCGGCCACATTCACCCTGCCACGCCAAGCAATGAATACCCGCGATGTCAGCAGCTGGAAGCTGGGCACAGTGACCGTGTCGAACAGCGGCGCCCTGTTCTCCCTGGATAAAAGCCGCGCCATCTTCACGCCGCTGTTGCGCAGTTCCAGACAGTCGTTACTGATCGATTCAGACGCCGTGGGCAGTGCGTTACCCACGCGTGGCGAGCCTCACGTGATCGCTGCCCGCCTCGAAGGGCCAGCCTATTCGGCGTTTGCCGACGGATTTGGCGGGCGGCCGCCGGGGTTGCAGAAGGCGGCGCAGATCCATGTGGTCGTGGTTGCAGATACGGATATGTTGAGCGAGCCTCCCGGCGAATCCGCGCGAAATGCCAACAAACTGTTTGTCATGAACGCACTGGATAACCTGGCCGCGCCGCAGGCCCTGGCGGATATTCGCCCGCGCGCGGTGGCCGGCCATTCATTGAAGCTGCTGGCGAAGCGGCGCGAGGCTGCCGAACGCGCCTATCGGGATCAGGCTGCCGAGCTGGAACGGCGCCTGGCACGAACGGAAAAGGAATGGCAGCGCCTTAACCCCGACGTCACGGCCCTGGGCACGGAGTCGGTCGATACCAGTACCCAGTTGCAAGCGCTCAACAAGGAACGCCTGCGTCTACCGATGGAACTGCATACGCTGAAAAACACGCTTTACGCGCCAGTGCAGCGCCTGGAACGCAACGTAAAACTGCTGGTGATTGTGCCGTTGCCGGCACTGCTGTGCCTGATTGCCTGGGGGCTGTTTCGGCGGCGGCGTCGTCGCTGGCCGGTGCCGCCGTCGGCGTTTTATTGAGGGCTCAGCGCCGCGCGATCAAGCCTTGCCGGGCAATGCGCGTCAGTTGGCGGATCACCTCAGCCGCGTCACTGGCGCTGGGCGCCTGGATCACCGCGAGGTCAAAGCTGTTGCTGGCAAAGCGTGCCAGGGAATCGCCATCTTCGACAAATTGGATCAGGAACGCCGAGGGCCGCCCGCCCCGACGCGGCCAGCCGTCCAGGTAACGCAACAGCGTCGGCTGGTGCTTGCCGCCCAGGAGAATTCTCGGATTGCGTTGAGTCAGCTCCGCAGTGATCGGAGCCAGGCGTATGAGGGGGCGTGGTGCATTCATCGTGTCGTGTCTCTGCCTCAAAAGTCTGCGGGCAGGTGAGAGGCAACACCGAACCAGCGCTTTAGCGGTATTTCGAAGCCGGCGTCTGCAATGAGAACTGGCTTCTGTCGGGCTGCATCGAGTCCCAGTGGCGCCCCGCAATTAGCTGTTTAAATCGGCGCATAACCAACATCCTAGAGAAGCCGATGGGGCGGTGTCAAGAATCCCGCGCAACGAAAAGGCCCGCACATGGCGGGCCTTCTCCAGCGGTTACAGGCCGATCAGTGGGTGATGGCGCGGTCGGCGGACAGTTTGCCGGCACCTTCGAACAGGACGGCCAGGGAGCCGCCGAGCAAGGCCAGGGCGAACTCATAACCATTGTTCGCCATGAACAGACCGTTATGGATATGCACCGAGAAGATCGCCACCAGCGACAGGATCGTCAGGCCCAAGGCCGCAGGGCGTGCCAGCAGACCGATGATCAAGGCCAGGCCGGCGAAGAACTCGGTACCGCCCGACAACAAGGCCATCAGGGTGCCCGGCGCCAGGCCGATGCTTTCCATCCACTGCGCGGTGCCCGCCAGGCCGTAGCCGCCAAACCAGCCAAAGAGTTTTTGCGAACCGTGGGCAGCGAAGATGATGCCGACGACAATGCGCAGAATGGTCAAGCCATAGCCGGCGCGGGTGGACAGGATGCTTTTGATCAGTGGGCTCATGGGGATAATCCTTTTCAGAGTAGGGGTTGGTTGGCCGCTATATTAATCAGTTTAGGCAATGATAAAAGCCGAAAAAATGCCTAATTAATATCTATAAAATCGATCACTTGCGCGAAGCGATTTTCGGCTCCAACGCCGACGGCTCCAGGGAGTCCCGCTCCCGATCAAACGCCAGGTAGTACTTGTTGACGCTATTCACATAGCTCACGCCGCTCATCCCCACCTGCTCCATGGCAATGCGCTCCACCTGGAAGAACCACTGATTGGGGTTCAACCCACGCCGCTTGGCTTCGGTACGCATGCCTTGCACGCGTTCCGGCCCCATGTTGTAGGCCGCCAGCACGAACGCCATGCGCTCACGCTCGTTGAGCTTGGGGCTGGCGAAAAACTTGCGGCGGATCATCGACAGATAACGTGCGCCCGCCTGCACGTTGCTGTCGAGATTTTCGATATTGTTCACGCCCACCCGCTGCGCCGCCGAAGGCGTGATCTGCATCAGGCCGGTGGGGCCACCGCTGCTGCGCGCGCTTGGGTCGAGGGCGGACTCCTTGAAGGCCAGCGCGGCGAGGTTCAACCAATCCATGCCTTGCTCGCGCGCATGTTTTTGCAGGATCGGGCGCAGTTTCTCCAGGCGCTGGCGGTCGATGCGGGCCAGCGGGTTGCGCACTTGGTAAAGGCGTCGATAAATGCGCTGAAACGCCACGTCCTGGTCGGACGGCGTGCGGTAGGTCTTGAGGAAGCGATCAATACTCGCCCGCAGCATCGCGGCGTCCTGCCGCACGAACCAATACTCTTCGCCCGGCTCATTGATCACCACCTGCTTGTCGAAGCGCAGCTTGGGCAGGATCTTCGACCAACGTTCGGCGATGGGCTTCTCGACGATGGTCAGGTGAAAGATGCCGGCCTGGACCATCTCCAGCACGTCCTCCACCGCCAGGCTCGGGTCGACCCACTCCACCTTGATCGGCGGCTGCTTGTGCAGGGCCAGTTTCTGGTTGACCTGGTTGATCGCATCCGCCGCCGCGCTGCCGGTGGTCAGCGCCAATGTGCGCCCGGACAACTGCTCCAGCCGGGTGAACCGGCGCTCGCCCTTGACCCCCACCAGCCATAACGGCACGCCGCTGGCAATCGGGTCGCTCGCACTGATCTTGTGCGTGGCCTTCACTTCCAGCAATTCCCCGGGGGCTACCAGATCGCCTTCACCCCGTGCCAGCGCGCCGAGCAGTTGGTCCTTGGCCTTGGGGATGATCTTCAGATTGATTTCCTGGCCATCGCGGGCTTGGTCGTTGAGGTACTGCTCGAACGCACGCAGGCGATGGTATTCGACACCAATGGCCTGGCCCTGGATTTCGCCGGAACTGTTGCGGCTCTGGTTGACCAGTACGCGCAGGGTACGACTGGAGCGAATCTCGGCCAGGTCGCGCACCTTGCTCGGTTTGGTCACTTCCAGCGGCCCGTCCAGCCGCGCGACCGCCGCCATGGGCAGCGATAACGTCAGGCACAACATAAGCAACGCCGAGGGTCGGATCATCCGCTCTCCGGAAAGAATACTGGCCAGCACCTTCGCGAAAAACGAGGAGCTGGAGGTCAGAAACAGAGCGCTTTATGCGCTGACAAGGCACGCAACGGCGGCACCAGGGTAGGCGATAGACCCACCACAATGTCACTTGCGACGTTCAAAGACAGCTATAACTCGTTGTAGTTCTAGGTTTTTCTTATAAATCTACAGCTCTGATATGCTTTCCGGCCGCAGGCGGAGATAGCACCATGCAACTCATTGATATCGGCGTCAACCTGACAAACCCAAGTTTCGACGAGAAGCACCAGGCCGTTCTCGAGCGTGCGTATGCTGCCGGCGTGCAACAATTGGTGCTCACCGGCACCAGTGTCGACGGCAGCGAACAGGCCCTGCAATTGTGCGAAAAGCTGGATGAAAGCGGCCAGCGACTGTTCTGCACCGCTGGCATCCACCCCCACTCCGCCAGCGACTGGAACGGCGACAGCGCCCAACGCCTACGTGGTTTGCTCAACGACAGCCGCGTGCGCGCGGTGGGCGAATGCGGGCTGGATTTCAACCGCGACTTCTCACCGCGCCCGCAGCAGGAAAAAGTCCTCGAAGAACACCTGGCCCTGGCCGTCGAGCTGAAACTGCCGGTGTTTCTCCACGAACGCGACGCCAACCAGCGCCTGCTGGAGATCCTCAAGGATTACCGCGATCACTTGTCCGCCGCCGTGGTGCATTGTTTCACGGGCGAGCAGCAGGCGCTGTTCAGCTACCTCGACCTCGACTTGCACATCGGCATCACCGGCTGGATCTGCGACGAGCGCCGTGGGACGCACCTGCATCCGCTGGTCAGAGAAATTCCTCGGGGCCGCCTGATGCTGGAAAGCGATGCGCCTTACCTGCTGCCGCGAACCCTGCGGCCCAAACCGAAAAACGGCCGTAACGAACCGGCCTACCTGCCGGAGGTGCTGCGCGAAGTCGCCCTGCACCGCAACGAAAGCCTGGAAGACCTGGCCCAGCACAGCACCGCCTGCGCGCGTATTTTTTTTGGCCTACCCGCTGTGGTTTGATGTGGCGTATTGACCCATATCAAAGTGGTATTTTTTCAGTAGCGGCACAATAATGGCACCTTGCCAATGCTGTTTCCGCTATCAGAGAAAAACCTTCTATGGGTGCCTGGCTTAGCAATATCTCGCTGAAATACAAATTCTGGGCCGTCAACGCGGTCGCCTTTATCACCACGCTGCTGTTGGTGCTATACGCTGTGCATCTCGAACAGCAGTCGCGCAGCCAGGCGTCCCAGGCCTCGGCACAAGCCCAGGCGCGCTTGCTCAGCGCCTGGCCGGCCGACAAGGCGCTGCCCAAGGGCGAGGCGTGGCTGACGTTTGCCCGTGGCCAAGTCCCACAGTTGGCTGATCAAGATCTGTCAGACCTGAGCAGTGCCAGCGGCTGGGTCGAACTCAATCACCTGCCCTTATTCGGCGAAAACCCGTTGATGGGCGCTGAAGTGGTCGCCCGCGCCGACGGGCAACAGGTCGCCGTGCTCGCTTACGCGCCAAGCCTGAGCCAGGTGTTCAGTGAGCGCTTCGCCAACTACGCGGTGGCGGTGCTGATCCTGATGCTGGCGATGCTCTGCGCCTCGCAGTTGCTGATCCGCTTCCTGCTCAGCCAGCTCAACACCCTCAAGGACGTGATGCTGCACGTCGAGAAAACCGGCGACTTGTCGGCGCGTGTCCCGCTGGCCTGCAAAGATGAAGTCGGGCAGATGGCCAGCGCGTTCAATGCCATGCAAGCCGGCTACCAGCGAGTGGTCAACACCGTGGCCAGCACCGCCAAGCAACTGGATGAGGGCGCGGCGCGCCTGGCCAGCAGCATGAACGAGGTGCAGCACGGCATGCTCGGCCAGCAAAGCGAAACCGACCAGGCCGCCACCGCCATCAACGAGATGACGGCCACCGTCCACCACATCGCCCAGCACGCCGGCGCCACCCGCGATTTGTCCCAGACCGCCGACACCCTCGCCGGCAGCGGCCGCGAAGTGGTGGATCGGGTGCAGCGCTCAATCGCCGGGCTGTCCAGCGGCGTGCAACAGACCGCCGAGATGATCCAGAAACTCGCCGAAGACAGCCAGAAAATCAACGGCGTGGTCAGCGTGATCCACAGCATCGCCGAACAGACCAACCTGCTCGCGCTCAACGCCGCCATCGAAGCCGCCCGCGCCGGGGAGATGGGCCGCGGTTTCGCCGTGGTCGCCGACGAAGTGCGCAACCTGGCCAAACGCGTGCAAACCTCCACCGACGAAATCACGCTCATGGTCTCGGCGCTGCAAGCCGGCACCCGCGATGCGGTGGACTTCATGCAAGAAAGCTCGTTCAAGGCCGATGACTGCGTGCAACAGGCCCAGGAAGCCGGCGCGGCACTGGCCGAAATCACCGGCGCCGTGGCGCAGATGCGCGAAAGCAACACCCAGATCGCCGTCGCCGCCGAACAGCAGAGCCATGTCGCCGAAGAGATGAACCGCGCCGTGGTGAGTATTCGTGATGTGACCGAGAACACCGTGCAGCAGACCGTGGATTCGGCCACCACCAGCAATCAGCTCGCCACATTGGCCGGGGAGTTGAGCAAGGCGATTGGCCAGTTGAAGCTATAAGCAATACAAGGCGAGGCTATGGCCCCCATAGCCAGCCTTGATTCGCCGCGCCAGCCGACCCGACCTAAACTCTGTTCAAGTTGTTTCAACGGACAGAGGATTCATCATCATGGGCAAACGTCATCCCAATCTCCCCGCCTGGCAATGGCGTCAGTACCCGCAAAACCACCAGCACCCGACCAACCTGGCGTTGCACATGATCGCGGTGCCGCTGTTTATCATCGGGTTTCTGTTGGTCGTTTCCGGGGTGTTCAGCCTGAGCCTGGCCAGTTTGGCCGTGGGCGTTGTCGGCATCCTCGCCGGCCTTGCCTTGCAGCGGCATGGCCACAGCCTGGAAGCCCAGGCCGGTGAACCGTTCAGCGACCGCAAAGACGCGGTCCAACGCCTGTTGGTCGAGCAGTTCGTGAGCTTCCCGCGCTTTGTGCTCAGCGGTGGCTGGTGGCGCGCCTGGCGTCAGCGCCACCGGCACTGAAGGTCAGGCGAAGACCACCACGGTCTGGCGGCTGATGGCGATCAACTCGCCGCTCGGGCTCCACAGCGCCGCAGCGGCATGGCCGTAGCCGTCACGGGCGTGTTCGATGTTGACGTAGTACTGGCACCAGTCAAGTGTGGTGAGGTCTTGCAGCGGCTGGATAAACTCGATGGTCCAGGTCAGGGTACTGCCCGGCGCTGGCTTGCGCAGGTGCGGTAGCAACGCCGGCGGCCAGGCATCCACCAGGGCGAGGATGTGCGACTCGGTCAGCGGCTCTTCCTTCACATCGCCGCGCAAGCGCACCCAACCGCCCATGTCGCGGGAGGTATTGCCGGTAAACGGCAGGCCGCCGACACTCCAGCGCATCGCCAGGTGCCGCATGAATTCCGGGGTGACGCCCTGGATATACGGCAGCTCCTGGCATTCATCCCAATGCTTGAAGGTCGGCGGCGGCTCGCTCGGCACCACGACTTGCGACTCACGGGACGCGCCGAAACTGGCCTGGACCAGCGTCGCCACTTCACCGTTCTGCACCACCCGGCCAAGCAACTGGCTGACCGCCTTGCCTTCGCGCAGCACTTCGACGTGATAACTGGCGGGCACATCCGCGGCGACCGGGCCGACAAAAGTGATTGCCAACGAGCGTAACGGCCGGTCGGCAGGGACCTGGGCGCGTAGCGCTTCATATTGCAAAGCGGCCACCAGGCCACCAAAGGTCGCGCGACCCTGCGCCCATTCGGCGGGGATGGTGACCTCCAGCGGGTGGTTACGGGCGGCGTCGAGCAAATCACTGAAGCGCATGGCGACCTCACATCAAAAAGACCGGAGCAGCGATCTTAACCAGCGCAACCACCAGGTACAGCGCCTATTCCGGCCAAAAACCGGACCGGCTCAGAAACAATCCGCGCAGAGTTTGTCCAGCACCCGATCCGCCTCGCCTTCGGCCTGGGCCATGGTGCGACGCCAAATCGTCACACAGGGCTGCAGATCGGCTTGATGCTCGGCCTGGAGCAGCCACTGCCAGCAATCATGCCAATCGCCCAGGGCGCCTTGGGCTTGCTTGAGGCGCAACACGGCCTTGACCGGCAGCTTGTCCAGCTCGGGGTAGGCTTCGGCGGCGTAGCGCACGCGCTTGATCAACAAGCGCAGACGGTGGCGATCGTGACTGGGGTCCTGCAGGGCGTCATCGAGGTTGTGCCATTGCTTGGTCAGGCGTTTCTCGATACGCGTGCGCAGGCCCCTGAGCAGTTTCTGGTGTTGCGAGGCACGGATAAACCGCGGGAATGCATCGAGGATCTGCAGCAGGTGCGCCAGCTCCGGGCCCTGGGCGACGTGGCGATAGGCCTCGGGTTGCAGGCGCAGACGACGGTCGGCGGCGGCATGGTGACCGTGCTGGTGCAGATGCGCGGCCAGCACTTCACGATCGCGCAACGGGGTGGTCAATTGGCCGACGGTGCTGGCGGCCAGTTCGAGTTGTTCGACCCCCGGCAAGCCGCGCAAGGGTCGCAACAGGCTACGCAGGCGCCGCACGGTGGTGCGCAAATCATGCAGGGCTTCATCGTCGGTGACGGCGGCGAGCCGAGCCTGGCAGCTCAGTAACCCTACTTCCAGGCCGATGACCTGAGCGACTAACTGATCTACCAAGGCTGACATGCTTTCCCCCACTGACGACGAATAATCCCTGCATCACTCAAACCGCTGACGCAGCCTGGTTGCACTCGACAGCTGCGACGAATCAGCGGCCGGCGCGCGACTCACGAATATAGAAACGCGCCTTCTCGGCCTTGTTGGCGCAGCCTTCGAACGCTTCGAATTGCTGCTGGGTCTTGGCGCCGGTCAGCAGGGACAAGGCCTTGGAGTAACTCACGGTGCCGGCAAAGCCTTCGGCCTTGGCCAGGTCCAGCTCTTTCCACGCGGCGTCCAATTGGCTGCCGCAGCTGTCGCGATAGGCAGTTTTCCCGGCGCAACCGGCCAGGGCCAACATGATCACAGGCACACACATCCAGGCTTTCATCGATGACACCTCAAAATAAAGAAAAACGGTCGTACCGTGTAGACGTTGCCTACAAAGAAAAGTGCCTTGTCCGCCACCCGAAATCAAAAGCGCCTATTGCCAGAGCATACCCGAGCCTAGCCGCTATTCTGGAAAAATATTGCGCGGTGGCGCGAAGATTGAAGCCGCCCCCGTATTGGGTGCATTGTGGGCGCCTGCTTAACGAAGGACATCGACCATGAAGAAGCGTGTTGCCTTGGTGCTGGGCTCCGGTGGGGCCAGGGGCTATGCCCATATCGGTGTGATCGAGGAAATCGAACGGCGCGGCTACGACATCGCCTGTATCGCCGGCTGCTCCATGGGCGCGGTGGTGGGCGGAATCTATGCTGCCGGCAAACTCGACGAGTATCGCAACTGGATCGAAAGCCTGGATTACCTCGACGTACTGCGCCTGGTCGATGTGAGCTTCCGCCTGGGAGCGATTCGCGGCGAGAAGGTCTTCGGGCAGATCCGCAAGATCGTCGGCGAGATCAATATCGAAGAGCTGCGCATCCCCTACACCGCCGTGGCCACCGACCTCACCAACCAGCAGGAAATCTGGTTCCAGGAAGGCTGCCTGCACCAGGCCATGCGCGCATCGGCGGCGATTCCGAGCCTGTTCACCCCGGTGATGCAGGGCAACCGCATGCTGGTGGACGGCGGCCTGCTCAACCCGCTGCCGATCGTGCCGGTGGTGTCGAGCCATTGCGACTTGATCATTGCGGTCAACCTCAACGCGACCAACCAGAAACACTACCACTTGCCGGTGATCCAGCGGCCGCCGGCATTCAAGAGCCGCTTCAACAGCCTGGCGAAGTCGCTGGGTTCGCACTTGCCGTTTCGCCGCAAGCAGGCCGAGCAGTTGATGAAGCTCGAACAGGAAGCCTTGCAGGCCCAAGCGGCCGAGATCAACCCGTGGCTGGAGTCGGCCGAACCGGAATCCCAGCAGCCCGCCGCCGCCCCGGAAAAAGCCGGGGCGCCGAAGTCGGCGACCGGTTCGTTCATCATCGATAACGTCGGCCCGGCATCATTGCTGGACCTGATCAACCAGAGCTTCGAGGTGATGCAGACATCGCTGGCGCAATACAAGATCGCCGGCTACCCGCCGGATGTGCTGATCAACGTGCCGAAGCGGGTGTGCCGGTTTTTCGAGTTCTACAAGGCGCCGGAACTGATCGCCCTGGGGCGCGAGATCGCCAGTGATACGTTGGATCGGTATGAGAGTGAGCAGCACTGAGATTGGCGGTGTGGCTGGGGGCCCTATCGGGGGCAAGCCCCCTCCCACATTTTGAAATGTGTTCACAAATCAAACTGTGGGAGGGGCGGTGCGACGATTCGACTTGCCCCCGATAGGGCCCTGACAGCCAACGAAAACCCACCAGGCCTAAGCCCCCAGCAACCGATACCCCACCCCCGCCTCGGTCACGATAAACCGCGGCTGAGTCGGATCATCCGCCAGCTTCTGGCGCAGGTGGCCCACCACGATGCGCAGATAGTGGCTGTCCTCGGTATGGGTCGGCCCCCAGATGTCCTTGAGCAGTTGTTGCTGGGTAATCACCCGCCCCGGATGTCGCGCCAGTTGCGCCAGCACCGCGTATTCCTTGCGGGTCAGCGCCACTTCGGCGCCGTCCAGCAATACGCGGCGGAAGGCCAGGTCCACCGTCAGCGGGCCAAAACACAACGCCGCTTCCTGGGCTTCACCCGCTGGGGCCTGGCGCAACAAGGCGCGCACGCGGGCCAGAAACTCCTGGATGCCAAAGGGTTTGGTGACGTAATCGTTCGCGCCCCCATCCAGCGCCTCGACCTTTTGCACTTCGCCGGCGCGCACCGACAACACCAGCACCGGCACCGTCGACCACTCACGAAACTCGCGCAGCACCTGCTGGCCGTCCATGTCCGGCAAGCCGAGGTCGAGTACCAGCAAATCCGGCTTGCTCAAGGCGGCCTGGGCCAGGCCCTCGTTGCCAGTGCCGGCCTCGATCACTTTGTAGCCCTGGGAGGCCAGGCTGATGCGCAGGAATTTGCGGATCTGCGGTTCGTCGTCAATGACCAAAATCGTCGCGGTCTGGCTCATGGTGTCCAATCAAAATCCATCGAAAAAAGAGAGTAGCTCACGCCTCGCGTTCCAGGCCAGGCTGTGCGGGTAAAGGCAGGAACAGCGTGATGCAGGTACCCCGCCCGCCAATCCCATCGGCGACGCTGATATGCCCGCCATGGGCACCGACCATGCCCTGGCAGATCGCCAGGCCCAGACCGGTGCCCTGCCCGCCGCGATCGCCACGGGCAGCGGTGTAGAACATATCGAAAATCTTCGCGCGCTCGTCTTCGGGAATCCCGGGGCCCTCGTCCGCCACGGCGAAGAATAGCTGGTTATCCGACACCCCGGCGCTGACGTGCAAATGGCCCTGGGCCGGCGAGAATCGAGCGGCGTTTTCCAGCACGTTGACCAGCGCCTGCTCGATCAACGCGGCATGCACATACAGCAATGGCAGTTCAGACGGCACATCGATCCTCACCTGCAACGGCGCCAGCACCGCGCGCAAACGGCCGAGGGCGCTGCCGACGATATCACCGGGCGAGACCCAATCGCGCGCCAGCTTCAACGCGCCGTGGCCCAGGCGGGTCATGTCCAACAGGTTCTGGATATAGCGGTCGAGGCGCTCAGCTTCATCGCGGGTGCCTTCGAGCAACTCGCGGCGATCCTCCAGCGGGATGGCTTCGCCGAGTGCCAGCAGGCTGTCGATACTGCCGCGCATGGACGTCAACGGCGTGCGCAAATCGTGGGACACCGAGGCGAGCAAGGCACTGCGCAGTTGCTCGGTCTCGCCGTGCAGGCGCGCGGACTCCAGCTCCTGCGCCAATTGCGCGCGGGCCAACGCCTGGGCCAGCGGCTGGCTCAAGGCGATCAGCAAGCGACGGCGCTGGCCGCTCAGTTCCATACCGGGTTTTGCACTGACACCGAGCAACCCCAGCGGGCCCTCTTCGCTCGACAGCGGCCACCACCACCAGCCCCCGAACGGCAACGTGCCGGTGCCCTTGCCCGCCGGCTGATCATGCTGCCAGGCCCAGTCGGCGGCGGCGCGTTCGGCTTCGGTGAAGGTCAGCGGCCCGCCGGTCTCGACTTTCCAGCCGCCCTGGCCGTCGCGGTTGACCAGGCACAGATCCAGGTCGCTCCAGCCTTCCAGGTGATGCGCCGCCGCGCTGATCACCGCCTGGCGGTCGGTGGCGGCGGTGAGTTTGCGCGACAGGTCGAGCAGCTCGCTGGTTTCTTCCTGGGTATCGCGCAACGCCTGCAACTGCCGGCGCTGGCGCGCCGCGAGGTTGCCGGTCAGCGCCGCCATCAGCAGGAAGAACAACAGAGTCAGCACGTCTTCTTCACGCTGGATGGCGAAGGAGAATTTTGGCGGAATAAACAGGAAGTCATACGTCAGGAACGACAGCGCCGCGCACATCAGGGACGGCCCCAGGCTGCTGCGCACCGCCACCAGCAATACCGCCGCGAGAAACACCAGCGAGATATTCGGCAACGGCAACACACTGGCGACCGCCCAGGCCAGGGCCGCCGCGATCACCGTCGCGACCACCGCCAGCGCATAGTCGAACCACACCAGCCCGCGCACATCCGGCAGACGCGGCGGTGCAGGTACGTCGTCGCTGTCGAGGATATTGATTTCCAGACCGCGCGCATTGCGCATCAGGCGCTCGGCCACGCCACCGCCGAACAGCCGACGTCGCCAGTTCATCCGCGACTGCCCGACCAGCACCAGGCTGGCGCGGCGCTCGGCGGCATGCTGGATCAACGTCTTGGTCACCTCACCCGCACGCAGCAGCACCACGTCACCGCCGAGGCGTTCGGCCAGTTGCTGGGCATTTTGCAGACGCAGGCGTGCTTGCTCATCGCGTGCGCGGCCGTTATCGATATGCACGAGGGTCCAGGGCAGATGGCGACGCTGCGCCACGCGGCTGGCATGGCGCACCAGGCGTTCGGCTTGTGCATCGCCGTCGACGCCGACCAGCAAGCGCCCACGCACGGCCGGCGCGGCCTGGCCGAGTTGGCGGTAGCCCTGGGCCAGGTCGTCGTCGACGTGAGCCGCGGCGGTTTGCATCGCCAGCTCGCGCAGGGCCATCAGGTTGGTCTGGGTGAAAAACGCGTCGATGGCCGCACGAGCCTGTTCCGGCACATACACCTTGCCGTCGCGCAGGCGCTCCAGCAACTCGCGGGACGGCAGGTCGATCAGCAGCAGTTCATCGGCCTCCTGCAAGACCCAATCGGGCAGGGTTTCGCGCACCTGCACGCCGGTAATGCCACGCACCTGATCGTTGAGGCTTTCCAGGTGCTGGACGTTGACCGTGGTGAACACGTTGATGCCGGCGGCGAGCAGTTCCTGAATATCCTGCCAGCGCTTTTCATGGCGGCTGCCGGGCGCGTTGCTGTGGGCCAGTTCGTCCACCAGCACCAGTTGCGGCTTGGCGGCGAGCAGGCCGTCCAGGTCCATTTCCTCGAGCATCACGCCCCGGTATTCACTGCGCAGCAACGGTTGCTGCGGCAGGCCGCTGAGCAACGCTTCGGTCTCGGCGCGGCCATGGGTTTCGACCACGCCAGCGAGCAACCTGACGCCCTGGCGCAACTGCGTGTGGGCGGCCTGGAGCATGGCGTAGGTCTTGCCCACACCCGGCGCGGCGCCAAGGAAGACTTTGAGCCGGCCACGGCCGTCCCGGGGCAGATCGGCTAACAGGGCATCGGCGCGGCCGGAGTCGCTCATGCGCGGGGGTTCCTTCAGGGGTTTATAGGGTGTCTTTCAGGGCGCTATCGCGGGCAAGCCCGCTCTCACATTTGGAACGCATTGCCCGCGATAGCGGCGCTCCTGTTTACAATTTTTCCAGGGCCATGTTCAGCGCCAGCACATTCACCACCGGCGGGCCCACCAGTGGGCTTTCGATGTGTTCATCCAGCAAGCGTTGCAGGGTGGCCACCGGCATGTTCCGCGCGGCGGCTACCCGCGCCAGTTGATAGGCAATCGCCTGCGGAGGCAAGTGTGGATCAAGACCGCTGCCGGAGGTAGTCAGCGAGGCTAACGGCACCGGCCCTTGCGCGGGCACGAACTGTTTATTCGCGTCATCGAACACGCGCGTGGCCAGTGCCGGGTTGCTTGGCCCCAGGTTGCTCGCGCTGCTGGACACGGTCGCGAACGCGCCCGCCGAAGGACGCGGGTGGAACCAGCTGTCGCCGGTAAAGTCCTGTGCGATCAGGCTGGAGCCGCGCACCTTGCCGCTGGCGTCGCGCACCAGGCTGCCGTTGGCCTGGTCCGGGAAGGCAACCTGGGCGACGCCGGTCACCACCAACGGGTAGGCGACGCCGGTGATCAGGGTCATGAGGACCAGCAGACTCAGGGCCGGGCGGATGATATTGGACATTTCAAATTCCTCGATTCGGTCAGTGCAACCTGTGGCCACCGCTTTGCCGGTGCCCACAGGCATCGGGTCAAACCAGGTGCAGCGCGGTCAGCAACATGTCGATCGCCTTGATGCCCACGAACGGCACCACAATCCCGCCCAGGCCGTAGATCAACAGGTTGCGCCGCAGCAACGCCGCCGCGCTCGCCGCCTGCACCCGCACACCGCGCAGCGCCAGGGGAATCAGCACGACGATGATCAGCGCGTTGAACACGATGGCCGAGAGGATCGCGCTCTGCGGGCTCTGCAGGTGCATCACGTTGAGCACGCCCAGTTGCGGGTAGATCGAGGCGAACAGCGCCGGCAGGATCGCGAAGTACTTGGCCACGTCGTTAGCGATGGAAAAGGTGGTCAGCGCGCCGCGGGTCACCAGCAATTCCTTGCCGATCTGCACCACGTCCAGCAGCTTGGTCGGGTCGCTGTCGAGGTCGACCATGTTGGCCGCTTCGCGGGCAGCCTGGGTGCCGTCGTTCATCGCCATGCCGACGTCCGCCTGGGCCAGCGCCGGGGCGTCGTTGGCGCCGTCGCCGCACATCGCCACCAGTCGGCCGTCGTTCTGTTCGTGGCGGATCCGTGCGAGTTTTTTCTCCGGGGTAGCTTCGGCCAACACGTCGTCCACGCCGGCTTCCGCAGCAATCGCGGCCGCTGTCAGCGGGTTGTCGCCGGTGACCATCACGGTGCGGATCCCCAGCTTGCGCAGCTCGGCAAACCGTTCGCGGATGCCGGGCTTGACCACGTCCTTCAGATGGATCGCACCGAGCAACTTGCCATCGGCGCACACCAGCAACGGCGTGCCGCCGCTCTGGGC
Source organism: Pseudomonas veronii (assembly GCF_001439695.1). GTDB lineage: Bacteria > Pseudomonadota > Gammaproteobacteria > Pseudomonadales > Pseudomonadaceae > Aquipseudomonas > Aquipseudomonas veronii. The sequence goes on from NZ_JYLL01000001.1 coordinate 470,438, forward strand.
GATCTTGTCGACTTCCCGCGACAGAGCCGGTTGCAGGTCGCCGCGAGGCTGACCGATAAACGCCAGCAGCGAGTCCACGGCGCCTTTGCGGAACACGCGGCCCTGATAGTCGACGCCGGACAAACGGGTTTCGGCGGTGAACGGCACAGCAGTCAGTTCCGCCAGGGACGGCTCGGCCTGTGGGTGCAGGGCACGCAGGTATTCAACGATGGATTTACCTTCTGCCGTGTCATCCGCCAGGGACGCCAGCAGCGCGCCCTCGGCCAGTTCCCGGCCGCTCACGCCCGGCGCCGCCACCACTGCCGCGCAGCGACGGTTGCCAAAGGTGATGGTGCCGGTCTTGTCCAGCAACAACACATGCACGTCCCCCGCCGCTTCCACGGCGCGACCGGACTTGGCGATCACGTTGAGGCGCACCAGGCGGTCCATACCGGCGATACCGATGGCCGAGAGCAAGCCGCCGATGGTGGTCGGAATCAGCGTCACCAGCAGGGCGACCAGGAACACCAGGGGCAAGCTGCCATTGGCGAAGTGGGCGAACGGCTGCAGGGTCACGACCACCAGCAGGAAGATCAGGGTCAGGCCGATCAGCAGGATATCCAGCGCCACTTCGTTGGGGGTTTTCTGGCGTTTGGCGCCTTCCACCAGCGCGATCATGCGGTCCAGCGTGGACTCGCCGGGGTTGGCGGTGATGCGGATCAGCAGCCAGTCCGAGACCAGGCGCGTGTTGCCGGTGACGGCCGAGCGATCGCCGCCGGATTCGCGGATCACCGGTGCGGATTCGCCGGTGATCGCCGCTTCGTTGACCGCGGCGATGCCTTCGATGACCTCGCCGTCGCCGGGGATCATTTCCCCGGCGGCGACGCGCACCACATCACCTTTGCGCAGGCTGGTGGCGGGCACGACCTTGAAGCTGCCATCGGCCTCCTTGCGCCGAGCGCTGAGGCCTTCGCTGCCGGCCTTGAGGCTGTCGGCGCGGGCCTTGCCACGCCCTTCGGCCAAGGCTTCGGCGAAGTTGGCGAACAGCACGGTGAACCACAGCCACACGGCGATTTGCGCGGCGACGAAGGTCGGCACGGCGGTGTCGGGCACCAGGCACAGCACGGTGGTGAGGATGGCGGTCAGTTCGACCACCAGCATCACCGGCGAGCGTTGCAGTTGCCGTGGGTCGAGCTTGACGAACGCCTGGACCAGCGCCGGGCGCCACAGCGCGGAGATCGCGGTTTTGGCGGGTTCGTGGGTTTTGACCGGGCTCGCGTTTTTTGCAGGCATATTCATTTTCATATCCTTCAGAAGCCCATGCTCAGGTGTTCAGCAATAGGGCCCAGTGCCAGTGTCGGCAGGAAGGTCAGGCCGCCCACCAGCAAAATGGTCACGGTCAACAGGGTCACGAACAGCGGACCATGGGTGGGGAAGCTGTTCTGGCCAATCGGTGCGGTCTTCTTCATCGCCAGGCTGCCGGCCAGGGCCAGTACCGGGAGGATGTAGCCGAAGCGACCGATCAACATGCCCAGGCCCAGCATCAAGTTGTGGAACGGCGTGTTGGCACTGAAGCCGCCGAACGCCGAACCGTTGTTGGCACTGGCCGAGGTGTAGGCATAGAGCAACTGGCTGAACCCGTGGGGGCCAGGGTTGCTGATCGCACCGGCCGGGCCGGGCAGGCTGGAAGCTATGGCACCGAGCACCAGCACGCCGATCGGCATCACCATCAGGGTCACGACCAGCAATTGCACTTCCTTGGCCTGCAGCTTCTTGCCCAGGTATTCCGGAGTGCGGCCGATCATCAGGCCGGCGAGGAACACCGCGATCAACACGTTGAGCAACATGCCGTACATACCGGCGCCGACGCCGCCGAAGATCACTTCGCCGACCATCATGTTGACCAGTGCCACCATCCCGCTGAGGGGGCTGAGGCTGTCGTGCATGCCGTTGACCGAACCGTTGGACGCCGCGGTGGTGGTCACCGACCACAACACGGTGCCAGTGGTGCCGAAGCGCGCTTCTTTACCTTCCAGCGGCGCGGTCTGCTCAACCGCCGGGTTGTTCAAGGTCGGGTTGGGCTGGTACTCGGCCCACAGCGAGGTTGCACCGCCGATCAGGAACAGGGCCAGCATGCAAGCGAGGATCGCCCGGCTCTGACGCAGATCCTTCACGTAATGGCCGAAGGTAAACACCAGCGCCACCGGGATCAGGATGATCGCCGACAACTCGAACAGGTTGGCCCAGGCCGTCGGGTTTTCAAACGGATGCGCCGAGTTCACGCCAAAGAAACCGCCGCCGTTGGTGCCCAGTTGCTTGATCGCAATCTGGCTGGCCGCCGGGCCCAAAGGGATCACCTGGTCGACACCCTGCAGGGTCACGGCATCAACATAATGCGCGAAGGTTTGCGGCACGCCCTGCCACACCAGGAACAACGCCATCACCAGGCACAACGGCAACAGGCCGTAGAGCGTGGCGCGGGTCATGTCGACCCAAAAGTTGCCCAGGGTCTGGGTGGATTTGCGACCGATCCCACGGCATAGCGCGACCAGGACTGCCAGGCCGGTGGCCGCACTGACGAAGTTCTGCACGGTGAGGCCGGCCATCTGGCTGAGGTAGCTGAGGGACGCTTCACCGCTGTAGGACTGCCAGTTGGTGTTGGTCATGAAGCTGACCGCGGTGTTGAAGGCCAGGGTCCATTCCTGGCCCGGCAATTTCTGCGGGTTCAGTGGAAGGTAGTCCTGGAACAACAGGATCGAGAACAGCAACACAAACCCGGCGAGGTTGAACGCCAGCAACGCCAACATGTATTTCTGCCAGCTCTGTTCCTGTTGCGCGTCCACGCCCGAGAGGCGATAGCACGCGCGCTCCACGGGCCCGAGCAGCGGCGTGAGCCAAGTGCGCCGGCCTTCCATCACGTTGTAATAGAACCGCCCCAGGAACGGGGCCGGCACCAGTACCACGGCGAAGAAGGCGATGATCAGCCAATAGTCATAACTGTGCATAGCCTGCTCCTAGTTCCGATCCGCGCGTAATAGCGCAACCAGCAGATAAATGAACAGCGCCACGGCCAATAGCAGTGACACCCCGTCCAGAACGCTCATGGAAGTCTCTCCGTTTTGCGGCGAGTGCCGCGTGTGGGGCAATTGTCGGCAGGAGTGGTGTAAAGGAACGAGAGCGAGGGGCTGGGTGGGGCGTAAAGATGGCGTAAAGAGTGGGTTTATGCGGGGTTTACACCGGGGGTTTCGGTGCCTGGGCGGGCGCTATCGGGAGTAAGCCCCCTCCCACAGGTTGATCGGCGCTCGGCGTGACAACTCGGCCAAGTGTGGGAGGGAGCTTGCTCCCGATAGCACCGGCACAGTCACCGCCGCACTTATCTGGTGCAGCAACAGGAAATTTCAAACGCCAAACCATCCCCCAAACGACAGTAGCGCAGCTTTACGACAATGATTCTCAGGCTGGCATGGCCGCTGCAACACCTTGAATCATTCCAACCGGTTCAGGGAGCGCAATACGATGAACACACAACTCAAACCCACCTTGGGCACCCTGCATTTGTGGGGCATCGCGGTCGGGCTGGTGATTTCCGGGGAATACTTCGGCTGGAGCTATGGCTGGGGCGTAGCCGGGACCTTGGGCTTCCTGGTGACCTCGTTGATGGTCGCCGCGATGTACACCTGCTTTATCTTCAGTTTCACCGAACTGACCACCGCCATTCCCCACGCAGGTGGGCCCTTTGCCTACAGCCGCCGCGCGTTTGGGGAAAAAGGCGGCCTGATTGCCGGCCTGGCGACCCTGATCGAATTCGTGTTCGCCCCGCCCGCCATCGCCTTGGCCATCGGTGCGTATCTGAATGTGCAGTTTCCCGCACTCGATCCGAAACACGCCGCCGTCGGCGCCTACATCGTGTTCATGGGCCTGAACATCCTCGGCGTGAAACTCGCCGCTACCTTCGAGCTGGTGGTGTGCGTACTCGCCGTCGCCGAACTGCTGGTGTTCATGGGCGTAGTCGCCCCCGCGTTCAGCTTCAGCAACTTCGCCCTCAATGGCTGGGCCGGCTCCGACACCTTCGGTGCTCCGGCGATTGCCGGAATGTTCGCGGCGATCCCATTCGCCATCTGGTTCTTCCTCGCCATCGAAGGCGCGGCCATGGCGGCCGAGGAAGCGAAAGATCCCAAGCGCACCATTCCGAAAGCCTACATCAGCGGCATCCTGACCCTGGTGATCCTGGCCATGGGCGTGATGTTCTTCGCCGGCGGCGTGGGCGACTGGCGCACCTTGTCGAACATCAACGACCCGCTGCCCCAGGCGATGAAAACCGTAGTAGGCGAAAGCTCCGGCTGGCTGCACATGCTGGTGTGGATCGGCCTGTTCGGTTTGGTGGCGAGCTTCCACGGCATCATCCTTGGCTACTCGCGCCAATTCTTCGCCCTGGCTCGGGCCGGCTACCTGCCGCCGTTCCTGGCCAAGCTGTCGCGTTTTCATACACCGCACCGGGCAATCATCGCTGGCGGCGTGGTCGGTATTGCCGCCATCTACAGCGACGGTTTGATCAACCTGGGCGGCATGACCCTGACTGCAGCAATGATCACCATGGCCGTATTCGGCGCCATCGTGATGTACATCATGAGCATGCTCAGCCTGTTCAAACTGCGTAAGACCGAACCGCTGCTGGAACGCACCTTCCGCGCTCCGGGCTACCCGATCGTGCCGGGCATCGCGCTGGTGCTGGCGGTGGTGTGCCTGGTGGCCATGGCCTGGTTCAACGCACTGATCGGCATGATCTTCCTCGGCTTCATGCTGGTCGGCTTCATCTACTTCCAGATGACCGCGCACGACCGCGCCGCGGCACCGGCAGATGCAATGTTGACCGGGCTCTAAGGTTTTGAGGCGGAACAGGCCTACACTGAACTACTCAGAAAGCCTGTAACTCAAAGCAGTTATTACCGTGGGAAAACCTCCCACGGCAATCTGCCTCAAGGAGAGCGTTATGCCGTGGTATGCATGGTTGATTATGGTGGTTGCGATCGGGTCGATCGTCGGCGGGCTGCTGATGCTGCGTGACAGCGCCAACAAAGTGGAACTCACCGACGAACAACGCAAACGCGTGGCCGAGCGCAATGCGCAGGCGGATGCCAAGGATGGGCAGGACCGCTGATCCCATGTGGCGAGGGAGCTTGCTCCCGTCGGGCTGCAAAGCAGCCCCTCTTCTGCCCTACTCCCATTCCGCCTTGGCAATCTGCAAACCGTGCTGCCCTTTATAAGCAGCACGCTCCGGCTGACTCCAGCCGTTCAGCAACTCGGCTTCCAATCGATAAATCTCAACCCCCAGCGGACGACACACCGTCAGCGGGTCCTGTGCATCCGGGCCCCACATCGGCAGCGACAGATCCCCGCCCGGGCAGGTCGACAGCGCACACAACAAATCAATCTCGGCAAAAAACTCCAGGTAATCGCCCTTCTGCGCCGGACAGGCTTTCATGAAATACATGTCGTCGTGATTGAGGCCGGTGCATTGGAAGATGTTCAGCACGTCATGCACGTCGAATTCCGTCAGACCGTGAGGCAACACCGCACGGGTCAGGTTCGAGTGACAGTGATGATGGAAATCTTCACCAGTGAGCATGCGGTTCACATACGGATCGCAGCGCGTACCGAGCAAATCATGCAGGCGCCCGCCGTGCTCATCGATGCCGTAGCTGGCCAGGCTGTCATCGGTGATGGTCACCAGCGGCCGCAGGAACGGCAGGTTCGACCACAACCGGTCATGAGTGCTGACATGCGCGCCCTGCAACTGACGCGTGCGCGCGGCCCACAGGCGTTCGCGCGGGTCGTTGGCGTTCCACACATTGAAGTCGCCCACCTGCGGCCCCACCGGCGTAGTCACACGGAACACATGCCCGGCCGGCACCTTCCACGCCCTGCCCGTGCGAATCGGCACCTCGAACTGTTCGACCAAGGTGCGTTGATCCTTGCGCTCACGGATACGCTCATAAAACGCGGTGTCGACCTGCAACGCCGAACCTTTGCTGACCTGGTAAGCGGCTGGATAGTCTTTGTACATGGTGCGAATCCTCGATCAAGGGAAAGTAAACAGGGCCAACGACTGCCGTTCTGAATCATCCAGGTACACGCTCATCGCCTCCCCGGCCGCCAGCTTGTTGTTATTGGCTAATAACGTGTGGATCTCAAGGTCCCGTTCCAGCCAGGGCGACTGGAAACGCTGCTCATCGGGCGCGGCGCAGAACACCAGACGCAACTGCGCAATCACCTGGGCGAAAAACTCGTCGAACAACGGGCTGCGCATCAGCCCGACAATCTGCTGGTGGAACACCAGGCTGTGAGTGGCCACGGCCCGCCAGTCCTCACGATCACGGGCCAGGGTGATGGCTTCAATGGCGCTTTGCATACGCTCGGATTGAGGGGGGGTCAACGGGCTACTCCGAGCAATCGCCTGCAACTCCAGGGTACGACGGACTACAAACAGATCACGTACTTCTTCGCGCTCCACTCGCCGAACCATCACCCCCTTATTGCGCACATAACGCGTAAGCCCCTCCTGGCCCAAGCGATGCAACGCCTCACGGATGGTATTGCGCGATGCGTTATACCCCTTGACCAGATCCACCTCGACCAACGCCATGCCCGGCAACAACCGCCCACCGATGATGTCGGCGCGCAGTTCCCGGGCGATCTGGTCGGCTAAAGACAAACTGAGTGACATCACCACCTCAAGATTGTTGAACAATCACTGAACCAGATGTAGTCACGTTTCATGCCAACGCTGCCTCGAAGGATAAAAAGATACGACTCCGTTAAAATGCGCGTTCGTTCACGAGGTAGTCCCGTGCGCTACTCATCGGACCATAAAGCCCAGACTCACCAACGCATCATCAAGGAAGCTTTCGTCCGCTTTCGCCGCGACGGTATAGGCGCAACCGGCCTGCAACCGCTGATGAAAGCGCTGAATCTGATGCATCGCGGCGTCTATGTGCATTTCAAATCCAAGGACGAGCTAGTGGAAAAGGCCCTGCAGGCTGCGCCGGCGGAGTTGGGCGCGCACTGCGAAACACTATTCAGCCAGGAGCGGCCGCTGGAGGCATTTATCGACGGTTACTTATCGGAATGGCAACGGGCTTCGCCGGATCAGGGATGTCCGTTGCCGACGATGTCTGCGGAGTTGGGATTGAGGAGGCAGTATAGTCCGACCACGGATGCAGTGCTTGGGCCCCCGCTGCAGCAGGTTGAAACGGCCTTGGGCATCGAGAATGCCGATGAACAAAGCACGGTACTGATGTCGACGCTGGTGGGCGCGCTGGTATTAGCAGGGGTGTCGAAAGTGCGGAATTGGCGACACATATCATGAATATGGTGTGCACCAGTTTGAAAAAGCAAATTTCAGAAGGTGAGAAGGCCGGTCAATGACCAGCCTCTTTGATTATCCTCGCCTTCTTAATTGATCGCCAACCTCTCGCGGTTCTTCTCCAGCAGCGCCTTGCCGATACCCTTTACCTCCAACAACTCATCCACCGCCGTGAACGGGCCGTTGCTTTCGCGATAGGCAATAATCGCCATCGCCTTCGCAGCACCGATACCGAACAGGTCACGACGCAGAGTCTCGGCGTCGGCGGCGTTAAGATCGACCTTGGTGAATTGCTCGGTCTTGGCCATTTGGGCGGTAATGGGGGTTGGGGCTTCCTGTTTGGTTGACGGTCCTGCCATGGTGGCGACCGAAATACTGGTGAGGAAGGCGAAGATTAGAGAGGAGATGTAGGTGTTTTGCATTGGTGACGCTCCATGACATCGGTAAGAGAAAAAGCAGCTTTTCCGAAGCTGCTTTTCTACGTTAGATGATGTGCGATGGGTGTCAAAAATGGGTGAGTAACAGGGTGTTAATTCATAGTTCCAGGCGGCGTTGCTGGTAGATCCAGTCGACAATTTCGCCGTCAGGAGAATAGCCACTGACGGTGTCACGGAGCAGTTGACGGACACGTGTGTAATCGTCCGCGTCTACAGCTGCAAGCAGTTCAGTCAGCTTTTCTTTGAGTGTCTCCCATGACAGGTAATCTTCGTTGGCACTCATGATCATCGGGTGCTGGGTGGCGACAACGTTGTCACCAATCAGCAACTCTTCGTACAGCTTCTCGCCGGGACGCAGGCCGGAGAACTCGATGGCAATATCGCCGTGCGGGTTCTTGTCTGAGCGAACACTCAAGCCAGATAAGTGAATCATCTTTTCCGCGAGTTCAACGATTTTCACCGGTTCACCCATGTCCAACACAAACACGTCACCGCCTAGGCCCATGGAACCCGCCTGAATCACCAACTGCGCGGCCTCAGGGATCGTCATGAAGTAACGGGTGATCTTCGGATGGGTCACTGTGAGCGGGCCACCCGACTTGATCTGCTTGTGGAACAGCGGAATCACCGAACCTGAAGAGCCCAGAACATTACCAAAACGCACCATGGTGAAACGGGTTTTATTGACTCGCGAAATGTTTGATTTGTCACCGAACAACACTGGTGCCAACTCGCGGCTGAGGGCTTGCAGTGTCAACTCGGCCAAACGCTTGGTACTGCCCATGACATTGGTGGGGCGTACCGCCTTGTCCGTCGAGATCAAAACAAAGTTGGCCACCCCGACCTGCAACGCAGCCTGAGCTGTATTCAATGTACCAATCACGTTGTTCAAAACACCTTCAGCGATGTTGTGTTCAACCATCGGCACATGTTTGTAGGCGGCAGCGTGGTAGACGGTGTCTATACGCCAGGTTTTCATGACATCCAAGAGCTTGGATTGGTTACGAACCGACCCCAGAATAGGTAATACCTTCACGGGTAGCGACTCACGAGTGATCCGCTGCTCAAGCTCAGAAAGGATGCTGTAAAGATTAAATTCACTGTGCTCAAACAACAGCAACGTCGTAGGGCGCAAAGACATGATCTGACGGCAAAGCTCGGAACCGATGGAACCACCCGCCCCCGTCACAAGCACATTCTTGCCCTTAATGCAGTGCTCCAGCAGTTCGCTTTGGGCGGGTACCGCATCCCGGCCCAAAAGGTCGGCGATGTCGACCTCTTGGATGTCATCCACTTTCACACGGCCGCTGGCCAGATCCATGAAACCGGGCACACTTCGAACATGGAGCGGAAAGCCCTCGAGGAAGCCAAGGACCTCACGACGACGCCCTCGAGTCGAAGAAGGGATAGCCAACAGTATTTCCTGCGCTCCTGTGGTGTCGATCATACGCTGAATATGCTTAGGTTTATAAACCTGCAGCCCTGAGATAACCCGGTCAGAGATACTCGCGTCGTCGTCAATAAACGCCACTGGACGCATAACGCGCCCCATACGCAGTGCTGCAACCAATTGGTTGCCGGCTGCGCCAGCACCATAGATCGCAACTCGTGGAAGACCGTCCTCACGAGCGGTAAAGGGTACATGCTGAGCAGCGGCGAACCAGTCGCCAAGAAAGTATTGCCGCATGGCCAGGCGCAAGCCGCCGACCATAATCAGGCTGAGCCACCAATAGTTGAAAATGATAGATCGTGGGACGACGTTTTGGTGGTTGCTGTACCAATAAACGACTACCCCGAGAATCAACGATGAAAGGCTGACAGCCTTGATAATCGCAATTAAAGCGTCATTGCCGAAGTAGCGCAGGACCGCACGATACATGCCAAAACGAATAAAAAGAGGGATCGCGACAATCGGCGCGCAAACGAATAGCCATAGATGAAGGGAAAGCGGATTCACCATTTCGTCCACGCCAAGGCGTACGACAAAAGCCATCCACAGTGCCAGCCAAACCAACAACACATCCGTTATCAGTTGCAAGAAGCGTTTTTGTCGCCGAGGCAACCCCAACAGGTGTGCGCGTACCTTATCCATAACCCCTCTGATCCCCCCTTTTTCGCTGAAAACGGCTGGTGCCGTGCAATCAACCGTTTAGATGTATTAATGAATTGCCACCAGCAGTCGATATTCCTCATTCAATATGAGGTGTCCGTCTGCTCAGTTCGCTGTAGCTTCATTCATTACTTGCTTCAAAGTCCCGCATGTCAGCTCGATTTCATCGGCCGTCAAAGTTGGATGCACCAGAAACATCAAACTGGAGTCACCAAGTTCTACAGCATTCGGCAGACGCGCATTGGGTCTCCAGCCGGTGTTGTCAAAAGCCTTCTCGAGATAAACCTCAGAGCACGAGCCGGAAAACGCCGGAACGCCTCGGCTGCCAAGCTCGTCAATAATCCGATCCCTGCTCCACCCTTCCTTGAGCATCGAAGCCTCAACAAAGACATAGCACTTATACGCCGCATGAATAACGTCAGCCGGAATAGTTGGAACCCGTAACCCTTTGAGTTTGCTCGCAACAGCCCAGATCCTACCGGCATTGGCTTGACGTATGGATTCCCACTCAGCCATACGTTTTAACTGAATCCGGCCAATTATCGCCTGCATTTCCAGCATGCGCCAATTGGTACCAAAACTCTCGTGCAACCAACGAAAACCTGGCTTGTGCTGCCGTTCGTACACAGCCTCCCAACTCTTGCCATGATCCTTGTAAGACCACATCAATAACCACAGTTCACGGTCATTGGTCGTGACCATACCACCCTCTCCACCCGTGGTCATGATTTTGTCCTGACAGAAAGACCAAGCACCGATATGCCCGATAGAGCCAACGCGACGCCCCTTGTAACGGGCACCATGGGCCTGAGCACAATCCTCGATCACCTTCAGGTCTTTCTCAGCCGCCAGGGCCATGATGGGATCCATGTCACATGGCCAACCGGCAAGATGAACACAGAGAATTGCACGTGTACGAGGGCTCAGCACTGCCCTGATGGAGTCGGCAGTAATATTCTGAGAATCCAGATCAACATCAGCAAATACCGGCACTGCTCCTGCGTTCACGATGCTCGATACTGATGCCAGGAATGTGCGGGAAGTGACAATCACCTCGTCGCCGGGGCCAATCCCCAGTGCCTTGAACGCTAAATCCAAAGCCACTGTGCCATTGGCCAATGCAACTGCGTATTCGGTCTGCGACCAGACTGCAAACTCTTTCTCAAAGTTGCGCGCCTCCTGACCGGTCCAATAATTGACCTTGTTAGACAAAATCACGTCGCGTACAGCATCAGCCTCTTCGTTAGAAAACGACGGCCAAGGAGAAAATGGTGTATTAAGCACTGGGAATACCCGTCAAGATCATAATTAAATAGCGGGCCACAACGAGTAGGCCCTTGGCAGACAACACTTTATCGGCGTAATAGGACAATTAGAACAAATTTCTGATGCTAGCTTCGAGAGAATTTACGCGCCGGCACACCGACCACAGTCAACTCATCCGGCACATCCGCTACAACGGCAGCGCCCGCGCCTACTATCACGGAGTCGCCGATCTTCAGAGATTGGCGGACGCACGCTCCTATGCCGACCCAAGCCAATTTTCCAACGTGAACACCACCTGCCAGGCGCGAGCCAGGGCTGAGATGAACGCCATCGCCTAGCACGCAGTCATGATCGACACTGCAGCCGGTGTTGAGAATCACCCCACGGCCAATAACAGCATCCACGTTAACAACAACCCCTGCGAGAACCAATGAGCCAACATCTATTGAGGAAAATTGACTGATCACGGCGCTCGGATGGATCAGCGAGACAATCTTGGCTCCAACTTCTTCCAACTCCCGCAACTTGGCAAGCCGGATCATGTTATTGCCAATCGCTATGAACACCCCATCGTATGCATCCAGACGTAGTAAAAGCTCGGCTGAATTGCCTACTACATTCCAATGACCATTTTCTAGTCGTGCGGGCCAGGCGTCATCGAAAAAATCGATCTGCCTCCAGCCACAAACCAAGGCCGTGTCAGCCACCACCTTTCCATGACCACTGGCGCCGAGGATTGCCAAGCGATTCAAGAATCACCCCCCGTAAACTTCGACATAGTCGCCTCCCCTTCAGCGCTGATACCGTCCTTGATCAATACTTTTTTTACAGTTAGGAAAATAATCTTCAAATCAAGCAAAAAGCTCGCATTATCTACATACCATACATCCAGCTTGAATTTATCTTCCCAACAGATTGCATTTCGTCCATTTACCTGTGCCCAACCGCTGACACCAGGGCGAGCCTCATGCCGCCGAAACTGTTCAGGAGAATAAAGCGGCAAATATTCCATCAGAAGAGGACGAGGCCCAACCAAACTCATATCGCCTTTTAGAACGTTCCACAATTCCGGCAATTCATCCAGGCTGGATGAGCGTAAAAAAGAACCAAAGGGGGTCAGACGTTCACAATCCGGTAACGGGTTACCCTGAGCATCCGTAGCATCACGCATTGTCCTGAACTTGATCATCTCAAAGGGCTTACCGTTGAGCCCTGGGCGGACCTGCTTGAAAAACACAGGTGAGCCCAGGTTTTTCTTGATCCGCCATGCGACCAAGGCCAGAACAGGCCATAAAAAAAATAAAGCCAGAAATGAAGCAAAGAAATCAAAGCACCGTTTCATCCGTTTACTCTCACACCCAAACCAAGCGGTTCATGTATTAAAACGCCACAACAAGCAACCTGCATAAGGCAGGCTCCGCAATCAGCGAACCCGACTCAACAAAGAAGTTATATAGCGATGCATTTCTTGAACAATATACATCTGGGAAAAATCTTGGTGAGCCCTAAGCTGCGCGGATTTCGAAAGCCGAAGCCGCAATTCAGCATCAGTATAAAGCCTTAGAATCGCCGAACTCAGTTCCGCAACTGATCCAGCTGTGTGGAAGATCCCAGTGACATCCTCCTTTACGGCATCCGTCAGGCCGTAGATTCTTGATGCGATCGCCGGCAAGCCAACTCCGGCTGCTTGAATCGTGGCAAGACTGAAACCTTCTCGGTAGCTGGGAATACAGAATACGTCTGAAGCCGCCATATAGCTTTCGGGCTTTTGAGTGTAGCCAATCCGATGAAAACGATCACCGAACGACTTCAATAGTTCGGACAATTGCACATCCAAGCCATCTTCGTCAGGCCCCACTATCAACAGGTGTGCATGAGGAAGCTGTTGGCTCAGTTGCTTGAACGCCTGCCCCAGCTCAAGAACCCCTTTTACGTGGGTCAAGCGTGCCATGAACAGAAAGACAATACTCCCCTCGGGAATACCCAATGACTGCCGAATTTCATGCCTCAGCTCTAAACTGGGCTTGAAACGCCGCACATCGACGCCACTGATTGAACCTTGCCCCAACACGCCGATTTTATTAGCCCTCACAACTTTTTCCTGGACTAAAAAATCACGTTGGGAGGGACTATCAGCGAGCAGGCTGGTAGCGCAGAACGCGAGCAAGCAATCCAGTTTTTTCAAACCGATACGTGCGATACCTTTCTTAGTGAACCAGACTTGCCCGGTGAAAATATGCACGCGAACCGGTACACAGGCAAAGAAGCCCGCGAGCATCGAAAGCAGCCCGGACTTGGGCATAATTGAAAGGACGCAATCGAACTTTTCCGATGAGAAGATCCGATACAACTTAACCAAGGACTTCAAATCACTGAGCAACGAAACCTGACGCTCAATCGGAAGAGGTAGAAACCGAACATTTTCTCCGAGCATGCCAGCGACATCCGCTTCGGAACCATTAGCCATGAGCGTGATGCTGTGCGTCTCCGCCAGTTTGTTGACGTGCTCCAGCATAAACGCCCTGAGCGCTACCGGCACCGTCGCGACGATACAAATTTTTTTGAGATAAGCCATACACTACCACCGTAAATTCAAGATGTATGCTTCGTTCGATTAGTGATCAAACTTGGAATGGAGTCGGGAATTGAACTATTGAATTCAAATCCCAGCGTAGTGCGAATATGATCTGAACTATAGCCAACCTGTTTAGTCAGCGCGTCGATGCGCTCCGGTGTCAGAGGGAGCCGGACAAACGGTGACAATACCTTCACCAACAACCTTACAAGCGGTTCTGGTAGCCTCAGTCGCGGCAAAGGCACACCCTGAGCTTTCGCCATCTGGGAAATAACCTGTTCTAAAGAACAGTCATTGGACAAAATGAACGTTTTACCAGCGGCCCTGGCATCCGACGCGCATAGCAGCAATGCACGGACCACGTCATCCACATGCACATACGTCGCCAATGACGTATCCGCTCCTATATAGAAAAACAGCCGCTTGCGCACGACTTCTGCCATCTGAAAGAACGATCCATTGGACATTTCACTGCCAATTACAATCGAGGGTCTTACCAGGGTAAAGGTAAAAAGGGGTTCGACCGCGGCCAATGCAACAACTAATTCGTCCGCAATTGTCTTGGTGACTTCATACATTCCCACTGGCGCAGGCGCGAGACGCTCATCAATCGTCAAGTTTTGATTCGAACCGCACGTGGGCGCGCCATAGGCTCCCGTACTGCTGAGTTGTACCCAGTGAACAGGTGTACCTGTGCGCTTAATTTCAAGATGTACGGCTGCGAGGAGGTTCCGAGTCCCCTCGACATGCAAGTTATACATCAGCTCCGTGTTGTTAACCTCTCCCGCACAGTGAATAATCACCTCGCTGTCTCGGACAAACTCCCCAAGTGAAGCCACTTGTGAGACAAGGTCCCCTTGGACAACTTTAATTTTGGAGGCTGGTGTGCTCTCACGACGAGAAAGTTGAGTAACCTGATCACCGCGCGCTACTAGCGATGCCATTAGCAACCCTCCGATAAACCCGCTTCCTCCCGTTACTGAAACGTTCATACACACCACTCCAACAATCCAAGGTTTAAATCGAGAAACATACAAGGCTTACGCATGCTTACGAGACTGAGCATGCAGAAAAATCTTCTTGCGTTGAAAAATAATTAGGCTGCATATAATAAAGCTGACATAGGTATACATTCGCAAGCGCATTGCTGTGCCGAGATTGTCATTTCCCAACAACCAGATGATCGAATAAACAATCGAAAATACGAACATGTAATTTACAAAGGAATCGGCATAGGCACGATTCTTGACTATATAAACCAGCGCACATAAAAAGGGTATGCTTTCCAAAACAAATACAAACACCGCCATGATATTGGGAAAATAGAGACCAAATAGCTGATAAAGGAAGTTCAGGATAAAGTCGGGGATAAACATCACCGCGGAATCGAAGCGAATACCTAGACTGGCCCCGCCTTCTACCCCATCAAAAAGACCACGATACGCCATCAACGAGTCAAATAGCCCTAGAACATAAAAAACATTCAAGACTACCAATAAAGGAACAACATAAAAAAAGAACGATATCTTACGTACACGAAACAGGAAAAACCCAAAGAACGCGACAAGGAACGAAAACCCCAAGTACCCTCTAAACAAATACAATAAATAGCCGTGTGCCAAAACCACCAAGGCAAAGAACATTCTTTTTACAGCGGACCGCGTCTGGATCGACCATTTGACAAATAGCAACCCAGAAAGGTACAAAAACAGCATGAAGACATCACGGTATATATCGAGTGTATAATAAAAAAGCGTCGGATACATACTGACCGCTAACGCGACACCCAGCACAATTTTAGTCTTATGATCATAGTCTTTAACCAGCGCAAGTCGACCACACAGAATCGGGATAAGCACTACTCCCAAAAGCATAAGAAAAATGCTGACATTCACACGAGAGTACAATCCCACCTGATTCAATAAGCGTAGCCAATCGGGCCAAACGCTGGAAGTCATGGAGTCTTCTCCCAGCGCATAGGCGTCATAAAAATCCGCGTCACTTCCGCCTGAAAAAAGCACGGCTGGATTAGAGATAAACACGAAAAAAAACGCAATCTTAACGACAACCACAATAATGAATAGCAGCAGCAATCTCATACTTGCGCACTCCTATTGGCCATCTTAAGCCTCATACATGAGTACACCTGTATCACAGAACATGCTCATATTTTTTGCTGTATTTTTCACCAGACGTAATTGAAGCCCACACCTCACAGATGGCAAAGCGAAGCATAAATGAGAAAAATATTGCAGATGACTTCTTAATCGCCGGCGCATCTTCAAATGCAACGACAAAGTTGTCTGCACAGGATTCCATATTAAACGCTTTGCTTTTCGCTCGATGGCGCTCAGACAGATCAGACCGGCCGGCCTCATCCAGAAGACTGTATTCAGCAATCACGTCATAGAATTTATATTTCTGAAAATCCATGTCCTGTTCGTGATAGTCATATCCAGGCAACTCAGAAAAATAACCGTATGAGTTTGAATCCTTTTCATTTTCGATTGCCGTAATACAAGCCAAACCATTGGCAGCAGCATGCAGCAGTGCCGTCCCAGTACCAATAAACACCTGATGGCGGGACAACTCCTCATCAAGCTTGGAGTACTCCAGATCGCCCTCAAGAATGACTTCAGCTTCCAAACCGAGCTCTTCAACTCTATCTTTCATCGCACCATGCAATGGTCCACTACCAAATATACTATAGCTGAATTGAACACCCTCATCCTTTAGCTTTCTAGCCACATCCAACATATATAAATTATAAGTTTTAAACTCAACTAACCTACCAACTGAAACCAAGCGCAACTTTTCACCAAGAATAGCTTTTACACTACTAGCATTAGACGGCATATCCACACCCAATGGAAACAACATTGAGGGGTAGTTTGGCGACCCGTTTTTCTTGGCCGTTTTGTCAACAGAGGACTGATTAAAGAACAAAAACATAGGCGGCGCAGCGAATATTTTTTTTCTAAAAAAACCTTCATAAACAGGAAGCTTATTACCGCCCCAGGCCAATTCATTTGTATGATAAATACCGAAAACGCATTTAACCTTTTGCGGGAGGCACGCTGCCAAGCGCTGTGCACACAGGTAGGTCAATGCATTAGAGACGTGTACAGCTTCGCACTCAGAGAACAAGGCACTCACCTTGGAAACACTCAGCGGAAACATTAACCGGCCTTTCTCCCCGAGCGCCTCGCTGGAAAAAGCGAGCAGATCCTGCCAATAATATACATCTGCATGCTTTTCAAGCTGCTCAAGCAATTTTGGATTGATGATTTTTTTATACAAAAAAACAAACTGAGGGCGAACTCCCTTCTTATTAAGCTCTTTAACCAACCGTACAAAAAACGTTTCTATACCGCCCAACCCTAGTGACGACTGAACAAAAAGGACCTTTTTCATAACATCTCCAACATCAAATTAATATCATCACAGGGTTAGGCTGCTTTCACCAAATACAGCCGAAAGCACAGCAGACAAACAATGAAGTAGATTATATACGTTACCATGTAGGCCAGCATGACGCTCTGAACGCCACCATACATTCCCATCAGGGTAAACACAGCGATGAGGAACACCACGCTTTGGAAGACCTCAGCAGAAATATAGAGTCTGGTTGCCGCTTTTGCGACAGCAACGTAACCTATTACATAAGCTGATATTCTGAAAAAGTCGCCTGATAACTGATAAATAATCAGCTTTTCCAACCCTTTGAAATCAGAGGAGAGTGCCAATGGGATAATGTAAGAGCGCCCAAAATAGAGAACAGCCCCTCCAAACACAAACAAAGCCATGACAAATGCCAAGTACTTGAAAACTAATCGACCTATAATCGTTTTGTCATGCTGTTCGGAAATCAAGGGCATAAAATAAAAGCCCAGAAACATACTGAAAAATCCGAGGTAGGCACTGGATAACTTTATCGCCCCCTGCCATAGCCCAGCCTGGTAGTAACCTTCATGCGTAATCAGACTATTTCTTACGATCATCTCCACAATCGGAAATGCAACCGCACTGGTAAACAACATAAGCGAAAAGGGGGCAAGTACGCGCACTGGGAGCTTACGCACAGGTAGAAGTTTTACATTGCCTTTGAAACCCGATCGAAAAAAAACGACCAATGCCGGAACCAGGGGAATCACAACAATTGCGCATAGTGCGATTGCTGCCCCCTCCCATCCCCAATTGGCGATCAGAGCCCAGGCAATAGGTATCGCTATCAAACCGCCTGAAATCTGTATTACTGCAAAAACCTTAGTTTCCTTCAACCCATTTACTACACCAACGATCAGATTTGTCATAGCAAAGCCAAACTGCGCAACGCCTACAAATACAATAACCCAGGCATTGTCTGCGTTCCCCAGTACGACTTTGGCGATCGTTGTAGAAAAGAGCGTGCATATTACCAAGATAACAACTGAGAAATAGGTGGCGTATGAAAAGGCGCCAGAAACAAACTGGAGCATCTTCGACGGTGTCTGCCTATATTCGGCAACATACTTAATAACCGCATTAGTTATGCCACCACCAGCAATGAGCGATAAAATGGTAACAAAGCTCATCAACTGGCCGAGGCTTCCCAAACCTGCGGCTCCCAAGTATACAGCAACCAACTTCAAAACTATGAAGCCGGCAAGTATCTTTGTCAAATGTGCAAAACCTGTCCACATAGCACTAATTAAACCAGACACAAACCCACCTACTTCTCAGGATTCTTCAGCTCCCCCCTAAAATCAAAGGGTACTAAAATACTCTTTTACTGCATCAATCACAGTTTTTACATCTGCGTCGCTCAAACCATACCAGACGGGAAGACGTATCAACTTCTCACTTTCACAGGTGGTAAATTGATCCTTTCCTACGAAACGACTGAATTTCTCGCCTGCCAGTGCAGAATGCAGAGGAACATAATGAAAAACCGCCCCGACACCCTTATCTTTAAGATAAGAGAGAAGTCCTGCCCGGGTTTCCAGACAATCAACTTTAATGTAGAACATATGCCCGTTATGCTGACAGTTTTGCGGAATAGTCGGCAAAGTCAACTTGCAGGCATCCTCCAGACATTGCAAGCCGGTTTTATACTGCCCCCATATCCTCAAACGAAGTTCATTGATCGAACTGCACTTTTCAAGTTGCCCCCACAAATAAGCTGCTTGTATATCCGAAGGAAGGTAACTACTTCCGACATCTACCCAACTGTACTTATCAACCATTCCACGAAAATACTGATTTCTATTAGTGCCTTTCTCACGAATAATTTCGGCGCGAATCGAGAACTTCTCATCATTGATGATTAAGCCTCCACCTTCACCGGCACTGGTATAATTTTTAGTTTCATGAAAGCTGAATGCGGCAAGATGGCCAATGGTGCCCAGTGGGCGACCTTTATAGGTTGACATCATTGCCTGAGCCGCATCCTCAATCACAAAGAGGTTATGGCGGGACGCTATATCCATAATGACATCCATTTCACAAGCAACGCCTGCATAATGAACGGGCACTATGGCTTTGGTTTTATCCGTAATAGCAGCTTCGATTAGTGCTTCATCCATGTTCATCGTGTCAGGGCGAATATCAACAAATACAATACGCGCACCACGTAGTACAAATGCATTAGCCGTACTTACAAATGTATAACTTGGCATGATAACTTCGTCGCCAGGCTGAATATCAATCAGCAGCGCCGCCATTTCCAGTGCCTGTGTACACGAAGGTGTAAGAAGAAACTTCTTACACCCCAGCATTTCCTCGAACCACTTCTGGCAAAGCGATGAGAACTCGCCATCACCGGACATTTTTTCACTTCTCATGGCAGCAAGAACATATTGATCTTCATTGCCAGTATAGGGAGGTCGGTTAAATGGAATCATTACTTTTCTCTTTAAAAAACTCAGCTTCTAGCTTCAATAAGTCTTGCTTTCGTTCTTTTACTCTGCGAGCGGGAACACCTAGATAGATACCCCACGGCTCAGTGCTTTTAAGCATTAGAGCCTGAGCCCCCACTGCGCACCCTTCAGCAATCGTAACACCAGGAAAAATCGTTGCACCTGCCCCGATGATGGAATGCCGACCTACATGCACCGCACTAAAAAATTCATTTTTGTATTTTTTTGGCAATAGTGAATTAGTAAGAGTTTCGCCGCTATAGTCATCTGACTGCGAAAAAATCTTTACGCCATAGGCCAGTGTACAGAAATCGGCAAAATACACACCAGGAACACCGCCGGCAACGAGGCACATAGGGGTAATGTGATTATACTTTCCAATTACGACCTTCCCAGAAATAACACAAAAGTCGTCAATCCTGGAGTAATCACCTATCTCAATTTGGTCAGCATTATAGATGCTGGCTTTATCGCTGACCTTTACGTCTTTCCCCAACGACTTAAAGCCCAGCTCTTGAAGTTCTTCATACGTTAAATATGCCACAGCACCTCCCCACGCAAAGTCAGCGTGTCATAACCTTATTGATGAGCTTGTGCAATACTTAACAAATATTGACCATACGCATTCTTACTGATGCCTGTGCCAATTTGAATTAATTGCTCCGCGGTCAACCAACCGTTATTGAATGCAATTTCTTCAAGACAGGCGACTTTATACCCTTGGCGTTTTTCTAGCGTTTCAACAAAATGAGCCGCTTCCAGCAAACTTTCGTGGGTGCCTGTGTCCAGCCAGGCAAAACCACGACCAAGAAGCTCCACCCGCAAGTCCCCCCTCTCGAGGTATGCCTGGTTGATGCTGGTGATCTCAAGCTCACCACGGGAAGATGGCTTCACTTGCTTTGCAATTTCCACAACATCATTGTCGTAAAAGTAAAGTCCGGTTACCGCAAAATTTGATTTTGGCTTCAGCGGCTTTTCCTCTATCGACAGCGCCCGTTGCCGGTTATCAAATTCCACGACTCCAAAACGCTCCGGGTCTTTGACCTGATATCCAAATACACTTGCACCGCTGGTCTTCCCGGCGGCTGAACGCAACATCGGGCTGAAGCCTTGACCATAAAAAATATTGTCGCCCAGAACCAGGCAAACTGAATCCGACCCAATGAACTCTTCACCTATAATAAACGCTTGCGCCAAGCCATCCGGCTCCGGCTGGACCGCGTAGCTGATGGATACACCAAAATCGCTCCCATCACCCAAAAGACGCTTGAAACCATCGATATCAACGGGTGTACTTATAAGCAATATGTCACGGATACCGGCCAGAAAAAAAACAGACAGCGGATAGTAAATCATCGGCTTATCGTAGACAGGCAACAACTGTTTGGAAACACCCTTTGTAATAGGATAAAGACGCGTCCCTGAGCCGCCGGCCAAAACAATACCTTTCATTGGTTTTTCGATCTCCATCTACGCCAAAATTGGATCACATCGCCTCGGGTAGAGTGCTCAAACTCGCAGCGACGCTCAGTGACATCTATGATTGTCAGATATCCTATCATTCCTGGCTACCAGACCCCTCCTGGTGCCACTATCCACAGCCAATCAGACTCAAAGAACACGAATTTCTTTGAGCTCCAGTCCGCACCTACATGCCTGCATGTTAATATGCCCAGAAAGATTGAAAACGTCTGGTGGCTCATATGACCGCTCACTGCATCCATTCGTTCGATCGTTCATGAGCAAAGAGTCCTCGAAGAGCCTGACTTCCTCGTCGCGCAGCAGCACTCGCGTCGACACCGATACGCGGCAAGCGCCGTATACGCCAAACACTCAAATCGCTACACGATAAACGCATATGTAGCTCCAAAAATAAAGACCACTGCCTATCAGTCGAGCTTGCATTCATAGCCATGCCGACGAACCTCGTTGAGCATATTTCTGGAAGGCAAAAGCTGGCGCACCTGATTCCATTCGATAGCGATGGGACGACCTGCCAACCTTCAGCCTCCCCAAGTGCGACATTATACGGCCCCGCCGCCGCTTTCGTTACCTAAGATAGCCAAATGGCAAGCAAAACACTTACCGCGCAAGAAGGCCGAAAGCCTCCAAACACGCTCCCGATACAGCACACCCGAAGGCCCAACACCGCGTGCAGTGGCAACTAATGATCGACCCGTGAAAGCTGCGTTACAGCTGTCTGTCGCCGGCCAATTACGTAACGCACCATCGCAATACCAACCCCTAGTCCCAAGCCGAGAACAAGGCCAATTATCAAGACTAGCTTCCTATTGGGCTTAACGGGACTGAGCGGCTCTAACGCCTGCTTATCGATTGTCACCAATTTCAAGCGACTGATATCAATATTCAAATTACGCAAACGTACGGCCTCAGCGCGCAGAGGCTGAACACCCGCCAAGAATATATCTTCGTTTTGGCGACTATTGAGAACCTCTACCTCGCGGTTCTTCTCAAGCAATTGTAACTCTTTGGCTATTTCACCTATACGTCTGGCAGTAAAATCATCAGACTTACGCTGCTGCAGTGCACCGCGCTCTGCCTCTAGCGCGTCTGTACCCATAAAGTACAAAGGAATTTGTTGATTATTGACTTCAGTGCGCATCATATTGGCTGCACCGCCTCGATCAGCTTCTCCTAGGGAGGATGGCGTCGTCGGCTTCTTTATCCCTAAAGACTTGGCAATCCCAATAGCCTCACTTAATTGAGCCACCCTACTCACGCGCTCCATTTTCAACTGTGCACGCAGTGCATTTAGCTCATCACGCAGTTGCGCCTTACGTAAATTGCTCGCCTCTTGTAATGAGGCGATCCTGGCGCTCTTATCATTATCATAGCCAGCGCGTGCTGCATTGAGTTTCTCAGCCAACTCGTTAAGACGATTCTTAACAATAACTTCTAAATCTGCAGCAACCTGTTCTTTCTCATTTGAAATGGCATACTCAACAAAACCATTGAGTATGGATACTCCATCGACCCCAGCAGGGTAGTTCATTTCAATTCGAATATATGAACTAAGCGCATCGGACTTCTTGGGATCAGGAAGAGACAAGCTAATTGAATTTCGATTAAACTCTTCAAAACTTTGCTCAAGCGTTCGCCCTGGGCGCTCAAATTCTTTAAATAGTTTCTGATTTGCGCGAAAAAAAGCCAAACGAGTGTCGTAAGACTCTAAAGAGGAACCTACCTTTATCAGGGCTTCTCTAGGAGGAAGCTTATAAATTTCTGAGCGATTCAATGAGTCCAGCTCGTTAATAGCGGCAGGCCTGAGTACGCTGCTCACCTGATACTCAGGTTTAGCTAAAAACGCATAGGCACCCGCGATCACCAACGCGCCAAACGTGAAAAGCGCAACTAATTTTTTTTGCTGCCAAACGGCATCGAAGAGAGCTACGAAATCAACTTCATCGGACGGGGGAACTGGAGGCGCGCGAAAACTACTACTCACAACAAAAACCTGCCTTCAAAAAGAAACTGCGGGCTCGTTATGCAGACAAAATTGTGTCTTTTTTATTCTAATTAGATGACCGTCAAAACCCAGCGTCTCTGCCAAATTTTGAGCGCACAAAATGCCTGTTATCGAGAACAGATTTCATTTTGCCATCTCTCTGACATATTACAAGTCTTGACATGAGCGGTAGGCTTTTCCTACAGGTGTAGGGGTAGCCCTGATGCAGCACGTCCAAGGAGAGTGAAAACAGAAAGGACTTTCCGAATCTACGAGC
The DNA here is from genome assembly GCF_001439695.1 of Pseudomonas veronii. Taxonomy (GTDB): domain Bacteria; phylum Pseudomonadota; class Gammaproteobacteria; order Pseudomonadales; family Pseudomonadaceae; genus Aquipseudomonas; species Aquipseudomonas veronii. Next base: position 493,808 of record NZ_JYLL01000001.1, read on the forward strand.
TGAAACCCAATGAATCCGCGGATTTTTTACTTGAGGGCGGCCGCATCATTACAAGGTGGCGCTGAAATTGACGGGCTATTTTAGGGCAGTTTTCTGACGAGCGGTTGTCTCAGCATGCATGCGATTTTTGTGGAACGGGAGAGAGCTCCCTAGGCACGCCCTGCAGGGGTCGACTTATGACGGCGACTGCGCACCAATACGCCCAACAACGGCCCTATCAGCATGCCGACAATCAACGCCACGGTCACGAACACCGACACCGGCATCTGCCCGGTCGCCAGGCCAAGGAACGAGAGAGACACGCCCTGCTGGTTTTCGAGCACAAACGCTATAACCACCAGTGCGACCACCAGCACTGTCAGCAACACCACGGCGCGCTTAATTCCACGCATAATCTTCTCCTACCCTAAAGACACTCAGACGTTTTCTTCTTCGTCTTCGTTCACTCGATCACGCAATTCCTTGCCCGGCTTGAAGTGAGGCACGAACTTGCCGTCCAGGCTGACGGATTGCCCGGTCTTAGGGTTACGGCCTACGCGCGGGGCGCGGTAGTGTAGCGAGAAGCTACCAAACCCTCGGATCTCAATACGATCGCCCGTAGCCAGGCATTGGGACATTTGTTCAAGCATGGTCTTGATGGCCAGCTCCACATCCTTGGATGAGAGCAGCCCTTGATGGGTGACAATTCGTTCGATCAACTCCGACTTCGTCATATTTTTCCCTTCTTTTTCAAGCAGCTAGGAAAAGCGCTTCAAAGGTTTTAGCATGACTTGATGAATTTGAACAGCCCATCCAATAACTTATCTACACGCCAGATCGACTTCACTATCAAGCGCTTACGCGCTCAATTGCAGATCACCAGCATCGTGCGGGTAACGGCGCCTGCCGGGTTCCAGCCGAACAAGTAATCCCCTTCCTCGTCCTTGGCGTCACTGGACCTTGTGACGACCTTGTACCCCTGCATCTTGCACTCTCGAGCCGCGCGCTTCTCGCACTTCTCCCAGTTGGAGCCCAAGCCTGAGCAGTCGATCTCGATGCCACTGACGCCATGCCGTGCGTGAGTCTTGGCATTGGTGGCGGCGCAACCTGCAAGCATGGCCATTGCGAACACGAAGATGAGCCTGTTCATTGAAAATCCTTACTGAATCAGCAACACGGGAATAGCTTATCCAAAGACTATAATCAGTTCTGACACCGATCAGCTCTACGTGGCTCCAAGTTGTTGATTCAACAAATTTCAGGCACAAAAAAGGGCGACCGAAGTCGCCCTTTTTCTATGGTCTGACAGAACTTAGTTCTGTTTTTCCATTTGTGCACGCAGCAGGTCGCCCAGAGTGGTAGGACCAGCAGAAGGCTCAGAGGTAGCTGGCTTGTCGCGCAGGCTCTGGATGGCTTCTTTCTCTTCAGCATCGTCTTTCGACTTGATGGAGAGCTGGATTACGCGGCTCTTGCGGTCAACGCTGATGATCTTGGCTTCTACTTCTTCGCCTTCTTTCAGAACGTTGCGCGCGTCTTCAACGCGGTCACGGCTGATTTCGGAGGCTTTCAGAGTCGCTTCGATATCGTCGGCCAGGGTGATGATGGCGCCTTTAGCGTCAACTTCTTTCACGATGCCTTTAACGATTGCGCCTTTGTCGTTCTCTTGAACGTACTCGGAGAACGGATCGCTTTCCAGTTGCTTGATGCCCAGGGAGATGCGCTCGCGCTCTGGGTCAACCGACAGGATAACGGTGTCCAGCTCGTCGCCCTTCTTGAAGCGACGAACAGCTTCTTCGCCCACTTCGTTCCAGGAGATGTCGGACAGGTGAACCAGGCCGTCGATGCCGCCGTCCAGACCAATGAAGATACCGAAATCGGTGATCGACTTGATGGTGCCGGAGATTTTATCGCCCTTGTTGAACTGGCCAGAGAAATCTTCCCATGGGTTAGATTTGCACTGCTTGATGCCCAGGGAGATACGACGACGCTCTTCGTCGATGTCCAGAACCATAACTTCCACTTCGTCGCCGACTTGTACGACTTTCGAAGGGTGGATGTTTTTGTTGGTCCAGTCCATTTCGGAAACGTGTACCAGGCCTTCAACGCCTTCTTCCAGCTCAGCGAAGCAGCCGTAGTCAGTCAGGTTGGTAACACGCGCGGTCACGCGGGTGCTTTCTGGGTAACGGGCTTTGATAGCGACCCATGGATCTTCACCCAGTTGCTTCAGGCCCAGGGAAACACGGTTGCGTTCGCGATCGTATTTCAGAACCTTGACATCGATCTCGTCGCCAACGTTGACGATTTCGGAAGGATGCTTGATACGTTTCCAAGCCATGTCGGTAATGTGCAGCAGGCCATCGACGCCACCCAGATCGACGAATGCGCCGTAATCGGTGAGGTTCTTGACGATACCTTTGACTTGTTGGCCTTCCTGCAGGGATTCCAGCAGAGCTTCACGCTCGGCGGAGTTCTCTGCTTCCAGGACGCTGCGACGGGAAACGACAACGTTGTTGCGTTTCTGATCGAGCTTGATGACCTTGAATTCGAGTTCCTTGCCTTCCAGGTGCGTGGTGTCGCGCACTGGACGGACGTCGACCAAAGAACCTGGCAGGAACGCACGGATGCCGTTAACGTCGACAGTGAAGCCGCCTTTAACCTTACCGTTGATAACGCCCTTGACCACTTCTTCAGCTGCGAAGGCTGCTTCGAGAACAATCCAGCATTCAGCGCGCTTGGCTTTTTCACGGGACAGCTTGGTTTCACCGAAACCGTCTTCAACCGAGTCCAGAGCAACGTGAACTTCGTCACCGACATTGATAGTCAGATCGCCAGCGTCGTTGTAGAACTGCTCAAGCGGGATGAGTGCTTCAGACTTCAGACCAGCGTGAACGGTTACCCAGCGAGCTTGGTAATCGATATCAACGATAACACCGGTGATGATGGAGCCTGCCTGAAGGTTCAGGGTTTTTAGGCTTTCTTCAAAGAGTTCCGCAAAGCTTTCGCTCATTTTAATTCCTGTTGATAAGGGCGAAGAATACGCCCATCTCCACGCCCCAGACGGTGTGGGTTAGTTTCAATTAAAAGAAGCACCGCAGGACTATGACTGGTCCCCTGCAGACTTCTTGGTCACCCGGCGATATCGCGAATAGCGATTTCACTCAAGATGCGTTCCAGCACCTGCTCGATGGACAACTCCGTGGAATCCAGCTGTATGGCATCAGCCGCCGGCTTGAGCGGGGCTACTGCGCGCTGGGTATCACGCTCGTCGCGTGCACGGATCTCATCTAGCAGACTCGACAGACTAACACCATCCACTTTGCCCTTCAACTGCAAGTAGCGGCGACGCGCCCGCTCCTCGGCACTGGCGGTCAGGAAAATCTTCAGCGGCGCCTCGGGAAATACCACCGTGCCCATGTCGCGGCCATCGGCTACCAGGCCCGGCGGCTCCTGAAACGCCCGCTGGCGCTGCAGCAGCGCATCACGCACGGCCGGCAGCGCGGCAACCTGGGAGGCCCAGGAACCGACTTGTTCGTTACGCAGGTCATCGGTCACATCGTCTCCTTCCAGGATGATGCGCTGGGGATGACCTTCCGTCGCAGCGACGAACTGCACATCAAGGTGCGCCGCCAGCAGCTTCAGGGATTCTTCGTTGGTGAGGTCGACGCCGTGGTTGCGGGCGGCAAATGCCAGCAGGCGGTACAGCGCGCCGGAATCCAGCAGGCACCAGCCCAGGCGCTTGGCCAGGATGCCGGCGATCGTGCCTTTGCCCGAGCCGCTTGGCCCGTCGATGGTAATCACCGGTGCTTTGATATTCACAATTGAGCCTCTTGGGCAACACGGATGCCGACTTGGGCACACAGTGTAAGAAAGTTCGGAAAAGACGTAGCAACATTGGCGCAGTCACGGATACGAATCGGCGCCGTTGCCCGCAGCGAAGCCACGCTGAACGCCATGGCGATCCGGTGATCGCCATGGGCATGCACTTCGCCACCGCCCATCAGGCCACCGTCAATGATAATCCCATCGGGGGTGGGTTCACACTTCACGCCAAGGGCGAGCAGACCGTCGGCCATGACCTGGATACGGTCGGACTCCTTGACCCGCAATTCTTGTGCACCACGCAGGACGGTTCGCCCTTCAGCGCAGGCAGCAGCCACAAACAGCACAGGAAATTCATCGATTGCCAACGGCACCAGCGCTTCGGGGATCTCGATCCCTTTCAACGCGGCCGCCCGCACCCGCAGGTCGGCCACCGGTTCGCCGCCCACTTCGCGCGGGTTTTCCAGGCTGATATCCGCGCCCATCAGCCGCAGGATATCGATCACCCCGGTGCGCGTCGGATTGATGCCGACATGTTCCAGCAACAGCTCGGAACCTTCCGCGATTGACGCCGCCACCAGGAAAAATGCCGACGAGGAAATATCCCCCGGCACTTCGATATGGGTGGCGACCAGCGCATGGCCCGACTCGACCGTCGCCGTTGCACCCACGACCTCTACCGGATAACCGAAACCGCGCAGCATGCGCTCGGTATGGTCGCGGGTCGGTGCCGGCTCGGTGACGGACGTCTTGCCCTCGGCATACAGGCCCGCCAGCAGCAGGCAGGATTTGACCTGCGCACTGGCCATCGGCAGCACATACGTCAGGCCTTTCAACTTCTGGCCACCACGGATGGTCAGCGGTGGGCGCCCTTCCGGCCCGGTTTCGATCACCGCGCCCATCTTCCGCAGCGGCTCGGCCACGCGGTTCATCGGGCGCTTGGACAACGAAGCATCGCCGGTCAGCACGCTGTCGAAGACCTGTGCGGCGAGCAAACCGGACAGCAGGCGCATGGAGGTGCCGGAGTTACCGAGATAAATCGGCCCCGGCGCCGGCTTCAAACCATGAAGCCCGACACCATGAATGGTCACGCGCCCGTGGTGCGGCCCCTCGATCACCACGCCCATGTCGCGAAACGCCTGCAAGGTCGCCAGGGCATCTTCACCCTCAAGGAAACCTTCGACTTCGGTCACGCCCTCGGCCAACGAACCGAGCATGATCGACCGATGGGAGATCGACTTGTCGCCCGGCACCCGGATACGCCCGCTCAAGCGGCCGCCCGGGTTGGCGAGGAAAGTCAGGTCGTCGGCGTTCACTGCGGTTTCCATGTAGGCCCGGCGTGCCAGGATCTTGCTGAAATGTTCACGCGCCACCCGCGCACGGGTAAACACGCCCAATAATTGGTGGCCATCCCCGGCATCGACCGCGTCGCGCAAGGCGTCAAGGTCGCTGCGGAAGGTGTCCAGGGTGCGCAACACGGCCTCGCGGTTGGCGAGGAAGATGTCGTGCCACATCACCGGGTCGCTGCCGGCGATCCGCGTGAAATCGCGAAAGCCACCGGCGGCATAGCGGAAAATCTCGAGGTTTTCGTTGCGTTTGGCCAACGAATCCACCAATCCGAACGCCAGCAGATGGGGCAGATGACTGGTCGCCGCCAGCACTTCGTCGTGGCGCTCGACCTGCATATGCTCGACATCCGCGCCCAGCTCGCGCCACAGACGGTCGACCACGGCCAAGGCCGCCGGATCGGTTTGCGCCAGCGGCGTCAGAATCACTTTATGCCGACGGAACAACTGCGCATTGGACGCTTCCACCCCGCTCTGCTCGGAACCGGCAATCGGATGGCCCGGCACAAAACGCGCGGGCATCTCGCCAAACGCCTGCTGCGCCGCCCGCACCACATTGCCCTTGGCACTGCCGACGTCGGTGAGGATCGCCTGGCCGAGGTCCATGCCGGCCAGCACCGCCAGCAACTTCTCCATGGCCAGGATCGGCACGGCGAGCTGGATCACATCGGCGCCCTGGCATGCGCGCGCCAGGTCGGTTTCACAGCGATCGACGACACCCAGCTCAACCGCCAACTTGCACGATTGCGGGTCCAGGTCCACGCCGACCACTTCGCCACACAACCCGCTCTCACGCAGGCCCTTGGCGAAGGAACCACCGATCAACCCCAGACCGACCACCACCAGGCGACCGATCATAGGCACAGCAGGTTGCAATGCAGTGACATCAACCACGGGCCAGAACCTTGGCCAGCGCCTCCAGGAAGCGGCTGTTCTCAGCCGGCAGACCGACGGTGATGCGCAGGTGGTTCGGCATGCCGTAGTTGGCCACCGGACGCACGATCACGCCTTCGCGCAGCAAGCCCTGGAACACCGGGGCCGCCACTTGGCCGAGATCGACGCAGATGAAGTTGCCCTTGGACGGAATCCAGCCCAGGCCCAGCTCACGAAAGCCTGCCTGCAACTGCAGCATGCCGCTTTCGTTGATGCGACGCCCTTCTTCCAGGTACTCGGCATCCTGCAACGCTGCGCAGGCCGCCGCCAGGGCAAGGCTGTTGACGTTGAACGGCTGACGCACACGGTTGAGCACATCGGCCACCACCGCCGTCGACAGGCCGTAGCCGACGCGCAGCGACGCCAGGCCATAAGCCTTGGAGAACGTGCGCGAGACCAGCAGGTTCGGGTAGGCCGCGAGGAAATCCAGGCCGTCGGGCAGGTCGCTGCCTTCGGCGTACTCGATGTAGGCCTCGTCCAGCACCACCAGCACATGTTCCGGCACATCCTGTAGGAAGTCGTTCAGTGCCTGTGCATCGAACCAGGTGCCGGTCGGGTTGTTCGGGTTGGCGATAAACACGACGCGGGTCTGTGCATCGATCGCCGCCAGCATGGCCGGCAGGTCGTGACCCCAGTCCTTGGCAGGAATCACCCGCGCATCGGCACCGACGGCCTGGGTGACGATCGGGTAGACCGCAAACGCGTGCTCGCTGAACACGGCGTTCAGGCCGGGCGCCAGATAGGCACGACCGACCAGTTCAAGAATGTCGTTGGAGCCGTTGCCCAGGGTCACCTGATTCAGCTCGACCCCGCACTTCTGCGCCAGCAGGGACTTGAGGGCAAAACCGTTGCCATCCGGATAACGGGTCAGCTCGGCCAGTTCTTCACGAATCGCCGCCAGCACCTTGGGGCTTGGACCCAGAGGGTTCTCGTTACTGGCCAGCTTGACGATCTTCGCCGGGTCCAGGTTCAACTCACGCGCCAGCTCGTCCACAGGCTTGCCTGGAACGTAAGGCGACAGTTGTTGCACGCCCGGCTGCGCCAGGGCGAGGAAGTTGCCACTCATGTTAACGCCTCACAAAACCGCTTTCGGGTAAGAGCCCAGCACCTTGAGTGCCACGGCTTCCTGACTGATTTTCTCGAGCACGCTTTTGACCAGCGGATCACGGTGATGGCCGATGAAGTCGATAAAAAACACGTAGGTCCATTTACCGCTGCGCGAAGGACGAGTCTCGATGCGCGTCAGGTCAATCCCGTTGTCGTGGAACGGCACCAGCAGTTCATGCAGCGCGCCGGGCTTGTTGCTCATGGAGACGATGATCGAGGTCTTGTCGTCGCCAGTCGGCGGCACTTCCTGGCTGCCGATCATCAAGAAGCGCGTGGAGTTGTCCGGGCGGTCTTCGATTTTTTCGGCCAGGCGCGTCAGGCCGTACAGGCCCGCCGCCATATCGCCGGCAATCGCCGCCGAGTTCCACTCACCCTTGACCCGCTTGGCCGCTTCGGCGTTGCTGGACACCGCCACGCGCTCGACATTCGGGTAATGGGCATCCAGCCACTTGCGGCACTGGGCCAGGGACTGGGCGTGGGAGTAGATACGGCTGATGCTGTCGGTCTTGGTGTTTTCACCCACCAGCAAATGGTGGTGGATGCGCAGCTCGACTTCGCCGCAGATCACCATGTCGTGCTCAAGGAAGCTGTCCAGGGTGTGGTTGACCGCGCCTTCGGTGGAGTTTTCCACCGGCACCACGCCAAAATTCACCGCGCCGGCCGCCACTTCACGGAACACTTCGTCGATCGCTGCCATCGGCTTGCTGATCACCGCGTGACCGAAGTGCTTCATCGCCGCCGCCTGGGTGAAGGTGCCTTCCGGGCCGAGGTAAGCCACTTTCAGCGGCTGCTCGAGCGCCAGGCAGGAAGACATGATTTCACGGAACAACCGCGCCATCTCTTCGTTACCCAACGGTCCCTTGTTGCGCTCCATCACGCGCTTGAGCACCTGAGCTTCACGCTCCGGACGGTAGAACACCGGCACTTCGCCTTCCGCCAGGGACGCCATCTTCACCCGCGCCACTTCCTGGGCACAGCGCGCGCGCTCACTGATCAGCTCCAGGACTTTCTCGTCCAGGCTGTCAATGCGTACACGCAGGGCCTTGAGTTCTTGCTCAGACATTAGCCGTGTTCCTTTTCGAACTCTGCCATGTAGGCCACCAACGCGTTGATGGCATTGATATCGACAGCGTTATAGATGGAGGCGCGCATGCCGCCCACCGAACGGTGACCCTTGAGGTTCAGCAGGCCGCGCGCCTCGGCACCGGCCAGGAACGGCTTGTCCAGACGGTCGTCGGCCAGGCGGAACGGTACGTTCATCCACGAGCGGTCGGTCAGGTTGATCGGGTTGCTGTACAAACCGCTGGCGTCGATGAAGTCGTACAGGGTGCGCTTCTTCACTTCGTTGAGCTTGCCCATGGCGGCAACGCCGCCCTGCTCTTTGAGCCACTCGAACACCAGGCCCGAGAGGTACCAGGCAAACGCCGGCGGCGTGTTGTACATCGAGCCGTTGTCGGCCGCGACCTTGTAGTTGAGCATGGTCGGGCACAGCGAGCGGGCGCGACCGAGCAGGTCTTCACGGACGATGTTGACCAGGATGCCGCTCGGGCCGATGTTCTTCTGCGCGCCGGCGTAGATCATGCCGTACTTGGACACATCGATCGGCCGCGAGAGAATGTCCGAAGACATGTCGCACACCAGCGGCACGTCACCCACTTGCGGCACCCAGTCGAATTCCAGGCCGCCGATGGTTTCGTTGGCCACGTAGTGTACGTAGGCCGCGTCCTTCGACAGCTTCCACTCGTTCTGACCTGGAATCGCGAAGTAATCGTAAGGCTTGGCGGTACCGGCGACGTTGACGTTGCCGTAGCGCGCAGCTTCTTCGATGGCTTTCTGCGACCAGATACCGGTGTCGATGTAATCGGCCGTGCCGTCTTCGGGCAGCAGGTTCAGCGGCACCTGGGCGAACTGCTGGCTCGCGCCGCCCTGCAGGAACAGCACCTTGTAGTCGGAGGGAATGTCCAGCAAGTCGCGCAGGTCCTGCTCGGCCTTGGTGGCGATGGACACGAACTCATCACTGCGATGGCTCATTTCCATCACAGAGAGGCCTTTTCCATGCCAATCGAGGAGTTCACCCTGCGCGCGCTGCAGGACTGCTTCAGGAAGCGCCGCGGGACCGGCACAGAAGTTATAGGCTCTCTTGCTCACATCCAATCTCACTCTGATCTGGTGGGGGTGGTGCAATAAATCGAATATTAACTGCTAACGCTGCCTGTAGGAGCGGGCTTGCCCGCGAAAAACGCAAGATCACCGCGTTTATCCAGGATGCACGCGTTATCGTTGACGATTTTCGCGGGCAAGCCCGCTCCTACAGGGGGAGCATTGATATTTCAAAGGTGACAAACAACAAGGGGCGAATCTTCATCCGCCCCCCTGTTTGTCCGCTTATTCCTGCGGTTCTTCTTCGTCTGCGGCAGCGTCGAGGGTCGGCTCGTCGACGCTGTCATCGCCGGTTGCGATCACCTCGCCGTCAAATGCCTCGCCTTCCAGCTCTTCGCCTTCGACTTCCGACGGTTCCTGGACGCGTTCCAAGCCAACCAGCGTTTCGTCGTTGGCCAGCTTGATCAGCGTCACGCCCTGGGTGTTACGGCCCAGGCTCGATACTTCAGCGACACGGGTACGCACCAGGGTGCCCTGGTCGGAAATCAACATGATCTCCTCGCCATCGAGTACCTGTACCGCGCCAACCAGACGGCCGTTGCGGTCGTTGCTGACCATGGCAATAACGCCCTGGCCGCCACGCTTGTACTCCGGGAACTCGCTGATGGCGGTGCGCTTGCCATAACCACGCGCCGAAGCGGTGAGTATCTGGCTGCCTTCTTCCGGGATCAACATGGAAATCAGCTTCTGCCCTTCCGGCAGGCGCATCCCACGCACACCGCGGGCGGTACGGCCCATGGCACGCACGTCGGACTCTTTGAAGCGCGTCACTTTGCCGCCATCGGAGAACAGCATGACTTCACGCTCGCCATCGGTGATGGCTGCGGAGATCAACACGTCGCCTTCATCCAGCTCCAGGGCGATCAGGCCCACGCTGCGTTGACGACTGAAGGATTCCAGCGGGGTCTTCTTCACGGTGCCCTTGGCGGTGGCCATGAAGATGAAGTGACCTTCGGTGTATTCATCGACCGGCAGCATGGTGGTGATGTACTCATCACTGTCCAGCGGCAGCAGGTTGACCAGCGGACGCCCACGGGCGGCACGGGAGGCTTCCGGGATTTCGTAGGTTTTCAGCCAGTACACCTTGCCCTTGCTGGAGAACAGCAGCAGCGTGGTGTGGCTGTTGGCGACCAGCAGGTGAGCGATGTAGTCCTCATCCTTGACGCCGGTAGCCGATTTGCCTTTACCGCCACGACGCTGGGCCTGGTACGCAGCCAATGGCTGGGTCTTGGCATAGCCACCGTGGGAGATGGTCACGACGCGCTCTTCTTCCGGGATCATGTCACCCAGGGTCAGGTCGAGACGCGCATCGAGGATTTCGGTGCGGCGCACGTCGCCGTATTCGGCGCGGATCACTTCCAGTTCTTCGCGGATCACTTCCATCAGGCGCACGGCGCTGTTGAGGATGCGGATCAGCTCGCCGATCTGGTTGAGGATCTCCTGGTACTCGGCCAGCAGCTTCTCGTGCTCCAGACCGGTCAGGCGGTGCAGGCGCAGTTCGAGGATGGCCTGGGCCTGTTCCGGCGACAGGAAGTACTTGCCGTCGCGCAGACCGTATTGCGGGTCGAGGGTCTCGGGACGGCAGGAATCAGCGCCGGCGCGTTCAACCATCGCCACCACGGCGCTGGATTCCCACGGCATCTTGATCAGCGCTTCCTTGGCTTCCGACGGGGTCGGCGAAGCCTTGATCAGGGCGATGACCGGGTCGATGTTCGACAGCGCAACCGCCTGGCCTTCCAGGATGTGGCCGCGCTCGCGGGCCTTGCGCAGTTCGAACACGGTGCGGCGGGTCACGACTTCGCGACGGTGACGGACGAAGGCTTCCAGCAGATCCTTGAGGTTCAGGATGCGCGGGCGACCGTCGATCAGGGCCACGACGTTGATACCGAACACGCTTTGCAGCTGGGTCTGGGCGTAGAGGTTGTTGAGGATCACCTCAGGCACTTCGCCACGACGCAGCTCGATCACGACGCGCATACCGTCCTTGTCGGACTCGTCGCGCAGCTCGGTGATGCCTTCGAGCTTCTTCTCCTTGACCAGCTCGGCGATCTTCTCGATCAGACGCGCCTTGTTCAACTGGTAAGGCAGCTCGGTGATGACGATCTGCTGGCGGCCACCGACCTTGTCGATGTCTTCGATGATCGAGCGGGCGCGCATGTAAATGCGGCCACGGCCGGTGCGATAGGCTTCGATGATGCCGGCGCGACCGTTGATGATCGCGGCGGTCGGGAAGTCCGGGCCCGGGATGTATTGCATCAGCTCATCGACGGTCAGCTCGGGGTTGTCGATGAGGGCCAGGCAACCGTCGATGACTTCACCGAGGTTGTGCGGCGGGATGTTGGTGGCCATGCCCACGGCGATACCGCTGGAGCCGTTGACCAGCAGGTTGGGAATACGGGTTGGCATGACCGCCGGGATCATTTCGGTGCCGTCGTAGTTCGGCACCCAGTCCACGGTTTCTTTGTGCAGGTCGGCCAGCAGCTCGTGCGCCAGCTTGGTCATGCGGACTTCGGTGTATCGCATGGCCGCGGCGTTGTCGCCGTCGACCGAACCGAAGTTGCCCTGGCCGTCTACCAGCAGGTAGCGCAGGGAAAACGGCTGGGCCATCCGAACGATGGTGTCGTACACCGCAGTGTCGCCGTGAGGGTGATACTTACCGATCACGTCACCGACAACACGGGCAGATTTCTTGTACGGCTTGTTCCAGTCGTTACCCAGCTCGCTCATCGCGAACAGCACACGCCGGTGCACGGGCTTCAAGCCATCGCGCGCATCAGGCAGTGCCCGACCGACAATTACGCTCATCGCGTAGTCGAGGTAGGACTGTTTCAGCTCGTCTTCGATATTGACCGGGAGGATTTCTTTGGCCAGTTCGCCCATGAGAAGCCTGATTCCTTTTTCGGGTGAAACCTCGTCACATCCATATGGGACGAACGAAGCTCGCCGCTGCCGGCATGGTGCCTGGCAACGACTTACGACAAATCAACGAGTTATGACACGGATCTGCACGTTAAAGGCAGCCCCTCGGGGCGACCCTGGAAACCGCCGGATGTTATCACAATCGCCGCCACGCACCTATCCCCCTGATGGGCATGGAGCATAGTAAGTTGACGGATGACAGGCTTGAGGACGACGAGAGGGGCTTAGAGCCGGGGTGGTGCTGTTTTTGCGCGGCAGATCCGAAGAAACCATAGCCTTTCAAGGCCAATCGGGAGCAAGCCCCCTGCCACACTCAAATTGTGAACACCGTCAAATGTGGGAGGGAGCTTGCTCCCGATGGCAATCTAACAACCACCAAAGCCCTCAATGCAGGCGTTTACGGCACATCAACTTGGCGAGCTTGGCCGTGTCAGGCCGTTCGACAACACCCTTTTCGGTCACGATCACGTCGATCAAGTCGGCCGGGGTCACATCAAACACCGGATTGAAGGCATTCACATCCGCAGCGAAGCGCTGCCCGGCGACGTCCAGCAACTCGCCCGCAGCGCGCTCTTCCAGGGCCACGTCGTCGCCGGAGGCCATCATCAGGTCCAGGGTCGAACTCGGCGCCACCACCATGAAACGCACGCCATGGTGCATGGCGCACACCGCCAATTGATAAGTGCCGATCTTGCCGATCACATCACCGTTGGCCGCAATGCAGTCGGCGCCGACGATCACCCACGTCACGCCTTTGGTCTTGAGGATATGCGCGCCCGCCGAGTCGGCATTGACCGTGACGGGCAGCCCCTCGCCAGCCAATTCCCACGCCGTCAGCCGCGAACCTTGCAACCATGGCCGGGTTTCGTTGACATAGACCTGCTCGACCAGCCCCTCCAGGAAGGCCGCGCGGATCACCCCGAGGGCCGTGCCGACGCCTCCCGTGGCCAGGGCGCCTGCGTTGCCATGGGTCAGGATCGCCTGGGCGTTGCCCTGGTGCTTGCGAATCCGCTCGACGCCCAACTGAGCCATGACGACGTTGGCTTCGCGATCGCTCTCATGGATCGCGATGGCTTCGGCCTCCAGCACCGCCAGCGGATCGGCGTGCTGTTTGAGACGGTCCAGGCGGTCGCGCATACGTTTGAGGGCCCAGAGCAGGTTTGCGCCGGTCGGGCGGGTATCGGCCAAAAGTGCGTAGTCTTCTTCCCATCCAGCCTGCCAGTCATCGCCCTCGGCGATCCGTTCGCGGGCGGCGAGTACCAGGCCGTAGGCGGCACTGATGCCGATGGCCGCTGCGCCGCGCACGACCATCGAGCGTATGGCCGCGGCCACTTCATCGACCGTGGAGCAGGTCACCCAGCTTTCCCGGGACGGCAAAACACGCTGGTCGAGCAGGTGCAGTGCGCCATCGCGCCAATCGATGGCCTTCACTTTCTCCGCAGCCAACAGTCGATCGCGCATCCCTCACCCCGCACTCATGAACAAAAGCCGCCGATTATAGCGATCCGCCAGCCAGGACGCTCGGGTATACTTCGCCCTTCTTTTATTGCTGCCCGGGAAGAAGCCTGCGATGACCTCCACTGCCGCCCCGCTCGACTTATTGCTACTGCCGACGTGGCTGGTACCTGTCGAACCCGCCGGCGTGGTGCTCAAGGAGCATGGCCTGGGCATCCGCGATGGGCGCATTGCCTTTATCGGCCCGCGGGCCGCGGCGCTGAAACTTTCCGCCAGTGAAGTGCGCGAGCTGCCGGGCATGCTGCTCAGCCCCGGCCTGATCAACGCCCACGGCCACGCGGCGATGACCCTGTTTCGCGGCCTGGCCGATGACCTGCCGCTGATGACCTGGCTGGAAAAACACATCTGGCCCGCCGAGACCAAGTGGGTCGATGAAGCCTTCGTGCGCGACGGCACCGACCTGGCCATCGCCGAACAGCTCAAGGGGGGCATTACTTGCTTCTCGGACATGTACTTCTTTCCCAAGGTCGCCAGTGATTGCGTCCACAACAGCGGGATGCGCGCGCAGATTGCGATTCCGATCCTCGACTTCCCGATTCCCGGCGCCAGCAGCGCCGACGAGGCGATTCGCCAGGGCATCGAGTTGTTCGGCGACCTCAAGCATCACCCGCGCATCAAGATCACCTTCGGCCCCCACGCGCCCTACACCGTGAGCGATGCCAACCTGGAAAAGATCCGGGTGATCGCCGAGGAGCTGGACGCGGCGATCCATATGCATGTGCACGAGAGCGCGTTCGAGGTACAACAGTCTGTCGAGCAGACCGGCGAACGCCCATTGGCGCGCCTCGGCCGGCTTGGCCTGCTGGGCCCGCGCTTTCAGGCCGTTCACATGACCCAAATCAGCGAGGACGACCTGGCTTTGCTGGTAGAAAGCAACACCAGCGTCATCCATTGCCCGGAATCGAACCTGAAACTGGCCAGCGGCTTCTGCCCGGTGGAGCGTCTGTGGCAGGCTGGCGTCAATGTGGCCATCGGTACCGATGGCGCCGCCAGCAACAATGACCTCGACCTGCTGGGCGAAACCCGTACCGCCGCGATGCTGGCCAAGGCCGTCTCCGGTTCGGTGACCGCCCTGGATGCCCACCGTGCCTTGCGCATGGCGACCCTCAACGGCGCCCGCGCCATGGGCCTGGAGGGCGAGATTGGCTCGCTGGAGGTCGGCAAGGCGGCGGATATCGTCGCCTTTGATCTTTCGGGGCTGGCGCAACAACCGATCTACGATCCGGTCTCACAGCTTATATATGCCACCGGACGCGATAGCGTGAAACACCTTTGGGTCGCCGGCAAGCAGTTGCTCGACAACCGGCAGTTGACCCGCATGGATGAACCACAGTTGACCGCCATGGCCATTGCCTGGGGCCAGCGCATCAGCGGGCACCGCGAATAACGCCGGTCCTGAACCCGTGTTCAGGGCCGACAAACCGATTTATCCGATTTAGAGGAACCACCATGAGCAACGTCGACCACGCCGAAATCGCCAAATTCGAAGCCCTGGCCCACCGCTGGTGGGACCGCGAAAGCGAGTTCAAACCCCTGCACGACATCAACCCGCTGCGGGTCAACTGGATTGACGAACGCATCAACCTGGCCGGCAAGAAGGTGCTGGACGTCGGTTGCGGCGGCGGCATCCTCAGCGAAGCCATGGCCCAGCGCGGCGCTACGGTGCTGGGGATCGACATGGGCGAAGCGCCGTTGGCCGTGGCCCAGTTGCATCAGCTGGAATCCGGGGTGAACGTCGAATACCGCCAGATCACCGCCGAAGCCCTGGCCGAGGAAATGCCCGAGCAGTTCGACGTGATCACCTGCCTGGAAATGCTCGAACACGTGCCGGACCCCTCCTCGGTGATCCGCGCCTGCTTCCGCATGGTCAAGCCCGGCGGCCAGGTGTTCTTCTCCACGATCAACCGCAACCCCAAGGCCTACCTGTTCGCGATCATCGGCGCCGAATACATCATGAAGCTGCTGCCGCGCGGCACCCACGACTTCAAGAAATTCATCCGCCCTTCCGAGCTGGGCGCCTGGAGCCGTCAGGCCGGGCTGAGCGTCAAGGACATCATCGGCCTGACCTACAACCCGCTGACCAAGCACTACAAGCTGGCCAGCGACGTCGACGTCAACTACATGATCCAGACCCTGCGCGAGGAGTAAGCCTGTGAAGTTGCGAGCAGTTCTCTTCGATATGGACGGTACCCTGCTGGACACCGCGCCGGACTTTATCGCCATCTGCCAGGCCATGCGCGCCGACCGTAACCTGGCGCCGATCAACGACCAGCATATCCGCGATGAAATCTCCGGCGGCGCGCGGGCGATGGTCGCCGTGACCTTCTCGATGGACCCGGAATCCCCGGGCTTTGAAGAACTGCGCCTGGAGTTCCTCGAGCGCTACCTCAAGGGCTGCGCGATCCACAGCGCGTTGTTCGACGGGATGGCCGAGCTGCTGGCAGACATCGAAAAATCCAAGCTGATCTGGGGCGTGGTCACCAACAAACCGCTGCGGTTTGCCGAGCCGATCATGCAGCAGCTGGGCCTGGCCGAGCGCTCGGCGCTGCTGATCTGCCCAGACCACGTGACGAACAGCAAGCCGCACCCGGAGCCGCTGATCCTGGCGTGCCAGATGCTCAACCTGGACCCGGCCAGCGTGCTGTTCGTCGGCGATGACCTGCGCGACATCGAGTCCGGCCGCGACGCCGGCACCCGCACGGCAGCGGTCACCTATGGCTACATCCACCCGGACGACAACCCACGTCACTGGGGCGCGGATGTGGTGGTGGATCACCCGCTGGAATTGCGCAAGGTGCTGGATAACGCGCTGTGCAGTTGCTGATGGTCTACCGGTCTTGCTGACCTATGAAGCCCCTCCCACAGGGGATCTTCAGTGTTTTCCAGCTCGGTGTTGGTCACCTAGTGAATTTTGTCGAGGCTATTTATGTTTGATTACTCTGCACGTCCCGAACTGCTCAAAGGCCGCGTCATCCTGGTGACCGGTGCCGGTCGCGGGATTGGCGCGGCGGCGGCGAAAACCTATGCCGCCCATGGCGCGACCGTGCTGCTGCTGGGCAAGACCGAAGCCAACCTGGCCCAGGTGTACGACGAGATCGAAGCCGCCGGCCACCCGCAACCGGTGGTGATCCCGTTCAACCTGGAGACCGCCCTGCCCCATCAATACGATGAGCTGGCGGCGATGATCGAAAAGGAATTCGGCCACCTCGACGGCCTGCTGCACAACGCCTCGATCATCGGCCCACGCACGCCGATCGAGCAGTTGTCCGGTGAGAACTTCATGCGGGTGATGCACATCAACGTCAACGCGATGTTCATGCTGACCAGCACGCTGTTGCCGCTGCTCAAGCTGTCCCAGGACGCCTCGGTGGTGTTCACTTCCAGCAGCGTCGGGCGCAAGGGCCGGGCGTATTGGGGTGCCTATGGCGTATCGAAATTCGCCACCGAAGGCCTGATGCAAACCCTCGCCGACGAGCTCGACACCGTTGCGCCAGTACGGGCCAACAGCATCAACCCCGGCGCCACGCGCACCAGCATGCGGGCCCAGGCGTACCCGGGGGAAAACCCGGCCGACAACCCGGCGCCGGAAGACATCATGCCGGTGTACCTGTACCTGATGGGGCCGGACAGCAGCGGGATCAACGGGCAAGCGTTCGACGCGCAGTAACGGCCGACACATGTGGGAGGGGGCTTGCCCCCGATAGCGGTGGGTCAGTCACAGATGCAGTGACTGACACCCTGCTATCGGGGGCAAGCCCCCTCCCACATTTATTTAGCGGTGTTCTTTAGTTTTTCACGACTTCCTCTAGGGTGAAGCGACCCAATGGGTTTTGCAGGAAGTTGCTCACATTCTTGCGTGAGATGTTGATGTACGGGCTGTAGTACAGGTCGATCCAGTTCACATCCTGTTTCGCCAGTTTCTGCAGGTCGACGTACATCTGCTCACGCTTGGCCGGGTCGGCCTCGATGCGTGCGGCGGCGACCAGTTCCTTGACCTTGTCGTTCCTGTAGCGGGTCATGTAGTTCTTGTTGGTGTCGTGGCCCAGCACGAAGGTGGTCTTCTGGTCCGGGTCGAGGATGTCGTTGGTCCAGTACATCACCGAAATATCGTAATCACCGTCCACCAGCATCTGCCAGCTTTGGGTCGGGTCGACTTTCTGCAGGTTGGCCGTCACGCCGACCTTGGCCAACTGGTCCTTGATGATCACCGCGATCTGCTCGTCGGCTTCGTTGCCGGCGTTGACCACGTAGTTCAGTTTCAAGTCCTTGGCACCGGCGTCGGCCAGCAGTTTCTTCGCCGCGGTCGGGTCATACGGGCGCTGCAGGTTGTTGGCGTAGTGGTACAACGAACCTTTGGGGATGTAGGAATAAGCCACGGTGCCTTGACCGTAAGTGGCCGTCTTCACCAGCGATTGTTTGTCAATGGCCATGTCCAGCGCCTGGCGTACTTCCGGCTTGGCCAGCAGGCCGTGCTCGTGGTTGATCAGCAGGTGATCTTCGCGGGTGGACGGGTCGGAATGGATCACCACGTTTTTGTCTTTCTTCAGTTCTTCAACCCGGGAGAACGGTACGAAGATCGCCGTGTCCAGCTCGTTGTTCTGCACCATACGCATGCGCGTGTTGTCGTCGGTCACCGAGACCCACTCCACGCCATCCAGGCTGACGTTCCCGGCCTGCCAGAAGTTCGGGTTTTTCTTCAGGATCACCCGATCGCCCTTGCGCCACTCGCCCACGGTAAACGCGCCGGAGGTCACCGGGTTTTCCGCGTAGGCGTCTTCGCCCATTTTGCTCATGGCCTTTTCCGACAGGATCGACACCGTCGGCGACGCCAGTTGCGAGAGGAACGCGACCGCCGGGGTCTTCAGCGTCACCACCAGGGTTTGCGGGCCGGCGGCCTTGGCCGTGTCGATGAGGCTGAACGGGTCGCTCCACAGCGAGGCCTTGTTGTCGCGGATGCGCAACAGGCTGAACGCCGCATCCTCTGCGGTGATCGGCGAGCCATCCGAGAACTTCGCCGCACGCAGCTTGAAGGTGTAGGTCAGGCCGTCCTTGGAAATCTCCCAGCTTTCAGCCAGCCCCGGCTCCATCTTGGTGCCCAGGTTGTCCACGCGCACCAGGGTGTCGTAGACGTTGGCAAAGACCCAGGTGTCGCGGTTTTGCGCGCTTTTGATCGGATCGAACGTGGTGCTGTCTTCCCGGCAACCGATGGTGAGAACACCGGCGGCCTGGGCAAGACCGGCGGTCAGCGACCAGGCGGTCAATGTGGCGGCGGCGAGCAACTTCAAGTGGCGCGATTGCATGTCATAACTCCTTGTTTATAACGGCGGTTGTTCAAGAATGGCAGGGGTCAAAGCAAAGGTTCTTCAAGCACGCAACTGTACCGATGCTCGTGCAGGAAATGGGTCGGCGGCAACACCACGGAACACACGGTCTGGGCATACCGGCAACGCGGGTGAAAAGCACAGCCTGTAGGCAAATTCAGCGGGCTCGGCGGCTCGCCAGGCAAGGGCTCCGTGGGCAACGGCCGATGCGGATCGATCTCGGGAATCGCCTGGATCAACGCCGCCGTATACGGGTGACGCGGTGAAGTGAAGACCGCTTCCACCGGCCCCTCCTCGACGATCTGGCCCAGGTACATCACCGCCACGCGGTCGCACAGGCGGCGCACGATGGCCAGGTCATGGGCGATGAACAGAATCGCCAGGTTCATGCGCTGTTGCAGCTCCAGCAACAGGTTGATGATCTGCCCCTGGATCGAGACATCCAGTGCCGCCACGCATTCATCGGCAACGATCAAGCGCGGCTCCACCGCCAGCGCCCGGGCGATGCCGACTCGCTGGCACTGGCCGCCGCTGAGGGAACCGGGCTTGCGAGCGGCCAATTCAGGGCGCAGGCCGACCAGCTCGAGTAATTCGTCGACACGCCGCGCGATCTGCTGCGGCGCGACTTTGTGCTGCACCCGCAACACTTCGGCAAGGGTTTCGCCGATGGTGTGGCGTGGGTTCAGCGCGGCATACGGGTCTTGGAAGATCATCGCGGTTTCATGGCGCAGGCGGGCGATGTCGACGGCGCTGCCGTGGGCCATGTCGATGCCGTCGAACAGCACCTGCCCGGCGCTGATCGGGTTGAGATGCAGAATCGCCCGGCCGAGGGTACTTTTGCCGCTGCCGGATTCGCCCACCAGCCCCAGGGTCTCGCCCGCCGCCAGGTTCAGCGACACACCGTTGACCGCCCTCACCCACTGTTTGTGCAGGCCGAACATCCCGCTGCCGGACGCGGCAAACCGCACCTCCAGGTCCTTGATCTGCAACAGGCTCATGGGCGATCTCCCAACGGATAGTGACAGGCCACCCGCGCACCTTCCGGCAAGCGTTCGCGACACAGGCTGCCGACTTGCGGGCAACGCGGGTGGAAGCGGCACCCGACGGGCAACGCATCGAGCAACGGCGGCTGGCCAGCAATGGTGCGCAGCAAGGCGTGGCCGCTGCTGTGGGCCGGCTGGCAATCGATCAGCCCCGCGGTGTACGGGTGTCGGGGATGGGCGAGCAACTCGTATTTACTGGCGTGCTCGCACAGGCGCCCGGCGTACATCACCGCGATGGAGTCGCAGGTTTGCGCCACCACGCCGAGGTCGTGGGTGATCATGATGATCGACAAGCCACGCTGGTCGCGCAGCTCCAGCAACAGCCGCAGGATTTGCGCCTGCACGGTCACATCGAGGGCCGTGGTGGGTTCGTCGGCAATCAGCACTGTCGGGTTGCAGCCCAATGCCACGGCGATCATGGCGCGCTGGCGCATGCCGCCGGAAAACTCGTGGGGGTAGTTGTCGACCCGCGCCTGGGGATCGGGAATGCCCACTTGGCGCAACACCTCGATGGCTTGCCGGCGCGCGTCTTTTTTCGACGCGCCTTGATGCAGGCGGATGCCCTCGGCGATCTGCTCGCCGATACGCATCAGCGGGTCGAGGTGGCTGCTGGGGTTCTGGAAGATCATGCCCAATTGCCCGCCACGGATTGCGCGCATGCCTACGTCGTCCAGTGGCAGCAAGTCCTGGCCGGCCAGGCGCACCGCGCCGCCCTGCACGCGCAGGTTGGGCGACGGCAACAGGCGGATCAGCCCGCGACAGGCCATGGTCTTGCCCGAGCCGCTTTCGCCTACCAGGCCGAGGATCTCGCCTTCGGCCAGGTCGAAGGAGATGCGGTCGACCAGGGTCACGTCGCGCCCGGCATTGTTGGCGATCACGCTCAGGTCGCGCACTTGCAGCAGGCTCATGGGCGCTCTCCCAACACTTGCGCCACGCCATCGGCCAGCAGGCTGAAGCCCATGGCCAGGGTCACGATGGCCAGCCCCGGAAAGGTGCAGATCCACCAGGCGGTGGTAATGAAGGCCTGCCCTTCGGCGACCATCGTCCCCCACTCGGCGGTCGGCGGTTGCACGCCCAGGCCCAGGTAACTCACCGCTGCGCCGTTGAGCAGCACCAGCACCGCGTCAGACATGGAAAACACAATCGAGCCAAACATCGCATTCGGCAGCAAGTGCCGGAACAGAATGCGCCCATGGCCAAAGCCGAGGCTTTTGGCCGCCAGGGCGAAGTCACTTTCCTTGAGCACCAGGATCTGCGAGCGGATCAACCGCGCATACGACACCCAGCCCACCAGCGCCATGGCGATATAGAAACTCTTCAAGCCCGGACCGAGGATGGCCATGATTGCCAGCATCAACACCAGGAACGGGAACGCCAGGATCACGTCGATGACGCGCATGCAGACGCTGTCGAAACGCCCGCCGATATAGCCGGAGACCGCGCCGATAAAGGTACCGATCATGAACGGGAAGATCACCCCGACAATCGCTAATTGCAGGTCGATGCGTGCGCCCCAGATCACCCGCGAGAGAATATCGCGGCCATAATTATCCGTACCGAAGGGATGGCCCAGGCTCGGCCCGAGCAAGCTGAGATCGGTGTTCTGCGCGATCGGGTCGAACGGCGCGAGCCACGGCGCAAACAACGCCAGGCCCAGCCACGCCAGCAGAATCAGCAAACCCCACGCGGCGGTCAGCCGCCCGTCGCGCAAGCCAAAGCGCAGGCGCAAGCGCCATGGCGCGATCAGTGGACGAGTGCTCATTGCATCTTCACCCGTGGGTCGAGGGCGACGGTCACCACATCCGCGACGAAGTTGACCACCACCGTCGCACAGGCCAGCACCATGGCCACGCCCTGCACCACCATGTAGTCGCGGGTAAAGATGCCGCGCACCAGTAACTGGCCGATGCCGGGAATGGCGAACAGGCTTTCGATGACCACCGTGCCGCTGATCAGCCAACCGATATTCACCGCCAGCAGGTTGACCGTCGGCACCAGGGAATTGGGCAGTACATGCCGGCGAAACACCGCCGCTTCCGACAACCCGCGCGCCCGGGCAGCGGTAACATGGTCCGCCTGCAACTCCATCAACATGCTCGCCCGCAGGTTGCGCACCAGCACCGCCGACAGGGCCAGGGCGATGGTCAGGCACGGCAGGACCATATGGTGCGCCTTGTCCAGCCAGGTGCGACCGTAGCCAGACACCGGAAACAGGCCCCATTGCACGCTAAGCAGCAGGATCAGCATCAACCCCAGCCAAAATGCTGGCATACCCAGGCCGACGGTGGTGAACACGCGGATCAGGTTGTCCGCCCAGCCGCCTTTGCGCCGCGCCGCGACGGTGGCCAGCGGCACTGCGATCAGCAGCGCCAGCAACACACTGCCGAGCACCAGCACCAGGGTCGGCTCGATACGGGTGACGATCAGCTTCAACGCGTCGACCTTGTACAACAGCGATTGGCCGAGGTCGCCCTTGAGCAGGTTTTTCAAGAAGTAAAAATATTGCAGCCACAGCGGCTGGTCGAGCCCGAACTGTGCGCGGATCTTCAGCAACGCATCCGGCGTGCTGCGCGAGCCGAGCAGCGCGCGCGCCGGGTCACCGGGAATCGCGCGCACCAGCACGAAGGTGATCAGGCTGATGCCGAACAGCACCGGCAGCAATTGCAGCGGCCGGGTCAGCACGAAGCGGTAGCGCGCCAGGTTCATCCGTCAGCCTCGGTGACGAGCGAGGAAGTCCAGCAGTACCGGGAAGTACGCCTGGGGCTCTTCGTAAAATGGCATATGGCTGCTGTTGCGGAACACATGCAATTCGGCGTGCCGGGCGGCCAGTTTCATGCGCAGGGCGCAGGCCGGGGTGAGCTCGTCGTGCTGGCCGGTGGTGATCAGCATCGGCATGTTGAAATCGGCCATCTCGGCGATGCGGTTCCAGTCCTTGAGGTTGCCGATATACAGAAATTCGTTGGGGCCCTGCATGGTTGCGTAAGGGCCCATGTTCCAGTCGTCGAGGGAGCGCCGGAGCGGCGCCGGCCATTCGTCCAGGCGGCACACATGGCGATAATTGAGCAAGGTGATCGCGGCCTGGTACTGCGGATGATCCAGCGTCCCCATGGCTTCATGGCGCTGCATCATCGCCACGGTTTCACTGCCGAGGGCGCCGCGCAGGCGTTCGAGTTCCTGGGAGAGGTGCGGAATGTCGCCGACGGTGTTTTCCAGGATCAGGCTTTTCAGCGCATCGGGGTAATGGATGGCGTATTCGATGCCCAGCCAGCCGCCCCAGGAATGCCCGAGCAAATGCACACGGCCCAGGCCCAGGGTTTGGCGCACGGTTTCGACTTCTTCGACATAACGGCCGATTTCCCACAGGGAAACATCGGTCGGTCTGGCTGAAGCACCGGTGCCAAGCTGGTCGAATGCAACCACTCGCAGGTCATGCTCTTTGAGCCAGCCATGGGCGTCGCGCAAATAGTCACACGGTAGCCCTGGCCCGCCGTTGAGGCACAACAGCACCTCATCGCCTTCGCCAAAGCTGTAGACCGCGAGGTCATGGCCATCGACTTGCACGGTGTACTGCTGGTCGGGGGCTATTTCACGCCACATGCATACGTTCCTTGTGTGGTATCGGCCTGGCGGGTTGCGGCCGCTTATGAGGCCATAAGCTACCGAGGATGCCGTGCATCCATAACCTAGTATTTCTTATAGGTTTGGCCTGGCAGTCCTTCGCCGGGGCGTGGCATTCTACTTGCAGCAAGTCGAGATTCATATGAATTCGGGAGCAGAACGGATGCTGGCCAAGCTAACTGCCTTCAATCACCGTCTCATGCCGGGCAGGAGCCTGGACGAGCAGATGGACAATGCGTTTATTCTAGCCCAACAGTTGGGTTTCGATGCGCTGGTGTATGACTACTCGCCGGTGCCCATCGACCTCAACGGCACGTTGATCACACCTTCGGTGCTGCAACTGCGCAACACGCCTTCCGATTGGCATGCCTTGTGGTGCGGCGAAGGGTTCTACCAGATCGATCCGGTGCAGCACCTGGCCTTGAATACGGTGTCGCCGTTTGTCTGGTCCTACGAGGCCAAGGCGCAGACGGCGCTGCAGAAGATCATCGACCCGTGCCACGCCCCCGTCTCGTCTTACCTGCATGACCAGCAACTGACCTGCGGCGTCAGCGTGCCGATTCATCTGCCCCGGGGCGGCTTCGCATCGTTGACCGGCTTGCGCACCGGCAAGGCGCATACGGTGCTGGAGGACGCGCAACAGAGCTTGTCGGATTTCGGCCTGATTTCCCATGCCCTGCAGGAAGCGGCCTACCCACTGTTCAGCAATGAACTACGCACCTACCCGCATATCCGTCTGACCAAACGCGAGCGCGAGTGCCTGAAATGGGCCGCCGACGGCCTGACCGCCGCCGAAATCGCCACGCAACTGAGCCGCTCGCTGGCGGTCGTCACCCTGCATCTTGCCTCGGCAATGCACAAACTGGGGGCGAAAAATCGCGTACAGGCCGTGGTGCGCGCCACTCATTACCGTTTGCTGGAAGATTGACCCTTCGGCAAAACCTAGCTGTTTTGCTAGTTACCTAAACGTCGCGTGCCGATTATCGTGTCCCTGATACTTTTTTTTCAAAGCAGGATACGAAATGGAATTCATTGAAAAAGTCCGCGAAGGGTTTGCGCCCTTCGGCCCCTATCAGACCTGGTATCGCGTCACCGGCGACCTGACCTCGGGCCGTACACCGCTGGTGATCATCCACGGCGGTCCCGGCTGCACCCATGATTACGTCGATGCCTTCAAGGACGTCGCCGCCAGTGGTCACGCCGTCATCCACTACGACCAACTGGGCAACGGCCGCTCCACGCACTTGCCCGACAAAGCCCCGTCCTTCTGGACTGTCAGCCTGTTCCTCGACGAACTGAACAACCTGCTGGACCACCTGCAAATCAGCCAGGACTACGCGATTCTCGGGCAATCCTGGGGCGGCATGCTCGGCAGCGAACACGCGATTCTGCAACCCAAGGGCCTGCGTGCGTTTATCCCGGCCAACTCGCCCACCTGCATGCGTACCTGGGTCAGCGAAGCCAACCGCCTGCGTCAGCTGCTGCCCGAAGGCGTGCATGAAACCCTGCTCAAGCATGAAGCCGCCGGCACCTACCAGGACCCGGAATACCTCGCCGCCTCGCGGATTTTCTACGACCAGCACGTCTGCCGGGTCAACCCATGGCCGGACGAGGTTGCGCGCACGTTCGCCCAGGTCGATGCAGACCCGACCGTGTACCACGCCATGAGCGGCCCGACCGAGTTCCATGTGATCGGCAGTTTGAAGGACTGGAACGTGATTGGCCGTCTGTCGGCAATCAAGGTGCCGACCCTGGTGATTTCCGGCCGGCATGACGAAGCCACGCCGCTGGTGGTCAAGCCGTTCCTGGATGAAATCGCGGATGTGCGCTGGGCGCTGTTTGAAGACTCCAGCCACATGCCCCATGTCGAAGAGCGCCAGGCGTGCATGGGGACAGTGGTGAAGTTTTTGGATGAGGCGTGTTCAGTGCCGCACAAGACCCTCAAAGCAAGCTGACGAGCAATGTGGCAGCGGGCCTGCTCATGATGGCGGTGGTTCAGTCAGCGCCTGACCGCCATCGCGAGCAAACCCGCTGCCACCGTTTCAAACCTCGCTGGTCTCGGCCTTCGCGGTTTTTCTCGGCACCTCGGCCACCACTGGAATCTCCTTGCCTTCGGCATCGAACAGCTTGCCGCCCCTGAAGTAATCGCCTTCGCGCAAGACGGCCACATCCTGGAAACACAGGCTGCGCTCAGTCCCGGCCACAAACACCGACTGCTGGTCCGAATTGCCGGCGGTGAAGTGGTTGAACGCCAGGTTCAGCAAGATCGCCATGATCGCCGACGAACTGATGCCCGAATGGAAAATGGTCGCGAACCAGCTGGGAAAATGATCGTAGAAGCTCGGCGCGGCAATCGGGATCATGCCGAAACCGATGGACGTGGCCACGATGATCAGGTTCATGTTGTTGCGGTAATCCACCTTGGACAGTGTGCGAATACCGCTGGCCGCCACGGTGCCGAACAACACGATTCCGGCACCGCCCAACACCGAGGTCGGCACTGCCGCAATCACCCGCCCCATGAACGGCAGCAGGCCGAGGACGACCAGGAACAACCCGCCCGTCGCGACCACAAAACGACTTTTCACCCCGGTGACCGCCACCAGGCCGACGTTCTGGGCGAACGCGCTCTGGGTAAACGAACCAAAGATCGGCGCGAACAGACTCGACAGCATGTCGGCACGCAAGCCATTGCCCAGGCGTTTGGAGTCGACTTTGGTGTCGATGATCTCGCCCACGGCCAGGATGTCCGCCGAAGTCTCCACCAGCGTCACCATCACCACAATGCACATGGAAATGATCGCGGCCACATGGAAGGTCGGCATGCCGAAATGGAACGGCGTGGGGAAGCCGAACATCGGCCCCTGGGTCACGCCGGAAAAGTCCGCCATGCCCAGGAACACCGCAATCACGGTGCCGATCACCATCGCCAGCAGGATCGATAACCGCGAGATCGTCGCGCTGCCGATCTTGCTCAGCAACAACACCAGCAACAGGGTCAACGCGGCCAGGCCGACGTTCGCCATGCTGCCGAAATCCGCCGCGCGGCTGTTGCCGCCCATGGCCCAGCGTGCGGCTACCGGCATCAGCGTCAGGCCGATGGTGGTGATCACAATGCCGGTCACCAACGGCGGGAAAAACTGGGTGATCCGCGAGAACACCGGCGTGATCAGCAGCCCGATAAACGACGCAGCCATCACCGCCCCGAGAATCGCCGGCACCCCACCGGCGCCATCACTGCCGACAATCGCCACCATCGTCGCCACGCCGGCAAACGACACGCCCTGCACCAGCGGCAACTGACAACCAAAGAACGGCAGGCCAAGGGTTTGCAACAACGTGGCCAGGCCGCCGGCAAACAGCGACGCGGCGATCAACAGGCCGATATCCGCCGGCGACAACCCGGCCGCCTGGCCGACGATCAACGGTACGGCAACGATGCCGCCGTACATGGTGAGCACATGCTGCAGGCCGTAAGCCATGTTGGCGGCGACGCCGAGATTCTCATCTTCGGGTCGTTGCGATGACGCCTTCGGGATAGTCATGGTGAGGGGTTCTCTGTTTTTGTTGTGGCGCCACTGTATGCAATACCGAGACTAGATGTCCATAGAGTTGTATACAATCATTCGAACAAGATACCCTCCACCGGCGTTACAAAAACAATCCGGCCGTCATGAGCCAGAACGCCATAGGACCTAAAACAATGAAAAAGGCATTACAGGGCGCAACCGTTGCATTGACCCTCCTCGGCGGCGGGGAGGCTGTCGCGCTGGAATGGATGAACAACAGCGTAGGATTTCGCTACGGCCAGCAATTCACCAACCCGAACAACCCCGATGCATTCAGCAAGCGCATCTACAGCGTCACCCACGCCAGTGGCTACCAGTACGGCAGCAACTTTCTGAACCTCGATGTGTTTTTGTCCGACAGCCGCGACCCGCGCAAGGGCACCGACCACGGCGGCAGTGAGGTGTATGCGGTATACCGACACCAGTTGTATGCCTCCCGCGTTTTCGATACGCCGCTGGGCACCGGGCTGATCAAGGACTACGCCCTGACCCTGGGCTTCGATGCCAACCGCAACAACAACTTTGCCTCGGCGAAAAAACGCGCGCTGGTGCTCGGCCCGACCTTGAAGTTCAACACCGTCGGCGTATTGGACCTGAGCCTGATGTATTACAAAGAACGCAATCACAGCGGGATTCCCGGCGCGAAAGAGTCGGACCATACCTTCGACGACACCTACATGCTCAACCTGACGTGGATGCGTCCGTTCGAGATCGGCAGCCACGCGGCCAAGTTCCAGGGGTTTATCAACCATGTCGGCAACAAGGGCGAGGACTTCCACGGCCGCGATACCGCAGCGGAAACGCTGATGCGTAGCGCGCTGATGGTCGCGGTGCGACCCGGCAAGCGCGTAACGCCGAACCTGTACCTCGGAGTGGGCTACGAGTACTGGCATAACAAGTTCGGTGTGGACGGCGGTCGGGGCAGTCGCACGTCGACACCCACGCTGAATATGGAAGTGACGTTCTAGGATTTACCGCTCAAGCCCCTGAAGAAACCGTAATCACGTGTGGGAGTTGGCTTGCCTGCGATCGCATCGGCTCGGTAAACCTGATGCAGCGCAGGCTATCCAGCGCGCACCTGTCAGATCAAGCATTCGCCAACTGCGAATCATCGGTTTTCGGCCGCGCCAACCAGTAACCCAGCACCGCCAGCGGCGCGGTCGCCAGCATCACGATCACGGTGATCAGCAGCGGCTGTTCGAGCATCGACGACACCAACAGGCTGCTGAGAAAACACAGGCCCAGTTGCAGGGTGTTTTGCAGCGCCGCTGCCTTGCCGGAATTTTCCGCAAACGGCATCAGCGCATTCGCCACCACGATGGGATAACTGGCGCCGTTGACCAGCGCCATCAGGCAGAACGGAATCAACAAGGTGGTCAGGGTCGGCACGCTCAAGGTGGCGACCAGGTACAACACCAGCATGCTGATGCAGTAGGCCACCAGCAGCCAGGGCAACAGCGTCTTGCCCTGGAATCGCTGCAACGCGCTGCGGCAGCTGTAGCCTCCGATCAGGAACGCGAGGGTCGGCAGCACATAACTCAGGCCGATGTCATTCGGGCTGTAGCCCATATCGCCGAGGATGAACGGCGAGGCGGTCAACCAGGCGAAGAAACTGGCGGAGCAGGCAGCAAAGATCATGACGTTGCCGGTGAACACGCGCGAGCCGAGCAATTGTCCATAACCGAGGCGCGTCGGTTCGCCCGCCTCCGCCAGCCGTTTCGGCGCCGTGCGCAGGAACAGAGTCGGCAGCAGCAACAGCAGCGACACGCCCAGCAACACCGCGAAAATCGCCTGCCAGCCAAAGTGATTCAGCACCATGGCCCCCAACAGCGGCGCCAGGGCCGGCGACAACGACATCAGCGGCATGATGCTGGCGAACACGCGGTGAGCCTTGTCGGCCGGGTAGCGGTCAATCACCAGTGCCTGCCAACTCACGGCGGCGGAACACACGCCAATCGCCTGGATAAAACGCAGTGCCAGCAGTTGCGTGGCGGTCTCGACCCAGAACATGCCGACGCAACCCAGCACGAACAGGCTCAGGCCCGTGAGCAGGATCGGTTTGCGCCCCAGTCGGTCAGACAACGGCCCCCACAACAACTGCCCCACGGCAAAGCCCGCGAGGAAAATACTCAAGCTGGCGCCCACCGCGCCCGCGCCGATGTGTAATTGCTCGCCCATGGCGCCGAACGCCGGCAAGTACATGTCCATGGCGAGATAACCGAGCATGCTCAGCCCCGCCAGGTACCAGGTGAAACCAAAAGAATTTTTCATTGAAGCCTTGTTGAACCTGCCATCAAACTATTTGCTGACTGCTGCCCATTATGAAGCTGGCAGCCTCTCTGTGAAGCGATAATAATTGGACACTTCTATCAATTAATTTGAAGGCAACCGCCATGTGGTCCGAATACTCCCTGGATGTGGTCGATGCCGTCGCACGCCATGGCAGCTTCAGCGCCGCCGCCCAGGAATTGCACCGCGTGCCGTCGGCCATCAGCTACACGGTGCGTCAGTTGGAAGAGTGGCTGGCCGTGCCCTTGTTCGTGCGGCGCCATCGCGACGTCGAGCTCACCGCGGCCGGCCGTCTATTTATAGACGAAGCCCGCGGCGTGATGAAAACCATGCTCGGTACACGGCGCCTGTGCCAGCAAGTGGCCAATGGCTGGAGCGGCCAGTTGAAGGTCGCGGTGGACTCCATCGTCAAACCCCAGCGCTGCCGGCAGTTGGTGCTGGATTTCTATCGGCGGTTCCCTGACGTGGAATTGCTGCTGGAGTACGAGGTGTACAACGGCGTGTGGGACGCCCTCGCCGATGAGCGCACCGACATCGTGATCGGCGCCACCAGCGCGGTGCCGGTGGCGAGTCACTTCACATTTCGCGATATGGGCCTGTTGAACTGGTTGTGCGTGGTCAGCGCGAAACATCCGCTGGCGGCGCAGGATGGTTTGCTCAGTGACGATCAACTGCGCCCGTTCGCGTCCCTGTGCATGACCGACACCTCGCGCAACCTGCCCAAGCGCGATACCTGGACCCTGGATAACCAGCGCCGGCTGGTGGTACCGAACTGGGCCTCGGCCATTGACTGCCTGCGCGACGGCCTGTGCGTCGGCATGGCGCCGGCGCATCAGGTGTTGCCGTGGATCGAACGCGGTGAGTTGGTCGCGCTGCAACTGCGCCGGCCGTTCCCGGCCAGCCCGTCATGCGTGGCCTGGGCACAGAACAAACTGTCCCCGGCGATGAGTTGGTTGCTGGACTACCTGGGGGATAGCGAGACGATGAACCAAGAGTGGTTGAATGGGAGTGACCGCTGAAGATCACCGGAATCCCCTGTAGGAGGGGGCTTGCCCCCGATGGCGGTGTGTCAGTTGCAGATTGCTCGACTGATGCACCGCCATCGGGGGCAAGCCCCCTCCCACAGGGGATCTCATTTCAATCCAGCAAGCGGGTGATGGCCCGCACGATCATCTCGACCTCCTTGGCCTCCAGGGTCAGCGGCGGCAGCAGGCGAATCACCTTGCCCCGCGTCACGTTGATCAACAACCCATGTTCCTCGGCGGCGCGCAGGGCCAGCTCGCGACACGGGTCTGCCAGCTCGATGCCGATCATCAAGCCCTTGCCACGAATCGCCAAGACCTGCGGGTGCTCATCCAACTCCACCCGTAAGCGGGCCAACAAGCGCTCGCCCTGTTGCGCGGCATTCTGCAGCAGGCCTTGTTCTTCAATGATCTCCAGCACGGTGCAACCCACCCGGCAGGCCAATGGGTTACCGCCGAACGTGCTGCCGTGGCTGCCCGGAGTGAACAAGTCGGCCGCCACGTTCCTGGCCAGGCAGGCACCGATGGGCACGCCGTTGCCGAGGCCTTTGGCCAGGGTCATCACGTCCGGCACGATGCCCTCGTGTTGGAAGGCAAACCAGGCGCCGGTGCGGCCGATGCCGGTCTGGATTTCATCGAGCATCATCAGCCAGCCGTGGCGCGTGCAGTGAGCGCGCAGGGCTTTCAGGTAACCCGGCGGCGCCACTTGCACCCCGCTTTCGCCCTGGATCGGTTCCAGCAAGACCGCTGCGATGCGCGTGCCGAACGCTTGCGTGATCGCCTCCAGCGCCGCCAGGTCGCCGAAGCCGACCTTGAGAAAATCCCCCGGCAAGCGCTGGAACCCCAAGCGTACCGAAGGCCCGTCGCTGGCCGCCATGGTGCCCAGCGTGCGGCCGTGGAAGGCGTTTTCCATCACCACCACCAACGGCGCCTCGATGCCTTTTTTCCAGCCGTGCAACCGCGCCAGTTTTAGCGCGGTCTCGTTGGCTTCGGCGCCGGAGTTGTTGAAAAACGCACGATCGAGGCCCGACAGTTGGGTCAGACGCTGGGCCAAGCGTTGTTGCCAATCGATGCTGTAGAGGTTGGAGGTGTGCAACAGCAGCCCGGCTTGTTCGCTGATGGCTGTCACCAGTTTCGGATGGGAGTGTCCGACGTTGGTCACGGCCACGCCTGCCACGGCGTCCAGGTATTCGCGCCCCTGCTGGTCCCACAGGCGCGTGCCCAGGCCACGCGTAAAGCTCAAGGCCAAGGGTTGGTAAGTGGTCATCAGGCAAGCGGCGGTCATGGTGGCAAGCTCCAGTGCAGGGTTGGGATGGGTCCAGTATCGTTAGCCACCCAAGCTGGATAAACTGTGCTTTTCTGCAATGACTTTAAACCAGGGCTTGATAATGGATCTGTTCCAGGCGATGTCGGTGTATGTGAAAGTGGTCGAGACCGGCAGCATGACCGCCGCGGCCCATGCCAGTGGGATGTCGACCACCATGGTCGGCAACCATTTGCGTGCCCTGGAGCAACGCCTGGGGGTCAGCCTGCTCAAGCGCACCACGCGCAAGCAAAGCCTCACGGAATTCGGCGGGCAGTATTACCAGCGCTGCCTGGAAGTGCTGGGGCTGGTGGCCGACTCCGAGCAATTGGCCGAACAGGCCCACAGCGACGTGCCCAAGGGCACCCTGCGCATCACCGCCCCGCCCGCCTTCGGCACCGAACGCCTGGCGCCGGCCTTGAGCGAATTTTCCCAACGTTACCCGCAGATCAAGCTGTACGTGGTGCTCAGCAATCAACGCATGGACCTGGTCGACAGCGGCTTCGACGTGGCCATCCGCCTGGGCGAGCTGGAACCCTCAAGCCTGATCGCCCGGCCCCTGCAGGACTACACCATCACCCTGTGCGCCGCACCGGATTACCTGGCGCGACGCGGCACGCCGCAAACGCCCGAGGATCTGCAACAACACGACTGCCTGGCCTTCGCCTACCCATCCGGCGACGATTGGCGTAACGCCGACAAACTGTGGCGCATGAGCGACGCGGACGGCGAAGTGGAGATTCCGGTGTCCGGCTCGCTGACCATCAACAGCTCGCAAGCCCTGCGCCAGGCGGCAGTGCAAGGCATGGGCATCGTCATGCTGCCCGATGCCCTGGTGCAGCCCGACCTGCAGAGCGGGAAGCTGGTGGCCTTGCTGACCGCCTATCAACTGCCCCGCCGCCCCATGCATTTGCTGTACGGCCAGGATCGTTACCGCCTGCCTAAACTGCGGGCTTTCGTGGATTTTGCCCTGGAGAAATGGGCGCGCTAAAAGCCCACGCCCAATTCACGCAGACGCTCAGCGGTGCGCTCGGCGCAAACGTGGTGAATGCCTTGCCAGCCCAGGGCGATAGCCGCGTCGATATTGCCCGCGACATCATCGATGAACACCACTTCGGCAGGCTGGATATCCGGCAGATGAGCGCGCACCTGGCCGAGGCTGGCGTGATAGATCGCGGCATCGGGCTTGATCAGCTTCAACTCGCCGGAGACCACGATGTCGCGAAAACACTGCAGGAACGGGTAGTTGGCCCGCGCATAGGGGAACGTCTCGGCCGACCAATTGGTGAGCCCGAACAGCGGCACGTCGGCCTGATGCAGCGCCTTGAGAATGGCCACGCCCTCGGGCAACGGCCCGCGCAGCATTTCATGCCAGCGGTCGTAGTAGGCCGTGATCAAGGTTTCGTGCTGGGGATATTGCGCGACCAGGCTGCGCGTCGCCTCGGCCAGGGTGCGACCGGCGTCTTGCTCGGTGTTCCAGGCCTGGGTGCAGATGTTGTCGAGGAACCATTGCCGCTCCTCTTCATCGGCGATCAGCTGGCGGTACAGGTGCTGCGGGCTCCAATCGAACAGGACACCGCCAAAATCAAAAACGACTGCACGAATCGTCATCAGATCCTCCGTTAGCGTGAGTTGATAGCGGATGGAGTCTGGCAGATCGCGATGGCTTTACACACAACGAATGTGGGAGCGGGCTTGCTCGCGATGGCGGTTTGTCAGTGCCGGAGGTTTCGGCTGACCCACTGCAATCGCGGGCAAGCCCGCTCCCACATGTTTTTCGAGCGTGTTTAGGCTTGGACCAGACCGTTGATCTTCACGGTCGGATTCACATCAGCCTCGTAGTCCACGCCGTCGATCTCAAAGCCGAACAAGCGCAGGAACTCAGCCTTGTAGCCGGCAAAATCGCTGATCTCGTTGACGTTGTCGTCGGTGACCTGATTCCACAGCGCAGCCACGGCGTCCTGGACTTTCGGTTGCAGCTCGGCCAGGTCGGCACGCAGGCGGCCGTCGGCGTCGAGCTTCGGCTCGCGGCCGTACAGGCTGTCCTTGAACAGGCCATAGACCTGCTCGATGCAACCTTCGTGAGTGCCCTGCTCTTTCATCACTTTGAACAGCAACGACAGGTACAGCGGCATGATCGGGATCGCCGAGCTGGCCTGGGTGACCACAGCCTTGAGCACCGACACGCGGGCGTCGCCCTTCAGTGCGGCCAAGTTGTCGCGCAGGGTCAGGACTTTCTTGTCCAGGTCCTTCTTGGCTTCGCCGATGGAGCCGTTCCAGTAGATATCCTGGGTCAACTTCTCGCCGAGGTAGGTGAACGCCGTGGTCTTGGCGCCTTCAGCCAGCACGTCCGCTTCACGCAGGGCGTCGATCCACAGCTGCCAGTCTTCGCCGCCCATGACTTTCACGGTGCCGTCGATTTCTTCCTGGGTGGCCGGCTCAAGGGTGGTGTCGACGACAACGCCCTTGTCGGTGTTGATCCCGCGCAGGGTCACGGCCTTGCCGATCGGCTTGAGCGTGGAGTTGTGCACCACGCCCTGCGGGTCGGTGCGGCGTGGCGCGGCCAGGCTGTAGACCACCAGGTCGATCTTGCCCAGGTCTTTCTTGATGGTCTCGATGGTCAGGCGCTTGATCTCGTCAGAGAACGCGTCGCCGTTGATGCTCTTGGCGTACAGGCCTTTTTCGACGGCAAACTTCTCGAACGCGGCGCTGTTGTACCAGCCGGCGGAGCTCAGCTTGCCTTCTTCGCCTTCTTTCTCAAAAAACACGCCCAGGGTATCGGCGCCGCAGCCAAACGCAGCACTGATGCGCGCGGCCAGGCCGTAACCGGTGGAAGCACCGAGGACCAGCACCTTTTTCGGGCCGCCTTCGATGACGCCGTGTTGGGTGACGTAGTCGATCTGTTCCTTGACGTTCGCTTCACAGCCAACAGGGTGAGCGGTCACACAGATAAAGCCACGAACCCGCGGTTTGATG
Organism: Pseudomonas veronii; assembly: GCF_001439695.1. Lineage (GTDB taxonomy): Bacteria > Pseudomonadota > Gammaproteobacteria > Pseudomonadales > Pseudomonadaceae > Aquipseudomonas > Aquipseudomonas veronii. Next base: position 528,727 of record NZ_JYLL01000001.1, read on the forward strand.
ATCATAAAATTTCTGCCTCTTCCAAGGTGCCGAAGGCCAATGGTGGCCATTCAACGTAATCGTACCGGTCTATGACGTCCAAAAAACCGAAGCGTCACGATAGTCGCAAATCTTCTGTTTACAAAATCCAATCCCAAACTCGCCGCGCAAGCCGCGCCGCGGGTTAAAAACTGTGTCAGTTCTTCACAATTTCGCAATATTTAAAACGCCCATCGACCTGAGAACGTCTTATCATGACGAGGTTATTTCAATATGTTTCGCAACCCCACCACTCGCAGCCACGCATCTGGACCTGTCGAATGGAGTCCAGCTGGAGCTGAGTTTCATGAGTAAATCTGCGTTACGCAAAAAAGCCGTGTCGTTCGCCTGGGCATTCGGCGTCCTGCTGATTATCTACCTCTTTCCCCTGACCACCGTGGTGTTCCTCGGCCTCGTGCTGGTCTGCGGTATCTATGATTTCCTGCGTAACGGCCTGTATGACCGCGACACCTTCAAGAAATATTTCATCGGCAGCGGCCGCAATACCTGGCTGCTGGCACCGTTCAACACCCTGTTCGACCTGCTGAGCAGCCGCAACCGCCACGTCTACACGATGCGCGACCTGCCGCCCGCCTGGCGTGAAGACCTGCAACAGGTGATCGACGACGCCATGGCCCACAAGGATGAAATCATCGGCTACCTGGACGAACGCATGGCCGAGAAGAAACGCGGCATGCTGTTTTTCCAATGGTACGGCCGGCCGATCGAAACCACCCTGGACATCCCGGAACTGCGCAAGAAATTGCCGTTCGTGAAGACCATCGGCGTGTCGGTGTTCAACGAAAACCGTTCGACCTCCTTCCACTTCGGCCCCCTGCGCATGATGTTCCGGGTGCTCTATAACATGGCGCCGGCGCCTCACCATGAGGGCGTGTACATCCAGGTGGGCAAACACAAGCATTACTGGCACGACGACCCACTGTTTATCTTCGATGACACGCTGATGCATGCGTCCTTCAACAAGAACGATGCCAAGCGCTACTGCCTGTTCATTGATATCGTGCGGCCGACCGCGTTGCCCGCCGTCCTCAATGCCGTGATCACAGGGTTTGCCGGCCTGGTGTTCACGCTGCGTCGGGTTTTCTACAAAAACTGGAAGCTGATCCAGTAGGTTCTGCGGCATGATGGGGCTGGACAGTATTTGCGTAGCGCCTGCGGGCCAGCGAAAATAGCCGTCTCGTGCGACCGTATCCGGCGCCCATTCTTCTCAAGCCATCGCCCCCATGACGGGCGCGGTGGCTGTGCTTTCAAGGAATCAGAATGCCCCAACGTCAAGTCATCAATGCCTCCGTCAGCCCCAAGGGCAGCCTCGAAACACTCTCCCAGCGTGAAGTCCAGCAACTGAGCGAAGCCGGCTCCGGCAGCATCTATACCCTGTTCCGCCAGTGCGCCCTGGCCATCCTCAACACCGGCGCGCACATCGACAACGCCAAGACCATCCTCGACGCCTATAAAGACTTTGAAGTGCGTATCCACCAGCAGGATCGCGGCGTGCGCCTGGAACTGCTGAACGCCCCGGCCGACGCCTTCGTCGATGGCGAAATGATCGCCAGTACCCGCGAAATGCTGTTCAGCGCCCTGCGCGACATCGTCTACACCGAGAACGAACTGGACAGCCAGCGCATCGACCTGAGCAACTCCCAGGGCATCACCGACTACGTGTTCCACCTGTTGCGCAACGCACGCACGCTGCGCCCGGGTGTCGAGCCGAAGATCGTGGTGTGCTGGGGCGGGCACTCGATCAACACCGAAGAATACAAATACACCAAGAAAGTCGGCCACGAACTGGGCTTGCGCAGCCTCGACGTCTGCACCGGTTGCGGCCCCGGCGTGATGAAAGGGCCGATGAAGGGCGCGACCATTTCCCACGCCAAGCAACGCATCAACGGCGGGCGCTACCTGGGCCTGACCGAGCCGGGCATCATCGCTGCGGAAGCACCGAACCCGATCGTCAATGAGCTGGTGATCCTGCCGGACATCGAGAAGCGCCTGGAAGCCTTCGTGCGCGTCGGCCACGGCATCATCATCTTCCCGGGCGGCGCCGGCACGGCGGAAGAGTTCCTCTACCTGCTGGGCATCCTGATGCACCCGGACAACCGCGGCCTGCCGTTCCCGGTCATCCTCACCGGGCCAAAGCACGCCGCACCGTACCTGCAACAGTTGCACGCATTCGTCGGCGCCACCCTCGGCGAGGCCGCGCAGGCGCACTACCAGATCATCATCGACGATCCGGCCGAAGTGGCCCGCCAGATGACCGCCGGGCTCAAGGCCGTCAAGCAGTTCCGCCGCGAGCGTAACGATGCGTTCCACTTCAACTGGCTGTTGAAGATCGACGAAGGCTTCCAGCGCCCGTTCGACCCGACCCACGAAAACATGGCCAGCCTGCAACTGAACCACGCGCTGCCGCCCCATGAACTGGCAGCCAACCTGCGTCGCGCGTTCTCGGGGATTGTGGCGGGCAACGTCAAGGACAAGGGCATTCGCCTGATCGAGCAGAACGGCCCTTACCAGATCCATGGCGACCCAGCCATCATGAAGCCGCTGGATGAACTGCTGCAGGCGTTCGTCGCCCAGCACCGCATGAAGTTGCCGGGTGGCGCGGCATATGTGCCGTGCTACCGCGTGGTGCAATAAGTCAGCACACATGCTGTAGCGCTTTAACCTTGTGTTCAGGCTTGTCGGCGGGAGACGTCGGGCTATCGTTTTTACGAAGCCCGACTGACCCACACCGAGGAGCGACCTATGGACCAACGGATCTTGTTCTCCCAGGCGCCTTACCCTAATGTAAGGAGCATCACGATGGAGACCTTCAATATGGCGACCGCCACGCTGACTTCAAAAGGACAAATCACCATCCCCGTCCAGGTCAGGACAGCCCTGGGCCTGGAAACGGGAGACCGGGTTGAATTCGTCGAAATGGAAGACGGCAAATTTTCCATTATTGCCGCGAGCAAAACCGTTCACGACCTCAAGGGGCTGATCCGCAAGCCTGCCCAGGCCATTTCCATCGAGGACATGAACCGCGCGATTGCGGCACAGGGAGCGAAAGCCCGATGATCGGCCTGGATACCAATGTGCTGGTGCGCTATGTCACCCAGGATGATCCGGTCCAATCCGCCAAGGCATCCGAGCTGATCGAATCCCTCACCACCCTGTCGCCAGGCTTTGTCAGCCTGGTGTCGGTGGTGGAGTTGGTATGGGTGTTACAAAGTTGCTACCAGTCAGCCAAGAGCGATGTGGTGGCGGTGCTGGAAACGCTGCTGCGAACCCGTGAATTGATCGTCGAGCATGCCGAGATCATCTGGCAGGCGCTCCGGCGGTTTTCGGCGAACAAAGCCGATTTCGCCGACTGTTTGATAGCGCGCTGCGCCCACGCAGCCGGCTGCGAGTACACCGCCACCTTTGACCTCGATGCGGCCAAGGCTGCGGGCATGAAGCGACTGGCCTGAGCGGGGTTCAGCGAACCCAGCCACCATGCTGCCAGTGGTAACCGTCATTTCGTTGCACCCAATGCGGATGCACATAACGGTAGCCCTCGCGCACCGGCTCCCAATGGCCGTGTACCGCCACATAACGCCCGCCTTCCCAACGCCAGTACCCGCGTGACCATACATAACCTTCGCGCACCGCCGGCTCGACTTCGATCACTTGCATCGGCGGCGGTTGTGGCGCGACCACTTCCACATACTCACGTTCTACCGGTCGACGCTCATGCACGACACGCTCTTGCACACACCCGGACGCCGCGACGACCATGGCCGCCAATGCTGCATAACGTAGCAACATACAAACCCCTCGGGCGCTAACGCCCCACACCTGCCTCAGTAAAAAATCCCCCCTTGTTCCAGCCGCGCTCCTGCAAGGCCTGGGTACTTTTTAACAGGTGGTGTCTGTCGGGTTGCTGAACCTGCCGACAGTGCATCCCGAGGAACAGACGGAAGGCCGAGTCGCGATTTGAACGCTCAAACCGGGCCAAAGCGCTCCAGCACAGCCTCGACAAAACGCCGCAACTTGGCGGTACGCTGGCGGTTGGCGGTGTAGACCAAATGCATGGGCCGGCTCGGCGCGTCAAAGTCCGGCAGCACTCGCACCAACTCGCCCCTGGCCAGGGCCGGGCGCAGAAAATCTTCCGGGCCGAGCACAATGCCAAACCCATCCAGCGCGGCCGACATCAAGGCCCTGCTTTCGTTGATCTGCAAACGGCTGGCAACCTGCACGGTGTGCGGGACCGAGCCCTGGTAGAACACCCATTCGCGATCCGCCGGGCGTGACCAGAAGGCGTAGCCCAGGCATTCATGCTGTTGAAGGTCCGCCGGCCACAGCGGTGTGCCTCGTGCCGCCAGGTAGGCCGGCGCCGCACAGACCACCAGACGATACGGCGCCAGGGGCCTGGCGGTCAGCCCCGTGATCGCCGGGGGGCCAATGCGGAAGGCGGCTTCGTAGCCTTCCTCCACCAGGTCGACAAAACGATCGGTGAGGTGCAGGTCGATGTTCACATCGGGGTTGTCACGCAAAAACGCGGTCACCAAGGGCATCAGGCTGTAGGAGCCGAAGGTCACCGGGGCGGTGATTTTCAGCGTGCCGCGTGGGGTGTCATTCATGATCTGCGCCAGGGAATCGGCGGCCTCAGCCTCCGTCAGGATATGCTTGCAACGCTCGTAGTAAGCGCTACCCAACTCCGTCAGGCTTTGTCGGCGCGTGGTGCGATTGAGCAAGCGCGCGCCCAGGCGCTGCTCCAGCGCCGTGACATGCTTGGCCACCATCTGCGCCGACATATTCAAACGCTCGGCGGCTCGCGCATACGAGCCCAACTCGGCGGCGACCACAAAGGCATTCATGCTCGAAAGACGGTCCATCATTCCCAACTCCCAGTAACGACACTCACGCCAATACGCTCGTTTATCACCCTGTGATTGTTAATCATCATAACCGCTCCCCTACTTTGCAGGAGCAAGGCCATGAAGATTGGCGTGATTGGAGCAGGTTTCATCGGACGCGCGGTGGCCCAACTGGCGCTGGCGGCCGGTCACGAAGTGATGTTGAGCAACTCCCGCGGCCCGCAGTCCATGAGCAGCGTACTCAGCGGCATCTGGGGCGTTAAAGTGGGCAGCGCGCAAGACGCAGCCAGATTTGGCGACGTGGTCCTCGTGGCGATCCCCCTGGAACATTACCGCAGCGTGCCCGCGCAGTGGCTGGAAGGCAAAACAGTGATGGACGCCAACAATTACTACCCCGAGCGCGACGGGCATATCCCTGAATTGGACCGTTTTGAAACCACCACCAGCCGGCTGCTCGCCGAGCATTTGCCGCATTCCCATGTGGTGAAAGTATTCAACGCAATCTTTGCACCGGACCTGACGCGGGACGCCCGCCCTCACGGCGCACCCGACCGCCGCGCACTGCCGGTGGCGGCGGATGACGCCGCGGCGAAAGCGCAAGTGATCGAGTTACTCGACGAACTCGGTTTCGACGCCGTGGATGCCGGTGGGCTGGATGAAAGCTGGCGCTTCGAGCGGGCCAAACCGGCCTATTGCGTTGTGCTGGACCGAGCCGGCTTGACGGCGGCGCTGGCGGCAGCCGAACGAACGGTTGAACTGCCTGCGGTGGAGCGCACCCACCCCCGCGCATAAACACGCGCCCACAAAAAGCCCGCTGAGCGTCATCGGCTCAGCGGGCTTTTTTTGACCGATCGGCCCCAGTCTCAGGGCCTGGTCTTACAGCGCCAGATCAGACGCCGGTTTGCTCGGCTCAGCCGCAGGCTTGGCAGCCTCGGTGGCCTTGGGAGCGGTCATCTGCGGAATCGCTGGTGGTGGAGTCAGTTGCAGGATACCGGCGGTGTAGGCCCATTCCTTGGCAACAGCCTCAGGACTGTCGTTCAGCTTGGTGCCGTAGCTTGGCACGATCTGATGCAGTTTTTCCTGCCAGGCCGGAGTCGCGACCTTGTCCTTGAACACTTTCTGCAGCACGGTCAGCATGATCGGAGCCGCGGTCGACGCGCCTGGCGATGCACCCAACAGGCCGGCGATGGTGTTGTCGGCGGAGCTGACCACTTCGGTGCCGAGTTTCAGCACGCCGCCCTGCTCTTCGTCACGCTTGATGATCTGCACACGCTGGCCGGCTTGCCACAGGCGCCAGTCGGACTGCTTGGCGTTCGGGAAGTACTCTTGCAGTGCCTTGAAGCGGTCGTCATCCGACAGCATCAGTTGCCCGGCGAGGTACTCGACCAGCGGGTATTCGCGAATACCGACTTTGGTCATCGGCCAGATGTTGTGGGTGGTGGTGCTGGTCAGCAGGTCCAGGTACGAGCCTTCTTTCAGGAACTTGGTCGAGAAGGTCGCGAACGGGCCAAACAGAATCACGCGCTTGCCATCCAGCACGCGGGTGTCCAGGTGCGGCACCGACATCGGCGGCGCGCCCACCGAAGCTTTACCGTAGGCCTTGGCCAGGTGCTGCTCGGCGATGGTTGGGTTATCGGTCACCAAGAACGAACCACCCACCGGGAAGCCCGCGTATTCCTTGGCTTCAGGAATGCCCGACTTTTGCAGCAGGTGCAGGGCACCGCCGCCGGCACCGATGAACACGAACTTGGCGTCGGTTTCGGTCTTGCTGCCATCTTTCAGGTTTTTGTAGCTGACACGCCACGAACCGTCGGCGTTCTTGGTGATGTCCTGCACTTCGCTCGACAGTTTCAGGTCGAACTTAGGCGTGGTTTGCAGGTGAGCGACGAACTGGCGGGTGATCTCGCCGAAGTTCATGTCCGTACCCAGCGGGCTCCAGGTGGCCGCGATTTTCTGGTTCGGGTCACGCCCTTCCATCATCAGCGGAACCCACTTGGCGATCTGCGCCGGGTCTTCGGAATACTGCATGCCAGCGAACAGCGGGCTCGCTTGCAAGGCTTCGTAACGCTTTTTCAGGAACTTGATGTTGTCATCGCCCCACACAAAGCTCATGTGCGGAGTGGAGTTGATGAACGAACGCGGGTTCTTCAGCACGCCCTGCTGGACCTGCCAGGACCAGAACTGGCGGGAGATCTGGAACGCTTCGTTGATTTCGACCGCTTTCGGGATCTCAACGTTGCCGTTCTTGTCTTCCGGGGTGTAGTTCAGCTCGGCGAGGGCCGAGTGACCGGTACCGGCGTTGTTCCAGCCGTTGGAGCTTTCTTCGGCGACGCCGTCGAGGCGCTCGACCATTTCCATCGACCAGCCCGGCTCCAGCTCGTTGAGCCAGACACCCAGGGTCGCACTCATGATGCCGCCGCCGATCAGCAGCACATCGACTTTCTTTGCCTCTTCCGCATGAACGGACGTGATCCCCATCGACAAAGCCAGCCCCAGCAGGGCCGTGTTTACTTTCTTAAACATCAGTAGCACCTATGATAAAACGCCATCCGCCCCACTGCCCCTGAGCCCGGGCAACCCTCGATCACGCGGCGTCAGGCAACGCAGCGCCGGGTTTGCACATTCACTCAAAGACCGCAGGGTGGGCACACAAGGCCGACGTATCGACCTCACTTTTATGTCCCTTCTGCGCTGACTTCTTATCATTATTGGCTTCAGCTACCTGGGCGACAGCCAGCCGCCGGGACGTATACGGGTGTACGTTCCGGAGAAAGACTAGACCAAGATGGCGCGCAGAATATCACGCCAACCGGCAATCATGCGCTGTTTGGCTAATTGACAGCTCTAAAATAGGCGTTTTGGCAAGGCTGATCGGGGTGAGTGTCAAGCCTGACAGACGCGACGTGAAGTCACAGGCATGGCTATTTGATAGCGGCGGTTCAATCAACACATCCCTGACTGCCCCACTGCCCCATCAGTCATCATGCAACAACCCAGAACCATACTCACCATAACTACTACCCAGCCCACTGCCGCCAAAATTCATCTTGGCGGCCTTGTTCGGGCTGTGGTCACCAAACGCCTGGCATCCCCCTGCAAAACAAGGGTCGCGACTCACGCCCGACGAATCCGACGAACAAGCGCTCAACAGCAACGCACCGGCGATCATCACGACTTTGACAAGGTTCGAGATCATTTTTTCAGTTCCCTGTGGGTTCGGGGGTTTCCCATAGAGATGATCGTAGGCCTCAACGGCACAGGGAATGATGAAACTTCGCCGGAAGACAGAATGGGTTCAGGTTGCCGCCTTGGGCTAAGGCGGCGGAGGTCGATTGTCAGGCTGTAGCCGGGCTGATGACACGAGCGACTTGGTCATGGGCCCGATCAACGAGTAGCGCGCTCAGGTCGATCAGTTGCTGAATGCCCAAGACAATGGAGCGCTGGGACTCGTCGAGGTTGAAAGCCACGGTAGCGGCCATTTCGCTGGCGGACGCGAGATTTTCGGAAGCGTTGGCCAGGAGGGTTTCGGTGTCTATGTCGGGGCTGACGAGGAATAGGTTGTGGGTTGGGTGTTCGTCAGGCGCATTGTCGGTGGATTGAGGCAAGTCACGAGCAATGGCACGTTGAGCTGTGGCGTGAAGCTTGGTATCGACGGGCGAAGGGTCGCGATCAATAGAGCGACTGGGCGTGTTGCTGTGCATGGGCGAAGCTCCAAATAGTGACGGGAGTTAAAACGCCTTTAGCGATACGGACTTCCACCTCCGGCCGCTGGATTGGCAGCGGCTTGAAGAGGTTAGCGGCGGGAGGTTTGAGGAGCAAGTCGAGAAGAATGCGGGATATTTCACCGACATTCCTGGCATATTCCACACATGGCAACGCCCCGTTCGAAGTGGTGAAGAGCACGGTATACACCTCCCCGACACCTAAGAAACATCCCCGATAAACTGCGCCATTCGCCTCGTTGATTCAGATTGCCAATGTCCCTACAGACAGGTCCACTTTCCCCCCGTTTCTCTGTCGCGCCGATGATGGATTGGAACGCCTAATTCTAGGGGGGCCCGTCAACCGTGACCTGTAGCACAACCACTTTCGTACCACGCCCCTCCCCCTGTCACACCCGGCAGATCTTCCCTCCTATAAGCCATATCAGCTTCGCGCATATCCGCTGCTATGCTTCAAGCTTTACGAACCATGTCGATATTGAGCGCGCGGAGCTCAATGGAACTACTTTTTTGCTGGAAGACGATGGCGGTAGCTTTTGGGGATTCCAGTTCTTTAACAAGCACTTTGTCTTCGCGCTGGTGTCGTTAAGGACGGAATATCCTCAGGCTCCATAAACAAAAATCCCGCTGATTAGCGGGATTTTTTTAAGCGTCCGTCGGATAGAGCGGGCTACCGACAACGGTAGGGACGCCAGCACGTAAAGTGCTCCTTGATGTATTCAACTGGTAGCTGCAGCTACGCCACCTGACACGGCCGCGCCCGTCAATGCGCCCGTGCCAGCTACTACCGCAGTACCAGCAGCTATTCCGCCGCCGCCTGCAGCAACCGCCCCGCCACCTAGCGCGGCTAGTGATGCGTTAGTGAGTGCCGCCCCGGAGAGGGTACTGATAGCTGTGCCAGTACTGGCTGCCCCTAAAAGGCCGGCACCGCCAACAGCAGTGGCGATGGCAGGTGCGGCCACAAAGGCAATACCGCCTGTTGCAACTGTTGCAGCTACCACACCGATTGTGGTCAGAGGATTCTCACAAATTGCGTCTATAGCGTCCCCGAATAAGCCACCAGCCACGCCTGGGGGACCGAAGACCAATTCATCCATATCGCTCCAAAAACCCATAATGACGCCTCCTTTCATCTGCTGACGCTGTGTTAAAGACACAGCTGTGAATGTATGAATATAGCCAGAAGATATCATATAGCCATTACCGGTGGCGGTGATTTCCTTTCACTTCTACCTGCTCAGGATTAATGCCACTAGCGCCTGCGAATAACGCTGCTTATGTAAAAAAAGCCCCCACACCTGGACTAGGTGCGGGGGCCTCTTTTTGTAGGCGTGAACATCACCTTCTGCAGGACTGGCTTACCAGCACGTCTGATCGGTTTTATGTATCTCAGCTGACTCGAGAGCCTTCCTTTCCCCCAGATAAACAGTAATCCGTTCACCCTTCTTGATAACCACTGGCGAAAAGGGGACAGATTTATTTATAACATCGCTGAAAAAAAACTAATCACCAGACAGCAAAAAGCCGCCTCATCACCTGCTAATTATTTTTCCGATATCGAAGTCAGACTACGATACCCGGCACCCGGCTTCGAGCTGGCAGAGTAAAAGCCCAGCCACACCTCACGACGACCTGCTGATTCAACCCAGCGTTCCACGGTGTAAGATGCTCCATAACCTTCCACCTTCGAGGCTGTCATGACCGGGATATCCCTAAACCTGCCGGAAGACCTGTCCAACTCTCTCGCCGACCTGGCCAAAACCAACGGCCAGACTGCGACCTACCTGGCGATGGACGTCCTCCGCGACTACATCGAGCACGAAAAAACGCTAACCGCTCAAATCGAGCTGGCGGTGAAAGAAGCCGACCAGGGCAAATTTGCCACCGATGACCAGGTAGCAGCCATGCGCGCCAGGCGCTGGAGCCGGAATGCGGGTTGAGTGGCTTGAAAAAGCACTCAAAAATCTGGAAGACGAAGCAAACTATATAGCTCTCGAAAACCCAAAAGCAGCTGACGACTTCTCCGATGCCATTTTCGCCAGCGTCGACAAACTGGCGCAGTTTCCCTCTATGGGCCGTGAAGGTCGGGTCACAAACACGCGCGAATGGGCAGTCCCCAATTGGTCTTATCTGATCCCCTATCGCATACGCGGTGATCGTCTGCAGATCCTCGGCGTATTCCACACACGGCAACGTCCCCGTTCGAAGTGGTGAATGCCGCGGAACACACCTCCAGCACACCCAAGATCCATCCCTGATAAACTACGCCCCATTCGCCCCGCAAACTCAGATCCCCCATGCCCCTACAAACCACCCCCTTCTCCCGCCGCTTCTCCGTCGCGCCCATGATGGACTGGACCGACCGCCACTGCCGGTTCTTCCTGCGCCTGCTCTCCAAACACGCGCTGCTCTACACCGAGATGGTCACCACCGGCGCGATCCTCCACGGCGATCACGAGCGCTTCCTGCGCCACAACGACGCCGAGCACCCGCTCGCCCTCCAACTGGGCGGCAGTGTTCCCGCCGATTTGGCCGCTTGTGCCCGTATGGCCGAGGCCGCGGGTTACGATGAAGTGAACCTGAACGTCGGCTGCCCCAGCGATCGGGTGCAGAACAATATGATCGGCGCGTGTCTGATGGGCCATCCGGCGTTGGTGGCCGATTGTGTAAAGGCGATGCGCGATGCGGTGTCGATTCCGGTGACGGTGAAGCACCGTATCGGGATCAATGGGCGGGACAGTTACGCCCAGTTGTGTGATTTCGTCGGGCAGGTGAAGGACGCGGGGTGTACCAGTTTTACCGTGCATGCGCGGATTGCGATTCTGGAGGGGTTGTCGCCGAAGGAGAATCGCGACATTCCTCCGTTGCGTTATGACGTGGCGGCGCAGTTGAAGCGCGATTTTGCCGAGTTGGAGATTATTCTCAACGGCGGGATCAAGACGCTGGAGCAGTGCCATGAGCATTTGCAGACGTTTGACGGGGTGATGCTGGGCCGGGAGGCTTATCACAATCCGTATTTACTGGCAGAGGTGGATCAGCAGTTGTTTGGCAGCACGCGGCCGGTGATCAGTCGGGCAGAGGCGTTGGCGCAGTTGCGGCCTTATATCGCGGAGCATTTGGCAAGCGGTGGCTCGATGCATCACATTACGCGGCATGTGCTGGGGTTGGGCACGGGCTTCCCTGGGGCGCGCAAGTTCCGGCAGTTGTTGTCGGTGGATATTCATAAAGCGAGTGACCCGCTGGCGTTGCTGGATCAGGCGGCGGAGTTGTTGGAGGGCCGGTGAAACCGGCGCCCACAGGTTGATCGCGGTGTTCATTGGGCTGTTGGGTTGAACCTGCGGGCGATTTTGCCCTCCTATTTACCAGCAAGGCCAGTCATTCAAACGGCTGTTTTCAGGTTGTTGCCCTCGCAAACGATCGAACGCATTTGCGCCCTTGAGCGCCTGCCAGCGCTCGGGTAATGTCATCAGACCCATAGGACAGAGCACGCTCATGACTTCCAAGCTGGAACAACTCAAACAGTTCACCACCGTCGTCGCCGATACCGGCGATTTTGCGGCCCTCGCCAATCTCAAGCCGCAAGATGCCACCACCAACCCTTCCCTGCTGCTCAAGGCCGCGTCGATCCCAGGCTATGCCAAGTTGCTGGATGAGTGCGTGAAGGACTGCAACGGTGATGTCGGCCTGGCCAGCGACCGTTTTGCGGTGGCGGTGGGTCAAGAGATCCTGAAAGTGGTGCCCGGCCGTATCTCCACCGAGGTGGATGCGCGCTTGTCGTTCGACACTGACGCCGTACTCAAGCGCGCGCACCGTCTGATCGACCTGTACGAAAAAGCCGGGGTTGGCCGTGATCGCGTGCTGATCAAGATCGCGTCCACCTGGGAAGGCATCCGCGCGGCGGAGAAGCTGGAAAAAGAAGGCATCCAGACCAACCTGACGCTGCTGTTCTCCTTCGCCCAGGCCGTGGCCTGTGCCGAAGCGGGCGTGTTCCTGATTTCGCCGTTCGTGGGCCGTATCTACGACTGGTACAAGAAAGCCAACGGCAACGACTACACCGGCGCAGACGATCCGGGCGTGCAGTCGGTGACGCGCATCTACAACTACTACAAGGCCAATGGCTACAAGACCGTGGTGATGGGGGCGAGTTTCCGCAACCTGAGCCAGATCGAAGAGCTGGCCGGCTGTGATCGCCTGACCATCAGCCCGGACCTGCTGGAGAAACTGGCGGCCGATACTGGCAAGCTGGAGCGCAAGTTGTCGCCAGGCCATGCCGGTGAAGCGCGGGTGCATCTGACTGAAGCGCAGTTCCGTTGGGAGTCCAACGAGGATGCGATGGCGACCGAGAAGCTGGCCGAGGGGATTCGTCAGTTTGCCCGCGACCAGGAGAAGCTGGAGGCGTTGCTGGCTGCCAAGCTGTAACAGCGGCGGCAGCAAAAAGGGCGGGACCTGTGAGGGTTCCGCCCTTTTTTTGTGTCAATCCGTTAGGCATGTACTGACAGGTCTGGGGCATTCGGGAGCAAGCCCCCTCCCACACCTGGGGAGTGTCAGTGGCGTTCGAGGGCGTTGACGAGGTCGTGGAAGGCTTCGCGGTTGGACTCGTTCAAGCCCATCAGGATTTTGTGCGCTTCCAGCACCTTGATCCGCACGATTTCCTCGGATTGGTCCTGGGACGGCAGGTCGGTCAGACATTCCGGGCAGGGGATCGGGCGGTCAACGATGTTGAACACTTGATCGAAGCCCATGGATTGCAGCAGACGGGTGATGTCTTCGTGGGTGGTGACGACAGTGGGCAACAGGCCGACCTTCTGCCGAGACAGAATGGACAACTTGGCCAACAGCCCAAGCGTGGTGCTATCGATGCTGCGGGTTTCGGTCAGATCGATCACGATCGCCGAGAAATTCAGCGCTGTGAAGATCCGCTCAATCGTTGCATCCAGCGCCGAACACAAGGTCAGGCGCACTTCACCGACAAACTTCAGGACAAACGTCCCGTCTTGCTCGGCGAATTGGATTCTTCCGGTACTCATCAAAGATTCCTGCTCAACACCAATAGGGCGATATCATCCGGCATCTCCCCTAGCGTGGCCAATCCAAAAACCTGCCGCAGGCCATCCAGGCTGCCGCCCGCCGACTTGACCCGTTGGGGCAAGGCGGCTTCTTTCTCTTTGAGTGTAGGCTCTGGAAGAAGGTCGAGGATGCCATCGGACATCAGCGTCAGGCTGAAGGTCGGCGGCAGCTCCAGGATGTGGTCTTCGTAGGTGGCTTCATTGAACAAGCCGACGGGCAGACCACGCCCTTCCAGGTAGCGCACACTGTCAGGAGTGTATAAAACCGGCATCGGCAGGTGACCGCCGATGCTGTAGGTCAAAAGACCGGTTTCTTCATCAATCACGCCGCCCACCATCGTCACGTGCTTGCCCAGCTTGCAGCTGATCAGGCCTCGGTTGATGTGGCCCAGCACCTCGGAGGGGGTGAACTCCGGCAAGGTGCCATTGCGCTTGGATTCGAACAGCAGCCGTGTGGTCATGAACTTCAACAACACGGTGACAAATGCCGAGGACGCGCCGTGGCCGGACACGTCGGCCAGATAAAACGCCACCCGCCGCTCATCTACGCGGAAATAGTCGACAAAATCACCCGACAGGTACAGCGACGGGATGATCTGGTGCGCAAACTTGAACTCATCAATGGTCCACGGGCTGACCGGCAGCATGTTCATCTGCACCTGGCGACCGGCGTTCTGGTCTTCCTGGAGCAGGTTCAGGCTGGCTTCGAGTTCGCGGTTGGCGGTTTCGAGCTTTTCGCGGTAGCGCTGGTTTTCCACCAGCAGGCGTGCGCGATCCAGGGCGCGGCGCACCGAGTGCTCCAGCACCGCCAGGTCTTCCAGGGGCTTGATCAGGTAGTCGGCGGCGCCCAGGCGCAGGGCCTCGACGGCGTCGTTCATCACCCCGGCACCGGACACGACAATCACCGGCGTCTGCGGAGCAAGCTCGGTCACCTGGCGAATCAGTTCGAGGCCGCCCATCTGGGGCATGCGCAGATCGCAGATCACGAGGTCGGGCTTGTCGCGCTCGAATACCTGGAGACCCTGTTGGCCATTGCTGGCCTGCAGGACGCTGAAGCCACTGTCTTCCAAATAGGCCGCAAGGCTTGCGCGCACTACTTCGTCGTCATCGATTATCAGCAGCGTGGCACTGGTTTTTGGCATGTGGGCAAACGGCGCCAGAATTAGGTTGGCGTAGGCGGCTCGGCAATGGCCGGGCTCACGCTACTGGATTCGCTTTCTAGCCTCTCTGTCCTACAAAGCATAGGCTTTTTGCCCACGCACAAAGGTAAAGCAGAGGTGCCCTTCTAAGGCGCAGACGGTACTCCCATCCGACAGGGGTTTCAAGCTCATGCCGATGGTCGCCGAACGTCTTTACATCGCAAATCACCGGGAGTTATAAGAACAGCCATCACCACAACACAAAGTAAGGATGGAAGCTGTGAGCGAACACGAGCGCGACTACGCTGAAAAGCGCGATTTCATCCGCATGCGAGTGGATGCCAATGTCTCTTTGATCCATGCCGGGCAAGAAATTGACGGGGTTTGCGTGGACCTCTCCAGCTCCGGCATGCAGGTGCAGGCACCTCGCCAGTTCACGGTGGGCGATCTGCTGACCGTGCGTATCGAGTCGGAGCACGCGGCCCTCGCGGGCCTGGAAGCGGACACCCAGGTGGTATGGGCGAAGAACGAGGGCGACGGCCAGCATCTGGGGCTGAAGATCCTGAAAATGCGCTAATACCCGCGCACAAAAAAGGCGACCACATGGTTAATGCCAGTCAGTTAAGCTGACTGGCATTTTTATTTCTGATCGGATACTTCGGTGATTTCAGCCGAATCGCCCGAGGATAAACGCGCTCCTCACGTCGATGCGGCAGCACGTAGTGCGGCGCTGAAGCATGAAGCTCGGCCAAATACTTGGGAATGTTCCCGGAACGGTCGGCGGAGACGCTGTTGATAAACCCGAGAATCGCCCAAGTGCAGGCGGTAAAGCTCATTTCGCACGGGTAAATGCCAGGACAGTGGCGACTCATTTCCACCATCTGATAGCGCAACAAGTTGTAGCCCAACAACACGCCCCACAACTCTTGCTCGATCATCTCTGGCGTCTTGCTGCGCAGCGTATAACTGCTGTTGAGCAGCGTCTGTTTCATCTCCCGAAATCCGAGTTCAATCTCCCATCGCTGGCTGTACAGATCGACGATTTCGTCGGATGGAAAGCGCAGCGGATCGGCCATCGACGTCAGGATCTGACACACCTTGCCCTTGACGGTTTTGCTCAGCAGTCGCGCGGTCAGCCGATCCGGCAATGGCATCAGCGCTCCGAACAGCAGGGCTATTGCGCCAGCCAAGCTGGTTGCGCTTGCGCGCAACGCGCCATGCCTGGTGCATCATGAAAAAGCACCCAACCGATGAAGATTGGGCTAAGTCATTGAAAAATATGGTCGGTACGGAGTGATTCGAACACTCTACCCCTAGCACCCCATGCCATTAACTTATGGATTTCACTGGACATCCACCCTCTGCTCCGAGGCCATCTTCCAGTTGAGCATTTAGCTGACAAAGTAAAGCCCTGACGGTTCATGGCCGTCAGGGCTTCTAATTTCTCAAGCATCTCAACATGGCGGAATGTATAATTATGATAGCAAGCTAACGATTAAATGTCGAGATTCTCAGCCACGATATCGTTTCGATTACAAATTTCAGCTAAGAAGCCACGGGTTCTGCATTTAGTTTCCCAGCCATTCCCTTAAGGCCCGGAACTCGTGACCGATCCTTTTCTATGCTCGTTGAGGAGAGGAGCTCTCGCCACTCTTCAAGGTAAAACACGCAGCCATGACAGCCTCATGGAAATTCGCTGACGTAACGGCCCCGATCGGCGTGCGGTCTTCCAGCATTCGGTGAGGATTCAGTAATGCTCGGTAAATCTCCCAGGAATCAGCGTCCTGCGAATGCTTCAGAACAGCCTGCACCAACCTATGTTTCAGGGGATCTAGGTGCCAATCTGGAACGCGCTGCCCCTGGTTACCCAGGCTCAGCGCAAGCACTTTTCTGGCCTGAATCTCGTAACTGATCCTCCGGCGTGATTTACCGGCCATCTCAGCGAACACCGCAGCCGGCAGGTTATGCGGGGCATTGAACATCTCCAGCATTTCCAGCCGCTCACGCTGAATATCCGAAAACTCAGGCATTGGTCCCGAAACAGCCGATATGCGCTGAACAGTCGCTGGCAGAGTTGGCATCGTGCTCCCTGACTTCGTCACCAGCAGGATGGGCGCAGGCGTCATTGCCGGGATCACTTCGTCAATACCATCCGCCAATTGCGGAACACTTTCTAGATGAACCGTGAGGTGCATGCTGGCTGACTCGATCTGGTTTTGCTCGAACAGGTTCAGCCGGTCGGCCCAGTCCTGCATCATGCGCCGCCGTTGCTCCACGTATTCGGCATGGTTGTACGCCGAGCTCACTTTGTCAGGATCAGAGTGCGAGAGCTGCGCATCGACCCAGGCCTTAGGGTAGCCAATTTCGTTGAGAGCGGTGGAAATGGTCCCCCTGATGCCATGACCTGTCAGTTGATCCTTGTACCCGATCCGTTTCAGCGCGGCGTTGAGTGTGTTTTCGCTGATGCGCTTTTTCAGATCACTGTAGTGAGTAAACAGGTATCGCTGCGCCGGCTTCACTTGATCGAGCAGGTGGCGAACGACCTCCATCGCCTGCACAGAGAGCGGCACGATGTAGGGCGGGATATCACCGGAACGCTTGCCTTCCTTGCGCAGTTCAAGCTGCAGCTGTTTTACCACTTCAGGGGGGATGATCCAGAGGCCCTTATCAAGGCGAAACTGATCCGGCGTCGCCAGTCGCAACTCCCCAGTGCGAACCCCTGTCAAAAGTAGCAACCGAAGGCCAAGCTGGGTCTGCAGCTTACCGGGATACTTGCGTAGTATCTGGAGCATGACCGGAAGTTCAGGCATGCGCAGAAATGGATTGTGACGCACAGGCGGCTGAGGCAACGCGACGACATCCAGATCGAACGCTGGGTTCAGCGGTAACCCAGGGACGATGATCAGTGCGTAACGGAACATCTGCCGGAACCAGGTACGGACCTTTTCGGCGGTAGTGAGCGCCTTTCTACGCTCGATCCTTGCAACGACTTCCAACAGGTCGGGGCGCTGGATCTCATAGATTGACCGCTTCCCAAGAACAGGAAGAACGTCTTTGGCAAAGATGCGCTGGATCTGTGAAAGCGTGCTCTGCCGTCCTTCCTTGAGAACGAGCCTACGATGCTCGACCCACTTGTCAAACACGGCCTTGAATGTGTTCTCGTCCGCGAGGCGGACGGACTGCCGCTTCTGCTTACGGTGTGCTCGGGGGTTGATGCCCTTGGCCAAAAGAGCTCGAGCTTCGTCGCGTAGGGCACGCGCTTCCCGGAGACTGACCTCAGGGTAAGTGCCCAGCGACATGCGTTTCTGCTTACCGGCCCAGTAGTAGCGGTAGTGCCACGACTTTCCGCCTTCAGGCGCCACCGCCAGGGACAGCCCATCAAGGTCGCCGAGGGTGTAGGGCTTTCCGGTTGCTTTTGCTTGCCGGACAGCCAGATCCGAGAGTGCCATGCTCTAGCTCCTGAACTCTTGGTCAGAACTAGATACTTGTCGCGCAGGCCTCGCTCCTCCAGCAACAATCCGGAAACCGTGACACCCGTATTGATGGACTTAAAAATGGACTTAAAAGTCGTGGCTGTCGGTGGTTTCCAGTGGAACTCGCTGGAACGAAAAAAGGACCCTAAGGTCCTGATTTCAGAGACCTACATAATTCCACGGAACTCTGTAGATCATAATTTGGAGCGGGAAACGAGACTCGAACTCGCGACCCCGACCTTGGCAAGGTCGTGCTCTACCAACTGAGCTATTCCCGCGTCTTGGTGAGGCGCATTCTATAGAATCCTCAGCACCCGTCAACCCCTTGATTCAAAAAAGTTTTATTTTTTTTCAACCGTGGTGCGCAGATGAGGCCAGGCAGCGCGTAAATACTGGAGCATGGACCACAGCGTCAGGCCGGCAGCGATGAGCAGCAAGGCGTAGCCCAGCAAGACCCAGAAGGAAAAGTCCGACGGGTTGGCCAGCAGGATCACCAACGCGAGCATTTGCGCGGCGGTTTTCCATTTGCCCATGTTCGACACGGCGACGTGGGCGCGGGCGCCGATTTCGGCCATCCATTCGCGCAGGGCCGAAACGACGATCTCGCGGCCGATGATCACCGCAGCCGGCAAGGTCAGCCACAGGTTGCCGTGTTCCTGCACCAGCAGCACCAGGGCCACGGCCACCATCAGTTTGTCGGCCACCGGGTCGAGGAACGCGCCGAACGGCGTGCTCTGTTCCAGGCGTCGGGCCAGGTAGCCGTCGAGCCAATCGGTGGCGGCCGCAACGGCGAACACCGAACTGGAGGCCATGTAGCTCCATTCGTAAGGCAAATAGAACAACAAAATGAAAATCGGAATAAGCAGGACGCGTAGAACGGTGATCAGATTAGGGATATTCATCGGCACAACTGGCTACGAGGTGAGAAGGCATTCTACTCGCTGTGCAGATTTGCATAAATCAACTCAGCGAGCTTTTTACTGATACCGGGTGCTTTAGCTATTTCGTCAATGCTGGCACGGGAGAGCTCTTGCAAGCCACCAAAATGTTTAAGCAGGTCGCGTCGGCGTGTCGGGCCTACTCCGGCCACGCCTTCCAGGGTTGAGGTTCGCCGGGTTTTGCCGCGACGGGCGCGATGGCCGGTAATGGCGAAACGGTGGGCTTCGTCGCGGATCTGTTGGATCAGGTGCAGCGCAGGCGAGTCGCCCTTCAACGTGAACTCATGGGCGGCATCATTCAAGTACAACGTCTCGAAGCCGGCCTTGCGCGTGGCGCCCTTGGCCACGCCGAGCAGGATCAGGTCGGGCACCGCCAGTTCGTTGAGCACGTCGCGAGCCATGGACAACTGGCCCTTGCCGCCGTCCACCAGCAGGATATCGGGGAGCTTGCCCTCCCCCTCCTTCAATTTGCTGAAGCGGCGCGTCAAGGCCTGGTGCATGGCGGCGTAGTCGTCGCCGGCGGTGACGCCTTCGATGTTGTAGCGCCGGTAATCGGACTTGATCGGCCCCTCCGGCCCGAACACCACGCAGGACGCCACCGTGGCTTCGCCGCTGGAGTGGCTGATGTCGTAACACTCCAGGCGCTGGGGCGGTTCGTCAAGGTTGAGGACTTCGGCCAGGGCCTCGAAGCGCGCGGCCACGTGCTGTCGATTCGCCAGACGTGCGCTCAGGGCCTGCTCGGCGTTGGTCACGGCCAGTTGCTGCCAGCGCGCCCGCGTGCCGCGCACGCGGTGGCTGATGTCCAGTTCACGGCCACGCAACGCGTGGATGGCCTCGATCAACGTCGGGAAGTCTTCATGTACCACGTTGACGATCAGTTCCGACGGCAAGTCGCGCTCGGGGCTGCTGACGTAATACTGGCCCAGGAACGCGGCCATGACTTCAGCGACCTCCTCGTCGATCCCGGTCTGCGGGAAGAAGTTCTTGCTGCCCAACACCCGACCGCCACGCACACTGATCAGGTGGACACAGGCGCCACCCGGGTTGACGAACGCAGCGATCACATCGACGTCGCCGGTTCCGCCTTCCATGCTTTGCTGGTCCTGCACACGCCGCAGCAGGGAGATCTGGTCGCGCAACTCGGCGGCTCGCTCGAAATCCAGGGTGCTCGCGGCTTGTTCCATGGCACCGGAGAGTTCGTCGGTGAGGGCGTTGCTGCGCCCTTCGAGGAACATCACCGAATGGCGCACATCCTCGGCGTACTCCGCCGGTTCAACCAGGCCGACACAGGGTGCCTTGCAACGCTTGATCTGATATTGCAGGCACGGCCGGGTGCGGTTCTTGTAGAAGCTGTCTTCGCACTGCCGCACGAAAAAGGTCTTTTGCAGCAGGCTCAGGCTTTCGCGGATCGCACCGGCGCTGGGGTAAGGTCCGAAGTATTTGCCCTTCTGCTTCTTCGCGCCCCGATGAATACTCAGGCGTGGGAAGTCGCCGTCAGATAAAAACACGTAGGGGTAGGATTTATCGTCACGCAGCAGGATGTTGTAAGGCGGCCGCCATTCCTTGATCAGCGTCTGCTCAAGCAGCAGCGCCTCGGTTTCGTTGGCGGTGATGGTGGTTTCGACCTGGGCGATACGCGCCACCAGGGCCGCGGTTTTCGGCGCGAGGCCGGTCTTGCGGAAGTAGCTCGCCAGGCGGTTTTTCAGGTTCTTGGCTTTGCCCACATACAGCAGGCGCGCCTCGCTGTCGAACATGCGGTACACGCCGGGGCGGCCGCTGCAGGTCGAGAGAAAGGCACTCGGATCAAACGGTGTGGTCATGTCAGGCGCTGGCGTCCACCATGCCGTGGCGCACCGCGAGCAGGGTCAATTCAACATCACTGCTGATGGCGAGCTTCTCGAAAATGCGATAGCGGTAGGTGTTGACGGTCTTGGGGGACAGGCACAGCTTGTCGGAGATGGCCTGCACCTTCTGGCAGCCGACAATCATCAAGGCGATCTGGATTTCACGCTCCGACAGCACGTCAAACGGCGAATCGCTGGTGGGCTGGAAGGACTTGATCGCCAACTGCTGCGCGATCTGCGGGCTGATGTAGCGCTGGCCGGCAAATACCAGGCGAATGGCTTGTACCATCTCCGCCAGGCCTGCGCCCTTGGTCAGGTATCCCGCCGCCCCCGCCTGCAGCAGACGTGTAGGAAACGGGTCTTCTTCGCACACGGTGACCACCACGACTTTGATGTCCGGATGGCTGCGCAACAATTTGGTAGTGGCGCCAAGGCCGCCGATCCCAGGCATCTTGACGTCCATCAACACCACATCGGGTTTCAACTCCCGGGCCTTGATCAGGGACTCTTCACCCGATTCAGCCTGGCCGACTACTTGCAGGCCATCGATGTCAGCCAGCATTCGTGTAATGCCTGTACGAACGAGATCATGGTCATCGACTACTAGCACCCTAATCAAGCAGACACCTCGCGATATGGTCTTATAGGTTGCTGAACACCTTAGCAAAAAACCAAGGCGCAGACCTAGTTGCAAGTGTCATATATATAGCGCTTGACGCCGGGAAGCGCGCCCGTCGAACGACGCGCAACGCTATTTCCTGGGGGAAAGGTCAGGAATCCCGGGCTACAGCTTGGATTTACCATTCATTATCAACATTGACGAATGTTCAGCCAAGGTTGAGGTCAATCGGTGGATCGCATCCTGGTCCTCTTTGAACATCGCCCGATAGTTGCCCAGCACCTTTTCTTCGATCTGACTCAAGTTATCCATTTGCGCCGGCGTGGGAGCGCCTGTTAATACGTACAGAAGATCCACGCCTCTTTCGGCCACACGCGATAAATAATCGGCCTTCGGCGCCCGCCCGCCATTTTCGTATTTGCCTTGTGCGTTCGCTTCAACGCCTCCAATTTCACCAAACACTTTTTGCGACAACCCAAGCCGCTCTCTTTCCTGCCTTAGACGCAAACCGATTCCACTCATTTGGATGTATGATCCTAAATTGGCACACCCCAAGAGGTGATACGCTGATCCCTTGGTTACACAAACTTGAACGGTTTTGAACTATGCCCGGAATTCGTACTGCTGCACAAGCCAAGGCTTGGCTTGAACACCAAGGTAAGTCGGTTCAAGCGTTCGCCCGGGAACACGGTGTCGACCCGGCAACCACGTATCAGGTGCTCGCTGGGCGCAAGAAAGGACGGCGGGGAGAGGCCCATAAGGTAGCGGTCCTTCTGGGCATGAAAGAAGGCATCATCCTTGCCGAGAATGAGCCTCTGAGGCAGGAACAAGAAATATTGCCCTAGGTTCAGTATGCGCTTATTAAGCCGTTGTGCCTGTTTTGCGCAAATGAGTCACTTATTAGTCTGCGGACATGGGCCGACAATCGCGCTCCATGCACCAGAAGCACGCTTCCTCACCCGCAACTTGCAAGCCCTTGCGCTGATAAAGCCTTTTTGCCGGATTGGTTTTAAACACGGTCAACCGTAAAAGACCGCGACCTTGACCGCACGCTTTGAGTGCCATTTGCTCCAGTACCCAGCTGCCTGCTCCACGGCCACGGAACGGTTCGAGAATATGCAACTCGCGAATGTACAGCGCCTGGCTGTCGCGACTCAGGCTGATGAAGCCCACCACAGTATCGTCGCTGCAGATCAGCCAATTCTCGCGCCCCGCCCAGGCCACGTCGAAACCATCGTTGGACCACAGCAAACGGTATTGCGCGTAGTAGCCGCGCATGGCTTCGTAGGTCAGCGTCCGGGCAAATGAGCGGTCCTGGTCAGTCGCCGCGCGCAGGTGAAACGTCATGTCATCGCGCCCCTTCAGCCCACAGTGCTACCGCTTGACCGGTCCAGCGCCCGCCATCGCGACGGGCAATGAGCAGCGCGTCGCCCACCCCCGGCGCGGCGGCAAGCACCTGCCCATCGGCGCCCCAGATAGCACTGCGCCCCGCGCACGCCCAGCCGCCCGAGGGGCCACCGTGATTGGCCATCAATACCACCAGGCCATGCTCGGCGGCGTAGCCCTGGAGCAACGCACTGTCCGTTGCGTAGCCGCCTTCACTGATCAGCACACCGGCGGCGTATACAGTGGCGCCCGCTTGCGCAGCCTGACGTGCATGGCTGGCGTGGGAAAAGTCGGCGCAGACCGCCAGCGCGATCCGATCATCCCGCCACTCAAGCATGTCACCGCCCTGCCCCGCGACAAACGCCACCTCTTCGCCGGGATGCAGATGCTGCTTGGTGTAAACCGCAAGCGAACCGTCTGCTCCCAGCACCAACGCGGCGATCGACACGCCCGCCCCTGGCGCCAAACGGATCGGCATGCCCACCACCGCCGTCAAGCACAGCTCCCGCGCCATCTCGCGCAGCGGCGTCAACAGCGCGTCCTCGGGGGCGATTGCCAGCTCAGCCGCCAAGGATGGTTCATACCCGCTCAACGACAGCTCCGGAAACACCAGCACTTGCACGCCCTGCTCAGCCGCGGCGCGCATGAACGCCAGGTGCCGCAGGATATTGGCCGGTACGTCGCCGGCGATGGAAACGGATTGAGCGGCGGCAAGGGTCAAGGCAGTCATGGTTGCGTCCCGGCAATCATTATTGAGTGGCCACCAGCATATCGGCACTCACCCCATAGTCGTAAGTACCTCCACACAATAGAAATTACCGATTGAATCCACCCGTGCGCCTCTAGTAAGCTGCCACCATCATTTGGAGAGCCACCATGTTGCAACTCACCCACACCCAGGTTTGCCCTGCTGCCAGCGCCTCGCGCTCGGTATCGGCTACCCGTGTGAACGGTTTGAGCGCACTGGTCAGCTTTTATTTTGGGTATTGGTTTAGCCACTGGCGCGCCTGATACCTGAAATCGGCGCCCACTGCTCAAGGGGTCGCCTACCAGAGAAATCTAACCCCCGGTCGGCTCCCCGATCGGGGGTTTTGTTTTTTCAGCCCTGAACACTTTGTTTGATCAAGACCATTTAAAGGAATCACGACATGAACTACGCCACCTATTACCGCTACGACACCAGCACTGCATGGCGATTTAGCAAGCTCCGCTCGGGACAGCCTGCCGCCTCCGATCGGTCACCTATCGGTGGCAAGCCAACACACGTAGCCACTACGGCCAATTGTCGAACACCCCAGTAGGGCAGAGCGTGCGGGAATCGCCCGCCGCTTGCCCAGGAAGCCTTGAAGATGAACTCCTCCGTCGCCGCTCTGCCCGTCTCTACCCTGACCAGCGCCAATGAAGCGCTGACCCTGCGCTTGCCCAGTTCCCTTGAACTCAAGCACCAGTTACCTCTCAGCCCATTCCTCAATGAGCAAATCCACGCCCATCGCCAAGCCGTGCGCGCCATTCTCAATGGCGAAGATTCACGTTTGCTGGTGATCGTCGGTCCGTGTTCGATCCACGACCCGGAATCGGCCATGGAATACGCACGCAACCTGAAGAAACTGGCGTTGGACGTCAGCGACCAGATGCTGCTGGTAATCCGCGCCTACGTCGAAAAACCGCGCACCACCATTGGCTGGAAAGGCCTGGCCTACGACCCGCACCTGGATGGCAGCGATGACATGGCCGCCGGCCTCAGCCTGTCCCGCGAACTGATGCGTGAGATGCTGCGCCTGGGCCTGCCGGTCGCCACCGAGTTGCTGCAACCGATGGCCGCCGGCTACTTCGACGACCTGCTCAGTTGGGTCGCCATCGGCGCACGCACCACCGAGTCGCAGATCCACCGCGAAATGGCCAGCGGCCTGGGCATGCCCGTCGGCTTCAAGAACGGCACCGACGGCGGCGTCGCCATTGCCTGCGATGCGATGCGCTCGGCGTCCCACCCGCACCGGCACTTCGGCGTCGACAGCCAGGGCCACCCGGCGATCATCCAGACCCCGGGCAACCCCGACACCCACCTGGTGTTGCGCGGCGGTCACCGTGGGCCGAACTACGATGCGCAGAGCGTGGCCCAGGTGAAACAGGACCTGGCCAAGTCCAAGGTGACCGCGCGGATCATGGTCGATTGCAGCCATGCCAACAGTGGCAAAGACCCGCTGCGTCAGCCGGCAGTGTTCAATGAAGTGCTGGAGCAACGCCTGCAGGGCGACACTTCGCTGATCGGCATGATGCTCGAAAGCCACGTGTTCGAAGGCTGCCAACCATTGGGCCCGGCGATGAAATACGGCGTGTCGGTGACCGACGGTTGCCTGGGTTGGGACAGCACCGAGCAGCTGTTGCGCAGCGCAGCTCAACGCTTGCGCGAACACGCCATCGGCTGAGCAATGGACACCGGCTTGCCTGCAAAGCGCGGGCAAGCCGGACGGCCGCCAACCTGGAGAGCAACCTCAAGCCCCTGCAACTGACCTTGAGCGCTGCCGACATGCTGCAGGTTGCGGGCCGTGACGGGGCCAGCGCCTGACAGCCCCAATGGCATCGCGCCGACGCGGAACTAAACCCCGGCCACCGGCGTGCGCGATAATTCCCGCAGCCAGGGCAATACCCGCAAGCCCGCGGCGGCCTCGGGTGGGTCGATGATGTCCATGAAGTGCTCAAGATTGATGTTATCCGGTACGCCGGGCAAGCGGACCAGTACCTGCGGTGTCGAGCCGACGGGTACGCCCAGGTCCAAGTGATCGTAGACCAGCACGTGGCGTACCTGGGCCTGCGGCCCACCGGCGTGGGTCGCCAAGCCTGCATTGACGATCAGCACATCAAAGGGTTCGGCCGGGATCGCCGTGAGGATCTGGACCTCTTCAAAGGTTTGCACCGGCACAATCCGGTGATACCCCAATCGGTTGAGCATTTTTTCGATATACAACCGTTGCAGGTGCTGTTCATCGGCAATCAGGATGGTCAGTGCTTTGTTCGGCATGGCAAACCCCTGGCAGGCTGTGCTCGTTGAATGAGAGCAGCCCATTTTCCAGACATATCCCGCAGACAAAATCAGGCATGTTCCCCCTTCATGTAGGAGTTGTCCCAAATCCACCGAATAACCACCCAACCGCGTCAAGGTTGATTGCAATAAACGCTCAAGCTGTGATGCAAATCATCGATCGCCTGCTCGACGTCCTCAACCGCTGCCCCCAACGCCTGGAGGTCCTGCCGTTCGCACACGGCCTCCAAGGTTTCGCAACAAGCGATCAGCGCGTGCGCCTTGACCATCCGCGCGCCGCCTTTGGCGCGGTGTGCCAGGTCATGCAACTGGGCAAAGTCGGCCTGACGTCGCAATGACGGCAATAGCCGTTGATCGGCTTCCAGACTGTCGAGCAGCGGCATCAACAATTCGTTGAGCGCGGCATGATCGTCCCCCGTCAGCATGATCAGCGCTCCCAGATCGAACGCCGGTTCGGCTTGCGGCTCGCATAGGCTCGCCATGCGCGGCGCCAGGGCCGATCGCAAGTCTTCGAGCCCGGTGGGCTTGAACAGGCACCCGTCCATGCCCGCCTGGCGACAGCGCTCGGCTTCTTCGGGTTGGGCATTGGCGGTAAACCCCAGCAGCAGGCACGGCACCAGGCCTCGCTCGTGCTCTTGAGTACGAATATCCCGCGCCAATGTGTAACCGTCCTTCAGAGGCATATTGCAATCGGTGATCACGCCATCAAAGTGCCCGGCCTGCCACAGCGCAAGCCCCTGCACACCGTCCTCGGCCGTGGTAATGCGATGCCCCAGGAAGCTCAACTGCCGGGCCAGCAGCAAACGGTTGGCCGGGTAGTCATCCACCACCAGGATACTCAACGCGCGTGTCGGTGGGCTGTGCGGAGCAGGCGCCGAAGCCGGCACCGGCAGCGCGGCCGCCAGGCTCAGCGCCACACTCACGTCCACCCGGGTGCCCTGCCCCAACACGCTGCTCAGGTGCAACTGACCGCCCATCATTTCGCACAGACTGCGACTGATCACCAACCCCAGGCCGGAACCGCTGCGCGCCGATTGTTCAGCGTTGCTGCCCTGGCTGAACGGGTTGAACAGCCGCTGCTGGTCCTGAGCACTGATGCCCATACCGGTGTCTTGCACCCACAACCTGAGCCATAGTTGATCCTCGGCGACATCGCCCTGGGCGCCCAATTGCACCTGGCCTTTGCTGGTGAACTTGATGGCATTGCTGAGCAGGTTCGAAACCACCTGCTTGAAGCGCAGCGGGTCGATCAGCACCGGGCGATCGAGCGCCGGATCGAGCGTCACGCGCAGCGCCAGCCCTTTGGCCCGCGCGAGGCCTTCGAAAACCCGCACCACCGAGGCCAGCAGCTCACGCAGGTTGGCGGGCTCCTGGGCCAGGGACAGGTGGCCGGATTCGATCCGGGCGATGTCCAGGATGTCGCCGATCAATTCCAGCATGCCGCGCGAGGCCACCGACGCCACTTCCAGCGCATCGCGATCCGCTCGACCTTGCTCGGCGCTTTTGAGTGCCAGCTCGATCATGCCGATCACCGCGTTCATCGGCGTCCGGATCTCGTGGCTCATGGTGGCCAGGAACGTCGTCTTGGCGCGGTTGGCGGCGTCGGCATCGTCCTTGGCTTCCTGCAACTGGCCCAGCAAGCGGTGGCGCTCACTCACATCCACCCAGCCGGCAATCATGCCCACGACCTTCTCGTCGCCGTCGCGGTACGGCAGCATCCAATGGTAAATCGTGAGGACTTCGCCGCCCGGCACCCTGAGGATCCGGTCATGAATCTGCGGCTCGCCCCGCGCCATCAACTTCAGGTAGTCGTCATGGTACGACTGGGCTTGCGGCGGGTTACCGGTGTCGGTTTCCACCACGGTCTTGCCGATCACGTCTTCGAGCTTGAAACCGAACACGTCGAGGTAGGCATTGTTGCAGGCCATCAACCGCCCCTGGCGATCGCGCACGTAAATCGGGTGAGGCGTGCCGTCGATCAACACGCTCATAAAGCGCATCTGATCGCTCAACGCCCGCTCGGCCTGGGCGCGCTTGCGAATCAGGCTGCGCAGGTAAAAGGCCCAGCACAGGGTGATCAACAACAGCACCGCGGCGAGACTGAAACCCTGGATGATTGCGTTGCGATGGCGCAGCCAGTAGCTGTCTTCAATGATGATCTCGCTGCGCCAGTGATTGGTCAGCTCATCCAGCTCCTCAGGTGTGATGCTCAACAATGCCTTGTCGAGGATCGAATACAACTCCAGTTGGCTGCGGTTGACGCCAAACGTGATCCGCGCCGGCTCCGTGCCGACGGTGCTGGTCATACGCAAGCGGTCGCGGTAATGACGCGCGATCATGTAGCGCGCACTGATGAGCGAAATAACAGTCGCATCGGCCCCGCCATTGGCCACCAACTCCATGGCGGCTTCGGGGTTTGCGCTGTCGATAAACTCAATACCGGGGTAATCCCGCGCGATTTGCTCACCCAGGCTGTTGCTGCGAATGAACGCCAGGCGCTTTCCGGGCAAGTCCTCCAGGGTAACCAGCCGCTCGTCTTCGGCGCGCACCACCAGCACATACGGGTTGGACAGGTAAGGCCGGGTGAAGCGCAACTTCTCGGTCCGCTCAACGCTGGGGGTAATCACCGCCAGCATGTCTGCCTGGCCAGCATTGACCTCATCGATTTGTCGAGGCAACGAACTGCCCTTCACCACATCGAACTTCAGGCCCGTGCGCAAGCTGATCCGCGCCAGCACTTCCGCGCTCAGCCCTTCGAATTGCCCTTGCTCATTGAAAAACGACAATGGCACGAACTTGTCGAGCACCGCCACTTTCACCCGCGGGTGTTTCTCCAGCCAGCGCTGCTCGCTGTCACTCAGGCGCAGCCGTTCGGCTTCCATGAAACCGCTGCCGCCAGCACTCCAGCGGCGCAGAATATCCATCTGCTGGTTGACCGGCACGATGGCCAACGCGGCGTTGATGATACTGCGCAGGCGAATATTGTCCTTGGTGAACGCAAACCCGAAAGGGTTGACCTCCAGGCCGGAAAAATCCGCCACGCGCACGTTATTGAGGTGGTTCTTGTTGATCAGGTACCGGGTGCTGATGGCATCGCCCAGGTACACATCAGCCCGGCCGAACGCCACCGCACCGATGGCTTCGAAGGTCGAGGCAAACAGTTGCAACTGCGCGTGGGGGTAGAACTGCTGCACGGCATCGGGCTGCATGTAGTGATACAGCATGGCCACGCGTTTGCCGGCCAAGTCTGCGCTCAGGGCCTGGGTGTCTCCGATGCGGGTGACCAGGGTGGGTTGATCGTTGGCGTAAGAGCGTGACAGCTCCAACTCAGGGTCTGCGGCTTCATAGCCGTTGGCCGAGCCAACGAAATCCACCGCGCCCTGCTTGAGCGCTTCAATCACTTCATCGCGGGTGTCGTAGCGTCGCACCTCGATGATGATATTCAACGCCTGCGCCACCAGCGCCGCATAATCGGCGGTAATGCCCTCAAGCTCGTCGTTGTTGTTGCTCAGGTCGAATGGCGCGTAATCCGGCGCCGACACCCCCATCACCAACGTGCGCCGCTCACGTAGCCAGCGCCAGTCGGTTTCATCCAGCGTCAGGCGGGGGTTTTCGAGCTGAGAGTGCCCCAACAGGCGCAGCGCGTGTGGCTGATCGACGGCCACTGCGAGCATGGGCAACAGGCCCATCAACAAGATAGCGGCGAGCCGCCTGAACGCAGTGGCAGTCATTTCAGATCAAGTGATTGCGCTGGGCGAACTTGGATAAATGCACGACGGAGGACATGCGCAACTTCTCCTTCAGGCGGGTTTTGTACGTGCTGATGGTCTTGTGGCTCAGCAGCATGTCCTCGGCGATTTCCTTGTTGCCCAGGCCCAGGGCCAGCTTCTGCAGCACCGTCAACTCGCGGTCCGAAAGAGCTTCCACCAACTCGTGCTCGGAGGTCTGCAAATCATCGCGGCGCACCGAACTGGTGGGCAGGCTGGGAAAGCAGCTGTAGTTGCACATCACAGCCTTGATTGCTTTTTGCAGCTCGTCCAACTCGCCGGTCTTGGCGACAAACCCCATGGCACCGGCCCGCATGCACCGGGTCGAAAAAAACACCGCCAAGTAGGACGTGAGCACCAGGATCTTGCACGGCAGGCCCAAGGCCTTGATCCGACTGATGACCTCCAGGCCACCCAACTTGGGCATCGCCAAGTCGAGAATCACCAGGTCCGGGCGCCCTTCTCTGGCCTTCTGCACGGCATCCGCGCCATTACCCGCTTCATCAATTTCAGTAAAACCTTCCTGTTTCAACAGAAATTTGACAGTGGCACGAATAAACGGGTGGTCATCCATGGACTTGCCCCTATCAAACCGGACACCAACTCCCCGTTAAATTGATGCTGCTGCCAAGCGCCTAAACTCTCTTGGTGACCGATATTTCAGCGCGCTGTGCGGATGCTGCTCGTTGTAATGCTCGAA
>NZ_JYLL01000020.1 GCF_001439695.1 Pseudomonas veronii
TAGGGGACTCTCGATTCCATGACATGGCCAGTTACCTCCTGGCCATGATTAATACATGTAAACGATGTCTCCGGTTTCAAACGTAAAGGATGTCTCCGGTCTGTACCGGGGCAAGCCCCCTCCCACACTACCGTCGGCGCAGCGTCGGCTCGGTGGCCATGCACGCCACCAGGTAATCAATGAACACCCGCACCTTCGGCGGCAGGTACCGCGTCGGCGAGTGCAGCAGCCAGGCCTCGCCATGGTAGGACGCAATAAAGTCCCACGCCGGCAACACCTGCACCAGGCGCCCCTCATCCAACGCATGCCGCGCCGTGAAATACGGCAAGCTGCCAATCCCCACATGCTGCAACACCGCATCCAGGCGCACGCCGGTGTGGTTCGCCGCATACCGCCCCCGCACGCCCACCGTGACCGCCTTACCCGCCCGGCGAAACTTCCAGCGCGAGTCCCCCGGGGTTTCGCCCAGGTAGATGCAACTGTGCGCCAGCAGATCATGGGGATGACTCGGCGCGCCATGCTCGGCCAGGTACTGCGGCGTCGCGCACAACACGTGTTCGATGGGCAGTAATTGCCGCCCCACCAGGCCCGGCGGCGGGCTGTCGGTGATACGGATACTCAGGTCGACGTTGTCATCGATCAGGTCCACCTGCCGGTCCTCGAGGATCAGTTGCACATCGACCTTGGGATAGCGCCGCAGAAATTCCGGCATATACGGATGCACCACGAACCGCCCCACCGCCTTGGGCACGCTGACCCGCACCAGGCCCTCGGCTTCGTGGGTGAACTGGCCGCTGATTTCCATCACCGAGCGCGCCGCGTTGACCATCTCCTGGCAACGCTTGAACACCTCTTCGCCGCCCTCGCTCAAACGCAGTTTGCGCGTGGTGCGTTGCAGCAGGCGCGTGGCCAACGCCTGTTCGAGACGCGAGATGCTGCGGCTCACCGCCGAAGGCGACACGCTCAGTTGTCGCGCTGCCGCAGAAAAACTGCCGGCTTCCACCACTTTGACGAAAATCGCCATTTCACCCAGCAGCGGCAAAGGAAGATTGATGCTCATGACGCACAAGTCCATTGATAATTGAACGGATTATCACCCATCTGCGCACTATTTATACTGCCCGCAGAACCTTGATGCGGATGTAGACGATGACCGAGCGCCTGTTTTTCACCCACGACCACCTGACCGCCGAGCTTGAAGTGCTGAGCTGCACCGCCCACGAAGAGCAGTTTGCGGTCACGCTGCAGTCGACGATTTTCCACCCCCAGGGCGGCGGCCAGCCATTCGACACCGGCTGGCTGGGCGACAGCCGGGTGCTGCGGGTGACCCAGGAGGCGGAGCGCGTGGTGCATTACCTCGACCAGCCCGTAGAACCGGGCCCGATCAACGCACGGGTCGATGCACCACGCCGAGCCTTGCACACCCGCCTGCATTCCGCCGGACACTTGATCGGCAACGCCGGCGAGGCGTTGGGCTGGATGCCGATCAAGGCTCACCACTGGCCGGGTGAAGGCAAGATCACCTTTATCCGCGGCGAAAGCGCACAAGCCATGGAGGCCGACACGCTTCAACAACAGCTCGACCACTGGATCGCCGCCGACTACCCGCGCCAGATGCGCCTGGAAGACGGCATCCGCGAAGTCGGCTTCGGCGAGTTGCCCGCGTATGCCTGTGGTGGCACGCATGTGCAGGCGTTGGGCGAATTGGGCCAGGTGACGATCCTGGCCGTGGCGGAGAAAAAGGGCACGCTGTCGGTGCGCTACAGCCTGGATTAAACCGCGATCGCCCCGGCCCGCCCCGGTTCCACCACGAACGACTTGAGCGTCGACACCGTGGCGGCCGGGTCACGCGGATCGGTAATCACACGAAAGTCCGTGAGCATGCGCTGGGCATCTAACGTCACCGATACATACCCGCGCTGGCGGCTGTCGAAAAACTTCACATGGGGATTCTGCGGCAGCATCTGGGTGAAGGCGTCGTAAGGCGGCCCATCGGAGGTCACCGAGGTGCCGACGAACTCGGTGGCGAGCACGGGCGAGTCCGGGTTGTTGGCATCGGCATGCAAATCGGTGGCCCAGAATGAATGTATATCGCCGCCCCAGAACACCGGGTTGTTGACCTGGTGGCGCGCGATGGACGCGAGCATCCGTGAACGGTTCGCCATGTAGCCATCCCAACCATCGGTCCAATGGCCCAGCGTGTGCTGGGTCAGGTCGCGCTGCAGCAGCGGCGCCACCAGCAAGTCCTGGGCGATCACGTTCCATTGCGCTTTCGACTGGGCAAACCCCTGGTCCAGCCAGGCCTCCTGCTGCCAACCGAGCATGGTGCGAGCGGGGTCGCGCAAGTCGCTGCAGGTGTTGGCGGCGATGTGGCCCTGATGGCTGCCGTTGGCCTGAATGCACGGTTGCTCGGAGCGATACTGTCGACCGTCGAGCACATGGAAACGTGCCAGGCGGCCGTAGTCCAGGCGCCGATAAACGCGCATATCCGGCCCGTTGGGCAGGCTGCTCACGCGCAGCGGCATATGCTCGTAATAGGCCTGATACGCCGCCGCCCGCTGCTTGAGAAACTGCGCCACGGCAACCTTCGGGTCCTGGGACCAGCGGCTGGCATAGTCGTTCTGCACCTCATGATCGTCCCAGGTCGCCACGCTGGGCGCCGCCGCGTGCAAGGCCTGGAGATCCGGATCGGTCTTGTACAGCGCATAGCGGTTGCGATAGTCGCTCAGGGTCAGCGCGTTGCCGCTGCCGTGGGAACGAATGACTTTTCCCGAATCTGCCGCGTAGGAATTGTCGTAGATATAGTCACCGAGGAAAAACACCAGGTCCGGCTGCTCCGCCGCCAGGTGACGATAGGCACTGAAGTACCCGCGTTCCCAGTGGGAGCACGACACGAACCCCAAGCGCGCCGTCGCCAGGGCATGCAAAGCCGGCGCGGTACGCGACTGCCCGACCGCGCTCTGCGCCCCCAGCCCTTCGAACTGATACCAATACGGCCTGCCGGCTTCCAGCCCCGCGACTTCCACATGCACGGAGTGGGCAAAGCGCTCGCTCGCCATCACCTCACCCTGCCTCACAATGCGCGTCATCCCCGCATCGCTGGCGACCCGCCAACGCACCGGCACCGCACGCGCCAACCCGCCGCGACCGTCCGCCGCATTGAACAACGGCGCCAGGCGCGTCCAGATCACGAAACCATCCGGCAACGGATCACCCGAGGCCACGCCCAACGTGAACGGATAATCGATCCCCGCACTGCGGGCAAACGGGCTGAGGATCGAAAAGGTGGTGGCCAGCGCCAGCCCGGCCAGCACCCGGCGCCGATCATGGTCAACCGCGCGACTCACGCCAGGCGCTCCCAGTCATTGCGCACGGTCGCAAACCCGAGCAAGTCCTCATACACCCCATTCTTGAGAAACGCGGCGCGCATACAGCCTTCGTACAGCAGGCCGATTTTCTCCATGACCCGCGCCGACTCCTTGTTGCGGGCAAAGCATTGGCTGCCCACTCGGTACAGGCCCAGTTCGGCGAACCCGAAGTCCATCACCGCACGCGCTGCCTCGGCGGCATAGCCCTGGTTGCGACAGTGCGCCGCCACCCATCCGCCCAGGTGCCCGTAGTGGTGACGCGCATTGAGACGCAGGCTGACGATGCCGATCAATTCGCCGGTTTCGCGCAGGTGCATGCCCAGGCTCAACAGGTTGCCGGCGCGGTATTTGTCTTGCATCCCGTCAATAAACGTCCGGGCCGTTTCCAGGGTATAGGGCGATGGAATGTTGGCCGTGTTGTCAGCAATCTTCGGCCCGTTGGCGAGGCTGGAAAGTACCGCGGCCTGGTCGCTTTCCAGCGCCCGCAACAGCAAACGCGAAGTCAACAAATGCGGCAATGACTGACTCATACAAGACGGCTCTCGGTGTAAATTTTTCGAGAATGTACCCCCGGCGTTTCAGTTTCATTACGTCGTGAAATTGACCGGAAACCGATCTGTAAGACACGTCCTAGACACGTCAAAACGTAAATTAAAGTTAACCGTTCGGTCATTTTTCGTTGTTAGCGTGTCGCCCCTAATTCAATAACGGGGTAGCGGAATGAGAACCTGGGACGAACCGAAAAAACGCAAGGCACACATCGAACTGATCCCGATGATCGACGTGATGATGTTCCTCCTGGTGTTTTTCGTACTCGTGAGTCTGAACGTGATTCCGGCACTCGGCATGAAGACTCAACTGCCCAGCGCCAGCAGTTCGCAGCAGCTCAAGCCGCAGAACAAATTCATCCTCACCCTGGGCCTGGAAGGCCAGTTGCAACTGGATGGCAAGGACCTCACGGTCGACGCTCTGGTACCGGCGCTGAAGGCGGCTGAAAAGCCGGATACCAAGTCGACGATCATCGTCAACAGCGACAAGGGCGTGGAGGTTTCGCGCCTGGTGGAGGTGATGGACACCCTGCGTCTGGGTGGCTTTACCTCCGTGTCCATCGCCACGCGTAAGTCCTGATCATGTATGTCCTGTTTCGTGCGCGTCGGCTGCTGGGCAGTGTCCCGGCCCTGATCGCCCTGGTGCTGATTGCACTGGGTATCCAGTCCCAGACGTTGAAGGTCGAACCGGTGTACGACGAGTCGGCGGTCGAGTTGGCATTGGTCGAGCCGGAGCCCGAGGTGGTGCCGCCACCCGTGGCGGAGCAAGCACCGCCACCGCCGGTGATCGAGGATGAAGAGGCCGAGCCGGCCCCTCCACCACCGCCCCCGCCACCGCCCAAGCCGGTGCCGAAACCTGAACCCAAGCCCAAGCCGGTGCCCAAGCCCGTGGTCGCCAAACCCACGCCGACGCCGCCCCCGGTGGCGGCCAAACCCGCGCCGGCGGCGGTCGCCCAGGCTGCGCCGACTCCGGCCCCGCCCGCACCACCCAAGGTCGACGGCCAGGCCCTGGAGGGCGGTTACCTCAAGGGTTTGCGTAACGAGCTGGACACTTACAAGCAATACCCCACAGGACGCCAGGCCTCCCTCGAACGCCCAAGTGGCGACGTGGTGGTCTGGCTGCTGGTGGACCGCCAGGGTCGGGTACTCGACTCCGGCGTGCAGACCCCGGCCTCGAGCATGTTGCTCAACCGGGCCGCCGCCAACAGCCTGCGGCGTATCAAGCAGGTCAAGCCGTTCCCCGAGCAAGCCTTCGGGGGGCGCAACGAGCAGCGCTTCACCGCCACCTTCAACTACAGCGTGCAATAAGCACCCGACACTAGGACGACACTGATGAGGTTCACACGGATTCATCTGGCACTCGTTGCCGCGAGCATGGGGCATGGCATGGTCATGGCCGACACCGGCGACAGCGACGTCGGCACCATCGGCGTACAGGGCAAGGCCACTGCCGGTGGCGGTTACATGGTGCAGGAAGAAAGCATCAAGGGGCGCTCCACGATAACCAAGGAAGCGCTGGATAAACAAACCGCCACCGGCAACGCCATCGACAAGCTCAAGTACACCCCGGGCCTGAACATCTCCAGCGAAGATGCCACCGGCCTGTCGGGTTTTCGCTTCACCATGCGCGGGCTTAACTCCGACCAGGTGGGGATGTCGGTGGACGGCATGCCGATCAACGACTCCGGCAACTACGCGCTGTACTCCAACCTGTTGGGCGACCCGGAAAACATCGACCAGATTTTCGTCACCCAAGGCTCGTCGGAGGCCGACGGCCCGCACATCGGTTCCAGCGGCGGCAACATCGGTATCGTGACCATTCGCCCCACCAAGGAAACCGGGGCCTTCGTCAAACAGACCATCGGCAGCAACGCCACCCGCAAGACCTTTGCCCGGCTCAACACCGGCGAGGTCAACGGCCTGAGCAACTGGCTGTCGGCGTCCCATACCGAAGGGCAGATGTGGCGCGGCTCGGGCGCCGTGCGTGCGGACAAGGTCGAGTGGAACAGCTTCTTCGACGCCGGCAACGGCAACACCGCCAACCTGATCCTCAAGTACCACGAGCAGGACAACAACAGTTACAGCCAACTGACCAAATCGCAGTTCCAGCAGAACGGCCGCAAGTTCGACCCCTACCCCGCCACACCGACGGTCGGCAGCAACGGCAAGCTCAACAGCTACTACGCCCTCGCGCAGAACCCGTTCCAGACCTTTACCGGCGTACTCAATACCCAGTTCAAACTGGCCGACAACCTGGCCCTGTCGGTGATCCCGTATTACTTCTGGGGTAACGGCAGCGGCGTCAACTCGTCGAGCTACGCGCTGAACCGCGGCTCAAACGCAGGCGGCGTCTTCGACCTGGGCAACTTGCCCACCGCCGCGCAATACAATGCCGACGGTTCCTCGACCACCGGCGTGTACTACCGCCCCTCCCGCACCCAGACCTGGCGCCCCGGCATTACCACCAAACTGAACTGGGACCTGGGCGATCACAGCCTGCAATTCGGCTACTGGTACGAGCGCGCGCGCCAAAGCCAGACCCAACCGTTCATCGCGCTCAAGAGCAACGGCAAGCCTACCGATACCTGGCCGGACGGCACTTCCGTGGTCGATGCCAACGGCAACACCGTGCAAGGCCGCGATCGTTTCACCGTCACGCCGGCGCAGAAAGTCTGGGCCCAGGACACCTGGTACATCAACCCGGACTGGACCCTGGTGGCCGGCCTGGCCTACATGAACGTCAAGCGCGACGGCACCAACAACGGCAGCCTCACCGAGCAGCCGGAAAAACGTCACCAGACCTACAACAAGCTGCTGCCCAACGCCGGCCTCAAGTACCAGCTCGACGAACGCGACCAGTTGTTCTACAGCCTGTCGCGCAACATGCGTATCCCACAGAACTACGTGCTGTACGACAAGGGCGTGGACTCGATCAACTCCAAGCCGGAAACCAGCTGGAACCATGAGCTGGGCTGGCGCTTCACCGGCGACGACATGACCGTGGCCGCCACCTTGTTCTACATGCAGTTCAAGGATCGCCAGGTTTCGTCCAAGGACGTCAACGGCGACTTCGCCGACATCAACGCCGGATCGGTCAACAACAGCGGCCTGGAGCTGGAATGGAGCGGCCTGCTGCCCCACCACTTCAACTACTACACCTCCTACACCTATACCAAGGCCGAGCAACAGGACGACTTGACCGTGTACAACGCGGGCAAAGCCATCCTGTTGCCCACCAGCGGCAAGCAGTTCGCCAACGTGCCGAAAAACATGCTGGCCGCCAACATCGGGTATGACGACGGACGCTTCTACGGCACCTTCGGCGGCAAATACACCAGCAAGCTCTACGGTGACCTGACCAACGACGAAGCCATCTCCGGCCGCACCGTGTTCAACGCCGGCGCCGGTATCTACCTGCCGGTGGACAAGAAAGTGGTGAAGGATGCAACCCTGCGCCTGAACGTCGACAACCTGTTCGACAAGAAGTACCTGGACGGCGTGTACACCACCAAGACCAACGCGGCCAGCTACAGCGGTTTCCGCGACGGCGACCCGACCTACATCGTTGGCCTGGAACGCACCGTGACGGTGTCCCTGGAAGCCAATTTCTAACGGCGAGGTAATCGAACATGAACATGAACCTGCTCCACGACATCACCTTCTATGTGATGTACGCCGCGATGGCCATCGCCATCTTTATCACCATCGAGCGCGGTATTTACTTCGCCTATGTGCGCCGCCAGGCCCGTGCCTTGACCGAGGTGCTGGGCGCCCACGTACACAGCGAACGTGACCTGCCGGAAAGCCTGAGCCGCCGCGACAGCCTGCCGCTGAACATGGTGATGCCGGTGCTGGCACAGAAAGCCTCGCAGGGTTCGCGCAAGGACCTGGACGATGTGATCGAAACCCAGTACCTGACCACCCGCGCCCCGCTGGCCCGCAGCCTGTGGATCATCGAAACCATCACCACCGCCGCGCCGTTGCTGGGCTTGCTCGGCACCATCCTCGGCATCATCGACACCTTCAAGGCGTTGGCCAGCGCGGGGGTGTCCGACCCTGGGCAGATTTCCGGCGGTATCGGCACCGCGTTGTTCGCGACGGGCCTGGGGATCGCCATCGCGCTGTTCTGCGTGGTGTTCCACAACTTCTTCCAGGACAGCCTGGAACGCATCAACGATCAGTTGAAGATCCTGCTGATCCGCGCTGCCACCGGGGCCCGCGTGCAAGGCGAAGTGCCGCACCTGGTGCCGACCTCGTTGCACAGCCGCACGGCATGACTGTCAGGGCGGGCGCGTGAGGCGCCCGCCCTGTCTTTTTCCCTGACGAGATGCCTATGTCCCTATCGATGAAATGCCGTATCGCCGGTCTCGCCGGCTTGCTGCTCAGTCCGCTGGCCCAGGCGGACTTTTCAATTCCGGGGTTCGAACTGGTACACACCGTGCCGCTGGACACCGACCTGGCGAGCGCCGATCTACGCCAGCCGGGCCCGGTATGGATCGAGCTGTTCGACGGCGCGAAAAGCACGATCGACATCGGCCAGTTTTATGCCGCCGACCATCCAGGCTCGGTACTGGAGCGGGTGATCGAGCGCCTGGAAGCCGCCGGTAAACGCGGCGTGAAAATTCGCTTCCTGCTGGAGGAAAAAGGCATTCGCCTATCAGAAGCCTCCACCCTGGAACGCCTGCGCGCGATTCCCAACCTGACCTTGCGCGTGCTGCCCTACGCGCAACTGAGTGGCGGCATCA
This sequence comes from Pseudomonas veronii, assembly GCF_001439695.1. Lineage (GTDB taxonomy): Bacteria > Pseudomonadota > Gammaproteobacteria > Pseudomonadales > Pseudomonadaceae > Aquipseudomonas > Aquipseudomonas veronii. The sequence continues at coordinate 8,662 of NZ_JYLL01000020.1, forward strand.
TCCACGCCAAATACATGGTGGTGGATGGGCAGCAGGCGTTTGTCGGCAGCCAGAATTTCGACTGGCGGTCCCTGGAACATATCCACGAAACCGGGCTGCGCATCACCGACGCTACGGTAGTCGGCCAGGTCCAGGCGATTTTCGATCAGGACTGGCAAGCCCAGGCGGCGCTGAGCGCACACAGCCCGGTGCCGCTGCCGATGGCCGGCCAGGCGCCTGCGCGCAGCGGCAATTACCTGGTGGCCAGCCCGCAACGCTACAACCCGCCCGGGGTGGGCGACTCCCAACTCGAACTGCCGCGCCTGCTCGGCGAAGCCAAGCACGAAGTGCGCGTGCAACTGCTGGACTACGCGCCGCTGTCCTACGGCCCGGATAAAACCCGGCCCTACTATGCGGTGATCGACAACGCGGTGCGTGCCGCCGCCGCACGCGGGGTGTCGATCAAGCTGATGGTGTCCAACTGGAACACCGATGCGCTGGAACTGCCCTATTTGAAAAGCCTCGCGGTGCTGCCCAACGTGCAGATCAAGATCGTCACCCTGCCCCAGGCCAAGCAAGGGTTTATCCCCTACGCACGGGTGATCCACAGCAAGACCCTGGAGATCGACGGGCAAGTGGCCTGGGTCGGCACCAGCAATTGGCTGGGCGGTTATCTGGATAATTCGCGCAACCTGGAGGTGGTCATGCGCAGCGAAGCGATGGCCAAGCGTATAGGCCAATTGCATGAGCAGTTGTGGGATGGGCCCTACGCCAAAGCACTGGACGTAACGGCCGATTACCCTGCGCCGCACCCTGGCCAACCTTGACCTGAACACGATTCAACGCCCGCGCGCACAGGGATGTACACTCCGACGCGGGGGCGTTTGACTGAGAAATTTCCTACGCCAAGGTCTGCCATTCTCAGTCCCTGTGGTGGTAGTGTGTGGAAATATTTCTGACTTAATGATCAGAAATCCCCCACTCACTACCAGCAAAGGAATGCGTCCCGCCATGTACTTTCCACTCAAGCAATTGGCTGCCGCCAGCGTGTTCGCCGCGAGCCTTTCGACCCTCGTCAGCCCGGCTTTCGCCAATATCACCCCACAGCAGAGCACGGCGATTCTGAAGGACTTCAGCCAAACCTCGGTCACTGACTTCAACGGTTTCCTCGGCACCCTGGCCCAGGGCGAGCTGGGCAAAACCAGCGATACGGGGCCGGCGATCAGCGCCTTTCTCGAGCACAAACCCCTGAGCGCCGAGCAACAGAACGAAATCAATCGCCTGCTGGGCATTTATGCGCGGCTGAAATACGCCAAGGCCGCCACCGAGACCCTGCGCGAGCTGGTGGAAATTCCGACGTTCAACGTCGACGGCGTGCCGCAGTACAAAAACCCGCAATTCCTCAAGATCGCCGACAAGCTGCAGGGCCTGGCGAAAGCCTTCAACCTGAACTTCCGTAACATCGATAACCGCGTGTACGAAATCTCCCTGGAAGGCAGCGGCGATGAAGTGGTGGGCATCCACGCGCATGCGGATGTGGTGCCGGTGACGCCGGAAAATTGGGTGTTGAAAGACGGCACCCGGCTCGATCCGTTCAAGGTCACGCTGATTGGCGACCGCATGTACGGCCGCGGGACTGAAGACGACAAAAATGGCATCGTGGTGGCGATGTACGCCATGAAGGTGATCAAGGAAGAGAAGCTGCCGCTGGCGCGCACGTTCAAGCTGCTGGTGGACACCACCGAGGAAACCTCCGGCGACGCGATCCCCTATTACTTCGAACGCAACCCGACGCCGCCGTACAACCTGGCGCTGGATGGCGGCTACCCGGTGGTCATTGCCGAAAAAGGCTACGGCACGATCATGGCCACCTTCCCACGCCGCAAAGGCGAAGGCAAAGGCGCAGAGATCATCGCCATGACCGGCGGCAAGGCCACCAACCAGATTCCCTCGGCGTCGGTCGCCACGTTGCTCAGCGACAAACCCGCCGAGTTGGCGGCCAGCCTGCAAGAGGCCGGTACGCAATACGCCGAGCGCAATGGCGGTGACTTCCAGGTGAGCGCCAAGGTGGTCGGCAAACAGGTGCAGTTGACGGTCACCGGGGTCTCGGCGCATTCGTCCGAACCGGAATCCGGGGTGAACCCGGTTGCGCGCATGCTGGAGCTGATCCACAGCGTCGATGGCAAGATCGCCCTCAAGCACAACCACATCACCGACGCAGCGCGTTATGCCGCCGACAATTGGGGCCTGGATTACCTGGGCGGCAAATTGGGCGTGGGCTTCGCCGATGACTTCATGGGCCCGCTGACCACCTCGCTGACGTTCGTCGACCTCGATGACAAGAGCTTCAAGCTGGCGGTGAACCTGCGCGTGCCCAAGGGTCAGTCGCCGGAGAAACTCAAAGCGCAAATTGCCGACAAGCTCAGCGCCTGGGACAAGAAAACCAAGGTCAACGTGAACTTCACCTACTCGATCGCCGAACCGATGTACCGCAACCCGGAAGGTGAGTGGGTCAAGGCCTTGTTGGCGGTGGCCACGGAAAACCTGGGCATGAAACACGCGTTCGGCACCTCGGCCGGCGCCACCTCCGTGCATGAACTGCCCAACGGCGTGCAGTTCGGCCTGGCACGCCCGGAAGAGAAGTACACCGGGCACACCGACAATGAGTTCAAGACCGTCGAACAGTTCCTCCTCGACCTGCAGATCGTCACCGAAATGATGGCGCGGGTCGGTCAGTTACCGCAGCTCTGAATGCGGCGGGAGCCCGCCGCAACGGCGGGCTTGTTTCAGTTGGCGCAGACACCCTAGACGCCGACGGCGGCCGCCTGCATCGAACCGGTTTCCTGCAGATTGATGTGCCAGCTCAAGGCCTTGCTCAACACATGCGGCGTATGCCCACCTTTGGCGCACGCGGCCTTGAAGTAGCTGCGCAACGCCTCGCGATAATCCGGATGCACGCAGTGGTTGATGATCAACTCGGCCCGTTCTTTCGGCGCCAGGCCGCGCAGGTCGGCCAGCCCTTGCTCAGTCACCAGGATATCGACGTCATGCTCGGTGTGGTCGACATGGCTGACCATCGGCACCACGCGGGAAATCGCACCGTCCTTGGCGATCGACTTGGTCACGAAAATCGACAGCAGCGCGTTGCGGGCGAAATCTCCCGAACCGCCGATGCCATTCATGATCTGCGTGCCACAGACGTGGGTGGAATTGACGTTTCCGTACAGGTCGAACTCCAGCGCGGTGTTGATGGCAATCACGCCTAAGCGTCGAATCACTTCCGGGTTATTGGAAATTTCCTGGGGCCGCAACACCAGGCGGTCGGCGTATTTTCCCAGGTTGCCGAACACCCGCTGGCCGCAGGGGCCGGACAAGGTAATCGAACAGCCGGAGGCAAACTTCAGCTTGCCCGCGTCGAGCAATTCGAAGGTCGAATCCTGCAACACCTCCGAGTACTGCACCAGGTCGGTGAACGGCGCATCGATCAGCCCGCACATGACGGCGTTGGCAATGGAGCCGACGCCGACCTGCAACGGCGCCAGGCTTCTGCCCAAGCGTTTGTGCTCCACTTCCTGCTCGAAAAAAGCCACCAGATGGTCGGCAATCGCCTGGGTCTCATGATCGGGCGGCAGCATCGGAATCGCAGATTCCGGCGTGTCGCAGAGCACGATGGCGACGATCTTGGCAGGGTCAATTTCGATGGCCTGGGTGCCGATGCGATCATCCGCGCGGATGACCGGAATCGGCCCGCGGCCAGGGCGCCCGTGGGGCAGGAAAATATCATGCATCCCTTCGAAATAGGGGCTGCTGGCCAGGTTCAGCTCAACGATGACCTGCCGTGCCGTCTGGGCGAAACTGGCCGAATTGCCGACCGAAGACGTCGGCACGATATGGCCCTGCTCGGTGATCGCCACCGCTTCAATCACCGCAATATCCGGATTGGGCAGGCTGCCGTCACGCAGTTGTTCGACCACTTCGCTCAGGTGCTGGTCGATAAACACCACGCGGCCTTCGTTGATCGCCTTGCGCAGCACCGGGTCGCCTTGAAACGGCATGCGCCGCGCCAGCAGCCCGGCCTCGGCCATCTGCCCGTCCAGGCCACGACCGAGGCTCGCGCCGGTGATCAGGTTGATCTTGAGCGGATCCTGCCGCGCTCGTTCGATGAGCGCCAGCGGCACGGCCTTGGCGTCCCCTGCGCCACCGAAACCACTCATGCCCACGGTCATGCCGTCTTGAATGAACGCGGCGGCCTGCGCCGCGCTCATGATTTTTTCGTGCAAGGAATCCAGGCGGATGCGCTGGTGATGCATGGGGTGAACCTCAAAAAAGTTAGGCACAAAAACCAACGCGCTGTCAGAACTGTTCTTCATCCAACGCCATGATGCTCGCGCTCCCAGCGCTGACCGCCGCCAACAATGCGTGTACCCGCGGCAACAATTGCTCCGCGTAGAAGCGTGCGCTGACGCCCTTGGCCTTGAGGAAGGCCGCATCGCCCGTGCCGGCTTCCAACTGCGCATGCGCCTGCACAGCAGAACGCGCCATGAGCCAGCCGCCCGACAGGTAGCCGAAGAGCATCAGGAAGTTGACGCTGACACTGCCGGCCCAATCCGCATCGTGCTTGGCGTTGTCGAGTAACCGCGACAAGGCCTCGCGCCCGGCGCCGAGCGCAGCGGCCAGTGCCACGGCCTGATAGTCGAGGGCGTCGATGTGACGCAGTTGCTCGACGGTTTCATCCATTTCCTCGAGCAGGCTGTTCAGTAACGCGCCTTGGTTCAGCAGGGTCTTGCGCCCCACCAGGTCGAGCGCCTGAATGCCGGTGGTGCCTTCATAAATGGTCAGGATGCGCGCATCGCGATAATGCTGCGCCGCGCCGGTCTCTTCGATGAAGCCCATGCCGCCGTGGATTTGCACGCCGAGGGAGGTGACTTCCTGGGCCAGTTCGGTCAGCCAGCCTTTGACGATCGGGGTGAACACATCGACCCGCCCCTGGTGATGGCGCGCCAGCTCCGGCGTGGGCGCATGCGCGGCACGGTCGACTTCGGCGGCGGCCACCAGCGACAACGCACGCATCGCTTCGATGGACGCTTTCATCTGCAACAGCATCCGGCGCACATCGGGAAAGTGGATGATCGAGAAACGGCTGCCATCCTTGCGCGTGCCCTGCAGACGGTCCTTGGCGTATTGACGGGCCTGCTGGTAAGCGCGCTCGGCAATCGACAGCCCCTGCAGGCCGACACTCTGGCGGGCGTGGTTCATCATGGTGAACATGCAGGCCAGGCCCATGTGTGGCTCGCCAAGCAGATAACCGACGGCCCCTTCGGGATCGCCGAAATTCATCACGCAGGTCGGGCTGCCATGAATGCCCAGTTTGTGTTCCAGGGAGATGCACTGCACGCGGTTGCGCACACCCGGCTGGCCCTGGGCATCGAGCAGGAACTTGGGCACCACGAACAGCGAAATGCCTTTGACGCCCGCCGGCGCATCCGGCAAACGTGCCAGGACCAAATGCACGACGTTGTCGGTCATCTGGTGATCGCCCCAGGTGATGAAAATCTTCTGCCCGGTGATCAGATAGTGGTCGCCCTGGGGCACGGCGCGGCTCTTGATGGCCGCCAGATCGGAGCCGGCATCCGGCTCGGTCAGGTTCATCGTCCCGGTCCACTCGCCGCTCACCAGTTTTTCCAGGTAGGCGCCTTGCAGTTCGGCCGAGCCGTGATGGGCGATGGCTTCGATGGCGCCTTGGGTCAACATGGGGCACAAGGCGAACGCCATATTGGCTGAGTGCCAGATCTCATTGACGGCCGTGCCGATCACGTTCGGCAGGTTCTGCCCGCCGTGTTGCTCCGCAGCGGTCAACGAGGGCCAGCCGCCTTCCTGGAATTGCCGATATGCCTCGGCAAAACCCGGTGCCTCTTGCACACCCTGTTCCCCCAGGTGCGTACCTTGGGTATCACCGACCCGGTTGAGCGGCGCCAGCACGCCGGAGCCCAAGCGGCCTGCCTCGCTCAAGATGGCGCTGACCAACTCGCTGTTGACATCCTGAAGCTGGGCGCTCGCGCACAACTGCTCAAATCCGACCAGTTCCTCCAGCACGAATTCGGTGTCGCGGTACGGATGGGCATAACCACTCATTGTTACTTTCCTCATTCACTCGTTAGACAGGCCGCTACACCCTTCGCCCGCTACCCCATGCCGAGTAATTGACCAAAACGGCCATTACCTTAAAAACCCGGGTCGGTAGCAAGCAGGGACGAAGCCAGCAGCGCAAAGCTCTATTCAGCTTCCTCCGATCCAGCCCCGCGTGGCAATTACCAAATCAGTCGAAAAACAGACATAAACGGACAGTCACTTTTGGCTAAACTAACCTCCCCTGCTGCCGGACTCCTGAACGATGGGCATCGAGCGTTATTCCATCTCCATGTACTTCGCCCACATCCTGATGACGGCTGCGCGCCGCCTCGCGCTGGACGAAGAGGTATTGCTCAAGGAAGCCGGCATCAGCCGCAAGCGCCTGGACAACCTGCACCTGCGCATCACCCCCGACCAGTTCAGTCGCTTGATGCAGGCCGTGTGGCGCTTGAGTGATGATGAGTTTTTCGGCGCGGGTTCACAGCGCTGCCCGAAGGGCTGCTTCGCGATAATGGCCAAGCAAGTGATCCACTCGCACAACCTGCATTCGGTGTATTACAAGCTCAGCCATTTCTACAACGTGATGAACGACTCCCTGCACCTGGAGCTGAAAGTCGTCGGTGATGAGGCCATGTTTTCCATGGCCTTGAGCGACCCGAGCCTGGACCCCGGTTACCTGTTGAGGGGGTTTTTACTCTTGCTCTGGCATCGTTTCCCCAGTTGGCTGATCGGCCAGCGGATCACGCTCAAGCGGGTGACGTTCGACCATCCCGAGCCTGCCCATTCAGCGGAATACCGCTTGATGTTTCCGTGCCCCACGCATTTTGACCAACCCGAGACCTGCCTGGTGTTCGACGCCCGGATGCTCACCGCGCCGCTGGTACAAACCGCGGAAACCCTGGCCTACCACCTGCAGCGCGCACCGGTGGACTGGTTCACCCGCCCCGCCTATTACCCGGTTTACACGCGACGGGTGCTGGACCACCTGGAGAACGTCAGCGATCTCGCCAAGGCCACCATCCAGAGCACCGCCAGTGAGCTGCACCTGACGGAAAGAACGCTGCGGCGCAAGCTGCTGGCCGAAGGCAGCAAGTTCCAGAAACTCAAGGACGGGGTACGCCGCGACATGGCCATTCACTACTTGAGCCAGACGTCGATGTCGATCAACCAGACCTCGCAACAGCTGGGGTTCTCGGACCCTTCGGCGTTCACCCGGGCCTTTCGCCAATGGACCGGCGAGTTACCCAGGACTTACCGCGACGCGGCGCTCAACCGAAAATGACTCAGGCGTCCAGGCGCGCAGGCCGCGACACTTTGCCCTGGACCCGCTCGCGGTAACGCCCCGGGCTTTCGCCGGTCCACTTCTTGAACGCGCGATGGAATGCGCTGGGTTCCTGAAAACCGCATTGCGCGGCGATTTCACCGATGCTGGCGCGCGTCTGGCAGAGCAGTTCCAGCGCCAGGCTGCGGCGCACTTCGTCCTTGATCTCCTGAAACGAGCAACCTTCGCGCTCCAATCGCCGGCGCAAGGTGCTGGGGCTCATGTGCAAATCCACGGCCAGATCCTCCAGCGCCGGCCACTGGCTGTAGTGGCTGCCACGCAGGCGTTGGTAGACCTGGGTCGCCATGCCGTCCTGGTTGCGAAAGCGGATCACCAGCCATTGCGGCGCGCTGCGCAGAAACACCTTGAGCGACGCCAGGTCCTGCACCACGGCCAGACGCAGGTAGCTGCTGGCGAACTCGATTTCGGTGCGGGCCGCGCCAAACGTCAGGTTGTAGCCCCACAGCAATTGATCGTCGCTGAGCGGCGCACGCACATGGCGAAAGTCGGCGCGATCGATGGGCACGCGGCGTCCGCCCAACCAGCACAGCAGGCTGATCATCAGCACCAGGAAGGTTTCCTCACCGTAACGCCGGGTGTCCTCATCGCCGCCGCCGACTTCCAGGCTGAGTACCGCGCGCTTGCCATGCACGCTGAGGCTGCCGCGAAAGTCGCGCAGGAACAGGGCGAAACTGGCCAGGCACTGGGTGAGCGCCTTGCCCAGGTTCGGCTCCTGGATCAGGCCACGGCAGATCAGGGCGAAACTGCCCGGCGGCATGCCGTGGGAGTCCAGGCGGAAGAACTCGTCGTTCAACTCACGGATCTGAATCAGCCATAACGCCGCAAACGCGCTGGCCGGCACCCGGGCCTCGGGCTGGGTCAGCAACGCTGGCGCGATGCCCGCTTCGCACAGCACCGCGGCGAGCCGCTCGGGCTGATCGCGCAGTGCATGGATCATGACCTGCACGAAGTAGACGGCAACCGAATCCTTTTCCCGGGTGGGCATCATTCTGAGTTCCTGTAGCGGACACATGGTAAGAAACGCCAATACAACTGACAGGTTTCGGCATAGGCCGCCACATTGTCGGGCCCTAGACTCTCGCCCAATGGACCGTATTGCAAGGCATGTCTGCCGTGCGACGGCAGCGCACAATTGAAGAGAGACTGACGATGAATCTGCAGAATATCGGCGTGATCGGCGCGGGCACCATGGGTAACGGCATCGCCCAGATCTGCGCCGTGGCCGGCATCAACGTGACCTTGCTGGACATCTCCGCCGGCGCCCTGGAAAAAGCCCTGGCCACCGTGGGCAAGAACCTCGATCGCCAAGTCAGCAAGGGCATCCTCAGCGAACCCCAGAAGCATACGGCGCTGGGCAAGATCCGCACCAGCACCGACTACGCCAGCCTGGCGAATGCCCAATGGGTCATCGAGGCGGCCACGGAAAACCTCGAACTGAAGCGGCGCGTGCTGCAACAGATCGCTGCTCACGTCGATGAGCAATGCGTGATTGCCTCCAATACGTCTTCGCTGTCCATCACCGAACTGGCGGCCGGCGTTAACGCCCCGGAGCGCTTTATCGGCCTGCATTTTTTCAACCCGGTGCCGGTGATGGGCCTGATCGAAGTGATCCGTGGCCTGCAGACCAGCGACACGACCCACGCTCAGGCCATCGAGCTGGCGCAGCACCTGGGCAAGACTGCGATCACCGCCGGCAACCGCCCGGGTTTCGTGGTCAACCGGATTCTGGTGCCGATGATCAACGAAGCGATCCTGGTGTTCCAGGAAGGCCTGGCCAGCGCCGAAGACATCGACGCCGGCATGTGCCTGGGCTGCAACCAGCCGATCGGCCCGCTGGCCCTGGCCGACCTGATCGGCCTGGACACCTTGCTGGCGATCCTCGAAGCGTTCTACGAGGGCTTCCAGGACAGCAAATACCGCAGCGCGCCGCTGCTCAAGGAAATGGTGGCCGCCGGTTACCTGGGGCGCAAGACCGGGCGCGGCTTCCATACCTATGGCTGAGTATCGCTCGCGCTTGTGCGAACACCGCAACAAGGCCCTGGAGTTGCTCGCCAGTAAAGGCTTCGGTCAAGTCGGCATGCGCGAGCTGGCCAGCAGCCTGGGGTTGACCCCGGGCTCGCTGTACCACCACTACCCCAGTAAGCAGCACCTGCTGCTGGATTGGATCGAAGAGTTCTACGAAGAACTGCTGACCACCCTGGGGCGCGTCGAGCAACGGCCGCGCTCACGCCAGGACAACCTGCAACGGCTGATCCACGCCCACCTGAATTTGCATCGAGAGATGCCATGGCACTTCCGCCTGGTGGAGCGTGATTGCGGCTGCCTCACGGAAGACCAGCAGCTACGGGTCCGGCAGTTGCGCGAACAATACGAGCGCCGACTGCTGCAAATGCTCGGGCGACCGCGGCGGCTGAGTGTCCACGCCCTGCAAGCGGCCGGCCACGCGATCGCCACGCTGCTGAACAATGCGCCGAGCTGGCTGGCTGGGCAGGCGCTGGATGATGCCGAACGCACCGAGTTACTGGAAAACCTGCTGACAGGCGCCATCGAGCGCGTGCTGGCAACAAGGGCCTGCGACCGGCCGAGCCTGCAGATTGCCGTGGCCTGAGGCCTATCAGCGCAATTGCAGGGGGTCCACCAGGCCGGCGGCAATCGCCATCCCCACCAGCTCCGGCAAATGGCTGGCCGCCATGCGCTTCATGACCCGTGCGCGATACAGATCGATGGTCTTGACGCTGACGCCCAACTGCTCGGCGATTTCGCGGTTGGTATAACCCTGCACCAACGGCAGCAATACATCGCGCTCGCGTGGCGTGAGTTGCTGCAGCCGCGCCTGTACCCGCGCCGGTCCTTCACCGAGGCTCTGGCGATGATCGGCCTTGCTCAGGGCCTGCAGGACACTGTCCAGCAGCAACTGTTCGTTGTAGGGTTTCTCGATAAAGTCATGCGCCCCGGCCTTGAACGCGCGGACCACAATCGGCACATCGGCGTGGCCGCTGACGAAAATCACCGGCAGGTGCAAATCACGGCTGCGCATGTGCTCCTGAACATTCAGGCCGCCCATGCCCGGCATGCGTACATCCAGCAGCACACAGGCGTTGAGGCGGCTGTCGCAGGCGTCGAGAAACTCGCGGCCACTGGTAAACGGCAGCGCCTTGAGGCCCACCGATTCGAGCAACCAGACGGTCGAGTCGAGCATCCCCTGGTCGTCATCCACCACATACACCACCTGTTCCGTCACGCTCACCATCGCTTGATTCCTCTTCTTATTGTGGAGCGCCGCTCTGCGCGAGCGTGGGCAAGCGGCAGCACATTTGCAGCCCGACCGGCATCGGCTCGGCCTGCAACTCGCCACCGAAGCCTTCGATAATGCTGCGGCTCATGGACAAGCCCAGGCCCAGGCCATTGGCCTTGCTGGTATAGAACGGCGTGAATATCTGTTCCAACTGCGCCGGCGAGACACCGGGGCCCTGATCGCTCACGTCGATCTGCACCCACCCGTCACGCTGCGCCAAGGCACTCATGACGATGAGCGAGGGCTGGCCGGGATGGGCTTCGCGATTCGCCTCGATGGCATTGCGCAGCAGGTTCAGCAGCACCTGTTCCAGCAACACCCGGTCGGCGTAAATCAGCGGCAGATTATCCGGCAGGCGATCCTCGATCGTCACCTGACAATCGCTGGCCTCCCAGGCACACAGGCGCACCGCTTCGCGGGCGACCTCGCCGGGGTTCAGCGCCTCCATGCGGCGGCGCCCCTTGCGCAGAAACGCACGCAAGCGCTTGATCACTTGCGCGGCGTGATTGGCATGCACCGAGATCCGTTCCAGGCCTTGAGCCACCCGTTCGGCCGCCGGCGAATCGCTGCCCATCGCGGCCAGATAACGCTGGCTGGCGTTGGCGTAATTGACCACCGCCGCCAGTGGCTGATTCATTTCATGGGCGATACCCGATGCCAGTTCACCCAGGGTCACCACGCGCGCGGTGTGCGCCAGTTCGTCCTGATGATGGCGTTGCTGGGCCTCGCGCAGCTCGCGTTCGGTCAGGGTGGTTTCCTCGGCTTGGACCCTGGCAGTGATGTCGCGGGACACGCTGACCACCTCCACCACCGCGCCGGTGTAGGTCTCGCGGATCGCCCGGCAGGCGGTTTCGAACCACAGGTAATGGCCCTGGCGATGGCGGATGCGATAGGTCATGGTGTAATAACCGTCCTGCTCCAGGCCCTCCCGGGCGCGCCGCACCAACCCCGCCAAGCCTTGCCGATGGAACAGGCGCTGTGCCCGAGTCCCGCGCAATTCCCCCGGCCAATAGCCCAGTAAGGCCCAGGAAGCCGGTGAAGCGTCGAGAAAAGCGCCATCCGGGGTGTGCCGGGAAATCAGGTCGGTGGTGTTTTCGATGATCAGCCGATACAGGCGCCGCGCCTTGGTGGATTCGCGCTCGGCGACAATCTGCGCGCTGGCTTCCCGGCAGCGCGCCAGCACGCGGTTTTCATCCGGGTCGGGAATGAACGTCCACACCAGAATGCGCTCGGCGAACTGTGCCTCGACGTTTTCGATCGCCCGCTGCTGCCCCAGGCACGCCTGCACCAGCGGCAAGCAATTGATCGGCAACAGGTTCATACAATCGACCAAGGACAACTGCTCAAGCAACGCCAGCAGCGCGGCGTTGAACTCCAGCGGCCGAGCCTGGGCATCGAGCAGCAGACTCGGCTGCGGGTCATGCCTGAGCAGCGGCGAACCGCCTGTCAAGCGCACGGAGTTGCCGATCATCATGGAACCTATACAGGGAGGGGAACGTCGAGGTCAGCGGAAGCGTTTCATCAAGATATAGTACATATACTATACAACACAGGTAGTACTTCCATATATCTGCGCGGACAGTATATAAAAGCCGCCGGAGAAGTCATTGAGCTTTTCCCGCAGGGACCGGCGTGCCAACGATAAAGCCTCAAGGCCGGCACCGTCAGCTTAACTGCCGTTACCAGCGTCTCGAACAATAGAGCTAATAATCAGCCACCGGGTATCCGCACCATGTCCATTTTCGACCAAGGCCTCGAGCCGACCAGCGTTAATCACATTGCTCTTTCGCCTTTAAGCTTCATTGAACGCACTGCCAGCGTTTATCCCGATTACCCTGCCGTGATCCACGGATCGATACGCGCCACCTGGGCGCAAACCTACAGCCGTTGCCGGCGCCTGGCCTCGGCCCTGGCCGGTCGCGGGATCGGCAAAAACGACACCGTGGCCGTCATGCTGCCCAACATCCCGGCCATGCTCGAAGCGCATTTTGGCGTGCCGATGATTGGCGCGGTACTCAATGCCCTCAACGTGCGCCTGGATGCCGAGGCCATCGCCTTTATGCTCGCGCATGGCGAAGCCAAGGTACTGATCGCCGACCGTGAGTTCCACGATGTGGTGCACGCGGCCATCGGCATGCTTGACCATCCGCCGCTGGTCATCGACGTCGACGACCCGGAATACGGCGAAGGCCAGCCGGTCAGCGACCTGGACTACGAGGCGTTTCTCGCCGAAGGCGATCCGGATTTCGCCTGGCAGTGGCCTGCAGACGAATGGCAAGCCATCTCGCTGAACTACACCTCGGGCACGACCGGCAACCCCAAGGGTGTGGTCTACCACCACCGCGGGGCCTATCTGAACTCCCTGGGCAACCAAATGATCTGGGCGATCGGCAACCACCCGGTGTACCTGTGGACGCTGCCGATGTTCCACTGCAACGGTTGGTGCTACCCGTGGATCATCACGGCCTTGGCCGGGGTCCATGTGTTTCTGCGCCGCGTCGACCCACAGAGAATCCTCAACCTGATCCGCGAGCATCAGGTCACCCACTTGTGTGGCGCGCCAATCGTGCTCAACGCCCTGGTGAACATGCCCGACTCGGCCAAGGCTGCCATCGACCACCCGGTGAACGCGATGGTCGCCGGCGCGGCGCCACCCGCCAAGGTCATCGGCGCCGTGGAAGAAATGGGCATCAAGGTGATCCACGTCTACGGCCTGACCGAAGTGTACGGCCCAGTGACCCTGTGCGCCTGGCACTCGGAATGGGATGAGTTGCCCCTGGAAGAACGCGCCCAGATCAAGGCGCGCCAGGGTGTGCGCTACCCGACCCTGGAAGGCGTGATGGTTGCCGACCCGAAAACCCTCGAACCCACCCCCCATGATGGCCACACCATCGGTGAGATTTTCATGCGGGGCAACACGGTGATGAAAGGCTATCTGAAGAATCCGACGGCAACCGCCGAAGCGTTCGAAGGCGGCTGGTTCCACACCGGCGACCTGGCGGTGACCCATCCTGACGGCTATGTCGAAATCCGCGACCGGCTCAAGGACATCATCATCTCCGGCGGCGAGAACATCTCCACCATCGAACTCGAAGGTGTGCTGTACCGCCACCCGGCAATCCTCGAAGCCGCGGTCGTCGCCCGCCCCGATGAAAAATGGGGTGAAACGCCGTGCGCCTTCGTCACCCTCAAGGCCGACCACCAGAACGTCCGCGAAGCCGACATCATCAGCTTCTGTCGCGAACACCTGGCGGGCTTCAAGGTGCCACGCACGGTGGTGTTCACACAGCTGCCGAAGACGTCGACAGGCAAGATCCAGAAGTTCATGCTGCGCGACATGGCGAAAAAGCTCTAGGCCGTTTCCATCAAGCCCGAACGCTGCGCGCACACGCTCGTGTCCGATTGAACGGCATGGACGCTAGCTGACGGGATTGATGCAGCCAACCTCAAACCGATGCCCTCCTCTATGGAGGGCATTGTTTTTTGTGCAGGCGCGGTTGAGGTGTCGGATAGCCCGAAGCGCTCAAGCCACCCTCAGCAGATGCAATATTTGATTTATCGCAGAAACGAAAAAAAAGACGCCGAAGCGTCTTTTTTTCGCTGACTCCCAGGCCCGATGGACACTGCAAATCAAAAATTGGAGCGGGAAACGAGACTCGAACTCGCGACCCCGACCTTGGCAAGGTCGTGCTCTACCAACTGAGCTATTCCCGCAAATGGCGTCCCCTAGGGGACTCGAACCCCTGTTACCGCCGTGAAAGGGCGGTGTCCTAGGCCACTAGACGAAGGGGACACGCTACTGAAACACATGGTGTGTATTTCAGTGCCCAGAGGCCTCGTCCGAAGACTTGGTCCTGGTTTCACTCAATGCCGCCCGAAGGCCACACTGCTTAAAAATGGAGCGGGAAACGGGACTAGAATCTAGCCTCTAACCTTTTGATTAGAAAAGGTTTTCCTTGCTTCCTATCTCAGGAATGGACGCTATCTTGGACTTGTTCTGGCTCATTGGCAAGTCCAATACCAAGTTTTTTCCATTGATTGCCACAGAGGGCCAACAAGAACCATGACTCACCCTTCACACGCCCCTGGAGGCGAGTCGTTCGTGGAGGGGTTCAACGGAAGGAGAGCAAATGAACGCAGCAATATTGGCGTGTGCACCTTCCGGCACGTCGTGGGACGGCATCAATTGGGCCGGTGCTCAACGTCGAGTAAGAGGGCTGCAAGCGCGTATTGTGAAGGCGGTACAAGATGGCGGGCATAACAAGGCGAAAGCCCTGCAATGGCTGCTGACTCACTCGTTTAGCGGCAAAGCATTGGCCGTGAAACGGGTGTCTGAAAACAAAGGCAAAAATACCCCCGGGGTGGACAAGGTCACTTGGAATACACCGGGGGCCAAGATCTGTGCGATAGCGTCATTGAGGCGGCGAGGCTACTCGCCGCTTCCGCTTCGGAGAGTGCTTATTCCTAAGAAAAACGGCAAGACGAGACCTCTCGGAATTCCCGCGATGAAATGCCGGGCCATGCAGGCGCTCCATTTGCTGGCTCTGGAACCGATAGCGGAAACCACCGCCGATCCGAACTCTTATGGATTCAAGCCGGAACGTTCAACTGCGGATGCCGCCGCACAGTGCTTTGGTGTGCTGTCACGAAAAGCAAACGCGGAGTGGGTGTTAGAGGGCGACATTCAAAGCTGTTTCGACAATATCAGCCATGACTGGTTGATCGCCAACATTCCCATGGATAAGGCGATTTTGCAGAAATGGCTCCAGGCCGGTTATGTCTACCAGAATCAGCTGTTCTCCAGCCACGCCGGAACCCCGCAGGGAGGCATCATAGCACCGGCAACAACAGAGCAAACTCTCGGATAAAATGGGGACTGCGCATTGCCAGGGAGAGTTTTGCCCCGAGGCATGCGGGATGCCCCGATGTCGAGATTGTTCTCGTCATTGAGGGCCTCGCCCCCACTGATGGGAGACTTCAGTCATGAGCCGAAAACCGCGTATCTGGCGTATTCGTCTGACTTTTGAGCCAAATCGATTCTCTCGTGAACAGCTCGAGAGGGTCTACGAGCAGCTTAAGCCGACAGAAACGCGGGCTTCCTCAGAATTGTCACAATCCCAGCCCTCGGTGAAAAAGCATCGTACTGCCAAGCGAGGTGAGCAATGAGCCAGGCTGGGATGGTGGCATTCTATGCCCGCGTATCCTCTGACCAACAGGCTAAACGCGGCACGATTGAAAGCCAGATTGCCGCGTTGACAGAGCGGATCTGTGGCCGATGGTGCCCATGTTGCTGAGGACATGCGCTTTGTCGGCGTCAGCGGCGCGACGCTGATTCGTCCACAGTTGGAGCGGCTCAGAGACCGGGCGGCCCTCGGCCTGGTGGATCGTCTCTATGTCCTGTCCCCAGATCGACTGTCGCGCAAATATGCTCATCAGGCATTGCTGATGGAAGAGCTATTGGCGTGTGGCGTGCAGGTTGTGTTCCTCAATCATGCCATTGGCGTCACGCCGGAGGAGTCGTTGCTGCTGCAGATGCAGGGCATGATCGCGGAGTACGAACGGGCCAAAATTATGGAACGCAATCGTCGCGGCAAGCTTCATGGGGCCAAACGCGGCAGCATCAATGTGCTGTCGACTGCCCAGGATAAAACGCACATCGTACATATCCATCAAGGATTTGATTTTCTTGGGTGGAATTTTAAGAAGTACGTTCCGAAGTCGTCGAAAAGAAAAGCAAAGCTGATGATCAAGCCTTCGAAGAAAAATGTATCAGCGTTCTACCGAAAAGTGCGAGATATCATAAAAAATAGCGGAGCGCTTACCCAAAACGCACTGATGGGACGGCTTAACCCTGTACTGCGAGGATGGGCACAAAACCATTCCCCGGTTGTGGCGAAAGCCACCTTTAGTAAGCTGGATAATCTAATATTCTGGCGTATTTTTAGGTGGGCAAAGCGACGGCATCCGAGGAAGTCTGTTGGCTGGATTAAGCGACGATATTACTGCTCCGAAATTCATCGGGCATTTGTGCACCCATTAAAGGGGCCCGACGGGATGGTAAGGTTTCGCCAACTATACATGCTGGCGGACACAGCAATCGTTCGTCACAAGCGTTTACCGCTTGCGTATCAACCGTACGATGCAGAACAGGAGTTCAAATGGGAGGCATTAAGGGTTCAGCGGATGCTGCACAAGCTTCGTTATCGACGGCAGATACATAGCCTTTTCAGGCGGCAACAGGGTATATGTGCCTTATGCGGGCATGCCATCAGCAAGGATACCGGCTGGCATGATCACCATGTTGTCAGGCGGGTGGATGGCGGCTCTGATAAGTTAGAAAACCGCGCACTGCTTCATCTCGACTGATACTTGCAGTGCCATGAACTGGGACTCAACAAGCCACTTCAGTATAACGGTTTGCAAAAAACCACCTTCCGCGTAACCGGCCAGTGATGCACTGGCTTTCGTAAGCTTGAGCCGTATGCGGGGAAACTCGCACGTACGGTTCTGAGGGGGCTGCGGATCAGTAATGATCTGTGGCTACCCGACACTTCTTCGTCCAATCTCGATCAAATGACCCCCGATCAACTGCGTGCATTCGCTGCGCAGTTGCTGTCGCAGGTCGATACGATGGGCAAGAAGATCCAGCGAATCGAAACGGTCAACGAACAGCTCACCCACGAAATCGCACTGTTCAAACGGCACAAGTTCGCCAAGCGCAGCGAACAGCTGAGCCCTGACCAGGGCAGCCTGCTCGACGACCTCCTGCATACTGATATCGCGGCCATCGAAGCCGAGCTGAAGGCGGTCAATCCGCCTGCCGCACCGCCTGGACCGGGTCAGCAGCCCAAGCGTGCGCCATTGCCGCCGCAGTTTCCACGAACCGTGATCCGTCACGAACCAGAGAACACCCAGTGCGTGTGCGGCTGCCAGCTTCAGCGCGTCGGCGAAGACGTCAGCGAGAAGCTGGATTACACGCCGGGCGTGTTCACGGTCGAGCAACACGTACGTGGAAAATGGGCCTGCCGCGAGTGTGAAACGCTTATCCAGGCACCGGTGCCGACGCAAGTGATCGACAAAGGCATCCCGACCGCAGGCCTGTTGGCTCACCTCCGACCGCGATCATCACCCACAGGGGCGCGCAGAGATCATGCGCTGCGGCGCCCCCGTGCGTGTTTACCTGTCAATGTGCCGATGCGCCGCTTGCCCCCACTCCGGTTTGCCCGCGCACATACTGGTCCTCGAATGCCTCGCGCTCGGTTTTAGCACGCGCACTGTGGTCGAGCTTCGAGAACACGTAGGCGGCGAGGAAGGCTATCGGCATGGAGAACAGCGCCGGCTGGGTGTAAGGGAACAGCGGCTCGCTGAAGTGAAACACGTCGACCCAGACCAACTTCGACAGCACCACGAACGCCATCGCACTGACCAGCCCCAGGTAACCTCCCGCCAGCGCGCCACGCGTCGTCAGCCCGCGCCAGAACATCGAGAGAAACAGCACCGGAAAGTTCGCCGAAGCAGCGATGCCGAAGGCCAGCGCAACCATGAACGCCACGTTGGTATTCTCGAAAACGATACCCAGGCCGACCGCTACGAACCCCAGACCCAGCGTTGCATATTTGGTCACCCGCAGCTCTTGCGCCTCACTGGCCGTGCCCTTCTTTATAACCCGCGCATACAGGTCGTGAGCAATTGCCGAGGCACCGGCCAGGGCAAGCCCGGAAACCACGGCGAGGATGGTGGCGAACGTTACCGCCGAGAGGAAACCGAGCAGCATGTTGCCACCGACGGCCTGGGCCAGGTGCATGGCAACCATATTGCCGCCGCCAAGCAGCTTGCCGCCAGTCTGACCGCCCTCGAAGTACTGCGGTTCCTGGCTGACGATGACGATCGAGGCCAGGCCGAGCAGAAAGATCACGTTGAAGAAATAGGCGATGAAACCGGTGGCATAGAGCACCGACTTGCGTGCTTCCTTGGCGTCGCTGACGGTGAAGAAACGCATCAGAATGTGCGGCAGCCCGGCGGTGCCGAAGACCAGGCCCAAACTCAGCGAAAGCGCAGTCAGTGGGTCAGCGAGCAGGCTGCCGGGCGCCAACAGGCGGTCACCCAGACCGTGAATGCTCATTGCCCGATTGACCAGGGTGTCGTAGCTGAAGTTGAACTCGTTCATTGCCAGCAACATCACTAGGGTACCGCCGACCATCAGCAGAAAGGCCTTGATGATCTGCACCCAGGTGGTTGCAACCATGCCGCCGAAGGTCACGTAAAGCATCATCAGTGCACCGACAATCAGCAGCGCGATATGGTAATCGAGGCCGAACAACAGCTTGATCAACTGCCCGGCCCCCACCATCTGCGCCACCAGGTAGAAGCACACAACGGTCAACGAACCGATCGCTGCCATAGTCCGCACCTTGCCTTGATCGAGGCGGTACGAGGTGATGTCTGCGAAGGTGAAACGACCGAGGTTGCGCAGTCGTTCGGTCATCAGCAACAGCAGCACCGGCCAGCCGGCGAAAAACGCGATCAGGTAGATATAGCCATCCATGCCCGAGGTGTAGATCAGCGCGGTGATACCCAAAAGCGTCGACGCCGACATGTAGTCGCCGGCCAGCGCGAGACCGTTCTGAAAGCCCGTGATGCCGCCACCGGCGCTGTAGAAATCGGCGGTCGAACGTGTGCGCCGCGCGGCCCACCAGGTGATGCCCAGGGTGAAGACAACGAACACCATGAACATGCCGATCGCATGCAGGTTGAGCGGCTGCCGCACCGTCGCGTCCATAGTCGGCGCGGCCAGTAACGAGGTGGAGCAGAACGCTGCGCCCAGGGCGAGCAAAGTAAATGCTTTCATCGTGCCTCCTCCTGCTCGACCTGGGCGATCAGCTCGCGGGTCATCCGGTCGAATTCACCATTGGCGCGATACACATAGAAGCCAGACAACGCGCAGAAGAACACGAACAACGCTACCCCAGCGGCTACCCCGAACGTCAGGTTCGAGCTCTCGGCCAGGCGGCGGGCGATCAACTCGGGCCAGAACGACACCAGCCCCATATAGGCGTAGAACACCGCCACGATCACCACGAGAAGGCTCAGCGTGAGCCGGTTACGTCGAGCCACCAGATCTACGAATTGGGTGTTGCCACGAATGCGTGCATACAAGGGACTGGAACTGGGCATGGGATCACCTCTGACGAAAGCACTTGTTGTTATTGGAATAAGGTGTGCGGCGGCTTGATTTAGTGTTCGATTGTGCTGGGTACCTCCTGTGGCGCCTTGGCCCATTCACGCAGCACGAACTTCTGGATCTTGCCGGTCGCGGTTTTCGGCAGTTCCACCAGGGACACATGCCGCGGCGCCTTGAAATGCGCCAGGCGCTCGCGACACCAAAGAATCAGGTCGTCGCCACAGACGGTCGCCACGGCATCCGCGCGCAAAGTGACGAATGCGTGGGGTGTTTCCCCCCAATGGGAATCGGGGCGTGCTACCACGGCGGCCTCGATCACACTGGGGTGTTGATAGAGCACTTCCTCGATCTCCAGTGAGCTGATGTTCTCGCCGCCGGAGATGATGATGTCCTTGGAGCGGTCCTTGATTTCTATGTAGCCATCCGGGTGCTGCACTGCCAGGTCACCGGTGTGCAGCCAGCCATCGGCGAACGCTGCGCGAGTCGCTGCGGGGTTGTTCAGGTAGCCCTTCATCACCGTATTGCCGCGTACCGCCAGCTCGCCGAGGGTGACTCCATCGGCGGGTACCGGCTGGCCGCTATCGACATCAAGTACCGTGGCGTCTTCAAGCATCGGGTGGGCTACACCTTGGCGGCTCATGAACTGGGCGCGGGCCTCCAGTGGCATTTCGTCAAGGCCCGGCTGCCACAAGCAGAGGGTGCTCGGCCCGTAGCTTTCGGTCATACCGTAGGCGTGGGTGATGCTGAAGCCTCGCGCTTCCATGGCGGCTATCACCACGCTGGGCGGCGCCGCGCCCCCTGTGATCACCGCTACAGGCTGACCGGTGCGCCGCTCGAACTGCTCCTCGGCATGGATCAGCATCGACATCACCACCGGCGCCACACTCATATGGGTGACACCATGCTCGGCGATGGCCGCATAGATCGGCGCGGTCTGCACCTTGCGCAGGCAGACATGGGTGCCGCCAGAGAGCGTGACCGCCCAGGTATGGCTCCAGCCGTTGCAATGGAACATCGGCAGCGTCCACAGGTACACGCTGCGCGGCCCGAGCTGGAAGATCAGCGCACCGGCGCAGGCGTTGAGGTAAGCCCCACGGTGATGCAGCAGCACCCCCTTGGGATCACCGGTGGTGCCTGAGGTGTAGTTGAGGGCAATTGACTGCCATTCGTTTTCCGGCAGCGAAAGCGGCCGCTTGCAATCTCCCTGGGCGAGGAACGCCTCGTAGTCCAGTTCGCCGATCAGTTCACCGCCACTGGACTGTGTATCGTCGATATCGACCACCAGCGGTCGCGTTTCCAGCAGTGCCAGCGCCTCGCGCGCAGTGGCCCCGAATTCGCGGTCACAGATCAGCAGCTTGGTAGCGGAATGGCGAAGGATGAAGGCGATACTCTGCGCTTCCAGGCGCGTATTGATACTGACCAGTACCGCGCCTGCGCCAGGCACACCGTAGTGCGCCTCCAGCAGTTCCGGCACGTTCGGTGCGAGTACCGCAACGCGGTCACCGGGGCGAACCCCTACCCGCTCCAGTGCGCTGGCCAGGCTACAGCTGCGTTGATGCAACTGCCGGTAGGTGTAGCGACGCGCGCCGTGAATCACCGCGTCCCGCTCTGGATAAATGTGCGCGGCGCGCTTGAGGAACGAGACCGGCGACAGCGGCACATAGTTGGCGTCGTTGGGCGCCAACTCGGCGTCGAACATCGAAGGCATCATGACCACTCCCCCGTTGCCACTCGGGCGCTGTCGAAACGATGGGCGGGTACGGCACTGTGATGTGAATACATACAATCCTCCTGACCGTTATCGGTCTGTTGTTCTTCTGGCGAAGCGACACGCATGCGGCATACGGCATACGGCTTACAAGCTGCTGCAGAGATGTCCTCCATCAACCACGATTTCTGCCCCGCTCATCGCCTTGCCGGCATCCGAAGCCAGTAGCAACAAGGCTCCATCCAAGTCAGCCGGCAGATTGAAACGACGGCTCGGAATGCGCGCACGCAGCTTTTCTCCGGCTTCACTGCAAAGGAATTCTTCATTCAGCTCGGTCATTACGTAGCCGGGAGCCAGGGAATTGACCCGGATGCCGTGGCGCGCCAGTTCCAGCGCCATGGCGCGGGTCAACTGAGCCAGTCCGGCCTTTGCTGCAACGTACGGGCTTACCGCACCGGCCACGCGGCTGGCGAGAATGGACGTGACATTGATCAGGCTGCCGCCCCGCCCGCCTTGCACCATTTGCCGCGCCGTTTCCTGGGCGACTATCCAGGCACCTTTGAGGTTGGTATCGAGAATCCGATCCCAGCCCTCATCGTCGTAGGCCAGCAGGTTTTGGCTGTCGCTGACGCCGGCGTTGTTGACCAGAATGTCCAGCGGGCCGATTTCATCAAGGCAGCGACAGACGTCGTCGCGGTGGGTCACGTCGAGGGTGAATGCCTTGGCATGGCCGCCAGCCGCTTCGATCTCCTCCACCAGGCTGCGCAACGGCTCGCTGCGCCGCGCCGCCACGGCCACTTCAGCGCCGGCCGCCGCCAAGGTCAGGGCAAAATGCCGACCGAGCCCGCTGGATGCGCCAGTAACCAGGGCGCGCCGGCCGTCGAGGCTGAAAAGATGGGCAATAGAAGGCTGCATCAGTGCGCTCCTACGCGGCGGTCGAGAAGTTTTTTCGCCAGGCTCATGCGGTGCACTTCGCTCGGGCCGTCATAGATGCGAAACGGTCGAATGTCGCGGAAGATCCGTTCGACCACGGTCTCATCGGTTACCCCTCGGCCACCAAGCACCTGCACGCAACGATCAACCACCCGCCACAACGCTTCGGAGCTGATCACTTTGGCCATGCTCGAATCGACATTGGCGCGCTGCCCTTGATCAAGCACCCAGGCGCAATGCCAGACCGCCAGGCGCACGACGTGCAGGTCCATCATGTTGTCCGCCAGCATGAAGCCAACGCCCTGATGCTCGCCCAGCGGCTTGCCAAAGGAATCACGGGTACGGGCGTAGTCGCAGGCGATGTCATGGGCGCGTCGGGCGGCGCCAAGCCAGCGCATGCAATGGGTTAGCCGGGCGGGCGCCAAGCGCACCTGGGCATAGCGAAAGCCCGCGCCGATCTCACCCAATACATCACTGGCCGGCACGCGCAGGTTGTCGAAGCGCAACTGGCTGTGACCACCAGTGAAGCAGCTGTCCAACGAGTTCATCTGCCGCTCGTGGATGATGCCGTCGCGGTTCATGTCCGACAGAAACATCGTCGCGCTGCCGTCTTCCATACGCGCCATGATGATCACGAAACCAGCACCATCGGCCCCAGTGATCAACCATTTGCGGCCGTTGATCAGGTAGTCGTCGCCATCGCGGGTGGCCGTGGTCCGCAGCATCGAAGGGTCGGAACCCGAGCCCGGCGCCGGTTCTGTCATGGCGAAGCAGGAGCGTATGCGGCCCTGTACCAGCGGACGCAGCCAGCGATCCTTTTGCGCCTCGGTGGCGACCACATCCATCAGGTGAATGTTGCCCTCGTCAGGCGCGTGGATATTCAGCGCCACCGGTCCCAACGGCGAGTAACCGGCTTCTTCGAAGACGATGGCTTTGGCAGCATGGCTAAGCGCCTGGCCACCCATCTCGCGGCTGGCATGGGGCGTCAACAGTCCGGCCGCACGGGCGCGCTCGATCAACTCCTGGCGCAAGGCTTCGCTCGGGCCATGGGCGGTCTGCCGTGGGTCATTTTCCAGCGGGATCACCTGCTCGGCGATAAACAGGCGGGTCTTTTCCTGCAGGGCGAGCAATTCATCGGGGATAGTGAAGTTCATGGCTGTCCTTGTGTTCTAGGCTCGGTGCGGTGTTTGGAAAGTGCAAGCGCACTCAAGGCAGCGCCTTGGGATTGCTGATCGCCAAATGCGCGAGGGTTGTCTGTTGCAGCACCTGCAGTAGCTGAGCTTGTTCATCTCCAGCGTCGAAACGACCTTCGCGGATCGCGGCGACCAGGTGCTGACGCGCAAGCTCAAGCGACAGCTGCGGATCATTCAGCAGTGCACGCAGGTGCTCGCCCTCCTCGGCGTCGGCGCGACTGCCGGCGTGATACTCGCGGACAGCGATGGCCATCGCGTTGGCCACCATCAACGTCAGGTAGCGCTTATCGGCGGGCAGTTCGGGGAGCAACGTCTGTAGCAGGGTCTGGCGAGCGATTTCCAGCAGCTCGCGGGCATCGGGGCGGTTCATCGGGCACCTCCGGTGGTCAGGCGCAGGATTTCCAGCTCCAACTCGGGCAGCAAACGCCCGGTCAGTGCTAACTCAAGCGACGGCTCTTCACCGCAGAGGTGGCGTTGCGCTTGTTGCAGGGCGATCACCGCCCAGCGCAAGGTCGCCATCACTTGCCAGTAATTCAGTTGTTCACGGTCGATGTGCAGCGTGGACACCTCGCGGTAGCCGCGTAGAAAGTCCTCCAGCGGGCCGATGCCCCCCGCTTCTAGGTCCGGTCGGGCGAATCGCCAGCAACGTGCGCTGAACCAGCCGATGTCTTCCCGCGGATCGCCCCAGCCGGTGAATTCCCAGTCGAGTACCGCCTGCAAGCCTTCTTCGCTCGCCAGGTAGTTACCGGTGCGGTAGTCGCGGTGCAGCAAGCACACCACACTGTCACTCGGCGCATTCAGTTCGCACCAGCGCAGGCCCCACTCCAGCACTGGATGGGCAAACGCGTGCTGGTCGAGGAACGCGCGGTAGGCAGCGATGGCGGCGAGTGCCGGCGGCGTGCTCGGTACCGGCAGAAATTCCAGTTCTGCACTTGGCGGGCGTAGTTGATGCAGCCGCGCCAGGTTGGCCCCCAGCTCAGCGGCCAGTTGCGGATTGCCTCCGCTAGCGCATCGGCCAGTGAGCAAATGGCCGGCTGCGATCCCGGAAACCATTTCCATCAGAAAGAATGCGCGTCCAATCACTGCAGTGTCGCGACACAACCACAGCGGCCGAGGCACTTTCACGCCGGCCCGATGGACCCGACTCAGCACCGCGAACTCTTCGGCACGGCTGAGACTGGCCGGTAGCGCGGAGACTGCATCGCTGCGCAGTACCCAGCGTTGCACGCCGGCCCAGGGGCCACCGTCGACCTGCAATTCGAGCAACCAGTTTTCCTGGATCGCACCGCCTGAAAGCTGCTTGCGCTGCAGGATGACCACCCGATGCGCCTCGGCCTGCTCTCGGATGAAAGCCAGCAGGCCTTCGTCATTCGCCACGTCGCTGCGCACGCCAGCTGCTTGAGATGCTGCGTTGAGACTGCTCATCAATCAATTCGCCCTGACTTTTGGATTTTTTATCGGGAGTTGCTTATGGCGTGTTAGCTATAGCAACTGCCGGGCCAAATCCTAACAGGCCTTCGTCAATCAAGCGCAAAGCCCCGCCATGCCTGGGCTGCAGCAGCTCACTTGAAATGCAGGGTGCATCACCACGCTGAATATCCGTTTCACTATCGAGACAAATCTGTTCAACTATGAAAAATAATTTCATATTTGAAATGAGGAGTTGTGCATGTCACTGCCCCGTGCGCAAATCGTCGTGCTGATCAGCCACCTGCAACGTCCCAATCAGCAGAGCCGACTGGCGCAAGTGGTTGAGGGGTTGATGGGTGACTACGCCGATGAGACCAACATCAAGGTGCTCGACACTTCGGTGGACGAAGCGCTTCAGGTCGCTTGCGAGCTGGAGCGGCGCGGTGAAGTCGACGTGTTCGTGTGCGCAGGCGCAACCGCTGCCTACCTGCGCAAGCATCTGACCCGCCCGGTACTGTCGATGCGTATCAGCGGCGCTGACCTGCTGCACGCACTGGAGCAGGCACGTTCGCACTCCTCCCAGGTGGCACTCCTGAGCTACAACCGCACCAACGTGGAACTACAAGCAATGGCCGCGCTGTTCACCGTACAGATCCATCAAGCGGCCTACACCACCCTTGAGGAGGCGCGGCAGGCGGTGGAAAAGATGGCCAGCCTCGGTTGCCGCAGCATCATCGGTTCGTCCACTGTGCTCGAAATCGCGGAGCAGGCCGGTCTGCATGGCGTACTATCGCTGAGCGCCGAGACCGTCCGCAAAGCCCTGGAGGAAGCGCTCGGCATCCTGCACAGCCAACGCATCGAAATCGCCAAGCGCCAACATTTGAATGGTGTTTTGCAGCACATTCCGGCCGGTGTGGCTGCGGTGGACAACCAAGGTATCGTGCAATCGCTCAACCCGGCACTGGCGTTGCTGCTGGACCTGCCAGTGAGCGCCGCGCTCGGTCGGCCCTTGCAAGAACTGTGTCCGGCGCTGGACCTGGAGCAAGCGCTACGCGATGGCATCGGTGAAGAAAACCAGGTCATGCGCCTCGGCACACATCAAGTGGTCAGCAACTTGCTGCCGATCCTGGAAAACGGACAGCGCACCGGCATGGTGTTGGTCTGTCAGGACACCACAGCAGTACAGCGCGCCGACCAGCGCATTCGCTCCTCCCGCCGCCCGGGAGCGTTCGCCGCCAAATACCGACTGGAGCAGATCAGCGGCAACAGCCTGGCCAACCGTGAACTGCTGCACTTGGCCGAACGCTATGCGCTGACCAACTCGACCATCCTCATCACCGGCGAGAGCGGCACTGGCAAGGAGCTGCTGGCCCAGGGCATCCACAACACCAGCCATCGCCCGCATGGGCCTTTCGTGGCGATCAACTGCGCGGCGTTTCCGGAGTCGCTGCTGGAGAGCGAGCTGTTCGGCTACGAGGAAGGTGCGTTCAGCGGCTCGCGCAAAGGTGGCAAACCCGGTCTGTTCGAGGTAGCGCATCGCGGGACGCTGTTCCTCGACGAGATCGGCGACATGCCAGTGTCGCTGCAGACTCGTCTGCTTCGCGTGTTGCAGGAACGCGAAGTGTTGCGCCTGGGCGGCACCGAGCCGATATCCATCGACGTGCGGGTCATCGCGGCCACCCATCAGGACTTGCGTGGAGCGATTGAGGCCGGACGCTTTCGCACCGACTTGTATTACCGGCTGAACATCCTGCGCCTGCAAACCCTGCCGTTGCGCGAGCGCCCTGAGGACATCGCGCTGATAGCCCGCGGCATCGTCCAGAGCCTGCTGGTCAGCGGCCAACCGCGAGGTGCGGGTGCGCTGCCCCCGGCGTTGTTGCCGTACCTGATGGCTTACGCCTGGCCGGGCAACGTGCGCGAACTGGAGAACATCGTCGAACGCGCAGTGCTCTCGGCCAAGGAACTGACGCAACACGGCGAGATCGACGAACAACGCCTGGCGCGCCTGCTTCCCGAGCTCTTCGAGCAGCGAAAAGACCCATCGGCCATGCCGCCGGCACCGACGCAGAACCTGCGTACGCTAAGCAAGACGGTGCAATTGAACCATGTGCGCCAGACGCTGGACGACTGCCAGGGCAACCTGGATGAGGCAGCCCGCCGTCTAGGCATCAGCCGCACGACACTCTGGAGAAGGTTGCGCAACGAGCGCAGTTGAAAACAAAAAAAGCACCCTAACAGACTGTGTGAAAACACACTGAAGGCCAGCCCAACAAACGCCCCGACTTGTTCGGGGCGTTTGTTTTTGTGCGAACGACAGACGAAAAAAGGCCTTTAGCCCATTAGCGCCATCAACTGGCGGGCTCCGAGCACGCTAATTGCGCGTTTTAGGTTGTAGGCGTTCACTGCCAGGGCCATTTCCGCTCTCGCTCCATCCAGTTGGCGCAACAGGAAGCGAGCGTTGCCAAACACCCATTGCTTCAGGTTGCCGAAGGGGTGTTCAACGATGGATCTTCGGCTGGCCATCATCTGCGGATGGGCCAGCATTCGTTGCTCCATTCGCTCAAATGCTTCCTCATGGGCATGACGTGAGATGTAGCGGCGTTGAGCGCCAGTGCATCGGGATTTGAGCGGGCAGGCAGCGCAGCCGCTGACATCTGCCTGATAGATCCGATCACCCTTGTTGCGCTGCTTGAGCGTCAACCACTTGCCCGCCGGGCATTGATAACGATCGTGTTCGGCTTCGTAGGTAAAGTCTTTGCGCTCAAAGAGTTCCTCGCCGCCTGGGTTGACTGAGCGATTAGGTGGCACATAAACCGTAATTGCAGCCTCCTCGTAGGCCTGAAACTGCTGGCCGTTTGAATAGCCGGCATCGGCCGTCACGCTCAAGGCATCTTGTTCCAGGTATTCTTTGGCGGCCTTTGCCATTGGCTCCAGTTGTTTTCGGTCGTCGCCGTCCTGGGTCACTTCATGATGCAGAATCAGGCAATGTGCGGCATCCACGGCGCTCTGCACGTTGTAGGACACACGCGGCCCCTTGGGCGTGCGCATCATGCGGGCATCGCTTTCATGGGTGTTGAACTGCTCCAGGCCCATCGAATTCATCAGCGCCTGGCAGCTCTGATTGTCCTGCTGCCGAACTTCAAGCTGCGCCAGTGCTGTTTTGATCGCGCCGCGATCAATCACCTCTCCCGCCTCGGCCTTGTCGGCCTCATCCAGTTCCGCCAGATACTGGGCTATGCGCTTGTCCAGTTTCTCTTCCTGACGCTTGAGTTGCTTGAGGTTCATGTGGCGCCGCGAGGAAGCGACCGCCTGAAACTTACTGCCATCGATGGCCACCAAGTCACCTGCGATCAGGCCTGCCATGCGGCAAAACCGAACGAAGGCGCGACACGTCGCCACAAAGGCGAGTTTGTTGTTTTTACGAAAGTCAGCGATGGTCTTGAAGTCGGGTTTGAGTCGGTTGATCAGCCACATCACTTCGATGTTGCGCTGGCATTCGGCTTCGAGCCGCCGCGATGAGCGGATCCGCTGAAAATAGCCGTAGAGGTAGAGTTTTAGCTGATCGGCAGGGTCATAAGAGGGGCGACCGGTGCTTTTGGGAAGCGCTTTATCAAAACCCAGTTGCACCAGATCCAGCTTGGCGACGTACAGGTCAATAACCCGGACGAGGTGATCCTCAGGGATCAACTCTTCCAGCGAGACCGGGAATAGACTGGTCTGGCTGCGGGACTCTCCTTGGATGTAGGCCATAACGAAAAATGCTCCGTATCTTTCGATACGGAGCATTTTCTTTGAGCGCTGCGCAGATTGCTAGGTTTTCACACAGTCTGCTAAGGTGCTTTTTTTGATGTCGCTATCTATAACGACCTGCATTTGAAAACGCCCCGACCTGCAATCAAGGCGCTTTTCGACCAGGATTAACTGCGACTGTCCGGTCCTGCAAACCAGCATTAATTGCGAATGAACCTGCACTGATCCGCGCCGACCTGCATTCCATTGTCGCCAACCAGCATTAGGGCTTTATTCATGTGCCCTACTTGCCCAGCCCGCGTAGACCCTGGGCAACCTTCGATGGCACTGGAAGCGCTGGTGAAAGGTTTGCGGATCGCCGCGCTCACCGCGTGGAATACGCAACAGGATCTGGTGGCAAGCGCAGGCCAGGTCAGTTGAGGCAACGCTGTTGCTGATCCAAACAAAAGAGCGTCTAACCGCGCTTATAGCGCCGAGAAGGCGTAGCTGATAATCAGACGGTTCTCATCGAACTCCAGGCTGCTGTAATCGCGACGCAATGTGCTGTTGCGCCATTTCAGCGACAGGTTTTTCAGGCTGCCACTCTGGATCACATAGGCCAACTCACTTTCCCTGCCCCACTCCTTGCCGTCGCTCACAGTCGCGGTGTGCACGTCTTCACCGCTGATGTAGCGGTTCATCAGGGTCAGGCCAGGAATGCCGACACCGGCGAAGTTGAAGTCGTGACGCAACTGCCAGGACCGCTCCTTGGCGTTGTCGTAACTTGAGTTGTAGCTGTCGTTGGCCAGGGTGCCGCCGCTGGTGCCATTGACGCGCATCCAGGCGTTGTCGCCGCTGACTTTCTGCAACCCCAGGTAAAAGGTGCTGCTGCCGTACTTGGCCGAGAGCATGGCGGAGGCGGTTTTGTTGTCCAGCTCCCCTGCCCGTTTGCTGCCGCTCTCCTTGCCGATGAAGTAGCCAAGATTGGCGCCCAGCACCCAGCTACCCACCGCTTGGCTGTGCACCAGGTTGATGAATTGCTGGTTGTAGATGTCCTTGAGCTCGGCATTCCACAGGCCAATCATGGTTTGCTTGCCGTTGAAGCTGTACTCGCCACCGGCAAAGTTGAAGCGGTCGGAGGTAACGCCGCCGACACCGGTCATCGACATGTCGTCCATGCTTGCGTCGTTGCGCGGGCTGTTACCCCGGAACTGCCCGCCATACAGGGTCAAGCCGTCGATTTCCTGGGAGGTAACCTGGCCTCCCCGGAAGGTTTGCGGCAGGGCGCGGCCGTCATCGGAACGTAGGATCGGCAGTACCGGCATCCATTCGCCGACCTTCAGTTCAGTTTTTGACAGCCGAGCCTTCAACGCCACGCCCAATCGCCCAAAATCATCGGCAGGACGGCCATCCTCATGCACCGGTAACAATTGGGTGTTGGTCGGTGCCGCGACCACCATCGAGCTTGAGCGCATACAGCCCCAGCACGTCGACACCGAAACCCACCGTCCCCTGGGTAAAGCCGGACTTGGCGTCCAGGATAAAGCTCTGGGTCCACTCCTCAGCCTTGCTCTGCGGATAAGCCGGATTGGTGAAGTTGCGATTGATGTAGAAGTTGCGCGCCGTCAGGCTCGCCTTGGCGTCCTCGAAGAAACCCTCGGCCAGGGCCGGAAAGGCAAACACGGCCAGCGCCAGTCCGAGAGCATGGGTGCTCACGACAGGTGTAAGCATGCGGATAGTTTTACTGCTGCAGTTCATTATTTTTATTCTCATGGTTAAAAAGCGCACAAAACCCTCCCCTCTGCGTTGACAGACGAGGTGAAAAAAGGGAGGGCAAGCTGATACGGCCCCTCAAATTAGGGTGCGTACCCCTTCAGTACACCGCCTGTTAGCAGGCGATGCGCGTCAGTCGGTTAGAAGATGCTGCGGTAGAGGGCTTCTACGTCCTGCTCGGTCATGTCCTTGGGATTGCTGTCGATCAGGCGACGCAGGTTCAGCACCACCGCGTTGGCCATCTCGGCGAGGGCGGGTTCGTCTACCTCGAGTTTCGACAGGCGGGTTTCCAGGCCGCTGGCGGCCACCAGCGTTTCAATGGCCTGGACAAACGCTTGCGCGGCATCGGCCTCGTGCTCGAAATGGCGATCAGGCAACAGGTACGCCGCCAGCTCCGCGTATTGGCTTTGCGCCGCGCTCAGGTTGAAGCGCAGCACCGGCGCCATCACCAGGGCATTGGCGTGGCCGTGGGGAATGTGAAAACGCGCCCCCAGCGGATAGGCCAACCCATGGATCGCCGCCACCGAGGCGTTGACGAAAGCCATGCCCGCCATCAGCGAGCCTTGCAGCATCGCCGTACGCGCCGCTACGTCCTGACCGTTGGCCAGCACTTTGCGCAGGTTGGCGCCCAGCAACCCCAGGGCTGCGGTGGCCAGGCCATCGGCAATAGGGTTCTTGCGGGTGCGACTGGTGTAGGCCTCGATGGCATGAACCATGGCGTCCAGGCCGGTGGCAGCGGTGACCTTGGCCGGCAGACCGAGTGTCAGCAGCGGGTCGAGCACCGCCACGTCCGGCATCAGTTGCGGCGAATACACCGCTTGCTTGCGCTGTTGCTCGTCAGTGATGACGGAGACCCAGGTCACTTCCGAGCCGGTGCCTGCCGTGGTCGGCACCAACACCAGCGGCACCCGCTGCCCCTGGGCTTTGTCGGTGCCATACAGATCTTCCAGGGGCTGTTCGCTGTTAATCAGTAAAGCCACCAGTTTGGCGGCGTCCAGGGAACTGCCGCCACCGAGGCCCAGCACGCCATCGGCCTTGAATTGACGTGCCTGCTCGGCGGCCTCCTTGACCACGGCGGACGACGGATCGGGAACCACTTGGTCGAACACAGTGACCGCGCAGCCAGCCGCTTCCAGCGCCGCCTGGGCCTTGCCTGCAAAGCCGAGGCTGACGATGCCCGGATCGCACACCAGCATCACCCGTTGTGCACCGAGGCCCTTGAGTTCCGTGCCCACGCTGTGCAACGCGCCCGCTTCGCAGACAATGCGCGGCACGCTTCTGAATTCATAATTCATCGGTCAATCCTCTCTGTTTACAGCACCGAGGCATAAATGGCGCGGGCATCGTCGCGGGTTACCGGACGCGGGTTATTGATGAGCAGGCGCTCGACCTTCATCGCGTCATCAGTCAGGCGATCCAGGTCGTCGGCAGTCACGCCCACGTCCCGCAGCCGCTGGGCAAATGGCATGCGTTCCACCAACCGGGTCATGAACTCAATGAAGGCATCGCAGGCCAGTGCCTCGCTGGCAAAGCGCTGCCCCGGCAGCACCGCCGCCGCCAGTTGCGCGTACAACGCCGAGGCTGCGGGACGATTGAAGTTCAGCACCGGCACCAGCACCAGGGCGTTGCTCAAACCGTGGGGTACATGGAAGTGGCCGCCCAACGGATACGCCAGCGCATGCACCGCCGCCACCGGCGAGTTGGCAAAGGCCATGCCCGCGAGCATCGAGCCCAGGAGCATGTCGGAACGGGCCTGCAAATCACCCGGCTCGGCCAGGACCCGATCCAGATTGCCCGCCAGCAGGCGCAACGCCTGCACTGCCAGGCCATCGGACAGCACATTCTTCTTGTGCACGCTGGTGTACGCCTCGATGGCATGGACCATGGCATCGACACCGGTCATGGCGCTGACGGCAGCAGGCAAGCCAACGGTCAGGCGGGCATCCAGCAGCGCGATATCCGGATACAACAATGGGCTGACCACGCCCTTCTTCTCATGACTGGGGGTGGTGACAATCGCCACCGCCGTCACTTCCGAGCCCGTACCCGCCGTGGTCGGCACCTGGATCAATGGCAAGCGCGGGCCTTGGGCCAGGTTGATACCGTAGATCGACTCCAGCGCCTGTTCGCGGCCACAGAGCAAGGCCACCAACTTCGCGGTGTCCAGGGAGCTGCCGCCACCCAGGCCGATCACTGCTTGGGCACGGCAGTTACGCGCGGCATCCACCGCGTCCTGCACCGATTCCGACGGCGGATCGGCCTGCACATCGCTGTACAGCGTCGCTTCGACCCCGGCTTCGCGTAGGGCCCGCAAGGGTGCATCCAGCAAACCGGCGCGCAACAGCCCCGGATCGCTGACCAGCAATACCCGCTCGGCCTTCAGCTCGCGGCACAAGGTGCCCAGGCGTAATGCGCCATCGATCTCGCAAATCACCCGAGGCGTGGTTTCAAAGTTAAACGTCGACATTTATCTGCCCTACCCTGCTGTCACGCTGCCGCGCTCGATGCGGAACAACGCATCGACCAGGTCGGCAGAGTGTGTGTCATCGGATTCGGAGATCAGCACGCACAGGCCTTCCTGGCCCAGTTTTGCGATCACCTCGCTCAAACGCCGGGACAACACCGGCGCCACACCCTCGAAAGGTTCGTCCAGAATCAGCAACTGGTTGCCCGGCATCAGCGCGCGGGCCAAAGCCACCAGCTTCTGCTGGCCACCGGACAACTGCATGGCCTTGCGGTCACGGAACTGGGCGATTTCCGGAATCAGACCGTAGACCCATTCCAGGCGCTGCTTGCTGTCGGCCAGTTTATTGGCCCACACCGGCAGCATGATGTTCTCTTCCACGGTCAGCGCCGGGATCAGGCGCCGGTCTTCCGGCAAGTAGCTGATACCCGTCGCCGCACGAGTAAAGGCCGGTTGCGCGCAGAGGTCCTGCCCATCGAAAAACATTTCGCCGGTGTCAGTGGGCAACAACCCCATGATGGCGCGGATCAAGGTGGTCTTGCCGGCGCCATTGTGGCCGATCAAGCCGACCATTTGCCCGGGGCCTACGTACAGCGACACGTCATTGAGGATCGGTATGCCTTCAATCGACACGTTGAGATTGCGAATTTCCAGGCTCATTTCACGGCCCTCCTTTGCGCCTTGTCGTGGGCCTTGTCGTGGGCTTTGGCGCCGCCGGTGACGAACTCCTGCACCCGAGCATTGGCCAACACCTCTTGCGGGGCGCCGTCGGCCAGGACTTCACCGCTGTAGAACGCAAGGATGCGCGACACATAGCGGCGTACCACGTCCATGTCATGTTCGACGAACAGCACGGTCACTTGATGTTCGGCGACTACCCGCATCACGGTGTCCATCAGCGCGGTTTTCTCTTCGGCGCTGACACCGCTGGTGGGCTCGTCGAGCAGCAACATCTGTGGGTCACCGATCAACGCCATGGCGATGTCGATGAGTTTGCGCACCCCTTGCGGCACCGCCGTGACCAGGGTGTCGCGCCATTGCGGTATGCCGAACTCTGCGAGAATGGCGTCGGCGCGGGCGATCCGTGCGGCGCTGCGCACGGGCGCCAGCAGCGCTGGAAACGGACTTTCTGCCGCCGCCACCGCGATCAGCAGGTTGTCCAGCACGCTCAATTGCGGGAACAGTTGGGCGACCTGGAACGAACGGGCCATGCCCGAGCGGGTAATCGCCCGTGGCGTGCGGCCAATGATCGACTGGTTATTGAAGAGGATCTCGCCCCGGCTCGGCTTCAAGTAACCCGTGACCATATTGATGAAGGTGGTCTTGCCGGCGCCGTTGGAGCCGATTACACCGACCACTTCCCCTTTGTTGATCCGCACATTG
The DNA here is from genome assembly GCF_001439695.1 of Pseudomonas veronii. Classification (GTDB taxonomy): domain Bacteria; phylum Pseudomonadota; class Gammaproteobacteria; order Pseudomonadales; family Pseudomonadaceae; genus Aquipseudomonas; species Aquipseudomonas veronii. The sequence continues at coordinate 43,181 of NZ_JYLL01000020.1, forward strand.
ACGTCCTTGGCCGCAGTGACGGCGCCGAACTCTTTGCACAGGCCCTGGGTTTCGAGAATGCAGGTCATGCTTTGGCCCTCCTGGCGTTACCGGTAAATAGGCTCCACAAGCCCTTGGGCAGGAACACGATGATCGCCAACAAGGTGAAGCCCAGGATCATCTGCCAGCTATGGGGCACCAGTTCGATGGCGTAAGTGCGCACCACGGCAAACACTATGGCGGCGATAAAGGGGGCGGCCACGTGGGCGGTGCCGCCGAGCAAGGCGATGAACACGAACTCGCCGGAGGTGATCCAGTAGGCCATTTCCGGGTCGATATGCCCGGCGGACAGCGCCATGAAACCACCACCCAATGCCGATACCGCCGCGGCTGCGACGTAGTTCATGTACAGCACCCAGCGCGGGGACTGGCCGAGGTACTCGACCCGCACTTCGTTTTCACGGATGGCTTCGCACATCATCCCGGCGCTGCTGCGGCTGTAGCGATGCAGCAACACCGCCAGTACCGCCGAGCAGGCAATGATGATCATGAACAGCGCCAGCGGCCCCTGCCCGGAAGCCGGCGACCAGCCAAACAGTGTCCAGGCCTTGACGTTGAAGCCGTCGGTACTGCCCAGGGCCGAGCTTTTCACCAGCACGCCGTAGAGGATCATCGAGAACGCCAGCGATAGCATGGCAAAGAAAATCTCCCGATAGCGGGTCATCAGCAGACCCAGAATCATCGCCAGCAGCACCGCCGCGCCAACGCCGATCACCAACAGCAGGGCCAGGTCGCTGATGTTGAGGAAGTGCCCGCTCATGCCCACGGCGTAGCCACCGACACAGAAGAACAGGCCCTGACCAAAGGTCACCAGGCCGGCGCGCATCTGCATCACCACGCCTTGCACCACCATGGCCTTGGCCAGCGCCATGGTCAGCAGGAACACCAGCCATTGCGGGGCAATCCAGCCACCGGCGGCCAGTAACGCTGCAACCGCCAGTAGAATCAGTTCGGTTTTATCCAGGCGCATCAGATTTTCCTCGCAAGCACGCGGCCGAACAGGCCTTGCGGACGTACCGCCAGAACCAGCGCCATGACGCCGTAAATCACAAAGAGTTCGAATTCCGGCGCGTAGTGCACCGCCGCCGCACGGCTCAGTCCCACCAGCAAGGCGCCTACTGCCGCGCCTTCGATACTGCCCATGCCACCGATGACCACCACGGCGAAGGCCAGGACGATGATTTCCACGCCCATGCCCGGCACCACTGAAATCGCCGGAGCAGTCAAGGCACCAGCCAAGGTGCCGAGCATGGTGCCCAGCACAAAGACCAGGGTGAACATGCGCTTGACGTTCACGCCCATGGCCATGGCCACTTCGCGGTCGTGGATCACAGCCCGCAGGACCTTGCCCTGGTTGGTGCGTTCCAGCCACAGGTACAAGCCCAGCCCGAGCACCAGCGACACACCCACCAGCATCAGGTCGTAATTGGACACCTTCAATCCGGCCAGGGCGCTGCGGCCCATTTCGGCATAGGGTTGATAGGCGAAATAGGGGTTCACGCCCCAGATCATTTTCATGGTGTCTTCCAACACCAGCAGCAGCGCGTAGGTGATGATCACCATCAGCACTTCGTCGCGGCCGTACATGAACTTGAGCAGGCCGCGCTCGATAATCAGGCCGACGATCAGCCCAGCCACCAGGGCACAGCCAAGCATCAGCAGGTAACCGGCCCAGACTGGGCCGATGCCGTTATTGAAATACCAGCCCACCAGCGAGGCGGCGGTGTAGGCGCCAATGGCATAGAAGCTACCGTGGGCCATGTTCAGGATCCGCATGACCCCGTAGATCACCGTCAGCCCGGCCGCGACCAGAAACAGCCACGAGGCATAGATGGTGCCGTCAATCAGCACCGCGAAAAGACTCATCATAGAGGTCCTACCTTGGCAAAAAGGTGGCGGCGCCACAGGGCCGCCACTTCGGATCAATCAAGCGAGGTTGATCAGTTGCACTGGGCACCGGGGAAGCCAGCCTTGATCCACTCCAGAGCGGTGGTGCCGTCCGGTGGGGTCACGCACTCACCAGAGAAAGCGATGACGTTTTGCACGCTGCCTTTCTTACTGGCCTTGTCGTACTGGTACTCGCCATAGGAAATGCCCTGCATGGCCTGATGGCCGCCGGCGCGGGCCATTTGTACGGTGCCGGACACCGATTCAAAGGTCGCGCCCTTGAAGGCCTTGGCGATTTCCAGCGGCGCCGGGATCTTGCCCGATTCAACCTTGGCGTTTTCCGCCGCGTGCTTGAGTCCGAGAATGGCCTGGGCCATTTTGCTCGCGGGGTAAGTCGGCGCGGTGTTGTACGCGGTTTGGTACTTGTCCTTGAACCAGCGATTGAGTTCGTTATCCGGCGCGAACGCACCGAACGGGCCCCGACCGCCGATAATCATGCCGTTCGGCGCCTGGTCCTTGTAGCGGTCCAGGGCAGACTCGCCGCAGGTCAGCACGGCGGTGGCGTCTTCCAGCAGGCCACGGGCGTTGGCTTGCAACACCAGGGCTTCCATGTCGCCGCCCCAGAAGCTGGAGTGGATGATGTCCGGACGCTTGACCGACAGTGCGGAAATCTCCGCGCCGTATTGGCCCTGGAAGACCTTCGGCATCTGCGACTCGACCACCTTGGCCTTGGGCATCAACTGCTCCATGGAGTGGGTGAAGTCGTTCCAGCTGTCCTGGCCCCAGGCGTAGTTCTGCTGGATGCCGGCAACTTTCTGCGCGTCCGGGCGGGTCTTGGTCAGGTAACGGGCGGCGCCGATATTGTCCACGGCCGCATCGAGGCTGGTGCGGAACACGAATTGCGGGGTCTTGTCTTCGTTGAACAACTGGGAAGTGCCGCAATCGTAGAACACGGTCATGGCACCCAGTTCTTCGGCCACAGGCGCAATGGCCAAGCAGTCACCGGAAGAAATGTAGCCAACCACCGCATCAACCTTCTGGCGCTGCACCAGGTTACGGAACTCTTCGACCTGTTTGGCCGCGCCGCCCGCCTCGTCGATGATCACCACCTCGATTTCGGCACCGTTGATACCGATGGTGTTGTAAGGCACCGGGAGCTTGCCTTTGTTTAGCCCTTCCACCAGCACTTTGGCGGCGTTCGCGGAGGGCTCGCCGAACGGCCCGGCTGCTGGACCCGATAGAAAAGTCACCACGCCGATGCGGAACTTGCCGTTCTCGGCAGCCATGGCCGAGGAGCCCATGGACAGTGCCAAGCCAGCGGTAATGGCTAAGGTCAAAGGGTGTTTCAGTGCGCTTTTCTTATAGTTGTTCATCTGTGCTTCCACTGTCGATTAATGAGTTGACTAAGGACTCTCGGGACGGCTGTTTTTCGAGCCAGGGCTTTCAGCGGCCATGCGACGTTTGATGGTGGCGCTGCTTTGCTGCAGTTCCTGGGCGGAATACACCGCCCAATTGCCCAGCATGGCCTTGGCGGGCGGGTAGTCGTTGTTGAGTACCGGTGTGCCGATGGCCTGGGTCTGCTGGATCTGGTGGGTTTGTGGGTCGATCCGCGAGACAAACCCGGGCGGGTCTTCCGGCAGGGCGATCTCCAAACCCTCCAGGGCACGGATCAACGCCTGGGTGTCAGTGCTGCCCGCGGCTTTTTCGTAGGCTTTGGCCAGCACCATGACCCCGGTATAGGCGCCTTGGGCGGCGTAGGTCGGGTAGCGACCGTTCAAGGCCTGGAAGCGCTCGACAAAGGAGCGATTGCGCGGCGTGTCCGGCCAGTTGTTGTGGTGCCGCGCCGAGAGGATCAGCCCGGGCGGTGCTTTGTCGCCCAGGGACACCAGGAAATCGTAGTTGCCACCGGTGTCGAAGTTGGCTAGGCGCGACGTGGCGAACAATTGGGTGCCGGCCGCCTGCTTGACGAAGGCGTGGAAGTCACCGCCCCACAGGGCCGAGACAATGATGTCGGGCTTGGCTTGTTCCAGGGCGGCGATATAGGCCGAATAGTCAGGCTCATACAGGCGTGGCCAGAGCTCGGTGACGTCCTCAAACTTAACCCCCAGTTGGGCAAAGGCTTCGTGCAAGTCATCACGGGACACATGGCCGTATTCGTAATCCGGGCCGATGAACGCCAAGCGTTTCCAGCCGGTTTGTTGTTGCAGGGCTTGCAGGTAGCGGGCACCGGCGGCCATCGAGGTCCAGGTGTCATTGGTGACCCGGAAGTAGTACGGGTGGCCGTTTTCCAGGGGCATGCGCGAGGACGCATGGTCGGTGCCGATCATCAACACCTTCTCGCGCTTGGCCAACTGGCTGACCGCCAGGCCCACGCCGGACGAGACCATGCCGCACAGCACTTGCACACCGTCCTGGTGGATAAAGTTTTTAGCAAGGCCTACGCCGTAGGAAGCCTTGGACTGGTCGTCGTCGATAATCACCCGCAGGCGCGGCACTTGCTGGCCGGCCTCGCGCTGGGCCTGCAACTCGCCGAGGGCGAGCTGAATCCCGGCGATGCTGTCCTGGCCGTAGATCACTGCGCGCTCGGTCATCGGGTACAGGCAACCCATGGTCAGGTCCGCCTGGGAGGCGGCCGCGCCCAACTCCACGCGGCCGACCTGGGCTGAGGCAACAACGCTCAGCAGCAGACCGCCCAATGTGAGCGCGCAATGAAACCATGGTCGTGGCAGTGACATAGAAATCCTTTAGGGCGTTGGCAACGCCTCTTGTTAGTTAGCCAGAGGGATAGAGCAAAGGGTGTGCCAGGACGCTGGCACAGACGGATTTTCGTGTGAGCGAGCTGGCTCCGGGCGGCGTTCCTACGATGACGAAGTCACATTCATCGGGGATGTTGGCGGGAACAACACTATCGCGAGCAGGCTCGCTCTCACATGGGTATGCTGCTTTGAGCGGTGCCCACGTGGCGTTGAGCGCTTAGCGCTCAACCTGCGCGCGGTATTGAGCGGTTACCGCTCAGTGGAGCGATCCAGCCCCAGGCGTTGCAGGCGACGCTTGAGCGCGTGCCGGGAAATACCCAACAGGCCCGCTGCCAGACCTTTATGGCCCGATGCGCGGCTCAGAGCATCGGTGACCAGATCACGCTCGGCGCGCTCCAGTTGCTCGCCCAGCACCAGCGGCTCGACCTGCGGGCCTTGCAGCGGCGCTGGCAGCATCGCCACGGTGATCGCCTGCCCCGGCGAAAGAATAGTCAGGCGTTCTACCAGGTTCTTCAGCTCGCGTACGTTCCCGGGCCAGCGGTGACGGGCCAATGCCTGGGCGCTGTCCGGCAGGAAGCGGATCGGTTCTACCCCCTCCTCCACGGCCTGGCGCCGGGCAAAATGCTGGGCCAGCAACAGCACGTCTTCACCGCGTTCGCGCAGTGCCGGAATATCCAGGGTGATAACGTTCAGGCGATAGAACAGGTCTTCGCGAAACCGCCCCGATTGCACGTCATCGGCCAGATCCCGATTGGTCGCCGCGACTACTCGCACATCAGCGCTGCTCGCGGCACTGGCACCCACGGCACGGTAACTGCCGTTCTCCAGAAAATGCAGGAGTTTGGCTTGCAGCGCCAACGGCAGTTCGCCGATCTCATCGAGGAACAGGGTGCCGCCATTCGCCTGACTGACCAGCCCGGCACGCTTCTGGTGGGCACCGGTATACGCGCCCTTTTCCGAGCCAAACAACTCGGCCTCAATCAACTGCTCCGGCAACGCCGCGCAGTTGACCTCGATAAACGAATGCCCGCCCCGCCCGCTATGGTTGTGCAGGGCCTGGGCGACCAAGGTTTTGCCGGTGCCGGATTCGCCCAGCAGCAAAATCCGCGTCGCGGAACTACGGGCAATGCGCCCCACCGCTGCGTGCAAGGCGCCCATCGCCGGGCTGTGCCCAAGCAGCCCGGCGGCCAGTTCACCGCTGACCACCACTGTGGGCTCTTCGTGGTTGGCCAGCGACAGGGTGCTGGCGATGGTCGCCAGCAGGTCATCCAGTTCGAAAGGTTTGGTCAGGTAGTCGGTGGCGCCGCTTTTCACCGCCTGTACGGCGGCGCGGGTGTCGCCGTGAGCGGAAATCATGATCACCGGCAGTTGTACGTGACGCTGGCGTAAACCGTCCAAAGTGGCCATGCCATCGATGCCCGGCAGCCCGAGGTCAAGCAGCACGATGTCGATGTCGGTGGTGTTCCCCGCCAGCAATTCCAGTGCAGCCTCGCCGCTGCCGGCCGTGCTGATGCGCATGCCTTCGCCGCGCAGGGCATAGCTGAGGGAGCGCACCAGCGCCTCTTCGTCATCAACGATCAAAACGTGAATGTCAGACATCGGTGGTTTACTTCGCCTCATTCCCTGGGGGCGTGGGGAAAGTCCAGGATCACCTGAGTCCCTACGCCAAGCGTGCTGATAATGTCCATGCGCGCACCGTTGGCTTCCAGCAGTTGCTGACTGATGCTCAGCCCCAGCCCGGTGCCCCGCGCCTTGGAGGTAAAAAACGGTTGGCGGATGCGTTGCAAGTCCGCCTCGGAGATACCGCAACCCTGGTCAATGACCATGACCCGCACCTGCCCATCCCACGCCTGGGCACACAGGTGCACGGGGCTTTGGTTGTCGCAGGCCTGGAAGGCATTCAAACACAGGTTGAGCAGTATCTGGCGGATCTGATCCGGGTCGACGTACAACTGCAAGCCGGGTTCTGTCTTGCACAGCAATTGCAGGTCATTCGGCGCCACCAGCCGGGCGATCTGTTCGAACAACGGCGCCACGGCCACCACCTTGGGTTGAGCCGGGTGCGGCCTGCCGTATTCCAGCAGATCGCTGGTGACGTGGGACAGGCGGTCGATCTCCTTGCCCAGGTCGGTCAGCAAGTGGCGTCGTTCGGGCTCCTCCTCACGACGCAGCAAGGCTTGCACCGTGGTTTTCATGGTCGCCAGGGGATTGCGCACCTCATGGGCCACGCCGGTGGCAAAAGTCCCCAATACCGCCAGGTTTTCCGTGCGCACGGTGTTTTCCAGCACGTCGGCCAGGCGCGCGGCCATCACGTTGAATGCCCGCGCCACATGGCTGATTTCGTCGTCACGGGGCTGTTCGGCCAGGCGATAACTCAGGTCGCCCATGGACAACTGATGAGCGCCCTGCAACAAGGTGCTGACCCGCGAACGCAGCTGCCGGGACAGGGTAAAAAACACAACGAGGATAAACGCGATAAAACCGGCGGCCACCCAGTACAACCACCAACGCGCATCGTTCAACGGCTTGAGGATAGCCCCCGGCTGCACACTGAACACCAGTTGCCAGCCGGGGATGATCTGCGGGCCATCACGCCACTGCTTAGGCGCCTCGACCGCGCGCCCGGTGGGGTCGATAAAGGCACCGCTCGGCACCCGCAGCAACGGTGCAACCACCCCGCTCATCCCGGCACTGACCAGCAGCTCGGTCAGCGAAGCAAGGCGCAGGTGCAAGGCGATGCGCACGCGGTGATCGGTGCGGCCATTGCGGATCGTCTTGCGGATCAAAAAGCCACCGGAGCGCCCGGGTTCGGCGAGCAACGGCCCAATCACCTCGATGTCACCCACCCACTGGATCGGCAGACCGGCGATGGACCAATGAGTGTTGGTCCAATAGGGCTCGCCGGAGGCGGCTTGCCCCGGCAGCACATTGATCAAGAGGTCGTGCTCATCGAAAAACAGCACGCCATAGAGGAACGGTAAGTCCGCTTCGAGCTTGAGCAATGAGTCCACGTCACTGCCAGGGCCAGACTGATCGGCGATAAACCCCGGCATGTTCGGGTGATTGGACAATGCCGAGAGCTGGTAGAAACGGTCATCGAGAAACGACGACAAGCGGTTGGCCGTGGACAGCGCCTGGGCGTCCAGACGTTCACCGGTCAGGCGATTGAGCAAATCCTTGGCCAATTGCTCATAGAGCACCGCCAGCGTGATGAGGGCAATGCCCATCACCAATACGGACAGCAAGGTATAGCGCGCCACCAGGCTGCGGTGCGGCCGGGCGAGCCACTTGCGTAGCCCGCAGAAGTAAGCAGTGCGGTTCATGGCTTTTTTGATTATTTTTTATAAAGTCGCCGCCAGCATAGGGATGACAACTTGTACCTGTCTATTAGCATAAGCATCTGCGCCCATCATACGGCCACTATTGAATTCTGTAGCCGCTGCCGAGGCACGAGGCTGCGAACGGTCCTGAAGGGGCCGCAGCAGGTCCGAAACCTGCGTTGCCTTCAGGATTTTTACGACCGCTTCGCGCCCGATCGCAGCCTCGTGCCTCGGCAGCGGCTAGAGGTCAAAGCGATCAATGGCCCTGCGCCTTTCGTTATCGTCGCACACGTCGTAGCTGGCGGTGGTCTGGATATTGGTGTGATGGGCCAGTTTTTGGGCGATCGACAGATCATGTTCTTCGATCACCCGGGTAATGAATGAGCGCCGGAAGTCATGGGCATGATCTTCACCCCGACTTGCGTTTTGTTTGCGTGAAATGACGATCCATAAAAAGCCAAGTAAATCATGCCATTACAGGTCTAATGTCCTAATTTTTCCTTATCTCGGCATGATCCCATCCACACGTAACTGAGCATTCGCATCGCCGGCGGCAGCCTTACCCGACGCTGCGCCCAATGATCGGCGGCACGCTGAACATCAAGCACATCCGTGCCCACTGGGACGAGATTCTGCGTCTGGCCACGTCGATCAAGCTGGGTACTGTCACTGCCTCATTGGTGCTGCGCAAGCTTGGCAGCTATCCACGCCAGAACGGCCTGGCCGTGGCCCTGCGGGAGCTGGGCCGGATCGAGCGCACTCTGTTTATCTTGGACTGGCTGCAAAGTGTCGAGCTACGCAGCCGTGTGCATGCAGGACTCAACAAGGGCGAAGCACGCAATGCCCTCCGCCAGGGCGGTGTTCTTCAACCGCCTAGGTGAAATCAGGGATCGGAGCTTCGAGCAGCAGCGCTACCGGGACAGCGGACTGAACCTGGTGACCGCTGCTATTGTGCTGTGGAACACGGTCTACCTGGAACGCGCAACCCAAGGGCTGACTGACACCGGAAAACCGGTGAATACCGACCTGTATCAATACCTATCGCCGTTGGGCTGGGAGCACATCAACCTGACCGGCGACTACGTCTGGCGGCAGAGTCGCAAGCTGGAAGAGGGGAAATTCAGGCCGCTACGGTAAGTCGGAAAACCTTAGCGTACGATTTTTTCCGAATTCTGTAGGCTCCCCTTGTAGGTGCGTACCAGGTAACGCATCAGCCATTCGTTGACTTGCGCTTCAGTTTCCGGCTTGTGGAAGTGATACAGCGTTTCGTGGGCTTCCTTCACTGTGCGAAATGGCCGCTCAACCTTGCCCTTCGAGCGGGTCGTAGTGCGTGTGCCATCCTTGCCTGCCGGCGGGAATGTGCGTCTGCCACTCGATGTCCAGTGCCTGCATGACGTTCTGGAAGACGCGGCGCTTGGCCACCGGGCCATTGTCCAGGTAGATCATCTTCGGGCGGCCTTGGAGCGGAAAGCTGGGGTCGGCCTTCGGTGATCTGACCCCGAAATGTTGGACATCAACATTGGGGGGCACGTAGAGACGCCGGTAGGATCAACACTTCAGTTCAGGAAGCAGTCACACGGTTGCGACCTGTACGTGTCAGCTTCGGCTGCGTCAAAACTTGTGGACTGAATCACACAGCAGCTCACCGAAACCACTACCCGTGCGCGAATAACAGGGCACTGCTCGCGGTCAAAGCACAGGTCAACAACCAACAAGGAAGATGCACCATGAGGATACGTCACCTGCGCTATTTCCTGATCGTCGCTGAAGAGCAAAGCTTTGCTCGTGCGGCGGCCAGAGTTCACATCGAACCTTCCCCGTTGTCCAGAGCCATAAGAGATCTTGAGTCCTATCTCGGTGTCCGACTGCTCCATCGCACCAAGGGGCGTATACAGCTGACTTGGCCAGGGGAGGTTTTCCGTGAGGAGGCGCGCCGCGTCCTTGCCTTCATGGATAACGCCCTGACGCGCGTGCAATCGGCCTCCCAGGGCTATCGTGGCCGGGTACGTATAGCCATCGCCGATAGCCTGGCTCAGCCTCGGCTGACACAGCTGCTGGCTCGATGCCGTGAAGAGGAACCTGCCACCGAGATTCGGATCGTGGAAATGACCGTCAACGAGATGCATAAGGCTCTTGCCCATGACGAGATAGATGCGGGTTTCACTGTCGACAGCACAGTCGCCACCAATGGCTTCACAAAGTTAAGGGTGTGGGTCGAACGCCCTGCCATCGCTATTCCCACTCACCATCCGCTGCTTTCCCTGGATAAAGTGCCTCTTGGGGAAGCACTCCGCTACCCGTTGATTCTTTGCCATCCTGAACGTTGCGCCGGAGGACACAACGTCATTAATCATTGGTTTGAGGACGATTCGTTGCCCTCCCCCAATATTGCTGAACATGTTTCTGGTCATGAGCCAATGATGATGCTGGTGGCCGCTGGCTATGGCATTGGTATCGGGTTGGAATCGCAGCTTTCCATTTACAACCACCCTGACGTCATTGTTCGGCCGGTTATCGACGCTATCCCCGACACGGCAACATTCATCGTTGTACCGGAGAGGCCAATTTCAGCAGAGCTGGAACGCTTCATTAAAAGAGCGCAACACATCGGGGGCAGCATGACCAATGAGTGACGATGATCATTCCATGCTCAGCACTGGGCTCTCACATTAAGTTCCATACATTTTTGTCTGGTGCAAGTCTCAAATATCCCCTTCATCATCGCGAGATAAAGGGGGCGGCCATTGAATTCAGTTGGGGAGGCGCCTGCTCATGCACAAGCGTTGGAGCTGGTAGCGCTTGTCAATCGCACCCCGCCATTAATGACCGACTTTTTTTGTCGTCTAGATGACGAAAAATGCCGTATTCAGTTGCTACTAAATTGAACAACGAGCCAACGCCCGACGGACTATTTATCAAAACGCTGAACCTTTTAATAGTGTCAGTTCCACGGATAGCGTTGGCCGCAATGCTTCGCCTCGCAGCCTTAGCTTCAATGACGAAGCAATGAATACGATGGTCAGCACAATCCTATTGTTTGATGTGCTCCAGTGGTGACATCGATTCAATACGGGTCACGCCCAACACGTGCCACTGAGCATTAAGGAGTGACCATTATGTCTGAACAGAACTCGGCTCCGATTGCGGAGCGACGCATTCTCCGCCGGCCTGAAGTCGAGGCCAAGACAGGCTTCAAACGTGCCTATCTTTACAGCCTCATGAAGGCGGGACAATTCCCCAAAGCCATAAAACTTGGCGTCCGTGCCGTTGGCTGGGACTCCACTGAGATCGACCAGTGGATCACTGACCGCCTTAAAGAACGCGCCTGACTGAGCTCCCCATTCCTTGCCAAAGAGGAGCACGTCATGCAGGTGATTTCTGTTATCTCGACCAAAGGCGGTGTAGGAAAAACCACCGTAGCCGCGAACCTCGGCGGCTTTATCGCCGATGCCGGCCTAAGGGTTCTGCTGCTTGATCTTGATATGCAGCCGACGCTGTCATCCTACTACGAGCTTGCCCGTCGCGCTCCATGCGGGATCTATGAGCTGCTGGCATTCAACGAGCGCGACATTGCGCGCCTGGTATCGCGCACCGTCATAGACCGGCTGGACGTGATTCTGTCCAATGACGCGCATCGGCAGTTGAACACCCTCTTGCTGCATGCCCCGGATGGGCGGCTTCGACTGCGGCACCTGCTACCGGTGTTTCAGCCGCACTACGACCTGGTGCTACTCGATACTCAAGGCGCTCGCAGTGTGCTGCTCGAGATGGCCGTGCTGGCGTCCGAACAGGCGGTCTCGCCCGTCACCCCCGAAATCCTCGCCGCGCGTGAAATGCGCCGAGGCACTCTGCAGCTCATCGAAGACATCGCCCCCTATAGGCATCTGGGCATTAACCCGCCACACCTTCATCTCCTGCTCAACCGCGTACCTGCTGTGTCAGCCAATGCAAAGCTGATCCAGCAGACACTGCGTTTGATCTACCGAGATCAGGAAGGGGTTCACGTCCTGCGTACCGAGATTCCTGCAATCGAGGCATTTCCCCGAGCGGCAACGCGTGGTTTGCCGGTCCACCGGGTTGAGCACCGACGGCCCACTGGCCGAGTCGCGGCAGCCGCACTGGACATTGTCCGCGGGCTGGCCAGCGAACTGTGCCCGCAATGGCAGGAACAGTTCGCTCTGGTCACCGGGAAGTTTGAGGGAAGACATTCTCATGTTGAACGCCCATGAACTGGCCCGTGGCCACAAGCGACTACTGCCACTGATTGAACATGCCCTGAGCGAGGGTTGGAATGTCTCCCGAACACCTGGCGGGCACCTGAAATTCGTCAAGCCGGGCTTACCGCCGATTTATACCAGCGCGACAGCCAGCGATCACCGGGCAGAACGCAATGCGCGCGCCATGCTGCGGCGCGCACAACGTCACGCCACAGTGGTCGAGCACCCCGATCAAGAGGGAGCCGACCATGACTGATGTCTCCCCAGAAGACATCGCCAGCAAGCTCCTGAGCGATGGTTTCACACGCAACGGCCCGGTAGCGAGTTCGATGAGCGATCCGATCGCCGACACGCCAATGGTGGTGACGCTGGACCAGTTACGCTCCTATGAGCTCGATCCGAGGCTGACGCGCAATCCGCTGTACGAGGAGATCAAAGCGTCCATCCGCCAGCGTGGGCTGGATGCCCCGCCGCCGATCACCCGACGCCCTGGTGCCGATCACTACATCATCCGTAACGGCGGCAACACGCGCCTGGCGATACTGCGCGATCTTTGGAGTGAGAGCAAAGACGAGCGATTCTTCCGTATCGGCTGCCTGTTCCGCCCATGGCCGGAGCGTGGCGAGATCGTTGCCCTGACGGGACATTTGGTCGAGAACGAACTTCACGGCGGCCTGTCGTTCATCGAACGTGCCCTGGGCATCGAAAAAGTCCGTGAGCTCTATGAGCAAGAGGATGGTAAATCGCTGTCGCAATCAGAGCTTGCCCGACGCCTCAAGGCTGATGGCTACCCCGTGCCCCAACCCCACATCAGCCGCATGCAGGAGGCGATCCAGTTCCTGCTGCCAGCGATACCGAACGTGCTCTATGCCGGCCTCGGACGCCCCCAAGTCGAGCAACTGACCAGCCTGCGTAGGGCCGGTTCCCGGATCTGGGATGCGCGCATGACCAGAAACAGTGCGAGCATTGATTTTGCGACGCTGTTCCAGGACGTCCTGATGGTATTTGACTCCCCAGGGAGCTTTGCGGCGCAGCGAGTACAGGATGAGCTGATCGGTCAAATGGCCGATTTGCTCGGGGTGGACTATGACACGCTGGCATTCGAGATCACCGATTCCGAGAAGCGCTGGCAACTGCTGAATAGTGACCCCAACAACACGTCCAGCACGGCGACTACCGGACAGGCACCCACGAGCCAGCCAACATTGCCATCGACGGTCGCACCGCCGCCGTCAGCATCCACACCGCGGACGACGGAGACATCCAGAACATCTGCAAGCGAGCCCCATACGCTCCAAGGTGGATCTGCAACACGTCCTCCGGCCGACGCGGTTGAGGATCAACAGGACAAGGACGATCGCTCGGTCTTGTTTCAGGAACATATCGTTTCGCCGGCCGAGACCACCGATCGCCTGCAGTCGATCCAGCGACTGGTGGCTGACCACACCGGCGAGACACCACCTGATTTCGGAACAAACGTCCTGCAGGCCATCCCTGTCCAGGCTGGAGGTCTCTATCCGATCTCGGATGTCTGGTACATCGACCCCAGCCTCGATACACCCGATCGGCTGCGTATCCACATCGCTCAATTCGCGCGTGAGATCGCCAACGAAGCGGGTCTGGATGATGGCATCGTCGCCTGCAACGAGGGCATCGGCTTCACGTGCGCACGAGCGTTTGGCGAGTTGGACACGCCATCAAATCTCCCGCGCTCGTTACTGTCACTGCTGCATGCCTTGAGCGCCCCCTATCAGCCGGTCGGCAGTTTGCCTGTACGCATCAACACAGCACAACTGGCCGAGGACCTGGGCGCTCTTTTACTGGGGCAGGTGCGTACGCCCTCATCACAGCAGGTCGTGCGTCTGAGCGACAGTGGGCTGGTGAAGCTTTTCCGCTTGTTGAGGCTTGCCAGGCGATTGCTGGACATCGAGGCCGGCATCACTGATGGCGACACCGCCATGCACGGATCATGAGGACGGCCGCCATGCCCGACCCCCATCCGCTCAATCAGGCAGTGATCGCGCAAGCGCTCCACGATTTGCGCAACGGCCAGCTACGCCGGGCAAAATCCATGGGGTTCGACGACACGGCGCTGGAGGCACTCAAGCACCCGGCCATGGCCAGTCTCCTGGCCAACGCAACCGTTAAATGGTGCTCAGTGAGCGTGAACAAGGAGGTGCTGCATCATCTCTTGAGCCAGGTGAATGATGTCACCCGGGAGATTGAAGAAATCGATCGGCTTCTGCGGCTGGGAGCGAGTACGGAGCTCATCAGCAAGTTCTACGGCTTGACCCACCAGGAAATCGCCCTCAGGCGCGACGTCATCGGGCTACCGAAACGCAAGGGCCGGCATCCGGTCCTGTCAGAAGAACAGGACGCTGATCTCTGGCATCGCTGGTCAGCGACCGTCAAAGAACGTGGCACCGAGTTGAACGACGACATGGCAATGCTTGCGATTACAGCCGATCTTGCCGAATGCACGGGCCTGCCCATCTCAGTGATCTGGAGCGCTATCCGAGGGTGGATTGATGAAGGGCTGGTCTGATGGGCAGTCCACGTCATTCACGCGGCCCCGTATCGCTGGGGGAGCTGTTCGACCAGGCACTGCAGCACATGCAACCTCCCCCGGACACAACACCGGCGCCGACTCCGGCACCCCCTCCCTCTGATGGATTCATCTTCAGCGGCAACCGCCATGACAGCGTGCCCCGTGCATTGCTGCTGGATAACCGGCTGACCCCGCTTGAACGAAATGCCTGGCAGGTCTTTCGTCTGCTGCTCAACGACGATGGGGTCACCGCCTTCCCCACCTACGATCAGCTCTGCCCCTATCTGGCCTCAATGCCGTGCACGGCTCGTGCGTCCCATGAGACCGTCGCGCGGGCGCTAACGTTGCTGCGCCTGACGCGCTGGATCAGTCTGGTGAGGCGCCGTCGTGATCCGAAAACAGGACGAATACAGGGCAATCTCTATGTGCTGCACGACGAGCCCCTGACGCCCTATGAAGCCATTCAGCTCGACCCGGATTATTTGGGTCTGGTCAGCCAGGCATTGAATCACGCCAGCAAGTCCGTCCAGCGTGTCGGTGTGCACACGCTCAAAGAAATGGCCGACGACCCGCTGCTCAGCGGGCGAATACTGCCAAGCAGGCTTCAGGTGCTGTCGCAGCGATTGGCTGCGCAAGGCTGGACCGAAGAGCAAAGTTATCCACAACCTGGGGATGACCACGAATCCGAAGAAGGTCCCAAAGACTTACTTCGGAATCCTACCCCCCCGACTTCGGAATCCGAAGCAGGCGTAAAACCCAGTAAAACCGACTCACTTCGGAATCCGAAGACCGATAGTACTGTACGTAAAGAAAAAGAATTAAAAGAAGTACGTACAGTACCGCGCGAGCGGGGAAAACTTCGCCTACCCGAACGCTTCCTGTCACTCAAAGCAGAGCAGCAATCAGGCGCGCTGACCGCACTGCAGCCTGTGGATGCCGAGTTGCACCAAGCCATCCTCGACGAATGGGATGCACGTTGTCGGGCAAGCTCAGTGCGCAACCCTGCGGGCTACCTGTTTGGCATCATTCAGAAGGCCATGAAGGGTGAGTTTCACGCCTGGGTCGGTCAGAAGACAGCCAGCCCCCCGGTAAGCCAGCCCCCACAGCCACCGCCAACGCAGGCTGTCGACCCTGAAGTCGCCCGAAAGAACATCGCACGGCTGCGCTCTCTGCTGGGTAGGTGAAAGCAGCACCCACGGGGCATCAATGGCGTTTTGCCAATGCTCAACATCAGGGTTTGTCCTATACCTCTGCCAGCAAGTCCAACGACGTCCATGATCGCCTATACCACTGGTATAGTTGAACACACTGCCTTCCCTTCAATGCATCACCTCCAGCCGCAGAGTCATTCGCCTGAAGAGTCCACCGAAGGCCACCGTCGCCTATACCACTGGTATAGTTGAACAGGCTGCCTTCCCTGCAACGCATCATCTCCAGCCTCAGGTCATCCGCCTGAAGAGTCCACCGAAGGCCACCGTCGCCTATACCACTGGTATAGTTGAACAGACTGCGTTCCTTGCAATGCATCACCTCCAGCCCCGGGGTCATCCGCCTGAAGCGTCCACTGAAGGCCACCGTCGCCTATACCACTGGTATAGTTGAACAGGCTGCCTTCCGGCAACGGTGGCGGGCAACGGACGCAGAATGCCTCACGCCACCCTCTCATCCGCAGGGAGGTGCAAGATTCCACTGCGGCAGTGCGAATTCACAAACAGGCGGTCATGCGGTGCGGTTTGATGACTGACACCCTTCCGGTCAATGCCGATGCTGGCGACTCGTTTCCTCACCGAGAGTCGTCACGATGGCCACCGAACCCGAATCTTCTCTGCAGTTGAACCTTGGGTCATTGCGCAGCGCGATGTCGCTGACACTGCACACCCATCATGCGTCCCGCATCTGGCACGGACGCGCGCCCTCCGAAGGCAAGCCGGGCATTGTTGGCCTCAACGGTTTTGTCGCCATCATGACCAAGCTCAAGCGAGGTTCTGAGCAAGACGACCCCTACTCCGACTGGTGGATGCTGCGCATCGAAGACAAGCTCAGCACCACCAAGGCACAACTCCAGACCCTGCGCGAACAGGTTGATCAGGCGCTGGCCGATGTGCCGGCGGCACTCAGTCTGGGCGAGAACCTCAACGTCCAGCCGGTAAAGCTACCCCTGTTCGTGGCCTCGCAACTCGGCTTCATGGCGGTCTATCTGCTGGCCGACTACGACGACCTGGCCCGGCGCCTGATCCTGGCGCATCACACGGCCCTGATCGACCGCAGCACCCTGGAACGCTGGCTCAATGAAGGCGCACATGCGCTGCGCAGCCTTTTCAGCCTGGCGCAGCAGTATCGCTACTCCGGTACGAAGCGCGATGATTTCGCCGCAAACAACGCGGCGGCGCGTGCCGCCCTGGAGAAATACGGTGAACTGCCGCAGGACGTGCTGGAAGGCACGCGCCGTTCACGCTTTGCGCCACCGCTCATCCGTCGTGCCCCTTTTGCATCGGCGCCAACTCCGTCAACAACTTCCGATATTGCGCCAGCCGGTGAACCCGACGCGGCTGAGCCAGCCGTATCTGCAGGGGGACCTCTGGGCGAAGACTCTTCCGTGTCGTTGGACCGCGAGGACCACCCAGCATGACCGCATCCAACCGCTTCTTGGCACTGGAACAGGCGGACTTCCAGCGGCTGGAACACGCAGGCTACCTAAAAGGCCTTTTAAAACCTTTTAAAGGTAATGGGGAGCTTGCGACCTGGGCCAGCCAGTGCAAAGCACTGCGGGACGATCTGATCGGACTGGCGCAGCGCAAGGTGCTGTCGCAGGCCCGCAGCCACCCCTTCAACCTCCTTCCTGTGCAACTGGCCCAGCAAACCACTGGCGCAGGCACGACCTTTCTGCGCTGGCGCAACCTTGATCGCTCACGCATGGGTACGGCTTTGTGGGAGGAGCTGCTTGCCAGCCCCGGCACACCGACATCGCTGATCGATGACCTCTACACCATCGAGGTGCAGCGCATCGTGCTGAACCTGCAGATCAGCCTCACTCACAGCATCGCCCGCCAAACCTCGGAATGCGCCAGCAAGTTGGTCCACGCCGAGGGGGCTTACCAACGGCGTGTCCACGCCACCACCCCCAAGGAGTCACACCCATGAGCACGCATTTCTACGGCGAGGGCAACATCGGTTCTGCGCCAGAATTCCGCGAGTTTCCGAACGGCAACAATGAGCCGCGCAGGCTGCTGCGCCTGAATGTCTATTTCGACAACCCCGTGCCTACCAAGGAGGGCTTTGAAGATCGCGGTGGGTTCTGGGCGCCGGTCGAGATCTGGCATCGCGACGCCGAGCGCTGGGCCGCGCTGTACCAGAAGGGCATGCGCGTCTTGGTCGAAGGTCGGGCGGTGAAAGACGATTGGGAGGATGCGGACGAAAACGAGCGCGTGACCTTCAAGATCGAAGCGCGTCGCGCTGGCATCCTGCCTTATCGCATTGAGTCTGTCGTGCTCGGGGCCAAGCCCGCGGCAGCGGAGCCAGCCGAGAACGAGTGATCATTCCCGCCCTGCGTGCACCTTTCCCGCTGAGCGATTGCGCCAACCACCAGTCGCTCACCGGGCAACAGTCAGCGTCCATGGCGTTCCACTGAGATCCACCGCTCGCGGCACATGGAGAAGCTCCCGGAGAACCAACCTACGGCCCCCATTCGCGGCCTCATGGCTTCCGGCTACTCTTGCAGACGCTTCTCGCTTGCCACATCAGTCCAGATTCTCCGCGATATGGAACACAAGTTTGAGCGGTTCCTTGCTGTCGACTATCTGGTACATCACATCCCGCTTGCTTCTCGGCAGCGTTTTGGTACAGCGCTTCGCCGTATCACGCACTGCGGCATCCGTGCCGTGGATGGTCGCCGCCAACAGCAGCACTAGGTATGCATCGGTAAGCGTCTTCGCCATCACCTCACTCTCGTTGCAAATCGTCACTAACGCTTGGCCCATTGCATAGCGTCTTTCTTCGGCTGATCAGGGGGTAGCTTAACGACCATCACTCGCTGTCTCGCCACTTTGCACCCAACCGCTTGGGCCTGGATCATCTCAAGTTGCTCCACTGACGTCCACTGAGGTCGCTGTCCGCGGTACATGACGATGCCCCCCGATGTTCCACTCACGACACGCTTGAACCTCCTGAGCACGCCATCACACGCTGCTTACGTCGGTCTGCTCACACCCACTCACGCTGAATACGGAGCAGCAGCGGCTCGGTTAGGTTTTCGACAACCCCGGTAATCGCCGGCATCAATGATCGGGTGTCCATTCTTTCCCGGTGCACAGGTCGAATGCCGGGCTCTTCATTGCGCATCGGCAATGAAATGGACGGCGTATTCATCAATATCTTGACCTAACGCTACAAGGAGGGTCCATGCGTCTGCCATTCGAGCTCGATCCGCAGATCATCCATCACATCATTTACAGCCAGGCGGGCTCCATCAGCAAAGCCCTCATCGAGTTGCTGATGAACTCGGTCGACGCCAGGGCCAGCTCTGTGCATCTTTCACTGACCCGTAGTGGCTTCACCTGCAGCGACGACGGCCAGGGCTTTGCCAGCCGCGACGATGTCGTTCGGTACTTCGGTCGGTTCGGCACGCCACACGATGAAGGCGACGCCACCTACGGCCGTTTCCGCCTCGGGCGCGGCCAGATCATGGCGCATGCCAAGACAGTCTGGCGCTCCAATGCCTGGAGGATGACCGTCGATACACGTGCGATGGGCTATCACTACGATCTGGACGACCTCCAGGACGCGTCGCCGGGCTGTTCGATCTCTGGCGACTGGTACGAAGTCCTGAGTGATGTGGAGCTGATGTCGGCCATCCAGGAGGTTCGGGACCTGGTGCGTTACACCCCCGTCAGCGTTGAGCTGAATGGCCAGCGCATCACCCGCGATCCCCGCACCGAGCACTGGGATGCCGAGGACGAGTTCGCCTGGTATCGGGTGAAAGCGGACGGCGCCGTTTCCATCTACAACCAGGGCGTACTGGTGCGTCACGATCCCGCGCATTTGTGGGGTGCAGGCGGCCTCATCGTTTCCAAAAAGGCCATCGGCCTGAACGTCTCCCGCACCGAAATCCTGCGCAAGACCTGCTCGGCGTGGAAATCAATTGCCAGGCAATTTGGCCAGATGGCTGACCAGATGGCGTCCCGTCTTGGTGACCACCGCAAAACCGAGGCTCGCCGTGAAAAATCCGCGCGGGCCTTGCTTTCGGGCGATGCCAACATCGTCCAGATCTACTCTCGGGAAGAGGTCGTCACGCTTCTGCCCGGCAAGCGGCACGTGTCGTTAGAGGACTTTCTGCGCAAATGCCGTTATAGCCACAACCAGCGGCAAGGCGGCAGGTTCGCGGTCGTAGACAACGCCTTCGAGGTCCCGAAGGGGGAAACCATCGCCCGCGAAGGTATCGCCGTGATTGTTCACCCCACCACGCTCGACCGCTTCGGCTGCTACAACGCACAGGATTTTCTCGACTGCATCATTCGGGTCCATGCCAACCTGCGCCACGACGTGGAGCAGAACGGCACACCGTACTGGTGGCTGAACGGCCTCTACGTTCCGGACTTGCTCGCGTTTTCAACACTGCGCGACGCGTTCATTGAGCGGACCCATATCTTGACGGAGAAAGACGCGCTCGATCGGGAAACACGGCGCGCCTGGACCGCTTTACGCTGGTGCCTGCATCACTACGCCGCCCTGTGCACGGGTGGCCGGCCTGCGTACGGGGGGCAGGTCCGTGAGGGTAAATCGCTGCACATTCTTCTCGGGCAGTCCAACATCGCCGAGGCGTGGACCGACGGCAGCAGCTACATCGCCGTCGACGTCACCCTTGTGAAACGGCTCAAGTCCAGTCCGCTCAGGAGCGCTGCCTATATTTTTTCTCTCATCGAGCACGAGGTTGCCCACGAAGGCGACAGCCTCGACTGCGGCCACGATGAAGCGTTCTATCAGCGCTTCCATGACCTCGCCCTGCAACACAGCGAGCAACGCCAGCGCTACATGCACATGTGGCTAATAAAGTACACCATGAGCCTGGAGGGTGACGGGAAGCGCGCGCGTGGCGAGGCCTGGCGTGAACGTTATCTGGTCGACCGTGCCGGCAGCGGTCGGGAGAAACGCGGCCTTCCGCCGATCATCGAAGATATCAGCAACGATCCTGTCGTCGTCGACCCGGTTCCTGGCGAAAATATGGCCTTCATCGACTACCAGAACACGCTTCTTGCTGTGGTTGGCACCGATTCCCCGGCACCCAACTGGCCGAATGTCCTGACGCGTGCCGAGGCTGACCAGAAGCTCATCGAGGCGCAGCACCGGGTTGACACGGCGCAATGTACCTCAGCGCAGATCCAGTACGACGAGGAAGAGGCCACGTATTGGGCCGAGATCGAAGCCTATGAGAAAGCCCAGGCCGGGGCCAAAGAGGCTGCACGGCGTCGATTCGCCACACTGTTCAATGTACAGGTCCAAGAGCTCCATCCTGACGCACTGTGCTACTTGCTGCGCGAGGATCTGAGCGATGAAGAGCTTCATGCCCTGTGGGCTGCAAAGCCCTGGGAGGCTGACGACCAGGAGTACTCTGGCGATGACGAACTTGAAGACGGCGACCTCGAAGAAGTCGACCCGCCCGATGGTCGTCAAGGAGCTTCTTGTGATGGCCCGACAGCGCATTTATCCGAAGACCTGCAGGCACTGATCCGTCCCGGCGAGACAGCATGGACGCTCGAGCGCAATGCGGCCGCTGCCGGCTTCTTTTGTGTTGGTGATTATCTGAAATGGCGTGAAGGGCCGGATGCCTGATCCGGGGGCGGCTGTAGCAACCGATGGTCGCCCTCAATTCGCCAG
Organism: Pseudomonas veronii; assembly: GCF_001439695.1. GTDB lineage: Bacteria > Pseudomonadota > Gammaproteobacteria > Pseudomonadales > Pseudomonadaceae > Aquipseudomonas > Aquipseudomonas veronii. The sequence goes on from NZ_JYLL01000020.1 coordinate 64,818, forward strand.
CGCCTATCGGCCTGCCAAGTACCGGCTTCCAGCGGACACCGCTATACCCAGGGTATAGCGCCATGGACGTCCACTGAGTTCCACGTGCGCGCCCAAAACGAAGCGCCTGCTCTGACGATCGCCTAAACGACCCTGGATTCAACTGCCGCAATCTTGCCTCCCAGGGCCAACAAGCCGGTTATTGTCGAGTCCACCTTGTTTGCGGTCTCTCGCGGTCTCCCCGGACATGCTGGTGCTCATTCGATGGACACCACGCTATTTCCGAGGAGGTTGCATGCGCGTGTATCTGTGCGAGAAGCCTTCGCAGGGTAAAGACATCGCGCGTGTGCTGGGTGCGAAACAGCGCGGAACTGGCTGCTACAACGGACCAGGAATTGTCGTGACCTGGTGCATCGGTCACCTGATCGAGGCGGCACCACCGGAAGCCTACGGTGAGCAGTACAAGCGCTGGTCCATTGAACAGCTTCCCATTCTTCCCGAGCGCTGGCGCAGCGAGGTCAAGGCCTCCACTGCCGCGCAATTCAAGGTCGTCAAACAGTTGCTCGGACAGGCCACCGAACTGGTGATTGCCACCGATGCTGATCGCGAAGGCGAGATGATTGCCCGCGAAATCATCGAGCTGTGCGGCTACTGTGGTCCCATTCAACGGCTGTGGCTGTCGGCACTGAATGACGCCTCCATTCGCAAGGCACTGGACGCGCTCAAGTCATCGAGCGAGACCCTGCCGCTGTATTACTCGGCACTCGCCCGCTCTCGCGCCGATTGGTTGATCGGCATGAACCTCAGCCGGTTGTTCACGGTGCTCGGCCGCCAAGCCGGCTACCAGGGCGTCCTCTCAGTCGGTCGTGTGCAGACGCCGACGCTGCGTCTTGTGGTTGATCGCGACCGCGAGATCGCCCGGTTCGTGTCTGTTCCGTTTTGGTCCGTCGAAGTGCAGCTATCGCACGCCGGCAATTCTTTCACCGCAAACTGGATGCCGCACGATGCCACCACCGATGCTGCAGGTCGGTGCCTGGACCAACGAACGGCCCAGCAGGCAGTAAGCCAAATCGGCGGCACTCGTGAGGCGCAGGTGCTGTCGGTGGAAACCGAGCGGGTCCGCGAAGTCGCGCCTCTCCCGTTCGACCTCAGCACGCTGCAGGAAGTCTGCTCGCGTCAGTTTGCTCTCGACGTTCAGGAGACACTGGACATCGCGCAATCGCTGTACGAGACGCACAAGGCGACCACCTATCCCCGTTCGGACTCCGGCTACCTGCCGGAGAGCATGCTGGCCGATGTGCCGACGGTACTCAACGCCATCCTCGCAACTGATCCCAGCCTGCGCCCCTTGATCGACCAACTCGACCGCACCCAACGCTCACGCGCCTGGAACGATGCGAAAGTCACTGCTCACCACGGCATCATTCCCACGCTGGAGCCGACCAACCTTTCTGCCATGTCGGAGAAGGAGCAGGCCGTTTATGGGCTCATCCGTTCGCATTACCTGGCGCAGTTTCTGCCTCACCATGAGTTCGACAGAACAGTCGCCACCTTGTCAGCCGGCGGCCAGACACTGCAGGCGACGGGTAAGCAGGTTGCCGTCCTGGGATGGCGCCTGGCGCTAATCAACAGCGGACCAGCAGCACCCGACAATACGGACGACGAGCCCACCCAACGTAGCCAGATCCTGCCGCTGCTATCCGAGGGCACACATTGCCAGGTCCACTCTGTCGATCTGAAAGCGCTGAAGACACTGCCACCCAAGCCGTTCACGCAGGGGGAGTTGATCAAAGCCATGAAGGGTGTCGCCAAACTGGTGACCGACCCACACCTGAAGCAGAAGTTGAAGGAAACCACGGGCATCGGCACAGAGGCCACCCGTGCAAACATCATCAACGGCTTGCTGGGCCGAAGCTACCTGATCAAAAAAGGCCGATCCGTCCGCGCCTCCGAGGCGGCTTTCACCCTGATCGACGCAGTTCCAGCGGCCATCGCCGACCCGGGCACGACCGCCATTTGGGAACAGGCGTTGGACATGATCGAAACCGGTCAGTTGACCCTGGACACCTTCATCGAGAAGCAATCGGTCTGGATCACGCAACTGGTGCAACAGTACCGTGACATCATCTTGTCCATCCAGATTCCCGAAGGTCCAGCTTGCCCATTGTGTGGTGCAGCGACGCGGCAGCGCACCGGCAAAACCGGTCCTTTTTGGTCGTGCAACCGTTATCCTGACTGTAAAGGCACCGTACCGTTCGAATCGTTCGATGGGAAGCAAGCCGCTTCGCGCAAGCGGCGGACCGCTCCCAGAGCTTCCTGACGCCTGCCAGACACGTCCTGCCCCAGCCGCGTTTTCCAGCGGTTGTCAGGAATGGCCCCGCTACCCGCGGGGCATCCCAAGCATGCCCCCGCCTTCTGCAATGGCATGTACCTCTCCAGCGGCTCGTGTCGTCGGGAGGATTGAAGGTGCTTTCCTGCCCGGCCGGATGCACGGCCTGTTGATCGGCACTCTCTACGTCCGGCCCGAAGGGTCTCCTGGCGCCTTGCGCGCGAGATGCCAGGAGACCCTTCGGGGACGACGGTGTTCTCCCCCGGTGCCCGCCGGTGAAACAACGGGCTCCTTTTGTGCGCGGATGTGCGCCGAAAGATATCGACCCCAGCCACGAAACGGGTCGGGTGCGATCTGCTCCAGCGACAGGCGTTGACGACGGCCAGAGTCCCTGCGACAGCCACAGGTGGTATCCCTGTCCCCCGCTGGAGGCGTACTGCCTCCAGCGCCTTGTTCCTCTCCGCATCTTGAACGCCGTCTGCCTGCGACCTGTCCAGAACCGGGTGACTTCGCCACAACCAGAACAGAAGATGGACACATGCACCTTCAACCCCTTCGGTACGGCAGCGTGTGCCGCCGCATCAAAGTCATGAACTTGGCCGCCGAACAGGGAGAGTGGCATGTCGCCATAATTAGGCGTCAGCTCCGGTAATGATGACGAAAGCCCCATACCGGTGCCGAACTATGAAACCCTATTTCTGCTACTACGGGAATACCCCGGCACAGCGGACAGGTACCAATGACGGGGGCTCTGGCTAATGCCCAAGGAGTGCCGCCGCCTTTAAGGCATACCGGACGACTACACCCTGGTGCCGTATCGCGTGCACCTCGCTGCAAAGCCATTGGCAACTCAATGGCCGTGCCTTGCGGCCTAGCTCGGACGACACCTGCAACAGGTCTTGCAATAACAGGGGCGCGCAAAAAGCCCATTGTCGGCAGACGCCATGAAGCCGCTTTGCCATTCTGCCACCATCTGTTGCTAACTCCGGTCAGCACCATGCCAGCAGCCACGGTCCTCAGGCTGCGACGTGGAGGTTCCACGTAGACCGATCCAGTCCGCTTCGCATCGTTTTACGCGGACGTGCGCCACACCTAGCGCCGATGCTCTTCATTCCCGCGCAACCCCGCGTTTCTTCATTCGACGCATGGCACTGACCAGTTCAGAACTGCCGTCGTGTCGGCGTACGCGAATTCAATCCACCGCGCCTATGGCGCATCGTCTTCTGGAGGCTCCCATGGCACTGTGCAGCAAATCACGACTGTTCGAGTTCGGCGGCCATGGCTGCGTCATCAGCAACGAGGTGATATTCCACCCACGACTCAACACAGGCACTGAATCTCGGCGAACAACTGCGCGAGGCCGTGCTGCAGAACCAGATCGATGAAACATCGTGCCTACTCAAGCGCTAGACGGTGAGCCTACTTGTCGGCATCTCCGACCTGCATATTCAAGCGATCCTGCGAGCGCACGTTGCGCAGCTTCTGCTTGATACCTCCAACGCTGAGTGCTTCGACTGAAGCACCAGCATTTATTCACCCACTGGGACCCGATCCCCAGTTGGGGATGGGCTCCGCCTAACCTCTGCTGGAGAAATACCATGTCTCAGACTCCCAATCCTTTCATCCGAGGCTACCAAAACCTGCATGTCGTTCGAACTCTCTGCATCACCTATGAAGACGACAGCCCGCCCGTATGGCGGCGACTTCATCCCAGCCAAGCACACCTTCTGGACGATCAAATCGCACAGTTTCCCTGCATCCTGTGCAACGACTTCGCGCTGATCACGGAAGGCCAGGAGGTCGGCGACGACCTTGAGGCACAGTGCCAAACCGAAGGAATCGTCCGCTCGGTGGTCTACGCCGTCCTCGGCGGCGATGCCGGGCAGCCCATCCACATCGGCGATACCTACGCCGCTGAGGACGCGCGGGAAGTTGTACGGCGCCTGACTTTTGAGACTGGCTTCTACAGCCGATGCTGGGAAATCAGTACGGCGCACATCACCGAAGAAGCGGGTTGCTACCTGACAGAGCTTGCAGACATCGCCACGCCGATCGGTTTTCTGTTCGTCGCTTTCCGGATCCCATACAGCCCGGCGATCGGCGTCAAGGTGATTGCCACGCCCTGGACCGATGCCAACCTGCAGTACGTCGAAGGCATCACCGCCGAGCAGTTGCGGCAGGAGCAATGCGACAAAGGCATGCCGGAGTCGCTGGTGAATGTTCTTCTTCTGGCCGCGCAGGCTTATGTCCGCATCCTGATCTTCGACGCCGACGCACCGGTACTCGACGGCTTGCCGTTGTACGAAGAATGACCCTTGCCACGACATACCTTCTAGCCCCTCAACCGAGGGGCTTTTTTCTGCTCGGATGAAACGACAAATGCGGGGCACGCCGGTTGCCGATTGACGCGGGCCTACCGCCGTGTGGCGATGTCATTCTGCGCACAGGTTTGCTGGCGTAGCCGGCACCATCCCAGGTAGTCGAGACCTTCAAGACTTCGGTGCGGCTTTGCGCGCTGGTCACTGTGCTCCCTGATGCACGCAGCATCTATTTACCCACCCCCCAAGGGATACCCTCCCTTGCGGGCAGGAGTCCCTTGTTTTCCTCAAAGGAGTCTCCCCATGGATCACTCGTCCATTCGCACGCAGATACCAGCGTTGGTGTCGGCCCATGTTCCGCGCAATGTTCGCAGCTTCAAGTTCCGCATCTACGAAGACCTTCCGCAGGAATCCTCGCTCGGCGTCCGTATGGACCCGCAGCCCTTCGAGGGCAAAATTGTCGCCAAGACCGATCAGGTCATTGTGGTCAAGATCGGTCGTGCCGAATTCGCCGTACTGGATCGCCACCAGGTGAGCCAGGAACCCGACGAAGGCACCAAGGTACAAGTCCAACCCTATGTTCGTCGCCGCTTCGACGGTCTTCGCGCGGATACGCCCGAAGAGCGCACAGAAGTAGCCTCAGACGGCACTCCATACACGGTGAAGACACACATTCTCGGATCAGCACCGGCCAAGTTGCCGGCCCCTGAACTGCGTTGCCCGGAGTTGCAGGAACTCGTTCATCAACTGGAGCAACTGCCCGCTCCCGATGGTTTCCGGCGCATCACCCACCTCCTGGTGGATGCCAAGGCCAGGGATTTCACCTGGGTCGACCCGTTGCCCAACAACATCATCGAAACGCCACCCGCGATCAGCTTCACGGTCTCCACGGAGAAATTCCAGGGCCGCGTCACGGTGCTCTATGACCGTGCCGGCGACCATTACGCCGTGGAGTTGCGCCACGCTGATGAACTCATCCAGCGCGTGGACGAGGTGTACTTCGACATGCTCGGCGAAACGCTGGAACACCTGATCGACGACGGGCATTGGCGGCAGATCCAGGTGGAAATCCTGTCGGACGGGCGCAAGCCGATCCGGCATTGATCAGTCGACCAACACCACTCCTTACCTGTCCAGCTTCCTGCCTTCCTGGCGGGAGGCATTTTCCTCAAGCAATGGAGACCACCATGTTGCGATTCAAAGGTACAAATTTGCGTCCCGTGCTGGCCGAGGCAATCGCTCACAAGGGCCGCCTCATCCTCGCCAAGGATCATGGGGTGTATTTCCTGGCCGAGTTCGGCGAGCGTACACCCGATGGGCAGCAAAAACTGCTGGCCTACGCCGTTGGCTGCGATCCCGACATCGATCCATTCGATGACTGGTGGGAACTCGCCCGCACCGAGCTTGGCGGGGATGACTTCGGGGAGTTTCTTGATCCTCACGATGCTGTCTTCACCCGCATCCTCAACAGTGAAGACGATCTTGAGTTGTCGGCCACGCCGACACAGCTTTCGCTGCAAGCCGTTGCGTCCAAGCCTGGTAAAGGCTAGCTCACCACCTGATCACAAGGCCTCCATCCGGGCAATGCTGTTCACTTAAGGATTGTTGACTAATCCTTGAACCGCTGGAAAATCCGGAATTCGATAAGGATTCCGGATTTTTTTTGTCTATTGCCCAGGATTTGAACACTGTTTTGGAAACTGCCGGACAGTCCCTTGCTCGATTGGATGTCTTGGCGGAACACATCCCAGTGGAATGGATAGAGGCTGCGGCGACATTAGCTGAGCAAGCCAGCATTCGCCGTCGCCGATTACCTTCCGACCTGGTTTTATGGCTGGTGGTGGGCATGGCTTTCTTTCGCGGCGAACCGATTGCCGAGGTCGCTCGCCGCCTTAATATCTGCTCCAAGGGCTTGGCCAACGAAGTGCTTCTGGCCAACAGCGCTCTCTCCAAAGCCAGGCAGCGTCTGGGTAAAGAACCCGCTTCGTGGCTCTTCCAGCAGTGCGCAAATGTCTGGGGTTATGAGCGTTACCCGAAAGACCACTGGCATGAACTGCAAGTCTTTGCCGTCGATGGTGCGTTGTTTCGAACCCAGGAAACACCGCAACTGCGTGATCACTTCGGGGCAGGCAATACCTCCAGCGAACGACAAACACCGTACCCGGTCCTGCGTCTGGTGGCCTTGATGAATGTCCGTTCTCATGTACTCGCCAATGCGGCCATCAGTCCATATCGTCGCGGGGAAATCCCCTTGGCTGCCGAGTTTGTCGAGGCGATTCCCGCTCACTCGGTCACCTTGCTGGATAAAGGGTTCTTCAGCGCCGACTTGCTATTGAACATCCAGAACGGTGCGGCCAATCGGCACTGGCTTATTCCAGAGCGAAAAGGCCTTGTGTCCACAGAACTGCTGCGGTACGGCGACGGGGATCGCCTTCTTCAAATGCGCGTCTCGCCTCAGGCTCGAAAGAAAAATCCGACGCTGCCGGAGCACTGGCAGGTTCGAGCGGTGACCTACGAAATCCAAGGAAAAGAGAAAACGGTATTCACCTCTTTGCCCTCCGAGCAGTTCAGTGCTGAACAAGTGGCTACGCTGTACCACGAACGCTGGGAAATTGAACTGGGGTTCAGGGATATCAAAAGTTCAATGCAGGACAACGCCTTGACGCTTCGAAGCAAAACCGTGGACTTGGTGTATCAGGAGTTGTGGGGATTGCTACTCGGTTACAACGTCGTGCGTAGAGAAGCCAGTCAGGCCGCCGTGGCCCACCAGCGGGCGCCTTGCGAGATCAGTTTCAAATTTGCCTGCCAGTTTATTGCCAGCCACTTGGTTGTTATGGCAGCGGTGTTGTCGCCCTCGCACACACCACGAAGATTGAAGGAGCTGCGCGGCAGCATCGGCACGCTGTTCATAAAAAAATGCCCCAGGCCGTCGAGACCCAGGGCAGTGAAGATGTCTAAAACCCGATATCCAGTGGATCGCAACGCTGCTCCGCTTAAGTGAACAGCATTGCTCCATCCGGGGGCCTTTTCTGAACAACGGCCATGTGACCGCATGCCTGTCTCTCGTTCCTTTCACAAGGAGTTCCTTCTGTCGTCGGTGCCTGCCGGCACGCCAGCCTGGAGACAGCTCACATGCGCGACCCATTCAAGATTGACCAACCCACCTGTATCAGTTTCAGCGGCGGTCGCACCAGCGCCTACATGCTGTGGCGAGTGCTGCAGCCAATGCGGGCCTGCCTGCGGATACCGTAGTCTGCTTCGCCAACACCGGCAAGGAAGTGGAGGCCACGCTGCGTTTCGTACGCGAGTGCAGCGTACGGTGGCAGGTGCCGATCCAATGGCTCGAATATCGCGATGCGTTGCCCGGCTTCGCGGTGGTCAATTTCGCAAACGCCAGCCGGCAAGGCGAACCCTTCGAGGCGCTAATCCGCAAGCGCCAGCACCTGCCCAACCCGGTAGCTCTGGGTTGCACCACCTCCCTGAAAATCCGTGCAATGCACAAGTTCGTAAGCAGTTTGGGTTGGACCGATTGGGATCAGTTCATCGGCATCCGGGCTGACGAGCAGCACCGCGTGGCGAAGATCAGGACGCGCAGTCATTCCACAGAGTCCAGCGAGAGACGATGTGCATGCCGTTGGCCGAGGCTGGCGTGCGCGAGGTGACCGCCTTCTGGCAGGCCCAGCCCTTCGATCTGGAATTGCTGACCGTGAACGGCCGCACGCTCGAAGGCAACTGCGACCTGTGCTTTCTCAAGCCACAGGGACAGCGGCTGGCACTGATCAAGGCCAAACCGGGGTCCGCCGTCTGGTGGATACGTATGGAGTCTTTGAATCTTGCCAGCAAACCCAGCGGCGCGCGCTTTCGCCACGATGACCCGAGCTATGCCGACCTAGCCCGATTCACCGCCCACCAGCGCGACATGCTCGATTCCGACGAAGCGTCCATCGCCTGTTTTTGTGGTGACTGAACAATGGGGATGCGCGCCAGTACCGATTTCCGGTAGCGGGCACATCGCACGGGTGCCACGTTACAGCCGTGTTCCGCTGACGTTGTCAGCAACATGCCCAGGTGGTCACGATCTTCAAGACTACGGCGCGGTTCCGTCCGCGTTGATCAATCCAGTTCGCACTCGGCATCCCAGATGCGAACGCCCATCGAGTCTTCGATGGTGATGCCAGTCTAGTTGTACCGGATCCCAGGATCCATCAACCCACGCGGGGGTTACACACCTCCCGTCCGGGTCGGTGTGTCTCCGCACTCTTGTCCTGCAAGTCTGGAGATTCACCATGACCACTTCATCCGAAAAAACCTTTTTCGATCTTCACATCACCGGCCTCGGTTATCTCAATCGCGTTCGCGAAGTGAAGCCAAAGAAAGGTGATCCGTTCCTGGCCTGCGATATCGCAGCGCTCAATGGTCCGAGCGACGACGTCTCGTACGTGCGTTTTGATACGCGCGTATCGGGCTCGGAAGCACAACACCTGGTTCGTCGCTGCATCGAGGCCGTCGAGGCGGAGAAGAAAGTGATGATCGGGTTCCGACTCAGCGACCTGTGGGCTGATACGTTCACCTACACCAAAGGTAAACGTGCAGGCGAACAGGGAGTGAGCCTCAAGGCCCGTCTGCTGTTCATCAGTTGGATCAAGGTCGACAGTACTTTGGTTTACAAGGCCGAGCCGAAATCGACCAAGGCCGATGAAAGCAAATCGCAAGCCCCTGCGGCTTCCGAAACGCCTGTCAGCCAAGAAGCACCCGCTTCGGAAACCTCCGAGCCTGTTGCAGAACCTGTCGACAAAGCCACCGATGCACAAACACCGGCACTGGCCGAGTCGTTCTGATCCGTAACGCCGGGGTGGTCCTTCGATTCAACCCTCGTGCGGTTGATATCGGGCCAACATAAGCCCCGGCCTTCCTTCATTGCCTAATGGGTTATTACGCCATTGGCGTATCCATCCGCATCGGTACGACCGACATGCAGATAGGCTTCTTCCTGCCAATTTTCGTCCAGCCCCTGCATCGCGGGGCTTTTTGTCCTATGCACTCGTGCTCGCCTGGCTCCTAGCCAGTCGTTGTCGGCTGCTCAATTTTCAAGGAGTTTGTCATGCAACTTGCCTCTCGTTTTGCATCACGTTCCCCCGTGCTACGTGCTGATCATCCGCTGTCGGATGACCAGATCCGCGCAGTCGCCCCTTCCATCTTCGCGGAAAACCCGCATGAAAGCCGTTCCGAGCGGTACAGCTACATACCGACCTGCGCTGTACTGGCGAAACTACGCGATGAAGGGTTCGAGCCCTTCATGGTGTGCCAGACCCGCGTGCGTCACGAAGACCGTCGTGAATTCACCAAGCACATGCTCCGGCTTCGTCATGCGAGCCAGATCAATGGCAAAGAGGCCAATGAAATTATCTTGCTCAATAGTCACGACGGTACGAGCAGCTATCAGATGCTGGCGGGTATGTTCCGCTTTGTCTGCCAAAACGGTCTGGTGTGCGGCAACATCGTCGGTGACGTCCGTGTGCCTCACAAGGGCAACGTGACGGAACATGTCATCGAGGGCGCCTATGAAGTCCTGCGTGGCTTCGACCAAGTACAGGACTCCCACGAAGCCATGCGAGCTATCACGCTCGACGATGGCGAAGCAGAGGTCTTTGCGCGCTCGGCACTGATGCTCAAGTACGACAGCCCGGACAAGGTGCTGCCGATCACTGAAAGCCAGGTGTTGGCGACACGCCGGTTCGATGACCAACGCACGGATCTGTGGTCGGTGTTTAACCGAGTACAGGAAAATCTGGTCAAAGGAGGTCTGTCCGGCCGGACTGCCAACGGTCGTCATCAACGCACACGCCCGGTGCAAGGCATCGATCAAAACGTACGCCTCAATCGGGCATTGTGGTTGCTGGCCGAAGGTTTGCGACAGCTCAAAGCTTGACCGCTCGCTGACTTTGCCCACTCCGGGCAGAGTCAGCGATTCTCACACATCGCTCCTGCCAGAGCGCTCTTCAATCCCCAAGGGACTGTACTGGCCTCGCGGGCTGGTGCCGTCCCTGCTTCTTCGTAAGGACATCACCATGCCCCATGCATCCGCCATCCAACCGCTACTGCGCATCCACGGACCGACTTCTTTATCCCAAAGGAGCTTTAGCATGAACCTTCGATACCTCCCACATCTGCGCTCCGCGCAGCCCTTCTCCGCCCAAGGAGCACCGTGCCATCAGTGGTGATTTAGCGTTGGTGGTTATCACTGACGAGCAACGCAGTCTCACGACCATTCAATTACTCGTCGAGGCAGTTGCCCCCTGAAGGCCGAGATTGTCGGTTTATCCACCTGTTGGGGCCCATCCCCCCAAGGGTGCTGTGGTCCTCAACAAGGAAACTTCCATGGCACATTCATCCAGATACCACCGCCGCCACTCCAAGCTGTTGTTTCCGGTTGGCGCGTTGATCTTCAGCAAGGGCGTCGATCGCCTGATGCGTGAAGGTCGCCTTGATCCAATGCCGTTCTTTCAACGTCATGCGCGTGGTGACTGGGGCCAGGTTTCCGACGAGACATGGTACGCCAACAACGCCGCGCTGAAGATCGACGGGCAGCTCAATTCATTCTACGTGGTCACCCGCGAAATCAGCCTTAGCATCATGTCCGAGGCCGACCGCAGTGCCACCATGATCCGGCTACCGTCGGAACGCTGAGGCCGCTCTTGCCATTATCTACCGACTTCCGGTCGCCAGTACCGGTCAGTCACTTTTTTCACCGCCCGGGGGCCTAACTCGGCCCCTGTTCCCCTTGGCCTAAGGCAGAGTTTCCGAGCGCGGCCAAGGCCATGATCAATCTGGTGACTCGGCGAATCCTATTGTTTGCTGATGCACCGGCCTTGTGAGGCGATGGTGTCGGTTCCACGCTCCAGAGAATCGACCGATGCCAGCATTCAGCCAAAATCACCCCAGCAAGGTCTTACTCTGCCTGCTGATGACAACCGCTCTGGCCGGTTGCACGACGGCATCCGCGCCTACCCCGCCCACTCCGGCAGAACCCGCAAAGAAAGGTCCCAGCGCGTCCGCGCGCTGGATGCCGGAGTTCATCCCGGTGGTGCGTTATGGCCGGTACACCCTGGTCGAGTTGGCCCCGGCATCAGCGCAACAGGACCTGCTGCTTCAGGTCGTCGATGTGGCCGTTCCCGAGACACGCACAGCCACCGTTGGGGACGCCCTGCGTCATGTCCTGCTCCGTTCTGGCTACCAGTTGTGTTCCAGCAGTGATATCGCAGCGCTGAATGCGCTCCCGCTACCGGCTTCGCATTACCGACTGGGTCCGCTGTTGTTGCGTGATGCGCTGCTCACGCTGGCCGGTCCTGCCTGGGATCTGGAAGTCGACGACGGCGCACGCCGGATCTGCTTCACACACGCAGCACAGCCCACCACCGATGGCGCCCTTCCCCAATCCGGACCAGTCGCCCCTGTCGGCATAGCGCGGCCTCCATTGAAAACGGAGGCCAGGCCATGACGGGATCTCAATCCACCACAGCCGTTTCCCGCAGCATGCTGTTGCGTGCAGCAGGTATCACATGGCTGGTCCTCACTAGCGCAGCCACGATCGTCAACCATGTCTCACTGTCGAGTCTGGCCACCCAGGCCAGCGCCAACGCTCAGGCCAGCCAGGTTGTTGCCTTGGAAGCCCGACTGACTGATCTGAACCAGCGCCTCGACGTTCTGCAGAAACGGCCTGTCGCCTTGACCCAAGCCCGTTATGAGGCTGATAGCAAAACACTTGAGCAACGAATGACCGCCGTCGAAAGCGGGCTCGACCAGCGTCTGACAGCAGCCAGCCTGTCTTCTCTGGAAACACGCATCGACCAGTTGACCTCCCGTCTGGATAAACCCAACCAGACGACTCCAGTACCGGTGCGCACCCGTGTGACACACCCCACAAAGCCAATCCAAACAGCAAACCTACCGTTCACGGTTATGGGAACGGAGCTTCGCGGCGGCGAACGATTCCTGTCGATTCTGCCAACTGGCAATGCCGCCTTTTCCGAGATGCGCGTCCTGCGTCCCGGTGAGACCGACAGCGGCTGGCGCCTGCAAGCCATCGATGGCCAGACCGCCGTGTTCCAGCGCGAGAACGACGGTCAGACGCATCGATTGACGCTGCCATAGGGGCTCCGGATGAACAGCAATCTTGTTTTCCGCGCGTTAACGCTGAGCCTGATCGCCTTCTTTAACTCTCCGGTGATCGCACAAAACGCTCGCACGATCGCCTCTACCGTCTCGCCCAGCGAGGAACAAACAGCGACCTCACGCGTCAGCGACGAACAACAGGCCCGTGACTGGGGGTTGCACACGGAAGAATGGGCTCGCTATCGCCAATTGATGCAGGGACCGCTGGGCCTTTTTTCGCCCAACCTCGACCCATTGACCGCACTCGGCATCGAAGCGCGCTCCGAGGAAGAACGCGACCGCTATGCCGAGTTGCAGGTTCAGGTTGAAGCCCGCCGCGTCGAAAAGACGCTGGCATACCAGCAGGCCTACGACGCCGCCTGGCAACGCCTGCACCCGGGCATGCAACGTGTCACCCTGCCCGGCCATACTCCACGCAATTCCTCCACCACAGCCAACAGCACCGACCGCATCGCCGTGTTCATCAAGGACGGCTGCGCGCCCTGTGGCCTGGCGGTTCAGCAGTTGCAGGTATCCGATGTCGGCTTCGACCTCTACATGGTTGGCAGCCGCGCCAACGACGCGCTCATTCGCGACTGGGCAAAACGCGCCAGGATCAATCCAGATCGCGTACGCAACGGTTCAATCACGCTCAACCACGATGCCGGTCGCTGGCTGTCTTTGGGCCTGCCGGGGGACCTGCCTGCCGTTGTGCGGCAGGTCAATGGCCAATGGCAACGGCAGTGACCCGCTGGCGTCATCGGCTCGTGGTACTGGGCTGGATGGCCATAATCGCCTCCGCCGGCGCGCAGGAAGTGCCGCCGCCGGCGTACCAGATCGCCGCGCACCGGGCTGGCATTCCTTCTGCAGTGCTGTATGCGGTGGCGTTGCAGGAGAGCGGGCTGCAGCGCGATGGCCGGATAGTGCCGTGGCCCTGGACCCTGAATGTGGCGGGCGCACCGCGCCGTTTCAGTTCCCGCGCCGATGCCTGTGCAGGTCTGCAAAAGGCGCTGCGGACGGCTCCCCCCTCACGCGTCGATGCCGGACTCGGTCAGGTCAATCTGGGTTATCAGAAGCACCGTTACCAACAACCCTGCGAACTACTGGATCCGTATCGCAACCTCGCTATCGCCGCGGAAATTCTGCGCGAACAGCACACCGACGGCGAGGACTGGCTGCTCGCCATTGGACGCTACCACCGCCCGGCCGGAGGGGCACCGGCCGCCCGCTACCGCATGAGTGTGCACAAGCACCTGCAGCGCGTGCTCGGCGGCGCCCTCGCTGAAAACTCCCCCAAGAGAAAACCACTATGAGGCTCCATCCTCCTCTGCGAATCGCCGCCCCATCGCTGTTCGGCCTGCTATGCCTGGCCACCAGGGGAGCGCTCGCGGACGCCCCCTCGTTGATCGTGGTCGAAGACCGTGGCGGTGTTTCGGCATGGCCCTACTACCAATCACTGAATCTGCGGCCACGCCAGGACCAGCCGTTGGCCCCTTCCCTCTCCGCACCTCATCCTTCACAGCAACGTTTCAGCGAAACAGACATGCTGCCGGTTCGTTCCGGGCGGCTGTCGCCGGGGGAGGAGCCGCGCAGGGTCATCCAGGCCTCCGGGCTGCGGCCAATGTTTCTGGTCGGCGATGACGACCGCTCGCGCCAATGGTTACGCGAGCGTGCAGCAATCCTGGGCGAATTGAATGCGGTCGGCCTGGTCGTCAACGTGGCATCTGCCGACGCCCTTGCCACCTTGCGCGGGCTGGTCCCGGGCCTGACACTATCGCCGGTATCGGGCGACGATCTCGCAGAACGCCTGGGGTTGCGCCATTACCCCGTGCTGGTCACTGCCACCGGCATTGAGCAGTGAGCCGCTCGCCATGGCCCAGCCTCATGCGGTGGAAGTCCTGCTACGGTCAGCGGTGGAGTTGTACACGGTGGCCGTCTGCGCCGCCGCCGCGCTTCTGTGCCTAGTGGCGCCATGGTCACTCGCGTTAAATCCACTGCTGGGCCTGGGATCAGCCCTGGCGTTCCTGGTGTTTGGCATTATTCGGCTCCGTGAGGCTCGGTTCATTCTGCGCTATCGGCGCAACATCCGCCGTCTGCCGAAGTACGTGATGACCAGCCGCGCTGTGCCGGTCAGTCAGCAGCGCCTGTTCATCGGTCGGGGGTTTCGCTGGGATCAACGGCACACGCATCGGCTGATGCAAACGTACCGCCCCGAGTTTCGTCGCTATGTGGAGCCCACGGCCGCCTACCGCATCGCCCGCCGCCTGGAAGAGCGACTGGAATTCGCACCCTTTCCACTCTCAAAGCTTGCCCGACTGACGGCCTGGGACAGCCCATTTAATCCGGCGCGGCCGCTACCTCCAGTCGGTGGCATGCCGCGCCTGCATGGCATTGAACCGCATGAGGTGGACGTCACGCTTCCGCTAGGGGAACGGGTTGGGCATTCACTCGTCCTGGGAACCACGCGGGTGGGCAAAACAAGACTCGCCGAGCTGTTCATCACCCAGGACATCCGGCGGCGTAACGCAGTTGGCGAGCACGAAGTGGTCATCGTCTTCGACCCCAAAGGCGATGCGGACCTGCTCAAGCGCATGTATGTCGAGGCCAAACGCGCCGGGCGCGAGGGCGAGTTCTATGTTTTTCACCTCGGCTGGCCAGATATTTCCGCCCGTTACAACGCCGTGGGACGGTTTGGTCGCACCAGCGAGGTGGCCACGCGCATTGCCGGTCAACTCTCCGGCGAGGGTAATTCCGCGGCGTTTCGCGAGTTCGCCTGGCGCTTCGTCAACATCATCGCCCGTGCACTCGTCGAGCTGGGGCAGCGGCCCGACTACCTGCTGATCCAGCGGCACGTGGTGAACATCGACGCCTTGTTTATCGAATACGCCCAGCACTACTTCGCTAGCAACGAGCCGAAGGCCTGGGAAGTCATCGTGCAGATCGAGGCCAGGCTCAACGACAAGAACATTCCCCGCAACATGATCGGCCGCGAGAAGCGCGTCATTGCGCTCGAACAATACCTGTCACAGGTCAGGGTCTACGATCCGGTGCTGGACGGGCTCAGGTCTGCCGTGCGCTACGACCGCACCTACTTCGACAAGATCGTCGCCTCGTTGCTGCCCCTGCTGGAAAAACTCACGACCGGCAAGATTTCTCAGTTGCTGGCCCCGGACTATGCCGATCTGGCCGATCCCCGGCCCATTTTCGACTGGATGCAGATTATCCGGAAGAAGGCCGTGGTGTATGTGGGCCTGGATGCGCTCTCGGATGCCGAGGTTTCAGCCGCCGTGGGCAACAGCATGTTCAGTGACTTGGTGTCGGTCGCTGGACACATCTACAAGTTCGGAATTGACGATGGTCTACCCGGCACGGCGTCTGGGGTCAAAGTACCGATCAACGTGCACGCCGACGAGTTCAACGAACTGATGGGTGATGAGTTCATCCCCATGGTCAACAAAGGCGGCGGTGCCGGTCTCCAGGTCACGGCCTACACGCAAACGCTCAGTGACATTGAAGCGCGTATCGGCAACCGCGCCAAAGCCGGTCAGGTGGTCGGTAACTTCAACAACCTGTTCATGTTGAGGGTGCGGGAAACTGCGACCGCCGAGTTACTCACGAAGCAATTGCCGAAAGTTGAGGTATACACCACCTCATTGATGAGCGGCGCCACCGACAGCTCCGACATTCACGGCAAGACCGATTTTACCAGCAACACCCAGGACCGCATCACGACGACGAGTGTGCCCCTGATCGAACCCGCCCATGTTGTCGGCCTGCCCAAGGGGCAGTGCTTTGCACTGATCGAAGGCGGCAACCTCTGGAAGATTCGCATGCCGCTGCCGGCACCCGACCCTGACGAAGTGATGCCTAGGGACCTGCAGCAGCTTGCTGGGTACATGCGCCAACACTACGCCGAGGCGGGTGACTGGTGGGACAGCAAAGCACTACCGGGCCTGCAGGATGCCCCCCTACCTGATGACCTGCTTGACGGGTTCCGGCATATGGCGACCGCCGAAATGGATGCTGAAGAGGCGCAACCGTGAGTGACCCGGCCAACACAGCGCAGCGCCAGCAGACCCAGCAGCAGGGTTTGATCACCGGCATCATCACACTGCCATTCCGGTTTGTGGCCGTGCTGTTGGGGTCTTTGTTTCTGTCCATCGTGATCGAATGCGTGGGTATGCACCTGTTCTGGGCCGATCAAGGCTGGCGGCATGCGCAAGGCATGCTGGACTACGAACTGACGCAGCTCTCACAACACTTCATGCGCAGCGCCATCTTGCAGGAACCGGGACGAACCGCGTCCTGGCTGGTAGAAACGGCTTACCAATGGGTGTTCGTCAAAAGCGGGCTCATCGACTGGATGCGCGACGCATCCGCCAAAGCCAGTTCACCCAGCCAGGGAACGGGTCGGGATTTCCGTTTTTATCTGAGTCAGGTTTATGTGTACCTGGAGAGCTACCTGATCGCCAGTGCGTACACGCTACTGGTGTTCCTCGTCCGGCTGCTGGTGCTGGTACTGACCATTCCGCTATTTCTGATGGCGGCTTTCGTCGGTCTGGTCGATGGCCTGGTGCGGCGGGACATCAGGCGCTTTGGTGCGGGCCGTGAGTCAGGCTTTGTCTACCACCGGGCAAAGGCCAGCCTGATGCCTCTCGCCGTCATGCCTTGGGTCCTTTACCTGACCCTGCCCGTCAGCGCACACCCGCTTCTTATCTTGCTTCCCTGCGCAATTCTGTTAGGTGCCGCAACAGACCTCGCAGCAGGAAGCTTCAAAAAATACCTATAAGTGCTGAGCGGTATTTCAGGCCAGTAATGCCTGCGCCGCCTCCATTTGCTCGTGCTCAAACGCTGGAGCAAAATCGTCCAACTCGCTCGCTTGCAACCCCACCACTGCACTGAGCGCAATCTGCCGCCAGTCCAGCACGGCGTCATACACTTCTGCCAGCACGGCCAACGCATCCTCCCGGCTCAACGAAAAATAGGTGCTCCGCGCCAGCAGCATCTCAAGATCGGTGATCGGTCCATCCTCCTCCGATAGCCAGGTTTTCGACTCTCGCTCTTTGTCCGGGAAGGGATTGACGTCGAATGCCGGTGCCAGCCGCCAGAGCCCCTTTTCCACATGAAGAAAGCCATGGTTCTGCAGGTGGTCATCCACATTGGTGATCAGTAGGTTAAACACCAGTCGCCGCCACAGCTGCTGCACATCTGCGGTCGGTGCATGCCCCACGGAACGGATAGCATCGGCAATTTCGGTATAGCTTCGATCCTCTTCGCGCGACGCCTGCAGCAAAGACGCGGCGGACTGGTATGGAATACGCCCATCAGCACCATCGCGATCGAAACGGCGGATGATAGCGACCGGTACGCCATCCAGCTCTATGATACGGGCCGGCGCGGCATTGATACCTGCTTGTTTTGCCAAGCATAAGGCCAGCACTTCGCCGCGCGTCACGCTACGGGTGTCGCCCACGCTTGGGAATTTTCCTATGGCGAGTGCGCCATCCTCATCGACCACCGTGCTCTTGGGGCGCATCCCGCCGAGCGATGTGCCTTTGCCCTGTAGGTAACGCAAGTCTTCAGTGCTTTCCTGACCTTTCTCAACTGCCCGGCTGGCCTGGTAGATGCGCTGCAATTCCAGCAGTGGCGGTGTAGCGCGCCGTCCATCTTCAGTCGTCCGGCAATATTGTCCATTCTGATCGCGCAGTCTCAGCGCGCCGATCCGGCTGAAATCGTCAACCGCCAGCAGGTAGTCCATCTCTGTCAGCGACGCGAGCGATGGATTACCCTTACGACGCTTGGCATGGTCACGTGCGATGACCCGGCGTCCCCAAGCGTCCGGTGTCGTATCGGCAATGGCGAAATGAAAGACCGAATCGTGAGCTGAGGGAGCTCTACGTGGCTGATAACCCGAGATCAGGCTGAGATCGGCAGAAACATTGAACCCCTCCTGATTCCCCAACCATCCCTGCTCATAGGCAAAGGTGGTGTTCTCGCGGCGCCCCTGCTTGACGTAAATAAGAGTGCCAACAGCTATTCCCGCCTTACCAAGACAGACCTGGACTTGCTGGCGAACTGAAGTAACCGATTTCATAATGCCCCCGATGCCGGCGGTTTACTGCGTACACGTTTAGGCAATTGTTCATCCATCAGCGTCAGCCCGATATCGTCGTGCGCCGTATCCAGCAGGTTGGCCAGCGCCTGTACCTCACCGAACACGTGCAAGGCGCGGGCGAAGAAATGAATAGGCACCCGCATATCCCCTTTCTCCATGCGCCGAACAGTGGATACAGAAGCCCCCATTCGCTCTGCAAGCGAGGCCTGTGAAATCCGTCGACGCCTGCGTGCAAGCTCAATGTCGCTGCCGAGCTTGCGGAGCGCCCGCTCGACGGGTAACGGCAGTGGTGTACTCATTTATCATCCTCATAGGAACGCTTAAGGCTATTATCAGTTCCCATAAGAACAATTACCTCACGCCTCGTTACTGTTGTCAATAAACATCCCATGGGAGCGCTAGTAAGCGATTAGCGCTCCAAGCAGAATGCTAAAGTGAAATCTGACAAGATATCAGCCCTTAGCGTCCACGATTTCGATACGCAGAGACACAGATGAAGAGATAGCTGTTCTGCGATGAAACAGTCGCCCCTGCCACTCTCTTCAGAATGCACAACGCAACACCACCGAAAAAATGTATGTAAGGAAAGTGGTGAGGAGTAACTCCCCATTGTTTGCGGCTTTCCACCAGCCATCCCCGCAGCATCGAGCCATTCGAGTCCATCGGAAATGGCGCCATGGCAAGGTTTCACAATTCGGCTTACGCATGGCGACGTCCTGTCGTAGCGTTGCTGCTCACCAGTATCGTCATCACTCAGCCCGCCGCCGCAGCTGACGATGGGTATGAGCGTGAACACCTGGCGGCCGTCGCCCGCCAGCTCGACCTGCTTGACCGCCTGGCCAAACAATCCGCCAGCACCGCCCCCGAGTCACGATCCCGCTATCACTTCGACTATCGGCGTCTGGACGCCGACCTGCAGCGCATGCGGTCGGGCATCGACGACTACCTGACGCCCCAGCGTGCACAGCCACGCGATCCCTTTGCACTGCTTGGTGATTACCGCCAGGACGCCGAACAGGGGGATGACCGATGAACGCCAACCAGCTTGCCGCCTTTCAGGCCAATGCAGGCTTCACCCCTTCTGCTGTCGCCGGCGTACTGCTCGGCGCCGTGTTCGCAACTCTGCTGCTGTGGGGCGTATGGGCCCTGCGCACAGCCTATGTCGGCTGGTCGGAACAGCGGATTTCCCAGCGTCAGTTCCTCGGCGTCGCGGTGAGGTTTATCGCGATGTACGTCGTGCTGACTTTTTTCCTGCTCTCCTAACGCAGAGGCTTACATCATGAACCCGCTCTCGCATCGCTTGCATTCGGCACGTGTGGCCGTCCTGGCCTCCGCATTCGCCATGCTGTCTTCGCTTGCCCGGGCCGATCTCCCAACCCTGGAAGATCCGTCACGAGGCACCGGGTCGGGCATCATGGATACACTGCGCAACTACGGTTACGACATCGTGATGCTCGTTGCCTTGCTGGTGGTCGCCTCGATGTTTGTCGGCGTCTGCTACCACGCCTACGGTACCTATGCCGAGATCCACACGGGTCGCAAAACCTGGGGGCAATTCGGCCTGACGGTGGCGGTGGGCGCCGTCCTGCTGGTCGTCGGTATCTGGCTGCTCACTGAAGCCACCGGCGTGCTCTAGGACTCATGCCATGAACACGCATCAGGACATTCGGCCTGACGGGACGGTAGTGTTTCTTCCACACCGTCTCAACCGTCACCCTGTGGTCGTCCGCGGCCTTACCGCGGATGAGCTGTGGATCTGCGCCGGGCTGTCGGCGGCAGGCAGCCTGGTGGTTGGCGTGCCGCTGGCCTTTGTATTTTCGACGATCGCCATCGTGCCCACGGCCATCATGCTGGGCATCGCTGCCGGGGTATTTGCCGGTGGAGGCATGCTGCGTCGCCAGAAACGTGGCAGGCCCGATACCTGGCTGTATCGCCAACTGCAGTGGCGTATTGCACAGCATCATCCAGCCTTAGCGTCTTTTGTGGGCGCGCACGCGTTAGTGATCCGCTCGGGTTACTGGAGCACGCGCAGGAGCAAGGCACTGTGAGCCGGTTCAAGAACGAAATCACTCACCTCCAGTCGCACATCAAGACCTTGCGGCTGGGGCTTGGCGCACTACTTGTTATCGCCTTGCTGATGGGCGGCGGCTGGTGGAGCGCACCGCGTGACCTGACCGTGCACGTCCCGCCCGACCTGCGCTCCGGCAGTACCCGCAAGTGGTGGGAAGTGCCACCCGAAAGCGTCTACGCCTTCTCGTTCTACATCTGGCAGCAACTCCAACGCTGGCCCACCAACGGTGACGAAGACTATGCGCGCAACATCCATGTACTGGCGCCCTACTTCACTCCCGCCTGCCAGACCTTTCTGCGCAACGACTACGAATACCGCCGTACGGCAGGTGAGTTACGCCAGCGGGTACGAGGCCTCTATGAAATCCCCGGGCGTGGCTACGGCGAGAACCCGACCCAGCGGGTGAAAGTCGTTTCCGACCGCGACTGGATCGTCACGCTTGATGTGACGGCGGATGAGTACTACGGCGCCGAACAGGTCAAGCGAGCGCTGGTTCGTTACCCGCTCAAGGTCGTACGGGTGGACGTCGACCCCGAGCGCAACCCTTTCGGCCTGGCCCTGGACTGCTACAGCGGCGCGCCGCAACGCATCATCACCCCCGATCCCGTCACACCTGCCAGCACAACGCCGGGCGGGCTGGGTGGCGCTATGGGAGTGACGCCATGAAACACCTGCTCTGTGCCTTCAGTTTGCTGCTCACCGTTGTGTTGTCGCCAGCAGCCCGCGCCGTGGAGATCCTGCACTGGGAACGCCTGCCCCTGGCGATTCCCCTGGTCGTGGATCAGGAGCGGATCGTGTTCATCGACCGCAACGTCCGCGTGGGTGTGCCTGCTTCACTCGCCGGACGCCTGCGGGTACAAAGTGCCGGTGGTGCACTCTATCTGCGCGCCAGTGAGCCCATCGAACCGACACGCCTGCAACTGCAGGATGCTGACAACGGGACACTGATCCTGCTGGACATCGCGGCCGAGCCCGCTGTGACAGGCCAGGCGGCGATGGAGCCGGTGCGTATTGTTGAGGCTGAGGGCCCGGCTCAACGCTACGGCCAGACGCAGACATCTCAGGGCAGTCATGGCAGTGTCGACACAACCGCCCCGCCTCGCGCCGCCCATGAAACGCCTGTGCCCGTGGTGCTGACCCGCTACGCCGCGCAGAACCTGTACGCCCCACTGCGCACGGTCGACTCCGTTCCTGGCGTGACGCGCGTGAACCTGCGCCGCCATCTGCCCCTGGATACGCTGCTGCCCACCCTGCCCGTTCAGGCCAGAGCCATCGCCGCCTGGCGGCTGGATGATCTGTGGGTGACCGCCGTCAGGTTGGCCAACAGGTCGACCCGCTGGCTCGCCCTGGATCCGCGCGAACTGCAGGGTGATTTCATGACCGCAACGTTTCAGCATTCAACCCTGGGGCCCGCCGGTACCCCGGAAGACACCTCGGTGGTTTACCTGGTGACCCGGGGGCATGGCCTGGCCGAATCTCTGCTGCCGAGAGTGAGCCCGATCAATGCGGCGCTGAATCTGCCGTCCCCCTCAACGCCTGCCCCGAAGGACGGAGTTCGTCATGAAAGGTAACGGCCTGCTGAAGTGGCTGATGGTGCCCATGGCGCTCTTGCTGGTGTTCGTCGGGATCAAGCTGTTTTCCGACGGTAACGTCCAACCCGTCAATGACGGCACTCCCCGGCTGACGTCGCAAGAGGCAAAGGCATTGGGTATCGAAGGCGATACGCCCCGCGACACCGTGGCGACGCTGGTAGG
The DNA here is from genome assembly GCF_001439695.1 of Pseudomonas veronii. Lineage (GTDB taxonomy): Bacteria > Pseudomonadota > Gammaproteobacteria > Pseudomonadales > Pseudomonadaceae > Aquipseudomonas > Aquipseudomonas veronii. Next base: position 87,535 of record NZ_JYLL01000020.1, read on the forward strand.
TCAGGTCAAACAAATGCGTACCGAATTGCAGGGTGCGATGGCGGACAACAAAACGCAGAAGTCTGAAAACGAGCGGTTGCGTCAGCGTGAAGGCTCAATTGACCGGCGCATCCAAAGTGCGCTGGAGACTGAACGCAACCAGTTGCGCAACGACCGTGAACAGGTCTCCGGCGAGCGGCAGCAAGCTCAGGGCTTGCTGCAAGACCTGCAGCGCCAAATTGAAGGGCTGTCCCGTCAGCGTGGCGATGCCGACCTTCCCATCGGTCTGGGCCTGAAACCCGGGGACGGCGATGGACTCGGCAGTGACGATATTCACTGGATTGAACCGGACGATGCCAGGCGCGATGGCAAAAGTAGCGCCTCCGGCAAGCGCGACAGCTTCAGCTTCCCCACCCGTTTCGGGCCCGCGCAGAAAACGCTGGAAGCGACCCAGGAGACCGTCGTGGAAGCTGGCAGCAAGGCGGCGGGTGTGTCCACCGCAACGCCAGTATACACCGTACCAACCAACGCGACGCTGATGGGCTCGATTGCGATGACTGCGTTGATCGGGCGCGTGCCGGTAGACGGTACGGTGAATGACCCCTACCCGTTCAAGGTCCTCATTGGTCCCGACAACCTCACCGCCAACGGCATCGACCTCCCCGAGGTGGCCGGCGCGGTGGTCAGCGGTACCGCCTCGGGCGACTGGACGCTGTCCTGCGTGCGCGGCCAGGTCCGCAGTGTGACGTTCGTGTTCCATGACGGCACCATCCGCACCGTGCCCGAAGAGGGCGAGCGCGGTGGCAACCAGCAGCAGGACAACAGGGACAGCAACGCTACCCAGGAGGGCCTGGGCTGGATCAGCGATCCCTATGGCATCCCGTGCGTTTCAGGTGAACGCCGCAGCAACGCCCAGCAGTACCTCAGCAGTCAGGCGCTGATTACGGCGGCGGGTGCCGGCGCCGCCTCGCTGATCAAATCGGACAACGACAGCGTCGCTGTGGTGGCCAACAACAACGGTTCAATGGGCACCGTCGGTATTACCGGCAACGAAGCGGTGGGCCGCATCCTCGCGGGCGGTGTGCAGGACATGTCGCAGTGGGTGAACAAGCTCTACGGGCAGGCCTTCGCAGCCGTCTACGTCAAGCCCGGTGCCCAGGTCGCCGTCCATCTCGAACAACCCCTCAGCATCGACTATGACCCCAAAGGTCGTCGCGTCGATCACCGTCTCGGAGGAGCTCCCCATGCACAGGATCTGGACTAACGGCCTGACGGTCCTCATGGTGGCCGCGGCCCTGGCCGGCTGTTCGACCAGCAAGGAAAAGATGCTGCCGCATGACGGCAACACCATGCTCGATATCTGGAACGAGGAGACCGGCGGTGCCGCGCGTGGCGGACAGAGCGCGCAGCATCTGCTGGACGCCCGGCAGTCGCTGCGCCGGCCACTCACGCAAGACGATGTAAACGCGGCGCCGACTGTCAACGCAAGCTATACCCGCACCGCACAGAACGAGATCTACCGGCAGTTTCACCGCCTGCCCAATCCGGACCTTGTGATGTACGTCTTTCCCCATCTGGCAGGCACTGATCCCGCTCCCATTCCCGGATACACAACCGTCTTTCCCCTGTACCAGCGGGTCCAGTACGCCATGCCCAGTGAGCGGGTCGAGGATTACTGATGCGCTGGCCATTTTCCCGCGTACCTGAGACAACTCAGACAGACAGGCCAACGCCGGATGCCTGGGAGCGCCATGTTGCCGAACTGCAAGCGCACGGTATTCCGGTACCGGGCAAGATCGGCGTCAGGAGGCAGCGTTCCGCAACACAGGCCGACGAGCAGGCACTTTATGACGTCGCGCCCTCGTTCGCCGACCTGTTGCCCTGGGTCGAATACCTGCCGGATTCAAAATGCATGCTGCTCGAAGACGGCGTCTCCGTCGCGGCATTTTTTGAATTGATGCCCGTGGGTACGGAGGGCCGTGAGGCGGCCTGGCTTGCGCAGGCGCGCGACGCCCTGGAAAACGCACTACAGGACAGTTTCGATGAACTGGATGAATCGCCCTGGGTGATGCAGCTCTACGCTCAGGACGAGACCGACTGGAACCCGTACCTTGCCTCCCTGCGCAGTTATCTCCAGCCACGGGCACAGGGCAGCGCCTTCAGCGAGTTCTACCTGCGCTTTTTCGGTCACCATCTGCGGGCCGTTGCCAAACAGGGTGGCCTGTTCGAGGACCGCACAGTCACCAAGCTACCATGGCGCGGCCAAACGCGCCGCGTCCGCCTGGTGGTGTATCGGCGTGCTGGGAGTGCGCCCGCCCGACGCGGGCAATCCCCCGAGCAGGCATTGAATGTCATTTGCGACCGGTTGCTCGGCGGCCTGTCCAATGCGGGCATACGCGCCCGTCGCCTGCAGGCGGCAGATATTCATGCCTGGCTGGTGCTTTGGTTCAACCCGCGGCCAACGATGCTCGGCCCCACGTTAGAAGACCGCGAACGCTTCTACCGCCTCACGGCCTATCCGACGGAGTCCGAACCCGGCGGGCTGGAACTGGCCAGTGGTACGGATTTCGCGCAGCGTCTGTTTTTCGGCCAGCCCCGCTCCGACGTCGAGCACGGCCTGTGGTACTTCGACGACCTGCCCCACCGGACTGTTGTTGTCGACCGGTTGCGCACACCGCCCAACACCGGGCACATCACCGGAGAAACCTGCAAGGGCGGTGATGCGATCAATGCCCTGATGGACCAGATGCCCGAAGACACGGTGATGTGCCTGACGATGGTCGTCACGCCGCAGGATATTCTTGAGGCGCACCTGAATCACCTGGCGAAAAAGGCGGTTGGTGAAACCCTGGCCTCGGAACAGGCATTGAAGGACGTCCAGCAGGCGCGCGGGCTGATTGGCAGTGCACACAAGCTGTATCGCGCCTCGCTGGCGTTCTACCTTCGGGGTCGGGACATGGCAGACCTCGATACCCGCGGTCTGCAACTGGGCAACGTCCTGCTCAACGCAGGCCTGCAACCGGTGCGCGAAGAAGATGAAGTCGCGCCGCTCAACAGCTATCTGCGTTGGTTACCCTGTGTCTATGACCCGGGCAAAGACAAGCGTCAGTGGTACACCCAACTCATGTTCGCGCAGCATGTAGCCAACCTGGCACCGACTTGGGGGCGCAGTGCCGGCACCGGCCGCCCCGGGATCACCTTCTTCAACCGTGGCGGCGGCACCATCACCTTTGATCCGTTGAACCGACTCGACCGCCAGATGAATGCACACCTGTTCCTGTTCGGCCCCACCGGTTCAGGCAAGTCGGCCACGCTCAACAACATCCTCAACCAGATCACCGCCATCTACCGGCCACGGCTGTTCATCGTGGAAGCCGGTAACAGCTTTGGCCTCTACGGTGAGTTCGCCGCGCGTCTGGGGCTGACGGTGCATCGCGTCAGGCTTTCGCCCGGTGCAGGCGTGAGCCTTGCGCCCTTCGCCGACGCCTGGCGCCTGGTCGACACGCCCAGCCAGGTCCAGACACTCGATGCCGACGCGCTCGATGAAGAATCCGCCGAGGGCGATGCCAGTGCTGACGAGCAACGTGATGTGCTGGGTGAACTGGAGATCACCGCACGATTGATGATCACCGGCGGGGAGGACAGAGAGGAAGCCAGGATGACCCGTGCCGATCGCAGCCTGATCCGTCAGTGCATCCTCGAGGCCGCCCATCGCTGCGTGATAGAAAAACGCACGGTACTGACCCGTGATGTACGCAATGCGCTGCGCGAACGCGGTTGCGATTCGACGTTACCCGAGACACGTCGTACTCGTCTGCTGGAAATGGCCGATGCGATGGACATGTTCTGCCAGGGCGTCGATGGCGAGATGTTCGACAGGCCGGGTACGCCTTGGCCGGAGGCCGATATCACGGTTGTCGACCTGGCCACGTTCGCCCGCGAGGGCTACAACGCGCAGCTGTCGATTGCCTACATTTCGCTGATCAACACCGTCAACAACATCGCCGAGCGCGACCAGTTCCTCGGCCGCCCGATCATCAATGTCACCGATGAAGGCCACATCATCACCAAGAACCCGCTGCTCGCGCCCTATGTGGTCAAGATCACCAAGATGTGGCGCAAACTGGGCGCCTGGTACTGGCTGGCAACGCAGAACCTGGACGACCTGCCGAAAGCCGCCGAGCCCATGCTCAACATGATCGAGTGGTGGATTTGCCTGAGCATGCCGCCCGACGAGGTGGAGAAGATTGCCCGGTTTCGTGAACTGAACGCCTCGCAGAAGGCCCTGATGCTGTCCGCACGCAAGGAAGCCGGAAAATTCACGGAGGGGGTGATTTTGTCAAAATCAATGGAGTTGCTGTTCCGTGCGGTACCGCCCAGCCTGTACCTGGCGCTGGCAATGACGGAACCCGAAGAGAAAGCCGAACGTTTTCAGTTGATGCAGCAGCACGGCATCAGTGAACTGGAAGCCGCGCTACGCGTTGCCGACCAGATCGACCGAGCGCGGGGCATCGAGCCGCTGCGCTACGACCTGTTTGATTGACGTCGAGGATTCCGCCATGCCTTCGCCCACTTTCCTCCTCTACCGTCGGTGGCCGTGCGGGGTCTGGCTGCTGGGGTGGGTGATTGCTGGCCTGCTCGTGCTCTGGCTTTGGTCGTGGGCCGACGAGTCGCATGAGTCAACCCACACGTCGGACACCACCGCTGCCCAGCACCCGGCCGGCCCACCTTGGCGCTATGGACGCATGAATGCGCGCTTCACCATTGTCGAATACGCCGACCTCGAATGCCCCTACTGCAAGGCCTATGACCCCATACTGCGGCATTGGATCGACCAGCACCCGGAGGTGAATCTGCAATGGCACCACCTGCCGCTAGCCATGCACGAGCCGGCAGCGACTCGACAGGCGCGTCTGGCCGAATGCATCGGCGAGTCCCACGGCCATGATGCGTTCTGGCAAGCCATCACCTGGATCTACCAGCACACCCGCAGCGACGGCCAGGGCCTGCCGCCCGACACCGAGTACCACGGCCAGGACCCAACCGTGCAAGCCTGCCTCGCCAGTGAGCGGCCCGACACCATCATCCAGGGGCAGGCCAACGAAGCACGCCATGGCGGCGTGAGCGCCACCCCGACCCTGCGTCTGATCGACCACCACAGCGGCCAGTCACTGACCCTGGCCGGCCCGGCCGAAGGCGACGCGTTGCTGTCGGCATTGGACCTATTGGTGTCCAACGGTACGGCGCCATACGCAGCACAACTTCATCACCAAATGCCTGCCGACGTCGTCGGCGACATGCCCAGATAGCCCGCGGTCTTCAAGGCTATGGCGCGGTTTCGACCGCGTTGACTGCACGCCAGTTCGCCACGCATCCCCCGAGCGAACGGTCATCTGCGCAAGCGATGGCGGATGCCTATCGTCACTGTCTCCGGAGGGTCCGCCCTCCAGGGGCGGCTGCCTCCAATTCCTAAAGGAGGTTCCCATGTCCACATCCCTCGCCATGATCAGTGGTAATGCGTCACTCAATCCCGTCGGCACACCGGACGACGACCAAATCATCGAACAGGCGTTGGTCATCCTTGAGCAGCGAGTGTTCACTCGTGGCCCCTCGCTGCAAAGCCCGGAGGATGTGCGCAATTTCCTGCAGCTGAAAATCGCAGCACAGCCGCATGAAGTCTTTGGCGCCGTGTTCCTCGATTCGAAGCATCAGGTGCTGGCCTACGAGCCTTTGTTCCAAGGCACTATCGACAGCGCCAGCGTCTATCCACGGGTGGTGCTCAAGCGCTGCCTGGACCATAACGCCGCCGCTCTGGTGCTCTGCCACAATCACCCTTCCGGCTGTACTGAACCCAGTACGGCGGACGAAACGTTGACCCAGCGATTGAAGGAGATATTGGGACAGGTCGATATCCGTCTGCTGGATCACTTCATCATCGGGAAAGGCGATCCTTATTCGTTCGCCGAACACGGATTGATCTGATCCTCCTCGCGCCAGCTTGCTGACGCTCCAACACCCCATCGGAAGCGATGCTTTCGATGGGGTATCTGCGGTCCACGAAATACCGCGATTCATCGGTGCATGGAAACCGGGCACCTCCCTTTTCCGATTGTTTGTTGTCGCGTTAAGCGCGATGCGTTGCACTACCGAGGTCATGAACCACCGGATGCTGCGCCATGTTGTGTTCTCTTTCCCCCGGCCCGATCAGTTGCCTGGCCTTGGCCATTGCGCTGTGTGCCTCTGCGGCTAGTGCAATGGATATCTGGGTCATCACCGACCGCCAACATCCCGTGCAAGGTACACCTGACCGACTGATCGAGCTGGATGCACCCGCGCGTATTGAAGCCGAACTGTCGACCGATCTTCCAAGTGATGTCCAGCAAGCGTCACTCTTGGTACAGCAGCGCCTCAAGCACGGCGGCCCCGCGCTGGAGCAGCGTCTGGCCAGGACCTACCAGGACGTGACCGATGCCTGGAGCTTGGGCATTACCTCTCTCCCCGCCATCGTCATGGATCAACGCTACGTAGTTTATGGCGAGCCGGGCGTCGCCACGGCGATCGCACGCATCGAGGCCTACCGGAGGACTCAACCATGAAGTGTGCCCGGCTTCGGCGTACCGGCATCGCCACCATTCTGTTAATGACCGCCTCGTCATCGTTCGCGCTCAACACCGCGACCATCGTGTCTTCCACTTTGTCCCCATCGTGCCTGGAATACCGGGTGGTAGGGATCTGCTATTGGCTGTTCTGCACGCCGTTCGGCTGCTCGGTGCGGACGTCCACCAAGGTGCGCCACTACATTCCGGATGCCGTGGTTTCGAGTTACTCCAATACCGGTGAGAACCCGTGGCTCGAAGTGCGGGCCATGAGCGCACCCAACGTGACGGCCCAGGCCGGTGGCGACGGCACGACGAACCATGACAATGAAAGCAACATGGCGAAGTTCAAGAACGCCGACGTGATCGGCCATCCCGGCGGTCATGTGTTCGGCCAATTTGCCAGCACCTCAGGTTACGCCTGCAAAGGTGCCGGCACCGCGTTCATGCCGTACCTGCTGAGCACGCTCGACACCGTGGCCTGGCGCTACAACGTGCCCGAAGCCGTGTACCCAGAGGCCCTGATTCCGGGCATGCGCGAGATCGGCGCGCGCAGCACGTTCAACCTGTGGGGCGCCGTCTATCCGCGCGGCGGATTTCTGCATCAGACCGACGATTATAAGACCGGTGCCGTGGTCGCCCAACGCGCCGGCGACATCGTCACCCGGCGGGGGCAATTGCATGTCTATCAGCCATTGCTCGCGAACTCGCAGCCCGGTTACTGGCCGGCCGGAGCGCTGGAGGAAAGCAATGCCTCGACCGGCAAGTGGCAGGAGCTGACGCCGCGTCTTTCCAACAGCTGCGCGGTGTTCCCCCACAGCGAACCGCTGACCCAGGCCCAGCAAGGTGATTATGCCTGGGCGCTTTGGCGCCCATACAGCTGTTGCGAACGCCGCGGGCAGACGTTCCTCGGCAGTACAGACTTCAACTGAGGGGAAAACAATGAAGCGTCCTGTCACCCTCTTCCACCCATTGCCGTTGCGGTGGCAGGTGGCCCTGCTGGCCAGCGCGCTGGTGCTGGTCAGCAACCTGGTATCGGCCCAAACCGACGGTTTCCAGAACAGCGGCAGCGTGATTGGCGACGACCTCATGTATTCGATCGGTGGCGGCAGCGCGGTGTCTATGAGCCGCGCGGCCGGCATGCATTCGCTCGGTGTGGGCGCGGGCTGGAACAGCAACCTGATGTGCGGCGACATGAACATCAGCACCACGATCCAGAATCAGCTCAACGGCCTCACCAATGGCTTTCAGAACATCATGAGCAGCGTGATCCAGAACGCGACGAGCGCGGTCGCGTCGTTGCCGGCGCTGATCATTCAGCGGGCAGACCCCGGCCTCTACAACCTGTTGACCAACGGTATTCTTCAGGCCAGGCTCGATTTCGATCGTTCCAAACTGACCTGCCGCGCGATGGCCGAGAAGATGGCCGACACGGCAGGCGGACAGATGAGCTGGAGCCAGCTCGCCGAGGGGATGGCGTTGCGCCAGGCGGTGGCGAGCACTGACGCGGTGTCAGCCATCGAACAGGCTGAGACCAGCCGGGGCAAGGATGGCGTGCCGTGGGTGGGCGGCGGCAATGCTGGCGGTGCCGGCCAGCCGTCGATCAAAGTGATCGGCGATGTAACGCGTGCCGGCTACAACCTGGTCAATGGCCGCAGTGCAACCGACCCAACATCCATCGACCCGACGAGCTGTAATAGCCTGGCCTGCCAGACCTGGTCGTCGCCGCAAGCGGCCACCGACTGGGCCACACGCGTGCTCGGCGAACAGGAGCAGCGCACCTGCGCGATCTGCACCAAGACCCAGACCGTGCCAGGCGTCGGGTTGACGCCGCTGATTCAGGAAGAGTACGAGGCCAAGCTGGAAACGCTGCAGGAATTGATCAGCGGCGCCCGCCATACCACCGCTGAGAACTTGCGTGCAGCCGGCAGTACATCCTTGCCGGTTACCCGCGGCGTGATCGAAGCGCTGCGCGATGAACCCGACCAAGATGTCCTCGCCCACCGCCTAGCGTCCGAGGTAGCGCTGGCGTCGGTACTGGAAAAGGCTCTGCTGCTGCAGCGCACACTATTGACCGGCAAGAAAGAACCCAATGTCGCGGCTAACCAATTGGCCGTCGAAGCGGTCAATCATGAAAGCGACACGCTCGACCGCGAAATCCTCAACCTCAAAACCGAATTGGAGATCAGGCGCGAGCTGGCAAACAACTCGCCGATGACGATCATTCAGCGCCATGGCACGCGCGCGTCAGGCTCGCGTGGTATCTACGAGGGCGACCCGGTGCCGGATCGCCTCGACCAGTTACAGCGCTCCCATCCAGGAGACCCGCCATGAACGCAGCATGGCTACGGCCGCGCTGGCGCGTCCCCAGGGCATTGCTATGGATGCTGCTGCTCGTTGCGCTGGCAGTGGCGGCCAACATCGCTGGCCTCTATCGGGTCGGCAGCATTGCCGGCTGGGAACTCTGGCTGGCGAACGCGGCTGGCTACTTCCTGCTGTGGCGGCTCTGCCTCTACGGGGCGACTGTCTATGGCTGGGTGTGGATGCGCCGTCGGTTGCTGGCACGCGAATCGGATGCCTCGACACAGCGCCGGCTGCTACGTACCGAAATCGCCGGAGTCACTGCGATCGTCGCACTGGAGGCCAGCCTGCTGATGCAGGCGGTCTAGCGGGAGACCTGGAACATGACGCTTTTCACCACTGACTATCTGGAGTATTACCTGACCCTCGTGGGCTGGATCGTCCACAACGGCATCTGGGCGGTGCTGGTTTCCAGCGGCGTGTTCGCCATTCCCTTTATAGCCATTATTATCCAGGAATGGCTCAAAGCACGTACTGAAGGGGCCGACGAAGGCAACAAGGGCGTACTGTCCTCGATGCGCATCGAGAACCGCATCTGGGTGGCCATCGTCGTGCTGATGTTCGCCGGCATCTCGTTTATCGATATCGACCTAGGCACGATCAAGTACGACCAGGCGCGATCGGCACAGTGCCAGGTTAATGTTCCGCAACCTACGGATACCGGCTGGTCGCAGTCATTCACTACCCTCAACAACCAGAGCGCCAAGGTGCCGGTGTGGTGGGCCTTCATGCATGCGCTCTCCCGCGCGGTGACAGGGGCCTCGGTGGCAGCGATCCCGTGCGGAACAGATCTGCGGCAAATGAGGATAGAGATCAACGCCACGCGCATTGACGACCCGCTCCTCGCACAGGACGTGGCGGACTTCACCCACGACTGCTATGGACCCGCCAGGGCGAAATTGTTCATGAACCGCCCTCCACTCGACGACGCGCAGATGCATGACGTGACCTGGATCGGCTCGACCTACTTCGTCAACACTGGCGGCTACTATGACACCTACCACTCACGCACGCCGCGCGATGCCTGGTCCTATGACACTGACCGCGACGCGGGCCTTGCGCAGGTGCCCGGCGGGGGCGGCTACCCGACCTGCCAGCAATGGTGGAGCGAGAGTGGCAATGGTCTGCGGGCACGTCTGCTGGGTCAGGTCGATCCCAGCTTGCTTACACGCCTGGCCGGCTGGGCAGGCTTTCTGAGCCGCAGCGAGGTTGATGACTCGGTCATCCGCGCAATCGCCTCCCCGCGCCAACAGAAGCTCAACCAGGGAACGGTTTACACCGATTATGGTGGCCAGATCGACAAGACCTTGCCGAACATCGTTACCCGCGCCGCGGGCGACGTGGGACTTGCGGTGGGAGCCATTCCTGCATTTCCGGCGATGGACGTGGTGCGCCAAGCCCTGCCGATGGTGCTGTCGCTGCTGAAAATGGCCTTGGTAATTTGCATCCCGCTGGTGCTGTTAATGGGCACCTACGACCTGAAGACCGTGGTCACCATCAGCGTGGTCCAGTTCGCGCTGTTCTTCGTCGACTTCTGGTTCCAGCTCGCTCGCTGGATCGACAGCACCATCCTCGACGCGCTCTATGGCTCGGGCTGGGGTTGGAACCGGCCCGTCACAAATTTCGATCCGGTGATGGGATTGAACAATGCCTTTGGCGACCTTCTGCTCAACTTCGTCATGGGGACGATGTTTCTGGCATTACCCACGTTTTGGGTTGCTGCACTGGGTTGGGTCGGAGTGCAGGCAGGGGTGATCGCTCAGAATCTTGCGACTGGAAGCAAGGATGCCAAGGATAGTGCCGCCTCGGGTATCAACAGGATGATACGTTGAGCCAACATCTTTCCTCCGTAGTAGATCTATTCGTCGTAAGGACGATTGAGGTCATGAGGGTCGATGCGCTGACCACTAGATGAGTACAACCCAAATCCAGCCTCGCCATGGCGCAACTCTTCTTGTGCTACGGGAATATCCTCATCCCCGCTGCTGATGCCACGAGCCGCCATCAAAGCAAGAAGCAACGCCAGCCAGAAAGCGGTATAGAGCAGCACAGCCAGTACCGCGAGCTTGACGCCCCAGATCAATACAACCGCCGCTGGCGTAGGCACGCCTTGCGCAACCAAGCATCCCGATACCCGCCGTTCTCTGCGCACATAAGCACGCCATCCGCGGCCGAGCCAGCAGCCAAAGCGTTCTGCATTGCTGATGCGAGTTCCTGTGCTCATAGTCATCACCTGTTAAGCGCGTTGAACAATTACTCCTGTTTACTCCAATTCTGCCGGCTGGCAGTTACCAATGCGTTCCAGTCGTCTGGCGGATTTCCACGACCCAGCATCTTCTCAAACACCGCATACGGATCGGATTTGCTCCCCGAGGAACGCAGCGTTTGCTCATCGTTGACCCAAGCGTAGACAATCACTTTGGCCCTCGAGTCATAACGGAAGAACAGCCGAAATCGTCTCCCAATCTTGGCCCTGCGCCAGTGGCGGTATTCCGGCCCCAGTGTGTTCCCTTGACGGTACTCATCGCGCGCCGGCTCACCGGGAACGATTTCAAGCATCAGTTGGCTCAGGGCTCGGAACAGCTTGATGTTGGCATTGGATGCAAATCCTATCGGGTCATTCTGCTCCGCGCGCTGCGCGGTGACATACAGTTTCTGCATCTGCTCGATCACACAATCGTGGAAGAGTAGCGTCCATCCATGCCGCTGCATCAGAGCGTCACTTCGCCGTCAATCTCGTTGGTCAGACTCACGTCATGCCCAACCTGCATCAGCATGGCGTGAGCCAGTTCGTCTGGCAACCCGCGAACATGCCGGCCAGCCTCGATATCGCGGGCCAGCAAAATCAGAAACGCGCCGATGGCCGGATCTTCGTGCTCGGCATTCGCGCGGGTGACGACAATCTGCCCATCCTCGCCTAGGTCGAACGCTACCTTGCCGCCAGTATCGACGCCCAACGCCTGACGGATCGGCTTGGGCAGCGTGATCTGGCCCTTCGATGTGAGCGTGGCTAGTTCATGAATGGCTGGCATGGTGTGGCGCGCTCCTTGGATGACAGTTTTTCCAATAGTAAGGAATATTCCTTTCCTCGTCAAGGCAGATTGGCGAGGTCTTCAGACGCCGGCAGGCGGATCGCGCTTACCACAAAAAAGGGCTGACCCCGTGCCGGATAGGTTGTAGAGCGACTCCCCGAACCGAGCTACAAGTAAAGGCTTCGATAAAGGTCAAAGGGCTGGGAAGGGTCAATAGAATGGGCGCAAGGGGAAAGGCTCTACCCGGAAAAGGAAAAGGCTCTCCCGTCCACCGCAACTTCAGGTGACATCATGTTCGCGCTGTTCCAACGAAAACGCTCGGCGTCGGCACCGATGGCGCCCACGGAAGCGGCTGTAAAAGGTAAGGGGCTGACGCGGCCGGAGTCGGCTGCATCGCTGCTGTCCACCCCACGCCGGCAGAAGCTGCTGGAACACATCTGGCAACGTACTTCGCTCTCACGCAAGCAGTTCAGGTCCCTGTATCTCGCACCACTGGAACGCTACGCCGAGTTGGTCCAGCAATTCCCCGCGTCGGAAAGCCATCACCACGCCTATCCAGGCGGCATGCTCGACCACGGGCTGGAAATCGTCGCCTACGCGCTCAAGCTGAGGCAATCGCACCTTCTTCCCGCAGGCACAACACCCGAGGACCAAGTAGCACAAGCCGAAGCCTGGACAGCCGCCATTGCCTACGCAGCGCTCCTGCACGATATTGGCAAGATCGCCGTCGATCTTCATGTGGAATATGCCAACGGCAGCACCTGGCACCCCTGGCACGGACCGTTGTTGCATCCGTACCGTTTCCGCTATCGCCAGGAGCGTGAGTACCGACTGCACAGTGCCGCAACCGGGCTACTCTACAACCGCCTGCTTGATGGTCACATCCTGGACTGGCTCAGCGCCTATCCCGCGCTGTGGTCGTCGTTACTGTATGTGCTGGCAGGCCAATATGAACATGCCGGGGTGCTCGGTGAGCTCGTAACCCAGGCCGACCGAGCCTCCGTCGCTCAGGAGTTAGGTGGCGATCCGGCCAGGGCGATAGCTGCGCCGAAACATGCACTGCAACGCAAACTGCTTGAAGGCCTGCGGTTCCTGCTCAAGGAAGAGCTGAGGTTGAATCAGCCACAGGCCTCGGACGGCTGGCTGACCCAAGACGCTTTGTGGCTCGTCAGCAAGACTGTTTCGGACAAGCTGCGCGCGCACCTGCTGTCACAAGGTATAGAGGGGATCCCGTCGAGCAATACCGCTGTCTTCAACGTGCTGCAGGATCACGGCATGTTGCAGCCCACCGCCGATGACAGGGCCATCTGGAAAGCCGTTGTCACGAGCGTGGGAGGATGGTCACATACGTTCACCTTGCTGCGTCTGGCCCCCGCCTTGATTTGGAAAAGCGCAGAGCGCCCGCTGCCGTTCAGCGGCACGGTTGAGATAGTAGAGGAAAAAGCAGCACCGAAAGGCGCCCCCCCGACAGTGACTGATGTAAACACCCCGTCCAGTGTCAAGACAACGACGACGAAGGAACCTCATCCACCCACTCCTGTAACCCCTTCGGGCGGGTTGGATGATCTATTAGTTTTGTTCGACACCACTGATAAGGCTTTCTCTCTGCCTACTCCACGGAACAATGAGCTTTCCGAACAAGCGACAGCTCAACAAGAACCTGAAGCACCTGTTATGCCGCAAACATTCCCCGCACAGGATCAAGACTCATGGCCGCCACCGTCGGCTGGGCATTTTGTAGACTGGCTACGCCAGCGCATCGATGAACGCCGCCTAATCATCAACGACGCAAAGGCCTTGGTGCATACAGTTGCGGATACCGTATACTTGGTGAGTCCAGGGGTGTTTCAACGCTACGCACAGGAACACCCGCTTACGGCAATCTTTGCCAAAAGGGAGAGAATGGCGGACTGGCAGTGGGTACAGAAGCTTTTTGAGAACCTGAAACTGCACCGCAAACAAGATAACGGTCTGAACATCTGGACATGTGAAGTCAATGGACCCCGAAAGTCACGCAAGTTGCATGGCTACCTTCTGATTGATCCGCTGCTATTGTTCAATGATATTCCCATGAACAATCCTTATCTCGCGGTGCTGCCAGCGTCGAACGCTACGGCGTCAATCCAATAACCGTGTTGCACTCAGCCCCTGCATCCGCCGTTCTACGGGACCGGGATGTCATGGTGGTCAAAGTCCTCTTTGGGGGAATCATCCCCTATCGAGGTATCCATGAAAATTTAGACCAGCACAATACTCGGAATGTTGTCGCTGTCGATGGCTGGTTTGCCAAGGATCACCAACTGAGGCTGTTCCTCGTCGACAACAGCTTTCAACAGTTTGGCAACAGCCAGGGAAGTCGGATCTTCGGCAGATTCGACGAGGATGGCGCGGTCGGCACCCAGAGCCAACGCAGTGCGCAGTTGCTCTTGGGCGGTGGACGGGCCGATGGAGACGACGACGATTTCAGTCGCAACACCTTGCTCTTTCAGGCGTACGGCTTCTTCCAAGGCGATTTCGCAGAAAGGGTTCATCTACATCTTGACGTTAGCGAGGTCGATGCCGGAGTTGTCCGCTTTGACGCGAATCTTGACGTTATAGTCGACCACTCGTTTGATTGGCACCAAAATTTTCATGGCTTACCTTTTATTGTTTGTGAAGATGCCACCGCTGCTGGCGGGATTGCGTCGAAATTTCTGTGTGCGAGCTCTATTAACTTATTCGTTACAACAGCCTCCATAATAAGGCTTAGTCGTGGCGTCTAAGTCAGGGCGCGCCGGCTAACTGTCGTTGAGAGTTACAGGGAGGCACTGCGAGCACTCGCAGAGCTTGTCTAAGGAGAGGCTCATCGATCATGCGTCCATTGAGGCTTACTACCCCGCCTGCAGCAGATTGCATCGCCGCAACCACTTCTTCAGCCCAAAGGCGTTGCTCTTTGCTGGGGCTGAAGGCGCCACGAATAACGTTGACGTGGGATGGGTGAATGCATGCCTTGGCCGTAAAGCCCACGTCAACCGCTTGCTTCGATTCGCGGGCCAACCCGTCCACATCTGCTATATCAATATGCACGGCATCAATGGCTGGCTTACCGCACTGGCCAGCAGCTAGGAGTATTGTGGTTCGCGCGTGCTCGACCACAGGGTAGTAGTTTCCGAAGGGGTCCCGGCTACTGCGCCCTCCCAGGTCGGCGATTAGATCTTCGCCTCCCCAGAACAGCGCAATACAGTTCTGAGCCATCGCTAACTGATAAGCGTTGATCACTCCTTTCGCGGTTTCACAGAGCGCGATGACGTGGAAGTCATCCAAAGCCGCCAGCTGCTGTGTTTCCTCTGCCTTCGGAAGAAGGATCAGCGGAGAAAAACCGCTCCGTTCACGCAGGTCCCGCAAGGCTTGCACATCCTCTTTGTACCAAGGGGATGTAGATGCGTTTATCCGGACAATTATGTCCTTACCTGATTCCGGCAAGGCATTAATTACGCAGCGACGGGCCGCTTCCTTGCGTTGTGGAGCGACGCTGTCTTCCAAGTCAAAAATAACGCGGTCGGCACGATGCTATGCCTTTTCAAAGCGGTCAGGACGATCGCCAGGGCAAAATAATATGGCCTCTCCGAGGCGGATTTCTTTCATACAACCTCCGGTTTGCGCAACATGAGCGCGTGACGCCGGGCAACGGCCACTAAAACACCTTTCTGGTTATACCCACGATGCTCCAGCAGAACTATTCCAGCGTCCGGGCGGGACTTTGATAGACGCTTTTCCATGACTTCTGTCTTCGCATAGAGGGTATCGCCAGAAAACACCGGTGCAGGAAAACTTATGTCAGTAAAACCTAAGGAAACTCTGAAAAAGACTTCCTGATTTTGGCAAAATAGCCGGACACCACCCGCCGAGTTTTCCGATGAAGCAGATCTCCTTCGCCGATGCTGAGTATGCCGGCAAGCGTAAACAAACCCGACGTGAGCGTTTTCTGATCGAGATGGATCGGGTGGTGCCGTGGAAGGGCTTGATTGCCTTGATC
>NZ_JYLL01000021.1 GCF_001439695.1 Pseudomonas veronii
CACTGCTCTACCAACTCCTTCCAGGCTTCGATGAACTGAAGCAGGTCGCTGTCGAATCTTGCGTAACTCTTTGTTTACCAAGGAGTTTTCCGTTTCGACTGCGCCGGAAGTGGGGCGAATTATAGACAGATATAAATCGCCGTCAACAGTTAATTTCAGACTTATTCGGATTTGAGCGTAATACGCGCAAATGCCTTCTTCCCAGCCTGGCAAACATGGGTCGCACCCAGCGCGTATATAAAGGTGCGATCAACCACTTCACCATCGATACGCACACCACCGGAACCCAAGAGGTCACGCGCGACCGCCGAGTTCTTCACCAGGCCTGCCTTATTAAGGACGGCCGCGATCGGCATTGCCTCGGCAGCAGTCAGCTCGATCTCCGGCAGATCATCCGGCAGCTCACCATCCTTCATCCGGTTGCCCGCCGCACGGTGAGCACTGGCCGCAGCCTCCTCGCCATGGAAACGCGCAACAATCTCTTCAGCCAGCTTGATCTTCACGTCGCGAGGATTGGCACCCGCCTCGACATCCGCACGCAGCGCATTGATCTCATCCATCGAGCGGAAGCTCAACAGCTCGAAGTAACGCCACATCAGCGCATCCGGAATCGAAACCAGCTTGCCGTACATCACGCCCGGCGCTTCCTGGATACCGACATAGTTGCCCAGGGACTTGGACATCTTCTTGACGCCGTCCAACCCTTCCAGCAACGGCATGGTCAGAATGCACTGAGCCTCTTGCCCATACGCACGCTGCAGCTCACGCCCCATCAGAAGGTTGAACTTCTGATCGGTGCCACCCAACTCAACGTCAGCGCGCAACGCCACCGAGTCATAGCCCTGGACCAGCGGGTACAGGAACTCATGAATCGCGATCGGCTGGTTGGTCGAATAGCGCTTGTCGAAGTCATCGCGCTCAAGCATGCGCGCCACGGTGTACTGGGATGTCAGACGAATGAAGTCCGCCGGCCCCATCTTGTCCATCCAGGTGGAGTTGAACGCCACCTCGGTCTTGGCCGGATCGAGAATCTTGAACACCTGGGTCTTGTAGGTCTCGGCATTCTCGAGAACCTGTTCACGGGTCAGCGGCGGACGCGTGGCGCTCTTGCCGCTTGGATCACCGATCATCCCGGTGAAATCCCCTATAAGGAAGATCACCTGATGCCCCAGGTCCTGGAACTGGCGCAGCTTATTGATAAGCACGGTATGGCCCAGGTGCAGATCCGGCGCAGTCGGATCAAAGCCGGCCTTGATACGCAGGGGCTGGCCACGCTTGAGCTTTTCGATCAGCTCCGCCTCGACCAACAGTTCTTCCGCACCACGTTTTATCAGCGCTAGCTGCTCTTCAACCGACTTCATAACAGACCCGCAAGGCTCAGATTCAAAAGGGAACCAACCATACAAGATCAGGGACTAATTACAAGTTTTGCCCTGCGCACGGACACCGTTCGACAAGCCCGGCGTTCGCGAGCTTGCGTCACAGATGATTTGGTTATATTTTATACAGTTATTTCATCTTCATCATGTCAGTCATCTTTTCCATTTCATCTTCAAAGTCAAAATTACCTATGACCACAGAACCGTCTAAAGCGCCGCCGCTTTACCCAAAGACCCACCTGCTCGCTGCAAGTGGTATCGCCGCCCTTCTGAGCCTGGCACTCCTGGTATTCCCTTCCAGTGACGTAGAAGCCAAACGAACATCCCTGAGCCTTGACCTGGAAAGTCCCGCAGAACAACTGACACAAGATCAAGACGCTTCCGACGCGCAACAAGCCACAAATGCACCCGTCGATTCGCCGTTTGCCCAGATCGAAAGCGCCCCGGACGAAACCGACAAAACCGCCCAGCAGCAGGCTGCACCTGCCGTAGCGCAGGCCAAGAGCCCTCAGCATCGCGAGGTGCTCGTCGGCAAGGGCGACACGCTTTCCACCCTGTTCGAGAAGGTCGGCCTACCTGCCACTACGGTTAATGAGGTCTTGGCCAGCGATAAACAAGCCAAGCAATTCACCCAGCTCAAACGCGGTCAAAAACTCGAATTCGAACTGACCCCAGATGGCCAGCTGAACAACCTGCACAGCAACCTCAGCGACCTGGAAAGCATCACCCTGACCAAGGGTGCCAAAGGTTTCGCGTTCAATCGCATCACCACCAAGCCAGTGATGCGCTCCGCCTACGTACATGGCGTCATCAACAGCTCGCTGTCGCAATCGGCCGCTCGTGCCGGCTTGTCCCACAGCATGACCATGGACATGGCCAGCGTGTTTGGCTACGACATCGACTTCGCCCAGGACATCCGCCAGGGTGACGAATTCGACGTGATCTACGAGCAGAAGGTCGCCAACGGCAAAGTGGTCGGCACCGGCAATATCCTCTCCGCGCGCTTTACCAACCGCGGCAAGACCTACACCGCCGTGCGCTACACCAACAAACAAGGCAACAGCAGTTACTACACCGCTGATGGCAACAGCATGCGCAAGGCCTTTATCCGCACACCTGTGGATTTCGCCCGCATCAGCTCGCGCTTCTCCATGGGACGCAAGCACCCCATCCTGAACAAAATCCGCGCCCACAAAGGCGTCGACTATGCAGCGCCGCGCGGCACGCCCATCAAGGCCGCAGGTGACGGCAAGGTACTGTTGGCCGGACGTCGCGGCGGTTACGGCAACACCGTGATCATCCAGCACGGCAACACCTACCGCACGCTGTATGGCCACATGCAAGGCTTCGCCAAGGGCGTACAGACCGGCGGCAACGTGAAGCAGGGCCAGGTGATCGGCTATATCGGCACGACCGGCTTGTCCACCGGCCCACACTTGCACTATGAATTTCAGGTCAATGGCGTACACGTCGACCCGCTGGGCCAGAAACTGCCGATGGCCGACCCGATCGCCAAGGCCGAACGCGCGCGTTTCATGCAACAAAGCCAACCGCTGATGGCACGCATGGATCAGGAGCGCTCCACCCTGCTGGCTTCGGCGAAGCGCTAAGGTATGCCGCTCTATATAGGCGTGATGTCAGGGACCAGCCTCGATGGCCTGGATATCGCCCTGATCGAACAAGAGGCGGCGATCAAGCTGATCGCCACTCACTACATCCCCATGCCAGACAGCTTGCGCGCGGAGCTGCTTGGCCTGTGCGCCAGCGGCCCGGATGAGATCGCCCGCTCGGCAATGGCCCAGCAGCACTGGGTGACACTCGCCGCCCAGGGCATCCATGCCCTGCTCGACCAGCACAACCTCAAGCCCCAGGACATTCGCGCGATCGGCAGCCATGGGCAGACTATCCGCCATGAACCGGCACGCGGCTTCACCGTACAGATCGGCAACCCTGCCTTGCTCACCGAATTGACCGGCATCACCGTGGTCAGCGACTTCCGCAGCCGCGACGTTGCCGCAGGTGGTCAGGGTGCGCCATTGGTACCGGCCTTTCATGAAGCACTGTTTGACGAACGCAGCGGGAATCGTGCGGTTTTGAACGTCGGAGGTTTCAGCAACCTCAGCTTGATCGAGACCGGAAAACCCGTAGCCGGCTTCGACTGCGGCCCGGGCAATGTCTTGCTGGATGCCTGGATTCATCAACAGCGCGGCGAACACTTTGATCGCGAGGGTCAATGGGCCGCCAGCGGCAAAGTCGAACCTCAGTTGCTCAACGCGCTGCTCAGTGACCCTTTTTTCTTGACCAAAGGCCCGAAAAGCACCGGGCGCGAAGTGTTCAACCTGGGATGGCTGCAACAACACCTGGCGCGCCTACCCGCCTTCGCCCCCCAGGACATCCAGGCCACGCTGCTGGAACTGACGGCCCTGACCATCGTCGAGGCCCTGCAAACCGCCCAACCCCAGACAAACACCCTGCTTGTCTGCGGCGGCGGCGCGCATAACCGCACGCTGATGAAGCGCCTGGCCACGCTATTGCCATCGACCCAGGTCAGCAGCACCGCCACCTGCGGCGTAGATCCCGATTGGGTCGAAGCCATGGCCTTCGCCTGGCTGGCCCATTGCTGCCTCGAAGGCATCGCCGCCAACCGCCCCAGCGTCACTGGCGCACGCGGGCTACGGGTGCTGGGCGCGATCTACCCCGCCTGACTGCCCGCCAGAATCCGCAGACAGCAAAACGCCGCTTGGCCGATCAAAGCCAAGCGGCGTTTTTATATCCGCTACCGATCAGATCGAGAACGAAGACCCGCAACCACACGTAGTCGTGGCATTAGGGTTCTTGATCACGAAACGCGAACCCTCCAGACCTTCCTGGTAATCCACCTCGGCGCCTGCCAGGTATTGGAAACTCATGGGGTCCACAACCAGGCTCACGCCCTCGCGCTCGACGATGGTGTCGTCATCGGCCACTTCTTCATCGAAGGTAAAACCGTACTGAAACCCTGAACAACCGCCGCCCGTAACAAATACGCGCAGCTTCAAGCGATCATTACCCTCTTCATCGACCAGGCTCTTCACCTTGTGCGCAGCACCGTGGGTGAATTGCAAAGCCGTGGGGGTGAAGGACTCAACGCTCATGCTGATAATCTCCCGGCGTACCGCCGCCATATGCGTAATGGTCGGTATTATCCGCTTCTCCTAGAAAAGCGGTCAACTATTGTTACGGTATATCAATCTGCGCAGCCGCCATTAAAAACACAAAAGGCCCGATCGACGGGCCTTCTGCTTGGCGACCTGACAGCCTTACGGCAGCATGCCTGCGTGGGACAGGCCCAGCTTCTCATCCAGGCCGAACAGGATGTTCATGTTCTGCACCGCCTGGCCCGAAGCGCCCTTGACCAGATTGTCGATCACCGACAGCACCACCACCAGATCACCGTCCTGCGGCCGATGCACGGCAATCCGGCACACGTTGGCGCCGCGCACACTGCGGGTTTCCGGATGGCTGCCGGCCGGCATCACATCGACGAACGGCTCGTTGGCGTAACGCTTTTCAAACAGCGCCTGCAAATCCACCGAGCGATCCACCACCGTCGCATACAGTGTCGAGTGAATGCCACGGATCATCGGAGTCAGGTGCGGCACGAAGGTCAGCCCCACATCCTTACCGGCGGCGCGACGCAGCCCCTGGCGGATTTCCGGCAGATGACGATGCCCTTTTACCGCGTAGGCCTTCATGCTTTCCGACGTCTCGGAGTACAGCGACCCCACCGCCGCCCCACGCCCGGCGCCGCTGACGCCCGACTTGCAGTCGGCAATCAAGCGCGAAACGTCGGCCAGCCCGGCTTCGAGCAATGGCAGGAAGCCCAACTGCGTCGCGGTCGGATAGCAACCCGGCACGGCGATCAAGCGCGCTTGCTTGATCTGCTCACGATTGACTTCCGGCAGGCCGTACACCGCCTCTTCCAACAGCTGCGGCGCGCCGTGTGGCTGGCCGTACCATTTGGCCCACTCGTCGGCGTCCTGCAGGCGGAAGTCCGCCGACAGATCGATGACCTTGGTGCCCGCGGCCAGCAACTCGCCGGCCAGCGCATGGGCTACGCCGTGGGGGGTGGCAAAGAACACCACGTCACAGGCACCGAGGGTCTTGATGTCCGGCACGCTGAACGCCAGGCCGTCGTAATGGCCTCGCAGGTTCGGGTACATATCGGCCACAGCCAGGCCGGCCTCGGATCGGGAAGTGATGACCACCACCTCAGCTTGCGGATGCTGAGCCAACAGACGCAGCAATTCGACACCGGTGTAACCCGTGCCGCCGACGATACCGACCTTGACCATAAACCTGCCCTCAAAGAACCCACTGGAAAGCCGTCGATAATAGGGGCCGCATTGTCCTGCGACAACCGCCAAGGTGACGTAAGGACGCATGAGCCACTACTATCTTCAGTTACCGTGAACCTGGGAATAACTAAAAATGCTTTATCTATGGGTCAAAGCCTTCCATATCGTCAGCATCGTGTGCTGGTTTGCCGGGCTGTTCTACCTGCCGCGCCTGTTCGTCTACCACGCCCAAAGCGAAGACACCGTCAGCAAGGAACGCTTCAGCGTCATGGAGCGCAAGCTGTATCGCGGCATCATGGGCCCGTCGATGCTTGCCACGCTGGTCTTCGGCATCTGGATGATCGCCCTCAACCCCGGCCTCTTCCATATGGGCGCCTGGCTCCACGTCAAGCTGACCCTGGTCGTTCTGCTGATCGGTTACCACCACATGTGCGGCGCACAGGTAAAACGCTTCGCCCGTGGCGAAAACACCCGCAGCCATGTCTTTTATCGCTGGTTCAATGAGTTCCCGGTTCTGATATTGCTGGCTATCGTAATTCTGGTCGTGGTCAAACCGTTCTAACGTCAATGCCTCGGGGTACCTCCAATGTCGCTGCCCGCTTTGCTTGAACAACGTCTGCGCCTGCCCGTCGTGGCCGCGCCGATGTTCCTGATTTCCAATCCGCAACTGGTTCTGGCGTGCTGCCGCAATGGCGTGGTCGGAAGTTTCCCGGCACTGAACCAGCGCGAAAGCAGTGGCTTCAAGGCCTGGCTGGAGGAAATCGAAGCGGGCCTGGCGCAGTTGAGCAACCCGGCGCCCTACGCCGTCAACCTCATCGTCCACCACAGCAACCCACGGTTGGAGGCAGACCTGGCGATCTGCGTCGAGCACAAGGTGCCGATCGTCATCACCAGCCTCGGCGCGGTGAAGGCGTTGGTCGATGCGGTACACAGCTACGGCGGCCTGGTCTTCCATGACGTCACCACTCGACGTCACGCCGAGAAAGCCGCCGAAGCCGGGGTGGACGGCCTGATCGCCGTGGCCGCCGGCGCCGGTGGCCATGCCGGCACCTGGAGCCCGTTCGCGTTGATCGCCGAGATTCGCCAGTTTTTCGACAAAACCCTGCTGCTGGCCGGCTGCCTCAACCACGGGCACGAGATCCTGGCCGCCCAGTTGCTGGGCGCGGACCTGGCGTATCTGGGCACGCGGTTTATCGCCACCGCCGAAAGCCACGCGCCGGATGCGTATAAAGAGATGCTGCTCACATCAGGCGCCGTCGACATCGTGCACACTGCCGCAGTCTCCGGCGTGCCCGCGAGCTTCATGCGCCAGAGCCTGACAAACGCCGGTTTCGACCTGGCCGCCCTGCAAGGCAAAGGCGAAGTCAATTTCGGCGCCAAGCTCAAGCCGTTGAACGACGAGGCCAAGGCCTGGAAGACCGTATGGTCTGCCGGCCAGGGCGTCGGTGAGATCGATGATTTGCCCGGCGTCGATGAACTCGTTGCGCGCCTGGATGCCGAATACCGCGAAGCCCGCGAGAAGGCGGCACAGTTGCGCTGGCCGCGCTGATACACTTGCCGGGCCCGCCCATTGAAGCGGGCCTGCCCCCTCCCCTGTAACATGACAAGGATGCCCGCATGAGCGACAACCGTTTCAAGATTGTGTTTGATGGAGCCCTGCTCCCGGGTGTCGAAAGCACCACCGCTAAACTGAATCTCGCCGAATTGTTCAAAAGCAACGTTGAGGCCATCGAGAAGCTCTTTACCGGTCGCCCCGTCGCCCTCAAGCGCGACCTCGCGCGCCCCGATGCCGAAACCTACCTCACCGCGCTGAAGAACGCCGGGATCGACGCGCGTATCGAAGCCGAACAGCCCGTGGCCTTCAGCCTTGACGAAACCCACGAGACCGAGCCCTCTGCCCGCCCTGCCGCCTCCCCGTATGCACCACCGCGTGCCGCAGTGGGTGACGATTTGCCGGAGTACGCCGAGCTCAAGATCTTCACGATCCATGGCCGCATCGGTCGCCTGCGCTACCTGGCCTGGACGCTGGTACTCACCGTCGCGATGCTCGTCGCCTCGGGCATCCTCGCCACTGCCGGCTTCGCCGTGGCGACCGCTTCGCCGACGGCGGGCATCATCCTGGGCTCGCTGCTGGGTTTCGCGCTGTTCGTGGCGATTGTCTGGGTCAGCGTGCAAATCGGCGTGCAGCGTCTGCACGACCTGGGCTGGTCCGGCTGGCTGTACCTGCTGAACCTGGTGCCGCTGGTGAACAGCATTTTCCCGCTGCTGCTGCTGGTGTTGCCAGGTAACACCGGCGCCAACCAGTACGGTGCGCCGCCACCGCGCAACTCCACGGCAGTGAAAGTCCTGGCCTCCCTGTGGCTGGCATTTATTCCGTTGATGCTCATCATCTTGATGGCCTTGGGGATGAACGGCTACCTGGACCAACTCGAAAGCAACGTGGACAGCAGCTACGAAAGCAGCTCCATCACCTCCGATGAAGACGCCGATCAAAGCGTGATCGTCAATGAAGAAGACGTGCAAAGTGCTGACGACGCGGCCGAACCTGTAGACTCTCCAGAACAGTGAAAAAACGCCCGCCGCCTGTGATGCCTCTGTCACAGGTCCGGCGGCGTTGCGATGGAGAAAGGCATGACCCGTTACGCTCTGATCACCGGTGCCTCCAGCGGCATCGGCCTGGCCTTGGCCGAAGCACTGGCCCGGCGCGGCCGCAGCTTGATTCTGGTGGCCCGCCAGCGTGATCAGTTGGAAAGCATTGCAATCGAATTGACGCAACGCTTCGGCGTCGAGGTGCTGTTCCGCGCCTGCGACCTGGGTGAGCCGCTGCGTTTGTCCGGGTTCCTGTTGGAGCTTGAGGAAGGCGAGCGGCAGATCGACTTGCTGGTCAACTGCGCTGGCATGGGCACCAGCGGGCCGTTCCTGGCCCAGGACTGGATGACCGAGCAGGACCTGATCGAAGTCAACATCCTCGCCCTGACCCGTATGTGTCACGCCCTCGGCAATGCCATGGCCCTGCATGGCGGCGGGCAGATCCTCAACGTCGCCTCGATCGCCGCATTCCAGCCCGGCCCGTGGATGAGCAGTTACTACGCCAGCAAAGCCTATGTATTGCACTTCTCCGAAGGCCTGCGCGAAGAATTGAAAACCTGCGGTATCAAGGTCTCGGTGCTGTGCCCCGGCCCGACGCGCACGGCCTTCTTTGGCACGGCGCAAATGGACACCGCCAAGCTCGAGCGCAGCGCGCACTTGATGAGCCCGGAAGAAGTGGCGCTCTACACCGTGCGCGCCCTGGAAAAAAACCAAGCCATCATCATCCCCGGCCGCCGCAATCGCTGGCTCGCCTTTAGTCCGCGCTTGAGCCCACGCTGGCTGACCCGCAAGCTCGCCGGCGCGATCAACAAGGCCTATTGCCCGCGCTGAAGGCCTGAGTACACTCACCCTGCACATTCACCATGGAGAAACAGCTTTGGATACTCTGTTCACCAAGATCATCAACAGAGAAATACCCGCGAAGATCATCTATGAAGATGATCAGGTCCTCGCCTTCCACGATATCGCCCCACAAGCGCCGGTACATTTTCTGGTTATCCCGAAAAAACCGATCCGCACCCTGAACGATCTGACCGAAAGCGACAAAACCCTGGCTGGGCACATCCTGTTCACCGCTCAGCGCCTGGCCCTGGAACAGGGCTGCGAGAAGGGCTTTCGTGTGGTGATGAACTGCAATGAAGACGGTGGACAGACCGTTTACCATATCCACATGCATGTGCTGGGTCAGCGCCAGATGAACTGGCCGCCGGGCTGATACGCCTGACACACGGGTCGCCGGCCTCCCGCATGCGACCCCATGCCCTTGACTCAACGCAAACGCTTCGCCCTCTCTTGCGGTAAACTGGCCGCCGAGATTCTTCCCGGAGGTCAGCATGACTACCCAACGTCACTACTCGCCGATTGACCGTCTGTTGTTGCAAGCCGACACGGCCATACGCACGCTGCTGCCATTCAGCGGCCAGCCGTATCGCCCGTCGCCCGCCATCGTGCAGCCCGATGCACAGATGAACGAGACCGACACCCGCCACGTCGCCGGCCTGATGCGTATCAACCATACCGGCGAAGTCTGTGCCCAGGCGCTGTACCAGGGCCAGGCGCTGACCGCCAAGCTGCCGCAAGTGCGCGCAGCCATGGAGCATGCCGCCGAGGAAGAAATCGACCACCTGGCCTGGTGCGAGCAACGCATTCGCCAATTGGGCAGCCATCCCAGCGTGCTGAACCCGCTGTTCTATGGCCTGTCGTTTGGGATTGGCGCCGCAGCCGGCTTGATCAGCGACAAAGTCAGCCTGGGGTTTGTCGCGGCCACGGAACAGCAAGTATGCAAGCACCTGGATGAGCACCTGGAACAGTTACCGACCGAAGACGAAAAGTCCCGGGCGATTCTTGAACAGATGCGTATCGACGAAGAACACCACGCAGAAAGCGCACTGGACGCCGGTGGTTTCCGCTTCCCGGCGCCGGTGAGGTTTGGCATGAGCCTGATGGCCAAGGTCATGACCAAAAGCACCTACCGCATCTAACCTGCAAAAAAGGGCGCTATCAAAGCGCCCTGTCTTTATTGCCGACGAATCCCTGGATCAGCCCAACTCAATGATTTCGTAATCATGGGTAATGGCGACACCGGCCGCGCCCAGCATGATCGACGCCGAGCAATACTTCTCGGCCGACAGCTCGATGGCACGTTTGACTTGGGCTTCTTTCAGCGCCCGGCCCTTGACCACGAAATGCATATGGATCTTGGTGAACACCTTGGGATCTTCAGTCGCACGCTCGGCTTCGAGGAAGGCTTCGCAGCTTTCCACGGCCTGGCGGGACTTTTTCAGAATGCTGACCACGTCGAAATTGCTGCAACCGCCTACACCAAGCAGGAGCATTTCCATCGGGCGTACGCCCAGGTTGCGGCCACCGGCTTCCGGCGGACCGTCCATGACCACGACATGGCCACTGCCCGACTCACCGAGGAACATGGCTTCGCCCGCCCATTGGATGCGTGCCTTCATCGCCCAGACTCCACTGCTAAAAAAGGGTCGCCAGCTTAGCACACGGCCCGCGGCCGGCAGCTTTTGCGCGTAAAACCATCAATCGCCACAGTTACCCGGTAAATTGGCTAATCGAGTCACAATGTGTCTGGTAAGCTGGCGCCAAATGAATGGCGCATTGCCATCCTTTGTACAACGTGTATCAATGCAGATACAGCTGGATAAAAACAATTCCAACCACCCTGTGCAGTCTTTTTCGGGATACAACCATGGTTGCTTTTACTCCCATACCCAAGATCAAGAATCTCGACAGACTGCTGACGCATTGCCAGAGTCGTCGTTACCCGGCCAAGCACAACATCATCTGCGCAGGCGAACGCTCCGAAACACTGTTCTTCATTATCAAGGGCTCGGTCACCATCCTGATCGAGGATGAAGACGGCCGCGAGATGATCATTGCCTACCTCAATACCGGCGATTTCTTCGGCGAGCTGGGGTTATTTGAACAAGCGGGCAAAGAACAGGAGCGCAGCGCCTGGGTGCGGACCAAAATCGAGAGCGAAGTGGCCGAGATCAGTTACACGAAGTTTCGTGAACTGACCCAGCACGATCCCGACATCCTTTATGCACTGAGCGGCCAGATTGCCCAGCGCCTGCGGGACACCACGCGCAAAGTCGGCGACCTGGCATTCTTTGATGTCACCGGCCGTGTGGCCCGCTGTCTGTTGGAGCTGTGCAAGCAGCCTGACGCGATGACTCACCCCGATGGTATGCAGATCAAAGTCACGCGCCAGGAGATCGGGCGCATTGTCGGTTGTTCACGGGAGATGGTCGGTCGCGTGCTCAAGGATCTGGAAGAACGCAACCTGGTAGACGTCAAAGGCAAGACGATGGTGGTGTTCGGCACCCGTTAAACCGGCAGGAAGCTGGCCAGCATCTGCCGGTACAACGCATCCAGCCGGCTGAGCGCGTCCGGTGCGGGGAAGGCTTCGTGCAGGGCGATATGGCTGTCGGCGCGAACGCGCTGTTCCAGGCCGCAGGCTTGATTGAAGCGATTGACCGCCGCGATCAGTTCTTCGCGATTGTTGTCCAGCAACAAGGCTCCGTGTACCAGCCCCACCGGACGGCCACCACTTTGGCGCCAGCGCTGGGCGGTGCCGACCATTTTGCGGCCATTGAGGTTGACGTTGTAGCGGCCGTCGCAGAACGCGCCGTCGATTTCGCCGACGGAAGCATCGCCGCCCAGTTCGATCAGCAAGTCACAGATCGGCTGGCACAAACGCAGGTAGCCGGTTTCGATGCGCCCCTGATCGCCTTCGCTGCGCGGCGGTGCGTAGACCAGGGCGATATTGACCGTGGCGTTTGATTGCGGCACCGGCTCGCCGCCGGTTTCGCGTAACAGCACCGGCCAGCCGGCCGCGGCTGACACTTGGCTGGCCACGTCAAACCCCGGCAGTCGGCTCAAGCGCCGCGGCATCACCAATGCCTGATCACTGGGCTGCCAGAACAGCAGGCCAAACGCCTGCTCCCCTGCACAAACAGCCGCCAGCAGGTTTTGCTCGGCAGCAAGCCCGGCTTCGACGCTCATCGACACTGGCTGGATCATCGAACACCTACCTCGCTGAATAAATACAAAACCCAATGTGAATGTGGGAGGGGGCTTGCCCCCGATGGCGGAGTGTCAGTCAGTACATCTATCAACTGATACACCGCCATCGGGGGCAAGTCGAACCGTCGCACCGCCCCTCCCACATGTTGACCGCACTTCAAATACTGACCGCGGTTTGATCAATCCAGGGTCGAACCGCTGACTGCCACACCACGCTCCGGGAAGAACAGGCGTTGCAGTTCGGCGCCCGGGTTCTCGGCGCGCATGAAGGTCTCGCCCACCAGGAACGAATACACGTCGCTGATTTCCATCAGTTCCACGTCGGCGCGGTTAACAATGCCGCTTTCGGTAATCACCAGGCGGTCGCGCGGGATACGCGGCAGCAGGTCGAGGGTGTTTTCCAGGCTGACTTCGAAGGTGTGCAGGTTGCGGTTGTTGACCCCCACCAGCGGTGTGTCGAGGGTTTTCAGCGCACGTTCCAGCTCATCGCCGTCGTGGACTTCCACCAGCACGTCGAGGCCGACGCTTTTGGCCACGGCCGCCAGCTCGGCCATCTTCACGTCATCCAGCGCGGAGACGATCAGCAGCACACAGTCGGCGCCCAGGGCACGGGCTTCAACGATCTGGTATGGATCGATCATGAAGTCCTTGCGGATCACCGGCAACTTGCACGCGGCGCGGGCCTGTTGCAGGAACAGGTCGGAACCCTGGAAGAAATCGACATCAGTCAGCACGGAGAGGCAAGTCGCCCCGCCTCTCTCATAGCTGGCGGCGATGTCGGCCGGTACGAAGTTTTCGCGGATCACGCCTTTGCTTGGCGAGGCCTTCTTGATTTCAGCGATGACAGCCGGCTGCTTGAGCTTGGCCTGAGCGATCAATGCCTTGGCGAAGCCACGCGGCGCATCGGCGATTTTCGCCTGGCTTTCCAGCTCGGCCAGGCTCACGCGGGCACGGCGTTCCGCGACTTCTTCGGCTTTGCGGGCCAGGATCTTTTCCAGAACGGTCGGCACACTCATCCTTCATTCTCCATCTTGAACACCGCAGTAAAGGCCCCCAGTTCTTCGAGCTTCTCGCGGGCAAGGCCGGTGTGCAATGCATCATGCGCGAGGGCCACGCCTTCGTTAAGACTATAGGCGTGATCGGCGGCATAAAGCGCGGCACCGGCATTGAGCACAATCATTTCGGCGGCTTTCTGGCCGTTTTCGGTCTTGCGACGCCCCAAGGCATCCTGAATCAGCGCCAGGGAGTCCGCCGGGCTTTCCACTGCCAGGCCATGCAGGCTCTGGCTCTTCATGCCGAGGTCTTCGGGCTCGACCCAATATTCGGTGATCTGATCATTCTTCAGCTCCGCCACAAAGGTCGGCGCCGCCAGGCTGAATTCGTCCAGGCCATCTTTGGAATGCACCACAAGCACATGCTTGCTGCCCAGGCGCTGCAACACTTCGGCCAACGGCCGGCACAACGCCTGGCTGAACACGCCGACCACCTGATGCTTCACACCGGCCGGATTCGTAAGCGGGCCGAGCATGTTGAACAGGGTGCGCAGGCCGAGATCCTTGCGCGGGCCGGCGGCGTGTTTCATCGCGCCGTGGTGGGACTGCGCAAACATGAAGCCGATGCCCACGTTGTCGATGCAGCGCGCCACTTGTACGGGGGTCAGGTTCAGGTAGATCCCGGCCGCTTCGAGCAGATCCGCGCTGCCGCTTTTGCCGGACACCGCTCGGTTGCCGTGTTTGGCCACGGTGCAACCCGCTGCCGCGACCACGAAGGAGGCCGCCGTGGACACGTTGAAAATATTCGCACCGTCGCCGCCGGTGCCGACCACGTCGACCACGCCGTCGAGGGTCTTGAGCTCGACCTTGTCCGCCAGCTCGCGCATCACCGACACGGCGCCGACGATTTCGTCGATGCTCTCGCTCTTCATACGCATCGCCATCATGAACGCGCCGATCTGCGCGTCGGTGCATTGACCGGTCATGATCTCACGCATCACATCGCTCATTTCCGCGGTGCTCAGGTCCAGATGGCCGACGATACGGCTCAGGGCAGTCTTGATATCCATGAAAAGTCCTTAGCGCGTGCCGCCGCTCTGCTTGAGAAAGTTGGCGAACAGCTCGTAGCCCTGCTCGGTCAGGATCGACTCGGGGTGAAACTGCACCCCTTCGATGTTCAGTGTCTTGTGGCGCAAGCCCATGATCTCGTCGACCGAGCCGTCTTCCAGCTGGGTCCAGGCGGTCAATTCCAGGCAGTCGGGCAGGGTTTCGCGCTTGACCACCAGCGAATGGTAGCGCGTCACGGTGACCGGCAGGTTGAGGCCTTCGAACACGCCGAGGTTGTTATGGAACACCGGGCTGGTCTTGCCGTGCATCACTTGGCGCGCCCGCACCACCTCACCGCCAAACGCCTGGCCGATGGACTGGTGACCCAGGCACACGCCGAGGATCGGCAGCTTGCCGGCGAAGTATTTGATCGCCTCCAGGGAGATGCCCGCCTCGGTCGGCGTGCAGGGCCCCGGCGAAACCACAATGCGCTCCGGGTTCAGGGCGGCGATTTCGGCGACGGTCAGTTCGTCGTTGCGCACCACCTTGACCTCGGCACCGAGTTCGCCCAGGTACTGCACAACGTTGTAGGTAAAGGAGTCGTAGTTATCAATCATCAGCAACATGGGGGAAACCTCAAGAATTCTTAGCCCTGGGGGGTCTGTTCAGCCAACGCCACTGCACGGAACATGGCGCGGCGCTTGTTCAGGGTTTCTTCCCATTCGAGGGCCGGCACCGAGTCGGCGACGATCCCGCCACCGGCCTGCACATGCAGTTCCCCGTCCTTGATCACCGCCGTGCGAATCGCAATGGCGGTGTCCATGTTGCCGTTCCAGGCGAAATACCCCACGGCGCCGCCGTAGACACCGCGCTTGACCGGCTCGAGCTCGTCGATGATCTCCATCGCGCGAATCTTCGGCGCGCCCGACAAGGTGCCCGCCGGCAGAATCGCCCGCAGCGCGTCCATCGCGGTCAGGCCGGCCTTCAATTCGCCGGTGACGTTGGAGACGATGTGCATCACGTTGGAGTAGCGCTCGATGACCATCTTCTCCGTCAACTTCACCGAACCGATTTCCGAGACGCGCCCGGTGTCATTGCGGCCCAGGTCGATCAGCATGAGATGCTCGGCGATTTCCTTGTCGTCGCTGAGCAGCTCTTCTTCGAGCGCCAGGTCCGCTTCCTCGGTCGCGCCACGCGGGCGAGTACCGGCGATCGGGCGCACGGTGATCAGGTTGTCTTCGACGCGCACCAGCACTTCCGGCGAACTGCCGACGACGTGGAAGTCGCCGAAGTTGAAGAAGTACATGTACGGCGTCGGGTTGAAGCAACGCAGCGCGCGGTACAGGTCGATCGGCGCGGCCTTGAAGTCGATGGACATGCGTTGCGACGGCACCACCTGCATGCAGTCTCCAGCGAGGATGTATTCCTTGATGGTATCGACCGCCCGCTCGTAGTCATCCTGGGTAAAGCTGGAGCGGAACACCGGGTCGGCCGCCGGCGGACGGCGCAAATCCAGGCCGCGACGCGGGGTGATCGGCTGGCGCAGTTTTTCCAGCAGGGCTTCGAGGCTGGCCAGGCCTTGCTCGAACGCATCGCTCTGGGAGGGGTCGGCCAGCACGATTGCATGCATCTTGCCGGCGAGGTTGTCGAACACCACCACGGCGTCGGAGACCATCAGCAGAATGTCCGGAACGCCCAATGGATCGGGGTTCGGGCATTTACCCAGGCGTTTTTCCACATAACGCACGCAGTCGTAGCCGAAATACCCGACCAGGCCGCCGTTGAAACGCGGCAGCCCAGGGATGGTCGGCACGTTGTAGCGCGCCTTGAAGGTTTCGACGAAGGCCAGTGGGTCTTCGACGTCATGGCTTTCGATCTCGACGCCGTCATGGGTGATGCTGACGTGATGGTCGTACACGCGCATGACGGTGCGGCACGGCAGGCCGATGATCGAGTAACGGCCCCACTTCTCGCCGCCCTGTACCGATTCAAGCAGGTAGGAGTTTGGCGCGTCGGCCAGCTTCAGGTAGATCGACAGCGGCGTGTCGAAGTCGGCCAGGGTTTCGCAGGCCAGGGGGATACGGTTGTAGCCGGCAGCGGCCAAGCGCAGGAATTCTTCGCGGATCATGAGGTGCCTCGTGGCATGAGGGTCTAACAGTCAGGTGTGCAAACGTGCCGCAGCGCGGCCAGGATTCAGTCAGGCGCGCCAACGCCAGCGGGCCAGGGCCTTGATAACTTTCATCCAGAGTTTGCGAGTGACTACCACGATGGTATTTCCAGAAGGGGATGGATCGGTGTCGGCCAACGTTATCTCAGCGCCCGCTCCCAAGCAACCGGGGATTAGTCGGCGCAGGTCATCAATTACCAGCGCGGGCGACTCTTCGGCGATCGGCCGACCGTGGTTATAGCCGTAACTCAAGGCCACGCACTGCACGCCCGCCGCCTTGGCCGCCAGCACATCGCTACGCGAATCGCCGACAAACAACGACTGGGACGCCGGGATATTGGCCATTTTCATCACGAAAAACAGCGCCGCCGGGTCGGGTTTCTTCTGCGGCAAGGTATCGCCACCGATGATCCAGCGGAAATAACGACCGATTTTCATCTGGTCCAGCAACGGCGCGACGAAGCGCTCCGGCTTGTTGGTGATCAGGGCCATTTCCACGCCCTGCTTGCTCAGCCATTTGAGAGTGTCGCGCACGCCGGGGTACACCACGGTCAGTTCGTGGTGGTCTTCATAGGCGAGGTTGAACAATTCCAGGGCATGTTCGGCCTCGACATCATCGACCCCCTCGGCCTCGATGTGGTTGGCCAGCGCCCGGCGTACCAGTACCTGCGCACCGTTGCCGACCCATTTGCGCACCGACTCGATACCGACCGGCTTGCGCCCCAGCTTGAGCAGCATCTCGTCCACCGCCGCCGCCAGGTCCGGCACCGAGTCGATCAACGTACCGTCCAGATCGAACATCACCAGCCGTGGCAGTTTGCCGGGGAACAGCCGCTCGAAGCCGCTCATGGACGCGCCAGCGCCAGTTCCGCACGCATCTTGGCGATGACGTCCTGGTAGTTCGGCGCATTGAAGATCGCCGAGCCGGCGACAAAGGTGTCGGCGCCGGCGGCAGCGATTTCGCGGATATTGTTGACGTTGACCCCGCCGTCGATTTCCAGGCGGATCTCACGCCCCGAGGCATCGATCAGCGCACGGGCTTCGCGCAGCTTGTCGAGGGTGCCGGGGATGAACTTCTGCCCGCCGAAACCTGGGTTGACGCTCATCAGCAGCACCATGTCGACTTTGTCCATCACGTACTTGAGCACGTCCAGCGGGGTGGCCGGGTTGAACACCAGGCCCGCCTTGCAGCCGCCTTCGCGGATCAGTTGCAGGGTGCGGTCGACGTGCAGCGAGGCTTCCGGGTGGAAGGTGATGTAAGTCGCGCCCGCTTCAATGAAGTCCCCGACGATGCGGTCTACCGGGCTGACCATCAGGTGCGCGTCGATCGGCGCGGTGACACCGTACTTGCGCAACGCCGCGCAAACCATCGGGCCGATGGTCAGGTTGGGGACGTAGTGGTTGTCCATGACATCGAAGTGGACGAAGTCGGCACCGGCGGCCAACACGTTGTCCACTTCCTCACCCAGACGGGCGAAGTCGGCGGAGAGAATCGATGGAGCGATAACGAAGGGCTGCATGACGCACCTTTTTTGAGCTAAATCACAATGGCGCGCATTGTATACCTCATGCTTTGCCCAGCGCACCGTGACCTAACTCAACGGCTAGTACGCCGCCCGATAGATTTTCTCGATATCGGCAGCGCTGAGTTGGCGCGGATTGTTGCACATCAGGCGCTCGATACCCGCCGCTTCCACGGCCATCGCGGCGAGTGCGTCTTCGGGGATACCGAAGCTGCGCAGGCCCGATGGGATCTCCACCGCGGCGCACAGTCGCGTCATCGCCTCAACCGCCTGGTCGGCGGCGTCATTGATGCTCAGGCCGGTGACATTCACGCCCATGGCCTGGGCAATGTCCTGCATGCGTTCGACACACGCCAGCTTGTTCCAGTGCATGACATACGGCAGCAACAGCGCATTGCTCACGCCATGGGCGATATTGAAGCGCCCGCCCAGCGGATACGCCAACGCATGCACCGCGCCGACCCCGGCGTTACCGAACGCCATCCCGGCCATCAGGCTGGCGGTGGCCATGTCGTCGCGGGCCTGCAGGTTGGCCGGGTTGGCGTAAGCCTTGGGCAACGCCTTGGCAATCAGCTTGATCGCGCCGATGGCCAAGGCATCGGTAATCGGCGAGGCGTTCAGCGACAGGTAGGACTCAATGGCATGCACCAGCGCATCCACGCCACTGGCGGCGGTGACGCTGCGCGGGCAGGTCAGGGTCATCTGCGGGCTGATGAGTGCGACGTCCGGCAGCAGGAAGTCACTGACGATGCCCTTTTTCAGTTGCGCGGCCTTGTCGGAGAGGATCGCGACGTTGGTCACTTCCGAGCCGGTGCCGGCCGTCGTGGGAATGGCGATCAGCGGCGGGCCCTTGCGCGGCACCTGATCGACACCGAACAGGTCCGCCAGCGCGCCGTGGTATCCGGCATAGGCCGCCACGCTCTTGGCGATATCGATCGCACTGCCGCCGCCCAGGCCGATCAGGCCGTCATGCCCGCCTTCGCGGTAGGCGCGCATGCAATCTTCGACAATGGCGATTTCCGGGTCGGGCAGCACCCGGTCGAAGATCTCGTAAGAGCGCTCGCCCAAATGCGCCAGCGCCAGCGCCACGGTGCCGGACTTGACCAGCGCGGCATCGGTGACGATCAGCGGGTTGTCGACATCCAGCCGCGTCAACTCTGCGGCCAATTGCTCGATGGCGCCGGCGCCAGTCAACAGTTTGTGGGCGATCTTGAATGAGGAAGTACTCATGTGCGCGGCCTCTTGTCGATTGTGGGCTGGCACAAGAGTAGCTGACGGAGATCGGTTGTCTTCCATTCAACAGCTGAATGGTCACAGAACCGATTGTGGGAGGGGGCTTGCCCCCTCCCACATTTAGACCTGGGCGGTGCGCAACTTCTCGCTACGGCCGCGCAGCCATTCCAGGGTCAGCAGCAGCAACACCGAGAAAGCAATCAGCAAGGTCGCCGCGGCGGCAATCGTCGGGCTGAGGTTTTCGCGGATACCGCTGAACATCTGGCGCGGCAGGGTCGCTTGCTCGGGGCCGGCGAGGAACAGCGTCACCACCACTTCGTCGAACGAGGTGGCAAACGCGAACAGCGCCCCGGAAATCACCCCCGGCGCGATCAGCGGCAAGGTCACCCGGCGAAATGCGGTCAACGGCGATGCCCCCAGGCTGGCCGCTGCCCGCACCAGGTTATGGTTGAAACCCTGCAAGGTCGCGGACACCGTGATGATCACAAACGGCACGCCCAACACGGCATGGACCACGATCAGCGAAAAGAAACTGTTACCCAGCCCCAGCGGCGCGAAGAACAGGTAACTGGCCACGCCGATGATCACCACCGGCACCACCATCGGCGAAATCACCAGGGCCATCACCAGCGCCTTACCGGGGAAATGCCCACGGGTCAGGCCGATCGCCGCCAACGTGCCGAACACCATGGCCAGCACGGTGGCCGCCGGGGCGACGATGACGCTGTTCTTCAGCGCCCGCATCCATTCGGCCGAGGCGAAAAAGTCCTGGTACCAGTGCAGCGAGAAGCCTTGCAGCGGGTACACCAGGAAGCTGCCGCTGTTGAACGACAGCGGGATGATCACCAGCACAGGCAGAATCAGGAACAGCAGGATCAAGCCGCAGAGGATCCGCAAGCTGTAGAACCACACCCGCTCCACGGGCGACATATAAGGGCTCAGCATCGCAAGGTCTCCTTAGCTCAGGCGCAGGCGGCTGGCGCCCACCAGCCGGTTGTAGATCAGGTACAGCAGCACGGTGGCCAGCAGCAGCAAGCCGCCCAACGCGGTCGCCATGCCCCAGTTGATGCTGGTGTTGGTGTAGAAGGCCACGAAGTAGCTGACCATCTGGTCGTTCGGGCTGCCCAGCAAGGCTGGGGTGATGTAGTAACCAATCGCCAGGATGAACACCAGCAGGCAGCCTGCGCCCACACCGGCGTAGGTTTGCGGGAAGTACACGCGCCAGAAGCTGGCGAATGGGTGACAGCCCAGGGAAATCGCAGCGCGCATGTAGGTCGGCGAGATGCCTTTCATCACGCTGTAGATCGGCAGAATCATGAACGGCAGCAGGATATGCACCATGGAGATGTAGACCCCGGTGCGGTTGAACACCAGCTCCAGCGGCTTATCGATCAGGCCCATGCCCATCAGCGCGCTGTTGATCAGGCCACCGGACTGCAGCAGCACGATCCACGCCGCCACGCGCACCAGGATCGAGGTCCAGAACGGCAGCAGCACCAGAATCATCAGCAGGTTGCTTTGCCGTGCCGGCAGGTTCGCCAGCAGGTAGGCCAGCGGATAGGCCAACAGCAGGCAGACAAAAGTGATCACCAGGCCCATCCAGAAGGTGCGGGCGAAGATGTCCAGGTAGATCGCCTGGTCCGGCGTGGCCGGGGCCACTTCGCCGAGGTCGTCGATGCGGTGATCGACGGCCGCCAGCAGATAGTACGGCGTCAGGCTGCTGGTATTGCGCCGGATCGCCTGCCAGTACGCCGGGTCGCCCCAGCGTTCGTCGAGGGTTTCCAACGCTTCTTTATAAGAGGCCGGCGCTTCGGTAAACGGCAGCGCCCGCGCGGTTTTGGTCAGCAGGCTGCGATAGCCGGCCAGTTCCATGTTCAAGCGTTTCGACAGATCGCCGAGGGTCTGGTTCTTGCGCGCTTCGCCAAGGTCTTCGCTGAGCGCCTGGTACACCGGCTCGCCAGGCAAGCCGCGACCGTCCCAGGTCTTCACCGCCACCACCGTGCGCGGCAGGCCGCCCACGACTTCCGGGTTGCCGACACTTTTGTACAACAGCGCAACGATCGGCACCAGGAACACCAGCAGCAAAAACAGCACCAGCGGCGCAATCAAGGCCTGGGCCTTCCAGCGATTAAGCCGCTCGGCACGCGCCAGGCGCTGCTTGAGGGTGGGGCTGTTGACCTCGGTCGAGGGAACGGCGATGGCCATGGCTAACTCCGAAACTTGAAAATGAATGCACTCTGCCAAACGCAGCAGATCCCCTGTGAGAGGGGGCAAGCCCCCTCCCACATGGAGTTACTTGGCAGCCCAGGAATTGAAGCGCTGCTCAAGTTGCTCGCCGTTATCCGCCCAGAAGCTCACATCGATCTGCACCTGGTTGGCGATGTTCTCAGGCGTGGTCGGCATGTCTTTGAGCACGTCCTTGGCCAGCAACGGTACGGCTTGGGTGTTGGCCGGGCCGTAAGCGATGTTTTCCGAGTAGATCTTCTGCTGCTGCGGCTGCACCGAGAAGGCGATGAACTTCTTCGCCGCTTCTGCGCGATCCTTGGCCAGGCCTTTTGGAATAGCCCACGCGTCGAAGTCGTAGATGCCACCGTTCCAGACCACTTTCAGGTTGCTCTCTTTCTGTACGGCAGCGATGCGACCGTTGTAGGCCGAGCTCATCACTACGTCACCCGAGGCGAGGTACTGCGGCGGTTGCGCGCCGGCTTCCCACCACTGGATCGACGGCTTGAGTTCGTCGAGCTTTTTGAACGCACGGTCCTGGCCGTCTTTGCCGGCCAGCACTTTGTACACATCCTTCGGCGCCACGCCGTCAGCCATCAACGCGAATTCGAGGGTGTATTTGGCACCCTTGCGCAGGCCGCGCTTGCCAGGGAATTTCTTGGTGTCCCAGAAGTCCGCCCAACTGGTCGGCGCGCTGCTCAGCTTGTCAGCGTTGTAGGCGAGTACGGTCGACCACACGAAGAAGCCCACGCCGCATGGCTGGATCGCGCCTTTGACGTAGTCAGCGCTGTTGCCGAACAGTTTCGGGTCCAGCGGCTCGAACATGTCTTCGTCGCAACCACGGGACAGTTCCGGCGACTCCACTTCCACCAGGTCCCAGGACACGCTCTTGGTGTCGACCATGGCTTTGATCTTGGCCATCTCACCGTTGTACTCGCCGGCGACGATTTTGCCGTTGCCCGCACTTTCCCACGGTGCATAGAAAGCCTTGACCTGTGCGGCCTTGTTCGCGCCACCAAAGGACACGACCGTCAGATCCGGGCCAGCCATGGCCTGGGTCGCGCCGATCAAGCCGATCGCCAGTGCGGAATACTTAAGGGATCTCAACATTGTTGTTCTCTCCACGTGCAGGGTTGGTGAAGCCATGGGGGCGATTATTTCGCCTCTAGAAGTGGGTCGAGTGCGCGAACGTGCTCGACTTGCCAGCCAATCGGTACCACGTCGCCGACCGCCAGTGCCGGGTCCAGCTCGGCGATCGGTTGTTTCACAAAAAAATCGGTCATGCCGCAGACTTCCAGGCGCACGCGCACGTGGTCGCCCAGGTAGACAAATTCCGCTACTCGCCCAGAGAAGCGGTTCACGCAACGTTCGCTGGAGCCATTGAGGCTGACGCGCTCAGGCCGCACCGACAAGGTCACCGGGCCGCCAACCTGGCCGACGTTCACCGCCAGTGCCTCGACTTTCTCGCCGCGCGCCAGTTCCACCACGCAGCGGTCGCCGGTGTGGCTGTGCAGGCGACCGTTGAGGCGGTTGTTTTCGCCGATGAAGTTGGCGACGAAGGTATTTTTCGGCTCTTCGTACAGGGTACGTGGCGCCGCAATCTGCTGGATCTCGCCCTGATGGAACACGGCCACCCGGTCGGACATGGTCAAGGCTTCGCCCTGGTCGTGGGTCACATACACCACGGTCACGCCGAGGCGTTGGTGCAGGTGCTTGATCTCCATCTGCATGTGTTCGCGCAATTGCTTGTCGAGGGCGCCGAGGGGTTCGTCCATCAGCACCAGCTGCGGTTCGAACACCAGCGCCCGGGCCAATGCCACACGCTGTTGCTGGCCGCCGGAGAGTTGCGCCGGGTAGCGTTGGGCGAAGGCGTCGAGCTGGACCATGCTCAGCACGCGCTTGACCCGCTCGCTGATATCGGTCTTGCTCAACCCTCGCACCGACAGGGGAAACGCCAGGTTCTCGGCCACGGTCATGTGCGGGAACAACGCGTAGTTCTGGAACACCATGCCGATATCGCGCTTGTGCGGCGGCACGTGGTTGATGGCACGCCCGGCCAGCTGGATTTCGCCGGCAGTCGGCGTTTCGAAGCCGGCCAGCATCATCAGGCTGGTGGTCTTACCCGAACCCGACGGCCCTAGCAGGGTGAGGAACTCGCCCTTGCGAATCTCCAGGTTGAGGTCTTTGACGATCAGGTTCTCGCCGTCGTAGCTCTTCTGCACGCCACGAAAGCTGACCAGCACATCATTTGAATCCGCCTCGCTCATACCCGCACCTTTGTATTTTGGACTGCTGTGGCACAAGCGTAGTCCAGGGGCGGGGCCCCGGAAATCGGGGGCCAGGAGAGAATCACATCAGCCGGATGGAAGGTTGGGGGTAGGGAACGCCCTACAGCGATGACGGGGATAGAACAGCGCCGCTATGAGCGCCAGCCTGCAAGCGCCGAGAACGGGCAAATGGCGCCCTGAAGGAGGTCGCAAACAGGCATGTCGTCAGAGCAGCTTGTGCTCCATGGCGTACTTCACCAGTTCGGCCAGGGAGGTGATGTTGAGCTTTTGCATCAGGCGTGCCTTATGGGTGCTGATGGTCTTGCTGCTCAACGCCAGTTGCTGGGCGATGTCGTTGACGTTGGCGCCCTGGGCCAGGCGTTCGAACACCGAGAACTCGCGTTCCGACAGCAGCGAATGCAAAGGTCGCGAATCGGTCAGGCCGACCTCGAAGACCATGCGATCGGCCAGGTCCGGGTCGATATAGCGCCCGCCAGCCGCGACCTTGCGAATCGCCATCAAGAGCAGGGCCGGGTCGCTGTCCTTGGTGGCATAACCGGCCGCGCCTACCTTCAGGGCCCGCGCGGCCATCTGCGCTTCATCGTGCATCGACAGCACCAGGATCGCCGGCGGATTGCTCAGCGCACGAATCCGCGCGATGGCTTCCAGGCCGTTGACGCCAGGCATCGAGATATCCAGCAACACCACCTCGCAAGGCACATGGCGCAAGGTCTCCAGCAACTGCTCGCCATTGCCCGCCTCGCCCACCACCAGCAAGTCTTTGGCCAGGCCGATCAATTGCTTGATGCCTTCACGCACGATGGTGTGGTCTTCGGCTACCAGTACACGGATCACAGGGGTTTCCTCTTATTGTTATGCATCCAATGGCACCGTCACACTCAGGATGGTGCCCTCCCCCGGCTGGCTGTCCAGGTTCAACTGCCCGCCCATGATCAGCACGCGCTCACGCATGCCGACCAGGCCGAACGACACCGGGCGGCCCTTGGCCTCGATGAAACCGACGCCGTCGTCGCTGATGGTCAGCCGCAGTTGCTTGCCCTCCACCGCCAGGGTCAGCTCGACAGTATGCGCCTGGGCATGGCGCATCACATTGGTCAGCGCCTCCTGCAGGATACGGAACAGGCCAATGGCCTTGGCATCGCTCAAGGCCGGCAGGTTATCCGGGACTTGCACCAGGCAGGGAATCTGCGTGCGCGCTTCGAAGCGCCGCGCCTGCCACTCGATGGCCGAGGCGATCCCGGCGTCGAGAATCGGCGGGCGCAACGCCGTGGCCACGTCGC
Organism: Pseudomonas veronii; assembly: GCF_001439695.1. Classification (GTDB taxonomy): domain Bacteria; phylum Pseudomonadota; class Gammaproteobacteria; order Pseudomonadales; family Pseudomonadaceae; genus Aquipseudomonas; species Aquipseudomonas veronii. The sequence goes on from NZ_JYLL01000021.1 coordinate 25,109, forward strand.
GCACCAATTGAAACAGTTGGGCGATCAGGCGTTTCATGCTGTTCAAGCGCTCGTTCAGGCCGGGGTCCAGTTGCGCATAGGCCAGCTCGCACATGGAGGTTTCCAGCTTGAGTACGGTGAGCATTTGCCCGAGTTCGTCGTGTACTTCGCGGGCGATGCGCGCCTTTTCTTCTTCACGCACGGTTTCCAGGTGCGCCGACAGTTCGCGCAACTGCGCTTCGCTTTGCAGCAACGCAGCCACATAACGGCGACGTTCGGTGACGTCATTGAGGTAGACCACCAGGTATTCGCCGTCGGCAAACCGCAGAAAGCTCAACGACACCTCGGCCGGCAGGATGCTGCCGTCTGCACGCAGGCAGTCGGCGGCGAAATGCTGTGGGCCCTCTTCGCTGGCACGCGCGCGTTTCCACAGGTTCAGCCAACGGTCCATGCTCAGGCTCGGGTCGAAATCGGCCAGCGGACGCTCGATCAGCGCGCCGGGGCCATAACCGAGCATGGTTTCCGCCGCCAGGTTGGCGTAGCGCACATGGCTGTCCCAATTGACCCAGAGGATGCCGACGGTACTTTGATCGATGGAAAACTGCGTCAGGCGCAGCGCTTCGGCACCGGCGGCGCGCGCGGCGCTTTCTTCGCGAGCGGCGAGCAGGTTGTGTTCCAGCACTCGTTGCTGGCGACGCTGCCAGAACACCACCGCCAGGCTGGCGAGCAGCAGCAACCCCAGCAGCAGGCTGAGGTTTTGCCACAGGCCGGGAGACTCGGACAGACGCGGGTATTTGGGTTGCAGCCAGCGGTTGTGCAACTGGTCCAGATCGCGGGCGGGGATGGCGCGCAACGCGCTTTCCATGATGCCGGACAGTTCCGGCCAGTCGCGGCGGGTCGCCACCCGCAGCAATTGCGGCAGGCCGATATCGCCGACCACCGCCAGCCCGGAGAACTCAGGCTCGCCCGACAAGCGGCTCAGTTGCGCCTCATCCACCACGGCGTAACGCGCCTGCTGACTGACCAGCAACTGCAAGGCCTGGCGCTCCATGGGCACGCCTTGCAGGTTGAGACCGGGATAGGTGCTGCGCAGGTAATCGGCCACGGCGCTGGGCATACGCACGGCGACGCGGGAATGTTCGTCGAGTTTTTCCAATTCCACCGCACCGCCGCCCTCACGCACACCGACGATACGCTGGGGCACGCGCATGTACGGGTCGGTGAACAACCACAGGCGCAAACCGGCCGGGGTTTGCTGCAGGCCGGGGGCGATGTCCACCTCGCCGTCGCGCAGGGCGGCTTCCAGTTGCTCCTGAGTGGGGAAATTGCGCCACGTCAGCTCGATGTTCAGGGCCTTGGCCAGCCATTGCATCAACTCGACATTGGCCCCCGACAAACGCTGCAGGCGCCGGTCGTATTGCGCATACGGCGCCTGCAAGACCAGTCCCACCCGCAACTCCGGGTGCTGCGCCAGCCATTCGCGTTGCGGCACAGAGAGCTGCGCTTGCGCAGCGACAGGCACGGGCGCAGCCCCCGCCATCAAGGCAAAGCACATACAGCCGATAACCAGCAGACAGCGAAAACCCATGATCCACGTCTCACATCACTGACAAATACTGACCAACCCATTAGGCTGCTGGAATCACTTCTGGCCGGGAATTAACGATGCCCTATCGAAACCGTTCGGCACTGCCAGCATTGTGCCTGTCACTCCTCTTTACCGCCGTCTTTTCTGCCCAGGCCGCCGACGCGCCTGCGCCGGTTGCGGAAAAACCGCTCGAACGCCAGCCCCTGCCGGAGCGGAGCCGGGAAGAAGCCAGCGCCCTCGAACGCCAGATCCCACGCGAAGAACAGCAACAGCTGCAGGCCGGCAGCGATTCATTCCTGGCCTTGTGGAAACCGGCCAACAGCGCCGAAGCCGAAGGCGTGGTGATTATCGTACCTGGCGCGGGTGAAAATGCTGACTGGCCGCAAGCAATTGCACCATTGCGGCGTAAATTGCCGGATGCCGGCTGGGGCACCCTCAGTCTGTCACTGCCGGACGTGAACCTGGACACCTTGCCACCACGGGTGATCGAAGCGCCCAACGCGGCCGTCGACACCAGCAGCAAAGACGGCAGCACCGCCGCCAAACCGATCGAGCAAGCCGCCAGCGCGGAAGCCGAAGGCACCGACCCGGCCGTGGTGCCGGGCGCGGACGAACAGGACAAGACCGATGCCAAGCGCATCTTCGAGCGCATCGATGCCGCCGTCGCTTTCGCCCAGACCCAAGGCGCCCGCAGCGTGGTGCTGCTTGGCCATGGCAGCGGCGCCTGGTGGGCCGCGCGGTACTTGAGCGAGAAACAACCGAGCCAGGTGCAGAAGCTGGTGATGGTGGCGGGCAAGGCCCCCGTGGGTCGCCAACCGGACCTGCAACAACTCGCCCCGGGCTTGAAAGTCCCCACGGCGGATGTCTTCTACCAGGACCTCGCCCAGGACCGGAACACCGCACGGGAGCGCGCCCAAGCCGCCAAACGCTTGAAGAATGGCGGCTACAAGCAAGTGTCGCTCAAAACCTTGCCCGGCAACAGTTCGGCCGAGCAGGAGCAGTTGTATCGGCGGGTGCGCGGGTGGTTGAGCCCAGAGCCAAAAGACAGCTGACCGCCAGCACCCAAATGGGATGACTAGCGGAAATCCCGCCGCTCGCGAATCAACGTATAGGCGTTATGCAGTTCGCGGGTTCGCTCGGTGGCCTCACGCACTTGCGCGGGGCTGGCGCCGCTACCGGCGATCTTGTCTGGATGGTGGCGGCTGAGCAGGCGGCGGTAGGCGCGCTTGATCGCCGAGGGCTCGGTGGTGCTGGTCACCCCCAGAATCCGCAACGCCTCCTGATACGCGGCGCCACGGCTGGCCACCGGCTTGCGCTCCGGCGCGTAATCGGCGGCCAGCGCCTGAAGCTGTTGCGGCGTCCAGCCCAACCACTTGCCCCACAAGTTGATCAGGTCACGCTCGGCATCATCCGCGCGGCCATCCGCCCAGGCCATGCGCCAACAGGCGCGCAACACGCCTTCTGACGCATGGGGCTGGGACTTGAGGACGCGCAGGTAGGCGCGCACCCGGTCAGAGCCGGATTTACCGCGGTTGAACGCCGCAATCGCCCGACGCTGGGCCGGTTCGGTCATGTCCAGCGCGCGCATTTCCTGGCGTGCCTGCTGGATATGCCCGTCCGCCACGCGGCCATTGCTTTTGGCCAGGCGGCCCAGCAGCACAAACAACAGTTCGTCATTGCGCAACGCCGGGCGCCCGCCCAGGCGCTCACGCAACTGTGCCCAGCTGTGCAGTTGCAGGCGGCGATCCAGCGCCTGCCCGAGCAAGGCTCCCAACAAGGCCCCCGGAATACTGGCAATGGCAAAGCCAGCCCCGGCGCCGATCAGCGTCCCAGGCCACAACATCTTAGCGCCCCGCTGTCAGCAGGGTTTCGACTTGCGCCAGGCGCTCCAGCGTGCCGACATCGATCCAGCGTCCCGTCATGTGTTCTCCCGTTACTTGACCTTGCGCCATGGCCGCGCGCAACAGCGGCGCCAGCTTGAAGGCACCGGTGCTGCAACCCGCGAACAACTTGGGGTCGAGCACAGATATGCCACTGAAGGTCAGGTTATCGGCACCGGGCGCCGCATCATGAAGCACACCATGATCCAGGTGGAAATCCCCGCCCGAGGGGTGATGCGCCGGGTTATCGACCATCACCAAGTGGGCCAGGCCCTGGAGCGGGCGCTGGAGTTGGGCGAAGTCGTAATCGGTCCAGATATCGCCATTGACCACCAGAAAGGGCTCATCCCCCAGCAACGGCAGCGCCTGGAAAATCCCGCCGCCGGTTTCCAACGGTTCGCCCTCGGGGGAGTAGCGGATGCGCAGGCCAAACTGCGCACCGTCGCCCAGGTAGTTTTCAATCTGCTGGCCGAGCCAGGCATGGTTGATCACGACATCGGTGAACCCGGCCCTGGCCAGCGCCTCCAGGTGATACTCGATCAGGCGCTTGCCGCCCGCCTGCACCAGCGGCTTGGGCGTGTGCAAGGTGAGCGGGCGCATCCGCTCGCCTTTGCCGGCCGCCAGGATCATCGCCTTCATACGCTCGCCTCGGCGGGTTGGCGCAGGCTGGCCAGCAGCTCAGCCAGTTCGCCCAACTCCGGACGGTCCGCCAGTACCGCGTCTATATAGGCAAAGAAGCGCGGCACGTCGGCCAGGTAGCGTGGCTTGCCGTCGCGGTGGCAGATACGCGCGAAAATACCGATCACCTTGAGGTGACGCTGCACGCCCATCAGGTCGCTGGCGCGCAGGAAGCCATCGAAATCCGCCTGCACCGGGATGCCCAGGGTTATGGCGCGCTGCCAATAACCGCGCTGCCATTCGCGCACGCGGGCCTGGGGCCAACTGAGGAACGCGTCCTTGAACAGGCAGGTGATGTCGTAGGTCACCGGGCCGTAGACCGCGTCCTGGAAATCCAGCACGCCGGGGTTCGGTGCGCTGATCATCAGGTTGCGCGGCATGTAGTCGCGGTGTACCAGCACTTTCGGCTGGGCCAGGGCGCTGTCGATCAGGCGCTCGCTGACACGCTGCCAGAGCGCCTGCTGGTGCGCGTCGAATTCGATCCCCAGGTGGCGGCGCACGTACCATTCAGGGAAGAGCTCCAGCTCGCGGCGCAGTAAAGCGACGTCATAGCTGGGCAGCGGCGCGTCCATCGGCAACTGCTGGAAAGCCAGCAAGGCGTCGATGGCATCGGCGAACAATTGATCGGCATTTTGCTCGTCAATCACGTCCAGGTAGGTTTTTCTGCCCAGGTCGTTGAGCAAAAGAAAGCCGCGCGGCAAATCTTCTGCATAAATTTTTGGCACATTGATTGCCGATTTCGCCAGTAAATCGGCGATATCGACGAAAGGTTTGCAGTTTTCCTGGGGGGGTGGAGCGTCCATCACCACGAAAGTATGCGCCCCGCCTTCCCAGCGGAAGTAGCGCCTGAAACTCGCGTCGCTACTGGCCGCGGTCAATGTGGCCGGGGGTACGACGCCCCAATCCTGAGCGTTGAAGAGGATCGGCAACTGCTCATCCAGCCAGACTTTCAGCTGTTGTAAACGTAGATCTTGCTCGGGCATTACAAGGGTCTCCGACGGCGCTAGCCGTCAAGCGGGTCATGCTTTATTATCACGCATCTTTTTCAGACCATCGAGAGGCGTGCGGCCCACACCGCGGGCAGATGGCACGCAGGAAGCCCGGACTAATAAGATGGCATTGAAATCCCCCGCGTTTCGTAGAAAATTTCCGTTGCTGGTAACCGGCAGTCTGCTGGCCATGCAACCTTTCGCCACCTCATTCGTGGTCGCCGCGGAACAGTATGACTGCTCAGTCTCTGCTTCGGGTGCCTGGGATTGCGCGCCGAAAACCGCCGCCGCCCCATTGCCACCGCGCCCGGTGCACGACGGTGCAGCCGTCAGCTCGGCCAACGGCACGGCGCAAGCCAACGCTGAAGGCGGCACCGAGGCCGAGCCGAAGACCATGCTGGTCACCGAATCCAAGGGCCGTGGCCTGCGTTCGCGCAGCGCCGACTACAGCCACTTGGACTGGGTGCCTCGCGAGAAGCTGACCGCCGCCCAACTGGCGGAAACCGGTCCTTATTGCTCCGGCGCGTACATCGAGCCGATTCGTCCTGGCATGAACGACAAGACGAACCAGAGCGATGCGCCGACCTTCATCGGCGCCAAGGCCTCGCGTTACGAGCAGGAACAGCAGGTCGCGACCCTGGCCGGTGACGTCGTCATGCGCCAGGGCAGCATGCAGCTGGAGTCTGAAGAAGCCAGCCTGTACCAGGCCGAGAACCGTGGCGAGCTGAACGGCAACGTCCGCCTGCGCGACAACGGCGCCCTGATCGTCGGCGACCACGCCCAGGTCCAGCTCGATACCGGCGCGGCACAGATCGACAACGCCGAATACGTGATGCACAAGTCACGCATCCGCGGTAACGCGCTGTACGCCAAGCGCGCCGAAAACGCGATCATCCGTCTCAAGGACGGTACGTACACCACCTGCGAGCCAGACAGCAACGCCTGGCAGCTCAAGGGCAACAACATCACGTTGAACCCGGCCACCGGTTTCGGTACGGCCACCAACGCGACGTTGCGGATCAAGAACATCCCGATCCTGTATACCCCTTACATCTATTTCCCGATCGACAACCGTCGTCAATCCGGCTTCCTGCCGCCGAGCTTCAGCACCGGCGGCGAGACTGGCTTTACGCTGGTGACGCCGTACTACTTCAACCTGGCACCGAACTACGACGCCACGTTGTACCCGCAATACATGACCAAGCGCGGCTTGTTGATGGAAGGCGAATTCCGCTACCTCACCAAATCCAGCGAAGGCCAGTTCGGCGGCGCGTACCTGAACGACGACAGCAACGAACGCAGCAAGCAGACCGATTACGAAAAAACCCGTTATATGCTCAATTGGCAGCATAAGGGCGGGCTGGATTCGCGCCTGACGACTCAGGTGGATTACACCAAGATCAGTGATCCTTACTACTTCCAGGATTTGAAGTCGTATGAAGAGGGGGTTCAGAGTCGGGATGCGCTCAACCAACAGGGCGCCTTGACCTATCGTGGCGACTCTTATCAAGCGCGCTTGAATGTCCAGGCTTATCAGTTGGCGACGATCTCTCAGATCACGCCGTATGATCGCTTGCCGCAGATTACTTTCAACGGTGCGCTGCCTTACCATCCGGGCGGGTTGAATTTTACCTACGAGACCGAAGCAGTTAGGTTTGAGCGTAGCCTGGAAAAGGGTATGTTTTCCGATGAAAATGGCCTCGTATCACGTCGTCTGGACACCTACGTCACAGGCCTGACCCGTGCAAACGGTACTCGCTTGAACGCGGCCCCCGCCGTCGAATACCCGATGAACTGGACCTACGGCTTTATTACGCCGAAGTTGAAGTACGTCTATACCAAGTACGACCTTGACCTTGACAGCCAAGGCAAAAACGACATCGTGACTGCGCAAGCAAATGCAGTTACAAACGGCACAAAATACGCCGGCGGTGTTTTCAAAAGCTCGCAAGACCGTGCAGTCCCAGTCGCCAGCGTCGACAGCGGCCTGTACTTCGACCGCAACACCAACTGGTTCGGCAAAGACTATCGCCAAACCCTCGAGCCGCGCGCGTTCTACCTTTATGTTCCGAATAAAGACCAGAGCGACATCCCGGTTTTTGACAGCGGCGAATACTCGTTCAGCTATGCCTCGCTGTTCCGTGACAACCGCTTCGTCGGTTCGGACCGGATCGGCGATGAGAATAAGCTGTCCCTGGGTGTCACCAGCCGCTGGATCGCAGAAAACGGCTTCGAACGCCAACGCGTCAGCGTCGGCCAGGCCCTGTACTTCAAGGACCGCGAAGTTCAACTACCAGGCGTCCTGGCAGCCGACCGCGCCGACGCCCAGAGCGACGTTTCGCCGATCGCGCTGGACTACGAGTTCCGCTTCAACCGCGACTGGCGCGCCACTGCCGATTACAACTGGGACACGGAAAGCCACGCCCCACGTTCCGGCAGCGCGATGTTCCACTACCAGCCGGAAGACAACCCGAACAAGATCGTCAACCTCGGTTATCGCTATCGCAACGACCAAGTGGTCTACAACCAGTTGACCGGCAAATGGCAGTTTGGTGGCGACTACGGCACGGAAGGCCAACCAAACTTCGTGAAGGATTACTACAAAATCCAACAACACGACTTCTCGATGATGTGGCCGATCATTCCTCAGTGGAACATGATTACCCGCTGGCAGTACGACTACGCTCGCAACCGTACCTTGGAAGCCTTCGGTGGTTTCGAGTACGACAACTGCTGCTGGAAACTGCGCGTCATCAACCGTTACTGGGTTTCCAACGACGAATACAGCCAGATCGCCCCGCTTAACGAAAAGGGTGACCACGGGCTCTTCTTCCAGATCGTCCTCAAAGGACTCGGCGGCCTGACCGGCGCCAAGGTAGAGAGCTTCCTCGACAAAGGCATTCAAGGTTATCGTGAACGTGAAGATCAAGCTTTCTGATTGTCTGCGCCCGCTCGTGCTGGGCGCGCTGTTCCTGGGTACCGCATCGGCGCATGCCGCGGTTCAACAGCTGGATAAGGTCGTGGCCATCGTCGATAACGACGTGATCATGCAGAGCCAACTGGACCAACGGGTCAAGGAAGTTCAGCAAACCATCGCCAAGCGTGGCGGTGGTGTGCCGCCGACCAGCGTCCTGGACCAACAGGTGCTGGAGCGCCTGATCGTCGAAAACCTGCAATTGCAGATCGGCGATCGTTCCGGCATCCGTATTTCGGACGAAGAACTGAACCAGGCTGTTGGCACGATCGCGCAACGCAACAACATGAGCATCGATCAGTTCCGCGCCGCCCTGGCCCACGACGGCCTGTCCTATGAGGACGCGCGTGACCAGATCCGCCGCGAAATGATCATCAGCCGTGTGCGTCAGCGCCGTGTGGCCGAGCGGGTTCAGGTATCCGAGCAGGAAGTGAAGAACTTCCTCGCATCGGACCTGGGCAAGATGCAGCTCTCCGAAGAACTGCACCTGGCCAACATCCTGATCCCGACCCCGGACAGCGCCAACTCTGAGCAGCTCAATGCAGCCGCCGCCAAAACCCAGGCTATCTATGATCGCCTGAAGGCCGGTGCTGACTTCGCCCAGATGGCAATCGCCCAATCCGGCAGCGACAACGCCCTGGAAGGCGGCGATATGGGCTGGCGTAAAGCCGCTCAATTGCCACCGCCGTTCGACCGTGAGCTGAGTGCCATGGAAGTGGGAGGCATTACCCAGCCAGCCCGCACCCCAGGCGGCTTCATCATCCTCAAGTTGCTGGAACGTCGCGGCGGCGAGACCTCGCTGAAAGACGAAGTCCACGTTCGTCACATCCTGGTTAAACCAAGCGAAATCCGCACCGAAGCGCAAACCAAGGAACTGGCCCAGAAGATCTATGACCGCATCGAAAGCGGCGAAGACTTTGCCACCCTGGCCAAAAGCTTCTCGGAAGACCCAGGTTCCGCCCTCAACGGTGGCGACCTCAACTGGATCGACCCGAAAGCATTGGTGCCGGAGTTCCAGGAAGTGATGGCCAAGACCCCGCAAGGCGTACTGTCCAAACCGTTCAAGACGCAATATGGCTGGCATGTACTGGAAGTCCTTGGCCGCCGCGCCACCGACAACACCAGCCAGGCCCGCGAACAGCAAGCCCTGACCGTCCTGCGCAACCGCAAGTACGATGAAGAGCTGCAAACCTGGCTGCGTCAGATCCGTGACGAAGCCTACGTAGAAAACAAACTGCCAGGCGCCGAGCAAACAGGCACCAACCAGGCAAACCAGTGAAACCCCAGCGTTTCGCGGTGACACCCGGCGAGCCGGCCGGCATTGGTCCAGACCTGTGCCTGCTGCTCGCCTCGCAGCCCCAGCCACACCCCCTGATCGCCATTACCAGCCGCGACCTGCTCCTTGAGCGGGCCGCGCAACTGGGCGTGGCCGTCAAGCTGCTGGACGTTGCGCCGGGTAACTGGCCCGACCTGCCGGCTCCTGCGGGCAGCCTGTATGTATGGGATACCCCGCTGCAGGCCAAGGTGGTCGCCGGGCAACTGGACAAGGCCAATGCGGCCTTTGTGCTGCAAACCCTGACCCGTGCAGGGCAAGGGTGTATCGACGGCGACTTCGCCGGCATGATCACCGCCCCCGTACACAAGGGTGTGATCAACGAATCCGGCATCGCCTTTTCCGGCCATACCGAATTCCTCGCCGAACTGACCCACACCCCCCAAGTCGTGATGATGCTGGCCACACATGGCCTGCGCGTCGCCCTGGTGACCACGCATTTGCCGTTGCGCGACGTGGCCGATGCCATCACCGTCGAACGCCTGGAGCGCGTCACGCGCATCCTGCATGCCGACCTGCAACAGAAATTCGGCATCGCCCAACCGCGCATCCTGGTCTGCGGGCTCAACCCCCACGCCGGTGAGGGCGGCCACCTGGGCCATGAAGAAATCGACATCATCGAACCCACCCTGGAGCGTCTGCGCCAAGACGGCATGGACCTGCGCGGCCCATTGCCCGCGGACACTCTGTTTACCCCCAAATATCTGGAGCACTGCGACGCAGTGCTGGCGATGTACCATGACCAGGGGCTGCCCGTGCTGAAATACAAAGGCTTCGGCGCCGCAGTCAACGTGACGCTGGGCCTGCCGATCATCCGCACTTCCGTCGACCATGGCACCGCCCTGGACCTGGCGGGCAGCGGCAAGATCGATACCGGCAGCCTGCGCGTGGCCCTGGAAACCGCCTATCAGATGGCCGAGACCCGTATATGACCGAGCATTACCAACACCGGGCGCGCAAGCGCTTCGGGCAAAACTTCCTGCACGACGCTGGCGTGATCGACCGCATCCTGCGCTCCATCCATGCCAAGCCCGAAGACCGTCTGCTGGAAATCGGCCCGGGCCAGGGCGCACTGACCCAAGGCCTGCTGGCCAGCGGCGCGCAACTGGATGTGGTTGAACTCGATAAAGACCTGATCCCGATCCTCAATCAGCAGTTTGGCGGCAAGTCCAACTTCATCCTGCACCAGGGCGATGCGCTGAAGTTCGACTTCACCAGCCTCAATGCCGCGCCCAACAGCCTGCGGGTGGTGGGTAACCTGCCGTACAACATCTCCACGCCGCTGATCTTCCACCTGCTGAACAACGCAGGGATCATCCGCGACATGCACTTCATGCTGCAGAAAGAAGTGGTTGAGCGCTTGGCCGCCGGCCCTGGCGGCGGCGATTGGGGCCGCCTGTCGATCATGGTTCAGTACCACTGCCGCGTCGAACACCTGTTCAATGTTGGCCCAGGCGCGTTCAACCCGCCGCCGAAGGTCGATTCGGCCATCGTGCGCCTGGTGCCTCACGCCGTGCTGCCGCACCCGGCCAAGGATCACAAACTGTTGGAGCGCGTCGTGCGCGAAGCCTTCAACCAGCGCCGCAAGACCCTGCGCAATACGCTCAAAGCGCTGTTGAGCAACGCCGAGATCGAAGCCGCTGGCGTCGACGGCAGCCTGCGCCCGGAACAACTGGACCTGGCCGCATTCGTGCGCCTGGCCGACCAGCTTGCGATCCAGCCGCCGCCCGTCGCGGACTGAAGCCCGCCCTGCACCAGGCCCGACAGCATGTCTGGCCTAGTGCCCGCCTCTTGGCCTAGACTGATCCGCATCTGCTGTCCTCCGCTTTTGCTTTTAAGGCCTCTTGCATGTCCGATCCTCGCTACCAGATCGACGTCAGCGTCGTTACCCGCTTCCTGGCGGACCAATCGCAACCTGAACACAACCGTTTCGCCTTTGCCTACACCATCACGGTGAAAAACAACGGGCTGGTGCCGGCCAAGCTGCTGTCACGCCACTGGGTGATCACCGACGGTGACGGTCAAGTGGAGGAGGTGCGGGGTGCCGGCGTGGTCGGCCAACAACCGCTGATCGATATCGGCGCCAGCCATACCTACAGCAGCGGCACGGTGATGACGTCCAAGGTCGGCACCATGCAAGGCTCGTATCAGATGAAAGCCACTGACGGCAAACTGTTCGACGCGATCATCAAGCCATTTCGCCTGGCCGTGCCCGGAGCCTTGCACTGATGGCAACCTATGCGGTCGGCGACCTGCAAGGCTGCCTGCAACCCCTCAAGTGCCTGCTCGAACGCGTGGCCTTCGACCCAGCGAACGATCGCCTGTGGCTGGTAGGCGACCTGGTCAATCGTGGCCCCGAGTCCCTGGAGACCCTGCGCTATCTATATGGCCTGCGCGATTCCCTGGTGTGCGTACTGGGCAACCACGACCTGCACCTGCTCGCGGCCGGCAGTAACATCGAGCGTCTGAAAAAGGCCGATACCCTGCGGGAAATCCTCGAGGCCCCGGATCGCGCCGACTTGCTGGACTGGCTGCGCCGGCAAAAGATCATGCACTACGACGAACAGCGCGACATGGTGCTGGTCCATGCCGGCATTCCACCGCAGTGGACACTGAAAAAGGCCCTCAAGTGCGCCGCCGAAGTCGAAAGCGCCCTGGCCGATGACAACCTGTACGTCGCCTATCTCGACGGCATGTACGGCAATGAACCGGTGAAATGGGACAACGACCTGACGGGCGTCGCCCGCCTGCGCGTGATCACCAACTATTTCACACGCATGCGCTTCTGCACCGCCGACGGCAAACTGGACCTCAAGAGCAAGGAAGGCGCCGACACCGCGCTGCCCGGCTACAAACCGTGGTTCGCCCACAAGGAACGCAAGACCCGCGACACGAAGATCATCTTCGGTCACTGGGCGGCCCTCGAAGGCAAATGCGATGAACCCGGCGTGTTCGCCCTCGACACCGGCTGCGTGTGGGGCGGCGCCATGACCCTGATGAACATCGACACCGGCGAGCGCCTGAGCTGCCAGTGCCCTTCCCCTCTTCCCGTGACCCCGTCGGTTGCCGCGAAGCGCTAGACGCCGCTTGCAGCCAAACCCAAGGAGCCCGCCATGAGCGAATTCAAACGTATCCCACCCGAACAAGCCCAGGCCCTGCGCGAACAAGGCGCGGTGGTGGTGGATATTCGTGATCCGCAGGCCTACGCCCTGAACCACATCAAAGGCGCCCGGCACCTGGACAACCACAACATCGCCGATTTCATCCGCGCCGCCGACCTCGACGCGCCGGTGATCGTGGCCTGCTATCACGGCAATTCCAGCCAGAGCGCGGCCGCCTATCTGATCAGCCAGGGCTTCTCCGACGTCTACAGTCTGGACGGCGGCTTTGAGCTGTGGCGTACGACCTATCCTGCAGAAATTGCCTCCGGCGATTCGCAATAATTTTTTTCACACCCCGCCACCCCGCGTGACGCTTGGGCTTGCGCCGTTTCTGACGAACGGCGCACCCAAACTAATTGCGTATCCCTCCTTTACCTCGCGGATTCCGAACTATCCTTAAGCGCAGGCCATCCGAATCAGGGGAGAGCCGGTACACCGGCGTGCGGGTCATCGGTAGCGTTTCAGGGTGTTCTGGGGGGAAAACGGCCATTGGCGTTCGTCAATGACTGCCAGCATCGACTGATTGATCCGGCGTCGGCTCCACGTATCGAGCGAGGTGACGACGTCATGAGTATTTTTAGCCACTTCCAACAACGCTTCGAGTCCACGCAGCAGGAAGAACTCACACTGCAAGAGTATCTCGACCTGTGCAAGCGTGACCGCAGCACCTACGCGTCTGCCGCCGAGCGTTTGTTACTGGCGATTGGCGAGCCGCAGTTGGTGGACACCTCCAACAATTCGCGTCTGTCGCGAATCTTCTCGAACAAGGTGATCCGCCGCTATCCGGCCTTTGAAGACTTCCACGGCATGGAAGAATGCATCGACCAGATCGTCTCCTACTTCCGGCACGCCGCCCAAGGCCTGGAAGAGAAGAAACAAATCCTCTACCTGCTCGGCCCGGTTGGCGGCGGTAAATCGTCCCTGGCCGAAAAGCTCAAACAACTGATCGAGAAAGTGCCCTTCTACGCCATCAAGGGTTCACCGGTCTTCGAGTCGCCCCTGGGCCTGTTCAACGCCACGGAAGATGGCGCGATCCTCGAAGAAGACTTCGGCATACCACGGCGCTACCTCAACACCATCATGTCGCCCTGGGCGACCAAGCGCCTGGCCGAGTTCGGCGGTGACATCAGCCAGTTCCGCGTGGTGAAACTCTACCCGTCGATCCTCAACCAGATCGGCGTGGCCAAGACCGAGCCGGGCGATGAGAACAACCAGGACATCTCGGCGCTGGTGGGCAAAGTCGATATCCGCAAACTGGAAGAATTCCCACAAAACGATGCCGACGCCTACAGCTACTCGGGCGCACTGTGCCGGGCCAACCAGGGCCTGATGGAATTCGTGGAGATGTTCAAGGCTCCGATCAAGGTCCTGCACCCACTGCTCACCGCCACCCAGGAAGGTAACTACAACAGTACCGAAGGCCTCGGCGCGATTCCGTTCACCGGGATCCTGCTGGCCCACTCCAACGAATCGGAATGGCACACCTTCCGCAACAATAAGAACAACGAAGCCTTCATCGACCGGATCTACATCGTCAAGGTGCCGTACTGCCTGCGGGTCAGCGATGAAATCAAGATCTACGACAAGCTGCTGTTCAACAGCTCCCTGGCCAAGGCCCATTGCGCGCCCGACACCTTGAAGATGCTCGCGCAATTCACCGTGCTGTCGCGCCTCAAGGAGCCGGAGAACTCGAATATCTATTCGAAGATGCGCGTGTACGACGGCGAAAACCTCAAGGACACCGATCCGAAGGCCAAGTCGATCCAGGAATACCGCGACACCGCCGGCGTGGATGAGGGCATGAACGGCCTGTCGACGCGCTTCGCGTTCAAGATCCTGTCCAAGGTGTTTAACTTCGACCCTCACGAGATCGCCGCCAACCCGGTCCACTTGCTCTATGTGCTGGAGCAGCAGATCGAACAGGAACAATTCCAGGCCGAAACCCGCGAACGCTACCTGCGCTTCCTCAAGGAATACCTGGCGCCGCGCTATATCGAGTTTATCGGCAAGGAAATCCAGACTGCGTACCTGGAATCCTACAGCGAATACGGCCAGAACATCTTCGACCGCTACGTGCTGTATGCCGACTTCTGGATTCAGGACCAGGAATACCGCGATCCGGAAACCGGCGAAATCCTCAACCGCGTAGCCCTCAACGAGGAACTGGAAAAGATCGAAAAACCCGCCGGCATCAGCAATCCGAAGGATTTCCGCAACGAAATCGTCAACTTCGTGCTGCGCGCCCGCGCCAACAACAACGGCAAGAACCCCACTTGGCTCAGCTACGAGAAGCTGCGGGTGGTCATCGAGAAGAAAATGTTCTCCAACACCGAGGATCTGCTGCCGGTCATCAGCTTCAACGCCAAGGCCAGCAAGGAGGATCAGCAAAAACACAACGACTTCGTTACACGGATGGTCGAGCGTGGCTACACCGACAAACAGGTACGGTTGCTCTCCGAGTGGTATCTGCGGGTGCGCAAATCGCAGTAAGGCAGCGACGGGCGTGTACTGCCGGGCCCATGGCCTGGCAGTCGACCGCTTGTCTCTAAGCTTCCAGCTCGCGGCTTGAAGCTTGTAACGTGAAGCTGCCCGGAGGGCTCCCCATGAGCTATGTGATCGACCGACGCCTCAATGGCAAGAACAAGAGCACGGTAAACCGTCAACGTTTCCTGCGGCGTTACCGTGACCACATCAAAAAGGCCGTTGAAGAGGCCGTAAGCCGCCGTTCCATCACCGACATGGAGCATGGCGAACAGATCAGCATTCCCGGACGGGACATCGACGAACCGGTGCTGCACCACGGCCGGGGTGGCAAGCAGACTGTCGTGCATCCGGGCAACAAGGAGTTCACCACCGGCGAACACATCCAGCGCCCCCAAGGCGGTGGCGGCGGCAAAGGCCCCGGCAAGGCGGGTAACTCCGGCGAAGGCATGGATGAGTTCGTGTTCCAGATCACCCAGGAAGAATTCCTCGAATTCATGTTCGAAGACCTCGAACTGCCCAACCTGGTCAAGCGCAACCTGACCGGCACCGACACGTTCAAGACCGTGCGCGCCGGGATCAGCAACGAAGGCAACCCTTCCCGGATCAACATCATCCGCACCCTGCGTTCGGCACACGCCCGGCGCATCGCCCTGTCCGGCAGCAGCCGCGCCAAATTGAAGGAGGCCAAGGAAGAGTTGGCGCGCTTGAAACGCGAAGAACCGGACAACTTCGGCGATATCCAGGAAATCGAGACAGAAATCGAGAAGCTCAGCGCGCGCATTCACCGCGTGCCGTTCCTCGACACCTTCGACTTGAAATACAACCTGTTGGTCAAACAACCCAACCCAAGCTCCAAGGCAGTGATGTTCTGCCTGATGGACGTGTCCGGCTCCATGACCCAGGCCACCAAAGACATCGCCAAGCGCTTTTTCATCCTGCTGTACCTGTTCCTCAAGCGCAACTACGACAAGATCGATGTGGTGTTCATCCGCCACCACACCAGCGCCCGGGAAGTCGATGAGGAGGAATTCTTCTATTCACGGGAAACCGGCGGCACCATCGTCTCCAGCGCGTTGAAACTGATGCAGGAAATCATGGCCGAGCGCTACCCGGCCAACGACTGGAACATCTATGCGGCGCAGGCCTCCGACGGCGACAACTGGAATGACGATTCGCCGATCTGCCGCGACATCTTGATCAACCAGATCATGCCATTCGTGCAGTACTACACTTATGTCGAGATCACCCCCCGTGAGCACCAGGCGCTGTGGTTCGAATACGAGCGCATCGGCGAAGCCTTCGCCGATACGTTCGCCCAACAGCAATTGGTCTCGGCCGGCGATATCTATCCGGTCTTCCGTGAACTCTTCCAGCGCAGGTTAGTGACATGACCGCCAAAGAGCATAAACGCCAACCCATTTCCACGGGGTCTGAGTGGACCTTTGAACTGATCCAGGCCTACGACCGGGAAATCAGCCGCATCGCGGCCGGTTATGCCCTGGACACCTATCCCAACCAGATCGAAGTGATCACCGCCGAACAGATGATGGATGCCTACGCTTCGGTAGGCATGCCCCTGGGTTACCACCATTGGTCCTACGGCAAACACTTCCTCAGCACCGAAAAGTCCTACAGCCGCGGCCAGATGGGTCTGGCCTACGAAATCGTGATCAACTCCGACCCTTGCATCGCCTACCTGATGGAAGAAAACACCATCTGCATGCAGGCGCTGGTGGTGGCTCATGCCTGCTACGGGCATAACAGTTTCTTCAAGGGCAACTACCTGTTTCGCACCTGGACCGACGCCAGCTCGATCATCGATTATCTGGTGTTCGCCAAGCAGTACATCATGCAGTGCGAGGAGCGCCACGGCATCGATGCGGTGGAAGACTTGCTCGACTCCTGCCATGCCCTGATGAACTACGGCGTCGATCGCTACAAACGCCCGTATCCGATTTCCGCCGAAGAAGAACGCCTGCGCCAGAAGGAGCGCGAGGAACACCTGCAGAAGCAGATCAACGACCTGTGGCGCACCATTCCCAAACGCGCCGATAAAAACAGCGACAAGGACAATGCGCGCTTCCCCGCCGAACCTCAGGAAAACATCCTGTATTTCCTGGAAAAGCACGCGCCCCTGCTGGAGCCGTGGCAACGGGAAATCGTGCGTATCGTGCGCAAGATCGCCCAGTACTTTTACCCACAGCGCCAGACCCAGGTGATGAACGAAGGCTGGGCGACGTTCTGGCACTACACCCTGATAAACGACCTGTACGACGAAGGCCTGGTCACTGACGGCTTCATGATGGAGTTCCTCACTTCCCACACCAGCGTGGTGTACCAACCCGGTTTCGACAGCCCGTATTACAGCGGCATCAACCCGTATGCGCTGGGCTTTGCCATGTACCGCGACATCCGGCGCATGTGCGAAAACCCCACTGAGGAAGACCGCCACTGGTTCCCGGAAATCGCCGGCACCGACTGGCTTTCCACCATCAAGTTCGCCATGAGCAGCTTCAAGGACGAGAGCTTCATCCTGCAATACCTGTCGCCCAAGGTGATTCGCGACCTCAAGCTGTTCAGCATCCTCGATGACGACCTCAAGGACGACCTGGTGGTGCCGGCCATCCACGACGAGCCCGGCTACCGCACCATTCGCGAAACCCTGGCGGCGCAGTACAACCTGGGCAACCGCGAGCCCAACGTGCAGATCTACAGCATCGACGTGCGCGGCGACCGCTCGCTGACCCTGCGTCACCAGCAGCACGACCGCAAACCCCTGGGCGAGTCCACCGAGGAAGTGCTCAAGCACCTGCATCGGCTGTGGGGGTTCGACATCCACCTGGAAACCCTGCAGGGCGATCAGGTGATGAAAACCCACCACGTCCCCCCACGCAGCGATCACAACGATAACGACTACGGCCGCCTGGACCTGGCCGTCGTTCATCTCTGAAACGGCAAAGCCGCCATTGGCCGGGCACAGGCGTTATCCTGTGCGGCTAATGGAGGCTTTTTCATGAAAATCTACAAAGTCGGCGGCGCGGTGCGTGACCGCCTTCTGGGCATCAAGGTCACCGATATCGACCGTGTCGTCGTCGGCGCAACGGCCGAGGAAATGCTCGCCAAGGGCTATAAACCGGTGGGCGCGGACTTCCCGGTATTCCTCGACCCGAAAAACGGCGACGAGTACGCCCTCGCCCGTACCGAGCGCAAGAGTGGCCGGGGCTATGGCGGCTTTGTGTTTCACGCCAGCCCCGACGTCACGCTGGAAGAAGACCTGATCCGCCGCGACCTGACCATCAACGCCATGGCAGAGGACGACGACGGCAGGCTGACCGACCCCTATCACGGCCAGCGCGACCTTGAAGCCCGCATTTTACGCCACGTTTCCCCGGCGTTCGCCGAAGATCCCCTGCGCGTATTGCGGGTTGCGCGCTTTGCTGCGCGCTACGCCCACCTGGGTTTTACAGTGGCGCCGCAAACCCTGGACCTGATGCGTCAACTCAGCGAATCCGGTGAACTCGAAGCCCTGACACCGGAGCGCAGTTGGAAGGAAATTTCCCGTGCCCTGATGGAAGATCAGCCCCAGGTGTTCATCCAGGTACTGCGCGATTGCGCCGCACTGAACACCTTGATGCCGGAAGTCGACGCCCTGTTCGGCGTGCCGCAGCCCGCAGCCCATCACCCCGAGATCGACAGCGGCGTTCACACCTTGAGCGTGCTCGAACAGGCCGCTTTGCATCACCAGCCGCTGACAGTGCGCTGGGCCTGCCTGCTGCATGACGTCGGCAAAGGCCTGACACCTGTGGATAAGTTGCCACAGCATATTGCCCATGAGCAGCGCGGCCTGAAGCTGATCAAGGCGGTCAATGAACGCTTCAAGGCGCCGAGGGACTGCCAGGAACTGGCGCTGCTGGTGGGCCAATACCACACCCATGGCCATCGCGCCCTGGAGCTTAAAGCCTCGACATTGCTGGAGTTGCTGCAGAGTTTTGACGTTTACCGGCGGCCGCAGCGCTTTGAAGAGTTCGTGGTCGCCTGCGAAATGGACGCCCGCGGCCGCAAGGGCTTGGAACAACGCAGTTATCCACAGGCGGATTATTTACGCGGCGCCGCAAAGGCCGCGCGCGAGGTCGCGGTGGCGCCGTTGCTGGAGAAGGGTTTCAAGGGCCCCGAACTGGGCGAGGCCCTGAAGCGCGAACGGCTCAAGACCTTGAAAGCCTACAAGGAACAGCACGCCCTATAGCAGCGCGCTCGGCGTCAGTTGCTGGCCCCGCCATTCGAATCCGACGGGCGCCAGCACCTGATCGATCTGTGCATCCCGCCACAGCTCAGCCAGCGTCTTGCCCACTTCAGGATGTACACGATCCGGCGCCATCATCGACAACGGCCACAGCACGAAGGCGTTTTTCAGGATTTCTGCACGCGGCAGGATCAGGCCATCGAAGTTGCCCACCAGATCGCCATACAGCAGCACGTCGATATCCAGCGGCAGGCCCTTGCGATCCGGCGCGTAACGGCCATTGTCGGCCTCGATGGATTTCAGCCGGCGATCCAGCTCCATCAACGACAGGTCGGTATAGGCCGACACCACCAGATTGAAGAACAGCCCGCTCTTGATGCCCACCGGCTGGCTCTCGAACACCGCCGAGCAGCGCATGTCGATCAAGAAGCCCGCGAGTGCATCCAGGCCCGCGCACAGATGGGGCTCGCGCTCGATATTGCTGCCAAGACCAAGGTAAACCTGAGTTAGCGACATCCGCGCTCGATCTCCACGCCCACGCCCTTGGCGGCCGGCACGGCCCCCGGCTTGGTCAACTTGAGGTGCAGCCAGGGAATCTGGAACTCGCTCATCAGCACTTCGGCCAGACGCTCGGCAAAGGTTTCCACCAACTGGTACTGCGACTGCTCGGCAAAGGCCTGGATACGCGCGGACACACTGGCGTAATCCAGTGCCAGGGTGAGGTCGTCACCCGCAGCGGCCGGGCGGTTGTCCCAGGCGAAACTCAGGTCCAGGCGCAAGCATTGCTTGATGCCGCGCTCCCAGTCGTAGGCCCCGATCACGGTGTCGACTTCCAGGCCTTCGATAAACACTCTGTCCAAGCTCTTCTCCGCAGCACGACAAGGGCGCGATGCCCCGTTAGAATCAGGGCGTCCTCGCCCGGAATAGTTAGCATGTTTTGGTCACTGGCGATTTTCGCCTACCTGCTCGGCTCGCTGTCCTTCGCCATTTTGCTCAGCCGCCTGACGGGAAATCCCGACCCGCGAATGGGTGGCTCAGGCAATGCCGGCGCCACCAACATGCTGCGCCTGGCCGGCAAGAAGCTCGCCGTGCTGACGCTGCTGGGCGACGTGTGCAAGGGCCTGTTGCCCGTACTGATCGCCAGCCTTGCCGGCCTTAACCTGCAACAGCAAGCCTGGATTGGCGTGTGCGCCGTCCTCGGCCATCTGTTTCCGTTGTACTTCCGTTTTCGCGGCGGCAAGGGTGTCGCCACGGCGGCCGGCATGCTGCTGGGGATCTACCCTCCGGCGGCGCTGCTGGCCATGCTCGCTTGGCTGCTGACCTTCTACCTGACCCGCACCAGCTCGCTGGCCGCGCTGATCGCCACGCCGCTCACCCTGCCGTTGCTGGCCTGGCAGGAACCGGCGGCGCTGTTGCCGATGAGTGTGCTGACCCTGCTGATCGTCTGGCGCCATCGCGGCAATTTACGCGACCTGTTTGCCGGGCGCGAACGGCATTTTTAAATCCGGCCGATGAATTCCGCTCACCTTGAGCGCCTACAACGGTGACAACTGCTCCATCGGCCAGCGTGCCTGCACGCTGATCGCCAGGCTTTCGTGCTGCCCGGCCTGCAGGCGCTGGCAACCGGCATAAGCGATCATCGCGCCGTTGTCGGTGCAGAATTCAGGGCGCGCATAGAACACATCGCCCTTCATGTCGCCGAGCATTTTTTCCAGGGATGCGCGCAAGGCCTTGTTGGCGCTGACGCCGCCTGCGATCACCAGGCGCTGCATGCCCGCCTGTTTCAGGGCGCGCTTGCACTTGATGGTCAAAGTCTCCACCACCGCCTGCTGGAACGCCAGCGCGATGTCGCAACGGGCTTGCTCACTGTCGTCCCCGGCGCTGACGCTGTGCTGCCAGGTATTCAGGGCAGAGGTCTTCAAACCGCTGAAGCTGAACATCAGCCCCGGGCGATCACACATCGGACGCGGGAAGGTATAGCGACCGGCGACGCCTTTTTCGGCCAGGCGCGCGATTTCCGGACCGCCGGGATAATTGAGGCCCATCATCTTCGCGGTCTTGTCGAACGCCTCACCGGCGGCATCGTCCAGCGACTCGCCCAATAGCGTGTATTGACCGATCCCATCGACCTGAACCAGCTGCGTATGGCCACCCGAAACCAACAAAGCGACGAACGGGAACTGCGGCGGTGTTTTTTCCAGCATCGGCGCCAGCAAATGGCCTTCCATATGGTGTACGCCGAGGGCGGGAATGTCCCAGGCAAATGCCAGCGCCTGGGCGCAAGAAGCCCCAACCAGCAGGGCTCCGACCAATCCGGGGCCGGCGGTGTAGGCGATCGCATCGATCTCGGTCGGCACACAGCCGGCCTCGTCCAGCACCTGCCGAATCAACGGCAGCATGCGTTTGACGTGATCACGGCTGGCAAGCTCCGGCACCACGCCGCCATAGGCGCGATGCAAGTCGATCTGACTGAACAGCGCATCGGCCAAAAGCCCGCGTTCACTGTCGTAAAGTGCGACACCGGTTTCGTCGCAGGAGGTTTCAAGTCCCAGTACTAGCATGGGTTTGCGCCTTGTAGAGGCTGAATTCGAAGGCGCGCATAATAGTCGCCACTCCCCCTCCCGACTAGCGGTTTTCGATCAGAGGCTTTGCATTCCTGGCAATGAGGGGTTAACATCCGCAACCCTTAAAAACCGACGACCTCAGCCGCGAATTTTTTGCGACGAGAACGTTGATTCCCGGTAATGAAAGAAGGTAGCTCTGGATGCCAGCCGTCAAAGTAAAAGAGAACGAACCCTTCGACGTAGCTCTGCGTCGTTTCAAGCGCTCCTGCGAAAAAGCCGGTGTTCTGGCTGAAGTTCGTAGCCGCGAATTTTACGAGAAGCCAACTTCTGAGCGTAAGCGTAAAGCAGCAGCCGCTGTTAAGCGTCACGCCAAGAAAGTTCAGCGCGAGCAGCGCCGCGCCGTTCGTCTGTACTAATACACAGACGTTCGTAGCAAGCTTCTGCCAAGCCCGGCCCTAAGCCGGGCTGTTGGCATTTGCGGATATCGCTTGATGCTTCACCGTCGACGCCGCCCATGCGACCGAGACACTGCTTCACACGTCAGGACTGGCTCTTCTGCCAGCGGTGCGCGTCTCTTCTGACGAGTCTAACAAGGCTACTGACGAGCACACTTATTTCTTCAAGCAGACGATCGACTGTGTCGGCTGTGCCCATCGATGCGCTTCCGAGGCCCGCCATTGGCCAAGACCGGACGCCGGGGCAACATTTCTTCGCCGAACAGACTGAGTAGAAATTAACGTCAGTGGATGTTCGGCAGATACACTTCCTGACAGCCCAAGCAGACGATTGATGGTCGAGCCATACGATACGTGCGCTTGAGCACTTCACGGGCCCTCATTTCCACGCAGTGATGACGAGAACGCCATGGCCGGGCTGATTCCCCAGAGCTTTATTGACGACCTTCTGAACCGCACCGACATCGTCGATGTGGTCAGCTCGCGCCTGCAAATGAAGAAGGCGGGCAAGAACTACACCGCCTGCTGCCCGTTCCACAAGGAAAAGACCCCGTCGTTCAGCGTCAGCCCCGACAAGCAGTTCTACTACTGCTTCGGCTGCGGCGCGGGCGGCAACGCCCTCGGCTTTATCATGGACCACGACAACCTGGACTTCCCCCAGGCCGTCGAGGAACTGGCCAAAGCCGCCGGCATGGAAATCCCTCGCGAAGAAAGCGGCCGCCCGCACAAACCGCGGCAACCCACCGATTCGCCGCTGTACCCGCTGCTGACCGCCGCCGCCGACTTTTATCGCCAGGCGCTCAAGAGCCATCCGCAGCGCAAGGCCGCCGTCGACTACCTCAAGGGGCGCGGCCTCACCGGCGAAATCGCCCGCGACTTCGGCCTGGGCTTCGCCCCGCCGGGCTGGGACAACCTGTACAAACACCTGAGCAGCGACACCCTCCAGCAAAAAGCCATGATCGACGCCGGCCTGCTGGTGGAAAACGCCGAGACCGGCAAGCGCTACGACCGCTTCCGCGACCGCGTGATGTTCCCGATCCGCGACAGCCGTGGCCGGATCATCGCCTTCGGTGGCCGGGTGCTCGGGGACGACAAGCCCAAGTACCTCAACTCGCCGGAAACCGCAGTGTTTCACAAGGGCCAGGAACTCTATGGCCTGTTCGAAGCGCGCAAGAACAACCGCAACCTCGACGAAATCATCGTGGTTGAAGGCTATATGGACGTGATCGCCCTCGCCCAGCAAGGCCTGCGCAATGCCGTGGCGACCCTGGGCACCGCCACCAGCGAAGAACACTTGAAGCGCCTGTTCCGCGTAGTACCCAGCGTGCTGTTCTGCTTCGACGGCGACCAGGCCGGCCGCAACGCTGCCTGGCGCGCCCTCGAAGCCACGCTGCCGTGCCTGCAGGACGGGCGCCGCGCACGCTTCTTGTTCCTGCCCGAAGGCGAAGACCCGGACACCCTGGTCCGCTCCGAAGGCACCGACGCCTTCCGCGCGCGCATCAACCAGCATGCGCAGCCGCTGGCGGACTATTTCTTCCAGCAACTGACCGAAGAAGCCGACCCGCGCTCCCTCGAAGGCAAGGCGCACATGGCCACCCTCGCGGCGCCGCTGATCGACAAAGTGCCGGGCGCGAACCTGCGCACCCTGATGCGTCACCGCCTGCTGGAAATCACCGGACTGAGCGGCGAAGCGGTCAGCCAGCTGGTCCACAGCGCACCGCAAGATGCGCCGCCGGCCTACGACCCAGGCATGGATTACGACGCCATGCCGGACTATTCCGACTTCCACCAACCGCAGGAGGCCTACACGCCCCAGCAGGAGTGGACACCGAAAAAGCCCGGCGCCGGCGGCAAGAAATGGGACAAGAAGCCCTGGAACAAAAACGGCAAGCGTGGTGACCGCGACGAGGCCTACGCCCCGCGCACCCCGGTGGCCGTAGAGGCGCCGACGCTGATTGCCCTGCGCACGCTCATCCACCATCCGCAATTGGCGGGCAAGGTCGAGAGTGCCGAGCACTTTGCCAACGAGAGCAATACCTATGCCCAGGTACTGATCGCGCTGATCGAGGCGGTGCAGAAAAATCCTAAGCTAAACTCCATTCAGCTGATGGCTCGCTGGCATGGCACCGAACAAGGGCGGTTGTTGAAAGCACTCGCGGAAAAGGAGTGGCTAATTGACGGCGATAACCTTGAACAACAGTTTTTAGACACCATTACTAGGTTATCCGCGGGTCAGCACACGCAGACCCTCGATGAACTCATCAAGAGAGCGAGGCAGCCGGGATTATCGGCTGAAGAGCAAATTCAGATAGCAAAACAGATGCGTGACCTCTTAAAACAGAATGTTTCCGCATCAAACCCGACCTCAGCTGGCGCGTGAGGTCATAGCTCGGGTATAATCCTCGGCTTGTTTTTTGCCCGCCAAGACCTTCAGTGGATAGGGTGTTATGTCCGGAAAAGCGCAACAGCAGTCTCGTATCAAAGAGTTGATCACCCTGGGTCGTGAGCAGAAGTATCTGACTTACGCAGAGGTCAACGATCACCTGCCTGAGGATATTTCAGATCCAGAGCAGGTGGAAGACATCATCCGCATGATCAACGACATGGGGATCCCCGTACACGAGAGTGCTCCGGATGCGGACGCCCTTATGTTGGCCGACGCCGATACCGACGAGGCAGCCGCTGAAGAAGCCGCTGCCGCGTTGGCCGCGGTGGAGACCGACATCGGTCGCACGACTGACCCTGTACGCATGTATATGCGTGAAATGGGTACCGTCGAGTTGCTGACACGCGAAGGCGAAATCGAAATCGCCAAGCGTATTGAAGAGGGTATCCGTGAAGTGATGGGCGCAATTGCGCACTTCCCTGGCACGGTTGACCACATTCTCTCCGAGTACACTCGCGTCACCACCGAAGGTGGCCGCCTGTCCGACGTCCTGAGCGGTTATATCGACCCGGACGACGGCATTGCGCCACCTGCTGCCGAAGTGCCGCCGCCTGTCGACCCGAAAGCCGTGAAAGCGGACGACGATGCCGAAGACGACGATGCCGAAGCCAGCACCGACGACGACGATGAAGTCGAAAGCGGTCCAGACCCGATCATCGCTGCCCAGCGTTTCGGTGCGGTTTCCGATCAAATGGAAATCACCCGCAAGGCCCTGAAAAAGCACGGTCGCTCCAACAAGCTGGCAATTGCCGAGCTGGTGGCGCTGGCTGAGCTGTTCATGCCGATCAAGCTGGTGCCGAAGCAATTCGAAGGCCTGGTCGAGCGTGTTCGTAGCGCCCTTGAGCGTCTGCGCGCACAAGAGCGGGCGATCATGCAGCTCTGTGTGCGTGATGCGCGCATGCCGCGTACCGACTTCCTGCGCCAGTTCCCGGGCAACGAAGTTGACGAAAGCTGGACCGACG
Source organism: Pseudomonas veronii (assembly GCF_001439695.1). Taxonomy (GTDB): domain Bacteria; phylum Pseudomonadota; class Gammaproteobacteria; order Pseudomonadales; family Pseudomonadaceae; genus Aquipseudomonas; species Aquipseudomonas veronii. Next base: position 50,842 of record NZ_JYLL01000021.1, read on the forward strand.
CTCTGGCCAAGGGCAAGGCGAAATACGCCGAAGCCATTGGTCGCCTGCAGCCCGATATCATTCGTTGCCAGCAGAAGCTGACCGCACTTCAGACCGAAACCGGTCTGACGATTGCCGAGATCAAGGACATCAACCGTCGCATGTCGATCGGTGAGGCCAAGGCCCGCCGCGCGAAGAAAGAGATGGTTGAAGCGAACTTGCGTCTGGTGATCTCCATTGCCAAGAAGTACACCAACCGTGGCCTGCAATTCCTCGATCTGATCCAGGAAGGCAACATCGGCTTGATGAAGGCGGTGGACAAGTTCGAATACCGTCGCGGCTACAAGTTCTCGACTTATGCCACCTGGTGGATCCGTCAGGCGATCACTCGCTCGATCGCCGACCAGGCCCGCACCATCCGTATTCCGGTGCACATGATCGAGACGATCAACAAGCTCAACCGTATTTCCCGGCAGATGTTGCAGGAAATGGGTCGCGAACCGACCCCGGAAGAGCTGGGCGAACGCATGGAAATGCCTGAGGATAAAATCCGCAAGGTATTGAAGATCGCTAAAGAGCCGATCTCCATGGAAACCCCGATCGGTGATGACGAAGACTCCCATCTGGGCGACTTCATCGAAGACTCGACCATGCAGTCGCCAATCGATGTAGCCACCGTTGAGAGCCTTAAAGAAGCGACCCGCGACGTACTGTCCGGCCTCACTGCCCGTGAAGCCAAGGTACTGCGCATGCGTTTCGGCATCGACATGAATACCGACCACACCCTTGAGGAAGTCGGTAAACAGTTTGACGTGACCCGCGAGCGGATTCGTCAGATCGAAGCCAAGGCGCTGCGCAAGTTGCGTCACCCGACGCGAAGCGAGCATCTGCGCTCCTTCCTCGACGAGTGATCCCAGAACCCCCGGCCCAGGCCGGGGGTTTTGCTTTCTACCGATTACTTTTTATAGATTCACCGCCGCGCCCTCCCTCCCCCGCAATGCCCGTCTACACTCGAAACATTCCCCGTGCCATAACGAGACCGTTATGCCCAGATTGCCGACCGTGCTTTTGCTGTCGCTGCTGACCTGGACCGCAACGGCTGGCGCCTTGACTCTCACGGAGGATGAGCGTGGCTGGTTGGCGGACCATCAGGAGCTGCGCCTGGGGGTGGATGCCTCCTGGCCGCCCTTCGAATACCGCGACGAGAACGGACGCTACCAAGGCTTGGCGGCGGATTACGTGCGCCTGATCCAAGACCGCCTGGGCGTCCGGATCAAGCTGATCGAGCCGGTGAACTGGAGCGCCGTCCTCGAACAGGCCCGCAACAACCAGCTCGACCTGCTGCCGGGCATCATGTCCACCCCCGAGCGCCAGGCCTACATGGCGTTCACGCGGCCTTACCTGGACTTCCCCATCGTCATCCTCGCCCATGAAGGCGGTGCGCAACCGCACAACCTGAAGGACCTCTATGGGTTGAAGATTGCCGTGGTGGAGAACTACGCGCCCCATGAATTGCTGCGCACCCACCACCCCGACCTCAACCTGGTGGCCTTGCCGAATGTCAGCTCGACCCTGCAGGCGCTGGCCACCGATGAAGTGGACGCAGTAGTCGGCGACCTGGCTTCGAGCGTATGGAGCCTGCGCCAACTCAAGCTCGATGGCTTGTACGTCAGCGGTGAAACGCCCTACCGCTACCAACTGGCGATGGGCGTGCCTCGTGAAAACAAAATGCTGGTAGGGATTCTGGACAAGGTCCTCGCCGACCTCAGCCCGGACGAAACGCAAGCGATCCAGCGACACTGGGTCGGCAGCCTCACCGATCACCACACGTTCTGGACGGATCTGCTGACGTATGGCCTGCCCACGGTACTGCTGCTGAGCAGCGTATTGGTCGTCGTGATTCGGATCAATCGTCGGCTCAGTTCAGAAATTTCCCGCCGCGTCGCCCTCGAGCAGGAACTGCGCAGCAGCGAATATCACTATCGCGGCCTGGTGGAGAGCTTGTCCGCCATTGCCTGGGAAGCCAGCATTAGCGATTTCACCTACAGTTACGTGTCGCCGCATGCCGAAGAACTGCTCGGTTACCCCCGCGCCCATTGGCTGATTCCAGGCTTCTGGCGCAGCATCATTCACCCCGCCGACCTGACGCGCACCGAAGCCTATTGCTACCGCGAAACCCGCGCCAGCCGTGATCACAGCGTCGATTACCGGGTGATCACCGCCGACGGCCGTTGCCTGTGGGTACGCGATATTGTCAGCCTGATCGAACACGGCCATGAACCGGTACTCCGTGGCTTGATGATCGACATCAGTGACGCCAAGCGCACGGAAGAGGCGCTGCAATTGTCCGAGCAAAAATTTGCCTCGGTGTTCCAACAGTGCCCAGACATTCTGGTGATCGCACGAATGTCCGACGGCTGCCTGTTGGAGGTCAACAAAGCGTTCGAGGACCAGGTGGGCCTGAAGGCCGAAGACGTGATCGGTAAAACCGCTACTTCGCTGAATATCTGGGGTATCCCGGGCATCGGCCCGGACCTGCTGCAACGGCTGCAGACCACCAGCATCCGCAACCTGGAAATGCGCTTTCTGCGCAGCAACGGCCAAGCCTTTACCGGGCTGATTTCCGCCGAACCGTTCCAACTCGACACGACCGAAGCCCTGGTAGTTGTGGTGCGAGACATCACCCAGCTCAAGGAAACCCAGCAACAGCTGCAAACCTCCGAAGAGAAATTCGCCAAGGCCTTCCATGCCTCGCCCGACGGTTTGCTTTTGAGCCGTCAGAGCGATGGCCAACTGATCGAGGTCAACGAAGGGTTCAGCCGCATTACCGGCATCGCCAGCGTGAGTTCCCTCGACCAGTCAACCCTGGACCTGGGCATCTGGGTCGACCTCAACGAACGCAAACACATGCTGGAGCTGCTGCAACGCGACGGGTTTGTCCGCGATTTCATCTGCCATATCCGCCGCAGCGACGGGCAGATCCGGCTGTGCGAGTTGTCCAGCCGCCCACTGCCCATCGGCGATGACGACTGCATGCTGACCATCGCTCGGGACATTACCGAGCGCCAACAGATGCAGGAAAAACTGCAACAGGCCGCTACCGTCTTCGAAAGCACCGCCGAAGGCGTGTTGATCACCGACACCCGGCAAAACATCAGCGCCGTGAACCGCGCCTTCAGCGAGATCACCGGCTACAGCGAAGCCGAAGCCCTCGGCCACACCCCGCGCCTGCTCGCCTCCGGCCTGCATGACAGCGCATTCTATGCCGCGATGTGGCACCAGTTGACCACTCACGGGCATTGGCAGGGCGAGATCTCCAACCGTCGCAAGAACGGCGAGGTCTACCCCAGTTGGCTGACCATCAGCGCCGTGCGCAACCGCGACCAGCCGATCACGCACTTCGTCGCGGTGTTTGCCGACATCTCCAGCCTCAAACACGCCCAGGCCCGCCTCGACTACCAGGCCCATCACGACCCGCTGACCGGCCTGCCCAACCGCACCCTGTTTGAAAACCGGCTACAGGCCGCGCTCAACAATCAACAGGAGAGCGGCCACCAGGGCGCCGTGCTGTTCCTCGACCTGGATCGCTTCAAACACATCAACGACAGCCTCGGCCACCCGATCGGCGACCTGCTGCTCCAGAACATCGCCGTGCGCCTCAAGGAGCAACTGCGCGACATCGACACCGTCGCCCGCCTGGGCGGCGACGAGTTCATCATCCTCCTGCCCGGCCTGCAGCAAGCCAGCGACGCCCAGCACCTGGCCAATAAACTGCTGGCCTGCTTCACCCCGCCGTTCCAGGCGGGTGAGCACGAGTTTTTTATCAGCGCCAGCATCGGCACCAGCCTGTACCCCCAGGACGGCATGGACGTCGCCACCCTGGTCAAAAACGCCGACGCCGCGATGTACCGCTCCAAGGCCAAGGGCCGCAACCGCGTCGAAGGCTACACCCGCGACCTGACCGCCCAGGCCAAAGAACGCGTGGCGCTGGAACATGAACTGCGCCGGGCCATCGAACGCGATGAGCTGAGCCTGTATTACCAACCCAAACGGAGCCTGGAGACCCAGGAACTGATCGGCGCCGAAGCGCTGATCCGCTGGCACCACCCGACCTTCGGCGACGTACCGCCCGAACACTTCATCGCCCTGGCCGAAGAGAACGGCATGATCCTGCAGATCGGCGATTGGGTCCTGGAGCAGGCCTGCCAACAAATGCACGCCTGGCAAACCGTCTTCGATCACTTCGGCCCGCTGTCAGTCAACCTCGCCGGCGCACAACTGCGCCAGCCCAACCTGCTGTCACGCATCGAACAGCTACTGCGCGATTACCGCCTCGAACCCGGCTGCCTGCAACTGGAGATCACCGAAAACTTCATCATGAGCCAGGCCGAAGAAGCGCTGGACGTGCTGCACCAACTCAAACGCCTGGGCGTACAACTGGCGATCGATGATTTCGGCACCGGCTATTCATCCCTCAGCTACCTCAAGCGCCTGCCCCTGGACTTCCTGAAAATCGACCAATCCTTCATCCGCGGCCTGCCCGACGACCCCCACGACGTGGCGATCGTGCGCGCCATCATTGCCCTGGGCCACAGCATGCAATTCACCATCATCGCCGAAGGCGTAGAGACCCCCGCACAACAAACCTTCCTCGCCGCCGAGGGCTGCGAACAGATGCAAGGCTACATCGTCAGCCTGCCCCTGCCCCCGGAGCTTTTTGCCGCGACGTTTCTTCGTATGAGGGTTCAGGATTTTTCGGATAGCACAGCGGAGAAACCATCGCTATAATCCGCGACCTGTTAAGGGCCTATAGCTCAGTTGGTCAGAGCAGAGGACTCATAATCCTTTGGTCCACGGTTCAAGTCCGTGTGGGCCCACCAATTCGAAAGCCGCGCATTGCGCGGCTTTTGTGTGTCTGTCGCTGCCGTTTTAGCCAGCGCCCTCGCCCTCAGGCTCACGTCGCAAACAACTGCCCGATATCCCGGAACGCCTTGAACTCCAACGCGTTACCGCAGGGGTCAAACAAAAACAGTGTCGCCTGCTCCCCCACTTGGCCTTTGAAGCGAATGTGCGGTTCCAGCACGAACGCGGTCTGCCGTGCCTGCAAGCGCGCCGCCAGGGCATGCCAGTCGTCCCAGCTCAATACCACGCCGAAATGCGGCACGGGGACGTCGTGGCCGTCGACTGCGTTGGTGTGCGCCGCAGCCTGGGAGGCTGTTTTGGGGTGTTCATGAATCACCAGTTGATGGCCGAAGAAGTTGAAGTCGACCCAGTGGTCGCTGGAGCGCCCCTCTTGCAGGCCGAACACGTCAGCGTAGAAATGCCGGGCAGCGGCCAGGTCGAATACCGGAATGGCCAAGTGAAAAGGTGCCAGTGTCATCAGGTCAAACCTCTGCGGGTCGTGGAGAGGCTCGAGTTTAGCCTTGCTGCTGGCGATGAAAAGACGATAGTTTTTGCGCCGAGCTCAAATAATTTCGATGAGTTGAGGCGCCCATGCTGCGTGAATTGAAGACCTTTATCGCGGTAACGCGCCACGGTACGTTCGCCGCGACGGGCATGCATATCGGGCTGACGCAATCGGCGGTCAGTGCGCAGATTCGTCAACTGGAGCAGGCGCTCGGGGTGGCGTTGTTCGACCGCACCGGGCGCCAGGCTACGCTGAATGCCGCAGGCGTTCGCGCCTTGCCGCTGGCCAAGGAGATTCTGGAGACGTTCAACCGCATGGCAGTGCCGGTGGAGGCCAATGAATACCGGGGCGAGCTGAAAGTCGGGGCGATCAGCACTGCGCAGACCGGGTTGTTGCCCCAGGCCCTGGTCCGGTTACGTCAGGCCGCGCCGACCGTGGAATGCAAGTTGGTGCCCGGCGTGTCCCTGGAACTGCTGAGCCAGGTGGACGCCGGCGAGTTGGACTCGGCGATTATCATTCGACCGCCTTTTGACTTGCCTAAGGAGCTGCACGTACAGGTGCTGCGCAAGGAGCCTTTTGCGCTGATCGTGCCGCATGCACTGGCAGGCGATGACCCCTTGCAGTTGCTCGGCAGCCAGCCCCATGTGCGCTACGACCGGGCGTCGTTTGGCGGTCGATTGGTCAGCCGGTTTCTGCGCGAGCAGAAGCTCGAGGTGCAGGTGGCGCTAGAGTTGGATGAGCTGGAAGCCATCGTCAAGATGGTCGAGTGTGGCCTGGGGGTGTCGCTGATTCCTCAGGCGGGGCTGTGGCTCGAACGCTCGCCCCAGGTACGAATTATTCCGCTAGGCCATCTGACCTTTTACCGGGAGATCATCCTGCTCAGTCGCTACAACCACCGCAACCTGCCCGTGCCGCAACTGTTTGCCCGCTGTCTGTTGGCTGACGCAAGCCTGTAACATATGCCCCCTATCCGTCCGCACCGGAGCTGCCCTTGCCTGTCCTCGATGAAATCGACCGCCAACTGATCTCCGCATTGCAGATCAATGCCCGTGAAAGCGTCGCCATGCTGGCACGGCAACTCGGCATTGCGCGCACCACGGTGACGTCGCGCCTGGCTCGTCTGGAGAAAACCCAGGTGATTACCGGTTATGGCGTGCGCCTCGGCCAGCGTGTGGTGGATGGCGGGCTGCAGGCGTATGTCGGCATCACCGTGCAGGCGCGCTCGGGCAAGGACGTGCTGCGCAAGCTCAGCGCCATGGCCCAGGTTCAGCAACTGTGCGCGGTGAGCGGCGAGTTCGATTACGTGGCATGGCTGCGCACCGATTCGCCAGAACAGCTCGATCAATTGCTGGACCAGATCGGCAGCGTCGACGGCGTGGAAAAAACCACCACATCGATCATCCTCAGCAACAAACTCGATCGCAGACAACCAATCTGACCGCCAACCTCGTCACTTTGACTGAAAACAATTCAATTCGACGACACTTTGCGTCTTATTAACGAACGCTACGCTCCCTAAACTGGCTGCCATCTTTTCCTATACTCAGCGGGTACGTCCCGCGAGCCGCTAGTAAGGTCAGCCATGAGCATTCCGTCCAGCAGCATCAGCAAGACCAATCGCCACCCCGCCGACGGTAAAAAACCGATCACCATCTTCGGCCCGGATTTCCCCTTTGCGTTTGATGACTGGATCGAACACCCCGCCGGCCTGGGCAGTATTCCGGCCGCCAACCACGGCGCCGAAGTGGCGATCGTCGGCGCCGGGATCGCCGGCCTGGTGGCCGCCTACGAACTGATGAAGCTGGGCCTCAAGCCCGTGGTGTACGAGGCCTCGAAGATGGGCGGCCGTTTGCGCTCCCAGGCGTTTGAAGGCGCCGAAGGGATCATCGCCGAGTTGGGCGGCATGCGTTTCCCGGTGTCGTCCACCGCGTTCTACCACTATGTCGACAAGCTCGGCCTGGACACCAAACCCTTCCCCAACCCGCTGACGCCGGCTTCCGGCAGCACGGTCATCGACCTGGAAGGCCAGACCCACTACGCACAAAAACTGTCCGACTTGCCTGCACTGTTCCAGGAAGTGGCTGACGCGTGGGCCGACGCCCTGGAAGCCGGCTCGCAGTTCGGCGATATCCAGCAAGCCATTCGCGACCGCGATGTGCCGCGCCTCAAGGCGCTGTGGAACAAACTCGTGCCGCTGTGGGACGACCGCACCTTCTACGACTTCGTCGCCACCTCCAAGGCCTTTGCCAAGCTGTCCTTCCATCACCGCGAGGTGTTTGGCCAGGTCGGCTTCGGCACCGGTGGCTGGGATTCGGACTTCCCCAACTCCATGCTGGAAATCTTCCGCGTGGTGATGACCAACTGCGACGACCATCAACACCTGGTGGTCGGCGGCGTGGCGCAGGTGCCCATGGGTATCTGGCGCCATGTGCCGGAGCGCTGCGCCCACTGGCCGGCGGGCACCAGCCTGAGTTCGCTGCACAGCGGCGCGCCACGGGCCGGGGTCAAGCGCATTGCCCACGCGCCCGGCGGCCGTTTCGCCGTGACCGACAACTACGGCGATACCCGCGAATACGCCGCCGTGCTGACCACCTGCCAAAGCTGGCTGCTGACCACCCAGATCGAATGCGACGAGACCCTGTTCTCGCAAAAGATGTGGATGGCCCTGGACCGCACCCGCTACATGCAATCGTCGAAGACCTTCGTGATGGTCGACCGCCCGTTCTGGAAAGACAAAGACCCGCAAACCGGCCGCGACCTGATGAGCATGACCCTCACCGATCGCCTGACCCGTGGCACTTACCTGTTCGACAACGGCGACGACAAGCCGGGCGTGATCTGCCTGTCGTACTCGTGGATGAGCGATGCGCTGAAAATGCTCCCGCAGCCCATCGATAAACGCGTGAAGCTGGCCCTCGACGCACTGAACAAGATCTACCCGAAAGTCGACATCAAGGCGCGCATCATCGGCGACCCGATCACCGTGTCCTGGGAAGCCGACCCGCATTTCCTCGGGGCCTTCAAAGGTGCGTTGCCCGGTCACTATCGCTACAACCAGCGGATGTACGCGCACTTCATGCAGAAGGATATGCCCGCCGAGCAACGTGGGATTTTTATCGCCGGCGATGACGTATCCTGGACACCGGCCTGGGTCGAAGGCGCGGTGCAAACCTCATTGAACGCGGTGTGGGGCATCATGACCCACTTCGGCGGCCACACTCACCCAGAGAACCCGGGGCCGGGTGACGTGTTCGATGAAATCGGGCCAATTGCCCTGGCCGATTAAGGAGCCAAGCCATGCGTGTCGCCCTGTACCAATGCCCACCGCTGCCACTGGATGTGGCCGGCAACCTCGAGCGCCTGCACCGACTCGCGCATGAGGCATCCGGCGCCGACCTGCTGGTGCTGCCGGAGATGTTCCTCACCGGCTACAACATCGGTGCCGAAGCTGTCGGCGCATTGGCCGAGGCGCAGGATGGCGAGTCGGCGCGAACGATTGCCGAACTGGCGCGAAGTGCCGGGCTGGCAATCCTGTACGGCTACCCGGAGCGCGCCGCGAACGGGCAGATCTATAACGCCGTGCAGTTGATCGATGCCCACGGCCAGCGCCTGTGCAACTACCGCAAGACGCACCTGTTCGGCGACCTCGATCATTCGATGTTCAGTGCCGGCGGCGATGATTTTCCGCTGGTGGAACTCAACGGCTGGAAACTGGGCGTGCTGATCTGTTACGACCTGGAGTTCCCGGAAAACACACGGCGCCTGGCCCTGGCCGGCGCCGACCTGATCGTGGTGCCCACCGCGAATATGGTGCCGTTCGACTTTGTCGCCGACGTCACCGTGCGGGCGCGGGCTTTCGAGAACCGGTGCTACGTGGCCTACGCCAATTACTGCGGGCACGAAGGCGAGATTCAGTATTGCGGGCAAAGCAGCATTGCCGCGCCGGATGGGCAGCGAATCGCCCAGGCCGGCCTGGATGAAGCCTTGATCGTCGGCACGCTGGAACACCAATCGATTCTCGATGCCCGCGCCGCCAATGACTACCTGCAAGACCGCCGCCCCGAACTGTACGGCACGCTGCACAAGCCCTGATCTGGAGGGTTTGCTAGCATAGGCACTTCCCTCGTATCGGAAGTGCCCATGCCTGCGCCGGCCCAGCCCCATCACCTTCACCTGACCCTGGCCAACGGCCTGCGGGTTTCCCTGCGCCATGCCCCGCGTTTAAAGCGTTGCGCCGCTGTTTTGCGGGTGGCGGCCGGCAGCCATGACGTGCCGTTGGCGTGGCCCGGCCTGGCGCACTTTCTGGAACATCTGTTGTTTCTTGGCACTGAGCGTTTTCCGAGCGATGAAGGGCTGATGACCTACGTGCAGCGCCACGGTGGCCAGGTCAATGCCAGCACCCGCGAGCGCACCACGGATTTCTTCGTTGAACTGCCGTTGTCGACCTTTGCCGATGGGCTCGAACGCCTGGCCGATCTGCTGACCCATCCGCGCCTGGCGCTGGACGATCAACTGCGCGAGCGCGAAGTGCTGCACGCGGAGTTCATCGCCTGGTCCCAGGACGCCAACGCGCAACAACAGGTCGCGCTGCTGGAGGGCCTGGCGGCCGATCATCCGCTGCGCGGCTTCCATGCGGGTAATCGCGACAGCCTGCCGGTGGAACGTCAGGCGTTTCAGCAAGCATTGCGGGATTTCCACCAGCACTTCTATCAGTCGGGGCAAATGACCTTGAGTCTGGCCGGCCCACAACCGCTGGCAGAACTGGAACGCCTGGCGCGGCGCTTCAGTGAGCAACTGCGCGCCGGCCCGCGACACCCGCAGGCGGCCCCGCCGGCGCTGATGCCCGCTCATACACAGCATTTCCAACACAGCGCCGACGGCCATCTGCATCACGTCATCAGCGTCGACGCCCCCAGGGAAGCCCTGGATTTCCTTTGTTTCGGGCTCAACGCCTCGGCGCCCGGCGGGCTGCGCGCGGAACTGCAAGCGCGGCAATTGGCGAGCACTGTGCAGGCCTCCGTGCTCTACCATTTCGCCGGGCAAGCGCTGCTGGATCTCGACTTTACCCTCGGAACTCAAAGCGACGCGGCGACACAGATCGAAGCGTTGTTGTACGACTGGCTGAGCTTTTTCGCACACAGCGACTGGACATCTCTGCGCGAGGAATTCGCCCTGCTCAACGCACGCCAACAGCAGGTCCAAGGCGCCCTCGCGTTGGCGCGGCATGACAGCGAAGAACTCGAAGCGCCGGTGTCGGAGCAGCACGTTGCCGCCCTCAAGACCCTGCTCGACGCCCTGCCGCTGCAAGCCTGCCGACATGCGTGGCAACTGCCGCCCAACAACCCGTTCCTGCGCCCACCCGTGAAGGACGAACGCGCCGGCCTGATTCGCGGCCAGACCAGCGCCCACCGGGGCCTGCGCACCTTTGCCCAGGACCGTTCCCGAGGGCGGCGAGAGCTGTCGGCGTTGTCGTTCAGCCCGGCGTTGGCCGATGCCCATGAGGAAGGCGCGCTCTACCTGCGCTGGCGGCTGGATTGCGCGCGCCCATCGACGCTGGAAAACACCCTGGCACCGTTGCGCGAAAATGCCCGCCAGGCCGGCGTCGACTTATCCTTCGACGCGATCGGCAATGACTGGCTGGTGAAGATGGTCGGTCTTCACCAACCCATGCCGGCGATACTCGATGAACTCGCGCGCAGCCTGAACCTGCTTGAGGAGGATCGGCAACACGCCACTGCCGGTACACCGCCGATTGCCATCCGGCAATTGCTCAAGGCGCTGCCGGCGTGCTGTGCCGGCGTTCGACCAAACCCGCCTGCGCCCTCGCTGTCGTGGGCCCACGCACGCTGGGAAGGCCTGGGCATTGGGCTGCCCGCCCACTGCGAAGCGGCGCTCAGATCCGCCGCCACCCGCTTGCCCGGGCAACCGGCCATTCTTGAATCCGAATGCCCCAGCCTCAACGGCCAGCGTCTATGGCATGAGGTCCACACCGATGCCCTCGATGCGGCCTTGCTGCTGTTCTGCCCGACGCCGACGCGCTCCCTGGCAGATGAAGCCGCATGGCGCCTGCTGGCGCACCTGCTCCAAGGGCCGTTCTACCAACGCCTGCGGGTAGAACTGCAAATCGGCTACGCGGTGTTCAGCGGTATCCGACAGATCAATGGGCAAACCGGCCTGCTGTTTGGCGTGCAGTCGCCCAGCGTTTCCCTTGAGGGCATCATGCAGCACCTGCGCACCTTCCTCACGCAATTACCGGCATTGATCGACGCCAGCGACGACCTCGGCCACCCAGCGCTGGCGCAACAATTCACGGCGCAGGCGCTGCCCCTCGCCCAGGCCGCCGAACTGTTGTGGCAGGCGCGCCTGGCCGGCCATCCAGCGGATTATCTGACGCTGCTTCAACACCAGATCCAAGCCCTGACGCACGCGGATCTGCAGCGCGCCGCCCAACAGGTGCAGGACGCCGCGGGCGGCTGGCGCTGCATCGCCAACGGCCCGCGCAGCGGCGGTGACTGGCAATCGGCAGACTGATCGTTGCCGCTGCCGCAATAGGCTTTTTCCACCAAGACAGCGCTAACTTGGAAAAAAATGCGTAATATTCATAGGCACACATCTGAACATCTCCGACTGGAGGTGGACTATATGTATTACTTGGTAGTAAACGTCCCATCCCTTCGTAGGAGTAAGAATATGACTTGGTCCAAACCTGCTTACACTGATCTGCGCATCGGTTTCGAAGTGACTATGTACTTCGCCAGCCGCTGATTGGCTGGGTAAGACAACGCCTCGGCTCGTCCGGGGCGTTTTTGTTTTCAGCTTTGTTTGATGGAGCGGCCATGTTTGTCCAGATTCTAGGTTCCGCCGCCGGCGGCGGCTTCCCGCAGTGGAACTGCAATTGCGCGAACTGCGCAGGCTTTCGTGATGGCAGCCTGCGAGCGCAGGCGCGTACCCAGTCATCCATCGCGATTTCCGACGATGGCGTGAACTGGGTACTGTGCAATGCCTCGCCGGATATCCGCGCACAACTGCAGGGCTTCGCGCCGATGCAACCCGGCCGCGCCCTGCGCGACACCGGCATCAGCGCGATCATCCTGATGGACAGCCAGATCGACCACACCACTGGCCTGCTGAGCCTGCGCGAAGGCTGCCCGCACCAGGTGTGGTGTACCGACATGGTCCATGAAGACCTCAGCAGCGGTTTCCCGCTGTTCACCATGCTCACCCATTGGAATGGCGGCCTGGCCTGGAACCGTATCGAGCTGGACGCCAGCTTCACCATCCCGGCCTGCCCCAACCTGCGTTTCACCCCGCTGCCGCTGCGCAGTGCCGCGCCACCGTATTCGCCGCACCGCTTCGACCCGCACCCCGGCGACAATATCGGCCTGATCGTCGAAGACCTGCGCACCGGCGGCAAACTGTTCTACGCCCCAGGGCTGGGCAAGGTGGACGCGCCATTGCTGGAAATCATGGCTGGCAGCGACTGCCTGCTGGTGGACGGCACGATGTGGGACGATGATGAAATGCAGCGCCGTGGCGTCGGCACCCGCACCGGCCGCGAGATGGGCCACCTGGCGCAGAACGGCCCCGGTGGCATGCTCGAAGTGCTGGAACACCTGCCGAAGCAGCGCAAGGTACTTATCCACATCAACAACACCAACCCGATCCTCGATGAAGATTCTCCCGAGCGGGCCGAGCTGGTGCGGCGCAATGTCGAAGTGGCTTACGACGGCATGAGCATTGAACTGTAGGAGCGAGCTTGCTCGCGAAAAACGCAAGAACACCGCAGATATTCAGGGTGCACGCGTCACCGTTAACGACCTTCGCGAGCAAGCTCGCTCCCACAGGAGACCCATATGACTGATATACCGATGAGCACCGATGCATTTGAAAAAGCCCTGCGGGCCAAGGGCGCCTTCTACCATATCCATCACCCGTACCACGTGGCGATGTATGAAGGCCGCGCCACCCGCGAGCAGATCCAGGGCTGGGTCGCCAACCGCTTCTACTATCAAGTGAACATCCCGCTGAAGGACGCCGCGATCCTGGCCAATTGCCCGGACCGTGAAATCCGCCGCGAGTGGATTCAGCGCCTGCTCGACCACGACGGCGCCCCCGGCGAAGACGGCGGCATCGAAGCCTGGCTGCGCCTGGGCCAGGCCGTCGGCCTCGACCCGGACCAACTGCGCTCCCAGGAGCTGGTGTTGCCCGGCGTGCGCTTTGCGGTGGACGCCTACGTCAACTTCGCCCGCCGCGCCTGCTGGCAGGAAGCCGCCAGCAGCTCGCTGACCGAACTGTTCGCGCCGCAGATCCACCAATCGCGCCTCGACAGCTGGCCGCAGCATTACCCGTGGATCGACCCCACCGGCTATGAGTATTTCCGCACCCGCCTGGGCCAGGCCCGCCGCGATGTCGAACATGGCCTGGCGATCACCCTGCAGCACTACACCACCCGCGAAGGCCAGGAGCGTATGCTGGAAATTCTGCAGTTCAAACTGGACATCCTGTGGAGCATGCTCGATGCCATGAGCATGGCCTACGAATTGAAACGCCCGCCCTATCACAGCGTGACCACACAGCGGGTCTGGCATAAAGGGATCGCCCTATGAGCTTTGATCGCAGCAAGAAACCGACCTGGCGCCAGGGTTATCGCTACCAGTACGAGCCCGCGCAAAAAGGCCATGTACTGCTCTACCCCGAGGGCATGATCAAGCTCAATGAAAGTGCCGCCTTGATCGGTGGACTGATCGACGGCGAGCGCGACGTCGCCACGATCATCGGTGAGCTGGATAAACAATTTCCCGGTGTGCCTGAGCTGGGCAATGACGTAGAGCAATTCATGGAGGTCGCCCGTGCCGAGCACTGGATCACCCTTGCCTGAAAAACCAGCCATCGGCCTGCCCTTGTGGCTGCTCGCCGAGCTGACCTATCGCTGCCCGCTGCAGTGCCCGTATTGCTCCAACCCGCTGGATTTCGCCGAGCAGGGCAAGGAGCTGAGCACCGAGCAGTGGTTCAAGGTATTTCGCGAAGCCCGTGAGATGGGCGCCGCGCAGTTGGGCTTTTCCGGCGGTGAACCGCTGGTGCGCCAGGACCTCGCCGAACTGATCGCCGAAGCGCGCAAGCTGGGCTTCTACACCAACCTGATCACCTCCGGCATCGGCCTGACCGAGCAGAAGATCAGCGACTTCAAGAAGGCTGGCCTGGACCACATCCAGATCAGCTTCCAGGCCAGCGACGAACAGGTGAACAACCTGCTGGCCGGCTCGAAAAAGGCCTTCGCGCAAAAGCTGGAAATGGCCCGCGCAGTGAAGGCTCATGGCTATCCGATGGTGCTGAACTTCGTCACCCATCGGCACAATATCGACAAGATCGACCGCATCATCGAGCTGTGCATTGCGCTGGAAGCGGATTTTGTCGAACTCGCCACCTGCCAGTTCTATGGCTGGGCGCAGCTCAATCGTGTGGGGTTGTTGCCGACCCAGGAACAGTTGGTGCGCGCCGAACGCATCACCAACGAATACCGCGCCAAGCTCGAAGCCGAAGGGCACCCGTGCAAGCTGATTTTCGTCACCCCGGATTACTACGAAGAACGCCCGAAAGCCTGCATGAACGGCTGGGGCAGCATCTTTCTGACCGTAACTCCGGACGGTACCGCCCTGCCCTGCCACGGCGCCCGACAGATGCCGGTGCAGTTTCCCAACGTGCGCGACCACAGCATGCAGCACATCTGGTACGACTCTTTCGGTTTCAACCGCTTTCGCGGCTACGACTGGATGCCCGAGCCGTGCCGTTCATGCGATGAAAAGGAAAAGGACTTCGGCGGCTGCCGCTGCCAGGCGTTCATGCTGACCGGGGATGCAAGCAATGCCGACCCGGTGTGCAGCAAGTCCGAGCACCACGGCATCATCCTTCAAGCACGGGAAGAGGCCGAACACGCCACCCAGACCATCGAGCAACTGGCCTTTCGCAACGAGCGCAACTCACGACTCATCGCAAAAAGCTGAGGGCCTCAGCGCTTGGCGATGATGTACACCGCGTGAATGATGCCTGGGAAGTAACCGCACAAGGTCAGCAGAATATTCAGCCAGAACGCGCCGGCGAAACCCACTTGCAGGAACACACCCAGTGGCGGCAACAGAATGGCGATGATGATACGAATGATGTCCATGGGTTCAGCTCCTGAAAATCGGCTCGTGTGAGCCGTGTAGCTAATCGACCTTGGACGTTCGTGAGGGTTCAGTAGGATCTGGCACCGCGACCATCGTTCGCTGCACAAAAAAAAACGCCCCCAGCCAAAAAAAACAAGCTGGGGGCGCCGCGTATACCGCGAGACGGTTCAGGAATAAGGGGTCAGACGGCGATGCCCTTGCGGCATTGCAGTTGTGCGGTGCGTACCCGGGAAAAGGCGTGCCCCAGGCGCAGGAGCATTTCGTCGATGTTGCTTTTGCTCACCGTCAGGGCCGGGGTGAAGCGCAGGCAGTTGGGTTGCGGGGCGTTGAGGATCAGTCCTTCGTCCAGAGCCGCTTTTACTACGGCATCCGCAGAATCATCCGATAACGTCAGGCCCCACATCAGGCCCTGGCCGCGCAGTTGACCGTGGCCATAGCGATAAGCCAGGCGAGCCAGACCTTCGCCGAGGTAACAACCAGACTCACGCACATGCTCGAAGAAGCCATGCCCCAGCACAGCATCGAGCACCGCCCCCCCGGCGCAGGCCATCAGCGCATTGCCATGATGGGTGCCTTCCAGCTCACCGACTTCAAAGCAACAAGCCTTGCCACGCGCCAGCAGTGCCGCCAGCGGTACGCCACCGCCCAGGCCTTTGCCGAGCGCAATGATGTCGGCGCGTACACCGTAGTACTCTTCGGCGAGCAAGGTGCCGCAACGGCCGATGCCGGTTTGCACTTCGTCGAGGATCAGCAGAATGCCCAGCTCGCGGCACAGCCGCTCGACACCCTTGAGGTAATGCTCGGTCGCCGGGATGACGCCGGCTTCGCTCTGGATCGGCTCGAGCATGATGGCAACGGTTTGCGCGTCAACGGCGGCGTGCAGCGCCGCCAGGTCGTTGAGCGGGACGTGACTGAAGCCCGGCAATTGCGGTTCAAAGCGGTTTTCACGGCTGCTCGCCGAGGCCGACATCGCCGCGAAGCTGCGCCCATGGCAACCGTTGCTGGCGCTGATGATGCGATAAGCACCGCCGCGATACAGCTGACCCCACTTGCGCGCCAGTTTGATCGCCGCTTCGCAGGCTTCCGCGCCGCTGTTGAGCAAATACGCCTGGTCGCTGCCGGTGCGGTGGCACAGGCGGTCGACGAGGTTGAGTTGGGGACGGTTATGCAAGCCGTTACCGGGATTGATCAGCGCCTGGGCCTGATCGGCCAGGGCCCGGATCAATACCTGCGGGCTGTGGCCGAGGCTGTTGGCCGCGCAGCCCTGGCTGAAGTCCAGATAGGCGCGATCATCGCTGTCCCACAACCAGGAACCCTGGCCGCGCACAAAGACCTGCGGGGGGCGCGCTACGGTAGGCATCAGGCATCCACTGGGAAAATCTTCGCCACAAGCATCCAGGATCAGGTCATCCAGACTGGCCGCCGAGCGGCGCAAATTGAACAGGTTCACACTTTTCCTCCCATGGCAACCATGCCGTGGTCGGTGTACCCCGCAAAACCTACCTGGAGGTTTTTTGACTTGCCTATGCAAACACCATCAACATAAACGCTAATCATCGCCCGATCTGGCCCTGTAAGCCTTGTGGATAGGCGCTAGACTAGGCGTCTTGGGGGCCAACGGCCATTTCGATTTTCCAGCTTTTTCGATAAGAATTACTTATGGATTTTAAGCAACTGCGTTATTTCGTCGCGGTGTATGAGGAAGGCCACGTAGGCCGTGCCGCTGAGCGTCTGTCGATCTCCCAACCGGCCCTGTCACAGCAGATCCGCCAGCTCGAACAAAACCTCGATGTGAGCCTGTTCGAACGCAGCAGCAAGCGCCTGCTGCCGACCCTCGCGGCCCATACGTTATACAACCACGCCCTGCCGTTGATCGATGGCATGCAGCAAGCCGTGGAGGCGTTGCGCAACTTCAAGGGCCAGGCATTGCGCACCTTGGCCATCGGTGTGTTGCAAACCGTACACACCAGCCTGGTGCCGCAGATGCTGGAGCGTGTGCGCAAGGCCCAGCCGCACCTGGTGGTGCAAATCTACGAACTGACCGGGCTGGAGATTGAACGGCGCCTGCTCAATGGTTCGCTGGACATCGGCATCAGTTACCTGCCGCCCCGCCAGCCGGGGTTGCACGGCGTGCTGCTGTATGAAGATGAGCTGAAGGTGGTCATCCCGGAGGATCACCCCCTGCGTGAATTCAAGAAAGTCTCCCTGACACAAGCGGCCGAGTTGCCGATGTTGCTGCTCGGGGAGGAGTTTCAGATCCGGCAGATCTGGCAGGGTCAGCTATCCAACCTCGGGCGGCGCCCGCAGGTGCAGGCGGAGTTGAATACCATGGTGGGGATTCTCGACAGCCTGCCGCATACCAAACTGGCCACGGTACTGCCGGGACGTTCCCAGGACCAACACAACAGCCAGGCGCTGCTGTGGAAACCCTTGAGTGAACCGAGGGTGCCGCTGAAAGTCGGGTTGGTGTGCCGCGATGTGCAGCGCCAGCAAGCGACGTTGGCGCTGCTGCGCACCTTGCTGGAGGACGTGATGAACGCTCCGCAGGTGCCGGGCTGACTTTTTCGCGGGCAAAAGAAAACCCCGCCGAAGCGGGGCTTTGCAGACTGTTTCCCTGACATCCATTTCACTCCGCCATCCTGGCAGAATCCTACGTGTCCGTGTTGTTGCTTTGCGCTTCCTGCGCGACGTCCATGTGAAGTAGATTATCCGTGGATCCAATTTGGCGATAGAGGACGATTAGCAGCACGTCATGTAAGAGAATGCTTACAAAGCCTCTACACCCTTAGAACAGGGCCTCATCCAGCAAGAACAGCGATTCGCTACCGGCTTTTACCGACGCGCTCAACGACTGAATACGCGGCAGCAGACGGGCAAAGTAGAAACGTGCGGTGCCCAGCTTGCTGGCGTAGAAACCTTCCTCGGCTTCTTTGCCCAGCGCCGCCTTGGCCATCCTTGCCCACATGTAGGCGTAGGCCATGTAACCGAATGCATGCAAATACTCCACCGAGGCCGCACCGATTTCATTCGGGTTGCTCTTGGCACGGTCCAGCACCCAGGCCGTCAACTCATCCAGGCTATCCACCGCGGCATTGAGCGGCGCGGTGAACTCAGCCAGCTCCGCGCCCGCGGTGGCGGTGAACTGGCGGATCTCGTCGGCGAACAGGGTGTAGAACGCGCCGCCACTGCCGACAATCTTGCGTCCCATCAGGTCCAGGGCCTGAATGCCGTTGGTGCCTTCGTAGATCTGGGTAATGCGTACATCACGCACCAATTGCTCCTGGCCCCACTCGCGGATGTAACCGTGGCCGCCAAAGATTTGTTGGCCGAGTACCGTGGTTTCCAGGCCCAGATCGCTGAGGAATGCCTTGGCCACCGGGGTCAGCAAGGCCACCAGGTTATCCGCGCGCTCGCGGGCGGCGGCGTCTTCGCTGAACTTGGCGATATCCAACTGCATCGCCACATATGTGGAGAATGCACGGCCGCCTTCGTTCGACGCCTTCATGGTCAACAGCATGCGACGCACGTCGGGGTGGACGATGATCGGGTCGGCGACTTTGTCCTTGGCCTGGGCACCGGTCGGCGCACGGCTCTGCAGGCGGTCGCGCGCATATTCAATCGCGTTCTGGTAGGACCGCTCACCGGACGCCAGGCCCTGGATGCCTACGCCCAGACGCTCGTAGTTCATCATGGTGAACATTGCCGCCAGGCCCCGGTTAGGCTCGCCCACCAGGTAACCCACGGCTTGGTCGAAGTTCATCACACAGGTCGCCGACGCTTGAATCCCCATCTTGTGTTCGATGGAGCCACAGCTCACCGGGTTACGCGCGCCCAGGCTGCCGTCGGCATTGACCATGAACTTCGGCACCAGGAACAACGAGATGCCCTTGGGACCGGCCGGGGCATCCGGCAGTTTGGCCAGGACCAGGTGGATGATGTTCTCGGTGAGGTCGTGTTCGCCGCCGGTGATGAAGATCTTGGTGCCGCTGATGGTGTAGGAACCGTCCGCCTGAGGCTCGGCCTTGGTGCGGATAATGCCCAGATCGGTGCCGGCATGGGCCTCGGTCAGGCACATGGAACCGGCCCACTTGCCGGAGTACATATTCGGCAGGTAAGTGGCCTTGAGTGCTTCATTGGCGTGGGTGTTGATCGACACGCAGGCGCCGGAAGTCAGCATCGGGTACAGGCCAAACGCCAGGCTCGACGAGTTGATCATCTCTTCGACTTGCGCCGACACCGCCTTGGGCATGCCCATGCCACCAAACGCCGGATCGCCGCCTACGCCCACCCAGCCGCCTTCGGCGTAGGTGGTGTAGGCCTGTGGAAAGCCGTCCGGGGTGCTGACAACGGTGTCGGCCCAGCGGCAGCCCTGTTCATCGCCGCTGCGGCTGAGCGGGGCGATGGATTTGGCGGTGACTTTACCGGCTTCTTCGAGGATTGCCTCAACGGTTTCGGCGTCGACAGTGTCTGCCAATGCCGGCAATTGGGCCCAAAGTGTGGCGACCTCAAAAACTTCGTTGAGGACGAAGCGCATATCACGCAACGGCGCTTTGTAATCAGCCATGGCAAACCTCGTGAGAACGTGAAAAGTAATTCGATAGGGTCGGTTTTACAGGCGCCGAGTGTACCCGAACAACTTTTCAGACACATAGGGTCCACTTTTGACTGATTGGTATTTTTAAGTCATCAGCCGCCGAATGCCTCCGCAGGCAGACTCATCAGGCACTCGCTGCCCGCTTGCACGGCAGCCCGATGGGTGGCAGTGCGCGGCAGCAGGCGCTTGAAGTAAAAGTCGCAGGTGGCCAGCTTGGCCTTGGCGAAGTCGGCATCGTCGTGGGTCTGCGCCGCGATCGCCATGCGCAGCCACAAATAGGCGAGGACGATGTAACCGCTGTACATCAAGTAGTCCACCGCGGCGGCGCCCACTTCGTCAGGGTTTTTCATCGCGGCCATGCCGACCTCGGTCGTCAGCTCGCCCCATTGCCGGTTCAGTTGATCGAGCTGCGCCACATACGCCTTGAGCTGCGCATGCTCGGCATGCGCCTCACAGAACTTATGCACAATCCGGGTAAAACCGCGCAGCAGCTTGCCCTGGCTGCCCAACACCTTGCGCCCCAGCAAGTCGAGCGCCTGGATGCCGTTGGTGCCTTCGTAGATCGACGCAATGCGGCAATCGCGCACCAACTGCTCCATGCCCCACTCGCGAATAAAACCATGGCCGCCGAACACCTGCATGCCGTGGTTGGTCACTTCCAGCCCGGTGTCGGTCATGAAGGCTTTGCAGATCGGCGTGAGGAATGCCAACAGGTCTTCGGCCTCCTGGCGCTGGCCGGCGTCGGCGCTCAAGTGCGCGGTGTCGAGCAGTTGCGCGGTGAAATAGGTGAGCGCCCGGTTGCCTTCGTTGAACGCCTTCATGGTCAGCAGCATGCGCCGCACGTCGGGATGGACGATGATCGGGTCGGCGGCTTTTTCCGGGGCCTTGGCGCCGGTCAGCGCGCGCATTTGCAGGCGGTCGTTGGCGTACCTGATCGCGCCCTGGAAGCTCGCTTCGCCGTTGCACAGCCCTTGCATCCCGGTGCCGAGGCGCGCGTGGTTCATCATGGTGAACATGCAGTTGAGGCCTTTGTTCGCCTCGCCGATCAAAAAGCCCTTGGCCCCGTCGAAGTTCAGCACGCAGGTGGCCGAGGCCTTGATCCCCATCTTGTGCTCGATGGAGCCGCAATGCACCGCGTTGCGCTCGCCCGAATCGGCATGGAACTTGGGCACGATAAACAGCGAGATGCCTTTGGTGCCGGCCGGGGCGTCCGGCAGCTTGGCCAGCACCAGGTGGATGATGTTGGCGCTCAAGTCGTGCTCACCGGCAGAGATGAAGATCTTGCTGCCGCTGACCGCATAGCTGCCATCCGCCTGGGGCACGGCGCGGGTCTTGATCAGGCCCAGGTCGGTGCCGCAGTGGGCTTCGGTCAGGCACATGGTGCCGGTCCATTCGCCAGCGGTGAGTTTGCTCAGGTAGGTGGCTTTCTGTTCGGCGCTGCCGTGGGCGTGGATCGCCGACATCGCGCCGTGGGTCAGCCCCGGGTACATGCCCCAGGAGGTGTTGCTGGAGCCGATCATTTCGCTGAGCACCAGCCCCAGGGATTGCGGCAGGCCTTGACCGCCGTAGGCCGGGTCGGCTGCCACGCCGTGCCAGCCGCCTTGCACATACTGAGCGAAGGCTTCCTTGAAGCCCTTGGGCGTGGTCACCACGCCTTTGTCGAAATGGCAGCCTTCTTCATCGCCGCTGCGGTTGAGCGGCGCGAGCACGTTCTCGCAGAATTTCGCACCTTCTTCGAGGATCGCGCTGACCATGTCCGGGCTGGCGTCCGTCGCGCCAAGGGCGGCGTAGTGAGCGTGGAAATCAAACACGTTGTCGATCAGAAAGCGCATGTCGCGCAGGGGAGCTTTGTACTCAGGCATGGCGATGTCTCCGGCAGCAGATGGTTTCAACCTACTGCCGGCCACCGCCCCGGACAATCACTGTAGCGCCGCTGAATACAGCACCATCACTCAACCGGCAGCACTCTGCGTGCGTACCGCGCCACGGCGGGTTTGCCCGGCCGCAATCACGCAGTTACGCCCCGCGCCCTTGGCGGCATACAGCGCCTGGTCGGCGGATTTGAGCACCTCTTCGGAGGTGCGATGCTCGGCCTGGCGCTCGGCCACGCCGATGCTGACGGTCACCGAGACACTCGACGCACCGCTGCCCGCGCGCCGCTGGCGACCTTGCAGGTCATCCTGCGGGCGGTCCGGGTTGCGCAGCTTGATGTCGTAGTTGGCGATGATCTCGCGGATTTCTTCCAGGTGCGGCATGCATTCATCCAGGGTCTTGCCGGCAAACACCACGGCGAACTCTTCACCGCCATAACGGTAGGCGCGTCCGCCGCCATTGACCTTCGACAGCTTGCTGGCGACCAGGCGCAGCACTTGGTCGCCGACATCGTGGCCATGGGTGTCGTTGAAGCGCTTGAAGTGATCGACGTCGCTCATCGCCAGCACATAGTTGCGCCCCAGTCGCTGCATGCGCTCATTGAGTGCGCGACGCCCCGGCAGGCCGGTCAACTCGTCACGAAACGCCATCTGATAGGCCTCGTGGGCCACCGCGGCCGCAATCATCAGCATCACCTGGCTGCACATGATGTTCAGAGTGAACGGCAGGATAAACGTCTGCGGCAACATCCAGAACAATCCCACCAGCCCCACCATCTGCGCCGCGTGCAGCGGGCGCGGCTGGTACCAGTATTGCGCCACCAGGGTCAGGAAACCGATCAGGAACATCGGGTACGACAGCTGGATCAGGCTCATCCAGGCGCCATGCAGCGCCGGCCAGCGAATTTCCGCCAGCCAGTTCAGCAGCGCCTGGGGATAACTTTGCTCCAGCGCCAACGCGACACTGCCGACCGCCAGCAGCACCGCACAGCGCGCGACAAAATCACGGAACAAGTGGGTTTTTTCCTGCCACAGCCCATAGAGGCCGAACAGCAGCGGCAGCAACAGGCAGCACAAGTGGAACACCACCGCGGCGTCTTCGCGCACGCGGCCGTTGTCGCGGTAGTAGTCGGTCTGGGTGTCGAGCAGGAAGTAGGCGATGTACACCGTGATCATCAGGAACAGTTCACGCTGGCGACGATAGACCGCGCAATACGAACCGCCGAGCAACAGCACCAGGGTCGGCAACACGTTGAACAGCGAGGTGAAGAAGACGTTGAGGTCCTTGACATACGCAGCCGAGAGCCCGGCCAGTAACAGCAGCAATGAAGGGAGGAAATGACTGAAACGTAAAGCGGACGCGCGTGACAAGGGTAAAACTCCGACCCGCCAGGAATGATGGCACTGTGCCTTACTCCAGACAGTTAAACATACCCTGCCCGGCCTGTATCACATTGCCATCACTGTAACGGCAGCCAATCGCAATCCCTGAGCGCCCCGCTGCGTTTTTTATCGGCAAAAAAAAACCGTCGCCCCCAACAGGAGCGACGGTTTTTCAAGTGGGCTCGGTGAGGCTTAGTAAGCCAGGCCGAAGTCCTCTTCTTTCATGTCCATCAGGTTATTGGCGCCCGACAGCATGGTGGCCACGTGAGTACGGGTACGCGGCAGGATGCGCTGGAAGTAGAAGCGCGCGGTCTGCAGCTTGGCGGTGTAGAACGCCGCTTCGCTGGTGCCGGCGGCCAGTTTCTCGGCCGCCAGGCGTGCCATGTCGGCCCAGAAGTAAGCCAGGCAGGCGTAACCGGAGTACATCAGGTAGTCCACCGACGCGGCACCGACTTCTTCACGGTCTTTCATCGCCGCCATGCCGACCTTCATGGTCAACTCGCCCCACTCTTTGTTCAGCGCGGCCAGCGGTGTCACGAACTCTTTGACCGCTTCGTTGCCTTCGTTGGCCTGGCAGAACTTGTGGACGATCTTGGTGAAGCCCTTCAGCGCTTCGCCTTGGGTCATCAGCACTTTACGGCCGAGCAGGTCCAGCGCCTGGATGCCGGTGGTGCCTTCGTACAGCATCGAAATGCGGCTGTCGCGCACGTTCTGCTCCATGCCCCACTCGGCGATGAAGCCGTGACCGCCGTAGATCTGCACGCCGTGGTTGGCGGACTCGAAGCCGACTTCGGTCATGAACGCCTTGGCAATCGGGGTCATGAAGGCCAGCAGGCCATCGGCCTGTTTCTTGGCTTCGTCGTCGGTGCCGTACTTGACGATGTCCACTTGCTTGGCGGTGAAGTACACCATCGCACGGTTACCTTCGGCGAAGGCTTTCATGGTCAGCAGCATGCGGCGCACGTCAGGGTGGACGATGATCGGGTCGGCCGCTTTGTCCGGCGCTTTCGGGCCGGTCAGGGAACGCATTTGCAGGCGATCGCGAGCGTATTTCAGGCCGCCCTGGAAGCCGATCTCGGCGTGGGCCAGGCCTTGCAGCGCGGTGCCCAGGCGAGCGGTGTTCATAAAGGTGAACATGCAGTTCAGGCCTTTGTTCGCCGGGCCGATCAGGAAACCGGTGGCTGCGTCGAAGTTCATCACGCAGGTGGCGTTACCGTGGATGCCCATCTTGTGTTCCAGGGAACCGCAGGTCACCGCGTTGCGCGCACCGATCGAGCCATCGGCGTTCGGCAGGAATTTTGGCACGATGAACAGCGAGATGCCTTTGGTACCGGCCGGTGCGTCCGGCAGGCGGGCCAGGACGATATGGACGATGTTGTCGGCCATGTCGTGTTCGCCGGCCGAGATGAAGATCTTGGTGCCGGAGACTTTGTAGGTGCCGTCGGCCTGAGGTTCGGCCTTGGTGCGCAGCATGCCCAGGTCGGTGCCGCAGTGAGGCTCGGTCAGGCACATGGTGCCGGTCCATTCGCCCGACACCAGCTTGGTCAGGTAGGCGTCTTGTTGCTCGGGGGTGCCGTGCTCGGAGATGGTGTTCATCGCGCCATGGGACAGGCCTGGGTACATGCCCCACGACCAGTTGGCTTCGCCGACCATTTCGCTGACCGCCAGGCCCAGGGATTCCGGCAGGCCTTGTCCACCGTGCTCCACGTCATGGGCCAGGCTCGGCCAGCCGCCTTCAACAAACTGTTGGTAGGCTTCTTTGAAACCAGTAGGGGTCTTAACGCCTGACTCGCTCCAGGTACACCCTTCGATGTCACCCACGCGGTTCAACGGTGCCAGTACTTGCTCACAAAACTTGGCGCCTTCTTCGAGAATGGCGTCAACCATGTCCGGAGTAGCGTCCTGGCAAGCCGGCAGGCTTTGATAATGCGCTTCATAGCCGAGCAGTTCGTCACGAACGAAGCGAATATCACGCAAGGGGGCCTTGTAGTCAGGCATAGCGATAAACCTCTGCTGATGTGTCTGGGATGAACAACCGCGTGGGATTTGTTATGGCGGTCAAACAGGTGTTTGAAACATACGTTTACCACCTGGGGATGTCAAGCGTCGTCCCGCTGCCGTTTGTCATGACACCGCTCAAGAGCGCGCACGACGATGCCTGCGGCGAGGCGCCACAAGGGTTATCGGGAAAAAGGCGAAGGTGCAGGCGCGAGCGGTGTGCCTGGCACACCGCGTTGCTTCAGGGGGTCAGGCGAAGGTGTCGATCAACGTGCCGAGCATTTCATCGGAAGCCTTGGCGACTTTCGCGCCCAGCTCCACCTGAAACTTGCCTTGGGCCATTTCGACCATATTGCTCGCCGAGTTGGTCGGCTGGGCGCGGTCATTGGCCTGCAGCAGGTCGCTCTGGGCGTCCGACGGCTGGGTAGTGGCGGCGCTGGCAATCCTGCCGGCGGCCTGGTCGACGCGGCTCTGCCCGGCCTGAATGGTGCTCAGACCTGAATAAAACGCGCTGCTGCCAGAGATTTCCATGGCGTGGACCTGCTGAGAGAATCGTGAAGTTGAATTGAAACAGACATCCGGGCAAAAGGCCCGTCAAAAACACTAATGGCATAATGCCTTATCGATAGCCAAAATCAGTCAAGCAAGTCCAAGTGCAGGTACTCGGCCACCGCGGCGCTGCTGGCGTGCTTGAGTTTGGGCACCCGGCCCAGGCACGGCGCGGGCAAGCGTTCGGCCAGGGTGGCGAGGTTTTCTTCCAGACGAGAGGTCTTCGGCTCGATGATATTCGCCACCCAACCGGCCAGCGGCAGGCCATCGCGCGCGATCGCTTCGGCGGTGAGCAGGGCATGGCTGATGCACCCCAGGCGCACGCCCACCACCAGGATCACCGGCAATTGCAGCGCCATGGCCAGGTCGGACAGGTTGTCCTGGTCGGCCAACGGCACGCGCCAGCCGCCCGCGCCTTCGATCAGGGTGAAATCCGCTTTTCGCGCCAGGATCTGTTGCATGGGTTTGAGCAGCGATTGCACCGTCAGCGCAACGCCCGCCTCGCGCGCGGCCAGGTGCGGCGCGATGGCCGGCTCGAACGCCACCGGGTTGACCTCGGCGTAACTCAACGGCAACGAACACTCGGCCAGCAGTGCCAGCGCATCGGCGTTGCGCAAACCTTTGGCGGTGACCTGGCAACCGGAAGCCACCGGCTTGCCGGCGGCGGTGCTTTTGCCGGCCAGGCGCGCGGCATGCAGCAGGCCGGCGGCGATGGTGGTCTTGCCGACATCGGTATCGGTGCCGGTGATGAAATAAGCGGCGTTCATAGCGGTTTCTCCAGTACGGCGTACACCACTTGGTAGGTGGCCGGCAGGCCCTGGGCCTGGCGGAACTGCTCGTAGGCGTCGATCAGTGCAACAATCCGCGCGCGGCCCGTCAACCCTCCTGGCCGCCCCGGGTTGAGATTGTGCGCGCCAAGCGCTTTCAATTCGTGGGTCAGGCTGCGCACATCCGGGTAATGCAACACATGAGCACGCCGCTCCAGGCTCCGCACCTTGAAGCCACTGGCCGCGCACAGCTGTTGATAGGCTTCGAAGCTGCGGAAGCGGTTGACGTGGACCCGCCCGTCCACCGCCCGCCAGCTTTCGCGCAACTCGTCCAATGTGCCCACGCACAAGCTGGCGAACGCCAGCACGCCGCCCGGCTGCAGCACGCGATAGGCTTCGCTGAGCACCGCCGCGAAATCCGCGCACCATTGCACCGCCAGGCTGGAGAAGATCAACCCGCAGCTGGCCGCCTGCAACGGCAGGCGCTCGGCGTCACCGGCGATGAAATGCTGCGCGCCGCCCAACGGCCGCGCATGGTCGAGCATGCCTTGGGCAATATCCAGCGCCACGCCTTGGCCGGCCGGCAGCCGTTCGCCCAGCACGCGGCTGAAATAACCGGTGCCGCAGCCCATGTCCAACCAGCGCTGCGCACTGCAGGCCGGCGGCAGACGGGTCAGCAATTCATGCCCCACCGCGCGCTGCAACTCGGCCACGCTGTCGTAACTGGCGGCGGCACGGGAAAAGGAGGCCGCCACCTGGCGCTTGTCCGGCAACGCGCCTGGCAGGCAGGCATGGGCTAAATCAGTCATCAACGCACTCGTGCAAAAAAGCCTGGATGGCCCCCGCTACACCGTGGGGGTCCTCCAGGAGAAAAGCGTGGCCGGCCTGTTCAATCAGGCCGATTTCGACATCGGGCAGCAGGCTCAGCAGGTCGCTGGCGGCTTCGGCGGGCACCAATTCATCCAGGCCCGCGAACAGGTGCAATTGCGGGCCGCGGAAGGCCACCAAGGCGTCGCGGGTATCCAGTTGGGCAAGCAGCTCGAGGCCGTTCATCAACACGTCCCACGGCGTCTGTGGTGCCGCGCTGGCCAGCAGACGCGCCAAGCCGCGAGGGTCCGCGGCGCCTTTGGCGCACAACAGGCCGAAGCGCTTGAGGGTGACCGGGGCGTCGGCGTGGCAACCGGCGAGGAACGCCTCGAAGGTTGCGCCGGGCATCGCGTTCGGCCAACTATCACGGGCGACGAAACACGGGTTGCTCGCCAGGGTCAGCAACCCACAACAACGCTCACCGCGCCGCGCGGCCAGCTCGGAAGCGAGCATGCCGCCCAACGACCAACCACCGAGCCAGGCGTTGTCCGGCAGGCTCGCGTCGAGTTCGTCGAGCCATTCATCCAGGTCGCTGGAGGCCAACGCCGGCAACGGCTCGACCTGTACGCGCAGGTGCTCGTTCAGGCCGTGCAGGGCGGCGGCCAACGGCTCCAGCGGCGACACGCCGAGGCCCCAGCCGGGCAGCAGGATCAAGCGATCACGCATGGTCGGGCTCCGTCGTACCGGACAAGCGGAAACACGCTTCCAATGCGTTTAACAATAGCTGCACCTGCGCCGCGCTGTGGGCCGCGGTCAGCGTCACGCGCAAACGGGCGCTGCCGGCGGGCACGGTGGGTGGGCGGATCGCGGTGACCATCAGGCCGCGCTCGCGCAACATCCGCGACAACGCCATGGCCTTGGCACTGTCGCCGATCAGGATCGGCTGAATCGGCGTGAAACTGTCCATCAGCGTCAGGCCGATCTGCTCGGCACCGTGGCGGAACTGGCGGATCAGGCCGTTGAGGTGCTCGCGCCGCCAATGCTCGGTGCGCAGCAGCTCCAGGCTTTTGAGGGTGGCGCAGGCCAGGGCCGGGGGTTGGCTGGTGGTGTAGATGTAGGGCCGGGCGAACTGGATCAGGCTTTCGATCAAATCGTCACTGCCCGCGACAAAGGCGCCCGCAGTGCCGAACGCTTTGCCCAGGGTGCCGACCAGCACCGGCACATCCGCCTGGCTCAGGCCGAAATGCTCGACGATACCGCCGCCGTTCGCGCCCAACGGGCCGAAACCGTGGGCATCGTCCACCATCAACCAGGCGCCTTTGGCCCGCGCTTCACGGGCCAGCGCCGGCAAGTCGGCGAGGTTGCCGTCCATGCTGAACACGCCATCGGTGACCACCAGAGTATTGCCGGTGGCTTTCTCCAGGCGCTTGGCCAGGCTGGCGGCGTCGTTGTGCAGGTAGCGATTGAAGCGCGCCCCGGACAGCAGGCCGGCATCCAGCAATGAAGCATGGTTGAGGCGGTCTTCCAGCACCGTATCGCCCTGCCCCACCAGCGCCGTGACCGCGCCGAGGTTGGCCATGTAACCGGTGGTAAACAACAACGCACGCGGGCGTCCGGTGAAGTCGGCCAGGGCTTCTTCCAGCGCATGGTGCGGCGTGGCATGCCCGACCACCAGGTGCGAAGCGCCACCGCCCACGCCCCAACGGGACGCACCGGCACGCCAGGCCTCGATCACCTGCGGGTGATTGGCCAGGCCCAGGTAATCGTTACTGCAGAACGCCAGTAACGGTTGACCGTCCACCACCACTTCCGGGCCTTGCGGGCTGTCCAGCAGAGGGCGTTGGCGGTAAAGGTGTTCGGCACGACGGGCAGCGAGACGCGCGGCGAGATCGAAAGACATGCAGGCCTCGGCAGATCAGAGAAATGTAAGACAGGGCGCGATCCCCTGTGGGAGCTGGCTTGCCTGCGATAGCGGCAGGACTGTCACCACCGAAGTGTCAGAAAGACCGCTATCGCAGGCAAGCCAGCTCCCACATTTGGATCGCCGTGGTGCTTTAAACCGCGGCGTTGTAGAACTGCTCGCTGCTTTTCTGTTCCACCAACGCTTGCTCGATCGCCGCCTGGTGGACTTCGTCGGCGTGCTCTTCCCGCGCTTCCGGCAAGATGCCCAGGCGCGAGAACAGTTGCATGTCCTTGTCGGCCTGCGGGTTGGCGGTGGTCAGCAGTTTGTCGCCGTAGAAGATCGAGTTGGCGCCAGCAAAGAACGCCAGGGCCTGCATCTGCTCATTCATCGCCTCACGGCCGGCCGACAGGCGCACATGGGACTGCGGCATCAGGATGCGCGCCACCGCCAGCATGCGGATAAAGTCGAACGGGTCGATCTCCTCGGCGTTTTCCAGCGGCGTGCCGGCCACCTTCACCAGCATATTGATCGGCACCGATTCCGGATGCTCCGGCAGGTTGGCCAGCTGGATCAGCAGGTTGGCGCGGTCGTCGAGGGACTCGCCCATGCCGAGAATGCCGCCGGAGCAGATCTTCATCCCCGAATCGCGCACATAGGCCAGGGTTTGCAGGCGCTCGGCGTAGGTGCGGGTGGTGATGATCGAGCCGTAGAACTCCGGCGACGTGTCGAGGTTGTGGTTGTAGTAGTCGAGGCCGGCCTGGGCCAGGGCTTCGGTCTGGTCCTGGTCGAGACGGCCGAGGGTCATGCAGGTTTCCAGGCCCATGGCCTTCACGCCTTTGACCATCTGCAGCACGTAGGGCATGTCTTTGGCCGACGGATGTTTCCACGCCGCGCCCATGCAGAAGCGGGTCGAACCGATGGCCTTGGCGCGGGCCGCCTCTTCGAGGACCTTCTGCACTTCCATCAGCTTTTCTTTTTCCAGGCCGGTGTTGTAGTGGCCCGACTGCGGACAATATTTGCAATCTTCCGGGCAGGCGCCGGTCTTGATCGACAGCAGGGTCGACACCTGCACACGGTTCGCATCGAAATGCGCGCGGTGTACGGTCTGCGCCTGGAACAACAGGTCATTGAACGGTTGCACGAACAGTGCTTTGACTTCGGCCAAGGACCAATCGTGACGCAGGGTGGCAGTGGTGCTGGCGCTCATGGGCGATTCCTTGATTATGCTTTGGCAAACGCTGCGGGAAGGGCAATACCCACAGGCACGACACGGATGCTCGGCATATTTAAGGAAGATTCATGCACTGTCAACCTGGATACAAACACCAAGTTTACATATGGTCAAAAAACGTACAGAACTGTTTAATCTGCGATGAAGCCACTGAGTCGGCCGATTGTGTGTGCAACGCCTGCGAAACCGAGCTGCCCTGGCTGATGGAGCAGTGCGAGGTCTGCGCCCTGCCCCTGCCGCTGGACGGTCTGATCTGCGGCCAATGCCAGAAACACCCGCCGGCCTTTAAACAGGTCATTGCCGCCTGGCGCTACAGCTTCCCCGTCGATAGCCTGATCAGCCGCTTCAAGCATCAGGCGCGCTGGCCCCTCGGGCATCTGCTGGGGCGCTTGCTGGGACGCCATCTGCAACACCGCTTCGACAATGCCGAACTGCCGCGCCCCGACTGTCTGCTGCCGGTGCCCATGGCGCGCAAACGCCTGCGCGAGCGCGGTTATAACCAGGCGTTGATGCTGGCACGCTGGCTCAGCGCCGAACTGCACATTGCCTACAATGAACACCTGTTGTTACGCCCCAGTGAAACCGTCGCGCAACAGGCGCTCGACGCCAAGAGCCGCCAACGCAACCTGCGCGGCGCCTTCGCCCTGGCGCGCGACATACCGGTACACGACCGCCACTTTGCGCTGGTCGACGACGTGCTCACCACCGGCGCGACCGCCCATAGCCTGGCACGTCTGTTGACGGAGGCCGGAGCGCGGCAGGTCGACGTGTACTGCCTGGCGCGCACGCCCAAACCGGGTGCCTGACTTGACTCCGGCCGGCCTTGCCCGCAACGTTCCGCTCATCTCATCGAAGCGTAACCCCATGTCTCTGCCGACCTCCCTCAGCCAACACATCATCCGTCGCCCGCAGCGCATCGCTTTGCTCGCGCATATCGCCGAGCAGGGCTCGATCACCCGCGCGGCGAAAAGCGCCGGCTTGAGCTACAAAGCGGCCTGGGACGCCATCGACGAACTGAACAACCTCGCGCAAAACCCGTTGGTGGAACGCAGCGTCGGCGGCAAGGGCGGCGGCGGCGCCAGGCTGACGGCCGAAGGCGAGCGCGTGCTGCGTCTCTATCAGCGCCTGCAAGTGTTACAGGCCGAAGTGCTCGGCTCGGACGAAGCTGCCAGCGACTTCAACCTGCTGGGCCGCCTGATGCTGCGCACCAGTGCGCGCAACCAACTGCATGGCCAGGTCGTCGCCATCGAGCGTCACGGCCGCAATGATCTGATCCGCCTGCAACTGGCCGGCGGCCTGAGCCTGAGCGCGCAGATCACCCACGACAGCACGCAACGGCTGGAGCTGGAAGCCGGTGTCGAAGTGGTCGCCCTGATCAAGGCCGGCTGGCTGGAGGTGTGCGCCAGCCAGCACCCAGAAACACCTGGACACAATTGCCTGATCGGCAGCGTCGACGCCATTCTCGACGCCGAGGACGGCCCCAGCGAAGTGCGAATCGCCCTGCCCAACGGCCAGGTACTTTGCGCCCTGGCCCAGCCCCACGCGCTCAAGGCCCTGGGCGCCGCCGAAGGCCAGCCGATCCAGGTGCAATTCGCGCCGAGCAATGTATTGCTCGGCACGCCCGTCTAAGCGCCGGGCCTGCTGCGCCCGCCGTCAAACTGCAACAATTTCGTCATGCCCGCTCCTTATGGTGTCTGCAAAAACCGCAGGGAGCCTGACATGAGCCTATTAGAAGAAAACCAAGCCACCGACCTCGAACAGATGGTCGGCCTCACCCGCCGCCGCTTCATCGGCGCCGGTGCCCTGTGCGGAGCCGCGATGTTCCTCGGCGGCAACCTGCTGACCCGCAGCGCGCTGGCCGTGAATGCCGCCAACGCCAGCCCGCTGCTGGGGTTCGCCAGCATCGCCGCCGCCACCAGCGACAGCATCACCCTGCCGCCCGGCTACAGCGCCTCGGTGCTGATCAGTTGGGGCCAGCCGCTGCACAAGAATGCCCCGGCGTTCGACCCTTCCGGCAACGGCACGGCCAAGGCCCAGGAGCAGCAGTTCGGTGACAACAACGATGGCATGAGCCTGTTCGCCTTCCCCGGCGACGACAACCGCGCGTTGATGGCGATCAATAACGAATACACCAACTACCGCTACCTCTTCGCCCACGGCGGCGCGCCGCAATCGGCCGAAGACGTGCGCAAGGCCCAGGCCAGCGAAGGTGTGTCGGTGATCGAAGTGCGCCGCCAGGGCGACACCTGGCAGTTCGTCCAGGACTCGCGCTACAACCGGCGCATCCACGGCAACTCGCCGATCCGCCTGAGCGGCCCGGCGGCCGGCCATGACTGGCTGAAAACCAGCGCCGACAAATCCGGCAAAAAAGCCCTCGGCACCTTCCAGAACTGCGCCAACGGCAAGACGCCGTGGGGCACTTATCTGACGTGCGAAGAGAACTTCACCGACTGCTTCGGCAGCAGCAACCCACAACAAACCTTCGACGCCGGGCAAAAGCGCTACGGCGTGGTGGCGGCGAGCAAGGAGATCAACTGGCACCTGCACGACCCGCGTTTCGATATGGCCAAGAATCCCAACGAACTCAATCGCCATGGCTGGGTGGTGGAAATCGACCCGTTCGACCCGCATTCCACCCCCGTCAAACGCACCGCCCTTGGCCGCTTCAAGCATGAAAACGCAGCCCTCGCGGAAACCCGCGACGGCCGCGCCGTGGTGTACATGGGCGACGACGAGCGCGGCGAATTCATCTACAAGTTCGTCAGCCGCGACCCGATCGACCACCAGAACCCCAAGGCCAACAAAGACCTGCTCGACCATGGCACGTTGTTTGTGGCGATCTTCGACGCTGGCGACGGCAACGCCGACCACCCCAAGGGCAACGGCCAGTGGGTCGAGTTGACCCATGGCAAGAACGGCATCGACGCCAGCACCGGTTTCGCCAGCCAGGCCGAAGTGCTGATCCATGCACGCCTGGCTGCCAGTGTGGTGAAAGCCACGCGCATGGACCGCCCGGAATGGATCGTGGTCAGCCCCACCGACGGCCAGGTCTATTGCACCCTGACCAACAACGCCAAGCGCGGCGAAGACGGCCAGCCGGTCGGTGGGCCCAACCCACGCGAGAAAAACGTCTACGGCCAGATCCTGCGCTGGAAGCCCAACGCCGATAACCACGGCGCCGCCGATTTCACCTGGGATCTGTTTGTGGTCGCGGGCAACCCCGGCGTGCATGCCGGTACGCCGAAGGGCGGCTCGTCGAACATCAACCCGCAGAACATGTTCAACAGCCCCGATGGCCTGGGTTTCGACAAAGCCGGGCGCCTGTGGATTCTGACCGACGGTGACTACAGCAACGGCGGCGACTTCGCCGGCATGGGCAATAACCAGATGCTCTGCGCCGACCCCAACACCGGCGAAATCCGCCGTTTCATGGTCGGGCCGGTGGCGTGCGAGGTGACGGGGATCAGCTTCTCGCCGGATCAGAAGACCTTGTTCGTGGGGATTCAGCATCCCGGCGAAACCGGCGGTTCGACCTGGCCGGAGCATCTGCCCAATGGCAAACCGCGTTCGTCGGTGATGGCGATTCGGCGGGATGATGGTGGGATCGTGGGCGCCTGACAGACCGCTATCGGGGGCAAGCCCCCTGCCACATTTTGATTTGTGAATACCTTCAACTGTGAGAGGGGGCAAGCCTCCTGCCACATTTTGATTTGTGAATACCTTCAACTGTGAGAGGGGGGCAAGCCCCCTGCCACATTTTGATTTGTGAATACCTTCAACTGTGGGAGGGGGCAAGCCTCCTGCCACATTTTGATTTGTGAATACCTTCAACTGTGAGAGGGGGCAAGCCCCCTGCCACATGTTGATTTGTGAATACCTTCAACTGTGGGAGGGGGCAAGCCCCCTGCCACATGTTGATTTGTGAATACCTTCAACTGTGAGAGGGGGCAAGCCTCCTGCCACATTTTGATTTGTGAATACCTTCAACTGTGGGAGGGGGCTTGCCCCCGATAGCAATGGCACAGCCGCCCCCTATCTCAAGCCCGGTGCGTTACCATAC
Source organism: Pseudomonas veronii (assembly GCF_001439695.1). Classification (GTDB taxonomy): domain Bacteria; phylum Pseudomonadota; class Gammaproteobacteria; order Pseudomonadales; family Pseudomonadaceae; genus Aquipseudomonas; species Aquipseudomonas veronii. Next base: position 85,557 of record NZ_JYLL01000021.1, read on the forward strand.
CCGGCCGGACGCGGCGCCCTGCTGCGCGCAGGAGTTCGCATGGCCCATCCGTTTGAAACACTCACCCCCGACCTGGTGCTCGATGCTGTCGAAAGTATCGGCTTCCTCAGCGATGCGCGCGTATTGGCGCTCAACAGCTACGAAAACCGTGTGTATCAAGTGGGCATCGAAGACGCCGAGCCGCTGATCGCCAAGTTCTACCGACCGCAGCGCTGGAGCAACGAAGCGATCCTCGAAGAACACAGCTTCACCTTCGAACTGGCCGAGTGCGATGTGCCGGTGGTCGCGCCGATGATCCATAACGGCTCAAGCCTGTTCGAACACGCCGGTTTCCGCTTCGCTCTGTTCCCGCGCCGTGGCGGCCGGGCGCCGGAGCCGGGCAATCTGGACCAGCTCTATCGCCTTGGCCAGTTGCTCGGGCGCTTGCACGCGGTCGGCGCGACCCGCCCGTTCGAACACCGCGAAGCCCTGGGCGTGAAGAACTTCGGCCACGACTCCCTGACCACCCTGCTCGAAGGCAACTTCATTCCCAAAAGCCTGCTGCCGGCCTACGAGTCCGTGGCCCGCGACCTGCTCAAGCGTGTGGAAGAGGTGTACAAGGCCACGCCGCACAAGAACATCCGCATGCACGGCGATTGCCACCCCGGCAACATGATGTGCCGCGACGAGATGTTCCACATCGTCGACCTCGATGACTGCCGCATGGGCCCGGCCGTACAGGACCTGTGGATGATGCTCGCCGGCGACCGTCAGGAATGTCTGGGCCAGCTGTCGGAGTTGATGGACGGCTACCAGGAATTCCACGATTTCGACCCGCGCGAACTGGCGCTGATCGAACCGCTGCGGGCCTTGCGCCTGATGCACTACAGCGCCTGGCTCGCGCGGCGCTGGGATGATCCGGCGTTCCCCCACAGCTTTCCGTGGTTCGGCAGCGAGCGGTATTGGGGTGATCAGGTGTTGGCGTTGCGCGAACAGTTGTCGGCGCTCAACGAAGAACCGCTGAAACTGTTCTGACGGCGTTGCTTCCTGTGGGAGGGAGCAAGCCCCCTCCCACATAAAGCACTGCAGGCCCCACGAGCGGACAAATATCCTTACAATCGCGCTTTGTTAGCTGCCTAAGCAAGGATTCTGCAATGCACGCCGCCAACCCCCGCAAGGGCTACATCCTGGGCCTGAGCGCCTATGTCATCTGGGGTCTGTTCCCGCTCTATTTCAAAGCCATCGCCAGTGTCCCCGCCGCCGAAATCATCGTACACCGCGTGCTCTGGTCGGCGCTGTTCGGCACGCTGTTGCTGATGGTCTGGAAACACCCCGGCTGGTTCCGCGAACTGCGCGATAACCCGCGGCGCCTGGCGATCCTGGCGCTCAGCGGGGCGTTGATTGCGGCTAACTGGCTGACCTATGTGTGGTCGGTGAACAGCGGACGCATGCTCGAAGCCAGCCTGGGTTACTACATCAACCCGCTGGTGAACGTGTTGCTCGGCATGCTGCTCCTCGGCGAACGCCTGCGCCGCCTGCAATGGCTCGCCGTCGGTCTCGCCGCCGCGGGGGTGGCGCAACAGGTGTGGCAGGTGGGCAGTTTGCCGTGGGTGTCGCTGGCGCTGGCGCTGACCTTCGGTTTCTATGGCCTGATCCGCAAGCAGGCGCCGGTCAAGGCACTGCCGGGGCTGGTGGTGGAAACCTGGATGTTGGTGCCGATCGCCGTCGCCTGGTTGCTGTTCAACCCGTCGGCGCACAGCGCGCAGCTGGCATTCTGGAGTACGTCCGAAGCCTGGTGGCTGGTGGCCGCCGGCCCGGTGACGCTGATCCCACTGGTGTGCTTCAACGCCGCCGCACGGCATTTGCCCTACACCGCCCTGGGCTTTTTGCAGTACGTGGCGCCGACCCTGGTGCTGCTCGAAGCGGTGCTGCTGTTTGGTGAACAACTGGCAACCAGCACGCTGATCGCCTTCGCGTTTATCTGGGCCGGCCTGGTGGTCTACAGCCTGGACGCCTGGCTGACCGTGCGCAAACGCTGATCAAATAACGTACAAACCTCTGCAAGCCACGGCCCGCATGGCTTGCAGAGATCCACCCCAAGGTTATCCACAACCTGATCCCCGCCATTTGTGTACAAGCCCTTGAAACTGCTCGTTTTTTGCTCAGCTGACGGAGAAGCACGGCCGGCGTGGCCTGGCGCCGGGTCTCTACAGGTTATCCACAGGCCCATGCAAGATTTCCATGCATAACCTTGTGGGTGGTTATTCCTCGCGGCGCAGTTCCAACTCCACCATCAAGTCGTCGGCCAGGGTTTCCAGGGCCGCTTGCAGGGTGTCCAGCGCCAAGCCAGACGGCACCGCCAGTGATGCATCGGCGTGGAACAGCGGGTCGCCGCTCATCGGCGCCGGGCGCACGTCGGTGCTCAAGCGTTCGAGGTTCACCCCCTGCTTGCTCAACAGCGCGGTAATCTCACGCACGATCCCCGGCCGGTCGTTGCCCACCAGCGTCATGGTGATCGGTTTGGACGCCGCCGCCTGCCCGGCGCCGCTCTCGCCCACCAGCACGCGAATGCCGTGTGTGGATAAGTCCTCCAGCGCATTCACCAGGGCCTGACGGTTCTCGGCGGGAACGCTGACCCTCAGAATCCCGGCAAACTGCCCGGCCATGTGCGCCATGCGGCTCTCCAGCCAGTTGCCGCCGTGGGCCGCGATGTTCTGCGCAATGCGTTCAACCAGGCCGGGTTTGTCGGCGGCAATGATAGTGAGTACAAGATGGTCCATGGCGAAGCCCTCTGGAATTCAATCTACAAGGTGGACGCAGATGCCCCCGAAAACAAATCGTGTACCATTTTTATATTTATCTGGAACAATCCATCTGTTTCTTGAGAACATCCAAGACCCCACTGTGACCATACGACCAAAGTGGGTCGCTAAACGACGTATTTAGTCTAATTTTCACAAGCGCAAGTCATCATGTAGTATGCGCAATCGCGCACTACATAACGTTGGGTCGATGTCTGCCACGGCAACCATGCTCCGCGACACAGCCTGCCCAGCCGCCTTCACAGGCATGTACCGGCGCAGCGTGCCCGCGGTTTAAATGGCCAGAGGCTTCATTGGTAAATTGAAAAGCTGAAAAGCGCATAAGCTCCGCAGAGTGAGGCAAGCAATGACTGAACACGTTCAAGTCGGTGGCCTGCAGGTCGCCAAAGTCCTGTTCGACTTCGTGAACAACGAAGCCATTCCCGGTACCGGCATCACTGCCGACCAGTTCTGGGCCGGTGCCGACAAGGTCATCCACGACCTGGCACCGAAGAACAAAGCCCTACTCGCCAAACGCGACGATTTCCAAGCGCGGATCGACACCTGGCACCAGACTCACGCCGGCCAGGCGCATGACCCGGTGGCCTACAAAGCCTTCCTGCAAGATATCGGATACCTGCTGCCAGAAGCCGCAGACTTCCAGGCCTCGACCCAAAACGTCGATGACGAAATCGCCCGCATGGCCGGCCCCCAGCTGGTTGTGCCGGTGATGAACGCCCGTTTCGCCCTCAACGCCTCCAATGCGCGCTGGGGCTCGCTGTATGACGCGCTGTATGGCACCGACGCCATCAGCGAAGCCGACGGCGCCGAAAAGGGCCAGGGCTACAACAAGGTGCGCGGCGACAAGGTCATCGCCTTCGCCCGCGCCTTCCTCGACGAAGCCGCGCCGCTCAGCGCCGGCAGCCACGTCGATTCCACTGGCTACAAGATCGTTGACGGCAAACTCGTGGTCAGCCTCAAAGGCGGCAGCAACAGCGGCCTGCGCGACGATGCCCAGTTGATCGGTTTCCAGGGCGACAGCGCCCAGCCGATTGCGATCCTGCTCAAACACAACGGCCTGCATTTCGAAATCCAGATCGATGCCAGCACCCCGGTCGGCCAGACCGACGCGGCCGGCGTCAAAGACGTGCTGATGGAAGCCGCGCTGACCACCATCATGGACTGCGAAGACTCCGTCGCCGCCGTCGATGCCGACGACAAAGTGGTGATCTACCGCAACTGGCTCGGCCTGATGAAAGGCGACCTGGCCGAAGAAGTGGCCAAAGGCGGCAAGACCTTCACCCGCACCATGAACGCCGACCGCGTCTACACCGGCGTGAATGGCCAGGACGTGACACTGCACGGTCGCTCGCTGCTGTTCGTGCGCAACGTTGGCCACTTGATGACCATCGACGCGATCCTCGACAAAAACGGCAACGAAGTACCGGAAGGCATTCTCGACGGCCTGCTCACCAGCCTGGCGGCGATCCACAGCCTCAACGGCAACAGCAGCCGCAAGAACAGCCGCACCGGCTCCGTGTACATCGTGAAACCGAAAATGCACGGCCCGGAAGAAGCGGCGTTCACCAACGAGCTGTTCGGCCGCATCGAAGACGTGCTGAACCTGCCGCGCAACACCCTCAAGGTTGGGATCATGGACGAGGAGCGCCGTACCACGGTCAACCTCAAGGCCTGCATCAAGGCCGCCAGCGAGCGCGTGGTGTTTATCAACACCGGCTTCCTCGACCGCACCGGCGATGAAATCCACACCTCCATGGAAGCCGGCGCGATGGTGCGCAAGGCCGCGATGAAGACGGAAAAATGGATCGGCGCCTACGAAAACTGGAACGTGGATATCGGCCTGGCTACCGGCCTGCAAGGCCGTGCGCAGATCGGTAAAGGCATGTGGGCCATGCCCGACCTGATGGCGGCGATGCTCGAACAGAAAATCGCCCACCCGCTGGCCGGCGCCAACACCGCCTGGGTGCCGTCGCCGACGGCGGCTGCGTTGCACGCGTTGCACTACCACAAGGTCGACGTGTTCGCGCGCCAGGCCGAACTGGCCAAGCGCGAGCGCGCGTCGCTGGACGATATCCTGACCATCCCGCTGGCGAACAACCCTAACTGGTCGGACGAAGAGATCCGCAACGAGCTGGACAACAACGCCCAGGGCATCCTCGGTTATGTGGTGCGCTGGATCGACCAGGGCGTCGGCTGCTCGAAAGTGCCGGACATCAACGACATCGGCCTGATGGAAGACCGCGCCACCCTGCGCATTTCCAGCCAGCACATCGCCAACTGGCTGCGCCACGGCGTGGTCACTCAGGATCAGGTGATGGAAAGCCTCAAGCGCATGGCGCCGGTGGTAGACCGTCAGAATGCCGGGGATGCGTTGTACCGCCCGCTGGCGCCGGACTTCGATAGCAATATCGCGTTCCAGGCGGCGGTGGAGTTGGTGATTGAAGGCACCAAACAGCCTAACGGTTATACCGAGCCGGTGTTGCATCGCAGGCGTCGGGAGTTCAAGGCTAAAAACGGCCTGTAAATGAAAAAGCCCTGGTCTTGCGATCAGGGCTTTTTCTTTGAGGCTTGTGGTGTCCGGAATGGCCTCATCGGGGGCAAGCCCCCTCCCACAGGATGTACGCGGTCAACTGTGGGAGGGGGCTTGCCCCCGATGAGGCCATTACATACACCGCAAAAATCAGGAACTCATCCCCAACTCGCGCTTGACCATCTTCGCCAACTTCACGCTATCAATCGGCTTGAGCAGAAAGTCCACCACGCTCAAATGCATCGCATCGATCACATCCAGCGCTCCGGCGTTCCCGGACACAACGATGATCGGCAACGCCGCGCGCTCGGATTCGCGCACTTCGCGAATCAACTGGAGGCCGTTGCTCGGCGCCATGCGCAGGTCGGTGATCAGCAACCCAATGGAGCGGCTCGACTTCAAGAGTTTCAAGGCTGCCTCACCACTCTCGGCGGTCATGCAGCGAATCCCGTCCAGGCCCAGGATTTCCGCCAGCAGTTCGCGCGCGTCCTTGTCGTCGTCGACGATCAACACGCGTTGTGGCGGTAAATCAGGCTTCAGCATCACAGCGCTCAGCGCTTCGCGCTCGGCATCACTCAAAATATCGTGGTCGGACATACGGTTCTCAGCTAGCTCTCATCAATCTCCCAGCACACTCGTCAGACATCTGCGGAAGGGCGAACAATGTGCACTTCGTCGGAAAGTTTGCCTAGTGGGCGTTCTACGGGGTTTGGACGATCGTCATGTAAGGTTTTTCCCTAGTTATGCGCCGTTTTCATCGACCTAGACTTACGTCCAATGGGCACCCGCCGTGCAGGAGTCGACCATGCAGGACGATAACGACAAAAACATCGCGGTCATAGTTATGAGTAAAGCTGATGCATTCGCCCAGGCGGGAAAAACTGCGGTGTTGCAGAACATCCACGGCACCTTGCAGTTCCTGCAACGCTTCCCGCCGTTCAACCAAATGGAAAACGCGCACCTCGCGTTCCTGGTAGAGCAGTGCCAATTGCGCTTTTATGGCCCCGGCGAAAGCATCCTCAAGCCGTCGGCCGGGCCGGTGGAGCACTTTTACATCGTCAAGCAGGGCCGGGTCATCGGCGAACGGCCGGATTCGGCCGAACCCACCTTTGAGATTGCCACCGGCGAGTGCTTCCCCCTGGCGGCACTGCTGGGCGAACGTGCGACGCGCACCGAGCACAAGGCCGCCGAAGACACCTTCTGCCTGCAACTGAACAAGCCGGCGTTTATCAAGCTGTTCGCGCTGTCCAGCGAGTTCCGCGATTTCGCCTTGCGCGGCGTCAGCAGCCTGCTCGATCAGGTCAACCAGCAAGTGCAGCAAAAAGCCGTGGAAACCCTCGGCACCCAATATTCCTTGAACACCCGCCTCGGCGAGTTGGCCATGCGCCACCCGGTGACGTGCAGCCCGGCTACACCGTTGCGCGAAGCGGTGACGCTGATGCACGAGCAACAGGTCGGCAGCATTGTGATCGTGGATGAGCACAAGGCGCCCCTGGGGATCTTCACCCTGCGCGATCTGCGCCAGGTGGTGGCCGACGGCACCAGCGATTTCACCCTGCCGATCGACGCGCACATGACCCATGCGCCGTTCTTCCTCACCCCGGACCACAGCGCCTTCGACGCCGCCATTGCAATGACCGAGCGGCATATCGCCCACGTGTGCCTGGTCAAAGACCAGCGTCTGTGCGGCGTGGTGTCCGAGCGCGACCTGTTTTCCCTGCAACGCGTGGACCTGGTCCACCTGGCCCGTACCATCCGCAACGCGCCCAAGGTGGAAAACCTGGTGGCGATACGCGGCGAGATCGGCCAGTTGGTGGAGCGCATGCTGGCCCATGGCGCGTCGTCGACCCAGATCACCCACATCATTACCCTGCTCAACGATCACACCGTGTGCCGAGTCATCGAGCTGACCCTCGCCGACAAAGGCGACCCCGGCGTGCCGTTCACCTGGTTGTGTTTCGGCAGCGAAGGCCGGCGCGAGCAGACGCTCTACACCGACCAGGACAACGGCATCCTGTTCGACGCCAAGGACTCCGCCGAAGCGGCTGAGATCCGCGCGCGCCTGCTGCCCCTCGCGCAGCAGATCAACCAGAGCCTGGCGCAGTGCGGCTTCACCTTGTGCAAAGGCAACATCATGGCCGGCAACCCCGAGCTGTGCCTGTCGCGGGCCGAATGGGCGCGACGGTTTGCGGCGTTCATCCGCGAAGCCACACCGGAGAACCTGCTGGGGTCGACCATCTATTTCGACCTGCGGGTGGTGTGGGGCGATGAACAGGGCTGTGAACAACTGCGCCAGGGCATTCTCGACCAGGTCGCGGATAACCGCCTGTTCCAGCGCATGCTGGCGGAGAACGCCTTGCGCCAGCGCCCGCCGGTGGGGCGCTTCCGCGATTTCGTGCTGACGCGCAAAGGCGGCGAAAAAGCCACCCTCGACCTCAAGGTGCAAGGCCTGACGCCCTTTGTCGACGGCGCGCGCCTGCTGGCCCTGGCCAACGACGTCCACGCCATCAACACCCTGGAGCGCCTGCGCCAGTTGGTGGTCAAGGAAGTGATCGAGCCGCTGGATGGCGCCGCCTATGAAGAGGCGTACCACTTTATCCAGCAAACCCGCATGCAGCAGCACCAATTGCAGATGCGGGAAAACCAGCCGTATTCCAACCGCGTCGACCCCGACAGCCTCAACCACCTGGACCGGCGCATCCTGCGCGAATCCCTGCGCCAGGCCCAGCGCCTGCAAAGCAGCCTGACCGTGCGGTATCAGCTGTGAACTTATTTGGTTGGTTGCGCACGGCCAAACCCCATCTCGACGCAACACAACAGCAGCGCCTGGCGCAGTTACCCCAGCCGGTCGCGCTGGGCGACGCGGCATTGCGCAGCCAGCGCTGGGTGGTACTGGACCTGGAAACCAGCGGCCTGAACCTCAACCGCGATCAGGTGTTGTCCATCGGTGCGGTGGTGATCGAGGACGGCGCGGTGGATTTTTCCCAGATGTTCGAGCGCACCCTGCAACGCGCCGAAACAAAACTCAGCCCCAGCGTGCTGATCCACGGTCTCGGCCCCAGCGCGATCGCCGCCGGCAGTGACCCGGTGGACGCGTTGCTGGATTTCATGGAGTTCGTCGGCGACAGCCCGTTGCTGGCCTTCCATGCGCCGTTCGATCAACACATGCTGGCCCGGGCGCTCAAGGACAGCCTGGGTTATCGCCTGGCCCATACCTTCCTCGACGTGGCCGACATCGCCCCGCTGCTGTACCCCGAGGCGCTGCTGCGCGAAGCCGGGCTGGACGACTGGATCGACCACTTCCACCTGCAGGTGGGCGAACGCCATCACGCCAGCGCCGACGCCCTGGCCACTGCGGAGCTGATGCTGATCCTGCTCAGCCGCGCGCGCCAGCAGCACATCGACACACCGCGCGCCCTGCAAGCACGTTTGAGCCAATGGAAACGGCGCAAGCAGGCGCCATCGTTTTAATAGCACCGCCGGACAGACGCCAATTGCGCCCGCTGCACGCCTCTGACACAATCGCGAATAATTCTCGTTAGTTTAAACTTGTTTATTCGGTGATGCCTTGTCGTCGGTCCAGACCCCACACAGTGAGCTTGTCGGTGCGTTGTATCGCGACCATCGCGGCTGGCTGCTGGCCTGGCTGCGGCGCAATGTGGCCTGCCCGAGCCGCGCCGAAGACCTGAGCCAGGACACCTTCATGCGCCTGCTCGGCCGCGACGGGTTGCGCGAACCCCGCGAGCCCCGCGCCTTCCTGGTGGCGATCGCCAAAGGCTTGCTGTTCGACTACTTCCGCCGCGCCGCCCTGGAACAGGCCTACCTCAGCGAATTGATGCTGATCCCGCAAAGCGAACAGCCGTCGCCGGAAGACCAGCAACTGATCCTCGAAGACCTCAAGGCCATCGACCGCCTGCTCGGCACGCTGTCGAGCAAGGCCCGCGCCGCGTTCCTCTACAACCGCATCGACGGCCTGGGCCACGCCGACATCGCCCGGCGCCTCGGCGTGTCGGTGCCGCGCGTGCGCCAGTACCTGGCCCAGGGCATCCGTCAGTGCTACATCGCGTTGTATGGCGAGCCGCTGTGAGTGCGATCAGTTGCAAACCGGTGTCGGCCCGGGTGCTGGATGCGGCGATTGCCTGGCAACTGTCCCTCGACTCAGGGGACGGCAGCGCCGTGGAACAGGAAGAGTTCGCCAAATGGCTGGCCAGCGATGCAGAACATGCCCGCGCCTGGCGCCAACTGGGCCTGCTCGACCAGCGCTTCAGCGTGGCCTCGGGCCCGGCGCGGGCGGCGTTGTTGCAGTCACGCGAGGGCATTCGCCAGCGCGTGCGCAAACTCGGCAGCGGCCTGGCGAGTATCGCACTGGTCTGCGGCCTGGCCTTGTTTGCCGGGGAGCGTTATGTACCGCTCCACTATTGGCTGGCCGATCAACGCACCGCCACCGGCGAACAACGCACGCTGACACTGGCGGACGGCACGCAGATCAACCTCAACACCCACAGCGCCATCGATGTGCGCTTCGATGAAAAACGCCGGCTGATCGTGTTGCAGGAAGGCGAAATCCTCGTCGAAACCGGCCACAACGATGCGCGCCCGTTCTATGTGCAGACCCGCGACGGCAGCCTGCGCGCGCTGGGCACGCGGTTTATCGTCAAACGCGAGGACGCCGCCACGCGCCTGAGCGTGCTGCAATCGGCGGTGGCCGCACAACCCGAGGCGCTGCATCAGGAACAGATCTTCAAGGCCGGCCAGCAAGTGCTGATGCGCAGCGACAGCCTCGGCCCGCTGCTCGCCGTCACCCCCGCCACCGACGCCTGGACCCGCGGCATGCTGGTGGTGGACAACGCCCGCCTGGGCGATGTGGTCGAGGAACTGAGCCGTTATCGCCGCGGCTACCTGGGTGTGGATAACGCCGTGGCCGACCTGCGCATCACCGGCAGCTTCCCGCTGCACGACACCACCCTGGCGCTCAACGCGCTGCTGCCGACGCTGCCGGTGCGGATCGAACAGCGCACGCCGTGGTGGGTGACGGTGAAGGGTAGGCCCTAGGTCCGGCGGTGTCGGGGATATTGCTATCGCGAGCAAGCCCGCGATGAGGCCCTCAAGAACACCGAATAGCCCCAGGCAACAATTATTTTCCCCAAGCCCTATCACTTTTCGAATCTCGCTCGGCACATGGGTAATTGCGAATTACTTCCATTCAGGAGCCGCCCTATGTCCCGCACGCTAGACACCTTGTTGCGCCCCAGCCTGTTAGCCGTGGCCATTGCCCTCAGCACCCCGCTGACCAGCAGCGTGCTGATCGCCGCCGAGCAAGCGTCCAGCGTGCGCGCCTACAACCTGCCCGCCGCGCCATTGGCCGCCACCCTGAACCAGATCGCCAGCCAGGCCGGCCTCGCACTGACCCTCAGCCCGGCACTGGCCGCGGGCAAAACCTCGGCGCCGGTCCAGGGCCAGTTCGACGCCCCGGGCGCACTGCGCGAGGCACTGCGCGGCAGCGGCTTGCAGGTGGAGCAGAGCAGCGCGGGGACTTACACGCTGGTGGCGATTGCGGACGGGGTCGTGGCGTTGCCGCAAACCAGCATCGTTGCCCAGGGCAACACTGAAAGCGCCTGGGGCCCGGTGCAGGGCTACCTGGCGACGCGCACCGCCGCCGGCACCAAGACCGATACCGCGCTGGTCGAAGCACCGCGCTCGATCTCCGTCGCCACCCGCGAGCAGATGCAGGACCGCAACGTGCAGAACCTGGATGACGCCGTCAAATACATGCCCGGCATTGTGTCCGCCAGCTACGGCAGCGACACCCGCTACGACTGGATGCGCGTTCGCGGCTTCGAACCGACCCAATTCCTCGACGGCCTGCCGTTGCCACGCGGTGTGTACGCCAACCCCAAGGCCGAAACCTGGAACCTGGATCGCCTCGCCCTGCTGCGTGGCCCAGCCTCCTCGGTCTATGGCCAGACCCCGCCGGGCGGCCTGCTGGACATGGTCAGCCGGCGCCCCAGCGCGGAGTCGAGCCATGCCATTCAAGTGCAATACGGCAGCGACAACTATCGCCAGATCAATTTCGCCAGCACCGGCAAGATCGATGATGAAGGCCAGTTCCTTTACGGCGTCAGCGGCGTGGTCCGGGATGCTGGCACCCAGGTCGACCATATCGACAACAAGCGCTACAACATCGCCCCCAGCCTGGTCTGGAACATCGACCCCGATACCCAACTGACCTTGCTCTCGCAGTTCACCCGCGACGATACCGGCACCACCAGCCAGTTCCTGCCGATCCAGGGCACCAAGATCAAATCGCCGCTGGGCGAGGTCTCCCACCACAAGAACCTCGGCGATCCGGACTATGAATTTTACGACCGCACCTACTACGCGCTGGGCTATGCGTTCGAGCATCGCTTCAACGATACATGGCAGTTCCGCCAGAACCTGCGCTACACCAAGTCGGAGCTGGCGTTCCAGCAACTGACCGTGGGCTCACTGATCTACGGCCCTGCCGACGCTGCGGGCAACATCGGTCGTTCGTCGACCAACGTTGACGAAAACATCGGCCAATTCGCGGTCGACAACCATTTCCAGGCTGACTTCAACACGACTGACATCACGCACACGCTGTTGCTGGGGCTCGATCATCAACGCACCGACACTTCGTATCTGTCGATTTTCGGCAGCGCCGGGACGACCAATATCTTCAACCCGACCTACGGCCAGACGATCGTCCGCCCGCCGCGCTCCGACGCGTACTACGACTACAACCAGAAAACCATACAGACCGGCCTCTACGTGCAAGACCAGATGGCCCTCGACAAATGGCGCCTGACCCTCGGCGGGCGTGAAGACTGGGTGCATCAGGGCACCACGTACTTCAACAAGGACGACGCGACCAACACCGACCGCAGCCGGAACTTCAGTGGCAACGCGGCGCTGAGCTATGTCTTCGATTCGGGCTTCGTGCCGTACCTGTCCTACGCCGAGTCCTTCCAGCCGGCGAGCAATGCCAGCGTCGACCCGGTCAAATCGTACAAGCCCACGCAGGGCAAGCAATGGGAACTGGGGGTCAAGTATCAGCCTCCCGGCTCCAACACATTGCTCAGCGCAGCGGTTTACGACCTGACCCAGAAAAACGTGCTGGTCACCAGCTTCGGCGCCGGGGGCGAATCGGTGACCGACCAGACCGGCGAAGTGAAGGTCAAGGGCCTGGAACTCGAAGCCGTGTCTGACGTGAGTGAAAACCTCAAGCTGATAGCCGCCTACACCCTGGCCAAGTCTGAAGTGCAAAAAGGCCAATACAAGGGCAACCGCCTGCAGCTGATGCCGAACCAGCAAGCCTCCCTGTGGACGGACTACACCTGGCACAGCGGCATGCTCGACGGTTTCGGCATTGGCGCCGGGGCCCGCTACACCGGCAATACCTATGGCGACCAGGGCAATACCTGGACGGGCAAGGCCAACGCCTACACGGTGTTCGACGCCGCCGTGCATTACGACCTCGGCCGCCTGGACAACAGCTTCAAAGGCGCCTCGCTGAAACTGAACGCGACCAACCTGTTCGACAAGGACTACCTCTCCACCTGTGACGGTTCCTACTGCTACTTCGGCGACCAGCGCAGTGTGGTCGCCAGCGCCACCTACCAGTGGTAAACGACTGAGTTGACCTCCCGGCCGCCCCCAAGGGGCGGCTTGGGTGTGTCTGAAGGCCAACAAATGAAAAGCCGAACCATCCGCCGCTGGTCCTTTATCCACACCTGGACCAGCCTGATCTGCACCTTGTTCCTGCTGTTGCTCGCCCTTACCGGCCTGCCGTTGATTTTCCACCACGAGCTCGATCACCTGCTGGGCAACGAACCCGAGTTGCAGCAGATGCCCGCCGACACACCACAGCTGAACCTCGAGCAACTGGTGGCCAAAGCCCAGGCGCATCGCCCTGGCGAAGTCATGCAATACCTGGCGTGGGACGAAGACGACCCGCACGGCGTGATCGCGATCATGGCCGCCACCGCCGGCACCGAACCCAATGCGTCGCACACGTTCATGCTCGACGCGCGCACCGGCGCAACCGTGGAGATGCCGTCGGCCAACGGCGGCTTGACGCTGTTCCTGCTGCGCCTGCATGTGGATATGTTCGCCGGCCTGCCGGGCAAGTGGCTGCTGGCGTTCATGGGCCTGCTGTTTGGGCTGGCGATTGTCTCGGGCACGCTGCTTTACCTGCCGTTCATGCGCCGCTTGACGTTCGCCACCGTGCGCCAGGACAAATCCACCCGCCTGCGTTGGCTCGACCTGCACAACCTGATCGGCGTGGTCACCCTGACCTGGGCGCTGGTGGTCGGCGTGACCGGCGTGATCAGCGCCTGCGCCGACCTGATCATCGCCGCCTGGCGCAACGACAGCCTCAGCGCAATGATCGAACCGTACCAGCACGCCCCGCCGCTGACCCTGCGCGCACCGGCCAACGATCTGCTCAAGATCGCCGCCGCGGCCGCGCCCGGCATGCAGCCGGACTTCATCGCCTTCCCCGGCACGCGCTTTTCCAGTGAACACCATTACGCGGTGTTCATGAAGGGCAGCACCCACCTGACCTCGCACCTGCTCACGCCGGTGCTGATCGACGCCAGCAGCCTGGCCGTCACCGCGATCGCCGAGCGGCCGTGGTACATGGACGCCATGGGCATGTCGCAGCCGCTGCACTTCGGCGACTACGGCGGCATGCCGATGAAAATCCTCTGGGCGCTACTGGATGGGCTGACCATCGTCGTGCTCGGCAGCGGTGTGTACCTGTGGTGGGTTCGGCGCAAGGCGGGCAAGGCATGAGGCCGCGTCAATCGAGTTTCTGGAAAGTGTTCGGCATTCCGCTGGGGATCGGCCTGCTCAGCGCCGTCGGTTTGTTTGCCGCGTTGCTGGGGGATGGGCTGTGGGATGCGCTGAGTTGGGTCGGGTTGGGTATTGAACGAGCCCCATGAAAGACAGGACACCGTTTCCCCCTTACGATAAGGGATAGGCAAACGGGTATGTTTATGACTAACAGCAACGATAAGGGTGGTGAGCTGCTCGGCCAGGAACGCCGACGCC
>NZ_JYLL01000022.1 GCF_001439695.1 Pseudomonas veronii
TATTGCATGACCTGCTCGCGCCTGGGGTAGTCGCGTTTCAGGCTGAACAGAAAGTCCTGGCCTTCAAAGTCGTGGCGGCTGCGCAGGATGCTTTCGACGATCTGCGGCACGGATTGATGCTGGTAGACGCGAAATTGTCTGCCTTGGCCGAGCAGGGCCAGGCGCGGCTGCAGAGTGAGTTCATAACGAGCCTGGTCGTTCGAGCCGGATTGGCGCTTGAAGCCGGTGACCACGCCGTGCAGGCTGCGCAGCGGTTTGACCGCGGGCGCGCTGAAGCCTGAGGTCGGTGGTTTTTGCGGGGCGGCGTGCAGGCTGAAACGGGCGTCCTGGCCAAGCAGAGTTTCGGCGGCGAGGTCACGTTCGGTGCTGGTGAATTCCACGCGATAGGTGAAGGGCTGGCTCAGGTGTTCGTGGCCTTCAAAGGCCAACACGTCGAGACGGGCTTCGATGTTGCGCACACTCAGGGTGTGCCGGCCATGATCGAAAAGAACCCTCGGCAGTACGCTGGAAGTCATTCCCTTTACTCCTGGACGCGAAAGCCCAGAGAGTAAAGATTTGTTATCGGTGATTAATGTCGGAAGATTCGACTTTACAAGAGCGACACTTCCCGATCTGGTTTTAGAGCCTAAAAACTATCGATATGTCGATAATCCAAGCACAGGCGCTGAGCCAGTTCTCGCGCCCTCCCCAACCGAATCGGCCCGCGCTCGATATCGACCAATAACCCCGGGCAATCCAGCGATGGCAACGCGGCAATCTCCTTGAGTCGTCCGTCAGTCAGCACCAGCAACCGCTGCTGTTCGGTGGGGAAACGCGTTCTGCGTGCCGCCAGCCATTGCGCCGCCTCGCCCAGCGCTGCCAACAGCGGCGTACCGCCACCCGCGCCGAGCTGATCGAGCCAGCCAGCCAGGCTTTTCGCGGCTTTCAGGCCCTGCACCTGCCACTTCGGCGACTGCCCGCTCGCCGTCAGCAATGCCATGCGCGCCCGCTGGCGGTAGGCGTCATCCAACAGTTGCGCCAATAACCCTTTGGCATCGGTCAATGCACGATGCCGCCGCGTCGACGCCGACGCGTCGACAATCACCAACCATAACTCCTGGGCCGAGCGGCTGCGCAGGTGGAAACGCAGGTCCTCACGAGACTGCGGCCGCCCGCCGAGCAAGGTGCCCGGCCAATTGATCGAGCCCTGCTGCGCGTCGCGCGACTTGCCGTGCCTGCCTTTATCCAGTCGCCCCGCCTTGGGCCGGGCATCCGCCCCCGCGTCAGGTCGGGGGCGGATGCCTAGGGCTTTTTTGGCCAGGCGGGCACGTCTCGGCGAGCGCCCGTGGGCAAGGCCGGTGCGGGCATATCACCCCACTGGCCTTGGCCGGGTGAAGTGTCGGACGCTTGAGGCGCCTGGCCCTCATGGTTGGGCGGGCTGGGCGGCGGGGACTGCGCCTGGCGACGATGGCGCAAGGCAAACTCGGCCACGGCTTCGATATCTTCCTCGGCGATGGCGGTCGCGCCGCGCCAGGCTGCATGCGCTCTTGCGCCACGCAACCAGACAAGGTCGGCGCGCAAACCATCCACGCCCGCGGCAAAGCAGCGTTGGGTGATCTGTGCCAGCGCCTCGTCATCCAATGCAATGGCCTCGAGGCAGGCCCGCGCCCGGGTGCAACGCTCGCGCAGGGCGGCCTGCGGTTCGGCCCACAACGCGCAGAAGGCCACGGGGTCGCTGTCGAAGTCGAGGCGCCGGCGGATGATCTGCCCACGCTCGGCCGGCACGGTTTGCCCGCTCAAGGCCACATTGAAGCCGAAGCGGTCGAGCAACTGCGGACGCAACTCACCCTCCTCCGGGTTCATCGTGCCGATCAGCACAAAACGCGCCGCATGCCGGTGGGAGATGCCGTCGCGCTCGATCAGGTTGGTGCCGCTGGCGGCCACGTCCAGCAGCAGGTCCACCAAATGATCGGGCAGTAAGTTGACCTCGTCGACATACAACACCCCACCATCCGCCTTGGCCAGCACGCCGGGTGAAAACTGCGCGCGGCCTTCGCCCAATGCTGCATCCAGATCCAAGGTGCCGACCAGGCGCTCTTCGGTGGCGCCCAACGGCAAGGTGACGAATTGACCGCTGGCCAACAGGTCCGCCAAGCCACGTGCCAGGGTGGACTTGGCCATGCCGCGCGGGCCTTCGATCAGCACGCCGCCGATCTTCGGGTCGATGGCGGTCAGGCACAGCGCGAGTTTCAGGTCGTCGGCACCGACCACGGCCGACAGCGGGAAATGGGGAATATCAGTCATCAGCTGTCTTCTTCTATATCCAGCAACAGGTTTTCCAACGCCTCGCGATACGCCCCCGGCGCTTGCCACATGCCACGCTGCTGGGCTTCGAGCAGGCGCTCGGTCATGTCCCGCAGGGCATCAGGGTTGTGCTGTTGCACAAAGGCGCGGGTGTCGGGGTCGAGTAGGTAGGCGTCGGCGAGCAAGGCGTATTGGTGATCGTCGATCAGCGCGGTGGTGGCGTCGAAGGCGAACAGATTGTCCACGGTTGCCGCCATCTCGAACGCACCTTTATAGCCATGACGCTTCACGCCTTCGATCCACTTGGGGTTGGCGGCGCGGGCACGGATCACCCGGTTCAGCTCTTCCTTCAAGGTGCGGATCTTCGGCACGTCCGGCTGGCTGTGGTCGCCATGGTAGCTGGCGGCCTTGTCGCCGCTCAGGGTTTCCACGGCGGCGAGCATGCCGCCCTGGAATTGGTAGTAATCGTTGGAATCGAGCAGGTCGTGCTCGCGATTGTCCTGGTTTTGCAGCACCGCCTGCACCTGGCTCAGGCGTTGGGCGAATTGCCCGCGGGCGGCGGTGCCCTCGTCGGCGCCACCATAGGCGTAGCCACCCCAATTCAGGTAGACCTCGGCCAAGTCCTCGCGGCTTTGCCACAAACGACCGTCGATCGCGCCCTGCACGCCCGCGCCATAGGCACCCGGCTTGGCCCCGAAAATACGCCAGCCCGCCTGTTTCGCCGCGGCGGCCTCGTCCAGGCCGGACTCAAGCAACGCCTGGCGCTCGCAACGGACCTTGGCGGCCAGCGGGTTCATATCGTCAGGCTCGTCCAGCGCCGCCACCGCTTGTACCGCCGCATCGAACAGGCGGATCAGGTTGGCGAAGGCATCCCGGAAGAACCCGGACACGCGCAAAGTCACGTCGACACGCGGGCGGTCCAGCAGGCTGATCGGCAGGATTTCGAAGTCGTCCACCCGCTGGCTGCCCGTGGCCCACACCGGGCGTACCCCCATCAGGGCCATGGCCTGGGCGATATCGTCGCCGCCGGTACGCATGGTCGCGGTGCCCCACACCGACAGGCCGAGCTGGCGCAGGTGGTCGCCGTGGTCTTGCAGGTGCCGCTCGAGAATCAGGTTGGCCGACTGGAAACCGATGCGCCAGGCAGTGGTGGTTGGCAGGTTGCGCACGTCGACGCTGAAAAAATTGCGCCCGGTGGGCAGCACATCCAGACGCCCCCGGCTCGGCGCGCCGCTCGGGCCCGCCGGCACGAAGCGGCCGCCCAGGGCATCGAGCAGGCCGCGCATTTCCGCCGGGCCGCACCCATCCAGGCGTGGCGCCACGACACTGCGCAGGCTTTCGATGACGGATTTGACGCCCTCCCAACCGGGCTCTTCCAGCTGTTCCAGCGGCCCCGCCAGCGCCTGTTCGATCAACCGTGCAGCGTACAGTTCCAGGCGCTCGCGGGTATCACCAGCGGTGCGCCATCGCTGTGGATCGATCCTTTGCAAAACCTCCGGGCGGCGTCCGGTCCAGGGTTCGGCCAGGGCGCAGTCCAGCGGGTCGAAACCCAGCTCGAAGGCCTTGGCCAACACCTGTAACAGGCTCGATTGCGCGCCTCGGCCGTCGCCACGCGGGATACGCAGCAACGCGAGCAAGGTGTCGATACGCAAGCGGCCCTGGGGCGACTCGCCGAAGATATGCAGGCCGTCGCGGATCTGCGATTCCTTCAGGTCACACAGGTAGGTATCCAGGCGCGGCAGCCAGATCGCCGCGTCGGCCTCGCTGTCCAGCTCAAGCTCCTGGTCGATACGGGTTTCGCGCACCAGCTTGAGGATGTCCTTTTGCAACTCGCGGGCGCGGCGCGGGTCGAGCAGTTGCGCTTCGTAGTATTCGTCCGCCAACAGCTCCAGGTCGCGCAGCGGCCCGTAGGTTTCGGCACGGGTCAGCGGCGGCATCAAGTGATCGATGATCACCGCCTGGGTGCGGCGCTTGGCCTGGGCGCCCTCACCCGGGTCGTTGACGATAAACGGATAGATATTCGGCAGCGGCCCGAGCAGCGCGTCGGGCCAGCAATTTTCCGACAGCCCGACGCCCTTGCCCGGCAGCCATTCCAGGTTGCCGTGCTTGCCGACGTGGATCACGCCGTGAGCGCCGTAGGTGTGGCGCAACCAGAAATAGAACGCCAGGTAAGCGTGAGGCGGCACTAGGTCCGGGTCGTGGTACACCGCGCTGGCGTCCACCTGATAACCGCGGGCCGGCTGGATGCCGATAAACGTCAAGCCCAGGCGCAGGCCGGCGATCATCAGGCGGCCATCGCGGCACATCGGGTCGTTGTGCGGCGTGCCCCAGCGTTCCAACACCGCCTGGCGGTTGGCTTCGGGCAGGCGCTTGAACATCGCCTCGTAGTCGTCCAGGCTCAGGCTTTGGTGGCACGGGCGCAGGTCGAGGTTGTCCAGGTCGTTGGTGACGCCACCGAGCAGTTCGTGGATCAGCGCGGTGCCGCTTTCCGGCAGGATTTCGGGCAGCGGATAACCCTCGGCCTGCAGGGCCCGCAGGATATTCAGCGCCGCCGCCGGCGTGTCCAGGCCGACGCCGTTGCCGATGCGGCCGTCGCGCGTCGGGTAATTGGCCAGGATCAGGGCGATGCGCTTGTCGGCATTCGGCACCCGCGCCAGTTCGACCCAACGGCGCGCCAGTTCAGCGACAAAGTCCATGCGTTCCGGCGCTGCGCGGTAGCACACCACGTCCGACTGGCTGCGCTCACTGCGCCAGGCCAGGTCCTTGAAGCTGATCGGTCGGCTGATGATGCGCCCGTCCAGTTCCGGCAAAGCGATGTGCATCGCCAGGTCGCGTGGGCCGAGGCCTTGTTCGCTGGCCTGCCAGGCGGGTTGGTTGTCCTGGGCGCAAATCGCCTGGATCACCGGGATATTGCGGCGAAACGGGCGCAAATGCGGCGCTTCGGGGCTGGACTGGGCAAAGCCGGTGGTGTTGAGAATCACCGCCGCCCCGACCTCATCCAGCCAGTCCTCGACCACCGCCAGGCAGCCGGGCTCCTTCAGACTGGCCACTGCCATCGGCAACGGACTCAGGCCCGCCGCCTGCAGACGCTGGCAGAACACATCGATAAAACCGGTATTGGCCGCTTGCAGATGGGAGCGGTAGAACAGCACCGCCGCCACCGGGAACTCAGGATTCCAATCCAACTGCCAGTCGTTGAGGCACGCATTGGCTTTACGCGGGTGATAAATCGCGCTGCGCGCCAGGGTTTGCGGCTCGGCCCAGGCATAGTCGCGGCCCAGGTAGGCGCTGGCCAGGCAGCGATAAAAATCCAGCGCATTACCCAGGCCGCCCTGGCGCAAGAACTGCCACAGGCGATCACGCGCTGCGGCATCCACGGTGCTGAGGCCGCTGAGTTCCGGGTCGGGGCGGTCATCCCCCGGCACCAGGATCAGCGTGACCCCGCGCTCGGCCAACGCCACCAGACGCTCGACGCCGTAACGCCAATAGCCGATGCCGCCGTGCAGGGAAATCAGGATGACCTTGGCGTGGCGCAGCACTTCATCGACGTACAGGTCCACCGATGCATGGTTCTGCACCTGCATCGGGTTGGCCAGGCGCAGGCTCGGGTAATCCTCGGGCAACTGCTGGGCCGCTTCGGCCAGCAGCGCCAGGCTGGAGTCGCCGCTGCACAGGATCACCAGCTCGGCGGGGGTTTGCCCAAGGTCGGCAATGTTGTCGTCCGCGACGAAACCGCCGGGCTGGGTCCTGAGCAGGTGCATGGGTTAAACGCTGAGGGCGGCGCGCAATTGCGCTTCGAGGCCCGCCGCGTCGAGGTCCTGGCCGATCAGCACTAGGCGCGTGATGCGCGCTTCATCGGCGCTCCAGGCGCGGTCGAAGTGTTTGTCGAAGCGTGTACCCACGCCCTGGATCAGCAGGCGCATCGGCTTGTTCGGGATCGCCGCGAAGCCTTTGACGCGCAGGATGCCGTGCTGCACCACCAATTGGCTCAGGGCGTCGAGCAGCAGGGCTTCGTCGGACTGGGGCAAGTCGATGGAAATGGAGTCGAACGCATCGTGATCATGATCATGATCGTCTTCACCTTCGTGATGATGATCGTGATGGCTATGGCGACCGTCGATGTGCTCTTCGGAGCCGGCGCCCAGGCCGATCAGCACGTCCAGCGGTACCCGACCGCTGCTGGCTTCGATGATCTTCACCGCCGGCGGCAACTCTTCGGCGACTTCCAGGCGCACGCGGGCCAGGTCGTCGGGGCTGATCAGGTCGCACTTGTTGAGGATCACCAGGTCGGCGCTGGCCAGTTGGTCGGCGAACAGTTCATGCAGCGGTGATTCGTGGTCCAGGTTCGGGTCGAGTTTGCGCTGGGCGTCGACCTGATCCGGGAAGGCGGCGAAGGTGCCGGCCGCCACGGCGGGGCTGTCGACCACGGTGATCACCGCATCGACCGTGCAGGCGTTGCGGATTTCCGGCCACTGGAACGCCTGGACCAAGGGTTTTGGCAGGGCCAGGCCGGAGGTTTCGATGAGGATATGGTCAAGGTCGCCGCGACGGGCAACCAGTTCGCGCATCACCGGGAAGAACTCTTCCTGCACGGTGCAGCACAGGCAGCCGTTGGCCAGTTCATACACGCGGCCGTTGGCTTCTTCCTCGGTGCAACCGATGGAGCACTGCTTGAGGATTTCACCGTCGATGCCCAGCTCGCCGAACTCGTTGACGATCACCGCGATGCGACGGCCCTGGGCGTTATCGAGCATATGGCGCAGCAAGGTGGTTTTGCCCGAGCCGAGAAAGCCGGTAACGATGGTGACGGGGAGTTTGGCCAGTGTTTTCATCGGATGCCCTTGGGGGCGGGCATACGGGACGATAGGCCCTGCGCGACGCGCAGCAGCAGATTTCGTCACCGGATCACCCCGCCCGGTTGAATTGAAAAATCAGTTGCGAGGCAGGTCTCCTGGCTTGGGGCTTGCGGGTCTTGCGACCGGCGCTGGCTGCGCCTTCCCGCCTTGATGGCAGTGGCGTGGCAGTCAGATAAACCCTTCACAGTTGCGGGGGCAGCCGCGGCTTGAACCGCGTTCCCTTCTTAGCTCCGGCCTGGGCCGAAGAACCTCGAGGGTGCAAGGCTACAGGGGCTCAGTCAATTTGACTACCGTCGCCCTGCATGCTTTCCTACACACCTTGTTTCGGGTGCCCTTCACAGGGTGAAACGGGAAACCGGTGCGTCATAGCGATATGACCAGTCCGGTGCTGCCCCCGCAACGGTAAGCGAGCGAAGCGTCACGGCCACTGTGCTTTGTGCATGGGAAGGCGATGCTTTCAGGACTCAGTTCAAGAGTCCCCTCGCAAGCCCGGAGACCGGCCCGAAAAAAATCATCTAACAAACCCGCGGTGGGCGGGCGCTGTTTGAACCCTGCGTGCCTGGCTCGCGGGTTTTGCATGCGCTCGTGTCACCCTGAACCCCTGAAGGGACGCGCCATGTCGATCATCAGCAGCACCTCGCCTAGCACCAGCAGCACCGCCACCCTGAGCCAACGTCTGGGCGCCGCCATCGGCGCGTCGATCCTCGGCGCGTGCCTGGTGTATTTCGCCGGGTTCTCGCATATCGAAGCGGTACACAACGCCGCCCACGATACCCGCCACAGCGCCGCGTTCCCGTGCCATTGAGACCTGCCGACATGATCAAGCGTATTGCGCAAACCGCAGGTTTCAGTGGGCTGCTGGCCGCCCTGTTGTTGACCCTGCTGCAAAGTTTCTGGGTCGCCCCGCTGATCATGCAGGCGGAAACCTTTGAAAAAGCCCCGGCGGCGACACAAGTGGCACACGAGCACGCTGCTGGCACCGCTGCACACACCCATGACGCCGAAGCCTGGGAGCCGGAAGACGGCTGGCAGCGCGTGCTGTCGACCACCGGCGGCAATCTGGTGGTGGCGGTCGGTTTCGCCTTGATGCTCGCCGGGCTCTACACCCTGCGCGCGCCGACTCGCACGGCTCAAGGCCTGCTGTGGGGCCTGGCCGGTTACGCGACCTTCGTGTTGGCGCCAACCCTGGGCCTGCCGCCGGAATTGCCGGGCACTGCCGCGGCCGACCTGGCACAACGGCAGATCTGGTGGATCGGCACGGCGGCCTCAACCGCGGCCGGTATCGCGCTGCTGGTATTCGGTGGCAACTGGCTGCTCAAAGCGCTGGGCGCGGCAATCCTCGTGGTGCCTCATGTGATTGGCGCTCCGCAACCTGAAGTGCATTCGATGCTGGCCCCTGAGGCTCTGGAAGCGCAGTTCAAAATCGCCTCGCAACTGACCAACGTCGCGTTCTGGCTGGCGTTGGGGCTGATCAGCGCCTGGTTGTTTCGCCGCAACCGCGACGATCGATACATCGCATGACCCTCGTGGTCGGCCTGGGCTGCCAGCGCGGCTGCGAGTTTCAAGCCCTGCTGGACCTGCTGAACGCCGCCCTCGCCGAGGGCGGTATCGAGCGCCATCGCATCACCGCCCTGGCCAGCCTTGATCGCAAGCAGGATGAACCGGGCTTGCTGGCCCTGGCCCAATGGCTGAACCTGCCGCTGCACTGCTTCAGCGCGGCGCACCTGGCGATGTATGACGACCGCCTGAGCCACAGGTCTGCCGTCGCCTTTGCCCATACCGGTTGTTACGGCATCGCCGAAAGCGCCGCCCTGGCCCTGGCCGAACAACTCGGCGGCGCCCCTGCGCGCCTGTTGGTCCCGCGCAAAAAATCCGCCCAGGCCACCTTGGCATTGGCCTGCGTCGACTGAAACCGCGATAATCTCCGCTTCCGATCATGAGCGTTCTTCATGCTCGCGCGTTTTTTCACAGGATTTGTCCATGACCGTCTACTTCATCGGCGCCGGCCCCGGCGACCCGGAATTGATCACCGTCAAAGGCCAGCGGCTGATCCGCAGTTGCCCGGTGATCATCTATGCAGGGTCGCTGGTGCCGGCGGCGGTACTGGAGGGGCATCAGGCCGAACAGGTGGTCAACAGCGCCGAACTGCACCTGGAACAGATCATCGAGCTGATCAAGGCCGCCGATGCCAAGGGCCAGGATGTGGCGCGGGTCCACTCCGGCGATCCAAGCCTATACGGCGCAATTGGCGAACAGATCCGCCTGTTGCGCGAGTTGGGCATTGCGTTCCAGATCATTCCCGGCGTCACCGCCGTGGCCGCCTGCGCGGCGCTGCTGGAGACTGAACTGACCCTGCCGGACATCGCCCAGAGCGTGATCCTCACCCGCTACGCCGATAAAACCCGCATGCCCGCCGGTGAAGACTTCGACAGCCTGGCCCGCCACGGCACGACCATGGCGATTCATCTGGGGGTCAATCACTTGGAGAAGATCGTCGCCGAATTGCTGCCGCACTATGGCGCGGATTGCCCGATTGCCGTGGTACACCGCGCGACCTGGCCGGATCAGGATTGGGCTGTCGGCACCTTGGCCGACATTGCCGAAAAAGTCGCGGCCAAAGGCTTCAGGCGCACGGCGCTGATTGTGGTGGGTCGGGTGCTGGCCAGTGACAGTTTCAGCGCGTCGTCGCTGTATCGGGCCGGGCATGCACACCTGTACCGCCCCTAATCAAAAACATCAAAAAACAAACATAAAACACTAATTTAACTAAACAAACACAAAATAAAATGTGGGAGGGAGCTTGCTCCCGATAGCGGCGGGTCAGTCGACTTATCAATCGACAGATACACCGCTATCGGGAGCAAGCTCCCTCCCACACTTAATTTTCAGCGTTAGGTAGGTCGCGTAAGCAGTTGAATTTTAAGCATAAAAAACGGCGCTCACGGGGCGCCGTTTTTTTGCTCGCAGCGAACACCTGACTCAGTAGTAGGCGTTTTCTTTCTGCGTATGGTCAGTCACATCGCGGACGCCCTTGAGCTCCGGAATGCGCTCCAGCAAGGTACGCTCGATGCCTTCACGCAGGGTCACATCCGCCTGGCCGCAGCCCTGGCAGCCGCCGCCGAACTTCAATACGGCGATACCGTCATCCACCACATCGATCAAGCTGACCTGCCCACCGTGGCTGGCCAGCCCAGGGTTGATCTCGGTTTGCAGGTAGTAATTGATGCGCTCGTTGACCGGGCTGTCGGCATTGACGTTCGGCACCTTGGCGTTCGGCGCCTTGATGGTCAATTGGCCGCCCATGCGGTCAGTGGCGTAGTCGACCACCGCGTCGTCGAGGAACGCTTCGCTGAAGGCATCGATATACGCGGTGAAGCTTTTCAGCCCCAGCGCGGTGTCTTCCGGCTTCTCTTCGCCCGGCTTGCAGTAGGCGATGCACGTCTCGGCGTACTGGGTGCCAGGCTGGGTGATAAAGACGCGGATGCCGATACCCGGGGTGTTCTGCTTGGACAGCAGGTCAGCCAGGTAATCGTGGGCGGCGTCGGTAATGGTTATGGCAGTCATGGAAACTCCTCACAGGCTTGCTGGCAGTTTACGCCAAAATATTACGCAGATACAAAGCCCCAGTAATTTTGTCGGAAAAGCCTCGCCATCGCCGTCAGAGGTTTTCATAGCGGTTCATATCCAGCACACCCTCTTCCAACGGCGTGGTTTCGCGGACGTAGGTCGACAGATCGTGGAAGTACTCCCAGAACTGCGGATGACTGCGACGCACACCCCAACGATCGACGATCTTCTCGAAGTGCTGGGCGTCGCGGGCACTTTCCATGGCCGCGACGAACGCCGGCACTTGCTCGGCCGGGATATTGAACATGAAGTTCGGATAACTGCTCAGCACGCCGGGGTAGACCGTCAACGTGTCCAGGCCCGGTTGATAGCGAGAAGCCTCACCCAGCATGAACGCGACATTACTGTGGGCACGGTTGCGCAGCAGGCTGTAGACCTCGCGATGACCGGTGCGGGTTTCGATGCGCAGCATGGTCGCTTCCGGCAATTGGTCGATGACCTTGAGCCCCGCCGCCGGGCGTGACGTCAGGCGACTCAGGGCCTGCTCGGCATCGCGCAGCACCGGTTCGAGGCCCGGCCGCGAGCAGTAGGCGCCGACACAGCGATTGATCGGGTCTGGGCTGGCATTGAGGTCGCCATAACGCGCCAGCAACTGGTTGACGAAATCGCGCTTCGGGTCTTTTTCATTCAGTTTCAGGCCGGTGGGTTTATCGTCGTCGATCGACTCATAGTCCATCCACAACTTGACCTTGCCGCCGTTCTGATACCAATCGTCGAGGAAATCGTCCCGCGAATTGGCCGGCATCAGGCGCAGGAAGTTCTGTTCGGCGCCATTGCGGATCAGGTCGAAGTACAAGCGGGTCTGGGCCTGATGGGAGACGTTGCCGAACACGTCGAAGTTGACCACCAATTGGTAGTAGGTGCGCTCCAGCAACGGATAATCGAACAACCACATTGTCTGCGGGACTTCACCGATCAGGCCTTTATTGACCGACGCGCTGTCGAAGTGACGGAAGATGCTCAACAACGCATTGTCGTTGCCGGCCCACAGCGTCGACCAACCGGGCGCCGGCAACTCGCCATAGCGGTAGCGACGCAGCGCTTCGTACTCGTTGCGCTTGTCACGGTACTTGAGCCACAGGCTGAGCACGCTGCCCACGTCGTCGTTCTGCCCGGGCATTGCCAGCAACGGCGTGGCCCGGCCGCGATAGAGCGGATCGGTGATGTACAGGTCGTGTTCGGGGGCCTGGAACAGCGCCCAGAAGTTGTCGCGGATCACGTCCGTGGCGATCTGGCCCCGGCACACCGGGCCGCGGATGAAGGTGCGGACAAAGTACTCGGCATTATCGAGCATGAACTGGTAGCGCGCCTGGGCCGGAATCGCCTCGAACGTCTCGAACGGGTTGGCACGACGGCCCGGACCGTAGCCTGGCAAGGCGCTGACCTGCCAGTCGCCGCTGTAGAACAAGGCTTTGACCCGTTCCATTTTCGCCGCGCTGAGCGGGTACGTGATGTGGGTCTTATGGACGATCACCCCTTGTATCGGCCACAGCCGGTAGTAGATCCGGGTACCGGGATCGTCGTTGGGGCGACGGGTATTGATCAGGTCGATCGGCTGCCCACTGGGGGTGCGCGAGCGGACCCACTGGAAGAAATGCCCCGGCTCACCGCCTTCGAAATACAGATGTGCGATAAACAGGTGTTCAAACAGCCAGCGGGCGACCAGGCTTTCGCGGGCGCCGGGGGCGTTGAGCAGGTTTTCCCACTGCAGCACTTGCGCGGCTTCCTGGGCACTTGGCGCCACGCCCTGCTGGTCAATCGGCGCACCGGAGGCCAGCCAGCGTCGCAGGGTCTGGTACTGCTGGTCGCTCAAGCCGGTCACGGCCAGCGGCATACCTTCATTGGGGTGCACGTCGGCGTAAGTGTCGAACTCCTCTGGCAGCGGGCACATGTTCTCGCGGTTCAGGCCCAGCACGATGTCGTCCGGCAGCTTGCCGTTGGGCTGCAACGGCGCGCGGCTGTGGCCCAGTTCGAGCATGCGCGCCATCAACGCAGCCTGGCTGCCTTGGGCGTCGAGCACGGAAGTGAAGCCTTCGTGCCGCCAGGCAGCCTTGCCGAACGCGTCGTAGAACAGACGCGTCGGCTTGGTCGCCTGACTGCGATCACCATCGTAGACCAGCACCTTGGTCGCCCCCCGCGCCGCGCCCTCGCCACTGCCCAGGTTCAACTGGCAGGCCGAGTCGTAGCAGGCATGGCACGCCACGCACTTCTCAGTGAAGATCGGTTGGATATCACGGGTGTAGGAAAGCGCCGGAGCGGGATCTTGGGCCTGTGTAGTGCTGCCAATCAGCAACAGAACGAAGCTGATGATGATGCGATACGGCATGAGCCTGGTCCCGATATGAAGCCAAAATGGAAAATCCCGCGGATTCTACCGATCTAACACGCGCACCAACATGAACGATATTCATGCAAAACCTGCACATGCTCCAAATCCACACAGGTTTGCTATGATCCACGCCCTCCGTAATGCCTGAACAGAGTAGTCCCATGTCCGATCGTAGCGCTCGTCTGCAAGCCCTTCACCAAGCCCTCAAGGAACGCATCCTGATCCTCGACGGCGGCATGGGCACGATGATCCAGAGCTATAAGCTGGAAGAACAGGACTACCGCGGCAAACGGTTTGCCGACTGGCCGAGCGACGTCAAGGGTAACAACGACCTGTTGCTGCTCAGCCGTCCGGACGTCATCGCCTCCATCGAGAAGGCGTACCTGGATGCCGGCGCCGACATCCTCGAAACCAACACCTTCAACGCCACCCAAGTGTCCCAGGCCGATTACGGCATGGAGTCGCTCGCCTACGAGTTGAACGTAGAAGGTGCCCGCGTCGCGCGCAAGGTGGCCGACGCCAAGACCCTGGAGACGCCGGACAAGCCACGCTTCGTCGCCGGCGTGCTCGGCCCGACCAGCCGTACCTGCTCGCTGTCGCCGGATGTGAACAACCCCGGCTACCGCAACGTGACCTTCGATGAACTGGTGGAGAACTACACCGAGGCCACCAAGGGCCTGATCGAAGGCGGCGCGGACCTGATCCTCATCGAAACCATTTTCGACACCCTCAACGCCAAGGCCGCGATCTTTGCCGTGCAGGGTGTATTCGAAGAGCTGGGCTTCGAATTGCCGATCATGATCTCCGGCACCATCACCGACGCCTCCGGCCGTACCCTGTCGGGCCAGACCACCGAAGCGTTCTGGAACTCGGTCAGCCACGCCAAGCCGATTTCCGTGGGCCTCAACTGCGCCCTGGGCGCCAGCGAGTTGCGTCCGTACCTCGAAGAGCTGTCGAACAAGGCCAACACTTATGTGTCCGCGCACCCTAACGCCGGCCTGCCCAACGAATTCGGCGAATACGACGAATTGCCGGCGCAAACCGCCAAAGTCATCGAGGAATTCGCCCAGAGCGGCTTCCTGAACATCGTCGGTGGCTGCTGCGGCACCACGCCGGGGCATATCGAAGCCATCGCCAAGGCCGTGGCCGGTTACGCGCCGCGCCAGATCCCGGACATCCCCAAGGCCTGCCGCCTGTCGGGCCTGGAGCCGTTCACCATTGATCGCCAGTCGTTGTTCGTCAACGTCGGCGAACGTACCAACATCACCGGCTCCGCCCGTTTCGCCCGGCTGATCCGCGAAGACAACTACACCGAAGCCCTCGAAGTCGCCCTGCAGCAGGTGGAAGCCGGCGCCCAGGTGATCGACATCAACATGGACGAAGGCATGCTCGATTCGAAGAAGGCCATGGTGACCTTCCTCAATCTGATTGCCGGCGAGCCGGACATCTCCCGCGTGCCGATCATGATCGACTCCTCCAAGTGGGAAGTGATCGAAGCCGGCCTCAAGTGCATCCAGGGCAAGGGCATCGTCAACTCCATCAGCATGAAGGAAGGCGTCGAGCAGTTCATCCATCACGCCAAGCTGTGCAAACGCTACGGCGCCGCCGTGGTGGTGATGGCCTTCGACGAAGCCGGCCAGGCCGACACCGAAGCGCGCAAGAAAGAGATCTGCAAACGCTCCTACGACATCCTGGTCAATGAAGTCGGCTTCCCGCCGGAAGACATCATCTTCGACCCGAACATCTTCGCGGTCGCCACCGGTATCGAAGAGCACAACAACTACGCCGTCGACTTCATCAACGCCTGCGCCTACATCCGCGACGAGCTGCCGTATGCGCTGACGTCCGGCGGCGTGTCCAACGTGTCGTTCTCGTTCCGTGGCAACAACCCGGTGCGCGAGGCGATCCACTCGGTGTTCCTGCTGTATGCGATCCGCAACGGCCTGACCATGGGCATCGTCAACGCCGGCCAGCTGGAGATCTACGACCAGATCCCCGCCGAACTGCGCGACGCGGTGGAAGACGTGGTGCTCAACCGCACCCCGGACGGCACCGACGCCCTGCTCGCCATCGCCGACAAGTACAAGGGCGACGGCAGCGTCAAGGAAGCCGAAACCGAGGAATGGCGCGGCTGGCCGGTCAACAAGCGCCTGGAACACGCACTGGTCAAGGGCATCACCACGCACATCGTCGAAGACACCGAAGAGTCCCGGCAGTCGTTCGCGCGCCCGATCGAAGTGATCGAAGGCCCGCTGATGTCCGGCATGAACATCGTCGGCGACCTGTTTGGCGCGGGCAAAATGTTCCTGCCGCAGGTGGTCAAGTCGGCGCGGGTGATGAAACAGGCCGTGGCCCATCTGATCCCGTTCATCGAACTGGAAAAAGGCGACAAGCCGGAAGCCAAGGGCAAGATCCTCATGGCCACGGTGAAAGGCGACGTGCATGACATCGGCAAGAACATCGTCGGCGTGGTGCTGGGATGCAACGGCTATGACATCGTCGACCTGGGCGTGATGGTGCCGGCGGAGAAGATCCTGCAGGTGGCCAAGGAACAGAAGTGCGACATCATCGGGCTGTCCGGCCTGATCACCCCGTCCCTCGATGAGATGGTCCACGTCGCCCGCGAAATGCAGCGCCAGGACTTCCACCTACCGCTGATGATCGGTGGCGCCACCACCTCCAAGGCGCACACGGCGGTGAAGATCGAACCCAAGTACAGCAATGATGCAGTGATCTACGTGACCGACGCCTCGCGCGCGGTGGGCGTAGCCACGCAGCTGCTGTCCAAGGAATTGAAGGCCGGCTTCGTCGAGAAGACCCGCCTGGAATACATCGAAGTGCGCGAGCGCACCTCGAACCGCAGCGCACGCACCGAACGCCTGAGCTACCCGGCGGCGATCGCCAAGAAGCCGCAGTTCGACTGGAGCACTTACACGCCGGTCACGCCGACCTTTACCGGCGCCAAGGTGCTGGACAACATCGACCTCAAGGTGCTCGCCGAATACATCGACTGGACCCCGTTCTTCATCTCCTGGGACCTCGCCGGCAAGTTCCCGCGCATCCTCACCGATGAAGTGGTGGGTGAAGCCGCCACGGCGCTGTATGCCGACGCCCAGGAAATGCTCGCCAAGCTGATCGACGAGAAGCTGATCAGCGCTCGCGCGGTGTTTGGCTTCTGGCCGGCCAACCAGGTGAACGATGACGACCTGGAAGTCTACGGCGACGACGGGCAGCCCCTGGCAACCTTGCACCACCTGCGCCAGCAGATCATCAAGACCGACGGCAAGCCGAACTTCTCCCTGGCCGACTTCGTCGCGCCCAAAGACAGCGGCATCACCGACTACGTGGGAGGGTTTATCACCACCGCGGGCATCGGCGCCGAGGAAGTGGCCAAGGCTTACCAGGACGCGGGCGACGACTACAACTCGATCATGGTCAAGGCCCTGGCCGACCGCCTGGCCGAAGCCTGCGCCGAATGGCTGCACCAACAGGTGCGCAAAGACTACTGGGGTTATGCCAAGGACGAGCAACTGGACAACGACGCGCTGATCAAGGAACAGTACAGCGGCATCCGCCCTGCCCCCGGCTACCCGGCGTGCCCCGACCACACCGAGAAAGGCACCCTGTTCCAACTGCTGGACCCCGAGGCCCGCGAGATGCATGCCGGCCGCAGCGGCGTGTTCCTTACCGAGCACTACGCGATGTTCCCGGCGGCTGCGGTCAGCGGCTGGTACTTCGCCCACCCGCAGGCGCAATACTTCGCCGTGGGCAAGGTCGACAAAGACCAGGTGGCGAGCTACACCGCGCGCAAAGGCCAGGACCTGGCCGTGACCGAGCGCTGGTTGGCACCGAACCTGGGTTACGACAACTAAGCACGCGCAGATTGTCTATGCTTGCCTCACACATCTTGTGTCGAGGCACGTATGGACGATCCAGCCAACAACAAACCGCCTACCCTGTGGCAGATGCTGCACAGCGTCGTCGCCGCCGCCTTTGGCGTGCAGAGCGGCAAGAACCGCGCCCGCGACTTTACCCATGGCAAGCCCAGCCACTTTGTGATCCTGGGCATTCTGTTCACAGTGGTGTTTGCCTTGACGCTGTTCGGCATCGTCAAGCTGGTGTTGCTGCTGGCCGGGGTCTAGTGCAGCAGCAGACGCATGCTGAAGGGGTAACCATAGGACGCAGGCTTGCCCAGGGCGGACAGTGCGCGGAAATTTACCGTCGGCATGGGCCCCAGCAAGCGCCGCGCCTGGGCGGAATCGATCAGTTGGAATAGCGCCTCCTGGCGATCGCGCCCGCCGTGAGCGCCGATGTCCACGCCCTTGGCATCATCATTGATCAGCACCATCGCCCACCCGCCCACGGTGAAATGCCCGGCGACCAGGGACGACAACTGCCCGTTCAGACGCGCCTGCAAGATCTCCGGCGAACTGTTGACCGCACTGAACAGCGCGTCCTTGCCAGGCACGCGCCCGCTGTCCCGAAACGCCTGCATGGCACCCAGCGCCATCTGATCGTTGGCCGACCACACCAGCGCCGTGTGCGGGTAACGCTTGAACAGCTGCGTCGCTTGCTCGAAGGCGCGCTCACGGCTCCACTCGCCATAAACCAACTGACGCAGGCGCACCTCGGGGTGTTCGGCCAGCGCCCGGCGCATGCCCTGCTCTCGCAACAGGGCAACGGGAGTAGTCTTGATGCCGGAGAAGGCCAGCAGGTCGAGGGATTCGCCGGGCGCAACACGGCCGTGCTGGCGCAACATGTCCTTGAGCATCAGGTAGCCGGCCTCTTCGTCGTCGGCGACCAGGCTGCCGATCAGATCGATGCCCGTGCGGGCGCCCAACAACTGCACCTGGTCGGCGGTCAGCGCGCTGTTCACCACCAGTAATTTGACCCCACTGCCCTGGGCCATGCGCAGAATCTGCGGGGCGACATACTGCTCATTGACCAGCACCAGATAATCCGGCCGCTCGCGGCCTTGCAGTTCCTCCCGGGCCTGGACCAATGTGGTGTGAAGATCGCGCTCGCCATAGCGCACGCGCAAATCCAGGCCGAGGTCCTTGGCCGCGGCCTGCATGAATTGCGCGTAACTGACCCAAAAGGTTTCCGTCGACATGCCCGGGTTGAGAAACACCACCGACGCCGCCTGAGCCACGCCACAAAATGCTGGCCCCAGCAACCACACACACGTAAACAGAACCTTCACCATGGTTATTCAAGCCTTGAACATTGACCGCCATGATACTGGCAATCGGACAGTCATTCGAGGCTCAGTCAACGCTGTTTACTGGTGGCCGACCCAGAACACCGCCGTCCCTACCACGAGAATGATCAGAAATAGAATGGCCCAGGCATCCACGGTACTGTCGGGTTTACGGGCTTTTGTCGGATGGCTCATCGCATCGCCTCTTGTCGGTTTTATAGGTGATTGCATTCAGACTCGCCCACAGTAAAGTCGATGATTGCCCGCATGACAAATGCGTGTATACCGACAATCGTTCCCATTAGTCGATTTGGTTCTTTGCATATATTCAAACATCACTTTTGCGCATAAACGCAAACTGGTATCGTGCCCCGGCTCCGTTGGGAGTGCGCGGCCGTGCGCGCAGATTTGCCGAGAACAGGACCTATATGTACGTATACGACGAATACGATCAGCGCATCATCGAGGACCGCGTCAAGCAGTTCCGTGATCAGACCCGACGCTACCTAGCAGGTGAACTGAGCGAAGAAGAGTTCCGCCCTCTGCGCCTGCAAAATGGCCTTTATGTTCAGCGCTTTGCGCCGATGCTGCGGGTGGCCGTGCCCTATGGCCAACTGACTTCGCGCCAGACGCGCATGATGGCCAAGATTGCCCGCGACTTCGACAAGGGCTACGCCCACATCAGTACCCGCCAGAACGTGCAGTTCAACTGGCCGGCGCTGGAAGACGTGCCGGACATCCTGGCTGAGCTGGCCACCGTGCAGATGCACGCCATTCAGACCAGCGGTAACTGCCTGCGCAACGTGACCACCGACCAATTCGCCGGGGTTGCCGCCGACGAACTGATCGACCCGCGCCCCTGGTGTGAAATCGTCCGCCAATGGACCACGTTCCACCCAGAATTCGCTTACCTGCCGCGCAAGTTCAAGATCGCCATCAATGGCTCGACATCGGACCGTGCGGCGATCGAAGTACACGACATCGGCCTGGAGCCGGTCTACAACGCCGCCGGCGAGTTGGGCTTCCGTGTACTGGTAGGCGGCGGCCTGGGGCGTACCCCGGTGGTCGGCGCGTTTATCAACGAGTTCCTGCCGTGGCAGGACCTGCTGAGCTACCTCGACGCGATCCTGCGGGTCTACAACCGCTATGGCCGTCGCGACAACAAATACAAGGCGCGGATCAAGATCCTGGTCAAGGCGCTGACCCCTGAGGTGTTCGCGCAGAAAGTCGACGCCGAGATGGAACACCTGCGCGGCGGCCAGACCACCCTGACCGACGCCGAAGTCCACCGCGTGGCCAAACACTTCGTCGACCCCGAGTACAAAGCCCTGGGCAATCAGGACGCCGAACTCGCCGCGCTCGACCAGCAGCACCCAGGTTTCGCCCGCTGGCGTGTGCGCAACACCCTGGCGCACAAAAAGCCGGGCTATGTCGCCGTGACCCTGTCGCTCAAGCCTACCGGCGTCGCCCCCGGCGATATCACCGACAAGCAGCTGGACGCCGTGGCCGACCTGGCCGAGCGCTACAGCTTCGGTCAACTGCGCACCTCCCACGAGCAGAACATCATTCTCGCGGACGTTGAGCAGAGCCAACTGTTCACCCTGTGGGGCGAACTGCGCGAAGGGGGTTTCGCCACGCCGAACATCGGCCTGCTGACCGACATCATCTGCTGCCCGGGCGGCGACTTCTGCTCCCTGGCCAACGCCAAGTCGATCCCGATTGCCGAATCGATCCAGCGCCGTTTCGACGACCTGGACTACCTGTTCGACATCGGCGAGCTGGACCTGAACATTTCCGGTTGCATGAACGCCTGTGGTCACCACCACGTCGGCCACATCGGCATCCTGGGCGTGGACAAGAAAGGCGAAGAATTCTACCAAGTGTCCCTGGGTGGCAGCGCCAGCCGCGATGCGAGCCTGGGCAAGATCCTCGGCCCATCCTTCGCCCAGGAAGCCATGCCCGAGGTGATCGGCAAACTGATCGATGTGTACATCGAGCAGCGCACCGAAGATGAGCGTTTCATCGACACCTACCAGCGCATCGGCATTGACCTGTTCAAGGAGCGCGTCTATGCAGCGAATCATTAAGAACAACGAAGTCGTCGACGAAACCTGGCACCTGCTGCCCAAGGACGCGACCTTCGACGGCATCTCCAACTGCGACGACCTGATCGTGCCGCTGGCGCTGTGGCGCGAGCACGGTCATGCGCTCAAGGCCCGTGACGGCGGCCTGGGCGTGTGGCTGGACGCCGATGAAGAAGCCGAAGAGATCGGTGACGACGTGGCTCACTTCCAGGTCATCGCCCTGAACTTCCCGGCCTTCACCGACGGGCGCAACTACTCCAATGCGCGCCTGCTGCGTGACCGCTACGGTTACAAAGGCGAATTGCGCGCGATTGGCGACGTGCTGCGCGACCAACTGTTCTACCTGCACCGCTGCGGGTTCGATGCCTTCGCCTTGCGCCCCGACAAAGACCCGTATGAAGCGCTGGAAAGCCTCAAGGACTTTTCCGTGACGTACCAGGCTGCAACGGACGAGCCGCTGCCGCTGTTCCGTCGCCGTTAAGCGTTAGCATCGTGAAAAGCCCTGGCATGCCAGGGCTTTTTTATACATCGATTTTGATCGACGCCAGCACCTGCTTCTGCTCCATGGAACACGGCACCCCCTCCGGCTGCGCGCGCACCGCCGCGATCACGCCCAGCAACTGCGCCTTGCTGTGCGCCAATTGCGCCTGCATCCCTTCGATCTGCTGCACCTTACGCTCCAACGCCTCAATCAGCGCCTCGCGCTTGTGCTCGCCCGGCGCCGGCATCAGCGCCTTGAGTTCCTGCAAGGTAAACCCGGCCTGTTGGGCGCTCTGGATCAGTTGCAGGGTTTGCAGGGCCTCAGGGGCATAACGCCGATAGCCGTTGGCCTGCCTGCCCACCTGGCTGATCAACCCTTCGGCCTCATAAAACCGAATACGCGACGCCGCCAGCCCGCTCTGTTTCGCCAGTTCACCAATATTCATCGCCATGCCCGCTTGACATTAAAGTTAACTTTAAGCTTAGCCTGAGGCCTCCCCCCTTCAGGAGTCAACCATGTCACCTTTCGAACCCTTGCAACTGCCCAACGGCCAAGTCCTTGTCAACCGTATCGCCAAGGCTGCGATGGAGGAGAACATGGCCGACGCCCAACAAGCGCCGTCCCGTGAATTGAAGCAGTTGTACCAGGCCTGGGCGGATGGCGAGCCCGGCTTGCTGCTGACCGGTAACGTGATGATCGACCGCCGCGCCATGACCGGCCCCGGCGGCGTTGCGCTGGAGGACGAGCGGTCACTGGACAGCTTTCGCGAATGGGCCGCCCTCGGACGCAACAACGGCGGGCACTTCTGGGTGCAGCTCAATCATCCGGGGCGCCAGACGCCGGCCAACCTGCGCCAGCAAGCCTTGGCGCCGTCCGCCGTGGCCCTCGACCTGGGTATTTTTTCGAAGATGTTCGCCAAGCCCAGGGCTATGTCCGAAGACGAGATCCAGAACGTGATCACGCGCTTTGCCACCAGCGCGCGCCTGGCCGAGAAAGCCGGGTTTACAGGCGTGCAGATCCACGCAGCGCATGGCTACTTGCTCAGCCAGTTTCTCTCGCCCTTGAGCAACCGGCGCACCGATCACTGGGGCGGCTCGCTGCAGAACCGCGCACGCTTGCTGATTGAAGTGATCAAGGCCGTTCGCGCCAGTGTCAGCCCCTCGTTTTGCGTGGGGGTGAAACTCAACTCGGCAGACTTCCAGCGCGGCGGCTTCGACGCGGACGATGCGCGTGCCGTGATTGAGCTGCTCAATGCCCTGCCCATCGACCTGCTGGAGCTGTCCGGCGGCAGCTACGAAGCACCGGCCATGCAGGGCGAAGCCCGGGACGGGCGGACCCTGGCCCGCGAAGCGTATTTCCTGGAAATGGCCCGCGAACTGGCGACCCTCGCAAACATGCCGGTGATGGTCACCGGTGGCATTCGCCGCTTGCCGGTGGTGCAGCAAGTCCTCGACAGCGGCATCGCCATGGCCGGTATCGCCACCGCCCTGACCCTGGAACCGCAACTGATCAAACACTGGCGCGAAGGTCGCGACCCCAACCCGCAACTCACATCGATCAGTTGGAAGCGCAAGCCCCTCGCCGCCCTCGCCGTGGTGCGTCACCAGATGCGTTGCCTGAGCCGCGGCCATCGCCCCAATCCCAAGGTTGCGCCGTGCATGGCACTGGTCCGCGATCAATGGTTTATCGCCCGGCGCACTCGCCAATACCGCGCAACCATGACGCAATCTTCACATTAAGCACGGAGCATTCGCCGTGATCGAACTGTCCTCTATTGATCAGCCACTTTTAACCTCACTGACGATTGGAGTTCTTCATGGCGAAAATCAACCTGGCCCAGCAATTGGCAACCACCCTTGAACAGGCGGGCATCAAGCGCATCTGGGGCCTGACCGGCGACAGCCTCAATGGCCTCACCGACGCACTGCGCACCATGGACAGCATCGAGTGGATGCATGTGCGCCACGAAGAGGTCGCCGCGTTCGCCGCCGGTGCCGAAGCCGCCGCCACCGGCGAGTTGGCGGTGTGCGCCGGCAGTTGCGGGCCGGGGAATCTGCATTTGATCAACGGCCTGTTCGACTGCCATCGCAACCATGTACCGGTGTTGGCCATCGCCGCACAAATCCCGTCTTCCGAAATCGGCTTGAACTACTTCCAGGAAACCCACCCCCAGGAACTGTTCAAAGAGTGCAGCCACTTCATCGAACTGGTGACCAACCCCGAGCAGATGCCCCAAGTGCTGCATCGCGCCATGCGCGCGGCAATCCTCAATCGCGGCGTGGCGGTGGTGGTGATCCCCGGGGATGTGTCGCTGCTGGAAGTGGAAGACACGCTCAAACCCTGGCCGGCCCTGCATGCGCCGCGCACCCTGCCGGCGGAACAGGACCTGCAACGCCTCAGCGAAATCCTCGACAGCAGCCAGAAAGTCACCTTGCTGTGCGGCAGCGGATGCGCTGGCGCCCATGCCCAAGTGGTGGCCCTGGCCGATGCCTTGGGCGCGCCGGTGGTACACGCCTTGCGCGGCAAAGAGCACGTGGAATGGGACAACCCGTTCGACGTGGGCATGACCGGCCTGATCGGTTTCAGCTCCGGTTACCACGCCATGCTCAATTGCGACACGCTGATCATGCTCGGCACCGACTTTCCGTACCGCCAGTTCTACCCCACCGACGCGAAGATCATCCAGATCGATCGCAACCCCCAGGCGCTGGGTCGACGTGCCACCCTGGACCTGGGCATCGCCGCTGACGTGAGCGAGACGATCGATGCACTGCTACCGCGCCTGACCCGCAAGGCCGACCGCAGCTTCCTCGAAACGTCCTTGAAACACTACGAGAAAGCCCGCCAGGGCCTCGATGACCTGGCGCAAGCGTCGAAGGCCAACCGGCCGATTCACCCGCAATACGTGGCGCGCCTGCTCAGCGAACTGGCCGACGACGATGCGATCTTCACCGCCGACGTCGGCTCGCCCACCGTGTGGGCGGCGCGCTACCTGAAAATGAACGGCAAACGGCGCCTGATCGGCTCGTTCAACCACGGCTCGATGGCCAACGCCCTGCCCCAGGCCATCGGTGCCCAGGCGGCTTTCCCCGGGCGACAGGTGATCTCAATGTCCGGCGACGGCGGTTTTACCATGTTGATGGGGGATTTCATTTCGTTGGCGCAGCTGAAACTGCCGGTGAAAGTCATCGTGTTCGATAACGCATCACTCGGTTTTGTCGCCATGGAAATGAAAGCCGCCGGCTACCTTGAGGCCGGCACCGAGCTGAAAAACCCGGACTTCGCCGCCATGTCCAACGCCATGGGCATCCTGGGCATTCGCGTGGAGCAATCCGAAGACCTCGAACCGGCCCTGCGCCGCGCCCTGGCCCATGACGGCCCGGTGCTGGTGGACGTGGTGACGGCGACCCAGGAGCTGGTGATGCCACCCAGTATCAAGCTGGAACAGGCCAAGGGTTTCAGTCTGTACATGCTCAAGGCAGTGATGAGCGGGCGCGGGGATGAAGTGATCGAGCTGGCGCGCACCAACTGGTTACGCTGATGTGAGCACAGGCTGACGGGCTTGCTCGCGATTGCGCGGCTTCAGTGCATGCATCTTCAACTGATACATCGCCATCGCGAGCCAGCCCGTTTCCACATCGGCGATCAGCCGTGCTGTTTTTCTACCCACTTGCCGTAGGCATCGATAAACGCCTGCAGGAACGGCTTGGTTTTCTCCGACAGCTTGCCCGCCTCGTCGAACACACTGCCCGCGCCGCCCAGGTAGGCTTCCGGCTGCTGCATGCACGGCACGTCGAGGAACACCAGGGACTGGCGCAGATGGTGGTTGGCGCCAAAGCCGCCGACAGCCCCCGGCGACACACTGATAATCGCCCCCGGCTTGCCGCTCCAGGCGCTTTGCCCGTAAGGGCGCGAGCCCACATCGATGGCATTCTTCAGCGGGGCGGGCACGGAGCGGTTGTATTCGGGGGTCACGAACAGCACTGCGTCGGATGAACGCACTTGTTGACGGAAAGTACTGTAGGCTGCGGGCGGTGATGCCCCGTCGATGTCCTCGTTGTAGAGCGGCAAATCGCCAATTTCGACAATGTTCAATGTGAGGTTGGCGGGGGCCAGTTCGGCCAATGCCAGGGCGACCTTGCGGTTGATCGACTCTTTTCTCAAGCTGCCCACCAGGACGGCAATCGTGTAGACCTTGCTCATTGAGGTTTCCCGACGTCTGACTAAAGGAGCTTGTAGTTATAGAGCCTTCGCGACGCGTTCACCAGAAGGTTTTGATAATTCCCCCGGCGTCTGCCTCGCGACCACCCGCGTAGGAAGCGTCTGAAAACATCAACGAATAGTATTTTTTTTCCATAGGTAAACTACCCCGCTCCATGACGGTCTACAGAACCGCAAATCGAGTGTTTATCTCCAGAGGTTCTAAACAGATGGCAGCAGTACTTGTCGGACAGTTCCATGCCAGAGACGCAGAAGGACGCGTGTATTCGGTGCATGAGTTCCAGGAATCCACCCCGCCGCTAGACGGCCTGGCTGGCTCGGCGCCCACCACAACCTACAAGCTGGCCATTGGCGACCGTGTAGAAAAACTGGAAGGCGATGAATTCAAATTGATTCAGTCCGGGACCATTATCGTCCGCGAATCGGAAACCGTCCGCGCGCAATAAGCTTGAGCCCCCGAGCGTACCTGCTCAGTCCTGGCCATTGACGGCATTGACTGGGCCGGGCGATCACGGGCGGCGAACCTCCGTCACTTCAATCCCCGGGTCTCCCTCAACCTGTTTGAGCGTGACCATCAGTCGCCCCTTCTCGCCCTCGACGTCATACATCAAGCGCTTGTAGCCCGGCGTACCATACGCGGGATACGCCACCACCTGCCTGACCAGCGTGATGCCCAACACCGCACCCACCTGCGCGCCCACCTGTTCCTGGGAACGGATGAACGCATCGAGTGCGAGGTTTTCGGACGTAGTGTCGTCGGGATTGCTCAAGAGATAAGCGGCCACGCCTCCCACGGTCACCAGGACCAGCAGTTGCCTGGCCGTTACCCCGAAGAAGTTCGCGGGCATCGGCATTTGAGACCAGACCTGTTTTTGTTGTAAGTACCGGGTAACCGGCATTGGTCGTTGATGATCAGACCAACCATTCTAAACAGGTCGATGGGTAATGCCAGATGAATCAGTTGTCGCCGTAGGTAATATCCTTGTTATCCCCGACACCGCCCAACGTCCGATCCTTGCCGAAGGAGAACAGGTCGAACGGAACCTGGGGTTGGCTCGGCGGAAAGTGATACTGATAAGCAACACCCCACGGATCGGTCAGCAGCTCCTCGTTGACATAGGGGCCTTTCCAATTCGCGTCGGCGGCAGGCGGCTTGATCAACCCCTCCAGGCCTTCCTCATCGGTCGGATAACGGCCAGTGTCTTGATGGAAGTGCTCGACGGCCTTGCCCAGCTCGGCGACCTGGGCCTTGGCCGTAGCGATTTCCGTCAGGGTCATCTCGCCAAACAGCCGCGGCCACAATGCCAGGGCCAACACGCCGATGACGACGAGTACCACCAGCACCGCCCACCGCGTAAAGCCGCCGTGGGTGCGCCGGTTGCCGACTATGACTGGTGCAGACATTCTGAGCTCCCTTGTCGCTCGGTTGATACGCTCGTTATATGCCCTGCTTGTTGCAGTTGCGCAAGGCTAACGTAAGTCGATGCGAATCAACGCTCCCGCTGTTTTTTTCCAGGCCATTGAATCCCGGCCCTGCTGACCCTAGACTCCGGCCATGCGTTTACGTCATATCGAAGTGATTCAGGCCATCTTGCAGACCGGACACCTCGGCACGGCCGCCGAATGGTTGCAGCTTTCTGTGGGCGATGTGGACGCGACGCTCAAGGACGCCGAGCAGCAATTGGGCTTTATGTTGTTCGCCAGCGTGCGCGGACGCCTGCAGCCAACACGGGAAACCCTGGAGTTACAGGCGCAAATCGCCCATGTGTATGAAGCGCTGGAGCCGGTACAACGCTTGGCCAGCCGCCTGAAGCACCATCACGCGCCAACCCTGCGTGCCCTGTGTACGCCGCCCCTGGCCAATCAACTGCTGCCGCAAAGCATCGCCGTGCTGCGCCGACGCTTCCAGGACACGCCGTGCAACCTGTCGAGCCAGCCGACCCGCGAGATTGTCAGGAGCCTGTTGCTGCACGAGGCCGACGTGGGCCTGAGCCTGCATGACCCAGAACATCCGCAAATCCAAAGCAGCGTATTGGCCCAGGGCAAACTGCAACTGCTCGCGCCCCATGGCTGGCTCAAACCCAAGCAGAAGTACATCGCCCTGCAGGACCTGGCCGGGCAGTCGATGATCGGGCTGGAGGGCCAGGACCCGCTCAGTCGCCTGCTCGACGCCAAACTGCAAGCCCTGCGCCCGCTGCCGGTGGTGCAGACGCGGGTGCAGACTTACCAGATGATGCGCAGCATGGTGGAGGCCGGTGAAGGCCTGGCGATCGTCGATCCGTTCACCGCGTTCGGCGCCCGGGAGGCCGGGCTGGACGCGTGCCCGGTATCGCCGCCGATCATGGTCAGCCTGTATGCGCTGACCCTCAGGGAGGGCGTGACCTCACCGGCACTGAATGCACTGCTGGAGATTGTCACGCAGAAAGCCGAAGGCCTGCTCGCGAGCTGAACGCGTCAGACCGCTTCGATTTCCGCCTTGAACAAGCGATACCAGAAAATCGCCACCTCACGGGTTTGCGGGTCGATCCCGCGATAGCGCAGGTGGTCGATCCCGCCCACCACATACCCACAACGCTCATACAGGCGGCAGGCGCCGAGGTTGTTGTTCTGGGTCTCCAACATCATGCCCGGCAGGTTTTTCTTGCGACTCCAGAACTGCGCCACGTCCAGCAGCGCCTTGGCCACGCCGTGACGGCGCGCGGGCAACGCCACGGCCAGCTCATCGACGTGCGCGAAGCCATTCCAATTGGTACTGACCACGACATGCCCGACCGGTCTGTCGTCCAGAAAGGCCATGAAGATCGCGCTGTCGGGCGCATCGCGAAAGCTGGCGAACTCCTCCGGGTCGATGCCGTAGCACTTGCGGTACGGCAGGATGCGCTCCACGAGCCACTGTTCGACCCGCTTGCCCAGCTCCGGCACGCCATAGGCGCTGACCTCAAAACTGAAATCATTGCCCCACACGTAGGCGTCGAAGCCCTCGTCGGCGACCCGCACACTGAGCCCTGGATACTTCGGGTTCATTACAGCTTGCATAAACATCCTTATCCCTTGATGCAATCGACGGTGTAACAACGACCACTGCCGTCGTCTTCGTGTTGCAACCCATGAACATCCGCGACAAAGCCGGGGAAACTGCTATCGAACGTGCGGGCAAAGGCCAGGTAGTCGATGATCGAACGCGTTGACTCGGTAAAGCGCTCACCCGGCATGATCAACGGAATGCCCGGCGGATAAGGCACCAGCATCACCGCGGCGATGCGCCCAGCCAAGGCATCGATGGACACCGCCTCGACGTCGCCCCTGACCAACT
The DNA here is from genome assembly GCF_001439695.1 of Pseudomonas veronii. Taxonomy (GTDB): domain Bacteria; phylum Pseudomonadota; class Gammaproteobacteria; order Pseudomonadales; family Pseudomonadaceae; genus Aquipseudomonas; species Aquipseudomonas veronii. The sequence continues at coordinate 28,395 of NZ_JYLL01000022.1, forward strand.
GGTCATAGGCGTCGGCCGGTTTCATCGCGATGTCGGGTAACACGGTGTACATCCGCTTGAGGTGTTTGGCGGTGGCGTTGCTACGGTAACAGCTATGTAATTGGTCGCACAGGTCGCGCAGCCCCAGGCCTTGATAACGCACCGGGCCCTGGGCAAATACCGAAGGCAGGCAACTGGCAAGGCTGACATTGGCGTCGTAGTTGCGTTTGAATTCCAGCAATTCGGTGAGCAAGGTACTCCATTTGCCCTTGGTGATGCCCATGGAAAACAGCACGAGGAACGAATACAGGCCGGTCTTCTCCACCACTAGACCACGCTCCCAGAGGAATTTGCTGACCACCGCAGCGGGAATCCCGCAGTCGCTCAACGCGCCGCCGGCAGTGAGCCCGGGCATCACCAACGTGACTTTGATGGGGTCCAGCAGCACGTAATCTTCGGCCACGTCGCCAAAGCCATGCCAGTCATCCTCGGGCTGCAACAGCCAATCCGCCGTGGCGACCCGGTCGATGCCGGCCACGGACGGCGGCTGCCAGATGGAAAACCACCAGTCTTCGGCGGCGATGTGCTGGCGCAGGTTGGCCAGGGCACGGCGGAAGCTCAAGGCTTCGTCGAACATTTCCTGCAGCAGCGAGCGCCCCGCCGGGCCTTCCATCATCGCCGACGCCACGTCCAGCGAGGCGATGATGCTGTATTGCGGCGAGGTGGAGATATGCATCATGAACGCTTCGTTGAACCGATCGCGGTCCAACTGCCGCGCGCCGCCGTCCTGCACATGGATCATCGAGGCCTGGCTGAATGCCGCCAGCAACTTGTGCGTGGAATGCGTGGTGAACACCAGCGGGCTGTCCGGCGTGCGCGACGTGCCCATGCCATAGCGCCCGGCAAAGAACTCGTGGAACGCCGCGTAGGCGTACCAGGCCTCGTCGAAGTGCAGCACCTCGACACTGTTGCCCAATTGCTGCTTGATCAGCTCGGCGTTGTAGCACAGGCCGTCGTAGGTGGAGTTGGTGACCACCGCCAGCTTCACTTTCGCCGGCCGCCCGCGGGTCAATGGGCTGGCCTCGATCTTGGCGCGGATCGACGCGGGGCTGAATTCACTGAGGGGAATCGGGCCGATAATGCCCAGTTCGTTGCGCTCCGGGCACAAGTACAGCGGGATCGCGCCGGTCATGATGATCGAGTGCAACACCGATTTGTGGCAGTTGCGGTCGACCAGCACCAGATCATCTCGAGCAACCATCGAGTGCCAGACGATCTTGTTGGCGGTCGAGGTGCCATTGATCACAAAGAAGGTGTGATCGGCACCGAAATTCCGCGCAGCACGCGCTTCGGCTTCGGCCAGCGGCCCGGTGTGATCGAGCAGCGAGCCCAGCTCCGGCACAGACACGGACAGGTCGGAGCGCAGCGTGTTTTCCCCGAAGAACTGATGAAACGCCTGCCCCACCGGGCTTTTGCGATAGGCCACGCCGCCACCGTGACCGGGGGTGTGCCAGGAATAATTGGAGTCGGCGGTGTGTTGCACCAGGGCTTTGAAGAAGGGCGGCAGCAGGCCATCGAGGTACGTGCGCGCGGCTCGGGCGACTTGCCTGGCGAGAAACGGCACGGTGTCTTCGAACAGGTAAAGAATGCCGCGCAGTTGGTTGAGTTCGCTCATCGCATCAGCCGGGGCGTTTTCCAGGGTGACTTGTTCACCCAGGGCGAAAATCGGCAGGTTGGGCGCCCTCAGTCGCGCCAGGCGGATCAGTTCGACCATGTTTTGCAGCAGATGGGTGTTTTCCCCAGCACCTTCGGCGGCGATCAGCATGCAGGCCAGGCCATGGTGGGTCGAGGCCACCAGCCGGCCTTCGGCGTAGTCCACCGCAGAAAAGATACTGAAGCCCTCTTGTTCCAACTCTTGAGCGATACCCCGAACCCGGTCGCCGGCAACGGTGTCGGCCTTGATGTCGCGATGCACGATAAGGATGGGGAACTTCAGGTCTTTGTACATGGGGGCTTTGAGTCCTGAGGATGATGCACTCAGGGTAGAAGCTGTGAGCGGATGTAGCGAATGAAGATTTTGAAAGCAGCGACTCACCAATGTGGGAGGGAGCAAGCTCCCTCCCACATTGTTGAATTGCGCTCAGCCAGATTATTGCTGGGTCAGTTGGGTCCACAACGCCGGCGCGCCCGCCGACTTGGCAATCGCTTCAAGCCGCGCCGCATGCTCGGCGAGGTCCTGCGCGCTGGCGCGGATGATCGGCGTCGGTTTGCGATCCGCCGGCAGGCGACGAATTTCCGAAGGGCGATTGCCCGAACCTTCCGCCGAACCGGCACCGTCGGAGGCATTGCCGGCCAGGGACAGGCTGGTCTGCCCGCCGGTCATGGTCAGGTAAACGTCGGCCAGGATCTCGGAGTCGAGCAACGCGCCGTGCAGCTCACGGCCGGAGTTGTCGACGCCATAGCGTTTGCACAAGGCATCCAGGCTGTTGCGCTGGCCCGGGTGACGCTCACGGGCCATCATCAGGGTGTCGAGGATCGAGCAGTGCCGGGAAATATCCGCGCGATCCGTCTGCCCCATCAGGGCAAATTCGTTATTGATGAAGCCGACGTCGAACGCCGCGTTATGGATGATCAACTGCGCGCCGTTGATGAACTCGAAGAACTCGTCGGCGACTTCCGCGAAGCGCGGCTTGCCTTTGAGGAATTCGTCGGTGATACCGTGGACGCCGATCGCGCCCTCGTCACTTTCGCGGTCCGGTTGCAGGTAGACGTGGAAGTGACGACCGGTGAGGCGACGGCCCATGAGTTCGACACAGCCGATTTCAATGATCCGGTGACCATCGGTCACCGGCATGCCGGTGGTTTCGGTATCGAGTACAACAGATCGGATGGCCATCAGGGTTCAGCTCTCAACGGTGTGGTGTATTTCAAGGGGCGCAATCTTAACACGTCAGCCGGCATCAGCCCTGCTTGTAGCCCCGCACTTCGTCGACGCCACGGTTGGCCAACTGGTCGGCACGCTCGTTGCCATGGTGGCCGATGTGCCCGCGCACCCATTTCCAGGTGATGTTATGGCGGTTGCATTGCTCATCGAGCAGTTGCCACAGGTCGGCGTTCTTGACCGGCTCTTTGGCCGCCGTCTTCCAGCCGCGCTTCTTCCAGTTGACCATCCACTCGTTGATGCCCTTCATCACATATTGCGAGTCGGTCACCAGCAGCACGTCGCAACGCCGCTTGAGCTCTTCGAGGCCGCGAATGGCGCCCATCAGCTCCATGCGGTTGTTGGTGGTGTTGGCTTCGCCGCCCCACAGTTCCTTCTCCACGCCCTTGCACACCAGCAAGGCGCCCCAGCCGCCGGGGCCAGGGTTGCCTTTACAGGCGCCATCGGTGAAGAGTTCAACGCTATCGGTCATCGGTTACATCCATCAAAACGGGTTGCCGGGCTTAGGCCGGCAGTATCCCGAGGCCGACTGATCCGGCCTGAAATCAAAAAGAGGGTTCTACGGTTGGCTTTGCTTGCGGTTGACCTTGGCCATCGGCATCGGCACCAGTTTGCCCATGGGTTGGCGTAGCACCTGACGCACCGGCCGCAGCCCGACCACGATCTTGCGTGCGACCAGTAAATAGAAGCCGCCACCCGACAGCTGCCAAGCCCCCGCCCGACGCTCCCAGCCGGCCAGACGGGCCTGCCACTTGGTCGACGCCAGCGGCGGACGATAGCACCCGAAGCGGCGTTTCTCCAGCGCGAAGCCCAGCAGGTTCAGCCAGTCCCCCACCCGCGACGGCGAAATGCAACGGGCCTGGCGCAGGCCGTCATGGGCGAACACATGGCGCAGGCCCCAGCTGCTCCAGGGGTTGATACCGACAATCAGCAAATGGCCACCTGGGCGCACGCTGCTGGCGGCTTCGCGCAACAAACCATGGGGTGACAGGCAGAAATCCAGGCCGTGCTGCAGCACCACCACATCGGCGGCGTGCTCGCTCAACGGCCAGGCCTGCTCTTCGCAGACGATCTCCACCCCCGGCAACGGCGCGCCCAGGCGCACATTGCGTTGCACCTGCGGCGCGGACGGCGGCGTCTGGGCCGACGGGCCGTAATGCACCAGGTAACCGCCAAAGAACCGGCCCAGCTCGTCTTCGAGCATGCGCCGTTCTTCATCCAGCAAAAATTGCCCGATCGGCCCGGACAGCCAGTCACGGGCCGCGCTGATCAGGGCCAGCCATTCAGGATCGGCCTGGGCGAACGCTTTATCAGTCATTGCATTCTCCAACTCGCCTAGACGTTCTAAGATGCACCAATGTGTTCAGCTTGGCGAATCGAAGAATGATACAGATCAGTGCCCTGCCCGCCTTCACCGATAACTACATCTGGTTGTTACAGGAACCCCAGTCCCGCCGTTGCGCCGTGGTCGACCCCGGCGATGCCGCCCCCGTGCTGGCCTGGCTCAAGCAGAACCCGGGGTGGACGCTCAGCGACATCCTCGTCACCCACCATCACCATGATCATGTGGGCGGCGTCGAAGCGCTGAAACGCGTGAGCGGCGCCACGGTCTACGGCCCGGCCCACGAAACGATCCCGGCGCGGGACGTTGCCCTGCAGGACAACCAGCGCATCAGCGTGCTGGGTTGGGACTTCGCTGTGTACGCCGTCCCCGGCCACACCCTCGGCCATATCGCCTTTTACCACCCAGGCGTGCTGTTTTGCGGCGACACGCTCTTCGCCGCCGGTTGCGGCCGCCTGTTCGAAGGCACGCCGGCGCAAATGCATGCCTCGCTGCAACGCCTGGCCGCCCTGCCCGCCGACACGCGGGTGTACTGCACCCATGAATATACACAGAGCAATCTCAGGTTTGCCCAGGCAGTGGAACCGGACAACGCCGATATCGCCGAACGGGTGGAAAACGTCAACCGACTGCGCGCCCGTGGCGAGATCACGCTGCCGTCCAACCTGGCCCTGGAAAAACGCACCAACCCGTTTCTGCGTACCGCTGAAACATCCGTTAAACAAAAAGCGGACGAACGGAACGGCCGCGACAACCGCTCTGGGGACGAGGTATTTGCTAGCTTGAGGGCTTGGAAAGATAAGTTCTAACGTGACGCAATCTGATACGTAATTTCTGAATGGTTGACCGGAACCAAAGCGCTTTCTAGAATCGCCCGACATTTTTGCCCGGAACTTACTTCCAGCCAATGTCGTCATCTACTCGTAAATCCAATCATTCAGACGCATTGACCCGCCTGGCTCAAGCCGTGGCGGTGGCTGTCTCCGCAACTCTGGCGGGCTGCCAATCGACAAATTTCGCTGCACAATCCACCGTGCAACCCAAACCGAATCTTGCTGCCAAGATCAAGCAAAAACCTATTTGGCTCTCAGAGAAGCCGAGCCCCGAAGCGCCCCAGGATGTCTGGGAACGCATGCGTCGGGGCTTTCAATTGCAGGACGGTCTCGGCGTCAACCCGCGTATCGAGCAACAACGCCTGTGGTTCGCCAGCAACCCGTCCTTCCTGGAGAACGCCGGCGAACGCGGCAGCCTCTACATTCATTACATCGTCGAACGCCTTGAAGAACGCAACATGCCCCTGGAGCTGGCGCTGCTGCCAGTGATTGAAAGTGCCTACAACCCAATGGCCTATTCGCGCAGCGATGCCGTCGGCTTGTGGCAGTTCATTCCCTCCACCGGGCGTTACTTCAACCTGCGCCAGACCCGCGCCTACGACGGTCGTCGTGATATCACCGCGTCCACCACCGCCGCCCTGGACTATCTGACACGTCTGCATGACATGTTCAACGGCGACTGGCTGCTGGCCCTGGCCGCGTATAACGCTGGCGAAGGCACGGTAAGCCGGGCGATCGAGCGCAACGAGAAGCTCGGCCTGCCGACCGACTACTGGAACCTGCCCCTGCCCCAGGAAACCAAGGACTACGTGCCCAAGTTCCTGGCGCTGTCCCAGGTGGTGCTGGCCCCGGATGCCTACGGCGTCAACCTGAACCCGATTGCCAACACGCCGTACTTCGAAGTGGTTGAAGTCAAGCAAAGCATGGACCTGTCACGGGTCGCCGCGCTGGCCGAGATCGACGAAGACGAACTGTTCCAGCTCAACCCGGCCCTGAAGCAACGCACCACCCTGGACGGCCCCCAGCATTTGCTGGTGCCCAGCTCCAAGGCGCAACTGCTGACCAGCAGCCTTTCGGCGATGAAGCCTGAAGAATTACTGGCATTACGCCCTAAAAAGCCGGTTTTCGACGAAGTCGAGAGCAAATCCGTGGCCGGCCGCAGCCGTAGCTACAAAGTGCGCAACGGCGACAACCTGACGCTGATCGCCAAGACCAACAAGGTCGACGTGCATGACCTGCAGCGCTGGAACAAGCTCAACGGCCAGGCACTCAAGGTCGGCCAGACCCTGGTGATGCAGGACACGCGCAAGCTGGTGGCCAAGGCCGACAGCAAGAAGCCAGTGCAGTACAAGGTCAAGAAAGGCGACTCGCTGTATATCGTCGCCAAGCGTTTCAACGTCGAGATGCAACATCTCAAGCGCTGGAACCCACGCACTGGCATGGCGCTCAAGCCTGGGCAGATGCTGGTGGTTTCCGGGCCAAGATAAACCGCAGGCAAGCGCGCTCCTGTGGGAGCTGGCTTGCCTGCGATGCAGACACCGAGGTGTATCAGTTACATCAGGGTGATGCCATCGCAGGCAAGCCAGCTCCCACATTTGATCTCTACGCCGCTCAATACCTCGCCAGCCTCCTGCCACCCTTCCCAACAGCCTTTTTCCAACCGGAACAAGCTGTTACTGTACCGATCATAAAGCCCAAGCTGCCTGGATCGGATCTCTGACTTGACGCGTCCCCTCCTTCTACTAATAAGTCTGGCCTTGAGCTTTGCTGCGCACGCGACGATTACCGAAAGCCACGGTTATGCGCAGTTCGGCACGCTCAAGTACCCGACCAAATTCACCCACTTCGATTGGGTAAACCCTGCAGCGCCGAAAGGCGGGACGTTGCGGGTCATGGCGTTTGGCACGTTCGACACCCTCAACCCTTATACCTTCAAGGGTTCGAGCCCGGTTTCCACACCGAACTTCCTGCAATACGGCGTCAATGAGCTGAACGAACCGTTGATGGTCGGTACCGGCCAGTACGCGCCGTCCGGCGATGAGCCGACCTCCAGCTACGGGCTGATTGCCCAATCGGTGGAGTACAGCGAGGACCGCAGCTGGGTGGTGTTCAACCTGCGCCCGGAAGCGCGCTTTCACGATGGCAAGCCGATCACCGCGTATGACGTGGCGTTTTCCTATCGCACCCTGCTGACCGAAGGTCATCCGCAGTACCGCACCAACCTGCAGGAAGTCGCGCGGGTCGACATCCTCAACCGCCACCGTATCCGTTTTGTGTTCAAGCGCGCCGGCAACCCGTTGCTGATCCTGCGCCTGGGCGAACTGCCAGTGCTGCCCCAGCATTACTGGAAAAACCGCGACTTCAAGGCCACCACCTTCGAACCACCGCTGGGCAGCGGGCCCTATCGCCTCAGCAAGGTCACCCCGGGCCGGCAACTGGTGTTCGAGCGGGTCAAGGATTATTGGGGCAAGGACCTGCCGGTCAACCAGGGTTTCTATAACTACGACAAGGTCGAAGTGGAGTTCTACCGCGACAGCGACGTCGCCTTCGAAGCCTTCAAGGCCGGCGAGTTCGATATCTATATCGAGCATCAGGCCAAAAACTGGGCGAATGGTTATGACTTCCCGGCGGTCAGCCGCGGCGACGTGATCAAGGCGCAGATCGCCCACCAGATCCCGACCCAAAGCCAGGGCCTGTTCATGAACACGCGGCGCCCGACGTTCAGCCAGGCCAAGGTGCGTGAAGCCCTGGGGCTGATGTTCGACTTTGAATGGACCAACCGCACCCTGTTCAGCAACGCCTATAAACGCACCTTGAGCTATTACCCCAACAGCGAATTCTCGGCGACCGGCGTCCCGGTCGGCCATGAATGGTTGATGCTCTCGCCCTACCGCGACCAACTGCCGGCCAATCTCTATACCCAACCGTTCAGCCTGCCCCAGACCGACGGGCACGGCATCCCCCGCGACACCTTGCGCCGTGCCCTGGCCCTGCTCGGCGAAGGCGGCTGGAAGCTGTCCGGGCAGCGCCTGCTCAACAAGGACGGGCAGCCGCTGCGCTTCGAGATCCTGCTGGTCAACCCGAACCTGGAGCGCATCTTGCAGCCCTACGTGGAAAACCTGAACAGTATCGGTATCGACGCGCACCTGCGCACGGTCGACCGGGCGCAGTACAAACAGCGCCTCGATCAGTTCGATTTCGACATGATCCTGATGACCCTCAACCAGACCCTCAGCCCCGGCCTTGAGCAGTGGCAGTACTTCCACTCCAGCCAGGCGGCGATCAAGGGCAGCAAGAACTACGCCGGCATCGCCAACCCGGTGGTCGACCGTCTGCTCGAACAACTGCTGGCGGCACAGACCCGCGACGAACAACTGGCCGCCGGCCGGGCCCTGGACCGGGTCCTGCTGTGGCAGCATTACAGCATTCCCAACTGGTACCTCAACTATCATCGCCTGGCCTACCGCAACCGGTTCGCCTTTGTCACCACGCCGCCCTACAGCCTGGGCCTGAGCGCGTGGTGGCTGAAAGCTTCGGAGAAAGCCCAATGATGTCTTTGCGTACAGCACTGCTCGGCAGTCTGTTGCTCTGCACGGCGGCCAACGCCGCCCCGCAACATGCGCTGACCCTCTACAACGAGCCGCCCAAGTACCCCGCCAGCTTCAAGCACTTCGACTACGTCAACCCCGACGCGCCCAAAGGCGGCACCTTTCGCGAGTCGAGCATGGGCGGTTTCGACAGCCTCAACCCCTACATCAGCAAGGGCGTGCCGGCGGACAATATCAGCCTGATCTACGACACCCTGGCCATGCAGAGCCTGGACGAACCCATCACCGAATACGGCCTGGTGGCCGGCAAGATCGAAAAAGCCCCGGACAACAGCTGGGTGCGCTTCTACCTGCGCCCCGAAGCACGCTTCCACGATGGCCACCCGATCCACGCCGAAGACGTGGTGTTCACCTTCCAGATGCTGATGAAGGAAGGCTCGCCGCTCTACCGCACTTACTACGCCGACGTCGACGAAGTGGTCGCCGAAGACCCGCTGCGGGTGCTGTTCAAGTTCAAGCGCACCAACAACCGCGAATTGCCGCTGATCCTCGGGCAACTGCCGGTATTGCCCAAGCATTGGTGGGCTACCCGCGACTTCACCAAGGGCAACCTGGAAATCCCGCTGGGCAGCGGGCCGTACAAGGTCGCCGAGGTCAAGGCCGGGCGCATGATCCGCTACGAGCGGGTCAAGGACTACTGGGCCAAGGACCTGCCGATCACCCAAGGTTTCTACAACTTCGATCAGCGCATCACCGACTATTACCGTGACAACACGGTAGCCCTGGAAGCCTTGAAGGCCGGGCAGTTCGACTACTGGCTGGAGTTCAGCGCGAAGAACTGGGCCAACGCCTACAACATTCCGGCGGTGGCCGAGGGGCGCCTGGTCAAGGAAGAGATCCCCAACGGCAACCCCACCGGCATGCAGGGTTTCGTGTTCAACACACGCAAGCCGATGTTCCAGGACGTGCGCGTGCGCAAGGCCATCAGCCTGTTGCTGGATTTCGAATGGAGCAACAAGCAGCTGTTCAACGGCGCCTACACCCGCACCCGCAGCTACTTCGAGAACTCGGAGATGGCCGCCACCGGCCTGCCCGGCCCGGACGAACTGGCGATCCTCGAACCGCTGCGCGATAAGATCCCCGCCGAAGTCTTCACCCAGGCCTTCGAACCGTCCAAGACCGACGGCAGCGGCATGATCCGCACCCAGCAGCGCGAGGCCTACCAGCTGTTGCAGGAAGCCGGCTGGCGCATCGTCGACGACAGGATGGTCGACGCCACCGGCAAACCGGTGAGCATTGAATTTTTGCTGGCGCAGACCGAGTTCGAACGCATCCTGCTGCCCTTCAAGCGCAACCTGGCAGACCTGGGCATCGACTTGGTGATTCGCCGGGTCGACGTCTCGCAATTCGTCAACCGCCTGCGCTCGCGGGATTTCGACATGCTGGTGGGCAGCTTCCCGCAGTCCACCTCGCCGGGTAATGAACAACGCGAGTTCTGGAAATCCTCCAGCGCCGACAAGCCCGGCAGCCGCAACTACATGGGCCTCAAGGACCCGGCCGTCGACCAACTGGTCGAAGAACTGATCGACGCCGACTCGCGCAAAAGCCTGATCGCCCATGCCAAGGCCCTGGATCGCGTGTTGCAATTTGGCTACTACGTGATCCCCAACTGGCACATCAAGACCTTCCGCGTGGCGTACTGGGACCATCTCGGTCATCCCAAAGTGCCACCGCGTTATGACGTCGGCACCGCCACCTGGTGGGCCAAACCCGACGTCAAACCTGCCATCACCCTGGACACGAGCGCCGACCCGGCGAGCGGAGGCGATTAAATGCTGGCCTATATCATTCGCCGCCTGTTGCTGATCATCCCCACGCTGTTCGGGATTCTGCTGATCAACTTCGTCATCATCCAGGCCGCCCCGGGTGGCCCGGTGGAGCAGATGATCGCCAAGCTCGAAGGCTTCGAAGGCGCCACCAGCCGCATTGCCGGCGGCGGCGCCGAAGTCGCGGTGGCCGGCTCCAGCTACCGTGGCGCCCAAGGCCTGGACCCGGCACTGATCAAGGAAATCGAAACCATGTACGGTTTCGACAAGTCGGCACCGGAACGCTTGTGGATCATGGTCAAGAACTACGCCCGGCTGGATTTCGGCGACAGCTTCTTTCGCGACGCCAAGGTCATCGACCTGATCAAGGAAAAGATGCCGGTGTCGATCTCCCTCGGGCTGTGGAGCACGCTGATCATGTACCTGGTCTCGATCCCGCTGGGGATCGCCAAGGCCACGCGACACGGCAGCCACTTCGACGTATGGACCAGCTCGGCGATCATCGTCGGCTACGCGATCCCGGCGTTCCTGTTCGCGATCCTGCTGATCGTGGTGTTTGCCGGTGGCAGTTACTTCGACTGGTTCCCCTTGCGCGGGCTGACTTCCAACAATTTCGATGAGCTGAGCTGGGGCGGCAAGATCCTCGACTACTTCTGGCACCTGGCCTTGCCCATCACCGCGCTGGTGATCGGCAACTTCGCGACCATGACGCTGCTGACCAAAAACAGCTTTCTCGACGAGATCAACAAACAGTACGTGGTTACCGCCAAGGCCAAGGGCCTGACCAACCACCGCGTGCTCTACGGCCATGTGTTCCGCAACGCCATGCTGCTGGTGATCGCCGGTTTCCCCTCGGCGTTCATCGGGATCTTCTTCACCGGCTCGCTGCTGGTGGAAGTGATCTTCTCCCTCGACGGCCTCGGCCTGATGAGCTTTGAAGCCGCGATCAATCGCGATTACCCGGTGGTGTTCGGCACGCTGTTTATCTTCACCCTGCTCGGGCTGGTGGTGAAACTGATCGGTGACCTCACCTACACCCTGGTCGATCCGCGTATCGACTTCGCCAGCCGGGAGCATTGAGATGAATCTGTCCCCCCTCAATCGCCGCCGGTTCGAGCGGTTCAAGGCAAACAAACGTGGCTGGTGGTCGCTGTGGCTGTTCCTGATCCTGTTCGGCCTGAGCCTGGGCGCCGAGCTGATCGCCAACGACAAACCGCTGGTGGTGCATTACGACGGCGACTGGTATTTCCCGGCGCTCAAACGCTACCCGGAAACCACCTTCGGCGGCGAGTTCCCCCTGGAGGCCAACTACAAGAGCCCGTATATCCAGGAGCTGCTCAAGGCCAAGGGCGCGTGGACGCTGTGGGCGCCGATCCCGTTCAGCTATCAGAGCATCAACTACGACCTGAAGGTGCCGGCCCCCGCGCCGCCGTCTTCGGTCAACCTGCTGGGCACCGACGACCAGGGCCGCGACGTCTTGGCGCGGGTGATCTATGGCTTTCGCGTGTCGGTGCTGTTTGCCCTGACCCTGACCGTGCTCAGCTCGATCATCGGCGTGATCGCCGGGGCCCTGCAGGGCTTCTATGGCGGCTGGGTCGACCTGGCCGGGCAACGCTTCCTGGAGATCTGGTCGGGCTTGCCGGTGCTGTACCTGCTGATCATCCTCGCCAGTTTCGTGCAGCCCAACTTCTGGTGGCTGCTGGGGATCATGCTGCTGTTCTCGTGGATGAGCCTGGTGGACGTGGTCCGCGCCGAGTTCCTGCGCGGGCGCAACTTGGAATACGTGCGCGCGGCCAGGGCGCTGGGCATGCAGAACGGCGCGATCATGTTCCGCCATATCCTGCCCAATGCCATGGTCTCGACCATGACCTTCATGCCGTTCATCCTCACCGGCGCCATCGGCACCCTGACCGCCCTGGACTTCCTCGGCTTCGGCCTGCCGGCGGGTTCGCCGTCGCTGGGGGAACTGGTGGCCCAGGGCAAATCCAACCTGCAAGCGCCGTGGCTGGGCATGAGTGCCTTTGCCGTGCTGGCGATCATGTTGAGTTTGCTGGTGTTTATCGGCGAGTCCGCTCGCGATGCCTTCGACCCGAGGAAATGAGATGAATCAGGACAATCTGATCGAAGTCCGCGACCTCTGCGTCGAGTTCGTCACCGGCGAGCATCACCACCGCGTGGTGAACCACGTCAGCTTCGACATCAAGCGCGGCGAAACCCTGGCGCTGGTCGGCGAAAGCGGCTCCGGCAAATCGGTGACCGCCCACTCGATCCTGCGCCTGCTGCCCTACCCCTTGGCGCGGCACCCCGCCGGCACCATCGAATACGTCGGCCAGGACCTGCTGACCCTCAACGAAAAAACCATCCGGCATATTCGCGGCAACCGCATTGCGATGATCTTCCAGGAGCCGATGACCTCGTTGAACCCGCTGCACTGCATCGAGAAGCAGATCAACGAAGTGCTCGGCCTGCACAAAGGGCTGACCGGCAAAGTCGCGACCCGGCGCACCCTCGAGTTGCTCGGACTGGTGGGCATTCCCGAGCCGCATAAACGCCTCAAGGCGCTGCCCCACGAACTGTCCGGCGGCCAGCGCCAACGGGTGATGATCGCCATGGCCCTGGCCAACGAGCCGGAGCTGTTGATTGCCGACGAACCGACCACCGCCCTCGACGTGACGGTGCAGTTGAAGATCCTCGAGCTGCTCAAGGAACTGCAGGCGCGCCTGGGCATGGCGTTGCTGCTGATCAGCCACGACTTGAACCTGGTGCGGCGCATTGCCCACCGTGTGTGCGTGATGCAACAGGGTTGCATCGTCGAGCAAGCCGATTGCGAAACCTTGTTCCAGTCGCCGCAGCACCCTTACACCCAGGAGCTGCTCGCCGCCGAACCCAGCGGCGGGCCGGCCGCCACCGCCGTCGGGCCACCGTTGCTGGAAGTGGACGACTTGAAAGTCTGGTTTGCGATCAAGAAAGGCTTTTTGCGCAACACCGTCGATTACGTCAAGGCGGTGGACGGCATCAACTTCAGCCTGCCCCAGGGGCAAACCCTGGGCATCGTCGGCGAAAGCGGCTCGGGCAAGTCCACCCTCGGCCTGGCGATCCTGCGCCTGATCGCGAGCAAAGGCGGGATTCGCTTCGAAGGCCAGCAACTCGACCGCCTGACCCAGCAACAGGTGCGCCCGTTGCGCCGGGAAATGCAGGTGGTGTTCCAGGACCCGTTCGGCAGCCTCAGCCCGCGCATGTGCGTCAGCGAGATCGTCGGCGAAGGCCTGCGCATTCACAAGATGGGCAGCCCGGCGGAGCAGGAAGCGGCGATTATCGCAGCGCTCAAGGAAGTCGGCCTCGACCCGCAGTCGCGGCATCGCTACCCCCACGAGTTCTCCGGCGGCCAGCGCCAACGCATCGCCATTGCCCGCGCTCTGGTGCTCAAGCCGCGCCTGATCCTGCTCGACGAACCGACCTCGGCGCTCGACCGCACGGTGCAGCGCCAAGTGGTGGAATTACTGCGCGGTTTGCAGGCCAAGTACAACCTGACCTATCTGTTCATCAGCCATGACCTGGCGGTGGTCAAAGCGTTGAGTCACCAGTTGATGGTGGTCAAGCATGGGCAGGTGGTGGAACAGGGCGACGCGCCGGCGATTTTCGCCAACCCACAGCATGCCTATACCCGGCAGTTGCTGGAGGCGGCGTTTCTGGTGCCGACGCCTTAGCCCAGGGCCGTGACCTATCCGTTCAGCGCGAAAGGATAGGTCGTTCGCCTCAGGCCGCCAGCCCGCGCCCGGCCCGCTCCAGGTTGCGCCACAACCAGCCCGGCAATACGTCCGGGTCCAGGCTGTCGATCAGGTTCTTTAAGCCCAGCCCCAACTCCGTGTCGCCTTCAATCACCAAGCGACGCCGGAAGAACAAGGTGTCCGGATCTTCCTGGCGACTGGCCAGCAACAAGAACTCGCGCCAGTTACCACTGATGGTTACCTGGGCCTCGGCTTTTTCAGCGATGCGCAAGCCATCCCGCGCCAGCGTCAGGTACCAGCACAGCCCAAGGTCGGGGATGCGCAGGCACATCCAGCGCCCGCGCAGCAGGTCGAAGCCACCGTCGCGCAACGGCTCGGCCAGGCAGCGGTTGAGGCCTTGCTGCAAGGCCAGGCGCTGCACCCGGAACGGCACGTGGCGCACCAGCGGCAACAAGCGATCGGCGCCCTTGAGCAGCCATTGTTTGCGACTCAACACAGGCCCACCTCCTCGACCCGCAGCATGCCGGCCTGGCCATGCCAGTAACCGTTGCAACCGTCGACGCACAACGGCGGCATCGCGCCCTGGCGCACCTGGTCAAACGCCTGGACCACGCCGACCATCCCTTCGGCGCGTGGGCTCAGGCGCAACAGGTCAGCGCCACACGCGACCAGGCCGGGGTAATCGGCGAGCAGGTTGGTGACATCGGCCGACATCGTCTGAATCCCGTTCAAGGTGAACAACGGTTGCCCTTCCTGGCTGGTCAGGGCCATGCCGTCGGGGTAGTTGATGCAACAGAACTGGCAATCGTCCTTGGGCCGGTTTTCCGCGCGGGCGGTGAAGCAACGGGCCGAGTACGCCAGGGGCAAATGCCCATAGGCGAAGATCTCCACTTCGGGCAGCGGCCGGCCGAGTTCGCGCACCTGTTCCAGCACATCGGCGATCAGGCTTTGCGAGCACTCCACCGGCGGCACCCAGCGCTGCATGCCCGCATCGAGCAATTGCGCCAGGGCGTGGCCGTTGTACAGGTTGAGCGCCGGGCCGCCGACAAAAGGCAACTTGCGCTCGATCAGCAACTGCACCGCGCCCATGTCGTTGGCCTCGACCAGCACCTCGCCGTTGTCGCACAGGCGGCGCAGGCTCGACAGTTCAGAGGCGGCTTCGATCAAGGTCAGGCTCGACAGCACGATCTGCGCCGAGCTGCACGACTGCAACTCGCGGCCCAGGCCCAACCATTGATCCAGGGAAAACGCGCGGCGTTTGGAGCACACGGTTTCCCCCAGGTAAATCACGTCCAGGGGCAAGCCGGCCATGTCTGAATAGAAGCGCCCCAAGTGTTCCTTATCCCAATAAAACAGCACCGGTCCCAGGCTGAGCTTCATCTGTGTTTCCTCATTGCCATGCGCGATGGTAAGCACCCAGGGTGGTCTGGCTGCCTTCGGAAAGTCCGGCCAGCACCTGGCGCCACTGGTCCTTGACCACAAAATTGGCCGGGGCGCTGCGGTGGGCGTCGAGGGCGGCGCGCCAGACTCGGGTGACTTGTTCCACATAGGCCGGGCTGCGTTGCCGGCCTTCGATCTTCACCGCCTCCACGCCGATGGCGCTGAGTTCGGGCAACAGGTCCAGGGTGTCGAGGCTGGTCGGTTCTTCGAGGGCATGGAAGCGCTTGCCGCCGACCAGGAAGCGGCCTTTGCACAAGGTCGGGTAGCCGGCCGGTTCCTCCGGGGTGTAGCGGTCGATCAGCACTTCACTGAGGCGCGCGCTGAGGCCATCGGCGTCGTCGCTCCAGCGCACCGCCTTGGCCGGCGAGCACACGCCGCACAGGTTGGGCGACTCACCGGTGATATACGACGACAAGTGGCAACGCCCTTCGGCCATGATGCACAGGCTGCCGAAGCCGAACACTTCGATCGGCACCACGCTGCTCGCCGCCACCTGTTTGACCTGGGCCAGCGACAGCACCCGCGGCAGCACCGCGCGGCGGATGCCATAACGTTCGACGTAGAACTTCAGCGCCGCCGCATGGGTGGCCGAGCCCTGCACCGACAAGTGCAACGCCATCTGCGGATGGTGCGCGGCAGCATAGCCGAGCACACCCGGGTCGCCGGCGATCAGCGCATCCACGCCATGATCGGCCGCACGGTCGACGGCGCGTTGCCAGCGTGACCAGATCTTCGGTTGCGGGTAGGTATTGACCGCCACATACAGCTTGCGCTGGTGCTGGCGGATATGGGCGACGGCGGCGTCGAACTGCTTGTCGTCCATGTTCAGCCCGGCGAAATGCCGGGCATTGGTGTCATCGCGAAAACCGACATACACCGCATCGGCGCCTTGGCGCACCGCGGCTTTCAGCGCAGGCAGGTTGCCTGCCGGGCAGACCAGTTGCATGGAGACTCCTCATTGAAACTCGGCGAAAGACAAGAAAGGCACCGGTGCATCCTTGAGCAGCAGTTGCTCGCGCTCGACAATCACCAGGCCATCGGCCCAGCAGGCGGCGGTGAGCATCGCCGAGCTTTGCTGGGGGTGCAGGACGGCGCGCAATTGCCCATCCGCGCCGGGGCTCAAGCGCGCGCGCAGGTACTGGCGGCGCTTGTTGGGGGTAGGCCATTCAAAACCGGCCGGCACCTGGACCGGCACCGGCAACACGCGCTCGACGCCCTGGGCGCGCAACAGGAACGGGCGCACCACCACCAACGCAGTGATCAGCGCGGCAGACGGGTTGCCGGGCAGGCCGATCCACGGTTTGCCCGCCACTTCGCCAAACGCCAGGGGCTTGCCGGGCTGGATCGCCAGGCGCCAGAAATCCACGCGACCGAGTTCCTGGATGGCTTGTTTGAGATGATCCTCCTCGCCCACCGACACGCCGCCGGTGGTCAGCAGCAGGTCGCATTCGGACGACGCGAGGATCAACGCGTCGCGGCTGGCGGCCAACGCGTCGGCCATCACCCCGTAGTCGAGCACCTCCACGCCCCAACCGCGCAATAACGCGGTCACCAGGTGGCGGTTGCTGTTGTAGATCTGCCCCGGCGCCAGCGACTCGCCCGGCTCGCGCAGTTCATCGCCGCTGCTCAGCAGGCACACGCGCAGGGGTCGATAGACCTTGACCCACGGAATGCCGGCCGACGCCAGCAGGCCGACTTCCTGGGCGCGCAGGCGCTGGCCGACACGCAACAGGCGTTGCCCGCGCTGCATTTCTTCACCGCGCTTGCGCACGTGTTCGCCCAGGCGCAGCGGCGGGCACCAGATACGCTGGCCGTAGACGCGGCAACGCTCCTGGGGCACCACGCTGTCGGCGCCGGGCGGCAGCGGCGCACCGGTGAAAATCCGTACTGTCTGCCCGGCCTGTAAAAGCTCATCGCTGCTGTGCCCGGCAGCAATCCGCCCGGCCAGCACCAAGTAGCCGCCCTGCTCCGGCACATCGGCGGCGCGCAGGGCGTAGCCGTCCATGGCGCTGTTGTCCCAGCACGGCAGGTCGAGAGGTGAAAACAGTTCTTCGGCGATCACCCGACCTGCGGCCTGGCCGAGGGGGATGACTTCGGTGGGCGGCGCAGGTGGCGCCTGCGCCAGCAGTTGCTCGATCGCCTCGTCCACCGGCATCAATTGCCCGCTGTCGCACACGCGGGTGTTCATGACCGCGCCTCGCAGGCGCTGAGCGCTTGTTCGAACTGAGGCTTGAGGTGCGCAACGAAGTTGCACGGGCCGGTGCGGCTGTCCAATTGACTGAGCAGAATCTGGTCCCAGGCGGTACGGCACGCGCCGGGCGAACCGGGCATGCAGCACACCAGCACGCCATTGCTCATGCCCGCCAGGGCGCGGGACTGCAAGGTGGACATGCCGATTTCCGCCAGGGACACCTGGCGGAACAGCTCGCCGAACCCGTCCACTTGTTTATCCAGCAGCGGCAACACCGCTTGCGGCGTGTTGTCGCGAGCGGTGAAGCCGGTGCCGCCGGTCATCAGGATCACTTGCACCTGAGGGTCGGCGATCCACTGCGAAACGCGGGCGCGGATCTGGTAGATATCGTCCATCACCAGGCCACGGTCGATCAGCACATGGCCGGCACCTTCTAGGCGCTCTACCAGGGTCTGCCCGGAGGTATCGGTGTCAAAGGTGCGGGTGTCGCTGATGGTCAGTACGGCAATGTTCAGGGAGACAAAACTGCGTTGGGTCAAATGGGCCATGATCAAGGCTCCAGGCAGGTAAAAAGATGCGCTCAGCCTGCGCCGCAACGGGCGCAGGGCCTATTCCTCGAAGGAGGTACCTCGTCAGGGCGCCAGCCGTGTGCGCTGCCAGGCGCCGTCTCGCAGGCGGTAGTCGAGGCGGTCATGCAGGCGGTCGGGGCGGCCTTGCCAGAACTCGATGCGGCGCGGTTGCAGGCAGTACCCGCCCCAGTGCTCGGGCCGTGGCGGTTGCTGGCCGGCGAACCGCTCGGTGACCTCACGCAGCAAACCTTCCAGCTCGCTGCGGTGGGTCAGCGGCTGACTCTGCGGTGAGGCCCAGGCACCGAGTTGGCTGGCGGCCGGGCGGTCGAGGAAATAGGCGTCCGACAGCGCCGGATCGAGGCGCTCGACCGCGCCTTCAATACGCACCTGGCGCTCCAGGCCGGGCCAGAAAAACGTCATCGCTGCATGGGGGTTGCTCGCCAGTTCCTCGCCCTTGGCGCTCTGGTAATTGCCAAAAAACACAAAACCTTCGGCGCTGAAGCCCTTGAGCAGCAGGATGCGGCAATGGGCGTATCCTTCGCTGTCGACCGTGGCCAGGGCCATGCTGTTGGCCTCGGCGGGAGGCGCTTCGGTCTTGCGCGCCTGGCTCAGCCACTGGCCGAACAACACCAGCGGATCGTCTTGCTCGCCGTCGTCCCGCAGGCCGTAGAGGGTGTAGTTGCGGCGCAGTTGCGCGAGGGACAGGGGCATGGGACGAACCTCCAGAGAATTCGCCACAGTGTGGGAACTGCGCAGGTTTTAGCCCTTGACCGCGATCAACAATCCGCCGCGTCATGGCGCCGCAGGCGGCTCACCACAATGACTTCGCCAGCACCACAATCACCACCATGTGCGCGAGAATGCTGCGCCGTATCCACAGCGCACGCTTGGGGCTCAGGCGCTCGCGGGTCAGCCAGTAGGCCAGCAGCAGGTAGTGCCCGATGATGCTCAGGGCGAGGAAGATTTTCAGGCTCAGGAACAGTCCGAAATGACTGTTCCATGGCAGGCCGCGGTAATGCCAGGCCAGGCCGATACCCGCGCCATACAGCAGCACCACCACGCCATGCAGCACCCGCCGCGAACGCCGGGCGATCGCGTGTTCCGCGGTGAAACGCGCCGACCAGGCCAGTTCCTCGCGGGCGCTGTGCCAGATCACCACTTCAAAGAACAGCGTGCCGATAAAGGCGATCGCCGCCAGCAGATGCACGATCAACAACCACGAATACAGCATGCAATGCTCCTAACCGGGGTGCCCGTCGACCCGCGCCCGCCACAACATCGGGCCATACCGCCACAGGTACAAGCCCAGGCCGACCGACCAGCACAGCCCCGCCAGCCACAAGGCCGCCACGGGCCAGATCAACACCAGTGCCACCCGGCACACAGCCGCCAGGTTCAACAGGGCGAACGCCAGGGTCATCCCGCCCGGCGGCTGCAACGGCCGACCGGTATGGCCCAGGCTGACCCGCGCCACCATCGCCAGGATCAGCCCGGCCATGGCGCCGATCGTCAGCGCATGCACGGCCAGGCTCGGGTTGAGCGGCGCACCGAAATGCCACAGCGCCATGCCCAGGCAGGCCACGGCCAACCATGCGTAGGCCAGGTGCAGCGACCACAGCAGCGGCACGCGCCACAGGCCACGGTCATGCCAGCGCGCCAGGCGCAGCAAGTGGCCCAGGCCGAGCACAGCGAACAGTGCGCCGCTCCACCGGCTGGGGAACACCGCCAGCCCGCTGGCGTAAAGCAACGCCACCAGGATCGAACCGCCCAGCAACACACGGTCCAGCCACGGCCACGGCTTGACCGCATCGACCCGGCCCAGGCCACGTTGGGTGAAAAATGGAATCACCCGACCGCCGATCAGCCCCATCATCGCCGCCACCAGCCATAACCCCGTGAGCACCGCCTGGCGCTCCACGCCCTCGTCATGGCGCAGCAACCCATACAACGCCAACGCGTCTGCCACGGCGAGCAAGCCCAGCACCAGTACAATCGGGTAGTTACGGGTTTGCCTGACCTTCCACAGCGTCCAGCCCATCACCCCGGCCACCGCCAGCGGAAAACTCAGTTCCAGCACCGCCAGCAGCGGCCACGGCAGGTTCAGCAACCAACCCAGGCGCGCCGCCAGCCATAACCCGGCGAGCAACGCCAGGGGCGCGCCGCTGAGGCCGGGGCGGCCGGTCCAGGTCTGCACCGCGGTCAGCAAAAAACCGGCGATGATCGCCACGCCAAAGCCGAACAGCAGCTCATGCCGGTGCCAGGCCAGCCAGCCGCCGGCCGGTTGCCAAGTACCGGTGGCGCCGCCCAGGGCGAACAACCACAGAGGAATGACCAGTACCGCCAACAGGCAGGCACCGAGGAAAAACGGGCGGAATGCCAGGCGAAACAATGGGGGAATGGCCATGGCCTTGCGTCGATCGAGCACTTGCATAGCACGGCTCCTAAACAGATGAATGCGACAATCTTGCGCTGCAGCCTGCGCTTTGCCCTTGTCGTAGATCAAGCACGCCCGCCACGGACAGGGGAACTTTGCCAGGAAATAACCGCCCGAATCCGGTACGCTCAGCGTTTTTACTCAAGGAGTTAATTCCCATGGCCAAAGCCACCGCCCGTCACATCCTCGTTGCCACCGAAGACAAGTGCAACGAACTCAAGGCCCAGATCGAAGGCGGCGCCGATTTCGCAGAAGTCGCCAAAGCCAATTCCAGCTGCCCATCCAGCCGTCAAGGCGGCGACCTGGGCTCGTTCGGTCCAGGCCAGATGGTTAAAGAATTCGACACCGTCGTGTTCAGCGCCCCGGTCAACACCGTGCAAGGCCCGGTGAAAACCCAGTTCGGTTATCACCTGCTGGAAGTCACCAGCCGTCAGGACTGATTCAGTCCACGCTGATGCTTGAAACAACGGCCCGCCTTTTGGTGGGCCGTTGTGCATGGGATGACTGGCGATGCTCAGGCCGTTAGCGTACAAATCCCTATTCTCCTTCACCCGGCGCTCAAGGCAGATAATGCGACTGGCTTTTTCGACTCTATTCAGCTCCACCCTGGCTCTGCTGCTGGCCAGCACCGCTGTGATCGCGGCCCCGCAAACCTACCTGACCGTGTATGGCGAACCGGCCAAATATGGCACCGGCTTCAGCCATTTCGACTATGCCAACCCCAACGCGCCCAAGGGCGGCAGCCTGCGGCGTTCGGCCATCGAGATCGGGCGCTTCGACCATGTGCTGCCCTATATCGACAAAGGCATCGGCGTGTCCCAGATCGACGGCTGGCTCTACTCGCCCCTGGCCCTGCGCTCCCTGGACGAGCCGTACACGGTCTACGGCCTGGTCGCCGAGAAGATGGAACGCGCGGACGACGGCCTGTCGCTGCGCTTCTACCTCAACCCCAAGGCCCGTTTTGCCGATGGCACACCGATCACCGCCGAAGACGTGCGCTACAGCTTCGATTTGCTGATGACCCAGGGCAGCCTGCGCTTTCGCACGCTGTTCGCCGACGTCAAACACGTCGAAGTCGAAGGCGAACGCCAGGTGCGCTTCGATTTTTCCAGCGATGAAAACCGCACCCTGGCGCTGGATATCGCCACCCTGCCGGTGTTCCCCGAGCACTGGTGGAAAACCCGCGACTTCGCCAACGGCGGCGGCTACGAAGCGCCGCTGGGCAGCGGCCCGTACAAAATCAGCAAGATCGACGCGGGCAGCACCATCACCTTTACCCGCAACCCTGATTGGTGGGGCAAGGACTTGCCGGTCAGCCGCGGTCTGTACAACTTCAATCACCTGAGCCTGGAATATTTCGGCGACACCGAAGTGGCGCGCCAGGTGCTGCGTGGCGGCGCGTATGACTTCAACCGCGAGTTCTCCGCCACCGGTTATTCCATCGGCTACAACGGCCCGGCGCTGGACGACGGGCGCCTGCAACGCGCGCACCTGGCCAAAGAGATGCCGCAACCGGCCCAAGGCTATGTGTTCAACGTGCAGAAACCGATGTTCCAGGACCGCCGCGTGCGCCAGGCCCTGGCGATGCTGTGGGATTTCGAATGGGCCAACCGGCAGATGATGCGCAACCTGTACATCCGCCAGCAGAGCTACTTCTCCAATAGCCCGCTGGCCGCGAGCGAATTGCCGACCCCGGAAGAGCTGGCGATCCTCGAACCCCTGCGCGGCCAGGTGCCCGACGAGGTGTTCAGCCAGGTCTTCAAAGCCCCCGTCACCGACGGCAGCGGCATGATCCGCGACAAGCAACTGCAAGCCTTGGCCCTGCTGGAAGAAGCCGGCTGGAACCCCGACGGCGACAAGCTGGTCAACGCCGAGGGCGAGCCGCTGGAGTTCACCTTCCTCTATGCCCAACCCGGCCTCGAGCGTCTGTTGCTGCCGTACAAGCGCAACCTGGCGCAGATCGGCATCACCCTGATCATCCGCCGCATCGACTCCTCGCAGTACGTCAACCGGCTGATGACGCGGGACTACGACATGATCGTCACCGGCTTCCCGGTCACCACCTCGCCGGGGATGGAGTTGTACAACTACTTCGGCTCCAGCGCCGCGTTCGACCCGGGCGCCAACAACTACATGGTGCTCAAGGACCCGGCCGTCGACAGCCTGATCAAGGGCCTGGTGAAAGCCAACACCCAGGCGCAGATGCTCACCTACGCCCACGCCCTGGACCGGGTGCTGCAATGGAACTACCTGTGGATCCCCAATTACTACCCGCCCGGCACGTCCGCCGCGTGGTGGAACCGCTTCGGCCGCCCGGCGATCGAGGCGAAGAATGACGAAGCCCTGGAAACCTGGTGGGAAATCAGCCCCACGCCACTGACGAACGCACAAATGAGCGCGGAGCTTAAAAAACGCGGAGGGATGCGCTGATGTTTGCCTATATCGTGCGACGCCTGCTGTTGATCATCCCGACGCTGGTGATCATCCTGCTGGTCAATTTCGTGATCGTGCAGGCCGCGCCCGGCGGGCCGGTGGAACAGGCGATCGCCCACCTGCAAGGGATCGGCGGCGGCGGCATCGGCGGTTCCGCCGGCGAAGGCCTCGGCAGCGGCTCGCGGGCCAGCCGTGGCCTGGACCCGAAACTGATCAAGGACATCGAAAAACAATACGGCTTCGACAAGCCGGCGCCGGAGCGCCTGTGGCTGATGCTCAAGAGCTACGCCCGGCTGGACTTCGGCAACAGCTTCTTTCGCGGCGCGACCGTCACCGACCTGATCCTGGAAAAGATGCCGGTGACCATCTCCCTCGGCCTGTGGGCCACGCTGATCACCTACCTGGTGTCCATCCCCCTGGGGATCCGCAAGGCGGTGCGCCATGGCAGCAACTTCGATGTGTGGAGCAGCACCGCCATCGTGATCGGCTATGCGATGCCGGCGTTCCTGTTTGCGATGTTCCTGATCGTGGTGTTCGCCGGCGGCACCTCGCTGAACTGGTTCCCGGTGCGCGGCCTGGTCTCGGAAAACTTCGACGAACTGAGCACGGTGGGCAAGGTCGCCGACTATTTCTGGCACCTGGTCTTGCCGGTCACGGCGCTGGTGATCGGCGGGTTCGCCACCCTGACCATCCTGACGAAAAACTCGTTCCTCAATGAGATCACGCGCCAATACGTGGTTACCGCCCGCGCCAAAGGCTTGAGCGAACGGCAGGTGCTGTACGGGCATGTGTTCCGCAATGCGATGCTGCTGGTGATCTCGGGGATTCCCCAGGCGTTTATCAGCGTGTTCTTTGCCGGCTCGTTGCTGATCGAGGTGATCTTTTCCCTCGACGGCCTCGGGCGCATGAGCTACGAAGCCGCGGTGTCCCGCGACTACCCGGTGGTGTTCGGTTCGCTGTTTATCTTCACCCTGTTCGGCCTCTTGATAAAACTGATCGGCGACCTCTGCTACACCCTGGTGGACCCGCGTATCGACTTCGCCGCGAGGAACGCCTGATGTTCAATCTATCTCCCGTGGCCCGTCGGCGTTTCGAGCGGTTCAAGAAGAACCGCCGCGGCTGGTGGTCACTGTGGCTGTTTATCGGCCTGTTCATCCTGACCCTGGGTGGCGAGTTGATCGCCAATGACAAGCCCTTGGTGTTGAGCTTCAAGAACGAGCTGTATTTTCCGGTGTTCAAGCGCTACACCGAGCAGCAGTTTGGCGGGCAATTACCGTTCCAGGCCGACTATCGCAGCGACTACGTACAGAAGCTGATCAAGCAGGACGGCGGCTGGATGCTGTTCCCGCCAGTGCCGTTCAACGACGACACGCCCAACTACGAACTGACCCGCCCTGCCCCCAGCCCGCCCTCGGCGGTGAACTGGCTGGGCACCGACGACCAGTCGCGCGACGTGGTGGCGCGGGTGATCTTCGGCGCGCGGGTGTCGATCCTGTTTGCCCTGGCGCTCACCGCGATCAGTGCGAGCATCGGCATCGCCGCGGGCGCGTTGCAGGGTTACTACGGCGGCTGGGTCGACCTGATCGGTCAGCGGGTGCTGGAAGTGTGGTCCGGGTTGCCGGTGCTGTACCTGCTGATCATCCTGTCCGGCTTTGTCGAACCGAACTTCTGGTGGCTGCTGGGGATCATGGCGCTGTTTTCCTGGCTGGCCCTGGTGGACGTGGTGCGCGCCGAGTTCCTGCGCGGGCGCAACCTGGAGTACGTCAAGGCGGCGCGGGCCCTGGGTTTGAGCGACGCCAAGATCATGCGCCGACACATCCTGCCCAATGCCATGACGGCCACCCTGAGCTACCTGCCGTTTATTTTGACCGGGGCGATTTCCACCTTGAGCGCCCTGGATTTCCTCGGTTTCGGCATGCCGGCGGGCAGCGCGTCGCTGGGTGAGTTGATCGCCCAGGGCAAGCAGAACCTGCAAGCGCCATGGCTGGGCCTGACGGCGTTTTTCACCTTGGCGCTGATTCTGTCGCTGCTGGTATTTATCGGCGAGGCGTTGCGCGATGCCTTCGACCCCCGTGCATGAGTGAGTCTGTATGAGCGACAACCTGATCGAGATCCGCGACCTCTGCGTCGCCTTCAGCGGCCAGACCGTGGTGCGCAACCTTAGCCTGGATGTGCGCCCCGGCGAGTGCCTGGCGCTGGTCGGCGAGTCGGGCTCGGGCAAGTCGGTGACGGCCCTTTCGATTCTGCAACTGCTGCCCGAAGCCGGCACGCAAACCAGCGGCTCCGTGCGCTATCGCGGCCAAGAGTTGATCGGCGCATCGGCGGCCACCCTGCAAAAGCTGCGTGGCGACCGCATCGCCATGATCTTCCAGGAGCCGATGACCTCCCTCAACCCGCTGCACAGCATCGAAAAGCAGATCGGCGAAACCCTGCTGTTGCACAAAGGTGTGGGCGGCAAAGCAGCACAGGCGCGCATCATTGAACTGCTCGAACTGGTCGGCCTCCAGAACCCCCAGGAACGGCTCAAGGCCTATCCGCACCAACTCTCCGGCGGCCAGCGCCAACGCGTGATGATCGCCATGGCCCTGGCCTGCGAGCCGGAACTGCTGATCGCCGACGAGCCCACCACCGCGTTGGATGTGACCGTGCAGCGCAAGATCCTGCTGCTGCTCAAGTCCTTGCAGCAACGCCTGGGCATGTCGCTGCTGCTGATCAGCCACGACCTCAACCTGGTGCGCAGCATGGCGCAGCGCGTGTGTGTGATGCATACCGGCGAGATCGTCGAACAGGCCGACTGCGAAACCTTGTTCAACGCGCCACAACACCCCTACAGCCGCTTGCTGCTCGACGCTGAACCGGCGGGCGAGGTGCTGTGCGGCGAAACGCGCGAAACGGTGTTGCAGGTCGACGACCTGAGCGTGCAATTCCCCCTCGGCGGCGGCCTGTTTCAGCGCAAGACCTACCTGCGCGCGGTGGACGGCATCAGCCTCAGCGTGCAGCGCGGCAAGACGCTGGGCATCGTCGGCGAGTCGGGCTCGGGCAAATCCACCCTGGGCCAGGCGATCCTGCGCCTGCTGGACTCCACCGGCAGCATCCGCTTCCAGGGCGTCGCCCTCGACGCGCTCAACCACAAACAGATGCGCCCGTGGCGCAAGCAGATGCAGGTGGTGTTCCAGGACCCCTACGGCAGCCTCAGCCCGCGCATGTCGGTGCAGCAGATCATCAGCGAAGGCCTGGAAGTCCACGCACCGTGCAGCCTCGCCGAGTGTGACGCGCAGGTGATCCAGGTGCTCAAGGACGTCGGCCTCGACCCGGCCAGCCGGTATCGTTACCCCCACGAGTTTTCCGGTGGCCAGCGCCAGCGCATCGCCATCGCCCGCGCGCTGGTGCTCAAGCCGGCGCTGATGCTGCTCGACGAACCCACCTCGGCCCTCGACCGCACAGTGCAGAAGCAAGTGGTGGCGTTGCTGCGCGAGCTGCAGGACAAGTACGGCCTGACCTACCTGTTCATCAGCCATGACCTGGCCGTGGTGCGCGCCATGGCCCACGACATGATCGTGATCAAGGACGGCAAGGTGGTGGAGCGCGGCGCCAGCCATGATGTGTTTGAATCGCCGCAACACCCGTACACCCAGGAACTGCTGGCCGCCGCACACATCCCCTTGTAGGAGCGAGCTTGCTCGCGAAAAGCGCAAGGACACCGCGTTCAACCAGCAGGCCGCGTCATCGTTAACGTTTTTCGCGAGCAAGCTCGCTCCTACAGGATTCTGCACGCATGAGTACCAGCCTCAAGGACTACCAACAGGTTCGCGGCCTGGCCATCCAGTCGCTGTTCGAGATCATCGAGCAGTCCAGCGAAGGCACGGTGATTGTCGACCGCGACGCGAACATCGTGTGGATGAACGAGCGCTACGCCAAGCGCTTCGGCCTCAAGAGCGCCGACGAAGCCATCGGCCAACCCTGCGAACAGGTCATCGCCAACAGCCTGTTGCGCCAGGTGGTGCGCAACGACCAGCCGATCCTGCTGGATATCCAGGACACGCCCAAAGGCCCGTTGGTGGTGATGCGCCTGCCGATCCACAACGACGCCGGCGCGGTGATCGGCGCCATCGGCTTTGCGCTGTTCGATGAGCTGCGCAACCTGTCGCCGCTGATCGAGCGTTACCTGAGCATGCAGCAAGAACTGGCGTCCACCCGCTCGCTGCTGCGTTCACGCCAGAGCAAGTACACCTTTGCGCACTTTATCGGCACCAGCGCCACCAGCCTCGAAGTCAAACGCCGCGCACGGCGCAGTGCGAGTGCCGAGTCGCCGGTGTTGCTGCTCGGCGAGACCGGCACCGGCAAGGAGTTGCTGGCCCAGGCGATCCACGGCGCCTCGACGCGGGCGCACAAGGCATTTGTCAGCATCAACAGCGCGGCCATTCCCCATGACCTGCTCGAAGCCGAGTTCTTCGGCACCGCGCCCGGCGCGTTTACCGGCGCCGACCGCAAAGGCCGCCCCGGCAAGTTGCAGATCGCCCAGGGCGGCACGCTGTTTCTCGATGAAATCGGCGACATGCCCCTGCCGCTGCAAAGCAAGCTGTTACGGGTGTTGCAGGAGAAGGAATACGAACCGGTCGGCTCCAACGAGATGCGGCACAGCGACGTGCGGGTGATCGCCGCCACGTCCATGGACCTGGAAGCGGCGATCAAACGCGGCGAGTTTCGCGCCGACCTGTATTACCGGCTGAATGTGCTGCCGATCCAGGTGCCGCCGTTGCGCGAACGCCTGGAAGATATTCCGGCGCTGAGCGAAGCGATCCTCGAAGACCTGCGCAGCCACCACGAACTGGACCGCGAGGCCCTGGCGTTGTTGGCGCGGCATGCATGGCCGGGGAATATCCGCGAACTGCGCAACGTGCTGGAACGCGCGGCGTTGTTGAGCGATGACCGGGTGTTGGGCGCGGCTGAGATTCGCGCCGCGATCGGCACGTTCAGCCCGGTGGCGCGCGAGGCGATGGAAACGCTCGAAGGCGAGACGTTCGAAGGCGAGACGTTCGCAGCGGCGCGGGAGCGCTTCGATCGGCAGTTGATCACTGCGGCGCTCAAGGCCTGCGGCGGGAACGTGGTGGCCGCGGCCCAGCGCTTGGGGCTGGGCCGGTCGACCTTGTACAAGAAAATGGTCGCGCTGGGCCTGGCCATATCTCAATAAAGAGACAAAATTCTCAAAACAAAGACAATCCTTGTGGGAGGGGGCTTGCCCCCGATGGCAGTGCCTCAGTCAGCCTATTCTTTACAGACCCACCGCTATCGGGGGCAAGCCCCCTCCCACCTTTGATGTGTTTTTGTCTCTGAATTGAGACCAGATCTGAAAAGCTTGTTCGTGGATACAATAATATCCATGTATTTCAATAGGTTATGAACATGGCACGCATCTCGCTATAGCCCTCCTCCAACGCATCACCCCACAAAAATAACAATCTGATGGAGACACACCATGAGTGTGATCATTGCCTTGGCAGCCCTCGCGCTGCTGATGCTGGCTGCCTACCGTGGCTACAGCGTCATCTTGTTTGCCCCCATCGCCGCCCTCGGCGCTGTCCTGCTCACCGACCCGTCCGCGGTCGCCCCGGCGTTTACCGGGGTGTTCATGGAGAAAATGGTCGGTTTCATCAAACTGTATTTTCCGGTGTTCCTGCTCGGTGCCGTGTTCGGCAAGCTGATCGAGCTGTCGGGTTTCTCGCGCTCGATCGTGGCGGCCGCAATCCGCTTGCTCGGCACGCGCCAGGCGATGCTGGTGATCGTGCTGGTCTGCGCCCTGCTCACCTACGGCGGCGTGTCGCTGTTCGTGGTGGTGTTTGCGGTGTACCCGTTCGCGGCGGAGATGTTCCGCCAGAGCGACATCCCCAAGCGCCTGATCCCGGCGACCATCGCCCTCGGCGCGTTCTCGTTCACCATGGACGCGCTGCCCGGCACGCCGCAGATCCAGAACATCATCCCCAGCACGTTCTTCAACACCACCGCCTGGGCTGCGCCGTGGCTGGGGCTGATCGGCACGATCTTCGTGTTCTGCAGCGGCATGCTCTACCTGGCGCGCCAGCGCAACAAGGCGCAACGGGCCGGTGAAGGCTACGGCACCGAACTGCGCAACGAGCCGGAAACCGCCGAGAACCTGAGCCTGCCCAACCCCTGGATCGCGCTGTCGCCGCTGCTCCTGGTGGGCGTGATGAACCTGCTGTTCACCCACTGGATCCCGCAGTGGTACGGCAAGACCCACAGCCTCAGCCTGCCGGGCATGAGCGCGCCGGTGACCACCGAAATCGCCAAACTCACCGCGATCTGGGCGGTGCAGGCGGCGTTGCTGGTGGGCATCGTCATGGTGCTGGTGTTCGGCTGGTCGGCGATCAAAAGCAAGCTCGCCGAAGGCAGTAAGAGCGCGGTCAGCGGTGCGCTGCTGGCGGCGATGAACACCGCCTCGGAATACGGCTTCGGTGCGGTGATCGCCTCGCTGCCGGGCTTTCTGGTGCTGGCGGACTGGCTCAAGGGCATCCCCAACCCGCTGGTCAACGAAGCGATTACCGTGACGCTGCTGGCCGGTATCACCGGCTCGGCGTCCGGCGGCATGAGCATCGCCCTGGCGGCGATGTCCGAGAGTTTCATTGCGGCGGCCCATGCGGCGAATATTCCCCTTGAAGTGCTGCACCGGGTCGCGGCCATGGCCAGCGGCGGCATGGACACCCTGCCCCACAACGGCGCGGTGATCACCTTGCTGGCGGTCACCGGGCTGACCCACCGCGAAGCCTACAAGGACATCTTCGGCATCACGATCATCAAGACCCTCGCGGTGTTCGTGGTGATCGGTACTTTCTACGCCACCGGCATTGTGTGAGGTTTTCATGACGAATTTGAACGGCAAGACAGCCCTGGTCACCGGCTCCACCAGCGGTATCGGCCTGGGCATAGCGCTGAGCCTGGCCGAGGCCGGCGCCAACCTGATCCTCAACGGCTTCGGCGACGCCAGCGCGGTGATCGCCCAGGTACAGGCGTTCGGCGGCAAGGTCGGGCATCACCCGGCGGACGTCAGCGACCCGGCGCAGATCGCCGACATGCTCGCCTACGCCGAGCGCGAATTCGGCGGCGTGGATATTCTGGTCAACAACGCCGGCATCCAGCATGTGGCGGCGGTGGACGAGTTTCCGGTGGAGCGCTGGGATGCGATCATCGCGATCAACCTGTCGTCGGTGTTCCACAGCACGCGCCTGAGCCTGCCGGGCATGAAGGCCAAGGGCTGGGGGCGCATCGTCAATATCGCCTCGGTGCATGGCCTGGTGGGTTCGGTGGGCAAGGCCGCCTACGTCGCGGCCAAGCATGGCGTGATCGGCCTGACCAAGGTAGTCGGCCTGGAAACCGCCACCAGCAAC
The DNA here is from genome assembly GCF_001439695.1 of Pseudomonas veronii. Classification (GTDB taxonomy): domain Bacteria; phylum Pseudomonadota; class Gammaproteobacteria; order Pseudomonadales; family Pseudomonadaceae; genus Aquipseudomonas; species Aquipseudomonas veronii. The sequence goes on from NZ_JYLL01000022.1 coordinate 59,059, forward strand.
GTGACCTGCAACGCGATCTGCCCCGGCTGGGTGCTGACGCCGCTGGTGCAGAAGCAGATCGATGATCGCGCGGCCAACGGCGTCGACCCGCAGCAGGCGCAACATGATTTACTGGCAGAGAAGCAGCCGTCGCTGGAGTTCGTCACCCCGCCGCAACTGGGTGAGCTGGTATTGTTTTTGTGCAGCGAGGCCGGTGCCCAAGTGCGCGGCGCGGCATGGAACATCGATGGTGGTTGGCTGGCTCAATAGACCAAACACAGAAAATCCAATGTGGGAGGGGCGGTGCGACGATTCGACTTGCCCCCGATGGCAGTGGGTCAGTACCGCATGTGCTAGCTGATACTCCGCCATCGGGGGCAAGAGAGACGTGCTTATGTCCGAGATCCTCTGGCAACCCTCCGCCGAACGCATCCGCCACACCCGGATGGACCAGTTCCGGCGCTTTATCAATCAGCGCTACAGCGTGCAGCTCGACGACTACCCGGCGTTGCACCAGTGGAGCATCGACCAGCGCGCCGACTTCTGGCAGGCGATCGTGGCGTTTTTCGACGTGCAGTTTCGCAGCCCGCCCAGCGCGGTATTGATCGAAGGCGCCGCGATGCCCAGCGCCGAGTGGTTCCCCGACGCAACCCTGAACTTTGCCGAGCACCTGCTGCGCCGTCGCGACGCTCACCCCGCCGTGGTCGCCATCAGCGAAGACGGCCAGCGCGAGCAACTGAGCTACGCCGAACTGGCCGCCCACGTCGCCGGCCTGCAACGCAGCCTGCGGGCGGCCGGGGTCGGGCTGGGCGATCGGGTTGCCGCGTGCATGCCCAACACCTGGCAAACCCTGGTCGGCATGCTGGCCACCACCAGCCTGGGCGCGATCTGGTCGTGCTCATCGCCGGACTTCGGCACCCAAGGCGTGATCGACCGTTTCGGCCAGATCGAGCCCAAGGTGCTGATCGCCTGCGCCGGTTACCGCTACGCCGGCAAAACCATCGATCAGAGCGCCAAGCTCAACGAGATCCTCGAACGCCTGCCCTCCCTGCAGCACCTGATCGTCGTGCCGTATGCCCGGCCCCAGGCGCGGGTCGAGGACTATCGGAGCGACGCCAATGTCGCGCTGTGGAGTGACTTCTACCAACCCGGCGGCACGCCTGAGTTCGTCGCGGTGCCGTTCGACCATCCGCTGTATATCCTCTATTCCAGCGGCACCACCGGCGTGCCCAAATGCATCATCCACGGCACCGGCGGCGTGCTGCTCACCCACCTCAAGGAGCACGGCCTGCATGCGGACCTGTCCCGCGAGGATTGCCTGTTCTACTACACCACCTGCGGCTGGATGATGTGGAACTGGCTGGTTTCGGTACTCGCGCTCGGCGCCACCGCCGTGCTGTACGACGGTTCGCCGTTTCACCCTGGCCCCGAGCGCTTGATCGACCTGATCGACGCGGAACGGATCAGCGTGTTCGGCACCAGCCCCAAGTTCCTCGCCACCCTGGAAAAAGCCGGCCTGCAGCCGCGCCTGAGCCATGACCTGAGCAGCCTCAAGGGCCTGATTTCGACTGGCTCGCCGCTGTCGCCGCAGAGCTACGACTACGTGTACCGCGAGATCAAGGCCGAGGTGTGCCTGTCATCGATGTCTGGCGGCACCGATATCGTCTCCTGCTTCGTCATCGGCAACCCGGTGCTGCCGGTACGCCGCGGCGAAATGCAATGCAAGAGCCTGGCGATGGCCATCGAGGTGTGGGACGACCAGGGGCGGCCGTTGCTCGGTGAAAAAGGCGAACTGGTGTGTACCCGGCACTTCCCCGCCATGCCCATCGGCCTGTGGAACGACCCGCAGCAGAAAAAGCTGCGCGCCTCCTATTTCAGCCAATTCCCCGGCGTGTGGGCCCAGGGCGACTACGCCGAACAGCGGCCCAACGGCAGCCTGCTGATTCACGGGCGCTCCGACGCGGTGCTCAACCCTGGCGGCGTGCGGATCGGCACCGCCGAGATCTATCGGCAGGTGGAAAAAGTCCCGCAAGTGCTGGAAAGCCTGGCCATTGGCCAACGCTGGCAAGACGATGTGCGAGTCGTGCTGTTCGTGCGACTCGACGACGGCGTCGAACTGGATGACGCCCTCGAACAGCAGATCCGCCAGGTGATCCGCGCCAATACCACACCACGCCATGTACCGGCGAAGATCCTCGCTGTCAGCGATATCCCGCGCACCATCAGCGGTAAGATCGTCGAACTGGCGGTGCGCAATGTGGTACACGGCGAACCGGTGAAAAACACCGACGCGCTGGCCAACCCGGAGGCCCTGGCACAGTTTCGCGACCGACCTGAGCTGGCGCTTTAAGATGAAAGGTTTCAGCGCCAACGCACTCATTTGCAGAAAAAAGCCCAATGCATGCTATTTTTCGGGGGTAGTCACCCACCGTTATCCCACCGGATAATCGCTGTTGTCATTTTTCAAAGCGTTACGCTCAGGGCTTTTTATGAAGGAAACATCCACCGGTAGCGAAGCCGCCGCATTGATTGCGCGGCTGGACTGGGCCAAAAACCCCCTCGGTGAGGCCAATGATTGGCCGCAAAGCCTGCGTACCGCCGTGGATATCGTCGTCCACTCGCCGATGCCGATGCAGCTGTTGTGGGGCCGCGAACTCATCCAACTCTACAACGACGCCTTCGCCCTGCTGGCGGGCAACAAGCACCCCGACGCGATGGGCCAGCCGGCGCACCAGACCTGGCCGGAATTGCACAGTTTCACCGCGCCGATCTATGACGCGGTCTTCAGCGGCCAGGTGCGCGCCTTCAGCGAGCAGCGCTTTGTGCTGCAACGCAACCAGCGCGACACCGAGATCTGGCTCGACCTGACCTACAGCCCGATCCGCGATGAACGCGGCAGCGTCGCCGGCATCCTCGTCACCGCCATCGAAACCAACGAACGCCGCCAGTTCACCCAGGAACTGCAACAGCGCTCCGAAGCCAGCCTCAAAGCCCAGCAAAGCACCGAGCAACGCCTGCGCCACCTCAACGAAAACCTCGAAGAGCGTGTGGCCCAGCGCACCCTGGCACTGGCCGAGGCCAACCAGCGCCTGCAAAACGAGATGGTCGAACGCGAACGCGCCGAAGACGCCCTGCGCCACGCGCAGAAGATGGAAGCGGTGGGCCAACTCACCGGCGGCATCGCCCATGACTTCAACAATATGCTCACCGGCATCATCGGCAGCCTGGACCTGATGCAACGCTACATCGCCGCCGGGCGCAGCGACGACATCGGCCGCTTTGCCGACGCCGCCGTGGCCTCCGCCCATCGCGCCGCCGCCCTCACCCACCGCCTGCTGGCGTTCTCGCGGCGCCAGTCACTGGACCGCCGCCCGCTCGACCCGAACCAGTTGGTGGCCTCGCTGGAAGACTTGTTCCAGCGCACCAAGGGCGCGCACATCACGCTCAAGGTGCAACTGGGCCACGATATCTGGCCGGTGAACAGCGACGCCAGCCAGTTGGAGAACGCCCTGCTCAACCTGGTGATCAACGCGCGGGATGCGATGCCCGATGGCGGCGAACTGCTGATCGAAACCGCCAACAGCTACCTCGACGGCACCGACATCACCACCCCGGAACCGGTCAAGGCCGGTGATTACGTGATGCTCGGCGTGCGCGACAACGGCACCGGCATGGCGCCGAAAATCCTGGCCAAAGCCTTCGATCCGTTTTTCACCACCAAGCCCATCGGCCAGGGCACCGGCCTGGGGCTGTCGATGATCTATGGCTTCGCCCAGCAATCCGGCGGCCATGTGACCCTCCACAGCGAACCGGGCCAGGGCACCTGCGTGCGCTTGTATCTGCCGCGCCTGCACGGCACTTCCCTGGCAAGCAGCTTGCCGGCCAGCCTCAGTGAGGCCGCGCCCGTGGCCCTGGCCGGAGAGGCTGTGGTGGTGGTCGAGGACGACCCGGCGGTACGCATGCTGGTGGTCAATGTCCTCGATGAACTGGGCTACACCGCGCACCAGGCCGCGGATGCACGCACGGCCTTGCCGCTGCTGGAGTCGGACTTGCGCGTGGATTTGCTGGTGACCGACGTCGGTCTGCCGGGCATGAACGGCCGGCAACTGGCGGAAATCGCCCGTCAGCACCGCCCGGGCCTGCGCATCCTGTTCATGACCGGTTATGCGGAAAAAGCCGCCGAACGCCAGGGCTTTCTGGAAGACGGCATGGACATGGTGGCCAAGCCGTTTTCCATCGACGTGCTCGCCACCAAAATCCGCAGCATGATCAGCGTCGACGATCCAGTTCAGGCATAATCGCGCGCCGTCGCACACCCCGGTAGAGAACCATGAAAGCCCAAGCCCGCCATATCCTGGTGAAAACCAGTGAAGAAGCCGAACAGCTCAAGCAGCGCATCGCCAAGGGCGAAGCGTTCGACGTGCTGGCCAAGAAGTACTCCACCTGCCCGTCCGGCAAGCGCGGCGGCGATCTGGGCGAGATCCGGCCGGGGCAGATGGTCGGCGCGATTGATGCGGTGATCTTCAAGAAGCCGCTGCGGGTGGTGCATGGGCCGGTCAAGAGCAAGTTTGGGTATCACTTGGTGCAGGTGTTTTATCGGGATTGAGGGGTTGGCTTTAGGGCGCTATCGGGGGCAAGCCCCCTCCCACAGTTGACCGCATTGCGCGCACTGTGGGAGGGGGCTTGCCCCCGATCCGCCGCAGGCGGCCATTCACCGACTATCTAGGAATCAACGCCCCCGGCACTTGGATCACCCGGCTCGCCAACCGATGCCCGGCCAAGGCCGCCTCTTGCGGCGAGCCGCCCTTGAGCCGACTGGCCAGGTACGCCGCGCTGAACGAGTCCCCCGCCGCCGTGGTGTCCACCACCGTCTCGACCGGCAACGCCGGCACCGCAAAACGCTGGCCTGCGCAACGGAGCAAACAGTCCTCGGCGCCGCGCTTGAGCACGACTTCCGCGACTGCCGGATACGCTGCGAACACCTGCTCGCTGTCGGCATGACCAAACAACGCGCGCTCGTCATCCTCGGTCAGCAAGGCCATATCCACCTCGGCCAACACTTTGTGATAGGCCGCACGCGCCGCCTCGACACTCGCCCACAAACGCGGCCGGTAGTTGTTGTCGAACACCACCCGGCCGCCGCGCCGACGGGTTTCGATCAAGGCCTGCAACAAGCGCTCGCGCCCGACTTCACCGAGCACCGCCAGGGTGATGCCGCTGAAATACACCACGTCATAGCCCGGCAACGCTGCCAGGATCGGTGCGGCGGCGGGCGTGGTGAAGCAGTCGCGCACGGCCGCTTCGTTGCGCCAGTAGAGGAATTTGCGCTCGCCGTTGGCGTCGGTCTGGATGCAGTACAACCCCGGCAACCGCCCGGGCAGGCGCTGGACCATGCTCAGGCCCAGGCCTTCGTCGGTCCACTGTTGGCACATGGCGTCGCTGAAGCTGTCATCGCCCAGGGCGGTGACGTAGTCGACGTGGCCGAGCGCCCCCAACTCGCGGCGCAGGTACACCGCGGCGTTCAGGGTGTCGCCGCCGAAGCTCTGGTGCAGGCTGCCGTCGGCGCGGTGTTGCAGTTCGATCATGCATTCGCCGATGAGGGCGATGCGGGGTGTGGTGTTCATGCCTGTTGTCTCCGGTGCGGCTGATGGCCCCTTCGCGGGCGAGCCCGCTCCTACCTTTGAATGTGTTCACACATCCAAAGGGCGCAGCGGGTTTGCCCGCGATGGAGGCGACTCGGTCTAGAAGCAGGTATGCAGTGACTCGATCACCTGCAGTTGCTCATCCACCAGGCAACCGACCTGCCACTTGTCGAACGTCAGGCATGGGTGGGAAGTGCCGAAGGAAATAATGTCGCCGATGCGCAGCTCAACCCCCGGCGCGACGCTCATGAACGCATGTTGGTCCATCACCGCCGTGACCTTGCACGCGCTCACATCATCGCCTTGCGCCGGCACGATCCCAGCCTTGTAGCGCTTGAGCGGCACCGGCAAACCGGCGTCGTAGGCCACATCGCGCTTGCCCAGGGCGACCACCGCGAAGCCAGGCTCAGGCAACGATTGCACGTGGGCCCAGACTTCCAACGCCGGGCGCAGGCCTTCGCTGAGGTCGCTGCGCCGGTCGAGCACGCAGCATTGCGCGTCTTTGTAGATGCCATGGTCATGGGCCACGTAGCTGCCGGGACGCAGCACGCTGAGGAAACGCCCGGCGGCGTTTTGCGCTTCGAAGGACTCGGCGATCAGGTCATACCAGGCCGATCCCGACGCGGTGACGATGGGCTTGGCCAGGTCGAACGAGCCGTTGTTCTGCAGGTCCACCGCCAGGCGCACCAGGCTCGCGGCGAAGTCGCGGATGCCAGTGATGGCGTGTTCGCCGTGGATCACGCCTTCGTAGCCTTCGATACCGGTCAGGGCCAGCGCCGGCTGGGCCTTGATCGCCGTGGCCAGGTCGCGCACCTCTTGCTCGCTGCGGCAACCGCAACGGCCGCCGACCACGCCGTACTCGATCATCACGTTCAGGCGCAGGCCACGGGCGGCGAAGAACAGGCCCAGGTCGGCGACGTTGTCCGGGTGGTCGACCAGGCAGTGGAAGTCGAAGTCTGCGTCGGCCAGCAAGTCGGCGATCAACGCCATGTTCGGCGCGCCCACCAGTTGGTTGGCCATCAACACACGGCGCACACCGCCGGCATAGGCGGCGCGGGTCTGTACCGCGCTGGCCAGGGTGATGCCCCAGGCACCAGCGGCGATCTGGCGCTGGAACAGGGCCGGCATCATGCTGGTTTTGCCATGGGGCGCAAGCTCGGCGCCGCTGTTGCTGACAAAGGCCTGCATCCAGCGGATGTTGTGTTCGAGGGCGTCGCGGTGCAGCACCAGGGCCGGCAGGCTGACGTCACGGACCAGATGGGCGCCGACAGCGGCGGCGCCCTTTGCAACGGCGTTGATGGCAGGCATGAACTGCTCCTATTCGTTGATGCGACGGGCCAGGTTGTTGGCGCTTTCGATCAACACCCGGCGGTAGTCGTTGTAGTTTTTACTGGCATCGGCGCGGGGCGCGACGATGCACAGGGTCGCAATGCTGACGCCCTGCGCGTCCCGGACCGGGGCGGCAAAGCAATGGGTAAAGGTGTCGGCCACGCTGTCGAAGGAAAAGAAGCCATCGACGCTGGCCTGACGGATCTGTGCGAGGAAGGTCTCCAGCGGCAAGCGCTGGCCGTCCGGCAGGATGAAATCGTCGGGGTCGATCAGCTCGACGATCTGCTGGTCGCTCAAATGCCCCAGCAACAGACGCCCGGACGCGGTCCACGGGATCGGTGCGTTTTCGCCGATGTCCGAGGAAATCCGGAAATGCCGCTCGCCTTCACGCATCAGCGCCACCGTGTATTTGCGCCCGTTGAGCAGGCACATCTGCGCGGTTTCGTGGGTCTGGCTGACGATTGCCTGCAAGGCGTGGTCGGCCTCGCGGGTCAGGTCGAAATGGCGCAGGTGCGCCTGGCCGAGGAAGTACAGCTGACGGCCGAGGTAGACGTGCCCGTCCTTGCCCACGGTTTCCAGGATGCGGCGTTCCAGTAAGGAGGCGACCAACTCGTAGACCGTGGACTTGGGGCTGCCGATGCCGCTGGCGATATCATTCGGGCGCAGGGGCTGGCCGACTTCCTTGAGGAAATCGAGGATATCGAATGCACGGTCCAGGCCTTTGGCGCGGCGTTTGATGGTGTCTTCGGTCATGGAAGTTTCGGTCCGCTGAAAGGTATGTGCTGCACAGTGATCCCTTGTGGGAGGGGGCTTGCCCCCGATTGCAGTGTGTCAGTCAACACATCTGTTACTGGAGTACCGCTATCGGGGGCAAGCCCCCTCCCACATTGGATCTACTGTGGTTTCAAGAGTGGGGCATTTAGCCCTTTTTCTTGTAGGCCACGCAATCGATCTCGACCTTGCAATCCACCATCATGTTGGCCTGCACGCAGGCGCGTGCCGGGGCGTGTTCGGGGCTGAAGTATTCGCCGAAGACCTTGTTGAAGCTCCAGAAATCCCGTGGGTCTTCCAGCCACACGCCGACGCGCACCACGTCGTTCAAGGCGTAGCCAGCCTCTTCGAGAATCGCCACCACGTTGCGCATCGTCTGGCGGGTTTGCTCGACGATACCGCCGCTGATGATTTCACCGTCCACCGCTGGCACCTGGCCCGAGACGTAGAGCCAGCCGTCCGCTTCCACCGCGCGGGCGAAAGGCCGAGGCTGGCCGCCGCCGGCGGTGCTGCCGGTGCCGTAACGAGTAATGCTCATAAATAGTGCTCCTTGACTGACAGTTAAAAACGAATGTTCTTCAGGAATTCCGCCAGGCGCGGCGACTGCGGGCGTTCGAAGATGTCCTTCGCCGAGCCCTGTTCTTCAATGCGCCCCTGGTTCATGAAGACGATTTTGTCCGAGACTTCGTAGGCAAAGCGCATCTCATGGGTCACCAGCAACATGGTCATGCCCTCTTCCGCCAGGCCCTTGATCACACTGAGTACTTCGCCCACCAGTTCCGGGTCGAGGGCCGAGGTGACTTCGTCGAACAGCATCAGGCTGGGGTTCATCGCAATCGCACGGGCGATGGCCACGCGCTGTTGCTGGCCGCCGGACAACTGGCCGGGGAAGTGATTGCGGCGTTCCAGGAGCCCTACACGGTCCAACCATTTTTCCGCCAAGGCCACGGCTTCGTCCTTAGGCATTTTCTTAACTTTCAACAAGCCCAGGGTGACGTTCTGCAGCGCCGTCAGGTGCGGGAACAGGTTGAACTGCTGGAAGGCCATGCCGGTCATGGCGCGGTGCTGGGCGATCACCCGCTCCGGGTGGCGCACGCGCTTGCCGGCGATGTCGCTGTAGCCGATGGACTCGCCATCCAGGCTGATCTGCCCGCCCTGGAACTCTTCGAGCAGGTTGACGCAGCGCAGCAGCGTGGTCTTGCCCGAGCCGCTGGAGCCGATCAACGTCACCACGTTGCCGCGCTGCATGGACAGGTCGACGCCCTTGAGCACTTCCACCGTGCCGTATTGTTTGCGCAGGCCGCGAATGTCCAGCAGCGGTTGGGTCGTTTGAGGTTGGTTCATGGCAAGGCCACCCGCTTTTCAATGTAGCGCCCGAATAACTCGATGGCGTAGTTGATGACAAAAAACAGAACACCCGCGAACAGGTAGAACTCCAGGGTCATGAAGGTGCGCGCGATCACCTGCTGGGTGCTGAGCAGCAACTCGGCGACACCGATCACCGACAGCAGGGTCGAGGCCTTGACGATTTCCGTGGAGGAATTGACCCAGGTCGGCAAAATCTGCCGCAGCGCCTGGGGCAACAGCACGTAGCCCAGGGACTGGTGGAACGTCAGGCCAATCGCCTTGCCCGCTTCCATTTGCCCGCGGGGAATGGCCTGCAGCGCACCGCGCACGATCTCGGCGACATGGGAGCCGCAGAACAGTGTGAGCCCGACCGCACCGGCCTGGAACGCGCTGATCTGCCAACCGAGCGCCGGCAGCATGTAGAAACACGCCAGCACCAGCACAAACACCGGCGTGCCACGGATCAGGTCGACATACAGACGAAACGGCAGGCGCATCCAGAATCTGCCGTAGGTCAGGATCAACCCGGCGACGATGCCGATCAGGGTGCCGAAGATAATCGCCAGCGCCGAGACATAGACGCTGGCCTGGAACCCGGCCCAGAGGGTGTCCCGGGCGATCCACAACTCATGCAGCCAGCTGGGGGATTGGTACATGCGAGCCTCTTCTAACGACGGATTGCCAGACGCTGCTCCAGGTAACGCAGCAGCATGGCGATCAGGTAACAGGCGGCCACGTAGAGCGCGGTCGTAACCAGCCAGGTTTCAATCACCCGGTAGCTTTCGACGTTGATCTTGCGGGCGTAATAGGTCAGCTCCGGCACCGCGATCGCGGCGGCCAGCGAGGTGTCCTTGAACAGCGAAATGAAGTTGTTCGACAGCGCCGGCAGCACGTTGCGCAGCATCACCGGCACGGTGATATAGGCGCGGATCCGCCACTCGCCCAGGCCGATGGCCAACCCGGCTTCGCGCAAGCCCTTGGGAATATTCAGCAGCCCGGCGCGGAACACTTCGGTCAGGTAGGCACCGGCGTACAGCGACAGGGTGATGATGAACGACGGGATCTTGTCCAGGCGGATACCCAGGCTGGGCAAGGCGAAGTAGATCAACAGGATCAGCACCAGGATCGGCGTATTGCGCACCACCGTCACATACACCGAGGCCAACAGGCGCAGCGCGCGGTGCTTGGACAGCATGGCAAACGCCATCAGCAGGCCGATCACGCAACCGATGGCGATCGACAGCAGCGCCAGTTCGAGGCCCAGCCACAGCCCCGCCAGCAAGGTGTCGAAGTCGCGCCACACGGCGGCAAAGTTCAACTGATAGTTCATGGTCGACAGTACCTGATGGGGGCGCCGTTCGCGGCGCCCCGGTTTTCACGAATCACTTGAACTCGACGGGGAAACCAATCGCCGGCTCCGGCAGGTCGACGCCGAACCATTGCTTGAACGAGGCCTTGTAGGTGGGGAATTCCACACCGGTCATGGCTTCGTGCAGTGCGGTGTTGACGAAGTTCAGCCAGTCCTGGTCGCCACGCTTGACCGCGCACGCGTAGGTTTGCGGGCTCCAGGCATACGCCGGGCTGCGGTAGCGCCCAGGGTTCTGCACCATCAGGTACTTGACCGAAGACTGATCGGTGGCGGCGGCATCGGCGCGGCCGGAGTTCACCGCCTGGTACATCAGGTCGACGCTGTCGTACTGGTCGACCTTGGCCTTGGGCAGCGCCTGGTGGACCAGTTCTTCGGCGTAGACGTTTTGCAGCACGGCCACGGTGACGCCGTCGCCAGCAGCCTGCAGGTCCTCGATTTCCTTGTATTTGCTGTTGTTCGGCAGCAGCAGGCCGACGCCTTCGCGGTAGTACGGCAAGGTAAACGCCACCTGCTGCGCACGGCTGGCGGTGACGGTAATGAACTGGCAACTCATGTCGACTTTGTCGGTCAGCAGGTTGGGAATCCGCGCGTCGGAGGACTGCACCACAAACTCGACCTTGCTCGGGTCATTGAACAAGCCCTTGGCCACGATGCGGCCGATGTCGATATCAAACCCCTGCAACTTGCCATCCGCTCCCTGGAAGTGCCACGGCGCATTGGTACTGCCTGTACCCACGATCAGATGCCCACGCTTGAGCACATCATCGAGCTTGCTACCCGCCGCCTGCACAGTGCTTGCGAGGGAAGCCGATGCGGCGAAGAGAAAAACACACGCTTTGAACACGGAAGGTCGGTGATGCATGACAAGCACTCCAGGAATTGTGTATTCCGCTATACCGGAACTTAGTATGTAACAACGGAATAGACAGCAGAAAGTGTGCCATACGCACGAGTGGGAAAATAGGTTGTGAATAAACTCGTTTTAAATCAGCGATATAAACATTCATGCGGCACAAGGCGTATCGCCAGCAGGTGCAATCCCTCTGCTACCCAAGGCCCCACACTGTGGTGACAGGCTTACCTGGGTGCACCAGCCTGGCGTTACCGCGCACCGTGGCAGTGCGCGCACTTGAACGGGTTCTGACGGGCGTGCGAGCGACCTGTGAAGTTTGACAGTAGACGCAGGCGTTCTTCCCACCTAGCGTAAGCGCAGGTGCAACAGGGAGAAGCCCTCGTGAACTACGTCAACGCGGTGGTTGAGGACAAGGCTGCGTTTGAACGGGAACTGAATACCCCGCAGCCTGTGTTTATCGTGTTCATGTCACATGACTGCACCGCGTGCAGTGACGCGATGCCGCGCTTCATGCGAATCAGCGAGCGTTACAAGGACCAGGCCAAAGTCTTGATCCTTGACTGCGTCAACACGCCCAAGCATCCGCGTGTCGACCGCATTCCGATGCTGCTGATCTACCGCGACCAGGTACTGCTCGACGCCCTCCCCGGCCTTGCCGAAGACGCGCTGGAAAGCGCCTTCAAGCGGTACACCCAAGCCTATCCGGCCACGCCTGTGGCACCGCCCCCCGGAAAACCTGCATGAACCGTGGCGTCCGGCAACTCGCCGGCAATGGACTCAAGAATATCGGTCATGCTCAACACGCCGATGAACTCACCGCACTCGTTGATCACGAAGGCGATGTGGGTCGAGGCCTGGCGCATCTGTTCCAGGGCGTTGAGGATCGAGCAACTCGCCAGCAAGTTGATCGCCCGGCGCGCCAGTTGCTCAAGGTCCGGTTCGTTGCCGGCCAGGTAATCCTTGAGCAATTCCTTCTTATGCACAAAACCTAATGGCTCATCGACAGCACCGTTGCGGATCAACGGCAGGCGCGAGTAGGACGAACGCATCAGTTTCAGGCGGATAGTATCGCGATCGTCCGCCAAATCGATAAAGTCGACCTTGGCCCGTGGCGTCATCAAGCTGCGGATCGGCCGCGCGGCCAGTTGCAGCACGCCGCTGATCATTACGCGCTCACGTCGGTCGAACAGCGGGCCCTGAGTCACATCCGGCTCACCCAGCAGGTCAGCCACCTCTTCGCCCAGCTCTTCCTGCGCCAGACTGCGACCGCCGAGCAAGCGCATCACCGCATGGGCGGTGCGCTCACGCACGGGCAACACGCCTTGCGCCGACTTCTTGCGCCGGGCCCGGGCAATCTGGTTGAACACCTCGATCAGAATCGAGAAACCAATCGCCGCATACAGGTAGCCTTTCGGAATGTGGAAGCCCAGGCCTTCGGCGGTCAGGGCAAAACCGATCATCATCAAGAAGCCCAGGCACAGCATGATCACCGTCGGGTGCGCGTTGACGAAGCGGGTCAGCGGCTTGCTCGCGACGATCATCAGGCCGATGGAAATAATCACCGCGATCATCATCACCGCCAACTCATCGACCATGCCCACGGCGGTAATCACCGCGTCGAGGGAGAACACCGCGTCGAGCACCACGATCTGCGCGACGATCGGCCAGAACATCGCATAAGCCACATTGCCCGAGCGTTGCGCCACATGGCCTTCAAGGCGTTCATGCAATTCCATGGTGGCCTTGAACAACAGGAACACACCGCCGAACAGCATGATCAGGTCACGCCCGGAGAAGCTCTTGTCGAACACCTCGAACAACGGCTGGGTGAGGGTCACCAACCAGGAAATACTCGCCAGCAAGCCCAGGCGCATCAGCAAGGCCAGGGACAAGCCGATCAACCGCGCACGGTCGCGCTGCTCCGGCGGCAACTTGTCCGCCAGGATCGCGATAAACACCAGGTTGTCGATGCCCAGCACCAGTTCCAACACAATCAACGTCAACAGGCCAAGCCAGGCCGTAGGGTCCGCTAACCATTCCATTTATAGAGTCTCTTTATCGGTGTTCAGAATGCCGGGCACGGCAAAGCGCGGTCAGGGGACCGGGAAAGGGTTAACCATTGGAATACGAGGTGCTTCAGCGGGAACAGCGACAGCGGTTGTCTTGGAGAAAGACGACTGGGGGGCTCCGAAAGGGCGTTCATGCAAGTCCTGAAATAACAAAAGGACCTCAATCCTACATTCGAAATACAAATTCCCTACAACACAAAACCATTACAAAACCTGTCCCCCCCCCCCCCCCTAACACCCCATGTGGGAGGGGGCTTGCCCCCGATGACGGTGTATCAGCCAGCATATGAGTAACTGAAAAACCACTATCGGAAGCAAGTCAAATCGTCGCACCGCCCTCCCACACCTTGACCTGTGGCGTGTCAGGCTTTACGGGTCGCTTCATCCAGCGCCAATATGGTATGAGCATTCGTGACCGTGGTCGCAAGGGTGTTGATCACCCCCGACCGCAACGCCCCCAACGTGGCCGCCGCCTTGGTGTTCTCGCTGGCAATCGCCACCACATCCGGAATCCGGAACAACTCCTGCACCGTCAGCCCGATCACCCGCCCCTGGATGGCGTTGACCGCCGGCTGCCCGTGGATATCGATAAAGTCATACCCCATCATGTCGCCCACCGTGCCGGACAACCGCGCCTGGGCAATCTCCTGGGGCGAGAACCAGCCCATGCGTACCATGTTGCTGTTCTCGCTCATGTCGCCGATGCCGATCAGCGCAATGTCGGCACGCCGCGCCCGATCGAGGGTCGAGCGCACCGTGTCGTTATTGATCAGCACGCCGCGCAGTTCCGGGTTGGCCACCAGGGCCGGCGCGTACAGGCTTTCACTCTCGCCGCCAAAGCGCAGGGCCAGGCGCCGGCAGATATGGTCGGGGTTCATGTATTCGCCAGCCTTGAGCGAACCGCCGATGGCGCAGACAAATGTGCAATTGCGCGTCACCGGCAGGAACACGTTATCGGCCACCGCGCCAACGTTACGGCCCATGCCCACGGCGACGATCATGCCGTCGCTCAAAGTCTTGTTCAGGTAATTGGCCACCAGGCTGGCGACGGCCGAGCGCTGGGTGTCGGGGTCGCTGTGGTCGACGGCGATCAGGGCACGGTCGAGCTTGAAGCGCTCCACCAAGGCGCGTTCCAGCTCATTGTTCATCGCCGGGTGCTGCAACACGCGCACTTCGACAATGCCTTCATCGCGCGCACGTTTGAGCAGGCGGCTGACTTTTGCCCGCGACAGGTCAAAGCGCTTGGCAATGGCTTCCTGAGTGACGTTTTCGAGGTAATAGAGCATCGCCACTTCGGTCATCTGATCGATATCGCTGGCAATGCGCTGGCTACTGTCACTCATGGGGACGGGCTTCCGTTTCGGCGTCAAAGGCACATTCTCCCGACTCTTGCCCCGCCACGTCCACTACTGATGCCCATCGCGCTCGATCGCATTGATGCGCGCGACCTTGGCCCCGGAACGCGCCGCCTCGAACTCCGAGGCCAGGAACGCAGTGACGATGCTCTTGGCCAGCTCGGCGCCGATCACCCGTGCGCCGATGGACAGGATCTGCGCATCGTTGCTCTTGCGCGCGCGCTCCGCCGAGTACGTGTCATGGGCCTGTGCCGCGCGAATCCCCAACACCTTGTTCGCCGAGATGGCCATGCCGATCCCGGTGCCGCATACCAGCACGCCCAGGCGCTGCTGCCCGGCATTGATGGCATTGGCCACGGCCAGCGCGATGTCCGGATAGAGCACCGGCGCGGTGGAATGGGTGCCGAAGTCGGTCACCGGGTAGCCCAGCGTCTCGATATGGCGCTTTAACAGCTCTTTGAGCTCAAAACCCGCTTCATCGCATCCGATAGCCACCGGGAAAGGTGTGTTCATGGCGTCTGGCTCCGCTGCCGAGGTCGTACTTATGACTGATCAGATGATCACTCAGTGAAATATCGTTCAGTCATTTCGCGGGCATCACCCCCTCTCTGTCAAGCATGATTTAACTGACCCGGCAGTCAAAGCGGTCTAGAAAGGCGTTATTGGCGAAAAACATCAGAATCCCAGCTTTTACATGAAAGAGATTGACTGATCAGAATTTCATTTGATACACATATGCTCACAGCGAAACATGACTGTGCGACCTAATAAGAATTCACAGCACGAGGACACGCCGATGGCCACGCCATTACTGCTCCAGGCTGAACACGTCGCCAAGGCTTACGCCGGTATCCCTGCCCTGCGTGACGGGCGCCTCTCTCTGCGTGCCGGCAGCGTCCACGCCCTGTGCGGCGGTAATGGCGCGGGCAAGTCGACGTTCCTGAGCATCCTGATGGGCATCACCCCGCGCGACGCCGGCACCATCCTGCTCAACGGCACAGCGGTGCAGTTCAACCGCCCGAGTGAAGCCCTGGCATCGGGGATCGCAATGATCACTCAAGAGCTGGAACCCATCCCCTACATGACCGTCGCCGAAAATATCTGGCTGGGCCGAGAACCACGCCGCGCCGGCTGCATCGTCGACAACAAGGCCCTGAACCGGCGCACCCGCGAGCTGCTCGAAAGCCTGGAGTTCGACGTCGACGCCAGCAGCCCGATGCACCGCCTCAGCGTGGCGCAGATCCAACTGGTGGAAATCGCCAAGGCGTTCAGCCATGACTGCCAGGTGATGATCATGGACGAACCCACCTCAGCCATCGGCGAGCACGAAGCGCAGACCCTGTTCAAGGCGATCCGCCGCCTCACCGCCCGTGGCGCCGGCATCGTGTATGTGTCGCACCGCTTGAGCGAACTGGCGCAGATTGCCGATGACTACAGCATCTTCCGCGACGGCGCCTTCGTGGAAAGCGGGCGCATGGCAGATATCGACCGCGACCATTTGGTGCGCGGCATCGTCGGCCAGGAACTGACGCGCATCGACCACAAGGTCGGCCGCGAATGCGCCGCCGCCACCTGCCTGCAGGTCGACAATCTGAGCCGTAAAGGCGAGTTCCACGACATCAGCCTGCAACTGCGCCAGGGTGAGATCCTTGGCATCTATGGCCTGATGGGTTCGGGGCGCAGCGAGTTCCTCAATTGCATCTACGGGCTGACGGTGGCCGATTCCGGCAACGTCACCCTGCAAGGCAAGCCCATGCCGATCGGGCAGCCCAAGGCAACCATCGACGCCGGCATGTCGCTGGTCACCGAAGACCGCAAAGACAGTGGCCTGGTGCTGACCGGCAGCATTCTGTCGAACATCGCCCTGTCGGCCTACAAACGCCTGTCGAGTTGGTCGCTGATCAACGCGCGCAAGGAAACCCGCTTGGCCCAGGACATGGTCAAGCGCCTGCAGATCAAGACCGCCTCCCTGGAACTGCCGGTGGCCTCAATGAGCGGCGGCAATCAGCAGAAAGTCGTGCTCGCCAAATGCCTGTCGACCGAACCGGTGTGCCTGCTGTGCGACGAGCCCACTCGCGGCATCGACGAAGGCGCCAAGCAGGAGATCTACCACCTGCTCGACCAGTTCGTGCGTGCCGGCGGCGCCGCCATCGTGGTGTCGTCGGAAGCCCCGGAACTGCTGCACTTGAGCGATCGCATCGCCGTATTCAAAGGCGGCCGGCTGGTGACCATCAGCACCGACACCGCCCTTTCCCAGGAAGCCTTGTTGAGTCTTGCCTCATGAATGCCAAAACCCTGTCCACCCCAGCCACCTCCATCACCGCCGCGCCGCGCAATCGCCTGCGCCTGTCCCTCGACCGCTTCGGCCTGCCGCTGGTGTTTATCCTGCTGTGCGTGGTGATGGCGTTTTCCAGCGAATACTTCATGACCTGGCGCAACTGGATGGACATCCTGCGCCAGACCTCCATCAACGGCATCCTCGCCGTGGGCATGACCTACGTGATCCTGACCAAGGGCATCGACCTGTCCGTGGGTTCGATCCTCGCGTTTGCCGGGCTGTGCAGCGCGATGGTCGCGACCCAGGGTTACGGCCTGCTGGCGGCGGTGAGCGCCGGGATGTTCGCCGGGGCGATGCTCGGCGTGGTGAACGGCTTCATGGTCGCCAACCTGTCGATCCCGCCGTTCGTGGCAACCCTCGGCATGCTCAGCATTGCGCGCGGCATGACCTTCATCCTCAACGACGGCAGCCCGATCACCGACCTGCCGGATGCCTACCTGGCGCTGGGCATTGGCAAGATCGGTCCGATCGGCATCCCCATCATCATCTTTGCCGTGGTCGCGCTGATCTTCTGGATGGTGCTGCGCTACACCACTTACGGCCGCTATGTGTACGCGGTGGGCGGCAATGAAAAGAGCGCGCGCACCTCCGGCATCGGCGTGCGCAAGGTGATGTTTTCGGTGTACGTGGTCTCGGGCCTGCTCGCCGGGCTGGCCGGCGTGGTGTTGTCGGCGCGCACCACTTCCGCCCTGCCCCAGGCTGGGGTGTCCTATGAGCTGGACGCGATTGCCGCCGTGGTGATCGGCGGCACCAGCTTGTCGGGCGGCACCGGCAGCATTGTCGGCACGCTGTTCGGCGCGCTGTTGATCGGCGTGATCAACAACGGGCTGAACCTGCTCGGTGTGTCGTCCTATTACCAGCAGGTCGCCAAGGGCCTGATCATCGTGTTCGCAGTACTGATCGACGTGTGGCGCAAGAAAAAACGCTAGAGAACGACCCAACTACAACAATAACGGAGTTCCCCTCATGAAACTTGGTACCACCTTGGCCGCCGTGGCGGCCCTCTCCCTGCTCGCCAGCAGTATCGCCGTGGCCGCCGACGGCAAGACCTACAAGGTCGGCGCAGCCGTCTACGGCCTCAAGGGCCAGTTCATGCAGAACTGGGTCCGCGAGCTCAAGGAACACCCGGCGGTCAAGGACGGCACCGTGCAATTGACCGTGTTCGACGGCAATTACGACGCCCTGACGCAGAACAACCAGATCGAAAACATGGTGACCCAACACTACGACGCGATCCTGTTCGTGCCCATCGACACCAAGGCCGGCGTCGGCAGCGTGAAGCAGGCCATGAGCAACGACGTGGTGGTGATCGCCTCCAACACCAAAGTGGCCGACGCCGCCGTGCCGTATGTGGGCAACGACGACGTCGAAGGCGGCCGCCTGCAGGCCCAGGCCATGGTCGACAAGCTCAACGGCAAGGGTAACGTGGTGATCATCCAGGGCCCGATTGGCCAGTCGGCGCAGATCGACCGGGAAAAAGGCGAGCTGGAAGTGCTGGGCAAACACCCCGGCATCAAGATCATCGAGAAAAAAACCGCCAACTGGGACCGCGCCCAGGCCCTGGCGCTGACTGAAGACTGGCTCAACGCCCACCCCAAAGGCATCAACGGCGTGATCGCGCAGAACGACGACATGGCCCTGGGCGCTGTGCAGGCCCTGAAGTCCCACGGACTGACCTCCAAGGACGTGCCCGTCACCTCGATCGACGGCATGCCGGATGCGATCCAGGCGGCGAAGAAAGACGAAGTCACCACCTTCCTCCAGGACGCCCAGGCCCAGTCCCAAGGCGCATTGGACGTGGCATTGCGCGCCCTCGCCGGCAAGGACTACACACCGCAATCGGTGATCTGGGAACGTTATGCCAAGGACGTGAAATGGGCCGACGGCACCGCCAAGACCTACATCCTGCCGTGGGTGCCGGTGACCAACGCCAATGCCGACGCGCTGTACCAACAAGTCAGCGGCGGCAAGTAACTACTGGCTTAAAACACACTCAAGTGTGGGAGCAAGTGTGGGAGCAAATGTGGGAGGGGGCTTGCCCCCGATAGCGGTGCACCAGTGATAGATCAGGTGACTGACACACCGCCATCGGGGGCAAGCCCCCTCCCACATTGAATCTCCAGTGCTATTAAAAGAGGAGTCATTCATGTCTGGATTCTGGAACCAAGCCTTCGACCTCACCGGCCGTTGCGCGGTGATCACCGGCGGTGCCGCCGGCATCGGCCTGGCCTGCGCCAGCCTGCTGGTCGAACGCGGCGCGCGGGTGGCGCTGCTGGACCGCGACCCGGCGGTGGTGGCCGTGGCCGCCAGCCTCGGCGCCGAGCATCTGGGCATTGCCGTCGACCTCAGCCAGATCGACCAGGTGCAACACAGCGTCGACCGGGTTTTCGCCCACTTCCAACGCCTCGATTACCTGATCAACAGCGCCGGCGTGGCCTTGCTGGACAAGGCCATCGACGTCAGCGAAAGCGCCTGGGACACCACCCTCGACATCAACCTCAAGGCCAGCTTCTTTGTCGCCCAGGCCTGCGCCCGGCACATGCTCGCCCAGGGCGGCGGGCGCATCGTCAACCTGGCCTCCCAGGCCGCGGTGATCGGCCTGGACCGGCATGTCGCGTATTGCGCGAGCAAAGCGGCCATCGTCGGCATGACCAAGGTATTGGCCATGGAATGGGCGCCACAGATCAACGTCAACGCCATCTCCCCCACCATCGTCGAGACCGCGCTGGGCAAGCAGGCCTGGGCCGGCGAAGTCGGCGAACGGGCCAAATTGCAGATCCCGGCGGGCCGCTTTGCCCAGCCGGAAGAAATCGCCGGGCTGGCGTTGTACCTGCTCAGCGACGCGGCACAAATGATCACCGGCGCCAACATGGTGATCGACGGCGGCTACAGCATTCAATAATTCATCTATTTGTCGTGAGGTTTTGTCATGTCCACCGTTACCGAACGCACGCCCGAGCAACTCACCCCGATCATCCCGAAAACCATGCAGGCCGTGGTCTGCCATGGCCCGGAAGACTACCGCCTGGAAACCGTCGACGTGCCCACCCCCGGCCCCGATGAAATCCTCACCAAGGTCGAGCTGTGCGGCATTTGCATGGGCGACATCAAGACCTATCGCGGCGCCCCGTCGTTCTGGGGCGACGCCGAGCAACCGCGCTACGTCAAGCCGCCGATGATCCCCGGCCACGAATTCGTCTGCCGCGTGGTAGCCCTCGGCCCCGGCGCGGAAAAGCGCGGGGTGAAGGTCGGCGACCGGGTGATCTCGGAACAGATCGTGCCGTGCTGGGGTTGCCGCTTCTGCAACCACGGCCAGTACTGGATGTGCCAGAAACACGACCTGTATGGCTTCCAGAACAATGTGCAGGGCGCCATGGCGCAGTACATGATCTTCACCAAGGAAGGCATCATCCATAAGGTGCCGGACTCGATTGCGCCGGACGAGGCGATCCTGATCGAACCGCTGGCCTGCTCGCTGCACGCGGCGGAGCGCGCCAATGTAGATTTCGACGACGTGGTGGTGGTCGCCGGCGCCGGTACGCTGGGCCTGGGGATCATCGGCGCGGTACGCATGCGCAATCCGAAAAAACTGATCGTGCTCGACATGAAACCCGAACGCGCCGCCCTCGCCCTGCGCATGGGCGCCGACGAAGTGTGGAACCCGGCCGAGGTGGACGTGCTGGCGAAGATCCGCGCAATCACCGACGGCTACGGCTGCGACATCTATATCGAAGCCACCGGTCATCACAAGGCCGTCAACCAGGGCCTGGCGATGCTGCGCAAACTCGGGCGATTCGTTGAGTTCAGCGTGTTCAACGACGAGGCTACGGTGGATTGGTCGATCATCGGCGACCGCAAGGAACTGGACATCCTCGGCTCGCACCTGGGGCCGTACATGTACCCGCGCGCCATCGACTTTATCGGCAACCGCAAGATCGACATGCGTGACGTCGTGACCCACAAGTTCGCCCTGGCGGACTTCAAGGAAGCGTTTGCGGTGATGGAGCGAGGCGACAAATCACTCAAGGTCGTCCTCGAACCCTAAGCACACCACACTGAACAGCTGTGAACCCATAAAACAAGAACACAGGAACCCGCGTTATGAATCGAGTCATCAACGATCCGGACCACGTGGTCGAGGACATGCTGCGCGGCATCCTGGTCGCGCATCCGCAATTGCGCCAGTACGAAACCAATCCACGGGTCATCGTCAAAGCCAAACCGTCGGGCCAAGGCCGCGTCGGCATCGTCACCGGCGGCGGCTCGGGCCATGAGCCGGCCTTCCTCGGCTACGTCGGCCCCGGCCTGGTCGACGCCGTGGCCGTCGGCGAGATCTTTTCCTCGCCCACCGCCAAGAGCTTCTTCGATGCGTTCCGCGCCGCCGACCACGGCGCTGGCGTGGCCTGCCTGTACGGCAACTATGCCGGCGACAACATGAACGTGAAGCTGGCAATGAAAATGGCCGCCAGCAAAGACATGCGTATCCGCACCGTGGTCGCCAACGACGACGTGGCGTCCGCGCCCAAGGCCGAGATCGCCAAGCGGCGCGGCGTGGCCGGGGAAATCTTCATGTGGAAGATCGGCGGTGCCGCCGCTGCCCAGCACTACGACCTGGACGGTGTGATCCGCGTCGCCCAGAAAGCCGTCGACCACTGCCGCTCGATCGGCATCGGCCTCACCCCCTGCACCATTGCCGCCGTGGGCAAGCCGAACTTCGAGATTGCGGACGGCCAGATGGAACTGGGCATCGGCCATCACGGCGAACCGGGCATCGAAGTCATCCCGATCGAACCCGCCGCCGCCATGGCCGAGCGCATGCTCGCGCCGATCCTCGCCGACCGCGACTTCAGCCAGGACGACAGCGTGGTGGTGCTGGTCTCCGGCCTCGGCGCCACGCCGGTGATGGAGTTGTATATTTTCTACGCCGAGGTGGAACGCCAACTCACCGCCAAGGGTTTGAAAATCCACCGTTGCTACGTGGGCAACTACTTCACGTCCCTGGAAATGATGGGCGTGACCCTGACCCTGCTCGGCCTCGACACCGAGCTGAAAACCCTGATCGACCAACCCTGCCGTTCCATCGGCATGACCCAGGCGGAGTGAACCATGAGCGAGCATTTTTCCACCCGCGACGGCAGCGCCATCGTCGCCGACCTGGTCAGCGTGATCGTGGCCAACCGTGAGTACCTCAGCGAAATCGACGGCGCGATTGGCGACGGCGACCACGGCATCAACATGGCCAAGGGCTTCGCCCATTGCGGGCGTGCGATCGAAGGCCGCCAACTGAGCCTGGCCGAAGCCCTGGACGAACTGACCCTGAGCCTGATGGAAGGCATCGGCGGCTCCATGGGGCCGTTGTACGGCAGCCTGTTTATCGGCATGGCCGATGAAGTGCGCGGCTGCGAAGACATCGACGCGGCCACCTTCACTCACCTGCTGCGCGGCGGCCTGACCTCGTTGCAGGACATCACCGAGGCCGGCGTGGGTGACAAGTGCCTGATGGACACCTTGATCCCGGCGGTCGAAGCATTCGAGCGGGCCCATGCGCAGGGGGCGTCCTTCGGCGATGCGCTCGACGCGATGAAAACCGCCGCCTCACAGGGGCGCGACTCGACCAAGGACCTGGTGGCCAAGATCGGCCGCGCCAGCCGCCTGGGCGAACGCTCACTGGGCGTGCTGGATGCCGGCGCGGTGTCGTGCTGCCTGATCCTCACCCGCCTGGCCGATTCCGTGCAGCCGCGGCTGGTGTAACGCCTCAGGCTGGCGCTTGCTTGACCTGCTGGATATACCGCGCCACCGCCGGCGCTTGCTCGAAGCGCCGGTGAATCAACGACAGCCACGACGCCGCCTCACTGCCCTGGATACTGCGATAGACCACGCCCGGCAGACTCACATGCCCGACCACCGACGCCGGCACCACGGCCACGCCCTGCCCCAACGACACCAATGCCACCACCGCGACCAACCCGCCCGGCTGCGGCCCCAGGCGCGGCGCATAACCGCCTTGGGCGGCGACGTGCAACGTGCCGCTGATCTGCTCCGGCAGGATAAACGTCTCGTTTTGCAGATGCTCGCAACCGATGCCCTTCAAGCCCAGTAACCAGGAATCCTGGGGCAGCGCCAGCACGAAACCTTCGCGGTGCAGGCGTACCGCCTCCACGCCGTCGGGCAACGTCATCGGCGAACGGATGTAGCCTATGTCGTAGCGCCCATCCGCCACCGCGCCGGGCAAGGTCGCCATCGCACATTCGCGCACGTTCACGCTGACGTCGGGAAACGCCTGGCTGAACCCGTGCATTTGTCGCTGCAACACCCCGGAATACACCGCCGAAGCCACGTAGCCCAATTCGATGTGGCCGGTCTCGCCACGCCCGGCACGCTGGGCACTGCGCTGGGCAAATTCGAATTGACGCACGGTGGCTTCGGCCTCGACCAGCAGCGCCGCGCCGGCTTCGGTCAGGCTGACTTCGCGCTGCTGACGGATAAACAAGCGCGTGCCCAGGCTGGTTTCCATGTCCTGGATCTGCCGGCTCAAGGTCGGCGGGGCGATGCCCAACTGCTCGGCGGCGCGAGTGAAGTTGCGCTGTCGGGCCACGGCCAGGAAGTAGCGAAAATGGCGGATGTCCATACGAAGATTAGCTCAAAGGTAATGAAGTGCTTCGCCGTGGCTAACAAAGGCAGCAGCGTGCGGGGATAAGCTCAAGGTACTTCAACAGTAGAGAGCCCTTGCGATGTCCGTCAACTGCCTTTTCCATATTGCCTGTAGGGTAATTACAGCATGAGCCGGGTCAGTCCACGCCTGACACTGCTGACCGCTTCCGGCGTCTGCTCGCTGATCGTGCTCGACACCAATATCGTCGCCGTCACCCTGCCGAGTATCGCCCGCGACCTGGGGGCCAACTTCGCGGATATCGAGTGGGTGGTCAGCGCCTATATGCTCGCCTTCGCCGCGCTGTTGTTGCCCGCCGGCAGCGTCGCCGACCGCTTCGGCCGCAAGAGGAGCCTGATCTGGGGCCTGGGTATTTTCATCCTCGCCTCCCTCGGCTGCGGCGCCGCGCCCAGCGCGCTGTGGCTGGATATCGCGCGCGCCGTCAAAGGCGTCGGCGCCGCGCTGCTGCTCACCTCGGCGCTCGCCTCCATTGGCCACACCTTCCACGACGAAGTGGAGCGGGCCAAGGCCTGGGCGTTCTGGGGCGCGTGCATGGGCGTGGCAATGACCGCCGCACCGACCCTCGGCGGCTTGATCACCGAGTACCTGGGCTGGCGCTGGATTTTCTACCTCAACCTGCCGGTGGGCCTGGGGTTGATGGCGCTGGTGCTGCACGCCATCCCCGAGTCCCGCGATACCCTGGCTGCGCGGCTCGACCCGTGGGGCAGCCTGGCATTCAGCGCCAGCCTGCTGTGTTTGATCTGGGGGTTGATCGAGGCCAACCGCATCGGCTGGGACAACCCGCTGACCTACGCGCGCCTGCTCGGTGGCGGGTTGCTCCTGGGCGTTTTCGTGCTGGTCGAGCGGCTGCAGCAGCGGCCGATGGTCGACCTGCAACTGTTCCGTCACCCGCGCTTTATCGGCGCCCTGCTGGGCATGTTCGCCTACGCCGGCTGCGCCCAGGTGATGATGACGTTGCTGCCGTTTTACCTGCAGAACGGCCTGGGCTTTTCGGCGATTGCCTCGGGCCTGGGCATGCTGCCGTTCGCGCTGACAATGCTGATTGGCCCACGGATCGGCGCACGCCTGGCGCAACGCTTGGCGCCGGCGACCATGATGGCCAGCGGTTTGACCCTCGTCGGCTGCGGCAACCTGTTGAGCGCCTGGGCGCTGAATGTCGGCGGCTACCTGCCCTTCGCCCTGGCGATTGCAGTCACCGGGGCCGGTGCCGGTTTGCTCAACGGTGATACGCAGAAAAACATCATGGCCTGCGTGCCACGGGAGCGTGCGGGGATGGCCTCGGGCATGAGCACCACCATGCGTTTCAGCGCGATCATGTTGGCGATTGGCGTGTATGGGGCACTGCTGAGCAGCCACAGCGAACAGTTGTTGCGCGAAAGTATCGACCCGCAATGGCAGGCGCAGGTGGCGGGAATCGCTTCGCGGGTGGTGGCGGGTGATATGCCGGCGGCGCTGAACCTGGTGCCCGAGGCGGCGCGGGTGAGGCTGCAACCGCTGGCGCGGCAGGCGTTTGTGGACGGGTTCAGCGGGGTGTTGTGGGTGGCAGGGTTATTGGGATTGCTCGGAGCGCTGGTGGTGGGGAGGCTGATGCGCAAGCCGATACCCACACCGAACTAAATGTGGGAGGGAGCAAGCTCCCTCCCACAGGTATTAGCTATACCCCAAAAAGGCTTACCAGAACCGCTGCTGGGTCAACCGGCTCCACCAGGTCAGCAGCACGCGGTCCACCGAACCGCTGGCCGCCAGGCCCACGCGCTCTTGCAGGCTCTTGCGCTCAGAGTAATGCAGGTGGAATACCTCGGCGGTCTTGGCCTTGGTGGCCAGGTATTCGTCGCTGGTTTGCAGCTCGTCGACCAGTTGCTTGTCAAGGGCTGCAACACCCAGCCACACTTCCCCGGTCGCCACTTCGTCGATCGCCAGCTGCGGGCGATAGCGCGACACGAAGTTCTTGAACAACTGGTGAGTGATGTCCAGGTCTTCCTGGAACTTCTCCCGGCCCTTATCGGTGTTTTCGCCAAACACGGTGAGGGTGCGTTTGTATTCGCCGGCGGTCAGCACTTCAAAGTCGATATCGTGCTTTTTCAACAGGCGGTTGACGTTGGGCAACTGCGCCACCACCCCGATGGAACCGAGGATCGCGAACGGTGCGCTGATGATCTTCTCGCCAATGCACGCCATCATGTAGCCGCCGCTGGCCGCGACCTTGTCGATGCACACGGTCAACGGCACGCCCGCCTGGCGAATCCGCGCCAGTTGCGACGACGCCAACCCGTAGCTGTGAACCATGCCGCCGCCGCTTTCCAGGCGCAGCACCACTTCGTCCTTGGGCGTGGCCAGGCTCAGCAAGCCAGTGATTTCATGACGCAGGCTCTCGGTGGCCGAGGCCTTGATGTCGCCGTCGAAGTCGAGCACGAACACCCGTGGCTTGGCCTCGGGTTTCTTTTTGCTGTTCTTCTTTTCGGCTTTGCTTTCAGACTTGCGCAGGGCCTTGAGCTGATCCTTGTCGAGCACGGTCGATTCAAGGCGCTCGCGCAGGCCTTTGTAGAAATCATTCAGCTTGCTGACCTGCAACTGGCCAGCCGATTTGCGACGACCTTTGCTGCGCAGTGCCGCGAAGCTGATCAGTACCACCAGAATCGCGACCACCAGGGTGACGGTCTTCGCCAGAAAGCTCGCGTATTCAGCCAAAAAATCCATGTGTCTCCTTAACAATGCACGGCGCCAGGCGCGGATCGCCCAAGCATACCGACGGGACCGCCGGGGAGCCAGTGCTCAAACCGCCAGCAGGCAGGCGCTCTAACACGCTTTTAAAACAAGCGTATGTTTTTTCATTGACAGCTCGCAGGCATCCTCATAACCTCGCCAGACTTTCAACGTACCGGGAAAACGGACGTGGGCAGCATCTATCTGATTCGACATGGCCAGGCCTCCTTCGGTGCAGACGACTATGACGTCCTGTCGCCCGTCGGCGTGGAACAAGCGCAAATCCTCGGTCGCCACCTGGCAGACATGGGCATGACGTTCGACCGCTGCGTCGCCGGCGACCTGCGCCGCCAGCAGCACACCGCCACGGCCGCATTCGATCAATACAGCGCCCTCGGCCTGGCGGTTCCAGCCCTGGAAGTCGACAGCGCCTTCAACGAATTCGACGCCGACGCGATCATCCGCGCCCTGCTCCCCGACCTGCTCACCCGCGAACCCGACGCCCTGGACATCCTGCGCAACGCCGCGCAGAACCGCAGCGAGTTCCAGCGCATCTTCGCCCTGATCATCGAGCGCTGGGTGGCCGGCACTTACGATACGCCGGGGCTGGAAAGCTGGCTGGGGTTTGTCGAGCGCGTCCAGGGTGGCCTGCAGCGTCTGCTGGAAGCGGCCGACAACACGCACAAGATCGCCGTGTTTACCTCCGGCGGCACTATTACTGCCCTGCTCCACCTGATTACCCGGATGCCGGCCGCCCAGGCCTTCGAACTGAACTGGCAAATTGTTAACACCTCGCTCAACCAGCTGAAATTCCGCGGTCGCGAGGTGGCACTGGCTTCCTTCAACAGTCATACCCACTTGCAACTGTTGAAGGCGCCGCAGCTCATCACTTTCCGATGAAGTGCGGCCAACCGTGACCCCAAGGTCGCTGGACTCTACCCTAAAGGATCGAAACCATGACTGACGTAGCTAAAGCCGTAGAAGCAATGAAAGCCAAATTCAACCCAGCCGCTGCTGCCGGCCTGGACCTGGTATTCGGTTTCTGTATCGATGACAGCGAACACTTCTCGCTGATCGTCAAAGACGGCACCTGTGAACTGCAGAAAGGCGAAAACCCAGACGCCCTGGTGACCCTGGTCATGAACGGCGAAACACTGAAAGGCATCGTCAGCGGCGAAACCGACGGCATGCAGGCCTTCATGAGCGGCAACCTGCGCACCGAAGGCGACATGATGCTGGCGATGAAGCTGAGCGATCTGTTCCCTTCCTGAGAACGCTGGCTGTAACGCACGCATTGAAATGACAAATCCCGCCAATGGCGGGATTTGTCGTTTCTCGGCCGGCGATCAGCGATCAGCGGCGTCGACTTTCTTGAACTGCTCCAAATCTGGTGGGGGATGGCAGCGTTCGCCATGATCTACATCCTTGTAAAACTCGGGGCGGCGAATTTACCCGATTCAAGGCATGGACGGTACATGCAACAGCAACGCCACCAACGCACTCCACCCCGTCTGGTGTGACGCCCCCAACCCGCGCCCAGTCTCCCCATGGAAATACTCATGGAACAACACCAGATCACGGCTGGCCGGGTCCGCCTCCAACTGCGCATACCCGGCCATCGACGGACGCAGGCCATTGTCATCCCTGAGGACCAATCGGCTCAGACGCTGGCTGAGGCTGTCGGCGACTTCCTCCAGGGACGACAGATAACCACTGCCCGTCGGATACTCCACCGAGAAGTTATCCGCGTAGTACCGATGAAACTCGCGCAACGATTCGATCAGCATGTAATTCACCGGCATCCACAACGGCCCGCGCCAGTTGGAATTGCCGCCGTACAGACGCGAATCGGACTCACCGGGTTGGTAACGCGCGCACAACGTGTCGCCGTTCATCTTCAGCGCCAGGGGCTGCTCGGCAAAGGCCTTGGACATTGAGCGCACGCCAAACGCCGAAAGAAACTCATCGTCATCCAGCATGCGCCGCAGCAAGTCCTTGGTGCGCTCGCCGCGCAATAACGCCAGCAACAGGCGATTGCCCTGCCCCGGTTCGTTCCAGCGCGAGACCAGCTTGGCCAGGTCCGGCCGGTGGTGCATGAAGCCCAACAGCCGCTCACGCAAGCCTTCGAGGCCCTCATGCTCGCGCTGTTCCAGCACCAGCACGGCGAACAGCGGCATCAGGCCGACGATGGAACGCAGGCGCACCGGTTCGTTCTGACCGTCGGGACGGTGCAGTACGTCGTAGAAGAACAGGTCCTGTTCGTCCCACAGGCCCTCGGCGCTGTCGTCGACACGGTTGATCGCGCCAGCGATATACAGGAAGTGCTCGAAAAACTTCACCGCGATATCGACGTACACAACATTGCGCTTGGCCAGTTCCAGCGCGATACGCATCAGGTCCAGCGCATACGCCGCCACCCACGCCGTGCCGTCGGCCTGATCCAGTTGGTAGCCCGGCGGCAGTGCGGCCGAGCGGTCGAACAAGGCGATATTGTCCAGGCCGAGGAACCCACCCTGGAACAGGTTGCGCCCTTCGGCATCCTTGCGGTTGACCCACCAGGAGAAATTCAGCAGCAACTTGTGGAAGATCCGCTCCAGGAAATCCATGTCGCCGACGCCGGTCAACGCCTTGTCCTGCTGATACACCCGCCAACAGGCCCAGGCATGCACCGGCGGGTTGGCGTCGTCGAAGCGCCATTCATAGGCCGGCAACTGGCCGTTGGGGTGCATGAAGCGGTCCTTCACCAGCAGCAACAGTTGTTGCTTGGCATACCCCGGATCGATCAGCGCCATGGCCACCGCCTGAAAGCCCTGGTCCCAGGAGGCGTACCACGGGTATTCCCAGGTGTCGGGCATGGAGAGGATGTCGAAGTTGGACAGGTGCCGCCAATGGCTATTGCGCCGTTGCAGGCGTTCGGGCGGCGGCGCGGGTTGGGTCGGGTCGCCGTCGAGCCATTGGTTCACGTCGAAATAATAGAGCTGCTTGGACCACAGCAAACCGGCCAGGGCCTGGCGCTGCACATTGCGCGCGTCGGCGTCGGCGATGCCCTGCTGCAACGCGGCGTAGAAGTCATCGGCTTCCTGGCGGCGCTGTTCAAACAGCTTGCGCGCATTGACCTCGGGCGCGTCCTTGGGCGCAAAGCGCAGATACACGACTTTGCGCTCCAGACCCGCCAACTCCAGGACGAAACGCGCGGCCGCCTTGGTGCCGCTGTCGCGGCGAATCGCGGTTTCCTGCCCCGCCACCACGTAATCGTTGATCCCATCCTTGAACGGCCCCGGCGCCGGTTGCCCGTCCAGCTTGGGGGCGTTGCTTTCGTTTTCGCAGAACAGCCATTCGACGCCGTCCTGACCCCAGGCGCTGAGGTGGCGGTCCGGCAATTCATGATGCCGCGCCAGCACGCGCTCGCCGTCCAGCCGCAACTGCGGTTTCGGCGCGCCGACGGTCCAGCTCCAATCATTGCGCGCCCACACCTGCGGCAGCACTTGCAGGCGTGTCGGCTGGTCGGAGCGGTTGTGGACGCTGACGCGCATGAAGATATCGTCGGGCTGGTGCTTGGCGTATTCGACGCTGACATCGCAATACCGGTTGTCTTCAAACACGCCGGTATCGAGGATTTCGTACTCGGCGTCCGCCAGCCCGCGCTGGGCGTTTTCGGCGATCAGGTCGGCGTAGGGAAACGCCGCGTGGGGATATTTGTAGAGCATACGCATGTAGGCATGACTCGGCACACCGTCGACGAAAAAGTACAGTTCCTTGACGTCCTCACCGTGGTTGCCCTCGGCGTTGTTCAGGCCGAACAGGCGCTCCTTGATGATCGCGTCACGCTCGTTCCACAGCGCCAGGCCCAGGCACCAGCGTTGCGCCTTGTCACTGAACCCGGCCAGGCCATCCTCGCCCCAGCGGTAAGCGCGGCTGCGCGCATGTTCGTGCGGGAAGTAACGCCAGGCATCGCCGTCGGCGCTGTAGTCCTCGCGCACCGTGCCCCATTGGCGTTCGCTCAGGTACGGGCCCCACTCGCGCCAGCACTCGGCGGAATCGGCGGCCAGGCGCTGGCCTTCAGTGGTTTGCACAATAGTGGCGCTCATCCAATCCTCCCTCAGCCATCGCGTAAGGCCAGTGTAGAACCCATTCCCGGCGGGATGCACATGAAGACGGTTTTACCCCACTCATTCGTTTGCAGAATGAAGTCCAGAGGAATCTTCGTTTGCGCGGGCCTGCGGCGCCCAACAGAATCGGGGGTAACGGCATTCATTACTCTTACCGCAGCCAGGAATTTTTCTATGCCCAGCACCGCGTTTATCAGCCCCGACGACATCCGCAAAGGCTTTTCCAAGGCCATGTCCGACATGTACCGCGATGAAGTGCCCCTGTACGGCGCGCTGATGGAGCTAGTGGCCGACATCAACCGCCGCGTGCTCGACGCCGACCCGAGCCTGGCGCAACAACTGCAACGGACCGGCGAAATCCAGCGCCTGGACATGGAACGCCACGGCGCCATTCGCCTGGGTACCGCCGCCGAACTGGCGACCATCCGCCGCCTGTTCGCGGTGATGGGCATGCAACCGGTGGGCTACTACGACCTGACCCCGGCCGGCGTGCCGGTGCATTCCACCGCATTTCGCGCCGTGCATGAATGCGCGCTGCAAACCAGCCCGTTTCGCGTATTCACCTCGTTGCTGCGCCTGGAGCTGATCGAGAACCCCGAACTGCGCGCCTTCGCCGAAGCCGCCCTGGCCAAGCGTTCGATCTTCACCCCCGGCGCCCTCGCCCTGATCGAACAAGCGGAACGCGATGGCGGCCTCAACGCTGACGACGCCGAGGCATTCATCCGCCAGGCCCTGGAAACCTTCCGCTGGCACCACACCGCCACCGTCACCGCCGCGCAGTACCGGCAACTGAGCGACCAGCATCGCCTGATCGCCGACGTGGTGGCCTTCAAGGGCCCGCACATCAACCACCTGACCCCGCGCACCCTGGATATCGACCAGGTCCAGGCCGCCATGCCCGGCAAAGGCATCACCCCCAAAGCCGTGATCGAAGGCCCGCCGCGCCGCCACTGCCCGATCCTGCTGCGCCAGACCAGCTTCAAGGCCCTCGACGAAACCATCGCCTTCACCGACGCCCAAGGCAGCCACAGCGCGCGTTTCGGCGAAATCGAACAACGCGGCGTCGCCCTCACACCCAAAGGCCGCACGCTGTACGACCAACTGCTGAATGCCGCCCGCGACGCACTCGGCGCCTTCCCCAACGAAGCCAACGCCGCGCATTACATGCACTTGATGGAACAGCACTTCCAGGCCTTTCCGGACGACCACACACAAATGCGCGAACAAGGCCTGGCCTACTTCCGCTACTTCGCCACCGACAAAGGCCTCGCGGCACGCGGCCAAGCCGACCAACCGCGCACGCTGGACGCGCTGATCGCCGCCGGTCACGTCGATGTAGAACCGCTGGTGTATGAGGATTTTCTGCCGGTGAGTGCCGCGGGGATTTTCCAGTCGAACCTGGGGGATGCAGCGCAAAGTCACTACGCAGCCAATTCGAACCAGGCCGAATTCGAACAGGCACTGGGGCGCAAGACCCTTGATGAGTTGGCGCTGTATGCCGAGACGCAACAACGCTCGATGGATGAATGCACTCACACGCTACTGGCCTGAAACAAACTGCCCGCCCGGCTCAGCAGCGCAATCCTCGCGCCCTATAACCCCCCAGAGCCGGGTGGACGGCGGGCATCATAAGTATCGGAGGGAAGGATGTCGTTCAGCCAAATCTGAAAAAATGTGCAAGGGAGCGACTGACGCGCTCCCTGCGGGGTGAATGGATCGCGCGCTTTACTCCAGCAAACCCTTGATCTCATCTTTAACCAACAAGCGTTTTTCCTTTAACTTCTTCAGCTCCTCATCGCTGCCGGCCGCCTTTTCAGCGCTCACCACCAGTTCGTCGACGGCGTTGTATTTATCAAACAGCGCGTTCAGACGCGGATTTTTCGCCCGGTGTCCATCGACTTCGTCCTTGCTCAAACCCAAGTCCTGATACAGGTCGTGTTTCACTGGCATGGCCTACCTCCGCAAGTTGATCAATGATTACGCCCTTGAAGCTAGCCCATTCCAGGGGGTCTTGTCATGTTTGCGGGCAAACCAGTTCCGTTCGTCGCTACACCGGCGATGGAATCAAACCTTTGCCGCGCCCTGCCCTCCACTGTAGATCGCCACCCGAGGGAGACCGGTTTCATGAATCACGCCGCCACCGCTGTCGACACCCAATGCATCAACACCCTGCGCACCCTGGCCATGGATGCCGTGCAGAAGGCCAATTCCGGCCACCCCGGCACGCCCATGGGCCTGGCGCCGGTGGGGTATACGCTGTGGAGTCGCTTCCTGCGTTATCACCCGGAGCATCCCGACTGGCCCAACCGCGACCGTTTTGTGTTGTCGGTGGGGCATGCATCGATGCTGCTGTATTCGTTGCTGCACCTGGCCGGCGTGGTCGAGATCGACGCCCAGGGCCAGCGCTCGGGGCTGCCGGCGATCAGCCTGGACGATATCCAGCAGTTCCGGCAGATGGGTTCCAAGACCCCAGGCCACCCCGAGTACCGCATGACCACCGGCGTAGAAACCACCACCGGCCCCCTCGGCCAGGGGTGCGCCAACAGCGTCGGCATGGCCATGGCCGGGCGCTGGTTGGGCGAGCGCTTCAACCGCGACGGCCAAGTGCTGTTCGACTACAACGTCTACACCCTGTGCGGCGACGGCGACATGATGGAAGGCATCAGCAGCGAAGCCGCCTCCCTGGCCGGGCATTTGCGGTTGGACAACCTGTGCTGGATCTATGACAACAACACCATCAGCATCGAAGGCCACACCGAACTGGCCTTCAGCGAGGACGTGATCCAGCGCTTCCAGGCCTATGGCTGGCACACCTTGCACGTGACCGATGCCAACGATCTGAGTGCTCTGAGCACGGCGCTGGAAACCTTCCAGCGCAATACCGGTGCGCCGACCCTGATCGTGGTCGACAGCGTGATCGGCTACGGCTCGCCGCACAAACACAACACCGCCGCCGCCCATGGCGAGCCGCTGGGCGAGGCGGAGATCCGCCTGACCAAGGCCGCGTATGGCTGGCCGGAAGACGCCAGCTTCCTGGTGCCCGAGGAGGCGCGCACGGTGTTGCGTGATGCATTGCACGCGCGGGCCGAGCCGTTGTACCGACAGTGGCAGCAAACCCTGGCGTCCCTCGACCCGCAACTGGCCGACGAACTGCAACGCATGCGCGCCGGGAACATGCCCGAGCAATGGCAAGCTGAACTGCCCAGCTTCGACCCCGACGCCAAGGGCGTGGCCAGCCGTGCCGCCGGCGGCGCGGTGCTGAATGCCTTCGCCCGGCAGATTCCCTGGCTGCTGGGCGGTTCGGCGGATTTGTCGCCGTCGACCAAAACCAACCTGACCTTCGACGGCGCCGGACGCTTCAGTGCCGACGACTACAGCGGACGCAACCTGCACTTCGGCATCCGTGAACATGCCATGGGGGCGATCGCCAATGGCATGGCGCTGTCCTACCTGCGCCCGTACACCTCGACGTTCCTGGTGTTCAGCGACTACATGAAGCCGCCGATCCGCCTCGCGGCAATCATGGAATTGCCGGTGGTGTTCGTGTTTACCCATGACTCGATCGGCGTCGGCGAAGACGGCCCGACGCACCAGCCGATCGAACACCTGAGCCAACTGCGCGCCACGCCGGGGTTGCTGACCCTGCGTCCCGGCGACGCGAATGAAACCCTGGAACTGTGGAAGATCGCGCTGGCCCAGACCCACCGGCCGAGCTGCATGGTGTTGTCGCGCCAACCGCTGCCGACCCTGGACCGCACGCAGTACGCAGCCGCGTCCGGTGCCGCCCAGGGAGCCTATGTGCTGGCCGGCGCCGCACACCCCGAGGTCATCCTGCTGGCAACCGGCAGCGAAGTCAGCCTGGCGGTGGCGGCGTATGAACAGCTCAAAGGCGAAGGCATTGCCGCGCAGGTGGTCTCGATGCCCAGCTGGGAGCTGTTCGAAGAGCAGCCCACCGCCTACCGCGACAGCGTACTGCCGCCAGCGGTGACCGCGCGGGTGGTGGTGGAACAGGCCGGTCCGTTGGGCTGGGACCGCTATGTCGGACAGACCGGCGCCAAAGTGGTGATGAACAGCTTTGGCGCATCGGCGCCCCTGGCCAAGTTGCAGGAGAAGTTCGGGTTTACCGTGGAGAATGTGGTGAAGCTGGCCAAGCAACAGATCCAACGGCAGGAACATTGATCACAACGGTGACTGACACTCCGCTATCGGGGGCAAGCCCCCTCCCACATTGACCGCATTCCCTTGGTTGATCGGCGGGGTTAGTGGCATTTGCTCATGCTCGGGTGCCGGCGGTGAGCCCCCACTCTCCCATGTGGGAGGGGGCTTGCCCCGGTACAGACCGGAGACATCCTTTACGTTTGAAACCGGAGACATCGTTTACATGTATTAATCATGGCCAGGAGGTAACTGGCCATGTCATGGAATCGAGAGTCC